>CAVTQD010000014.1:0-134783 GCA_963736745.1 uncultured Verrucomicrobiae bacterium | reverse complement strand
TTCATTGAATATGGCGCATTGTAGCAGTGTGAGCTCTGTATTTGCAGTGGCCACTCTCTCTCTCTCGATCATTTAGATTGTTTATATGCCAATGCTCGAGGCGCTGCTGGACAGACCTTACCCGTTTGTTTACTTTATCACGATCGACAATCAATCGGTCGAAACGGTTACGATCAGAGGTCGGAAATGGGTGATTACTGACCAGGCCGACCAGAAGATTGTGGTCGAAGGAGACGGTGTTGTCGGGACATCTGCTTGGTGCTGGAGAACGGTTCTCATATAACAGCTATCACGCTGATCGGTTGGACCCGGCGGAAGGTGTGTTTATCGGCCTCACGGACGAGGGGGTGCCATTTGTGGTGCGTATCCCTCGGTTCAAGATGGAAGTGCCAAAAGTCTTCTAGTGCTGAGGATAAACTAACCTAAACTCCGAAATTGAGGACTCGTGCTCGTGGCCGTCCTTCGTCCTCGGGAATCCCGATGTTTGACACTCAGACTAACTGGACAGAACAATTGCGGACAACCGGACTCTCTCGCTGCAGAAATCGCAGACTGATCGAGGACGAGAACGACCACGAGGACGAGGATCCAAACTTCGGAGTTTAGTAGAACTGCCAAAAAGGACGATAAGGTCACGGCGAATTCAACTGTGATCAACCCTTTGGGGGCGAGAAGCGGCTCCAGAACCCTTTTCCCTCTTGGACCGAGTAGCAGCTACCGCAAGGAGCATGAGCGCTCCGGTCCAAATGTACTCTAGTAGGCTGTCACATGGAGCTGATTCAAAGAGTTTTGCATAAGCACAACGAAAATCGCACCCATAATGTCCCAATCATCGTTCCTCGCCGCCAAAGATGCTCGTTTCGCCAACTATCACTGCGGTTATCGAAGCGAGAGTGAATTGACTGCCAGACTGTGGATCTCCGCTGCCGAATACGCGCCGCTATGACCAGACCAGCAACTGCAGCCATGAGCCAGAAAACATGTATGGCAAGAAGCGGACACGGTCCACGCGAATTCCTGCGAGAGGCTGTGTCCTTATTGGATCCGATCGCATAGAGCCTTGTACTGATCCGTCCTCGCAACAGGAAAATCTCGCCTGCAATACCGAGAAGTATTGCCAGGCCGCCGATGATCGGGACCCAACCGATGCGGCTGGTCACCGCGTCCATGAAGGTTTCGCTCACGGTTCCCCCTGGACTAGGCCGGACCGTCAGCGCGAGGCCGGTGACGATCGAAAAAGTGGACAGGGTGGAGATGAGATCAGGGATGTCCAGCCGGAGAATAATGAAGCCATTAAGTGCCCCGACAAGCAAACCAATCGTCAAGCAGAGGGCTACTCCGCTCGCGATTCCACTCAGACTGTTCGAGACCAGCGTGTACGAAGCCACTGCTGTGGTCAAACTCATCAAGGGACCAACGGAAAGATCGATGCCGCCGGCCAAAATGACCGGTGTCTGACCGCATCCAACTAGAGCAAGCGGAGCGATTTGGAGGAGCAAATTTCCGAGATTTCGCTCGGTCAAAAACCAACGGCTTTGAGTGGCGGTATAACTCCCAAGCAGCAGAATGAGTACGAGCAGGAATGCAGCGCCGCCGTATCGACGCATGATCAGCAAAAAAGGGCTGCTCCTCCTGCCGGTCCGCACAATTAGGGCCGGGGGCGCCAGTCTATGGGGTGCCGTTACCGATTCTCCGTGGGAGACGCTCCGGAAAGCGCTGCCCACGATCCGCTCTTCTGTCGCTTCGACTGCGGGGACTCGATCGACCACGCGACCGCGCGCGATGACGATTATTCGGTCGCAAAGACCGATTAGTTCCAGCAGATCGGATGTTAGCAGCAGGACCGCGGCGCCCTCGTCCGCCAGTTGACGAACGACACGGTACAATTCAAGCTTCGTCGCGACGTCGACCCCCTGGGTCGGTTCGTCAAATAGGTAGAGCTTTGGCTTCGCTATGAACCACCGCCCGAAAGACGACCTTTTGCTGATTCCCGCCGCTAAGCAAGGTGACTGGTTGCCTATCCGAAGGAGTGCGTACATGCAGACGTTCGATAATCTCCCGTACGGCGTGCGCCTCTCGCTCCGGCAGGATGATGCCGAATTTGCTTAAACGAGGGAGATGCGGAATAGCGATGTTGTTCCGAATAGAATGTGGAGGAACAGCGCTTCAATGCGCCGATCCGCTGGGATATAAACGACTCCCGCACGAATGGCTTCGCGTGGCGAATTCAGATGAACCGGAGCACCGTGCAATCGGATTTCGCCTGTCAAAGGCATAAGTCCGAAAAGCGCACGCAGGATTTCTCGCTGTCCATTTCCCTGGATCCCTCCGAATCCAACTATCTCACCGGCAGCCACAGTGAAAGAGACGTCGTAAAAACTCCCGGGGCTCGATAAGCTTTTCGTCTCGAGCCGAGTTGAGCCGGTTTTTCCCGTCCGAGGTGGGAATGCCAGCGACAATTGGCGCCCGACCATCTGACTGACGAGAAAATCCTGCGTCGTTTCTCTATTCTCGACGGTGCAGACGATGCGCCCATCTTTCATCACGGTAATCCGATCCGTCAGCTCCAAGACTTCCGTGAGACGGTGCGAAATGAACACGATTCCTGCACCGGCCTCGCGAAGGCTTCTTAGGATACCTGTCAGTCTCTCGACGTCGGCTGGATCAAGAGAAGAAGTGGGCTCGTCAAGTATGAGGACGGCCGGTTCGGCGGTCAGTGCCCGGGCGATTTCGACGATCTGCCGCTCACCGACACTGAGTTCCCGGACTTTGCGCAGCAGATCAAGATCGACCCCAAGGCGCCGCAGAATTGTCGCGGAACGACGCATCATCTCGGCGCGGTCGATGAATACGGCAGAGCCCGGTTCACGTTCCAGCCAGATATTCTGCGCGACGTCCAGTTCGCCGACCAGACGGGTGTCCTGATAAACCATCGCGATGCCGAGATCATGCGCCACACGCGGTGAGGTCAATGATACCTCGCGTCCTCGGACGCGAATGCTTCCGGAGTCCCGGCGATGGACCCCTGAAAGCACGCGCATCAGCGTCGATTTGCCCGCCCCATTCTCACCGACAAGACCATGTATTTCGCCTGCGCGGCAGTCGAAAGAGACATCCTTCAGTGCGTTGACGCCCGGAAATCGCTTGTTGACGCCGGATACTGCTAACACCGGCTCCTTGCCGTTAATCGCGGCGCGCCGGTCTATCATGCCTTAAACAATTGTTTCAGCTCGTCATCGGAAAGGTCACTGTCCACAAAGACGCCGTCTGGCAGGTTTGGTCGAACGTAGGATTTGTAGTTCTCTGCAGTGATGAGTTTCGGCTCAATGATCTGTCTCTTCGGTACATCCTCTCCGCGCAGAAGTTTCAGAGCGGTCCGCAACGCGACGACACTTTCCCAGGTTGGTTCAGATAACAGCCCAATTTTGAATTTCGGGTAGTTCGTCGATTGTTCGTCGTAAAGTTTCAGCAGTCCATTGTAGTCATCTCCCGTAACTGGAACGAGAGGCTTCTTGGCGGCCAGCAGGGCCTTCATTGCGCCCGCGCCATCTTGCGAACCATCACACCAGACACCATCTATCTCCGGGTAGGCGGCGATCAGATCAGCCATCACGACCTTGGCCTTGTCCTCCTCCCAGGAGGCGTCCTTAAAGGCCAGGACCTGAATATTGCTGCCTTCAAGCGCCTTTTTTGCACCAGCCCAGCAACTTGCTGTATAAGAATTGCCCGGCAAACCACCCAAGGCGACTATTTTGCCCGAATCAACGACGCTGTCCCGCAGCCATTTTCCGAGCCCGAAGCCTTTCTTTTCGGGATCGGTCCCTATATAGGCATTCCAGGCCTCACCGTCGACAGGCAGATTAAAGGGAACTGTAACGATGCCCTGCTTTGTTGCGTCGCGGAGCACCGGCGCTACCGCGGAGCCCGAATTGGCGATGCACAGAATTGCATCGACGTTCTGCGAGACCAGACTCTCAATGTCATTCACCTGCTTCGTAATGTCACCTTGACCATCGACAATAATTAAGTCGGCAAGATCTTTTTGCTGTCCGGCTTCCTTCTTGAGCGATGCGAGACATTCGGTTCTCCAGGTATTTCCAGAGAACCCGTTACTAAACCCGATTCGGTAGGGACCTTTCTTCTTGAACTTGGCTCCGCTAATGGTTTCTCCGGCGGTTGATATTGTCGCGCCACTGATGACGTCCGCCGCATACGCGGGAAACATGCGCGCTAAAGCGGATACGCCCAGCGCCGCTGCACCCAGGCCAATGGCCTGTCTACGGGTGTACACAAAACGATCTTTGTCGCTTGCCATAATTTTTATTCTTTTTGCTTTGTTGGAATTCAGCTGACCGTCTGTTTGGCGCCGATCAATCGGTACAAGAGAACGCTCAGCGCGATAATGACGCCCTGAAGCACGAATTGGGTCCCCGCCGAGACCCGCACAATATTCGTGAAACTGTTGAGTTCGGTAATGAAGAGGGTTCCTCCTATGGTGGCAAAGACGCTGCCCATTCCGCCGCTTAACGCAGTCCCGCCGACGACCACAGCCGAAATTGAGGTGAGAAGGAATTGGTCGCCGATCCCAAGACTTGGCGAACCAATGTAGGAAGTCAAAAGCAACCCGCCAAGCGCGGCCAGAACGCTGCTTAGCATGTAGGCGGCAGTTACCGTTTGACCGACCGCGATACCTACGATCCGCGCCGCAATCGGGTTAGCGCCGACGGCGTACAGTCTGCGGCCGAATATCGTCTTCTGAGTTAACCAGACCATACCGAGGGCAATTGCCAGCCAGCAAAGCGTGCTCACCGGCAGCCCGAGCAATTGTCCCTGGCCAAAGACCAGGAATCCGGGCGAGACTGTCCCATGCGGCGCGCCGCCTGTGTAGACGAGCGCAGCGCCAAAAAGTATAGAATTCATTCCAAGCGTCGCAACGAGCGGAGTTACGCGCAGCACCGTTATCATCCAGCCATTTACCAGCCCGACAGTTGCGGCGATCAAAAGGCAAATCGCGATGCCAGACACCATTCTGTCCTGGCGTCCCAGCATGACGCTCGTCGAAACGATGTTCGACATTGTGACGACCCCTGCGACAGAGAGATCAATACCACCGACGAGCAATGCCAGGGTCTGACCAGTCGCAATGACCCCTAGAAATGCTGACACCTGAAGAGTATTCAGAACTTGGGCAACTTGTAGCATGCCCGGCGAGACCAATCCGGAAGCAAAATAAAGAACGACCACCGCGATCCAAATCGTTCCGACGCGGTTAATCAGGGCCAGGATCCGGTGGAAATAAATCGGAAGTGACTCTTGTTCTGTTGTCATGAGGCATTAGCCAATGTTCGATCGGGCAACGGTTCAGCCACGGAGAGTGACCAAGACAAAGGGGGATTCAATCGAGTATCGGTGGTTGGATGAAAAAGAAAAATCCATTGTTAAAAAAAAGAAGCATGAAGAAAGCGGCCGGAAACATTCGCCGATCGATTTCGTCGCTTCTCCGCCATGATGGCCAGGTCTGCGCCACTTGTCGGAGATCATTGTACTCTTTGCGTCCGGAATCGGTATTATCATCGGGAACATGATTCAGCTATTCGATTCCGTTTATCTTCTGGACGGCACGGTTGGGAAACGGCCGATCTATCTGCCTCTGCTGGTTGGCGAGTGGGGCGGCCTCCTGCTCGATACCGGTTGCTCCTATCATGTCAATGACCTGATTCTACCGGCGTTAGAGCAGTTGCACATTCGGCCGGAGCAGTTGCGCTACATCATAAACACCCATCCAGACTCGGATCATGTGGGTGGGAATGCGGCGATGAAGCGATGGTCTCCGGGCGCAATTCTATGCTGTGGCGACGCGGATCGCTTTCAGATCGACCACCCAGAAAGCCTTTTCTCAACGAGGTACGATGCGTATCGGCCGTACGGCGTGTTTTATTCCGAGGAGGTCAAAGCCGGGATATTGAGGGACCTCGGAGAGCCACAGGCGGTTGAACTTACGTTTCGAGGGGGAGAACGCCTTCGTCTCGGGCCTGATTGGGATCTGGAAGTCCTTTCCCTTCCGGGACATAGCAAGGGGCATCTTGGAGTCCTTGATCACAATCACCGAACTCTGTTCGGTGGCGACGCGATCCAGGGAGCCGTATATATGGGGGTAGACGGGTTACCAGCCTTGTGCCCGACTTACCTCTACCCTGAGAGTTATCTCCTCACTAGCCAATTTATCGAACACTTGGATATTGACCTATACGTAAGCTGCCACTGGCCTTTGAAGAAGGGAGCTGAGATTGCCGAGTTTTGCCAAGAGACTCGCGATTTTGTTGAACACGCCGAGATTCTGGTCCGATCGGCCGGAACAAAAAACCTCCGGGATTTGTGTGACCAAATCGGGCCACAACTTGGTCACTGGCCGGAAGCCGTCCATCGCGAACTCGCATACGCGCTAGCGGGCCACCTGAAGTTGCAGTGATTTTTCAGTTGATTCCGATGAAAATAGAGAACGTCCGCACAGTGGTGGTGAATGCAGAAATGCGAAACTGGGTTTTCTGCAAGATCGAGACGGATCAGCCTGGTTTGTTCGGCTGGGGTGAAGGCTCGCTGGAGTGGAAGACACGCGCGGTGGTCGGGGCGATCGAGGATTTGGCCCCAATGATCATCGGCGAGAATCCTCTGCGGATCGAACACCTTTACCAGAAGCTTTATCGTCAATCGTTCTGGCGGTTCGGCGTAATCGGGATGAGCGGTATTTCCGCTATTGAACAGGCACTCTGGGATATTAAGGGTAAGTTTCTCGGCGTGCCGGTTTTTGAGCTTCTAGGTGGACTGGTCCGAGATAAGGTTCGGATGTACACGCATCTTGGCGGAGGTGATATGCGGGCAGTCTATGAGACATTCGAGGTTGGACCGCTTGTCGATCTTGCCCTTGAGGTTATCGGGAACGGCTATAGCGCGGTGAAGGTGGTGTTTGTTCCTTATTCCGAGCCTCTCGAAGGAATCGGAAAGATCAAGCGATTCGCAACGCTTATGCAAAAACTGCGCGAGGCGGTGGGTGACGCGATTGATATCATGATCGATTTTCACGGTCGGACGTATCCCGCTATGGCGATTCAGTACATCCGGGCTGTCGAAGAGTTTTTTCCTTACTTTTGCGAAGAGCCTGTCCCGCCCGAAAACGTGGAGGCGCTCCTGGAAGTGCGGCGATCTGTGCAAGTTCCAATCGCCACGGGAGAGCGACTCGTGGGACGCCATCAGTTCAGGCCTATTTTTGAAAGAAGAGCCTGTCACGTCATTCAGCCTGACCTTTGTCATTGCGGCGGCATCATGGAAGCAAAAAAAATCGCCGCCATGGCAGAGATCTACCAGATGGGAGTCGCACCGCATAATCCTCTGGGACCAGTCGCGAACGCAGTTGCGCTTCATTTTGCTCTCTCCACCCCAAACTTTTTGATTCAGGAAGATATGTTGACGGATGTGCCGTGGCGTTGGGATGTTGTTCGCAGCGACCTCAGCACCGAGAAAGGTTATTGGCTTCCGGCGAAGGCTCCGGGGTTGGGGATTGAGGTAGATGAAGAGCAAGCCAAGAGGCACCCGTTCCAACAAGAGGTGATGCATCCTACAACCATTCGAGCGAAGGACGGCGCAATTCTGGATTGGTAGGGGAACGTGATCGACAAGCGACCCGATAAAATCGCGCTCAGTCGTCGCTCTCGCAAACAATCACCTCTCTACTTATGCGTACACGACAGCGTCCATCTTCACGTCGTGAGATTCATGTGGAATCTCCGGGAGACGTTGAAACGCAAAGCAGACGCCGATCTTGAACGTGGTCAGAGGGATCAATGAGAGAAATCGGTCGTAATATCCTGCCCCTTGGCCCAACCGGTTTCCTTCGGACGTGAAAGCCAGTCCGGGCACAACAATGAGGTCTAACTGTTCCAGACTCGGACCTTGAGCCGGCGCGCGGATCCCAAATCGTCCGGATACAAGTTCCGAGAGTGCCAAGATTGGGCGAAAAGAGAGAACATCGCCTTCACATCGTGGATAGCTGACCAGATGATCCTCAAGAGCGCCAAAATCCCACAAAATATCCAGGTCGGGTTCGGTCAGGGTCGGCGCGAACAAGGCGAGACTTTTTTTGCCCGAAAAGAAGGGAAGCAGCTTTGCACAAATCCGGAGAGATCGCGTGTGCCGTTCGATTTGAGATTGTTGCTTGAGGCATTCGCGCATCACGTCCCGCAAACGGGATTTCTCGGAAAACTGCGATCTGGGATTTGCCATCGTGACACAATTCAATAATGACTTGGTTGTCGTGTCGAATATCTCCAGGAATCAAGGGCACCGAGTCAGCTTAAAACCTGGCAAGGGCTGGCTTCGGCGAAATTTCTTTACTGAAGTTTATCTACCCTCTCTTTTCACGCGCCGAAAGGGTATAGCGCATCGGCCAGTATTTCCAGAGCTCGATCCGGAACAGATTTGCTTGACGTGGATTGGTCACGCCTCGTTTTTAATCCGTTGGCGGGGTTTAAATATTCTGGTGGATCCGATCTGGTCGCTCTGGTTGAAAATCATTAAACGGCTTCGGCGTCCGGGAGTACAGTTGCGTCACCTGCCCGCGATTGACCTCGTTCTCGTGACGCACGCTCATTTCGATCATCTGGATAGGCGAACTCTCCGACGGATCTCGGCATTTCAGCCCATCATTGTGCCGAACGGGGTTGGGAATTTAGTGCAGGATCTGGGATTTAATCGGGTCCACGAACTGGATTGGTGGCAGACGCTGAACATTGGAGAAATCGCGGTGACTCTTACACCGTGCCATCATTGGGGAGCTCGTGTACTCCACGATGGACACCGAGGATTTGGCGGGTTTCATTTGCAGCTCGGCACTAGAACAATCTTTCACTGTGGAGATAGTGCCTATTTTTCGGGATTTGCCGAGATCGGGCAACGGTTGCCGACCGAGATTGCCTTGTTACCGATAGGAGCTTACGATCCGCCGACTCGGCGGGAAGTGCACATGAATCCCGAGCAGGCCATTCAGGCCTTTACGGAGTTGAACGCGCGGATCATGGTCCCGATGCACTACGGATCATTCCGATTGAGTTTCGAGCCCCCGGAGGAGCCTCTGAACCGGTTGCGCGCGGCCATCAAACGTCACCAGATCGAAAAAAAAGTCGTCGTAATGGAGGAGGGGGTTCCTGGTGTCTTCTAATCGTTGTCGTTCGCGATCTTTGACCGCTGCCGGCAAAAGCGGTTTGCTCTGAGAAAAATTCGCTAATGAGGGAGGCCACGCAACAGCATTTTCCGACGGCAAGGGAAACCGAGAAGGGCGACGACGACGAGACATCTGAGTTGGTCCGTCAACATTTTTTTCGATTTTATTCACACGTTTATTCACAGTTTCGGGTGTGTGTGTCAGGCGGCAGTTTTGGCGTAGTCTGAACCGCGAGTTTGGAGAGCTTGGAAGTAGCGCTGGGGATCGTACGGGGTGCGCTGTTTCCAACAAGCGAAGAGGATCCGGATCCATTTAAAGGTCACCGCGCGGACAGCGGCATGGTGACCTTTGCCGCGACTGCGTTGGGTTTGGTAGCAGGCTTGGGCCCAAGAGCAGTAACGGATGGAGCATTCACCGAACTCATGGAAGCTTTGGCGCAGGAACTTTGGGCAGGCACGGCGGAAGTGGACGCTGGCATTCTTGCCGGTCTTCTTTCCGCTGGCGATGCGTACGGGGCCAACGCCGCTCAAATTCAACAAGTCGGCGGCCACTTCGAACCGGTCGCGGTCGGTGCCGAAGGCCGTCAACAATCGTGGGGCTAGGGCAGGGCCGGCTCCGGGCAAATTGTCAAAGAGGAAGCGATCGGGATGAGAGCCGAAGAGTTCAGCAATCCGCCTTTCGTACTCAGCGATGAAAGGCAAAAGACTCTTGAGTTGCTGGGCCAGCAATTTAACTCTCAGGGCGTTGGGTCTGATGATGGCGAGGTCAGTGGTCAAGGGCTTGGCTTCCTTGATGAGTGCCAGGCGCTCGAGGATTTTCTTCTCCTGACGGCTGTTATGGCCGTAGAAGAACTTACGCAGCTTGCCCGGAGAGACTTTCTGGAGCTCTGCTAAAGTCTGCCATTGCACTAGCAGATCGGCCGCCAGAGCGGTGGTGATATCATTTTCGAGATTTGGAGTGCCACAGGAAAGTAGACCTTGAGCTGACTCTTGATTTCCTTGGCCAGCTCGGTTTGTCGATCGTCCTCGTTGTCGATCTTCATTGTCAGCTAGCCAGTTCCCGGGTCAACTGGTCATCAGGCTTCCAGGCTCTGAGCCGATCGCATGGCACATTAGCAGTTCACTGAGCAGATCGGCATCGGGCCGATCATCTTTGGCGACGCTACTGAAGAAGGCTTTACGGTAATTAGCCGATTGGCTGGGAATGATCGATAGAGCTCGAAGAGCTCATAAGCCATCAAGTGGTAAATGAGCGCTCCCCGGCTTTGTTCCAGGCAAACAAGCACTTTACCTTTTGCCCCGAAGCGCTCTTGCATCTGGGCGATCCAATCGTTTAAGGCGTTGATTTCATTTTTAATGACTTGATGTTCGACCTTGGCCGGATCGCCGACGGAGCGTAGAACCACATCGTGTTTCTGATCGGCCCAATCGATGCCGACAAAGGCAGCCACTTCGGGGCTAAGCGCGTGTTCGGAGACAGATTCGTTCATATTCGAGAGGGGGTAATGGTCGTTCGCGCGGCCCGAGCCGGATGCGAATTCCTTATAGCCAGACGTAATCGTCTCCAGAGACAATTCGTCCTCATCTGAGTATTCGTTGCCCGACCCAAGCACAACCGGCAGGTTCGAAAGTCTCGTCGAATTCATCTTCTTTGAAATGGACGAGAATTCGTAACCTGACGGTGCGCTTGCCGCGAAGTTATTCACAATCCGGGGCCGCTCACGCTCGAAAGCTGGAAAGGCTTTCGTCCCCGGCTCGATGAATAACTTCGGACCGACTATAAGGATGATGGGGAGGTTTGTGAATGGTCCTTGCAACTATCTCTTCGCGCGGGACAAGACGCTTGTTTTCACCTCTTCCTGGATCACTGCCAGATCTGTGGGTGGACGATTGCAGAGCACCGCAGCTATAAGGGTCTCTCCCCGTCGATAGCGTGCGATAAAGCTTCGCTTTTCTCTGCTGCCTTCAATATCTGCCAGAAGATGCGGCGTGCTGAAGTCACCGACAAAATCGAAATGCATTCCGAGAACCTGACTGGAACAGGTCGGAACGAATTCAAATTTCTGGCGCTTCCGTCCGCTCAGATTCGCTCCGGCGATGAGACCCTGTAGCCGTGCCATGTCAATGTTCGAAACGCGTTTGGCTCCCCCGTAAATGCGATCAGGATAAAGCGCGATGTCTCCCACCGCGTAGATACCTTTTTCGTCTGTCTCGAGATATTCGTTGACCGGACAGCCGCTTGGGCTGCTCAGTGGGGTGTTTGCCACGAGTTGAAGGTTGGGTTCGGTCCCTATTGCGACTACGGCGATGCCCGCCGGGAATCGCATCCCGCTTTTGGTCTGGATGTTCTTAACTACCGTTTTACCTTCGAATCCGTTCAGGTTTTCATTGAGCAGTAGTTGGATTCCTGCCTCGAGATAGGAATCGGTCAACCATTGTGCGCTTTCAGGGTCGAGCAATTCCTGCCAAATGACCTTGTCCCGGCTTAATAGGCTAAGCTTTGCGCCGGAGCTGGTCAAAGAGGAGGAGACCTCTGCACCGAGAAACCCCGAGCCGACGACAACAACGTGTTTCTCGCTTAAAAGGATCTCCCGGATTGCCAGTGCGTCCCGGAAACTTCTGAGATAAATAACGTTGCCCAAGTTTGCACCCGCCACTTGGGGACGCCTGGCTCGGCTGCCGGTTGCCAGGCACGCTTTGCGGAATTCGATGGTTTGGCCGTTCTCGAGGACTGCAAGGCGACGTTCAATATTGAATTCCCGCACGTAAGTCCCAAGGCGTACTTCAATGCCTTTTTTCTTGTACCAATCCTCTGGTTTTTCGACCAGTTTATCGAAAGAGACGCCGGAATCCTTCAGAAAAGACTTCGAGAGTGGTGGTCGTTGATAGGGAAGGTAGGGCTCATTGCTGACAAGGGTCACTGAGCCTTTGGAGTCATATTGGCGCAATGAGTCGCAGACGCTGGCTCCTCCGACACCGCCGCCGACGATCAGATAATCACGTTGGATCATGCTTCAGCCGCCATTATATGGAGGCGTTGCGACTTTCTCGAAGAAAAATCTCTGTTATAAGCCGCAGCTTGTGCAAGCGCGAAGTTTTCCGACCTCCTCGAGCGCCTATGCCGGCATCGCAAATCGGTCACCGAACTTTTGCTGCAACCGGACACGCACCCGTTCAAACTCTTCGCGGCCGATCAGATTGAGATAATTCAGGACGCCACCGCGACCGGCTGGGTAACTCCATCCCAGAACCGAGGCCAGATCAGCCATTGCAGGATCCTCGATAATTCCCTCTCGCATTGTGT
Organism: uncultured Verrucomicrobiae bacterium; assembly: GCA_963736745.1. Classification (GTDB taxonomy): domain Bacteria; phylum Verrucomicrobiota; class Verrucomicrobiia; order Chthoniobacterales; family JAFAMB01; genus JAFAMB01. The sequence continues at coordinate 122,266 of CAVTQD010000014.1, read as the reverse complement.
GTAACGCTTCGATTGTCTGAATTACGAATAGGCGTCGTTCTATCTCGTCCGGAATTGGTTCGTGGGTCGCCGGCGCAAATAGCGTACGAAATTCAGCCGAATCAACACGCTCCTGGCGGGAATTGTACTCGTAGATGCCAGCCCCGCTTTTTCTTCCCAAACGTGACCGATCGATAAATTCCCTCAAGATTTTGATGGAATCCGCGGCGTTTCTCGCCGCTCCCCGTCGATGTTTGGCTAAGCTTTCGAAAATATCGGCCAACAGGTCTAGGGACATCAGATCGGCGACAGTCAGAGGTCCAAGGATCATGCCGGCATTCTGGGCGACATTATCGATCATCCAGGGGGAAATCCCTTCCCGAACCATGAAAAGGGCTTCCTGGAGATAAGCTGCTACGACTCTGCTGGTAAAAAATCCAGGACCGTCCCGAACAACGATTGGAGTTTTCCCGAGCGCCTTGGCAAGCAGCACCGCTCGGTCGATCGTTTCAGGAGACGTTTTTTCGCCGACGACGATCTCGAGAAGTTCCATTCGATCCACTGGAGCAAAAAAATGTGTTCCAAGAAATCGTTCCGAACCGTTGCATGCCAACGCAAGGTCTGATATCGGGAGCGTCGTTGTGTTGGATGCGATGGTCGCCGCCGGATCGGCGAGCGCCGCAATCTCGGCGATTTTGGACTTCTTCAAGTTCGCGCGCTCGAAAATGGCTTCGACAATAAAGTCGCAACGCGCGAGGACGGCAATCTCGGGCGCCCAACGGACGCGGTTTAATAAGTCGGCAGGCGTATCATGCTTCAACAAGCCGGAACTGGCGTCCTGTTGCGCCGTCTTTCTCATGCGTTGAAGAGAACGCTCGGAAGCCTCCTGCGATATGTCTACAAGAAGAACTTCGTACCCCGCCCGAGCGGCGGTATAGGCGATCCCAGTCCCCATCAATCCGGCTCCAAGCACCCCGATGCGCTTGATAGAGGCGCGGTCTTGGTTCACCACTCTCTGGAGCGCTCTCTGCCGGGTTACGTGCAGGGTATTCACGCGGTTCAAGGTCGATTGCGAACGCCGCACAACCGCCCACTGCTCCGCTTCAAGGCGAATCCCAGCGTCAATCGCTCGTTCAAGTCCGTCTTGAAGACACCTCAGGATGGCCGTGGGAGCGGCTTCTTCAGGAGTGACGCGGTGGCGGAGCTTGAGATAGATCTTTTGGAGGAGTTGACGGTTCGACGACCGTTGAGAATAGGCCAACGAAAGTTCCGGCGGAATTCTGTCCCAGGGTTGTCCGGGCTTTGGATGGGCTCTGGACCCATTCCACCGCAGCCCCGGAGAGGCCGTGATCTTTCACCTCAAATGATCCCGACGCAGCCGCTTCCTCGACAGTCACTTTCTCGGCTTGTAATAACATTTGTGCCGCCAATTCGATGCCGCAGAGTCTGGGAAGTCGCTGTGTCCCTCCGAGAATCGGCATCAGGCCGTATTTCAGCCAGGGAAAATCCAGACTAATCGTTCCGGCAGCTTGCAAATCGAACATGACACGCCAGAGCAATTTCGAGCTGAAGTCCGCCAATCGACTCGGAAATGAGCGCAGCGATAGGTTTTGGACCTTGCTCCATCTGCCGTATCAGGCTGCGTAGGCGATCAAGCAATGGGTCATCGGCCAGGATCTGATTCACTTCGATCTCTGCCGTTTCCGGGCGGCTATGAAATTCGATGAACAATGCATCTATTGCCGGATCAGAGAGCGCTGCCTCAATGCGATCGGCCACTTTCGAGTCCAAAGGCCGTTCACACAAGATCCGAGCGTTACTTCCTGGGTTCATATCCGCTGGACGACTGTCGCAACCCCCATCCCCAGTCCGGTGCACATTGTGACGATGCCATGTTCAGCGTTTCGTCTGTGCATTTCATTGACTAGCGTGCCGATCAAAACAGCGCCCGTCGCGCCGACTGGGTGGCCCATCGCAATTGCGCCGCCGGTAACATTGACTCGTTCAAACGGCACCTTTGTCTTGTCCATGAAGTACAGAACAACCGAGGCAAATGCCTCGTTGACCTCAAAAAGATCGATATCGGCTGCAGTTAGGCCGGCGCGATCGAGCGCCTTGGCGACGGCAGCCGGTGGTGCGGTCAGCATGATGCAGGGGTCGTCCGCGGCGCTCGCGGTCGAGACTATTTTCGCTTTGGGCTTCAGTCCGAGTTGCTCCGCGATTCGTCCGTTCCCCATCAACACGACAGCCGCGCCATCCGCGATGCCGGAAGAATTGCCGGCGTGATGCACGTGACGGAGTTTTGAGATCTGCGGATATCGCAATCGGATGTAATCGCGATAATCGTCCCCAATTCGCTCAAAAGCGGGAGATAGTTTTCCCAGACTCTCGGCCGTTACATTGTCCCGTATCAGTTCGTCTCGCGCAAGAACTGGGTCGCCGTTCTCGTCTGTGATCGGAACGACCGAATCGCTGAAAAAGCCCTCGCCCCATGCCGCGTGGGCTCGCTGCTGAGATCTTGCGCCGAGGGCGTCAACGTCGTTTCTGCTGTGCCCATGTAAAGTCGCGATGAGATCGGCGGACAGACCTTGTGGAATCTGGACAGTCATATCTTTGAACGTCACGTCAGAGATCATCGGACCTCCTGAACCAAAGATTGAAATGAGCGAAAGCATTTCCACTCCGCCCGCGATGATCAAGTCCGCCTGCCCGGACATCACTTTCGCCGCGGCGGTATTGACGGCGTCCAGGCCGGATCCGCAGAATCGTGACACCATGAAGCCGGGAGTTGTCACCTGGTAACCGGCTTGCAGCGCGCTCGATCTGGCAAGATTACCACCCTGATCATAATACTGTTCACAGCATCCGAGTATCACTTCGTCTGTGGCCTGTCGAACGGGCGGATATCTGCGGATCAGTTCTCGCAAAAGAGAGCTAACGAGGCGCAATGGGGACTGAGTATGGAGCTTGCCGATCGATTTCCCGCGCCCCAGCGGCGTCCGAATGGCGTCGAAAACAAAGACTTCGGCAAGAGAATGCATGACGAGAAGAGGTGTTCCTGCTTACGTGATTACTATATAACCTTTCGCCGAGTCTCCGACACGTGAAACTCGCGGAAACGCAACTGCACCGTCGCACCTGTATCGGTACCTATTTTCAAGGACCGGATCCTCCGCGACGGAACCGTTGCGGTGCAAGCCCGATTTCGTTATCTCTTTTAGAGGCCAATGAAGAAATATCGAATTGCAACGATTCAGGGAGACGGAATCGGCAAGGAGGTTGTGCCCGAAGGAATTCGGGTCATTGACGCGGCGGGCAGGAAAGCCGGCATTCGATTTGAGTGGCAACACTTTCCCTGGAGTTGCGCCTACTACAATGAAACAGGCCGAATGATGCCCGAAGACGGTCTTGACCAGATCCGGCACCACGACTCGATTTTTCTGGGCGCTGTCGGCTTTCCGGGTGTCCCTGACCATATCTCACTCTGGGGGCTGTTGATTCCGATTCGTCGGGTGTTTGAGCAATATGCCAATGTTCGCCCGGTGAAGTTAATGCCGGGAATCCAATCTCCATTACGGAACCGGGATTACGGCGATATCGATTTCATTATCATTCGCGAGAATACCGAAGGAGAATACTCATCTGTCGGTGGAAGAATGTTTGAAGGCACGGAGTTCGAGATTGCGATGCAACAATCAGTGTTCACGCGCCGTGGAATCGACCGGATTTTGCGCTGCGCCTTCGAGACAGCCTCTAAACGGACAAAAAAGCAGGTAACTTCGGCGACTAAATCGAACGGGATCACGATAACCATGCCGTTCTGGGATGAGCGATTTAAGGTGATGAGCGCTGAATATCCCCTGATAAAAGTCAACCAGTTTCATATCGATATTCTGACGGCGCACTTCGTTCTGCATCCTGACTGGTTTGATGTCGTGGTGGGTTCGAATCTTTTCGGAGACATCCTCTCGGACCTCGGCCCCGCCTGCACCGGAACGATTGGCATCGCTCCGTCGGCCAATCTGAATCCGGAACGCAACTTCCCTTCGATGTTCGAGCCGGTGCACGGTTCGGCGCCGGACATTGCGGGCAAAGGCATCGCAAACCCGATTGGTCAGATCTGGTCGGGGGCAATGATGCTCGAGCATCTCGGCGAGCCTGAGGTTGCCGGAGCTATACTTAAAGCAATTGAAAAAGTCCTTGCAGGCGGACCGAGGACGCGGGACCTGGGCGGCTTCGCGTCGACAGAGGACGTGGGTAAAGCCATTGCGGCGGAGGTATAGACAGCGCTTGCAAGCCACGCAATGCGAGCCGGGTTCTGTACTCTGGGCAGGTGCGGGTTCGAATTCGTCTTGACACAACCTGGCCCCTGTGGCTGATTGCACGCTCCGCGCGAGCCAGAATTGCCGTTGGTCCCTGGGTTGCGGCCGCGTGGCCTGCAACCGCACGCGCCAGGGGAAACCCGGCTAAAAATAAATCAAGATGCATATGCCCGTTCGTTTAGGTCGTTTCGAGATGCCCAAGAGCCTCACAAAAGAAGAGGCCACCGCAACTGAAACTTACACCAAGTTTACCGCCGAACCTTTTGAGGCCGGATACGGCCACACCGTTGGCAACTCTCTGCGCCGCGTGCTTCTCTCCTCTTTGGAGGGCGCTGCGATCACCTCCGTTCGGATCACGGGCGCGCAACATGAATTCGCTTCCCTGCCAGGGATCGTGGAGGACGTGACCGACATGATCCTCAATCTGAAAAAGATAAAATTTAAAGCAGTCGACCACGAGCCGCGAACGGTCACGATCAACGTCAACAAAGAGGGAGCGATCACCGCCGGTGACATCCAGACCATACAGGGTATCGACGTACTGAACACAGATCAGGTCATCTGCACGCTCGACAAGCGGCAGAAGTTTGAAGCCGAGTTCGACGTCCGCGTCGGGCGCGGGTTTTTCACGGGAGACGAGAACAAACGTGCGGACATGCCGATAGGCGTTATCCCGATCGATTCAATTTTTTCGCCCGTGACCCGGGTGAAGTACAGCGTCGAGAATACCCGAGTCGGTCAGCGTACCGATTACGATAAGCTTGTCCTGGAAATTTGGACGGATGGACGAATCACTCCGGACGATGCGCTTCTCCAGGCCTCTGCTATCCTGCGTCATCACCTGGATGTATTCGTGAATTATGACGACAGCCAGGTCGAGTTTGATGAGACGCCTGAGGAAGTCAGCCAGGAGAATACCCGGCTCAAGAAGCTCCTGAACATGAGCGTGAACGAAATTGAGCTTTCCGTCCGGGCCGCAAACTGCCTCAACAATGCCAATATCACGACTGTAGGCCAGTTAGCTATGAAGACTGAAGCTGAGATGCTGAAGTATCGCAATTTCGGGAAAAAATCGCTGAACGAGATCAAGGAAAAATTGCAACAACTTGGCCTCAGTCTCGGGATGAAGTTTGAATCGGGATTGGTTGAACCTCCGATGGGCGCCGAACGAAGTGATGAGGGGAAACTGGTTTCTCTATAGCGAATTATGCGTCACGCAAAAAAGACGATTAAATTGGGCCGCAAATCCGAGCACCGGAACCTTTTGCTGGCGAACCAGGTTTGCAGCCTGATAGCGCATAATCGAATCAAGACGACTTTGGCGAAGGCAAAGGCTGTTCGGCCTTTTGCTGAAAGGATGATCACTCTGGGCAAGCGGGGCGATATCCATGCCCGTCGAGTAGCCTTTTCCTTTCTGCGGCAGAAAGAGGCCGTTCAAAGATTGTTTGCTGAACTGGCGCCTCGCACCGCGAGTCGCCAAGGGGGCTATTGCCGAATCGTAAAGCTTGGTCCTAGACAAAGCGACTCTGCGTTAATGGCCTACATCGAATTTGTGGACCAGCCGGGAGCTGAGGCCAAGCCGGAGACAAAGGCACCCACGGAGAAGAAGTAGGAAAGGGCGTCAGCTCAGAATTTCGAACGCTTTCTTCAGGTTATTCGGCCTGAAGATGAGAACCCCTTTTTCCGCATTGGGCGCAGTCGCCAGGTAAGCGTACTCGATATTGATTTTCTCTGCGGCGAGCTTCTTTGCGATCTTCGAGAGCGTCCCAGGCTTGTTGTCGTGCTCCAGCATCAGGACCTCGTTTTCCAGGACGAGGGTACCGTGTTCTTCAAAAATGGATAGCGCTTTTTTGTGGTCGCTGACGACCATGCGCACGACAGCGTGATCCACTGTGTCCGAGATTGTTAGGCCGAAGATGTTGATGTTCTCTGCTGCCAGGGCATCGCAGACGGCGGCGAGTGTGCCGGGCTTGTTCGCGAGGAACAGGGCAAGCTGGGTCGTTATTTCCATAGGCTAACCCTTGGTTGCAGACGTCTCTTCTGCGGCAGGGGCTGGGACGATGGCAGGTCGGAGAACTGTCGGAATATGAATCGGACGAACCTTCCAGAATTTCGGCTCATAGCGATGCCAGTCTCCCAAGATCTCTTTCGCCCTGTCACTTTCTGTACGCTCAAGATGTTTGTAGGCAAGTTTCTTCACAGTGACGATGTCTGCTTCGTCTGCGAGCCGTTCAAGCACAACCAGTTCGGGGTTCAATTTGGTCGGAAATGAATCGTCCAGATCCAGCACATATGCGACACCTCCGGTCATGCCGGCTCCAAAATTTTTCCCGGTGCTTCCAAGAACCAGCAGGACGCCACCGGTCATATACTCACTGCCGTGGTCGCCGATCCCCTCGATCACCGCGGTGACTCCTGAGTTCCGCACCCCAAAGCGCTCTCCTGCGCGGCCTGCAGCGAAAAACTCTCCGCCCGTCGCTCCGTACAGGCAAGTATTACCGACGATCGAATTTTCGTGCGCGACGTATTTTCGATCGGTGGGTGGTTTGACAACGATTTCACCACCTCCCATACCCTTACCAACGTAATCGTTCGCTTCACCCGTTAGGGTGATCTTGACGCCGGGGCTCAAAAACGCTCCGAGGCTTTGACCTGCGCTGCCCCGCAGTTCCAGTTCGATCGTTCCTTCTGGCAGACCTTGCTCGCCCCAAAGGTATCCAATCTCTCCCGAAAGTTTGGTTCCAACCGCACGATTGGTGTTCTTGACCCGGTAAGACAGCTTGATAGGCAACTGGTCGTTCACCGCTTCGCGCGCATCCTGCAGGATCGAATCGTCGAGCCGCCTTCCGGGTTGGGGATCATTTCGTTCCCATGTGTTGTGCCGCGGCTGTGAATCGTCATCTTTTGCGACGTTGACCAGCAAGCGACTCAGATTAACTTTGTTTGCCTTCCAGTGATCCTGGATATAGCGCTGGCGCAAATATTCGACCCGTCCGACCAGGTCCGTGAAACTAGGAAGACCCATTTCCGCCATGATCCTTCGTACCTCTTCTGCAACTCCATTGAAGTAGTTCACGACGTATTCAGGTTTGCCCTTGAATTTCGCGCGCAGACGTTCGTCCTGAGTCGCAACACCTACTGGACAGGTATTCAAGTGGCACTGGCGCACATACACGCAGCCGGAGGCGATCAAAGCGGTTGTCCCAAAATTAAATTCTTCGGCTCCGAGCAATGCTGCAAAGACGATGTCTTCCCCGGTTCGGAGGCCGCCATCAGTGCGCAGAATAATTCGATTGCGCAAACCGTTCAGCATCAAGACCTGGTGCGCTTCCGCAATTCCGAGTTCCCAGGCGCTCCCGGCGTTCTTGATAGAACTAAGCGGCGAAGCGCCGGTGCCTCCTTCATGGCCGCTGATAAGGATGATATCGGCGTGTGCTTTCGCTACGCCGGCGGCAATCGTTCCGACGCCTGCTTCCGCGACTAATTTAACGCAAATTTTCGCCCGCGGATTGACTTGTTTCAGATCGTAAATTAACTGCGCGAGATCCTCGATCGAATAGATATCATGGTGCGGCGGCGGGGAAATCAATGCCACACCCGGTGTACTTTTTCGAAGCCGCGCGATTAATTCGGTCACCTTGTGGCCAGGCAGCTGTCCACCTTCTCCAGGTTTGGCGCCTTGTGCCATCTTGATCTCGATCTCTTTCGCGCTTGCCAGATAAGCGGCGGTGACGCCGAAGCGGCCCGCAGCGATCTGCTTGATCGCGCTGTTTGGCCAATCTCCATTTTTGCGCCGATGAAAGCGTTGCGGATCTTCGCCCCCTTCTCCCGAGTTGGATTTTCCGCCAATCTGATTCATCGCGATCGCGAGGCACTCGTGTGCTTCCGGGCTCAGCGCTCCAAGGGACATGCCGGCGGTGGTAAATCGTCGCCGGATCTCTTCGATCGGCTCCACTTCTTCGAGCGGAATTGGCGTTTTGCCTGTTGGAACCCGTTCCAAAAGATCTCGTAGCGTATTAGGCCGGACCGCTTTTACCGCTTCGACGTAGGCTTTATAATCCGATTCCTTGTTCGACTTAACAAACGCGTGGAAGCTCTTGATCACTGGCGGTGTAACCGCATGCAGTTCACCCTGCCGGCGAAAGCGATAGTATCCGGGGTCACCCAGCTCTAGCGTCTTGTTCTCTTCCGGCAACGCTTTCGAATAGGCGAGTCGGTGCCTCGTCAACGTCTCGATCCCGATCTCTTTGAAACCGATTCCTTCAATTTTGGAGGGCGTCCCGGCAAAGCATTTTTCCGTAAGCTCAGAACTGATCCCGATCGCTTCGAAAATCTGGGCCCCTCGATAGCTGCCTACGACCGAGATGCCCATTTTTGACATGATTTTCAGCAATCCCTTCTCGATCGCAGACTTATAGTTGCGGACCATCTTTTCGTACGTTGCGGTTTCTCCGAGTTGGCCTTTCTCGAGCAGTTCTCGAATCGTTCCGTAGGCGACGTACGGACAGACAGCGCTTGCGCCATATCCGATCAGACACGCCATCTGATGCACATCCCGAGCTTCCCCGGTATCACAGATGATACTGCACTTCATCCGCTTGCCGATCCGGGTAAGGTGATGATGCACGGCTCCAGTGGCGAGCAGCATCGGGATGGCGATATGATCGTGATCAACCCCCCGGTCCGAAAGAATAATCAACCGCGCTGAATCATCGATGGCGCGTTCAGCTTCGGCAGAGATCCGGTTCACGGCCGCTTCTATGCCGTCCTCACCTTCCGCAACATTCCATAAAACAGATATTGTCCTCGACTTGTGCTCCGAATCCGGGATCGATCTCAAGACGTCGAGCTCATGTTGCAACAAAACAGGTGAATCGGAGTGCACCATTTTTGCATGCTCCGCTGTCGCCCCCAGGAGATTACGGTGCCATCCCATAAGTGTTGCCAAGGACATTACCAGCTTTTCGCGGAGCGGATCGATCGGCGGATTGGTTACCTGTGCGAAGAGCTGTTTGAAGTAGGTGTAAAGTAACCTCGGCTGCAGGGAAAGAACGGCCAGCGGCGTGTCATCACCCATCGATCCGAGCGCTTCCTGGCCATCTTTGACCATCGGTTTCAGAACCATGTCGAGTTCTTCACTCGTGTATCCGAACGCCACCTGCAGCTGGGTCAGTTCCAGGATATCAAATTCCTCTGGAGGCACGGGGATCGATTTATCGGCAATATCTTGCAGCCGGAGTAAATGGGTATTGATCCACTCCAGATAAGGTTTCTCAGCTGCAAGCCGTTTCTTTATTTCGGAATCCCGCAACAGTTTGCCTGCTCGGGTATCGACCGCTATCATTTCTCCTGGTGCGAGCCGCCCTTTCTCGATGACCTTTGCGTCATCGATTTCGTTGCAGCCTACCTCGGAGCCGAGACTCACAAGCCCGTCTTCAGTAATCTTGTATCGCGCCGGTCGGAGTCCATTTCGATCCAGACAGGCGGCGACGACGATTCCGTTGCTGAAGACAAGCCCCGCAGGACCGTCCCAAGGCTCAGTGAAACATCGGTGATACTCGTAGTAGGCCTTAAGTTCCGGAGCCATCTTCTCGGCGGCGCGCCATGCGGGTGGCACGAGCATGGTCATGGCATGCAAAATGTCGCGTCCGGATAACATCAGCACTTCCATGGCGTTATCCAGACTGGCCGAATCCGATCCTCCCGGTTGAATGATCGGTTTCAGCAGGTCGATATCATCGCCCCAGGTTTCAGCCATTAATTCCGACTCACGAGCGTGCATCCAGTTGCGATTGCCGCGAATCGTATTGATCTCGCCGTTATGCGCGAGTACGCGGAAGGGTTGGCTGAGGGGCCACGTTGGAAAGGTATTTGTGCTGTATCGTTCGTGGTAAAGGCAAATCGCTGTCTCGTATTCCGGATTGGCGAGATCCCTATAAAATTTCTCGAGGGACACCGCGGTTAACAATCCTTTGTAGACAATCACCCGGTGCGAAAATGAAGCGATATAAAAATTTTTTATGTTATCGAGGTGGGCGCGCGCCTCGATCTCGTTTCGGGCAAGAAACAGGCGACGTTCATATTCATCATCACTCATGCCGGCCGGCCGGCCAATCAGGACCTGCTCGATTCGCGGCATGGTGAGCTGCGCCTTTTCGCCTAGCACCAGGACATTGAGCGGGACCTCGCGCCAACCGAACTGAAAGAGTTGACGATGCTCCAAAACCTCTTCGATGACCGCTTTGGCTCGCGCCTGCGCATAAGCATTGTCGTGGGGCAGAAACACAAATCCAATCCCCAAGTCCGTATCATTGTAGAGGGTGTGTCCGAGTCGGGTGACCTCTTTGCGAAAAAGCTTGTACGGAATCTGCGTCATCACTCCCGAACCATCTCCGGTTTTGGCGTCCGCATCCATCGCTCCGCGATGTGCCATGTTACACTTCGAAGTAAGCCCATGCCGCAAGACGCGGTTGGACCGTTCTCCATTGATTGCGGCAACAAAACCTACCCCGCACGAATCGTGTTCCTCTTCCGGCCGGTAGAGCGAGTCCGGAATCCCATTGAGCGCTAGCGTGATTGCATGATTCATGGCAGAAATCCTGCTGACATTAAGACCTCATATGAGTGATTCAAGACGAAAATCCATACAGTACTGACAAATTCTTGTCGCAAAAACAGGTTTTTCGAATAATTTATGCCCTCTGTAACGCAAAACAACTACAAAGAGCCGGTTCGCGAGGATTGCCCGTGCTTCCCTTTCGAGCCTGATTGGGGATACTGCCATGAGAATTCTAGATGAGCAAGAAAAGGCGATCATGCGTCACCTGATTCGAGACCCGCGCGAGTCGGACAACGGGGTCGGAGAATTGACAGGCGTCAACGTGCGTACGGTGAGCCGGAAACGGCAGCGTCTGGAGCAGGAGGGGATTCTGTCATATTTCGCGAATGTCGACCTCTCCGCCAACGGCGCTCAGCAGTTTACGGCGCGCCATCTTTATATCATCAAGTTTGGTGTGGGCATAACGTACAAGCAGCTTGTCGACGATATTAAAATGGAGCCGAGCAACACTGTCTTCACGGAAAGGGTATTTGAAAGTCATATCGCGGAAATCGATGGCAAGGTGGCCCTCCTGCTTTACATCGACGGCGATAGCGACGTCGATATCGTACAGCGGATGCATGAAGAATTAATTCCGACACTTCTGGAAAATCACGGCAAAGATTTGATCGAAGAGATCTCGACAGTGCGCATTCTTTCGCCTGTCCGCGTGATGCGGAATTATTTGCCGCTGGTAAATATGAAGAATGGTTTGATGAAGGCTGACTGGCCTGATGAAGCAATTTATGTCGGGCGATGAAGAGGAGAGACAGTTGTCAGTTATCAGTGTCAGTTGTCAGTGGTGCGAAGATAAGGAGGGTTTGAGGCGTTTTATGCCCCGGAGGAGGGGCTACATGATTCAAGCCCAGGGTTTCAAACCCTGGGAACCATCCAACCAAGACGGGTCGCCCTGAATGGGCGAAAGCTCACGTGTGCCAAACTAACGTATATTGCTTCCTAATGAAGGAATGAGGCGGCCGTACAACAGATCTCCAAACTAGACCAAGGCAATGGCGAGCGATGAGATTGCAACAATCAATATGTGTGTTATTACGACGCCCGAACTGGCGCCCTTTCAGGGCGCATCATCGTGGGGGTGGCGATTCCCTGGGTTGAAACCCAGGGCTGAGTCATATCGCCCCTTCTTCGGGGCGTTAAACCATCCCAAACGCTGCTAATCTTCGCGCCATTCGTGTCAGTTGTCAGTCGGGGAAGATCGCGGCTCGAGTGATTTTCGTTTCTCTCCCCTTCGACAATTCCTCGTCTCATCAAAATGTGCACCCACCGACGCTTGCTCCACTGACAACTGACAACTGACAACTGACAACTGCCCCTGTCTTCAGCCCCCGACTGCATCGGTCCTTGGATAGCTTCCGAGCACCTTTACGAAGGTGCAGTGTTTTTCCAGCTCGCTGATGGCGCTCTTGACCTGTTCGTCATCGCAGTGGCCTTCAATATCGACAAAGAAAAAGTATTCCCAGTTCTTACGCTTCGACGGCCGGCTCTCGATCTTGCTCATGCTCAGCTTGAGCCGATTGAATGGCTCGATTGCGGAATAGAGAGCACCGACGCGATCTTGAACGCAGAACATCAGGGATGTTTTATCTGCGCCAGTTGGAGGACAGGTAGCGTGCGAGATCACCAGAAACCGAGTGGTATTATTCGGACTGTCCTGGACCGATTCTTCCAGGATCTCTAATCCGTATACCTCGGCGGCCATCGCACCGGCCAGCGCCGCAGCACCCGGTTCTCGAGAAGCTAGTTCTGCCGCTTTTGTCGTGCTTGATACCTCAATCCATTCCACTTCGGGCGCATTCGCTTGGAGCCATTTCCGGCACTGGCCGAACACTTGGGGGTGAGAATAGATCTTGGTGATCTTTTCTCTCGGTTCATTTGATAAAAGATTGTTTTCGATGCGAAGCAGAATCTGCGCACAGATCTTGAGCTCCGAATCCATGAAGAGGTCCAACGTGTGATTTACCGCGCCTTCCACCGAATTCTCGATCGGCACGACACCGTAATCGGCTCGGCGTCTTGCGACTTGGTCGAAGACGTCAGCGATGTTGGCCTGTGCGGAGTAATCGACCGAGGCCCCGAATTTGGCGCGCGCTGCTTGGTGTGACCATGTTGCTTCGGGACCAAGATAGGCAATAGTCAATCCTTTCTCCAGTGCTAATGCCGCAGACATGATCTCCCGATAAATGGCACGTATCGCTGTTGCCGGAAGCCGCCCTTTGTTCTTTCTCTCGAGGCCTTGCAGCAGAGCTTCTTCGCGTTCAGGAGCGTAGATAGTAAGACCAGCCTGTTTCTTTACGACACCTACTTCGTGGACGAGATCCGCGCGCTGATTTAACAGCTCCAGCAACTTGGTGTCGACTTCGTCAATTCGCTTTCGAATCAGTTCCAGGGACAACTTCGACTTCTCCATTCTCATTGTTCTCCGGTTTGAAGTCCGACAAATCGTTCTTCTCGACGCTGGTTGCGGTGCGACGCTCCGTCGGCACCACGGCTTTCGGCAAAGCGATCTCTCTGAGTTCGGATGCATTTGGTAGTTCATCCAAATTCCTGAGCCCGAAATGCTCCATAAAATGCTGGGTTGTCACGTACAATAAGGGGCGGCCGGGGATTTCCGCGCGCCCGGTGATCTTCACAAGCCCGGCATCGAGCAACTTCTGCATCACCCCGTCGACCGTGACACCGCGAATTGCCTCAACGTCGGCTTTTGTGATTGGTTGGCGATAGGCAATGATTGCCAATGTTTCCAGGGCCGGTGCGCTCAGCCGGGTAGGTCGCATCTCTGGGAACAGTTGTCGCACCCAGATCTGGTATTCAATTCGGCTTGCCAGCACCCAGCCGGAGACCTGTTCAACCAGGTGGAATGCACGGCTCAGCTCCGTATATTCGTTCTGCAACGTCTGCAAAGATTCGATTATCTCTGCCTCATTGATCTTGGCTAACGCTGTCTCCGGGCCTTCTTCGAAATGTTCCGCGGCCGATGCCAAGGCCCCTGCGATTTCCTTCAGCGAAAGCGGCTTTTGCGATGCGAAAAGCAGAGCTTCAACGACTGCTTTTAGGGTAACCATGATTCGAATTCCGAGATTAGCTCAGTTTTGCTTCTTATACTCTGTGGGCTGGCTAAAAGCCGTCGAAGCGCTCTCTTTTTTAATTTAATACGCTCCTAATTTCAATTTCGGCGAATAGCCCGTCCTGAAAGACCCGGATCTGGTTCATGCGGATGAGTTCAAGCAAGGCCAGAAACGTCACCGCAATCTCGGTCCGATTCGCAGCCGTCGCGAAGAGATCGAAAAAACCGACCGATTCTTTGCCCGAAACACTGTGCATGATAAAATCAATCTTGTCCGAGACAGTGAAGCTTTCTTCAAAAATCTCTCGAAGATCTTCGCGCTTCAGCTCGATTTTCTTAAGCACCTTCTGGAATGCGCTGATCAAGTCGAAAATTCCGACTTCCGATTTAAGCAACGCGCCGGAGTCCTCGAATTGAGGTTTCTCGGGGATGCGAACGATTAACCCTTCCTGCAGCAACTCCCTGTGGTGAAGCTGAAATGCCGCGTCCTTGAACTTCTTATACTCGATTAATTGCCGGATCAGGTCCCAGCGCGGATCCTCTTCCTCTGCATCTTCGTCCGGAGGCTGTTGATGGACAGGCAGGAGGTTGCGGCTCTTGATGTAGATCAGATTCGCTGCCATCACGACAAACTCTCCGGCGATCTCGAGATCCAGCATCCGGAATGTTTCCAGATACTCGAGGTATTGGCTGGTAATTCGTTCGATCGAAACATCGTAAATATCGACCTCGTCCTTCCTGATCAGGTAGAGCAGCAGATCAAGTGGCCCCTCGAAAACTTCCAGCTTCACCTTGTAATCGGCATCCATCAATCCGAGGTTCGCAACGTGAGCTGCGGGTAAAGCATTTTGCGGTTTCTCCTTTTCTCCCTAATCATTCTTTATTAAGATGGCATTTGCCACCGCGTAATCCTGAGAATGGCTCAGACTGATAAACACTGAGCAGATACCAAGTCTTTTCGCGAGCTCCGCTGCTCCCCGATGCAAAACGATAAACGGTTCACCGCTGGCTTTTCTCCGAACTTCGATGTCCTTCCAGCCGAATTGGCCGACAAAGCCTGTTCCAAAAGCTTTTGACACAGCTTCCTTTGCGGCAAACCGAGCCGCGAAATGTGGTGCGGGATCCTTCATCGCTCGGCAGTATTCTGCTTCAGCCGCTTGATAAATCTTCTGGATAAAATGATCGCCCTGGCTTCGGATGGCGTCCGCGATTCGTGCGTTTTCCACCACGTCAATCCCGATCCCAAGAATCATCCTCAGCTCTTTAAGCGTTCCAGCATCGCACGAACAGCATTTTCAAGACCAATTGAAACTGCACGCGATACGATTGAATGGCCAATATTGAATTCGTTCCAGTGCGGGTTAGCTATTAAAAACCGAACATTCGAATAGTTGATCCCATGCCCAGCGTTCACGAGAAGCCCTTTTTCCTTTGCCAGCCGGGCAGCCGCCTCCAACCGGTCTACTTCATCCTGCTGCAATTCGGCCGGCAGATTGGCGAATACGCCCGTATGCAACTCGACGGCGTCCGCTCCCATTTCGCTCGACGATTGAATCTGAACAGCATCCGGCTCGATGAACATGCTGACGCGGATTCCGGCCGTATGAAGACGTTGAACTGTCTGCTTGAGCGCTTTGAAATGTCTGGACACATTCAGTCCTCCTTCGGTCGTTATTTCCTGGCGATTTTCCGGAACTAAACAGACCTCGTCGGGCAGGACCCTGAGAGCAGTCTCGACTATCTCCGGAGTATTTCCCATCTCAAGGTTCAGCTTTGTCATGATGCTGTCTCTTAAACGGAACACATCTCGATCCTGGATATGCCTTCGGTCGGCGCGCAGGTGTACAGTGATGCCACTTGCCCCCGCTCGTTCGCACGCGGATGCGGCTGCGAGGATATCTGGCTCGCAGTTGGGCGAATCAATCATGTCGGCATAACGAGCCTGCCGAAGCGTCGCGATATGATCGATGTTTACTCCTAATTTGATCATGGACTCTTAGACTCCAGAACACCGTCGACAGCGCAAAAAAATTCGGAGAAAGATGCTGCTGAGGAAGGGCGCAGCCACCTCTCCGACTTCTGCTTTTTCTTAGTGCTTGAAATGGCGCACTCCGGTGAAAACCATCGCCATCTGACGTTCATTCGCCGCTGCAATTACCTCCGGGTCGCGGAGAGAGCCGCCGGGCTGGATGGCTGCCGTCGCGCCTGCTTCCGATGCCGCAATTAGACCGTCGGCAAAAGGGAAAAATGCATCGCTGCAAACGGCGCTTCCTTTCAGCGAAAGCCCAGCCTCGTTTGCTTTCCAGATCGCCGTCCGTGAAGAATCAACTCGCGCCATCTGACCGGCACCAATCCCAAGAGTCCGGTCCCGTGACGCGTAAACAATGGCATTTGATTTAACATGCTTCACTACGCGCCAGCCGAAAAGCATCGCCTTCATCTCTTCCGCCGTGGGAGGTCTCGACGAGACCACATGCCGTTCGGGTTCTTTCAGTTCGGCTTCATCCCTTTCCTGCACGAGCAGGCCACCAATCACTGATCGCACGTCCGGTTCATCCTTCTTCTCGTCGGGCCTTGCAAGCATCTTCATCAGCCGAAGATTTTTCTTCTTTTGGAGCAAGGCTCTGGCCTCTGGCTCGAATTCCGGCGCAATTATGACTTCACTGAAAATCTCAGAAATGGCGCGAGCCAGCGATTCCGTGAGAGGACGATTGCAAATGATGATGCCGCCGAACGGCGCCTGTTTATCTGTCGCGAATGCCTTGACCCAGGCTTCTCTCAGATCCGGGTCCGAACCGACTCCACATGGGTTTGTGTGCTTTAGAATTGCTACGGTCGTTTCCGAGAATTCCCGGATAAGACCCGCCGCAGCGTCGATATCGAGGATGTTGTTATAAGAGAGTTCCTTGCCATGCAGCTTCTGAAAATAGTCCTGAAAATGGCCGTATAAGCTTGCCGATTGATGCGGGTTTTCTCCGTAACGGAGGCGCATTTCCAGTGGCAGAGACAGGCTAAAAGATCCGCTAATGCTTTGTTCTCGCTGAAGAAAATTGGCGATTGCCCGATCGTATTTGGAAGTCGTTAAAAAAGCTTTGATCGCGAATTGTTCCCGGAGCCCCAACGTGGTTTCGCCTCGATGCTGTTCGATCTCCTTCAATACCGTGCCGTAATCGCTCGGATCGGTGACGACCGTGACCGATCGGTAATTCTTGGCTGCGCTCCGCAGCATTGTAGGGCCTCCGATATCAATCTGTTCGATCGCATCTTCCAATTTCACGTCCCGCCGAGCGATCGTGCTCTCGAACGGATAGAGGTTAACCACTACGAGATCGATCGCTTCAATCTGGTTCTCTGCAGCCTGTCGCTGGTGATCCGGATTGTCTCGCAGGTACAGCAAACCACCGTGCACCCTGGGGTGGAGGGTTTTAACTCGCCCATTCAGAATCTCAGGGAACCCGGTGAACTTTTCGATTTCGACATGAGGAACCGATTCCTGCCTGAGTAGTGTTGCGGTGCCGCCGGTCGAAACAATCTCAATACCCATCTCGCTGAGGCGACGAGCGAACGGCACAATGCCCGTCTTATCCGAAACAGAAATGAGAGCGCGATTGATTTTCATGAAAGCCAAAAGAATAACAGGTTCTGGTTGCAGTTGAAAGAGCGCGGAGGGAGAGGAGGGCACGGGGAAGATAAATCCAACGCAGGGACACAGAGAGCACGGGGCCTCTGCGGCCTGAAATTCCTCTTGCATTATACTAACCAGTCAACTAAGCTGCCGGCGTGAAGCGAGAGAGTGACACCAAACAGAAACTTCTCAGTACCGCTCTGACTTTAATCTGGGAGAGTAGTTACGGGTCAATCAGCGTCGATGACATCTGCCATCGGGCCGGCGTCAACAAAGGAAGTTTCTACTACGCCTTCAAATCGAAGTCCGATCTCGCAGCCGCCGCGTTTGAAGATCATTGGAACAAAAAACGCGGCCTCATGGATGAGATTTTTTCCTCCCAGGTGCCTCCGCTCGAGCGCCTCGAAAAGTACTGCGATCGAATCGTCCAGGATCAAGTGGAAAAATACCAGAAGATAGGAAAGCTCTGCGGTTGCCCCTTCGCTTCGATCGGTTCCGAGTTGAGCACCCAGGACGAACAAATCCGGAAAAAGGCTCACGAACTTTCCGAGCGGACGATGAAGTATTTGGCCGCTACATTGCGTGACGCTGCTGCCGAAGGCATTTTGGATACTAAGGATCCTGTTGAACTTGCACGCGAGGTTTTCTGCTACACGGGCGGGTTGATCCTGCAGGCGAAAATCGAAAATAATCCCGACGTCTTGAAATGCCTGAAGAAGAGCGTTTTTCGTCTCGTCGGAGCGACTACCGTGGAATCGGTGGTCTGAGAACGAGCCAGGCGAATCTTTTTTTTGCGTCAAAGCTTAACTAACCGGTCAGATAATTCATTGCTTATCTATGAACACCACGAGAGCCTCTGTTAATTGTGAGTCCAATTCAGTTCGCTGCGAATGCTCTGTCGCGGCTCTTTCTGAACGTCTCTTCGAACGCACGTTGACATTTGTCGAAGTCTTGGATTTGTCCGAGAAATGCGGCTTCTGGGAAATCGAAAGTGAGGTGAAGAAAACATTCAATCGTCCGCTTACGTTTGTAGTTCCGGCTACCCAGGTCTTTGCCTCGATATCGCGAATTGTGGAGTAATTGGCGGAGAGGAGATCGGGAGTTTCTGGCTCCGGACTCTCCAGATTTGCCTATCGCTGCGCGTCCGACAAATTCCTCCGCTCGACAACGCGTTCCAACGGAGCCCCGCTCTACCTGGCCCAATTTCTGCGGGCAGTAGAGCGATTCAGCTCCGGAATGTCAGCACCTCAGCCTCGCCGCTGGCATGCCCGACCACGGCGTCGGTTGCTATCCCGATAAAAAGCCCGTGTTCTACTACCCCGGGAATCTGGTTCAATTTTTGCCCAAGACTTTCGGGATCAGGGATCATCTCCAGATGACAATCAAGAAGGTAATGGCCGCTGTCTGTCATGAGCGGTTTCTCGAAGCCGCCGCGCATTTCGATCTCAGGGTCTTTTAACCCGCAATCCCCGAACAGTTTTCGCAGATGCCGCTCGGTGCTTCGCCATGCGAACGGGATGACTTCGACCGGAAGCGGAAATCGGCCAAGGCGCTCAACCAATTTTGATTCGTCTACAATGCAAACCATCCTGTTTGAGGCACACGCAACAATCTTTTCCCAGAGCAAATTTGCGCCTCCCCCTTTAATCATTCGCCCTTTGCCGTCGATTTCGTCCGCGCCGTCGATTGTCAGATCCAGCTGACCGACATCATTCAAATCTGCCAGCGGTACGCCCACCTCCTGAGCAAGTTGCCCAGTGGATTTCGAGCTCGGCACTCCAGTGACACGGAGGCCTTTCGCGACGCGTTCGCCAAGAATGCGAACAAACCATCTAGACGTTGTACCAGATCCAAGCCCGATGGTCATTCCATCCTTGAGAAATCTCTCGATCGCTCGGGCGGCTGCGGCCCTTTTTGCCTCGTCCTGTGCGGAGGTCGGTTGCATATAATGTTTTAAACGGATGTTCTTTTTGAGCGGATTTTTGCCGCGCAGTATACTACGACGTCCGCTCCAAAGCGAATTGCGACCTCTGTGTGTAACCGACGAGATGAGAAGTTGAAACAGGTTCGTTGCCCGAACCGCCTGACGCACAGCGCTGCGCCGGCCGAGAAGCCGCTTTTTCTCTATGACGCGGACTGTGACTTCTGTATCCGCTGGGTTCGGCGATGGCAGGAAACGACGCGCGAGAAAGTTGATGTCGCCTCGTTCCAGTCCGTCCTGGAGCGTTTTGCTCAAGACATACCGATCGAATGTTTGCGCTCGGCGGTTCACCTGATCGAGACTGACGGAAGCATCTATGGCGGCGCGGAAGCAGTGTTTCGGATGCTCGGCTCCGGCTCCCGGATCGGGAGCGGGTTCGGGCTCTGGTGTTACCGCCATGTTCCCGGTTTCGCTGCTGCTGCTCGGTGTGGGTATCGCCTTGTTGCCGCTCACCGCTCGCTCGCTTCCGTTCTCACAAGGGCGCTTTGGGGAAAAGGGGAAGACGCTGTTTGCCGGCCTACCTACTTCAATGCCCGAACCTGGTTTCTTCGGTTGCTTGGATTGATTTACCTCGTCGCATTTGGGTCCTTCTGGATCCAGGTGGATGGTCTGATCGGTCGCGATGGTATTCTGCCTGTGGCGCCTTGGTTAGACGAGCTGCGAAACCGGTTCGGGACGGAAGCGTACCGAATATTCCCGACTCTCTGTTGGCTCAACGCCGGCGATTCATTCCTGCATTTGTTGTGCGCGATCGGAGTTGCACTGAGTCTGCTGCTCATTCTACAGATCTGGCCGCTTTTCTGCCTGCTTCTATTGTGGTGCCTTTATCTCTCGCTCAGCGTGGCGGGACAGGTTTTTATGAATTTCCAATGGGACTACCTGCTTTTGGAAGTTGGCTTTCTAAGCATCTTCCTGGCGCCTTTCCGACTCTTTCCGATCACGACGCTATGAAAGTCCCATTTCCCCCTGGGCGCATTTTCTCCTCCGCTGGCTCCTGTTTCGACTCATGTTCATGTCGGGCGTGGTGAAGCTGACCAGCGGAGACGACTCCTGGTGGAACCTGACTGCGCTCCAGTATCACTATGAAACCCAGCCGTTGCCAACGCCGATTTCGTGGTGGGCAAATCAGTTTCCTCCCTGGTTTCAGGCATTCTCAACAATCGTGATGTTCGGCATTGAAATAGGAGCGCCATTTCTGCTGTTTGGCCCGCGGCGGATACGGTTGATCGGCGTTCTAGCTTTATTGACGCTGCAGGGGTTGATAGCGTTTTCGGGCAATTATTGTTTTTTCAATCTCTCTAACGGCGGCGCTTTGTCTGCTTGCCGTGGACGATGCCGTTTGGCCGCGCCTCGGCAGAAAGGCGCGGCCACGCGCAGAAGTGCGCGGCGCGTCCTGGCCCTCCTGGATCTTGATCCCGGTGGTTGTTGTTGTGGTAGCGTTGAGTGGACCTCTGCTCTGGAACGCATTGTTTCCCGAGGCCGAATGGCCGCCGTTATTCAGCGCGGCTTACCGTTGTCTCGAGCCATTCCGTTCGCTCAACGGCTACGGGCTGTTTAGAGTCATGACAAAGACCCGCCCCGAAATCATTGTCGAGGGAAGTCAGGATGGGTTCACCTGGCAGCCGTACGAATTCAAGTATAAAGTGGGCGATCCGCTGCGCGCCCCACCAATCGTTGCCCCCCATCAACCGAGGCTGGATTGGCAAATGTGGTTTGCCGCCTTGGATGATATTCGAGGAGAGCCATGGTTCATGAATTTCTTGGTGCGGTTACTTCAGGGTTCTCCGTCCGTTTTACGATTGGTGAAAACAAACCCATTTCCGGATTCCCCTCCGCGTTATGTTCGGGCCCGACTTTTTGAATACCATTTCACCAATGCGCTGGAGAAAAGTCAGACAGGGGCGTGGTGGAGACGTGAAGAGAAGGGGCTCTATTGTCCGCCCGCCAGCTTGCGCGGCGAGGAGTAGCTAGCTAACGCGCCGTCTCCTGAACACTATATTTCGATGACTTCGCCAGTTCCTTGTCCCTCGATGCTCTTCAGGTAGGCCTGAGCGACCTGAGCGGCCGGTTTGCCGAGTTTAGGATCCATGCTCAACGCCTGCAGAGTTTCGGTCACCCACGGCGGCGAGACCACGTTGATGCGAATGCCCCTGGGCGCTTCGAGCGCTGCGGCGCGCGCGAATCCCTCCACTCCAGCGTTCACCAGGCTGACAGCCGCGCTCCCTGCCATGGGCTTCTGTGAGAGGATGCCGCTGGTTAGGGTGATGGACCCTTTGTCGTTGAGGTAATCCATACCGTTCCTGGCGAGGTTGACCTGACCCATCAATTTGTTGGCAATACTGAAGTTGAAATCCTCGTCGCTCAGTCTCTCCAGCGGCGCGAATCTCGCTGCTCCTGTGGCACTGACGATTCCGTCTACCTTTCCAATGGCCTTGAAGACGGTTCGCACGGAATCGGTATTGGCCAGGTCGGCTATCAACTTACCCTCACGCTTCCTGACCTGGATGACTTCGTATTTAGGCGAAAGCGCAGCCACGACGGCCTTGCCGATGGTGCCGGTGGCGCCGAATACGACGATCTTTAGAGAGGAGCATGATGGTTTCCTCCCAGCAGTTGAATTCACAGGTAGGGACAAACATCCGTTGCTACATCCCACAGGGAGTGCGGCATTGGTGCGAGGATGAGTATTAAAATCAGCATGGCTATATAACCCACCACCATGCGGCCGGCATCCAGAGGGGTTACATCGTTTAATGGAGGCGCCCCTCGTCCGGCTATGAAGAAGACAATCAGCGCCCACATCATCAGACCGGGCCAGACGAACAATGCCAGCAAGAACAGGGACCACATCGCCAGGCTGCTGATGGTCTGGCCAACGCGGCTCCCGAGCATTGAGCGCGTGATATGACCACCATCAAGTTGGCCCACCGGCAGTAAGTTCAGAGCCGTGATAAAGAGTCCCAACCAGCCCGCGAATGCCAACGGACTAAGCTGCACAAGCGCTCCGTACTGAGCGGCTTCACCGAGCGAAATCTTGGTAAGCACCGTAAATAGTATCGATGAGCCGACCGTCGCTCCGTGCAGAAACCCATGTGATAGAGTGCCATCGCCGCCTGCAGTAATGCTCGAAGACCGAAGCCCGAGAAGAAGTGCCGGGACCGCAATCACGAGCCCTGCGAGCGGTCCGGCAACTGCAACGTCAAAGAGGGCTTTTCTGTTCGCAGGAGGCGATCGCATTTGAATAAAGGCGCCAAAGGTCCCAAGTCCGAACGGTACTGGAATGAAGTAGGGCGGAGTGACATCCATCGCATGCCGACGCGCCATGAAAAAATGTCCCAATTCATGGACACCGAGAATCAAAAGCAACCCGATAGCGTAAGGTAAGCCGACGGCGAATTTCCCCGGCTCCTGAGCTAAATCTACGCCCTGATGACTTGCTCCAGCCCAGGTCGTCGTAACCAGGGTCAGACCAAAAAGTAGCCAATGCAACCAGGGTCGGACAGGTTTCCGTGATACGCCTTCCTCAGACCCCTTTGGAATCAGGACGATTTTTGCGCCGAGTTGCTCATCCTCCTGAACCAGTGGTACAAAGCTTTTGCCGAGAGCTCCATTTAGTCTATCGAAGGTCACCGAAGCGGAATCGCGCAGCGGGCCTCGAAACAATTGCACTCCCTTTTCTGCTATTGCAATCTTAACGTCCATTACTTGACGTACGACTTCCGGTTGCTCAGCCTCATTCAACATTCGCGGACCGAGGGCGGGACCGGCCGCTGCCGCCAGACGCCTTTGCGTAGCGCTCAGCGTCCAGATCAGGAGCAAACAAAAAAACAGCGCCAGCCAAAATAAGGTATGTCCGATAGCAGTTCCGCCGGGCCGAAAAAGAAACATCAGCCAGGGAAGCAGGAGCGCCATGATAAACAAAAACGTTAGCAACGGATTTCTCGGCCTTTGCATTTTATTCTCTCCTCTACACCCTATTTGTTAAACCAGAATTCCGAATTAGAAACCGCAGATTTCACATCGACAACTACTCGGTAAGGTATTTCGTAGCCTCCAGAACTCCGCCAGGCTGGTGAGGAACCCCGAAACGCGCCAATCCCATTTCAACGCCGCACAGCGTCCCGCAAAGCATCAAATCGTTGAGATCGCCAAGGTGGCCAATGCGGAATACGCGTCCGGCAACTTTTCCCAGACCGGCGCCTAGCGAGAGATTGTAATGCTCCAGGATGAGTCCTCGAAATTTCGCTTCATCGAATCCATCCGGCATCAATACCGCTGTGCAGGAAGAACTGTATTCGGCGGGATTCAAGCAGAGCAATTCCAAACCCCAGCCGCGCACCGCACGACGTGTCGCTTCACTAAGTCGCAGATGCCGTTGGAATACTTGTTCCAATCCTTCCTCTTGAAGCATCGAAATGGCCTCGCGCAGACCGTACAGGAGATTCGTGGCCGGCGTGGATGGAAAGTAGCCGTTTGCATTTGGTCCCTGCATGTCTTCCCAGGACCAGAAAGCGCGCGGCAAGCGCGCCCTTTTCGAGGCAGACAATGCCTGGGACTGACCGCATTGAAACCAAGACCGGGCGGCAACATCAATCCCTTCTGTGAGCCGCCGATCGTTACGTCGACGCCCCATTCGTCCTGTCGATAGTCGATACTGGCAAGGGAAGAGACTGTATCGACCATTAACAGAGCCGGATGCTTTTGGGCATCCATCGCTTTGCGCACGGCCGCAATGTCACTCGTTACGCCGGTTGACGTCTCGTTGTGAACGCACATCACTGCTTTGATTGTCCCATTGCGATCGTTCGAAAGTCTCGAAGCCACTTGTTGCGCGTCGATGCCATGCCGCCAATCGCCCGGCAGATAATCGACGATGATGCCGAACTTTTGAGCCAAGTCGCGCCAAAGCGCCGAAAAATGACCGGTCTCAATCATCAGCACATGGTCACCCGGTGAGAGCGTATTCACGATCGCGGCCTCCCATGCGCCTGTGCCGCTGGCGGGAAAAATAAAAATCTCCCCGCTCGCCGTGTTGAATATCGGTTTCATCCCTTCAAGGCATTCGCGGCCCAAATTGGCGAATTCCTTGCTGCGATGGTCAATTGTCGGCCGGCCGATTGCCCGAAGGATTCGATCCGGCACATTCGTAGGTCCTGGGATCTGGAGGAAATGCCGGCCTGCTTTAAAGGATGGGTGGGAATAGCTCATGGGTTATTTGCGGGACGAGGGGAATCGGTAAACCACAGATTTCACAGCGCGGCCAAGCCGCAACCACAAATGACGCGGCGCCAGCGGACCGGCGTGTCGGCGAATCGGCGATTGGAGACGGCAGGGACGCTGTGTGCAAGTTCGCCAAGTCGATGAGTAGAAGCGTCGGGTTAAAACAACGGAGCGAGTTCGGCCCAAGGATGCGCCGACTCAAATTGCGCCGCCAAACCGCACAAAAGACCATCCCTGCCTTGCGCGGCAACGAGTTGTACGCCGATCGGCAACCCGTTCGCGGCTGGATCGCATGGGAAGCTGATTCCCGGGCAGCCCGAAATGTTCACGAAGCCGGTAAACGCCGCATGCGTCCTCGGGCCGGCCTCTTGACCGTCAATCCGCTTGGGATAGGGGTCCGTGATCGACCATGGTAGCGCTGCCGCGGTAGGGGTGAGAATCACGTCGTAGTCGTTGAAGAAGAGCGAGAGACTTTGCTCCAGATCTTTGAAGGTATTCAATGCGGCAAAGTATTCGCGACCAGTCCTGGTCTTGCCGGTTGCCGCCATTTCCTCAAGGGCCGGGCTGATTTTACCCTGCCATCCAGGCTTCGATTCCAGCAACCACGACAGCCCGACCTGTCCGATCACCCCCCATGCCTGCGCAAGCGGCTCGATCGCGAACGGCGCTCTGCCTTCGTCCACAGAATGACCTAGATCCTTAAGTATTTGCGCCGCTCCCGCCACGCTTGCCTTGATCTCCGGGTCAACGGGTGAGTCGCCAAATTGGCGCACATACAGGACGCGACTCGGGGTAATCGGTTCGACCGCGAAAGGCTCCCGCCGGAAATAGGAGGAAATCGGATCGCGAGGGTCCGCCGGACTGATCACCTGCAGAACAGTGCACAGGTCCGCTACCTTCCTGGTCACGGGACCGAGAGTTTCGAGGTTCAGAAGGATTGCCGGGAATCCGTCGCTCCGTGGAACCCGGCCTCGGGACGGTTTCAGGCCGACCAGACCGGTATGTGAAGCGGGTCGACGAATAGAGCCCCCGCCATCGGTGCCAATCGCTATCGGGCCGATGCCTGCCGAAACAGCGGCAACCGCACCCCCGCTGGAGCCTCCGGGAGTCAGCTCAAGGTTCCACGGATTTCGTGTCGGGCCAAAAATCAAATTGTCAGTGTAACCTTGAAGAGTGAATTCCGGGCAATTGGTTTTCCCGAGGATGATCGCCCCGCCGTCGCGAAGCCTGGCAATAGGCAATTCGTCCGCTTCCGGAACATAGTCGGCATAAAGTTTGCTTCCCCAGGTGGAACGCAAACCGCGCACGTGAATGTTGTCCTTAACGGTGAATGGTACACCATCGAGAGGCCCGAGGGCCGCTTTGGCGAGCCACCGCTTCTCGCTAGCTTCTGCTGCCGAACGGGCACCTTCCCGGTCCAGCGTTACAATCGCGTTGATTTTTGGATTGATTTCGTCGAGACGCTCCAGCACGGAATCCAAAACATCGACGGGGAAAAATTCCCTGCTCGCATACCCCGAAACGAGATCGACGGCCGATCGTCGCCAAAGCTCATCTGGTGGACGGGAAGATCGCATAGTAGTCATTCCTTTACTGCAATTTTTCAAGCCAGAGCGCTTGTTAAGCATCACGCTAAACGCGCACAATCGCGGCGATCGGTGCGGCTCCAGGGCCGCATTGGTGCTCTGTCCCACCGGAAACAAAATTTGCGGGATCGTTCGTGATCGAAGCGATCACGGCCCCGAGCGCTGCTCTGGCGTGTCGCTCATAATTGATATCTGCGTCGGAAAGCATCGTTGTACGCCAGCCCCTGATTCGGCCATCGGGACTGGCATCCGCCTTTGCAAATATTCCTGCGATCCGTTTGGCATCGGCTGGTGAGGGAGTTCCGGAAAATCCCAAGCCGGCGTTCACTAACGCAGCGCGAACGCCGTCAGCATCAATCGTATCTTTGAGGATCGCATGGCCGATTCGAAAATCGCCGCCGGCGGCGGTTGAGTTTCCGAACAAAAGAATTTCGCAGTTCTTCAGCTCGCCGCCGGCCGAGGTCGAAGCAACCGATGAAAACAGGTCCATGCGCTTGGCAATGACGTCGTCCGTCAGATCGGTTTCGACTACTTCCCGTAACCCAAGCGCCACGCCAAGTGCGGTTGCGCCACGAGCGAACGGTTTCGATCCGTTGGGATCACGCGTAACGAGTTTTTTCCCGCGCCGATCGGCATCGGCGATGCTTGCCGGTGTTAATAGAGGACCTTTTACTTGGACGTAATGAACGTCTTCCGGGTCTGAAATACCTGCCTGATACAGGCAGCGTCTGACGGCGTCGGACACTTCGCGCACCTGTGCCATGGTACCAACTTCCTCCGGGAGGATGTTGCGCGTCGTTTCTATACCAAGGGCGAGCCTGGAAACGCTTGCCACGTCTGCGGAATCCGATCGGGTAAAGATGGTTGCGTGGGGAGAAAGCACGCCCTCTGTTCCGCCGGACCAGACAAACGCGACTCTTTTCGCGATCTCTTCCGTCGATGTTTTCAAACGGCCGGCCAACAAAAGTTGATAGGACAAAGTGGCAAACCCTCGGGTGAAATCATTGGCTCCGCCGTTGCCCTCCGTCTTGCCAATGAGAGCCACGATTTCGGCAGGATCGATTTCGTTTTCATCAATTTTTCGAGCAAGCTCGGAAACGTCGTTTGGTGCGGCCATCGCCACTTTGTAAACACCGATTTTCATAGTTTTCTCTCTCTGTGTGGGGAGTATGCGTGGATGGGTCCTCAGTTTCGGGTAAAAGCTGTTCCAATTGCCGCCGGCATGCGTGCGCGCCTGCCGATCCCGCAAAGGACAGCCAAGGCAAGCAGATAGGGTGTCATCTGGATGACGTAGGAGCTGATCGGCAAGCTCCAACCCTGCAGATTAAGTGCGAACGCCGAAGCCGCTCCAAACAGAAGACATGCGAACATCATCCGCAAAGGTTGCCACCTTCCGATGATCAGCGCGGCTAGCGCGATAAATCCCCGGCCATTGGTCATGCCATCGGTAAATGTTCCTAGTTCTTGGAGAGAAAGGATGGCGCCGCCGATGCCAGCGAACGCCCCACAAGCGACGATGGCAATCATTCGCACACGAATGGGATCCGTGCCCGCGGAAAATGCTGCCGCCGGATTCTCGCCCACCGCGCGCAGCATGAGGCCGGCCTGCGTTTTTTTGAGGAACAGATGCATCGGCACAACAAGAAGAAATGCCGTGTAAGTCAGCAGCGATTGCTCGAATAAGGCATGGCCGATTACCGGCAAGTTGCAGAGCCAGGGTATCCGAATTGCATCAAGCGTCGGCAAGTTTATCACCGGGGCTTTGCCCCCGAATAAGCCCCGCAGCAGATAGCTGGTCAGGCCGAGCGCGAGGATATTTACGGCAAGGCCGGTGACCATATGATCCGTCCGAAACCGCGCGGTGGCGACGGCGACAACCAGCGCAAGGGCAGCCCCGGACAGTGCACTTGCCAGGAAACCGAGCGCCCAGTTTTTCGTCACGAAAGTGAGCACGGCTCCGCTGAACGCTCCCATCAGCATCATTCCTTCAACCCCGACCGCGAATGTTCCGGCGGATTCAGAGAGAACGGCGCCGAGTGCAACGAATAGAAGCGGCGCAGCGACCCGAACTGTGGCAGCAAGCAATTCCGCTAGAACATTGTAGTCCATAACAAATCAGACGCGGCGTTGCTTTGAATTGATCGCCAGGGCGCACAAGACGAAGACCATTGTCAGACCTTGAATGACGTAAACTAGTGAGGATTGCACTCCCACTTCCCGCTGCATTGCCAATGCGCCGGCCTCAAGGAACCCGAAGAATAGGCCTGCCGGCAAGACTGCGACCGGGTTGAGAGCCGCAAGAAGTGCCACTGCGACTGCATTGAATCCAAACCCTTGGGAGAATCCCTGGATCAAACGGTAGTGAACGCCCAGCACTTCAACGGCGCCGGCAATACCCGAAAGCGAGCCGGCAATTAACATGACGACGAGAAGAGTCCGTCCTACCGAAACCCCGGCGTATGCCGCGGCCTTGTCGCTGCTGCCGAGCAAACGAATGCGGAAACCGAATGGTGTGTGCCAGAGCAAAAGATGACAGCCGATTACCGCCAACAGAGCCAGGATAATGCCTCCGTGCAGATCGCTCCCTTCGAACAACGACGGGAGCCATGCCACTTCCGGAAAAAGTGGCGACTGCGGAAAACCAGCGCCAGGTTCGCCCATCGAGCCGTGGAGGACTTCGCTCACCAGCAGTACACCGACAAAATTCGAAAGCAACGTGCCAAGTACTTCGTGCACGCCGCGCCTTAGCCGCATGACCGCGGCGATGCTCGCCCAGGCCGCGCCCGCAAGGCCTCCGCTGGCGATCGCCAACGGGATCAGGGCGATGCCCGGCAGACCGGGTACATTTAGAGCAATCCATGAAGCTGCGATTCCCCCGACCGCGATTTGCCCTTCGCTACCGATATTTATGACGCGCGCACGAAAACAAATAGCCACGCCGGCTCCCGCAAGAATATACGGAGTGCTCTTGTTCAGCGCGAACGCCATGGAATCCACCGAGCCGAGTGCTCCTCGAATCAGCGCCCAATAAGCGACCAATGGATTTTTCCCCGACACCAGGATCAGGACGCCAGCGATAGTAAACGCCAAAAGAACCGCGATCCCGGAGGCAAACAGGCCGCGAAATGCGTCGTCTCGTAACATCGAGGCAATCTGACCGAGTGGGTTCCGCCCAGACGGTGGTATCGATGCCATTCTTTCGGCGGCTGCCTCTTTTCGTGAAATTGTATTCAAGAAAAGCTCCGGTCTGATCAATCAGGAAGCGAACCGCCTCCGGCCATGAGAAGCCCGATCTCCGTGGGATTAGCCTTGTCGCGCGCAACTATTCCCGCCAAACGTCCGTTGGCAATGACCCCGATCCGGTCACCAATGCCAAGCAGTTCCTCCAGATCTGACGAAAGATATAAGACCGCCCCTCCTGAATTTCGCAGAGCCATTATCTGATCGATCACGAAACGCGTGGCGCCTGGATCCAGACCCCAGGTCGCTTGAAATGCTACCAAGACGCGCGGTTTACGTCCAATCTCTCTGGCGATCACGATCTTTTGCTGATTCCCTCCAGATAACGTGCTCACTGTCGCTCTGGGTCCGTCTCCGCGAATTCCAAATTCGAACATTCTTGAAATCGCGCGTGACTGAAAAGCCGGATGATTCAGCCGCAGGCCGATCCGCAACGGCGGCTCGGCGAAATCCCGGAGAGCGAGATTTTCGGCAATTGTCATTCCCGGCACAAGGCTGGTCGTCGATCGATCGACCGGAATGTAAGCTAATCCGGCTCTGAGGCGGTCGGTAACTCCTTTTCTTGTTATGTCCTGCCCATCGAGTACGACTCTCCCACTCGTGGGAGTTTGCAGGCCGGCAAGTACTTCCACAAGTTCAGTCTGTCCATTGCCGTCCACTCCGGCTAGCGCCAGGATTTCTCCTTCGCGAATGGAAAACGTAACCTCATCCAGTCGTTTGAGGCCCGAACTCTCTTCCAGGGTTATTCTGTTCACCTCTAAAACCTCGTCGCCGCACTCCTTCTCGATGCGAGGAGTCTCCGAGCCGAACTCACGGCCCACCATCATCCTGGCAAGTTCGTTCCGGGTCGTGTCCAGTGTCCGGCAGCGGCCGGCGTTTTTTCCATCTCGCAAGACAGTCACTTCTTCGCAAACCTCGAATACCTCGCCGAGCTTGTGCGTGATAAAAACGATCGAGCGACCGTCATCGCTAATTCGCCGCATGACCGCCAGCAGTGCCGTGACCTCAGGTGGACTCAAGTTGGAAGTTGGTTCGTCGAGAACCAGGAGTTCGGCGCCTCTCAAAAGCGCTTTGACGATCTCAAGGCGTTGGCGTTTCCCAAACGACAATTCGCCAACCACCGCATCCGGATCGAGATCGAGACCGTATTCCTGGCTGGTCGAACGGATTTGTTTTGCAACTTCCCTTTCCCGAAGCCAGGCGCCAGCTTTCTCCCATCCAACCATGACATTCTCGACCACCGTCATTCCTTCCACCAGCATGAAATGCTGATGAATCATTGCGATGCCCGCACGGATCGCCTCACGCGGCGAATGTCCTGAGAGCGCCTCCCCGTTGAACCGGATGGTGCCGGCATCCGCACGCACCATCCCGAAGAGGATTTTCATGAGAGTGCTCTTGCCCGACCCATTTTCGCCAAGCAGCCCGACGATCTGTGCGCGCGCTACGGAAAGATTGATATTTTCGTTTGCGCGCACGGAGCCGTACCGCTTGCAGATGCCTTCCATTGCGAGCATCGGCAATCGACCGGTCGCAAGCTGACTGCCGTCAAAGGTCATAGGCCGCCGCGTGCGTCTTCCTTCGTCACGCTGACCTTCAACTCCCCGGAAGCGAATTTCTTTTTCACCTCCTGTATAGCGTCGACGACTTCTGCAGGGACGGCCGGATTCAATTCCTTCTCTTTATCGTATTGAAGCGCAGCACCAGTACAACCCTTCGAATTAAGTCCATACAATTCAAATTTGCCCCCTAACGTCCCTGTCTTTGCTTCATCGGCCGCTGCGCCGTACATCTCTCCCCATTTTTCGACGATGTTGGTCAACACAGTCTCTGGGGCAATCGCGGTATCTTCCAGGGAGCGCCCGTTCGCATGAACGCCCTTTTCTTTTGCTGCCTGAATGATCCCTAGCTGACCCGCGTTGAGCTTGCCGCTCAGATAGTCTGCTCCCCAAGCGATCAGGGAGAGCGCGGCTTCCTTCGCGGCGGCCGCATCCTCCATATCCTGAACATAGATGACTTTAACTTCGATATTCGGGTTCACGCTCTTCGCGCCCTTGCGATATGCGCCAACTTGAGCGACGACATTCGGCAGACCCTCAAGGCCGTTCACTGAGCCGATCTTTCCAGTTTTGTTCATCTTGGCAGCCATGACGCCGATCAGGTAACCGAATTGAGTGTTGTCAAAATCGATCGAAGCAACGTTTTTTCCCGATCCCGCGTTGCCGGACCCCACAATAAAAGTTGTCTTCGGAAACTTTGGCCCGACGAGTTCCATCGGAGAAAGGAACCGGCCGGTGTGGCCGATAATGAGGGTATAGCCGCGCTTTGCGTAGTCGCGCAATGCCTCTGCCATGTCGGCAGGTTGCACATTTTCGGAATAGGCAGTGTCCCAGCCCATTTCCTTGAGTTTGAGAAGCCCTGCGTAGCCTTGGGCATTCCAGCTTTGATCATTAATACTTCCAGGCAAAAGAACAGCTGCTTTGTCTACCGCCAACGTCTTTGCTGGTGACAAGGCGGCTGCCAGTGACATCAACATCAGTAGGGATGCGCGAGCGGGGCTTATTCGAATACGACACGACGGTGCACTTTTGGAGATGTGATTCATACACGGATTGGTTGCAGGTTTGTTTGGTTCCACTATTTAAAAATTGTCCCTCGAGCGTGAAAACAACTTCAGGTCAGGCCTTGAAACGGCACAGACCCGTTTTGCGCGAATGGAACGATATATCTAGCCGATTTTTGATGCTGGCCCGAGAGGGTCAGGCCGTTGGGGAAAACTTTCTCCAATTGTATGCAAAATGACAATTCATTTCTGAATCAAATCGTAAATTGTTAATATGTATATAGTTACGTCTCATCGTATAGGGCAAAATTTGCATACAATTTGTCGTCCGGACCTAGCACGAAGGACCCGCATCCGGCTTCTGATCCGAGTTCTCTTATTACCAATTCATCAAGCCGTTTCCTCTGCTGCCTGAACAGCTTCAAGGTAACGTCGGATCGCATCGAATTTGTGCCGCAGATGCTGCAGAAGCAGATCGCCTGTCTGCGCGGCATCGCGCCTTTCCAGGGCCTCAACGATGAGTTCGTGTTCACGCATTGCGGCAACCCAGCGATCATGATCCACCTGGTTGGCCATATACCGTGCACGAAGCAAACGCGCATTGAGGTTCTGGTGCGTCGTCGTAAGAACCGGATTGCGCGCTGCGGCTACAATTTGGGCATGAATTGCCTGATTCAACCGGAAATATCCCGGTAAGTCGCTGCGAAGAAATGTCGCCTGCATTTGGCAGTGGATCGCCTTGAGATCGCAGATTTCCGCGTCGGAAATTGTTTCGCAAGCGAGCCGTCCGGCGAGTGACTCGAGCGCGCCGATTACCTCGAACAAATTTTTGATATCCGCCAACGTCAGAGTCATGACCCTGGCGCCGCGATTAGGAAGAATCTCGACCAGTCCCTCGGAGGAAAGCACCTTTAGCGCCTCTCGCAGAGGCGTTCTCGAAACGCTGAATCGTTCGCTCAGCATCGTCTCGGTCAAACGTGTGCCAGGCGGTAACTCGTTATGGACGATCAGGTCGCGGAGCGCCGATAACGTATCTTGATGGAGACTCTGGACCCTTGGTGCCTGGGATCGCAGCACAGAGATGCTCGAGGGAGAACGCATCGGTACCGCGTCGAGATCTTCAGGAACGATCGCTGAGTTTTGACCCATAGCTTGTCCGACGGGCCGAGGCGCCCAGTCAGCCGGCTGAGCTGATTAAACGGCTCTTTCCGAGAGGCGTCAAGCAGCAGTCAGTTGTTAGTGTCAGTCGCCAGTTGTCGGTGGGGAAGTCGCGGCTCGAGGGATTCCGTTCTTCTCCCATTCGATAATCCTTTTCCGAAAATGCGTACTTGCCGGCCTCTTGTTCCTACTGGCACCGGCGCTCTCACTGAGACTGACAACTGACACTGGCAACTGACTAGTGACACTGGCAACTGACTAGTGACACTGGCAACTGACAACTGACTACTCCCCCGACCCTTTCGCAAAATAGTTGACGTACAATGTCCTCAATGGTCCGGCTCGATCGTCGGATGACTGAATGCGGCATCGATCGGACAATTTCCAAAGCACATATTTGGCACCAAGATCATTTCAACAGCCGCGTTTGAAAAAAGGAAAAAATGACACATCAAATCAAACCAGTTCCTGAAGGCTTTCATACCGTTACCCCTCACTTGGTTGTGAAAGGAGCAAGTCAGGCCATCGAGTTTTATAAGAAGGCTTTTGGAGCGGAAGAACGTAGCCGCATGCATGGGCCGGATGGGAAATCTATAATGCACGCCCAACTCAAAATCGGGGACTCCCTGCTCTTTCTCGTGGATGAATTTCCAGAGATGGGATCTTACGGGCCCCTGACCGGCGGTAGAAGTCCCGTCACCATTCATCTTTATGTGCAAGACGTCGACTCTGCTTTCAGCACAGCCTTGGCAGCGGGAGCCCGGCAGATTATGCCTCCGGCGGACATGTTCTGGGGTGACCGCTACGGAAAACTGGTTGACCCATTCGGACACGAGTGGTCTTTGGCAACGCACAAGGAAGATCTGACACCGGAAGAAATAGGCAAGCGGGCTCAGGCTGCGTTTTGCGGCTGACGAAGTTGCCGGTGAGACGGCCAATGGCCGGTAGGGACCGCTCCCGCGCGTCCGGCGCTGCACGTCCAGAAAAGGTGGAAATGTAAAAACGGCAGCAAAAAGAGGCGTCGTGACGTGCAGCGCCGGACGCGCGGAAGCGCGGTCCCTACCGTGCCATTGGCCTTCCCACTGACAACTGACACTGGCAACTGACAACTTCTTAAAGCAGCGCCTTAGGTACTTTGCACACCATCGTGTACGCCGGGTCGAAGACGTTGCCCAAGTCGTACCTGACACATTGCCCAAGCAGCAGGCTTGCGCTGGTGGTGCCCAATCCATAGTCCTCTTTGAGCCACCGTAGCATCTCGGTCGTCGCGTGCTGCACCGCCTGGTCGAGTGGTCGGGCATTGCCGACTGCGAAGATATATTCTGTGTTCTCGCCGCGTGGCCAACGGATGCGCTTCCCTTTAATCACCCGCACAGTGAACTGGACGTCCATCGAGATTTCGATTCCGTTGCCGACAATTTCGCCGTCTCCCTGGGTCGCATGGCCGTCGCCCACATGGAGCAGCGCTCCGGGCACAAAGACCGGAAAAAAGACGCTGACGCCGGCTACGAACCCACGATAATCCATGTTTCCACCGTGCTCGGCAGAGGTCGCAGTCGAGATTGCCTGTCCGCCCGGAGGGGCAACTCCAAAGCAGCCGAGCATCGGTGCCAGCGGGATGGTCAGGCTGCCGAGCTTGGTCGCCGGCTTGATCAGCTCGGCCACCCCGCGCTCGTTATCGACCCGCCATTCTGCCAGTTCACGCTCGGGCAACTCGCACACGTACGAGGGGTCGACGACATTCGCGGCGACAACGGTGCCACTATAGCCGATTGCCCGATTTGGTGAGATCCGGTTCAGATGTACGACCAACGTATCACCTGGCTCCGCGCCCATGACGTGGAACGGACCGGTCTGAGGGTTTCCGTCCGGCGTCACCTGCCGGTCGCTGGCGTCCTTACCCCAGGCATCGACGGTGGCGGTGACCACGGTGTCTCCATCATTGATTCGCAGCACAGGCTCGTGCGAACCGATCGCAATGTGGTAATGACTCGGTTGAAAGTGGTGTATGGCCATTTTGGGGTGCTCCGGTCGTGGACAAGATGCGGCCATTGTAGCACGAAGCGCGCTAGCGGCGAGCGCTCTGAATTCAAAAGTTCGCCGTCTCAGTTGCCAGCGTCGATGGAAGTATGCGTTTTGATATTATCGAAAACGACACACTCTTTATAAGTGTAGCGAGGCGGCACCCGCAGGGAGGTCAATGAGTCCAGGTCAAATTGGATTCCGGTTCTTCGACGCCATACTCGAAAGCAACATGATCTCGGCAAAAAGAGTATTGGATAAGCGCATAATTCCCGAAGAGAATCAACGAGTTCTCACATCGATTCTCATGGTGCAACGCGCCCGTCCGGGACGGACGGAAGAACAGTGCGGCGTGCTCTCAAGAATGCGAAGTGCCGTCGGAGTTATTATGGGAGAAGCAAACAAGTACTATGTAACCGTGGCAGTGGACCAGTGTATCATTGCCATAGCAGTTATGGTACGCGCGGAGAATAAAGACGCAGCAGCTCAAAGAGCCGAGATGAAGGTTGCGCTTCAGATGCGAGATGCCATTACGGTGAGAGCGATCAACGTACGGGACGTTTGACAGATCGGTTGGAGGATTGGGGCCCGCCAGCTAAGCGAAACTTAAAAACCGTGTTTCGTTCTTCGACCGAAAAACCTCAAGCGTAGGCATTCTACGGGTGGGCGCTTCGCAAACCGGATTTAGTCTCAGTCATAGTCGGAGATAAAAACTGCTGCAAATGACGCCCATTCTCGCCAAAGTCCTCGCCATCGACAAACAAGGTGATCAATATCTGGTCGTCATTCAAATCATGCTTCGGAAGTATCGAGGCTCATTCAACACCTTGACCTTCGGTGAAAAGAAACCATTCATCGGCTCGTATCACAATGGCCGCCTGGACCTCGTTTATTGCATGGATCCCTGTCTAAAAACAGGAGGCCCATTTCCGTTGTGGCGGATTGACTAAGGGTGTTATCTGCGCCTATGAGGATGCTGTTCGTTGCCGACCTGCACTACACGCTCAAACAGCTCGACTGGCTCGTGGTGAATGCTGGCCAGTTTGATCTTGTCATAATCGGAGGCGATTTGCTTGATCTCGGTTCTACCCTGGATTTTGACGTGCAAATCGTCGTCGTCGAAAAATACCTCCATCGTATTCGACGAGCTGCGCCATTGCTGGTCAGTTCCGGTAACCATGACGGCGACGGCCGCAACGAGGCGAATGAATGCTTCGCCGAATGGCTTCTCCTGAGCCGCGCGGAGGGTCTTTTCGTCGATGGAGAAAGTGCTCTGCTCGGCGATACACGCGTCACAGCTTGCCCCTGGTGGAACGGACCCGTATCGCGGGCCGAGTTGGAAAACCTCCTGGCACGTGAGTCCGCAAAGAGTGCCGGTCGGTGGATCTGGAGTCATCATGAGCCACCGGAAGGTGCGCGTGTCAGTTGGACGGGCAAAAAGCTGCTTGGCGACCCGTTTCTTCGCGAATGGATCAATCGTTTCGAACCGGAT
Source organism: uncultured Verrucomicrobiae bacterium (assembly GCA_963736745.1). Taxonomy (GTDB): domain Bacteria; phylum Verrucomicrobiota; class Verrucomicrobiia; order Chthoniobacterales; family JAFAMB01; genus JAFAMB01. The sequence goes on along the minus strand of CAVTQD010000014.1, from coordinate 85,395 downwards.
CTCGTTCTGAGCGGCCATATACACAATGCGCCCTTCTATCCTGATGGTTCATGGATTGATCGTATTGGCAAGACATGGGTTCTAAATCCGGGTCGGCAACCGGGCCAATTTCCGACCTACATAATCCTCGATTTCGAATCGCAGCTCGCGGAATGGTTTTCCTCAGAGGGCGAGTCAATCCGAAGACTCAGTCTGCCTGACCTTTGATTCGCTGGCTTTGATCCGGTTGACTGGGTGACGATGCATCAATGTTTCGAGCACGTTATCCACCATACCGAGATGCTCGTGTCCATTGAATTGTTGCTTAACGTCCACAAGATATTTATTTAACGAATCGAGGCGGCGTGCAATCAACTCGCAGACGTGCAAACAGATGATCGGCGAAGCCTCCAGGAACTCACGCGGGTTCTGAACAACGTGAAAAGCGCTTGGTTTGAGCGCTCGAACCGTGGCCGTATGGTTGCCGCCGAGCAGCGCCGACAATTCGCCAAACACCGCCCCGGGTTCGGAAGACTTAGCGACCGGGACGCCGTCCTTGACCACCTCGACGGCACCCTCTATCAGAAAAAAGAGGAGATTCGTCTTTTCACCTTGCGCGATGACCACTTGGCCTGTGCCAAAGTTCCGCAGTTCAGCACCTTGAATAAGTTCCAGGATCGAAGCCATGCCAGCCTTATCGAGGATTACGCGGTTTTGGTCCCGATGCAAATGGGGAAATTGGCAGAAGCAAGGAGTCAGGGAGGAGGAGAAGTCTTGCGAGTCCAGCTATGAGCGCATTGTGCAACTCCTGACTTCTTGCCTCTTAACTCCTGTCTCGCGGATAATAGTCCCTACGACATGCCAGAAGGTGCGCCACTACCACTACCACTACCACCACCACTCTCTTCCCAGAATGAGTCATTCAGGAGCCAGAGAAGGCAGTAGGCCAGGAATAGGAGCGCCGAGAGAGGGAGGGGGATAAACACCCATTCATGCTTTTCGTGAAACAAATAGCTGATCCTGGTCGTGTGAATCAGTTGGAAAAAAAATGCGGCGCACCACCAAAGTACGAAGAAGCAAAGGTTGCCGATCACGAAACGACTTCACCAAGGCGACCACAAGAGCGGGCGCCATTAAAAGGTAAGTGTGCGCTTCCGTAGATGGTCCGCAAAGAGTCATCCAGATCGAGACAAGAAAGAACAGCCCGCAAAGCAAACGTTCGATATTCCAGCTTCTCCTCAGTCCACGGATGCAAAAGAGAGCGATCAGACCTCCGGTACCAAGTTGAATCAACGCATAGAACCAACCGGGAATGGGCAAGCGGGCTATGGTATGCAGAAGAAACCACAAGTCGATTGGCGCATATTTGATCGAATAGCTAAGTCGATTGTCGGCGGCGCGTGTTACGATCCAGGCGTGGTATTGATCTGTCACGTAGGCCCAATGCTGAAAAAGATAGGGAGTAACAGCAAGAACAAGAAGAGCAAGAAGCATACGCCAGCTAAATCGTCGAGGCGCTATCACGCAGATCAACATTCCGACCGCGAACGGATATATTTTGAATAAAGTTGCAAAAGCAACGCATAGAGCAGCGACGTTCCAGCGTTCGCGGTGGACCGCCGCGATGGCAAACGTAAGAAGTCCGACTACGAACGGGTTTGCCTGGCCCACATCCAGGTTGCCAAGCGCACAGGGCAAGAGAAGAAGGTAGATCAGTGCTGAAGAACCGCGTTTGAGACCTGGGACGATGTTTGATTCCAGAAGACTTGCGAGGCCGAAGAGGAAAACTGAGGCATTAAGAAGCAACCAAAGGATGTAAGCAATGGCCTGCGGCAATATTGCAATTGGGGCAAAGAATGCAGCGATGACCGGGCTGTAGATGAATCCGCGCCAATTCCCATAGAGGTATTCTCCGTGGATCCAGTGCGAACCGGCGAGCATGTAATCGTTGAATGCGTAAACTCGATGCACGCCGCCGGCGTTATGGCGCAATATTAATGCAAGCAACGCCGCAATCCACGCGATCCAGGTTATCCCACTCAAAAATCGAGTTTTGAAAATACCGGTCCCGGTCGGCTTCAGTATTGCGTCCATCGGCTTGAGGAAGTGTCGGAAGAAGTTGTCAGTGCCAGTGGTCAGTGGTTAGTGGAAGTCGGAAAGATCGATCGAATTGCATTACTCCTACTGGCACTGGCAACTTCTTCTTACTGGACTGTGAATTTCTGTTCAACAGTTCCGGTGCGACCTGCGGCTTTCAAAGACCATTCTCCCGGAGTGAGTTGCCAAAAAAAGCGTCCGTCCGATTGTGGTGAGACGGGTGCGCCACCGACAGACCACCGCACGTCACTGCCGACTGTGGCGAGCAATTCTATCATTTGTTGTTTTGGCGGAAGAACCGGATCAATCTGATAAGTCGCGCCTGAACGCGGATTTATAATGCGCGGCTCGGGCAGGACCATTGCGCCAAAAGCGTTCTCACTGCTCGAACACCAATTCGCATATTCGACGGGCAACAAGAGTCTACCTTCATCCGAGAACCAGGCGGACGAGTCCTGAGCCGGTTCGGTTTCTGGCAAAAAAAGTTCGGTTATCGTGCTCGGACTAAATCGCGATGGCAAAAATCCGGTTGCCGTGCAGATTTCGCGCTTAACAAGACCTTCACCGGGAGAAGGGATTGGATGGTCGCTTCGCAATAGTTCATGCATAATAGCCGCCCAAAGTGGAGCAGCGCATTGCACAGCAAGCGTGTCACGCATCGGACGGCCATCGGAATTTCCGATCCATACTGCTACGGTATGCTCTTTGTCGAATCCGACCGTCCAAGCGTCTCGAAAGCCGCTGCTCGTGCCGGTCTTTGCAGCTATCCGTTCGTCGAATGCCAGAGGAGAATTGGACCCAAAGCTTTTTTTGCGCGCTTCGTTGTCACACAAAATGTCTGTGATAATTTCTGTAGCAGCTGTCGAGGCGACTTGCGTGACCGGAAAATATTCGGATGCTAGCAGTTTTGGTCTCGTCGACAATCCGCCGCGTGCAAGACCGGCGTACGCTGCTGCGAGGTCGGTGAGTCGAATCTCGGCGTTGCCAAGAATGAATCCGGCACCGTACTCGTCGAGGCCGCGGGAAAAGCGAAAACCCCACTTTTGCAATTCGTAGAAGGCGGAACGCGCGCCTACTCGGCTTAGCGCAATAATTGCCGGAACGTTCAGCGAACATGCGAGTGCCTCCCGCACGCGTACCGGACCGAGATAGCGATGGTTAAAATTTTGCGGCTCGTAATCACTGTATCTTTCACGAATGGCATCGGGAGTATCGGCGAGTAGTGTCGCTGCTGTCACCAATCGGCGATCTATTGCGGTGAGATAGACAAATGGTTTGAGAGTCGAACCGCAGCTCCGCGATCGCGTTGAGCCGTTAACCTGATTGTTTACATAATTCGAAGAGCCTACCATCGCGCGTACTGCGCCGGAGGCATTGTCTAAAATGACTACGGCGGCGTCTGCAATGTCGTAACGATTCAATAAATCGATATGTGTGCGCAACTTCAGCTCTGCGATCCGCTGCAAATCGAGATCGAGAGTAGTGTGGATTTTTCCGGCAATTCCCGGTTGGCGCTGCTTAATTGCGTCCACATAGCTAGGAGCGAAATGAGGCGGATCAAAGTGTCCGAGGATGGGTGGAGTGTCACCCAGTAGCGCTCGCTGCGCGCGGGTAAGGAGACCGGTTTTAGCCAAGAGATCCAACGAACGTGCATATTTGAGCTCCGCACGATCCGGATGCCGCCAGGGATTGAACCTGGTGGGCGCTTGCGCCAACCCTGCGATATAGACCGATTCTGCGAGAGTCAGCTCACGTGCGGGCTTGCCAAAGTAAGCACGTGACGCGGCCTCCGGCCCAAGACGGCGATTGCCGAAGCTGCTGCGATTCAAATATTCGGCAAGAATACGTTCCTTTGTCCATACACTTTCCAATTTGCAGGCAACGATGCTTTCATAGAGTTTAGCGAACCAGTTTCGTTGTTGCCGGTGGCAAGCGATTTTGACTAGTTGTTGGGTGATGGTTGACCCGCCCCCGACGATGCGGCCGGCCTTCAAATTCCGGAGACAAGCAGCGCCGGTAGCCTGCCAATCGATTCCGCAATGACTATAAAAACGCCGATCTTCAAGGACAACGGCGACCCTCGGCAGCCAAGGACCCATTTCATCAAGAGTGATCGGAACCTGCACTCGCGCTTGCCGGGAGGCGAGTTCGGCGATTTCACGTCCGCGGATGTCCAGGAGGGTGGGTGTCCCCAAGAGAGGAGTCTGCAATTCCGCAGGCAACGGCACCCATATTATCCAGAGCGCGATTGTCGCAACGATTAGCGTGAGAATCGCTATTCCCCTGAAACGACGCATAGACTGGACGGTGAAAGGCCTGAGAAACGGCTATCGTACATCGGTGAGATTTGTGTGGCCGGCCATCTGAATGTTCCAGCCGCTGTTGCCCGCGCGAGGACCGAATATTTGCCGCCGCCGGCAAAGAGCTCATTGAAATAGAGAAGAGTGGAGCGATCCCGCAATTCGGAATGGGAGAGCAGCAGCGTTCCTTCACTGCTGTCGTCAGAGGGAAGATCGAAGAATTTGGCAATCATCGCCAGCGCGGGATTGACAGTTTCCAGTCCGGCCGGAAGCAGATCTTCGAGCGCAATATAGTTCTGGGTCTTTTGGGTATTCACTCGATAGGTGACGAGGATTTGGTCGCCTAGTTTGAACGGTGCATCCGCGTTTCCAGTCCGATTTGGATCGCTTAAATCACGGACCACGCGTTCGATTCGAATCCCTCGATCGATCCGGTCGGTTTGCAGTGACTCGGTAGCGTATTTCGCCCGTCAGCAAGTAGCTGAGATGTTGCTGATTCGAACTCACCGTGAGTGCAACATCAGGAAGGATGCAGTTCAACCAGGCGGCAGATCGTCCATTCTTTGAAAGGAGCGCGTTCGCGTCTGAGATGTTTAATGGAGCCGATTCCTCGGCACCGAGCATCGATTTGAACGCGAGTAGCAACCATAAATTTTCCTGTGTGGAAAGCGATGCGGAGGAGCTCATCAGAGTATTTAATCGGTCTCGCACACGCTTTTGCTTTTACTGGTGTCCAAATCGTTGGCGCTATTGTTGCGAAAGCGCACGTGCATATTGCTTCCGCCCGCGTCGTGGAAGTAAATGTGAGTGCGTCGAAAGCTCGGGGCTTGATTGGAGCATCAATTTCGCGAAGCAATTGCTCTTGCTCCTTCGGCATGATTTCAAGACGATGAAGTGCCAGTGCCAGCAGTGCTCGCCCCTCGTCGCCGGTCTCATTTCGGCGAAGATAAAGTTCCTCGGCGGCAGCGGCGAAATCCTGAGCCAGCGAGGCATGGCTGAGGGCAAACAGCGCAAATATCTGTTCGAATCTCGAGGCGGAAATTTGGCCCTCCACGATCTTCGTGAGCGAACCGCGCAGTTTGTTGACCAACCCTTCCGGGATAAGGAAACCCGCTTCGGTTGCCTCATCGATTGCCCATAATGCTTGTGCCGTAACGAAACCGTTCCCAACTGTGCCCCCTGGCCAATAAGGGAGCATTCCGTTTTCAAGAGTCGATTCGTCCAGTTGCTGCATGCCTCGCTCAATAGTTGCCCGATACTCTTGATCCCGCGTTTCCCAGTCTGGCAAAAAGGCCAGCAGATTTCCAAGCATAGCGTATCCAAGCAAACGGCTGGAGATCTGCTCGAAGCAACCGTGGGGATACTCAAGGAGTGCAGGCAGGCCGGCAATTTCCGGTAGCCACGGGCAAGTAGAGACAGTCACATCCATCGTGCCGCGTCCGTGTTTCCACGCTTCTGGTATTAGCGTCTGGACATTGAGTTGCGCATCCTGCAACGTTCCGGCAACACTTTCCACGCGCGTAACGGTTGGCGCGTCGATGGGAAGCGTCATTTCGACGGAGTCGGTCATTTTTGAATCCGATTGAGCCGTTACCTCAAAACGGATCTTTGCCGGCCTTAGTTCGTGATCGGTGACCTTGGCTTTGAATCGAAAGACAGCCGGCACATCTCGAGCGACTGTCGCGGTCAAATCTGCTGCTCCCGACAGCGTACAGTTCGCGTCGGTCAAACAATGTACGCGAAGTTCGTCCGAGTTCGTAAAGCTCTGGTGAACAACGGCCCGCAACTCGACGTCATCGCCATCGCGCAGGAATCGAGGCAGAGCCGGCTGAACCAGGACAGGTTTGGAAACCTTAATCGTCGTGCCGGCATCTCCGCCGAATCTGCTTTCCTTCGTCCCTCCGATCGCAACGACCCGATAAGTCGTCAGGTTGTCCGGCGCAGTAAACTCAAATGACGCGTTTCCGTCGTTGTCGGATTTCAGAGAGCCTGCCCAGAATGCCAGCGTTTTGAATTCTTTTCTAATGTTTACAACATTGCCGATTTTCTCTTCGCCACCGTCGCCGATGACGAATCCCTTGTGAGTCAGGTCTCGGCGAGCGATCACCTCCTGGTAAGAATCGAGAGATTCGTAACTTTTAACGCCGAAGGCGCGGTTGTAATAGAATGAGCCAAGGAGGTCGGGCAATTGCCACCCCCCGAGTTGCAGCACAGCGTCGTCGACGACGAAGACCGTTAAGTCAGCATCAGGAGCTGGCTTGTCTTCGGATGTTACGTGCAGTCGACCATGAATCGTCTCCCCTGGTTTGGCGGTATCGGCGCCAAGGTGCGGTTCAATCTTGAGTTTCCAATCTGGCCGTTGAACGATTATTTGGGTGTAGGCGAAACGCTCGAGCGGCAGCGCTTGCTCGCCTCCCGGACGGGTTAGGTAAATCGAAACGAATGCGTTAGGAGCATATTCCTTTTTGATTGGTATCTCAATCCGCCCGGCATTGCCACTAATTGGGACAAGCAGCGTATCAAGAATTTTGTCTGTCTCGATCGAGACCCAGGCAATCCCGGAGAACGGGGCTTTCGTCGTCAGGACTGCTGTCTCTCCAGGCACTAACGGTTCAGAGCGCTGCTCAATTTGAAAACTGGTCTCGTTTTCAACGGGCAGCTCCGCGGGCCCCGCTCCAGTGACTGTTGCCTCGTCGCTGACAAGTGGCGTTCGAACCCCAGGGGCAGTAACTGCAACAACATAGCGGCCGGTTTGTTGTACGTCGAAACGAACCGTTCCCGAACCTTTCAATTCCTGCGAAGCGATTTTTGTGAATCGGTCGGTATTTCGGTATCGGTAGACAAATGGTGCAACTTGTTCTTTGACTGTTTTTGTGACGACGAAAAACAGATCGGACTGCAGGTCAATATCGGTGACCGGTTGGTTGTTCAGATCGAATGCCCGAATTTGAGCCTGCACGGCTTTATGTGAGCTTGCATCTTCGGTTGCCTGAACGGCCAGGCGTGCCCGGGCAGAGGAGACTGATGCGGAGGCGCCGCCTACTAATGTCTGACCATCCATCGAAGTTATTTCGGCGCGCCAGAAAATATCGCAAAGTCCGACTGCGGGATTATTTTTGAACGGTGACTCGCATTCCAGCGACGCACGGCCGTGATTGTCGAGTTTAGTATCGCCTTCAATGGTTTTGGTCGGCAAGGCATCAGGATCGAGGCGCGGGCCGATTTCTGCGTAGGTATTGTAACATTTGAAGCTTTCGTCGCGCATCTCGGCTGATACCGTCCAGGTTGCTTTCCAGTGCAGGTTGGCACCTGCATTGGGCGCGCCGTGGAAGTATGCCGACGAAATATTCGCGTGCGCAATTGGACCGACCTCGTTTTCTGCCTCAGCGATGACAGAGAAGAGGGGAACGCGATATTCTTCGATATCAACTTCCGCATCTCCCGGGTAAACATTGTTCCCAATCTTGCAGTGGATCTGGTAATGCCCGGTCTTCGCCTTTTCCGGGACTTCCCATGAAGTTTCCCAACTTCCCTCCGGGGAAAGGACCGCTGCCCCCTCTTTGACAACGCGCTTTTCATCCCCTGCTGCCACCTGCCAGGAAACTGCGCTCGACGCCGGGATAGTTAGATTGGTTCCATTTGCATCACGGACAATGCCCTTGATTTTAACTATCTGTCCGGGCCGGTAGAGGTTTCGGTCAGTGATGATTGCAGCACGCCGTTTTTCGGGGGATGCAATCACTTCACTTCCCGATGTGTATCCCGTATTTCCGTCCAATGAGCGAACCACCGGACCGTCCCCGGTATCGGCGATAACGAGAGTGGCATGCGGTTGTTTATCAGGGAAAAGTTCTGCACGGGAAAACGTTGCTATGCCGTTCGGATCGGTTGTTGTGCGCTGCAGTTCGATATTTTCAGCCGTCACGGCGCGAACCGTAACGCCGCCAACCGGTAGTGCGTTGGCCATGCCCGAAATACGCACGATGACAGAATCCACCGTTCTCTTCTGTGACAGAATATAATTGCTTACCAAAATGAGCGATCTGTTGCCGACAATGCGGCCTCCGGGAAGCGTGGCGTTTGCCTCAAGCAAATAGGGTCCCGAAAAAGTTTGATTGCTGCTCGAAGCGCATCGAACCTCGCGCATCGTCTCTTCGTCGCCAATTGAGGCATCCAGCGTGCCGTTGCTCACGACCGGAAGCCCGAACGATTCGACAAGCAAATCGGTGGGACGCATTCGAGAAATACCGGTTCGCGAATCGATGATTGGTTTACCAGTGAGCGGATCGATTTCTTGTTGTTCGAATTCTGTAAGCCGCGCCTTGACCGCACCAAGCTTTTCCAAAGGAATACGCGCCAGTTTCCATTGCACAGGCCCCGTATTAATTTGGAGAAACGAAAAACGCAGTTCTTTGAGCGCTCGTAGGAAAAGCTCTGAGGAGGCGAAAATGATACACGGATCTTTTGGGTGAAATGTGGCGCCCCATTTCGATTGAGCCAGCAATCCATACCCACGTTGGCCCTTCAGATCTGGAGAGACCGTGACGACATAATGTCGGGTAAGATCAAAATCGCCTTTTGCAGTGACGCCTTGCCCATCGGCGAGTAATTTTAGATTCGGGACGGATGGCTCGATCTGGATTTTGCCGGGAGTAACGTCGCCGGGATCAAATTCATCGTTGAATTTGATTTCGATCATCGGTTCCTCAAGCGCGTGATTAAACGCTCCGACCCACTCGATTTTGAGCGGAGCGGTCGTCCCGGCCGGGAAGACCCGGGGGTACGAAAGTGGGTCATGGCTACTTGCGTCGACAAGCCCGTCCACGATCAAATCGTAGGTTCGGCCAACCGGAAGCCGATCCCGCGGAGTCACCCGAAAATCGCGCGCTTCGATGGAATCATCTTGGTTTTGAATGACATCGACGGGATAGCGTTGACGTGAGTCACGATCCTGGAGATAAGGCATGCTCAGCGACATCCGTGAGACGCACGTCGTAAGTAGACTCAAGTGGGAGTTGTGGTTGGCTGCTCAGCTCATTGCGGACTTCGAAATCCGCCGTGACAGAGAACTGCGGCGTCGTGAACTCAGCGCTCCAATCTTTTGGTTGTACCGGTTGGGTAGCGAGATCAGTTAATCCCGGCGCAAGACCGAGATGATATGTCGCTCCGGCTTTTACACGCTTTACGGTGAACGCGCCTTCGGTCTGACTTTTCCAAAGAAATTCGCCCTCGAGTTCAGGTCGACTGGTGAATGGTAAAGGTTGATTTGGAACATCGATTTTTGCGGCGTCGATCATCGAAGTCGGGAAGGTAAACGTCAGGACAGTTCCGATTTCAATCTCGCCGCTGCTCGGTTCAACGAGAACACCGTCGGCGTCGGGACTTGGGTTTTCCGTCTCTGCTGAGCGAACGATCCAGGGAACGAACCAAAACAAAACAATGAGGGCGTACTTCATTCTTGGGGCGGGGGAAGTTGCTTGCTGCGTTGGGCGTCAAGTTCGGCGTCGGCTACCCGGCCGATTCGTCTCTCGCACTTTTCTCTTTCGAGCAGAGCCACGCTTGATTCGCGGATTTCCAGTGATCGGGTTTGACACTGGATGGCTGCTTCAAAATTTGCCCGCTGCGCTTCGAGCAGACCCAGATAGTACCAGCTTATGGGATCGCCCGGATTGAGCAAAGTGGCTCTTTCGGCGTAGGCAATCGCTTCACGCGCGCGACCCAAAGACTCTTGCGCGTGAGCGGCCTGGAAATGCGCCGAAGCCGAACCCGGATCAAGCTTGATTGCAACTTGCGCATCGGAGAGCGCGAGGTTGTATTGCCCGATCTGCCGTAGGTTTTTTGCCCGCATAACAAAGGGCTCAGCCTGTCCGGGATTTTTCAGGACCAGGTCATCCGCCGAGCCCAGCGCGCGGAGCGATTCCCCGGGCACATGATTGCTCTTGTCGCGTTTCAGATCGTAGCTCACACCCAAGTTCGCCGCTTCGTCACCTCGGCCGAGGTCCAACAGCGCTTCTCCGGCCTGTATCCGAGCTCTCATCATTCCGGAGGCCAGATTCAGTGCATGTTCAGAATCCTTTAGAGCGAGATTCGGACTATCGGTCAAAGTGAACAGCCGTGCGCGATCCAGCAACGGAAGAGGTGCCGCCGGCGATTTTGCAATCAGGGCATCCAATGCCTTTATTTGCGGCAAGAACCTCTCCAGGAGTTCGAATCGGGGCAGCGCTTTTTTGAGCGTAGCGTCGGAGGGATCGATGGTGTTCGCCTTGTTGATATCGGCAATTGCCTTGTCCCATGCGCGAAGTTCCAAATAGTCGTTCGCTCTGGCGATCAATCCCGCAACTGTTTTGCTTTCTGCAAGTGCCCGAGTCCGCCAATTCACCGCTTCCTGCCAATGCTCCATGGATTCGCTGAGCTTGGCGAGTTTCTCCAGAGTGTCTGTCGCTGCGGAATTCGCTGTGATGTGCAAGCGCCAGAAATGTTCGGCTGACTTGTAGTCTTTTCGCGCCATTGCCAGATCGCCGCGGATGTCGTCAATTGCTTCTGGCTGGGGATGTACCCGAGCTTGCCATGCGTCCAGCGTTGCGCCGCAACGATCTTGGTCGTTTAGTTCCAGTTGTTTCGTCGCGAGTGTCTCCCAGGCGGCCGAATCGTTCGGATCCGCGTCGACGATTCGCCGGCTCAACTCAATGATTGACGGATTATCGGAGGCTTCCTCGGCCGCCTGCAATTGTTTGTGCAATGCTGGCAGATCCGCTTGCGCGGCGTGAAGAAAAATGGCGGTGAACCCAAGCAGTCCCGGTACGATCAATCGTCGGGAGACGACGTGGGAGAGAATCTTAAAGGATCGCCTTTGGAATCGGCGCTTCAATGTATTCAAGGGCGTCAGTGCGGTTTGCGGCCCGCAATTTAAAAATTTACCATAAAAAGTGGAGCTTCCCAATTTCAGTATAAATATCAGCGCTAACAAAGCGAGCGATTCGTGTTGAACGTTGTTGAATAAACCACTGACTACCTCGTTCTGCCGTGCCCCAAGTAGAGTTCGTGCATCAGACGGTTGTCTCGAAGTTCCTGCGATGGCACCTGAGGCGACGATCTGACCATGTTGCAACAAGTAACCTCTTTCCGCGACCGCGAGCGCCAGACCCGCGTTCTGCTCAACGAGCAGGACCGCCGCAGAAAATTTTGCGCGTACGGCAAGGATGACAGAGCGCACCTCTTTGATCAGTAAGGGCGACAAGCCCAGCGATGGTTCGTCGAGCAAGAGAATGCGGGGACGCGCCATAAGTCCGCGGGCAATCGACAACATCTGTTGCTGGCCCCCGCTTAGTTCACCGCCCTTCGCTCCCCGTTTTGTTGCGAGCACATCGAAATGAGACTCCATCAGTTTGATGTCCTCCTCGATGGCGTCACGATCCTTGCGGCAATAGGCGCCGAGCCGCAATTTTCCTGGACTGTCAGATCGGCAAATATGCGCTGTCCTTCAGGCACCATGACCACTCCCGTGGCTGGCCATCTGCGCTCGGCGGGCCTGCCCGTTACATCGCTGCCATCGAACCGGATAGTCCCATTCCTTGGTCGGAACAACCCTGAAATCGCACGTAGCAGTGTCGATTTCCCTGCTCCATTGGGGCCGAGAATTGTGACGATTTCATGCCGCCTCAACCGCTCAGCGACACATCCCGATTAACCACCACCGCGCCGTACGCAGTTCGCAGATGCTCGACTCTGCAGCAGCATCATATTTCCCCACCCAAGGTAGACTTCCGTGACTTTCGGGTCGTTCAATACGAGATTCCGGTGGTCCTTCGGCGATCTTGGTCCCGAAATTGAGAACCATCAAGGCGTTCGCACAGAGTTCCCACTCAAATACATGTCGTGATCGATCAGGCAAACGCCAACACCCAACTCCGGAAATCTACAGGATCAACTCTGACAGTTCCTCCGTTTCGTTATTACTCAGCCCTGCAGCCGGTTCATCGAGAAGCAGAAGTAACGGATTCGCGCCCAATGCGCACAGCCACAGCCGAGGCGGCGCAGATTCCCGAATGGCATTGAACCGGCCATTCGTCACGCGAGACGCTGCTCAGACCCACGAAACTGAGAATCTCTTCCGGTGAACTCCATCTTTGTTTTGACCCATCCCATCGCGCGCGCGCCCATGCTCGCACGCGATGCGGACATTCTCCCGGACCGAGAGGCCCGGATACGACATTGCTTGCTGAAATGTCCGCACCAATCCCGTCCCGCGCGATCCGGTAGCGTGGATCTGCCAGTGATATCCTTACCCTTGCCACAGTTACGCATCCAGCCGTCGGTTTGTGTACCCCTGCGATAACATTGAACAAAGTCGTCTTGCCGGATCCGTTCGGTCCGATAATGCCGACTATCTTATCCGACTCAATCGAAATATCAACGCCGGCTAACGCGATTACTCCTCCAAATTCCTTACGTAACCCCGCAATCGATCCAGCGTCGGCCATAGTACTCGTCCTCCTTTTATCGATCCTGACGTCTTGACATGAGCCATCGGTATACATCCAAAAGACCGCCGCTGACCCCGCCCGGAAGCAGCAGGATTACGATGAAGCAGCCCCACTCCGTAAGCGATTCTCGAATCAATCGGATCGAGCTTCATCATCTCGGGAAGAAAATTCACGATAATCGCCCCGGCGAGCGGTCCATAAATCAGGCGCGCGCCCCCAAGCATGACCATCAGAGCAAGATAAAGGCTGGGAAACGGACCGTACAAACCGGGCGAAATATGGCGCAGATAATACGCTTGCAGGACGCCGGCGACACCCGCGAAATGCGCCGCTGACCATTAGCACGCCAATCTTATGCACGGTTCGCATTGATGCCCACAGCTCGCGCGAGCGGTTCGTTTTCACGGATTGCGCGCAGAGTCCGACCGTAGGAAGAATTCACGATCAAATAGCTCGACCAGCAGGCAGATCATGCAACGCCACCATGACCAGGTAATATACGTTCCGAAGCTGATCAAAATTGATACTTGAATATCCGATCAATGGATCCCACATCCAGATCCTGTCGCGCCACCGGTAAATGTGCCGCCGTTGATCAAAGCAATGTTCAGCAGATGCACAGAAGCAAAAGGTGATGATGATGTAGTGCTGCCCGCTCACTCGCAGCGATGGCAAGACCAATCAAGACCGGCAAGAATTCCGGCGGAGAGCGCCATCGAAAAGGGCAGCGCTACCCAGAAACCGACGCCGAGCTTGACTGCCAAGAATTGCCGCGGTGTAAGCGCCCACCCCAATGAACGCAGCGTGTCCGACGGACATAATGCCTCCCTGACCGAATTGAAGCCCAAGGCCGTAGAGCGCGATCGCAGTGATTCCGGTCGTGATCGCGAGAGACAAAAATCGGTAGCCCGGATTAAGCCATGGGAAACCGACCAGAAACCCATGGCTACAATTGCCACGCCGAGTTCCCGGCAGAAGCAACTGCACCCACCCGACTATCCTTTGCTCCCAAGGCCGATTTCGCTCAGCGAAGAGCCTGACCAGTTCTGAAACTGGGTACTATCGCTCATCATTCAAGTCTTGCGACACCTCGTGAGCTCAGGATGTCGAACGCGGTCCAAGGTCCCGCCGAACAATCCTTGCGGACGGACTATCAGAATCACGATCATAACTACGAGCGAGTAGGCATCCGTCCATTCCGGGAAGCCGTATCCAGCACTTAGGCCGTCGACCAGGCCGAGAACGAAGCCCCCCACCGACGGCGCCTCCAACATTACCGAGTCCGCCAATCAGGGAAACGGCAAATCCTCGGATTATAACGACACTTCCGGTAAAAGGCGTGATTGGGAAAAGAGCGATCATTAATGCCCCCCCGAACCCGGCCAGGACACTGCCGTAGACGAAAACGCCGGTGACATACCGCCTCACTGGTATACCCATAAGCGCTGCAGTATCCTGGTCCGCGATACTCGCTCGCAAGGCCATGCCATATCGGCTGCGCGAAATCCCGAAATATGTGATGGCGACTACGACAGCTGTGAGTGCAACGACAATGGCGCGCATGGCGATGATATCGATGCCTCCTATGACCCACACTGTTCCGATCGGGTCAGGAATGGTCTTTCTGTACTTCGTTGAAAGCGCGAATAACGATATGCTGCAGAATCACGCTTAGACCGATCGACATAATGAACCCGTTCATTGGCCTATCCAAAGTGAACCGGAACAACCCGCGTTCTGCCACAAATCCGAGAGCACCGACGAAGATCATTGCGCCCAACAGCGCGACAAAGAAATTAATCCCGGAAGTAACCAGGAACCACGTGATCATTCCGCCAACCATCAGGAATTCTCCATGCGCGAAGTTCACTATGCCTGCTAATCCAAAGATAAACGTGATCCCTATTCCTATCAGTACCGTTACGCTCGCAACTGATAGACTGTTTACCAGCTGCTGAATGAATATTTCCATTAGTCGCCCTCTGAATAATACCTGCGAGGAAGATCACCGCGAGTCCGGCCAGTTCTGCGAACCGCCGGCGTTCCCGGATGTCAGTCTGCACGTTTCGGAGTCTACCCTCCTGAATCACCAGCTGGAGGGGCTGGCGGAGGCTGCTCGACGGTACAATTAAAATCATCAGATGTACCTGGCTTGACCAGGCATACCTCCGTCGCGAACGTAACCTGATGATGCGCGTTAAAAGTCAGCGGTACCGGAGAAACCACTCCCTGGTAACTCATCTTAAGAAGCGCATCGACAACTGCGTCAGGGTTATCGATTGACCCAACTTCCTCCAGCGCCTTGGCGTACATGATGAAGTAGTCGTAATAAAGCAACGACACGGATGATTGAGGACCCTTGGACGCACCCAAGTTCGAAATATTTCTTAAAATAGTCCTGCACCACCGGATAAGGGGATGAACCCCAGCAGACCGGTACGCAGCTCATCGTTACCGGTTTGTCGGACTTCAGCTTGCCGCTGCTGATAGATACCCGGGTCAACGCCGAACAGAAAATACGCAGGCGCGATATCTAGCTTCAGCGCCTGAGGAAAAGCGGTCAACGTTGAATCCCCATTGTACCAAAAATGGACGATATCGGGATTCAACCCCTTAATTCGCGTCAAAAGCGGCGAAAAATCCGTCGTATCCGGCGGATATTTGACCAGATCTACTTGCTGCCCTTCCGCCTCGAGCGCTTTTACATAATGGGAAGAGAGATATTGTCCGGTCGCGTCGTTGCCTACACATACCACCGAATGCTTCGGAGGATGGGCCAAGCAGTGGATGTCAAAAGCGACAATACCCCTCTTGCCGTACTTCCGCTGCGTTGCCATTCCTGAGGTTCAGACTGGAATGTGTAATGCAACCAACCCCCCGGGGCCACTGATTTGTCGTCCGAGGACCGCCCCTAATGAACTATTGCCCGAAAACTGAAGTAACTTCTGCCGCCCCGGTGATCTTCGCCATTGACACCGAGAAATCATGAGTTTCGGTTCCCCAGATTGCCTTGACGCCGATGTCGTTGACCAATTCGCGGGCAGCCGCGATCGTCACATTCACATCCGTCCGGTTGTCGCGGATGTAGAGTTTTATCTTATAGGTCTGTGCCGCCTACCTTTATGCCGCCCGCATCGTTAATTTGTTGTGTGGCGAGCTTTGCGGCCGCCACAATCGTGTTGCCGGCCGATACAAACGATCCAGATTCTGCTGCTACGACGCCGATTTTCAGTTCCTTGTCCTCAGCGTGTGCCGGCCTTACCAATAGCCCGGCGAGTGTCGCGATCGCAAATGCGGCAAAGAAGTTTAGCTTTTTCATACGAAATTCCTCCGCGCAAAAAGCAAATATCGGAGAGACGTTGTGTCACCTCGGATTCCGGCTTTCAGGTGGCGATCGTCTGCGCCGATGCAGAGCGGTGACGAGGCCGGAGCGATCGGCAAAAAGAGAAGCTTCTTCATACAGGTTTTTGTTGAATCGGGTTAAACTGCGGAATGGCGGTAATATTCGGACGATTCCCGTTCCATTTTGAAAGAGAGGACAGCGGAACAGACCGCGCGTCTAACCTTGAAAAACGGGGGGAGGAGTCACGCATTGTCACCACAGAGCGCTACTACGGGCTATGCCGTCTTCTACGGTTATTTTGTCAGCTTGACAATCAAAAACTCAGAAGGTGGGAATGACGGAGCTTCCTCTTTTCTTCTGATTATAGTGACAACTTCCACTAATCTCCTCCACGGCATCCAGCATTCTCTCGCAAAGCTTTGCGGTCAATCTTTCCAGTGGGTCCGTACGTTAGATTCTCGGTGAAAACAATCTGGTAAGGCACTTTATATTCTGGCAGATGCAGGTGCGCAAATTCAATTAGTTGTCGTTCCGTTACCGGGGTGCCGCCCTGCTTCAGAACCACGTATGCCTGCGCTAACTCGTGACCGAATTTGTCCGGCACTCCTACGACGCCTGCCTCCCGAACTGAAGGATGTCGATACAACACCCCTTCGACTTCAATGGGTGAAACCAAGCCAGCCTGGTGTTTGATGATCTCCGATTTGCGGCTCACGAACCAGTAAGAACCCTCTTCGTCCTTATAAGCAAGATCGCCGGTGTGAAACCACCCTTCCCTTATATTCCGAGTGGTTAATTGCTGATCCCTCCAATAACCGGTGGTCATACTTCCGCCGCGGACAATCATCTCACCGATTTCGCCGGCTTTCGAAATCGGGCTCCCGAAATCATCGATCAGAGAAAGCTCCATACCAGCGATCGGTCTGCCAATAGAGCCGGCCTTTTTCTTGCCATACGGTGGGTTCATGCAGTAGATCTGAAGCTCAGTCATCCCGCAGCCCTCTGTAATTTCGACGCCAAATATCCGATTGAATCGCTCCTGGACGGCGACAGGAATCGATTCACCGGCGGAGAAACAAAAATTGAGCGACCGAACGCTATACCGGCCGGCTTCCTGGCAGTTAATTAGTTCGTTGTACAGCTTCGGGAAGCCATAGGTTTTGGTTGGTTTATAAGTTTGTATCGTTTCGAGAGCCAGGCGCGGCTCAAAATAAGGCAGCAGGACACAGGTGGCGCCGCAGCTGTGAAATGGCAAAATCTGCGAACCGAAACCGATCAAATAGCATATCGGGAACATGATCAGCGTCGTGTCATCAGGTGAAATCGCCATCTGGGCAATCTGGATTTGAGTAGCTCGCGCCAAGCTCGCGTGGGAATGGATCACCGCCTTCGGCAAACCGGTTGTGCCCGATGTATAATAAATCGCCGCCGCACTGTTCTCTTGCCACACCGACAGAAGATCCGTTTCACATGGCGCCTTGACTAACTCATCAAATGGCCGGACTCCACCAACTTCCGAGGCACGGCAAGTCAGATAATACTGTTCGACGCCAGCCAGCGATGGTCTGATCTCTTCAATCTTTGCGAACAGTTCCGGTTCACTAATGAGAACACGCGCCCCGCTGTGGATGAGTCCATACTTCAGGAGTGCGGCCTGAAAGCGAATGTTAAGCGGTACAGCGATTGCGCCAATTTTGAAGCAGGCATAGTAGCACAACACTATTTCCAGGCAGTTTGGCAACAGAAATGCAACTCGATCCCCTGGACTGATTCCTCGCCGCAACAGCGAGGCTGCCAAGGACTGAGTGAGCCTGCGAAGCTCGGCGTAGGTGTAGGACTTTTGCTTGATAATCAAAGCGATGCTGTCCGGAAACTTGGCAGCAACTTTGTCCAAGAGGAGATTTAGCATTAGAAGAAGTTGCCGGTTGTCGGTGCCAGTGGCCAGTTGAAGAGATTCATAGCTCGGGCATCGTGTTTCAGATACTGTCGCGATTTCTATATTTGCACAGCCGCAAGTCTCTCATCAAAATCATGCCTCCATCAAAACTTCCAGCCCTCTCTGACCACTGACCACTGGCACTGGCAACTTTCTCTAACGGCTCGCTTCCAGCCCGCTACTGGTGGATTAGGGTTCCGGCGAGCGTCACGTCGACGTCCACGTTTTTATCCACGCGCAGCACAAGGTTGCTCGGGTCTTTCATTCCCCAAGCGACGTATGGAACGTTAAAACTCGCTTTCGCCGTCACGAGGTTATTTTGCATCTTGACCCTGACGGGGATCGTCATGTCGTGTTCGCCGCCATGGATGCGCAAAGAGCCGTGAACTTCAACTTGCGATTCACCAAGCGAAGCAAGTCGACCTTTTGCATGGTCAGGAGTAAAAACTGCTTCAGGAAAGCGATTGGACTCCAGAACATTTTCATGCATTTGCCGGTCCCGCTCTTTTTCTCCGGTTTCTCCAGTTCTCACATCGACGGTGATTTGACCGCTAGCCTGGCCGGTGGCCGGATCGAACCGGACGGTCCCGCTCTTGACTTGGAAAGTCCCACGAACGGTGTGAAGAAGAGCGCCCAAAGTAAATCGGACTGCACACTTCGCAGGATTGAACTCGATCTCAACCAAACCGGTGGAAAAAGCCGGATTTTCAGTCGCAATCGAAGGGCCACAGAGGCCTATCAGTAACGCCAACAATCGAATGGTCATAGAAGAAGTTGTCAGTGTCAGTTGTCAGTTGCCAGTGGAAGGGGACCTGTAAGTTGTCAATTGCCAGTGTCAGTTGTCAGTGGAAGATGCCTACGGCTCGAGCTTTGAGTTTCAATTCATTGATGTGCACGATCCCAGTAGCCTCTGGTTGCAGGCTGTTTCGATCTCATTCCTGCTCATTAACAATTGGTCTCAAACCTTCCACTTCTCACCGACAAACTGAACACTGACAAGAAGTTGCCAGTGTCAGTTGTCAGTTGCCAGTGTAGTTGTCTATTGCCAGTGTCAGTTGTCAGCGGAAGATCCTGCGGCTCGAGCTTTGAGTTTCAATTCATTGATGTGTACGATCCCAGTAGCCTCTGTTTGCAGGCTGATTCGATCTCATTCCTGCTCATTAACAATTGGTCTCAAACCTTCCACTTCTCACCGACAACTGAACACTGGCAACTGACACTGACAACTGACAACTGCCACTGACAACTCCTCCTATTTGAGAAACTCAACGCTGCGCGACTCATACCACGGCCGGATGTTGCGTGCCGAATCGATGAATCCGACGTGGCCGCCCCACTCGGGAGCTTCGAAGAAAAAGTGAGGGTTTTTTTCCGCTTCTGCATACGGGAACGATTCCACGGTGAGAAAAGGATCGTCGCGCGCGTTCAAGAGAAGCACGGGGACTCTGATCCGATCCAGGTATTGTCTGGCACTCGATTTCTCCCAATAGTCCATCGCATCGCGAAATCCGTGAATGGGTGCCGTATACAGATCGTCGAATTCCCGCAACGTTCGGATCGAAAGGCTCCGGGTGGCGTCTAACTGCTCCGGGAAGCGTAACGCTTTCGCCTCTATTTTTGGCACCAGCCTGCTGAGAAATCGCCGAAGATAAAGGCGGTTGCTCCAACGGCGGTCAATGGCGTCGGCACTAGCCGCGAGATCGATCGGTACCGAAACCCCAATCCCGGCGATCACTGCGGGATGGCAGGCCCCTTCGCCGAGATATTTCAGTGTCACGTTCCCGCCGAGGCTAAATCCAATGAGCGCGATCCGCTGGTATCTGGCCGCTGCAAGTGCGATGACTGCGCCTAAATCGCCCGTTTCACCGCTGTGATAAGATCGCGGGAGCCGATTCGGTTCCTGCCCGCATCCGCGAAAATTCCATGCCAGCACATCCCACCCTGTCGTCTGAAGCCGAGTTGCCATCCCGCGTATACAGCGATCTTCAGAAGATCCCTCCAGGCCGTGGGAAAGAATTGCCAGTCTGTCTCCGCCTGATGTTGCCCAATCGAGATCAAGAAAATCGCCGTCTGCAAGTTCTAATCGCTCCCTGCGGAATACCATCGGGAGTCGTCTCCGAAAGAGCGCCGGCAGAATGGTTTGCAAATGTCCGTTTCGAAGGAAGAGAGGGGGGTGAAAAAGGGAAACAACGACGGGCATTGTCTTAAGACGAATTTGCTGCGGCGCCGCAAACCGGATGAAGACACCACTCCGTAGGTCCAGGAAAAGCGTCGCACCGAAAACGCAGATTTTCGGCAAGTTCTGGATCGGAGGCTGTTGACGCGTCGCCCCATGAGTGATGCAGCATAGGATTCCACCCGTGCCGACTCACCCTTCTCTGGACCGACAAGATGGGGAGTCGTTAGCCACACTGACATTAGGCACGGCCACTGGCAACTTTTTATTGGCTTCTGCCATTGCGTGCGACTCCTTGTCGACCGCACTGCCTAGGGAGATTGGGTCTCGGTGCTCATTCTGTGCTCACTTTTTACCTTTTCCCTCACTCGCCCCGGCATTCGATCCGTGCCGGAAGGTTTCGCTTAGCGCTGCTTCGGCGCGGCCGCTTCGCTGTCTTAAAGAAACACAAAGAAAGACAAAGAGAGACAAAGAAAGCATTTAAGAAACTTAAGAAACTTTTGCGACAACAAGAAACTTATACATCATTTGTAAACGTTATTTTACTTCTTTACTTGTTTCCGCAATCCTCATAAAAACGAGTGGCTCATATGTATTCAACTCACGTTCACCCCCCCAAGAGAACAGCATATGGACAGCGTATCCCCCTAGCGCACGACCCCGGGCCATCTGATTGAGAGAGAAGTTGAGCGTTACCTTGATTTCAATCGTTTCCTCCGCAGTCCAAACTGGACTCGGGACAACGGCTACGTCCTGCGAAGCTGGGCTCTCGACATCAGCGGGCCTTCCTGCAGATCTGTGGAAGAGATCACCGTGCAGACGCTTCAGGACTGGTTTAACGATAAAGCCTGCCATGTGAAGGTCGCCACCGCGGCGGCGTACCTCTACCAGGTTCAAACCTTCCTCGCCTGGTGCTGCGATGACGAACGCCATTTGCTCGAGCGCAACCCGGCCGACAAAGTAAAGATCCCCCGGCACACCAAAGGGATCCGCTACAACTACCTTCCGTTGCCCGACGCTCAACGGCTTATCGATTCCTGCGTGGACGTGGAGCTGCGGTTCGCGTTGTACTGTGCGATCCACGCAGGGTTTCGCTACATCGAGTGCGTAATGGCCAGAGCGGAATGGTTCGACACTGAGCACCGGGTGATTCACATGCAGCAATCCAACGAGTGGCAAACCAAAAACAGGAAGAACCGCACGGTTCCGATGACGCGAGAGTTCCAACAATTCCTTGTCGAGGTCTACGGCTTGCGCTCACCGTTCATGATCGCGCCCAATAAGGTCCGAGCTGAGCACTGGCGCTACCGCTTCGATTTCAAAAGACGCTTTGAACGGCTTCTTATGCAAACGGGCATCAACTGCACGTTCCACGATTTAAGAAGAACTTTCTCCTCGCTTAGGGTGCAAGCCGGCGTCTCGATTTATAAAGTGGCTCACTGGGCAGGCCACAACGTAGAAACTGCCGAGAGGCACTACGGGCACCTCGCGCCGGCCGATAGTCAAATCGATATCGGGCTCGAACGCCGAACGCCACAGCCAGTCGTAGCTCTCCCCAAGATCCCGCCGCATCAAAAACTCAGCCGCAAGAAATTGCAGGCGTTGGTTTGGGAAAAACCGCTCACCAGAGCCGCACATGAACTCGGGATCACGGACAACGGCTTAAAGAAGCGATGCCGTAAACTGGGCATTGAGTTGCCGCCGCAAGGCTACTGGAGCACACCTCCCGATCGGCGCGCCAAGTTCCTCGAGCGCGCAAATCGGAGTCATCACGGGCTCTCGCGCGGAGAGTGAGTTCGCCCTACGCGCGCGGGGATTAGACAAATATATGCACGAAGCCGGATACTCTAAGGCTGTTCGCCCTACGCGCGCGGGGATTAGACTGTCTTACCACCGCCTAAACGACCTTCAAAAACGTTCGCCCTACGCGCGCGGGGATTAGACCCTATCAAGGTAGTCCGACTACCTTGATCTCGTTTTCCTCCATGCTTGCCGAGCGTCACCTCAATTGGCACCGGCTTCTACGTTACCGCCGATCACCAAGCGCTTGCATCGCCTCGGGTTATAAGTACCATAATCGGCCAGTGTTCCGCGATTCCGGCTGCTACTCTTCTGATCCTTCGACATGGGACAGTGCGAGTTATGTAGCGGATCCGATCGACGAGCTCGAGCCGTATGAGTGGCCTGAAGGATCCGAGTTCCGGCATGCATGCATTTCCCTCCTGGACGTTCTTTATTGCATCGACGATTTCTGCATGCGCGCTCAAGACGCACGCCTGGCACTCATTCAGGTTTCGGTCGCCCTAGGATTGCCTTCCACAGAGGGACGAACGGTTACCGATCTCGCTGATCATTGCGGCATCACAAAACAAGCGCTAAGCAAAGGCGTGACGACTTTCTTGCGCCGGGTGCATCTACCCCCAGCCTTCGGGTTAAAGAGCGACGCAGCAAAGGCGATATATCGGGAAACTAATGGTGTGCACCACGAGCCGGCCAGCGCGTAGTCAGACGCATGAGAGGGGCCCTGATAACGCTCACGGTTCTGCTGGTGATCACAGCGGCCACCTACGTCTTCGTCTTCACGATGCCTACCAGGCCGCCGTATGGGTGCTAGCGTGAAGGGGCGGTGCCGCGAGTACCAGGGGCATTGATACTTGCTGGCCGAGTTGGTGAAGTTGAGACCGGGCACCAACCAATATGAGGCGAAAACAGAGGTTCCCCCCATAGGAGGGAACCATTCTACCGCGCAGTTAGCGAAGGAGGCAGGATTGCTCAGTGTCAACGAGATGACACTCTGACACTCGGGAACGATTACAGAAAGAACGGTGCAGCAGACTCAGCGCCTAGAGATGCTCCTTCCATCGGAATGAGCATCAGTGCAATCTGCACCCGTGCACTCTAGCGGCGCGATATCCGCGGACTCAGCGGGATTCTATCGCCCCCCGTCGCCTCGATGCGGTGAGCCGAAATAAACCGTTGCCACCCTTCGAGGTCGTCTTTGTGTTTCGGCACTTGCGCTGGGAAAGATTTCTTCAATCCGTAGAGCCAGGATTTCGAAACACCAAACAGGTCCGCGAGTTCTTTGACGTTCATCGGCTCAGACTTATTACGTATTTTACGGGATAAATTCCAATTGATTCAGTGAAAGGACTAGGTGCGAGGAGGCAACCGGGACCTGGATGACGTAAGTCATGCACTAGAAGAGATTCCTTTGCATTGCATTAGGCAGTTGAACAGCATGGCTGGCCTCGGATCATCACCCACGATGCCCGGCGCCGCTCCAGGCTTGGCGCTGTGGCTCGCCTCTCTCCTCCAAGGTCCGATCACCTTGCGGTTCTATCGTGGGCCCTGGATTGCCCAGCACGATGGCAGCGAACTCCGCTGATGCGTTCAATGCCGTGACTGCCATCTGCGCGAACTCTGCGGGTATTGGTCGATTGGCGACCATGAGGGAGAAGGTTCTGGTCGCAATGCTCATCTGAATCTCGTAGACGCTTTGCCCATAGACTGACTCAACCTCTTGCTTGGTCATAGGCAGAGAGCACGAACGAATAAGAGTCAGTCACGCCCAGACTGGCGGTATGGTGCGCTTTGGTGGCGTCAACACAATGACTGTGATACGCCGAGGTCGCCTGACCATTCGCACCACTGCCGGCTTCACGTTCATCAACTCGGGCTTTGGTAAGGTAAGGTTCATCAGTAGTCGATATCCCCTGGCATCGGTGTCCACGGGCTCTTTGGATCTCGCAGCGAGTTGGCCAAGTTATCGATCTTATCCCCGATATGTCGCCCGTCTGGAGTTAGTCCACCGGCTTCGTTGCGACCTTCGACTTGGCGTTGAAGTTGTATTGTGCCGGGAACCGTCTGGTGAAGGTCTTGTAGCAGAGCGTAGCGACCCTCGTCGAACATTTCGGAGATAAGAATGCCGTTCCTGCGTCATCGAATCTTCGCCCCTCACTTGGCCTGGCTGATGGCCGTCGAGGTATTTGCCACCTACGTCCAGCGAGCCCCTGCTTTGTAAGCCGGAAAGGAAATTAACGTCTCCAGCGCCAGCTTTTTTTTGATTGCCGGTCAAGAGGCGGGCCGCGCCACCAAGCGCCTCGGCAAACGCTTTCAAGGCTGGCACAATATCCCGCTCTAGTTCCAGTGCGACCGGCTCAATCGCGGCGGTAAGTCTGGGCAGTTGTGCCGTGAACTCTTCCATCAATTTTTCCAGGTCGGGGGCTAAAGCCGCGCCGATCGCTTTGTACAGTTCATCGAATCGGGCGCTTAATTCGTCTGACATGGCCTTGGAAGGTTTTTGCGTATTCGCTGACCGCATCTTTGGGAGCGGATTTTACAATGGCGCCCAAAATATCCTGGAAATTTAACTGCTTTGATTTAAGCAGGTCCGCAGCTGTCTTGGGAACATAACCTTGCTCGCCCGCATGCCCGCGATTAGCAGCGTCCACGAAAGGCTGCAGCGCGATATCCAGGCCTTTGAAAGACCGTAGCGCCCGAGTCATCCCTTCACCGCTATCCGCGCCGCCTGCGTGCATCATGCGCAGCGTCTCGGCCATCTGGGACTGAGTGTCCCCGTTGCGTTTCGACCATTCGTCGAGCGCGTGCAGGATTGTCTGGGTGCCGCTGTCGAGTGCCTTTGTTTTCTCCTGCGTCGGCAACGTGATCAGCCCAGAGGCGTCTTGTGTTGCGCCTGGCACACCGCCAATTCCGGGTTTCTCTTTGGAGGATTCAATGTCACGCCCAGGCTGAATCCCGGCTTCGAGCAGTATTGCTGCGGCGTTCCCGCGTTCAGCAAACGAACCAGCCGCGCCGGATGTTTCCTCAATGTTCGCGGTGAGCCCAGCGCCTAGGCTGCGATCTTTGAGGTTTTGCTGAATCCGCAGTTGGACCTTCTCGAAATCGCGAAACGCCTCGATACCTTTTTTGCCAGCCTCGACTAGCGCCAATCCGAAAGCGGAGACCGCAGCAGTCGCGCCGGCAAGTCCGAGCAACTTAGAAAGATCGTTCCCAGCTAATTCCTTCGCGATGTCTTTGCCAGCCTCCGCGGTCTTTTTCGAGAATTCTCGGACGCCTTCCGTGGCTTGGTGAAGGCCTTTTTGGAACGGACCAATATTGATCGATAACTCGGCCTGGAGCTCTGCACGGGTGGCCAATGGTGTCTCCTATTTCGGCGGTTTCGGGTGCGGCTTTGGCCGTGGTCCGAGTGGATGATTCGGTCCGCGAGGTGTGGGTTTTGATGGCATAATCAGCTTTGTCCCTTTATGCCGCGACGAGTTCAGGCTTTGCGGCGGGCGCCGGCTCCAGCGTCAACCCCTCAGCCAGTTTCACAAGCGGCTCGTAGTCTCTCGCACGCATCCCGCGGAATTGCGCTAAAGCTTCGGGCTCATCCAAGTTGCGGCCGGAATTTGTGGTGGCGGCTTGATCACGGACCGCGAGCACAGACCGGAACCGCGCGATGACCTGTGGTTACAGATGTCTCGCTTGCGTCACATCCAGATGTTGGTCGAGGACTTCGGCGGCGGCCGCTTCCGTTGACTGCTGGACTAGGTTGCTGAGCGCGCGAAGCGAAGCTTTCGCAAGAATTGCCGACATCCAGGGTCCGTTTACGCTGCTCGTTAGCGGCTGCCTTGGCGAATCCGAGGTCGCTTTCGAGCAGGAATGCGCGTTCGGTGAGGTGCCCGTGTAACGTCGCGCGCTTTTTCCTCGAAATCGCCAGAGGAATCCGCGGCATTAGTCGCGATATCGGCCTTAATTTTGGCAAGCTCGGCTTCTTTGGCGGTTACGGTCGCGTCGAGTTTATCGAGCGCGGACAATTCGCGTTCCGTGGAACTCACGGCAGCTTCTGCGGATTGGAGTGAGGTCATAGGTTAATTAATCGATTGTTTAGAAAGGCTCCCGCCGGATCCGGTGAGTGAAAAACGGACCCGACGGGGTTTCTCGAAATGAGGCGAAAAATGAGAGAGTAACCTCATTTCGAAAGTTTGGTTAGGTGGGGTCTTGCGGTGACAGGCTTCTGCGCAACTGCGCCTCGTTGTAGCACATACTCATGGCAAGCGCGGTGTTTTCATGGTTTGCGAGAGCGCTAAGGAGATCGATGAGAGGCATTTCCCGGATGATCAAATTAATAAGGTATGGGGAACACGCCGATTCTGGGATTCGCACTTGAGGAGCGGGCTCGGTCACCGGATTGGGCGTGAAATGTACGCCCGGCAATCCTGGACCGACCGCTGGCGCTTGTTTCTGACTCATTTTTGGCGCTTGCCGAGGCTCATTGAAAATCATTCCGCGGCCATCTGGCGTAGCGCGCGCCTCTGCCTTCAGTTGTTCCACGCGAGATTGCGGCCCGGATGTGGGCGTCGGGATTGCCGGCGTTGATCTGGGCGATGTGCTTCTGCTCGTCGGAGGCGAAGCTGTGCCGCGGGCTTGCCGCAGCTCGGCTTTCAACGCGGAGATCCGCTCTTTAGCCGCGGAAAGCGTGGGCGGGCTGTCGGCGGGATCTTCGACGCGCGGCGGGCGATCGGGTTTTGGTGTGAAAAGGGGTGCAGACATAGATTTTGATTCCAAGAGTTCGAGCATGTGCAGCGCGGTTTCCGAGTTTGGCGAATTGTTTCCACGAAGGATCTCGGAAAGGTTGGCCGGCGAAATCCTGAGTTCTTTAGCTAACGTCACCTGAGACAGACCCACCTTCTCCAGGTGCGCCTTCAGCCGCGAAATTAAAGCCGCTGTACGTCCGAGTTGCAGTTGAGAGCCACTATACGCGTTATAAAGTCAATTCTCAATTGATTTAGCCAAACCCCGGCCGGCTGAAACTTCCGGGAAGCTTGGATCCGTTCGAGGGCCGCATGGAGCCGTGGCCTTTCCACTTACTGCGTCGACGGCTGGCCGGTGCGGACACTCGCCTGCCTGCCTGATGTTCGGCTGCGATCTGTTGGGCGAGTTGTTTGGCGCGACGGCGGGAATTACGGTTAGCCATCGCTATTTCTCCCGCCCAGCTCGAGCATACTTTGGCTTCCACTTCAATCGGGACGTCGGTTTCAAAAACTTCACTGAACGCGTCGACCATCGTCATGCGGACCAATTCACAGATTCCGTTTGCTCCTTCCGCTGGAACATCGCGGAGACGAACCTCGTCATGCACGGTTGCCACCAGGTGATCGTCTGCAGGCAATCGGTAAGCGAGTTTCACCATTGCCGCCTTGATCACATCGGCAGCGCTCCCCTGAACGACATAGTTTGTCAGTAGCTCAAACTTTGCCCAATCGGTATCGGCGTTTGGCGAAAGTCGACGACCGAGAACAGTCCGGGCTTCGTCGGTGAAATCGACGTTCTCCCAAGCCGCTTTGTGCCATTGGCGCAAACCGCGGTACTGCTCAAAAAACAGGCGCCTGAATTCGGCCGACTCTTCCAGACTCAGAGTGATTCCGTACTGGGTTTTCGCGTAGATCTGGAAACCTTCCGCATTCTGGCCGTAGATGAACCCGAAATTCACTGCCTTGGCAAGCTGGCGATCTTCCCTGGTGATTGCTTCGAGCAGTTTGGAAAGAATTGCGGCCCGCAGTCTTGCGATGCAGATCCTCACCG
Source organism: uncultured Verrucomicrobiae bacterium (assembly GCA_963736745.1). Lineage (GTDB taxonomy): Bacteria > Verrucomicrobiota > Verrucomicrobiia > Chthoniobacterales > JAFAMB01 > JAFAMB01. The sequence goes on along the minus strand of CAVTQD010000014.1, from coordinate 57,497 downwards.
GACCGGAACGCGTCCAGCATCACGATGTCGTTTGCAAATATCGCGCCGATCCGCAATTCGATCTGGCTGTAGTCGGCAACGGTTAGCTTCCCGGTCTGGCGCCGATGGAACAAAACAACTTCGCAATTCACCCCCTGGTAATATTTTGCAGGTTTGGATTGGAACTCGAAAACCGTCCCGTATCGGTCCCAAGCGGATTAAATCGCGTGTGGATCCGGCCGTCGGACTGCACGTGTTTCAAAAGCCCGCTGACTGTGCCGGCGAACTTCGAGGTCCCACGATACTCGAGCACCAGGGGAGCGAGCTCGTGCTCAAGGCCGGAGAGAATTGACTCGTCGGTACTCAAGAGCGTGGCGCCAACAGATTCGAACGCTTTCAGGATTTGCTCCGGCGAATCGGGATTTAGAGTGCGGAAGAGCGAACTTCGAGCGGAGCACCGCTTTCAATTCACGCTTTTTCTTTTCCGCCTGGTCACGCAGCTTTCGCAGTAAAGCGATGTCGACCGAGAAACCGTGTCGCTCAATATCAACAACGACCGGGACGAGGTCGCACTCAAGTTTAAAGACCTGGACTAAAGCCGGCTTGCCCAGAGCTCCTTCTCGAGCACGTTTTTAAGCCGGTGCAGATACTCGGACGTCGTTGCGCGCATACTCGAGCTGGTCATCGGTGAGGATAAGACCACCCCAATCGGTGCCGCCCTGTTCCTTGGGCAGCTTGACGCCCAGATAGCGCTCGAGCAATGCGCCAAGTTGATGCTGAACGCTCTTTGACGGAGTCAAAAGCTTGGCTGCGGTGAGCGTGCAGAAAACCTCTTTGGGCTTGATTCCAAGTTGAGCGCCGAGAAAGAGCAGATCGAAACTGGCATTCTGAATAATGAGCGGTTGCCGGCTGATCACTCCAAGAATTTCTGTCGGCAACGGTTTGGAGCGTAAATCGAATTGCTGGATGTTGCCGTCCTCATCGGCCAAGCTAACAAGCCGGATTTCACCTTTCCACGGGCGCAACGCCTCTTGAGAGACCGTAATTTTCGGCGGATTCCCTCGGCGAGACCCTCACCTCGGCACAAGTTTCAAGGTCGAGAGCGAGAAAATCGGAACGGATAGCTTTTCCTTCGAAGGGGATGAAGTTTGGACACCTCGGCACGTTTGGACACGTTCAACGGCTCGCTCACGTAACGCGCGTACACACATATCATCATCATTATGTGCGCCACAAATATCTATTTCCTCTCGCGCCTGCGATGAGCCGTTAGAGGTGTCCGAACGTGTCGAGGTGTCCGGATCGACCGGGACAAAACTAAACCGCCGATCCTGTGATTTGGCTGCCATCTCATTAATATCTAGGCGGATTAAACCGAGTATTCGCCCTTTGAATCGTCCTAAATGAATTCCAAGACGCGTTTGATTTTTCCGGGCGTCTTCAGTCCCTTCGAAAGCTCCAAACCATCGTAGTATCTCGCTGGTCTCTGCGGCTTCCTGAACGCATTGATAAACTTGCTTTTTAGTTACCAACGTTTCCTTGAATGCTTTGTGACAGACCTTGAACAGTTCTGTCATTGCGGCCGTTCGGTAGTCGCCTCCCTCAGTGTCGTACTCACCTTTAAATGGTAGACAAGGATCACTTAGCCCCGCAGCCCGCATCACGCCACCAATGACGTCGGCCCACTCGGGGTAGGACGTGAAAGCCGTTTTACCAGATGGGAAGCCGACCTTAGCCCAGTTATCGTACAATGAGGCAATTGCCGAGAGCATGTCGGATCGATGCTCTCTTACCGTGCGATGAAGGAACTTGTCGGGGAAACTACGTGAGTTGGGATCCTCTTCAAAAAAAGCCAATTCAATTTTTCGCAGGCGAGGCTCGAAATCTTCGCGGTAGGTCAAACCGATATTGGCCGAGATGCTGAATTCCATTTCGTTCGGGATCGACAAATCGCTGGCAGCGTCATTTGAGCCGAGCCGGCGGCCGTTGATCACCGGGTTGGTAAGCGCCTGGGTGAGGTACTGGTCCTGCAAATGGACCTGGCAATTGGAGAAGTGCATGAACCGCCGGCCGCTGCGCGCGGCCGCCATGATGCGTTTGCCGGTTTCCTCCGATTCCCGGCCGATCGGAAGATCTTCAAACGCCGTTCCCTCGTAAGCTATCAATGTGAGTCCGTGCAGATAATCTTTGCCTGCACGGGGTCGATTCGCTGTGTAGAACCACAACGGTACGCGCGTCGTCCAGCCCAACAGAGCGCGGCCGAACGGCGTAATCAGCCTGGCCAATGCGTGCGTGCGACTCTGCTCGTTCGTGAAACAGAACCCGGAATGGACCTGATCGAGAAATTGCAGCGCTTTCTCCAGGGCCATCGGTTGAATCGGGGGAGCATTCGGCACGAGGTACGTCGCCAGGCGCCGATCATAACCGCTTCGAGGATAAATCAATTTCTCCCCCACTCTGAACGGTAAAGCGACGGTGAGGATCCGGGCGATGAGTGGGAGCTCCTCTTTGAGTTGGTCCGACTGAATCAAACCCGCACAAAAATCGCTCGAGAAACTCTTGGGCAAAAATTCGGGGTCTGAATCACCATCACCACCCTCTGTCTTAACCAGGATCCCGGGCTCTACATACTTCTCCAGGTTGCCCTTAGCATGGATTCCGTTCAGGGCCCTGAACCCGAGCGTGTGTGCGCTCACGGTGTACTGCGTCTCGGGATCCACCGAGTACTTGAATCCACTGGGAACCGATTCAATCAGGTTAACTTCGCCGGCCCGAACGAACCATGCGTGGCGATGGCCGATCGCCTGGCCGACTTCGCGGTAGACTTCCGATTCAAGCCGTCCGATGGCGTGCAGGATCCGCGGCCGGCCGTCCGGACTGGTTTGGTCCTCTTCCCATACTCGGGCCCTGGCGCAGAAACGGTCGACAATGCCGAACTCTTTAGCTTCCGCCCATTCAAGAACCTCTTTCAACTTACGTTCCGCGCAATGGGCGTGACTACAATGGAACTCCGGACGGTGTCCGTCGCGCTGCCAAAGGACCGTAGATGTCCCACCTTCCTTGGTGCCCGTGTGCTCATTGTGCCAGGGACAGCGAACCAGCGCGTATTTGCCCGAGTCGGAGTCAATGGCCTTGGCGGGAATCCCAAGCTCCTCGAGCAGTCCGACCAGGTCGAGACTTGAAAGTTCTCCGCGGAATTGCAGATGCCATGGTGCCGATTTCTTCCGCCCTTTGGGTTGTGGACCTTCGGGCTCCTCGAAACAGTAAAGGTCCCGTGTCGGCTTCCAGAGCTGCTCGGGCACTTCTCCGGTTCTATCCCAAGCATACGGAAAGCCGCTCGGGTGAGTGGACGGCGGGATAACAACGTTCTGGTGATCGCAGTGGAAAAGCTCCGCGGTGACGTTTTCGTTGATTCTGCCAACCAGCGCTTTGTGGTAAGGCTTGCCGTCCGAGTTTCTCCACCTTGGCAAATCCGGACAGAACATCACCAGGTGAACGCCACCGCGGGTCGTGTGGCCGGGGATCGCACCGAGTTCCGGGCGTTCATCGAGAAACTTCCGGACACTTGCGCCCTGGTCGGCTTTTGAATCCAGGTCGATCACCACGAGCCCGCCCTTGGGCGCCAAACCTATATTGTACGAGCGACCGTTCTGGAAATATCGTCCCAGGTCGCAACGGCGAGAATCATAATTCCACCAAGCACGGACCGCGGCCGCTTTGCCGGCATCACTAACTTTCGCGGTCGGCGGATGGACTGGGTAAACCTGCCACCGCAGTTCGTCGCGGTAATACTTAAACGCGTCGGCAGGCGAAAGACTAACTAGTTCGGGCGCTATAATCATGGCCCAACCTCAGAATGGAATGTCGTCCGGCTCCGCATCTAGATCGGGGTCGTGCAGCGGCCGCGCCGGCCCTACTACTGTGCCCGCGGGCTTCCCAAATTCTGTTGGTCCTGCCGTGATTGGCTGCACTCTCGGAAGCTCCAAGGGCGCTTGCGGGTGTATTTGGATCCGCTGCAATTCCGGATTCCGTTTTAACGCTTCGTCTCGTGTGAGAAACCGTGCGACTTTCGCTCGAGGCTCCCCCTGGTCGTCTTCCTCGTGTTTCACGACAGCGTAACAATAGCGTTTTTCACAATGCCTTGGCTCGAGTAGAATTTCCGCGTCCTTCTCGGGCGGGCGAACGAGCTCCGCGCTGTCACAAAAATTGTTAATGTACCAATGCATTTTATTCGTGAACACGAGCCAGCATTTGACTCGGCGTCCGTCAGGAATTTCGAGCTGCAGAACGATCATCTCGTTATTGCTCTTACTAACTTTCTTAATCGCTTTGCTAACTTTGCACAGATGCGCACCCTCCGGCACGATCGCACTTGAAACAATGGAATTGGCGAATGTAGGCACGAGAGTTAAATCTCCTTTTAGATTAGGGCGTATTGTCGGCTAAGATTTTCGCGGAAACTTCGAGTGGGTGTTTCCGCGTGAATCGAAATTGATTTGTTATATCTATTAAACAAACCGAGCACAGCGACGGTCGTGTAACTGCACCGGAGCAATACTTGGTCTAGGGTCTCATCGATACTGACTTCAAGCTGTTGTCCGCAAGAGCAGCAACGGGTGATAGAAGAGACGGTGTCAGTCATCGGCCCGGCACCTCCGGACCAAACACAATTGAACTTTGGGAGCGCTCCGGACCACGCAGGGCCCAAAGCATAGTCAAGAGTTCTAGGCTGATATATTCACGACGCCGATATGTGTGCCGCGTAGCGACGGGTTGAATTGCTGGCGATTTGTGTGATTCTTGCGTTGTACTTTGCATAACTTGATCGGCGGGGGCTTCACTCCCCGCCGATTTTCTTTTTGGGTTTACCGCTCGGGATCCTCGAGCGCGGGTTCGTCTGGAAATTCTCGGGTGATATCGCTCAAAATTTCTGCGACCTTGTCTGAGTCGCCACGCTCATGGGCGTCTGCTAAGAGTTGGCGAAGCTGTTGCCAGCGCTCTTCCAAGCTCATTTGGCCGCGGCCTCTTCCTGATGAGCTGCTACCGCAGAGTTTCGAGACAGCCACCGCTCGACTTCGGAAAGCCGGTATCGAATGAACTTGGAATTGTAAGTGTGCGACGGCATCCCTTCGCGCCTCCATCTACGGATTGTTGCGTCATGAACACCGAACTGAACCGCCAGGGCAGGCCCGCTTAGGAATGCCTCTGGCCTCTCTTGGATAAGTGCGATCTTTGTCACTATGATGAACGTATTATCCAATTAATGTGGTCACGTCAAATAAATAAATTGTATCAAAGTATGACCCGAGCATTTTTGAGCAATTCCGAACTTTATGCTATACAAGTGCTATGAGCGTGCATATTTTGAGAGTATGTCTGCTTCAAAAAACGTTCACACTTTAGCGATCCTTCGGGAGAAACTCGGGCTGAAACAATCGGATCTTGCCCGGATGGGCGGCGTCGCACTGTCGAGTATCCAGAGTATTGAAGGACTCCGGCTACCACTATCAAGGCAGCTTGCCGCACGCATCGCCGTGAGTACGGGAGCCAACTTGGAATGGCTTCTCGCTAATGACGTAACCGTTCCAATGCCTCAGTTGGCGCCTCCGCTTCCGATCCCTGCTGACGGCGACGAGGATACGGCACAACAGCAGGACTACGCCGCGACCGTCAACATTCTGGTTGATGGGTTTTGCAGGCTGTTTGCAGCAGCTCGCCGACTGGCACCAGAATCCAGGCGTCGCACGCTGGAATTAATAATCGCCAATGAGCTGGACAGACTAAAAAAGAGCGACGGCGATCCGAAAGCACGACCTTTCTGGTCGGCCCCCAAAGAATTATTTCAGTACTTCAGATCACGCGCCGGCTCCGTGGATCCGCGCCTGGTCGAGATGCTCAACCTGGACGGCCTGATCAAGACCGCGAATACCCAGTCTGAGCTTGACTTCATTGAGTCTGTGGCGATCAAGCCGCACCTCTCCCCTTCCGATCTAAAGAAGCTGAAGGAGATCGCAACGAAATCACTGAAGCACCAGAAAGCTCAGAACCGAACCCGGCTGTGAGGTGAACTCGGCTATCAGTATAAAACGCCGCGGTTACTGCGATGCTGCTATGACGCAAAGCCGAACTCGCCGCGTGAATCCCGTGTTGCTGGTTCATCTCTGAGCCGAATAGTTTCCGCATCGCGTGAATTGGACAAAACGCTTGCACTCCTTTCCCACGTAACCAAGCAACCAAACCAGTAAAAATCGGCCGGCACCGATACCACTGGTACTCAGTTACCTTAGGCGCACGGTCGGACTCGACCACGAATTCACGAGTTGCTTTGGCGCGCCACCCTTTGAATAGCGCCAGGATCTCAGGCTCGACTGGCAATACCGACAAGCTTTCAGACGTTTTGAGCCCGTGCCATTCCGTCGGTTCTACGCGCACCGTTGAGGCGACAAAGTCGAAGCTCGACCATTGCAACCAATCAATCTCCGCACGACGCAGGCCGACCACTAGCGCGAGCAAAAAGATCTTGAGCTCTTCCGGTCGGTCTTGGGCGAGCTCAACAACGGCATCACGCAATAACGTCCGCGCCTCAATGCCACACCCATAAAATTTAGTATCAACCCGCTTTTCAAGTTCGATCCCCTCAAATGGAAGAGGGGCGGGAAGTTCGATCGTGAGTTTGGCCAAAACCTTGCGTTGGCTGAACAACGCCCGGGCGTTCTTGACCAGAGAATTCGCCGAGACGACCTGATGCCGTCGACGGATCTCGTTACGACCAGCCTCATCGATGTATCGCTTGCGCCATGCTCGGACCTTAGTCGGTGTGATCGATGCTAGGGGCACTGAATAAACCTGCTGGCGCCAAGCCTGTGAATCTTGCCGGCGTGCTTCAGGAGGTTCAATCCCGGCGATTGCGGCGACGATTTGACGAAATCGTTTTTCGTAGCCATCAATCGTCTTGGCTTTCAGATCCGATTCGTTACGAACGGCCCCCAGAAATTCGCCAACCGTCAGCTTGCTCGGCTCCAGCGTCGGATCCCGTGGTCGAAAGCGTTCAAAAAAGGCCTGCCAACCATTTGCTCGCAAGAAAAGGTATTGATCCCGGGCCCTGGTCGCGGCCTCGGCCTGGTTCGGCGTACCGAGCGATAATTGCATCCGTTTCCCGGCGTGCTGAAACTGCGCAGAGTAGAAGCCGCCTTCGCTTTTTTGACGGACTCGTTCCCGCCAATATTTCACGTCTCCTTTACCGGTCGCATGCAAGTTTCGGGTGCTCATTCTGTGCTCACTTTTTGCGCCCGGTGCTCATTCTGTGCTCACTTTTTCCGTTCGCTATAGTTTAATAATGTTCGGCATTATTCGATAGGAATAAAATCAAAATCAAGGAGTTACGTCAAAATTGTTCGATGTTGCTCGCGTTTGTACGGACCCCTGTGTGTGCGACTCCTTGTCGACCGCAGAAACAAGGGAAATCATGCCCCGCACCGCTTCGTTCAGATTAGTGTAGACGACGCTGCCAGAAGACTCCTTGATTTTTCGAACCGATCGCGCTGCGCCTTCTCTTGGTAAACTCCAAAGACCTACAAAAATGAGAGCGCCGGGCATCAACTGCTGGATGGAATGAGCCATTTTGCCGACGGTAATCGCTGACCTTGACTCGATCGCGGAAAGCACGATCCCCCGTGCTCCTAGTTCTTTCAGTTTTTCCATTTTCTCTGCCCGCAGAGTCCGCCAGGAAAGCAGGTTGACGCTGATCGCTTCCACTTCCAAAAAGCGCGCCAGAATTCTACCCACCACCTCATCGCCTTCCCCAAGGAAAGGAACGATGACAATTTCTGGATTAACCGGCGCCCGTCTTTCCGGTTCCGGTTGATTCGGCACGTCCTGAGGCATCGAGATAACCATCTCCTCAATCAGGTCACGCAATTGCTCATAAATACGAGATTTCGTTTGATGAGCGGTCGTGCCAGGGTAGAGATCGTTTTCGATCGCTCGAATGGCCGGCACGATCACCTCTTCCGCAATCTCGAGGGTAAGCTCCATTCCTGCCTGTTCGTGGATCAGCGCCTTTGCTTCCGATAACCGGCTCTCGGTCAGGAACCGGATTAATTTCGTTTCCAATGGGGTAGGAGGATCGGCTGCGAGCAAAACGCTGAAAACATGGAAAGTTGGAAAGTAACGACCCAATGCCACGAGTGAAGCTGTCAAGGGCGTTGCCAGAAGTAAACCGATCGGGCCCCAAAGCCAGGTCCAGAAAAGAGCTGAAACGATAATTGCCAGAGGAGACATCCCTGCGCTACCGCCCAAAACGATCGGTTCAACCACGTTGTTGGTGAATACTTCAAGAAAGCAGTAGAGGCCCAGGGTCAATATCGGCTCTCTCCAGGTCGTCGAGATGGCGATCGAAAGAACCAACGGGAAGAAGGCTGATATCCACAGACCAACGTAAGGAAGAAACCGCAACACAAGGGTCAGCACAGCCCAGAGTAAGGCATTCGGGATTCCAATCAGAGTCAGCCCGATCCCGAGCACCACAGCGTACGCACCGTTGACCAGCAATTGCCCCAAAAGAAAACTGCTGATTCGGAATCCGGCTTCATCGACGGCAAGTGTCGTCGTGGCTAAGCGCGAATGACCGATCAATCGAAGAAAACGATCGCGAAATCGCTTTCGCTCGAGAAGGATGAAAACTACCAGCACCACAATTACAGCAAACTCGGTTACCGGACCAACGATCGGTGCTACGCTGTTCTTGACGAGCTCCAACGCACTGTCCGCGCCGCTCACGATCTGAACCTTCGTGGGCTCAAGGTCTTGGGCGGCACCCGACGGTGCCATGACTTTGCTGAGATCTTGAGTTAGTACGCCTATGTTGCGAAGAGCCCGGTTCAAGGGGCCGGGCGGTCCTTTTTGGACTGCAACCCACTTGGTTTGAAAATTATCGCGGTATTTTGGGAGCGAATTTACCAAATCGAGGCTCTCAACGGAGAGCGTCGCGCAGAGAACTCCAAGAAGCGCGAAGGCAATCGTCGCGACGCTGAGAACCGCTAAGACCGGATGAAATCTCCACTGTTCCAGGCGGGATACTACCGGCGCCAGCAAAAAGCTGATCAGGATCGCTAAGACAATCGGCAGCAAAAAATCCTTCGCCCACGTAAAGGCGCAAAGAGTCAGGACGACATAGGCTAACCCAATAAGCTTCCCGTATTCAAACGATTTCCTAGATTCTAAGGTCTCCGGCATGTGAATTGTTGCGTGGAGTCTGGAATCCGTACCAGCCTGGCGCAATTCAATTCGCAACCGACCAGAGCACCGGATCCAGGAAAAAACAATTCTTTCGCGCGTGACCCGGCCCCACTGCACAAACCGTCTTATCTGGTAGCGGTCGAAGAGCGAAAGGACGAGGCGGCAAGACCGTCGGTTCAAACAAATACCGACGACGACCGCTCCAAGCCAGACTTCGCAACGATCTCGTTCACATGATCGTTACCAACGATATAACGGTCTTTTCCGTAAATGAGATAGTTTTCGCGCTCATTTGGAGGCGTGAAATTTACCGTCAGGACGTTAGCTCCCGCCGCAAGCCCGGCAGATTGACCGCCACTCCGGCGGGATTCAAGCGCGCTGACGCTCGGAATAAGCCAGCGAGGATTCATCAGACGAGCGAGGGCAATGAAGTTTAGAGTAACATTCATATCACCTGGCGGATTGTGTGCCAGCGGGGTATCGGGCGCCGGAATAAAGGGCGAAGCGCTCACCATGTGTGCCCCGATTTCGCGAGCGAGTAATAGATCGTCAGCAACACTCTCAATGGTCTGGCCAGGCAGCCCGACGATCGTCCCGGTGCCGACCTTGTACCCGGTGCGCACGAGGGTTCGCAATCCCTCGATGCGGTTTTCAAAGGACGAATGGCGCAGTTTCTCGTTAAGCTCAGGATCGCTCGTCTCGTGTTTGAGGATATAGCTCGTGGCGCCTTGGTTTCTGAGGAAGATGTATTCCTCTTCGCTCTTGTTTCCCAGGCAAAGCAAAAGCTCAACGGCCCCGCCAAACATGGTGCGAATCTTTGGGAGGACTTTTCCTACAATCTGCGTCGTTTTTTTGACTTCGCCGGCCTGCAAAAACACGATATTGATCCCAGCCTCTTTGATTTGCGCCGCCGTTTCCAGGATTTGTGCCTCGCTCAATTCGAAGATCGTGTTCCGACGCGTGTTGTCACGGCGCATCGGGCAGAATTCGCAGTTGACCCGGCAAAGGTTGGTAACCTCCATCAACCCTCGGACGATGACGCGATTTCCGAAAGCGGTATGTCGAGCATGGCGGGCAGCGGCAAAGAGTCTTTTCTGCTGATCATCTTTCGCCAGAAGCCAGGCCGTTAGCATGGCCCGGTTCCAAGAGCTCGGAGAGCCGTACGGGGCCAATTCTTTCGCGCCGCTCTTTTCGGCTGCCGGCACAACTGTATTGCCGCCCGCGGCAGATTCATTCCTCATTTACTGGTCGTCTGAGTCTCGCCGCGCATCACTGCTCAAGCCACAGTGGCCACCTGTTCTGACTCATAAGGATTCGTATCCAGATAAGGATTGAGCGGCCCGCTCGCATATGCGTCACGGGGATGAGGTATGTATTCCGGATGATGGAATTGATGAGCAACTTCATCGGCGAAAAATGTTCCAAGCTCGGTCAGACCAAGATTTCGTTCGCTCTCTTGTAATAGTCCATAGGCCTTTAATCGTTCAATTTTCGGTCTGAACAGTTGATTAAGTGATTCTCCGCCGGTAAGCCGTTGAAAGGTCTTCTTGTAAACGTCACGATTCTTGAGCGGCAGGACGATCGCCCAGCGGATCTGTTGGTCCAAGTCGCGCACGAGACCACGATTCAGCGGCAGGTGCCCCTCTTCAATCGCTTGATAATATTCCCCAAAATTTTGGGTATTAAGGATAAATCGATCTCGCAGGCTGCTGAATGCTGTCAGTCCGAATCCTACCTCGTCGTACAGCATGCAACATTGGTTATGCGCGTAACAGGAATAGTGTTTGCGTTCCTTCGTATAAACCCGTCGCAAATTTTCCCGATAGCCGTTTTCGGCCAGAATATCGATCGCGAACTGTTTCATCATGATCGCCTGCTCGTGCGTCGGAACGCTGTCCGGTCGCTTTTCAATGAGTTTCTTTACGGGCGCCTGGTAATCTCCATAGGCCTCGACTTTCAGCCGATAGAGTTGAATCTCTTCGGTACCAAGTGTCACCGCCTCGCGCATACTTGCTACCCAACTCGCGAGCGTTTCACCAGGATGCCCAAAGATGAACTCTATGTTCGTTTGATAGCCGGCGTTCTGACTGTTCTCAATAGCCTCCAGCGCTACCGATTTGTCGTGGGGTCGATTCATGATGTCGAGAACAGTCGGATCAAGAGACTGAATACCCAGCGTTAGTCGATCCGAACCATAATCCCGGAGTATCCGCAGCCGCTCAAGTCCTTCCGGTCCGACGAGTGTGGATGGATCGACGTCCCAGTTGAATTGTTCGCACTCCGAAAGGTCCAGACGTCGCGTAAAGAAATTCAGAAAATGAACTAACTGTTGCGGACTGAGATAAGACGGAGTTCCTCCTCCGACCAGGATTGAACGAACCTTAATTCGTTCGATGCCCAAGCGTCGCATGTAGATGTCCATCTCCTTTTCCATGGCCGTCAGATATTGATCCATCTCCGCCTGCTTTTTGCCGAGCATGACCGGATAATGGCAAAAGACACATCGCTGTTTGCAGAAGGGGATGTGTGCATACACATCAAATTTCCGATCCTGGGGTAATGTATAAGTTTCAAACAGGACATCCTCATCTATCTCGCCGTACATTGTGATGGGGGGGTAATGCACAGAGGGGAAGAATTCACCGTCGCGACATATCAATCCCTCTTCGCGGAGCCGGCTGAAGTCAGCAACTCGATCGAGGGCGTTTTGCATCAGAGTATCTGAAACGCTGACGTCGTACCCGAAGGTGGTATTCATAGGGAAGGAAAGCAGATGGCGTGATTTGACAAATTGAAAGCTGAACCGAGGGGATTAAATGCGTTTCTGAATTTGAGGTCAAGCGAACAAACCGATGAACCGGACACTGACGGATTTCAGGCATTCAACGCGAGCAAGAGAGCACCAGGGAAAGCGACGGCCGCTCCGGCCCAAGCCAATGTAATGGGACGCTCCCGCAACCAAAAGACGGACAAGGGCAGAGCGAATAGCGGTTCTGTTGCCAGCAACGTATTTGCTACGGAGACTTCAAGGCGCTTAACCGCAAACAACGCTAGCCAAAACCCTCCAAAAGTCACTACCGCGACAGCTGTGGCAAAGCGCCATTTCAAGCCGCCGTACCGAAGTGGTTCCAACCAGCCTTTGATCTGCCGTTTTGCGATAGCAACGACAAACATGCCGACAAAGCCTGCCGTCATTCGCAGAAATGTCGCCTCCAAAGCGGGTACCGTGCTGAGTCCGATCTTGGCGATGATTACCGACACACCCATACAGAGAATTGACAGTAGGCCAAAGAGTAGACCGGCCGAAGCGCTTTCTGGTCGTTCACCCTTATGCAGGCCAGCTGCGAGGGTGAGCGTGACTCCCGACAAGACCAGGGCGATTCCCAGCCAGGCAGTCGGGCTTGGCATCTCGCCAAGAAACAGAATTGCCATGATCAAAGTGACCCCAGGAGCAAGCATCATTAAGACAATCAACTGGTGTACCGGCAGCCGCCGCAATGCGGCAAAGAAGCAGGTGTCGCCTACGGCGATGCCGACCAGGCCGCTCAGGATTAACCAGCCTAGCGAGTAGAAAGGGACGCTCGTCCATCCGACAAAGAGTAACCCGATTGCCAAGAGGAGTACGCTTAACAGGCTTTTGACCAGCGTCACTGCGGAGGCCGGAAAATTCTCTCCTATTCCTTTAAAGAGTATTGTTCCCACGGCCCAGGAAGCGGCAGAGACCAATGCGGCACACACACCAACTGCATGCGCGCTGGCTTTGGTCGCATCCAGGATCTGGCTCAAGATCACGATCGCTGCTTGAATACCAAAACGTAGCGCTGAGGAATAAACTGGTACTGCTCCGTCAGGTCAAAACCATAATAGTACAGCTGTCCAATGACGAGTTCCTTCGCTATGTGGGGACCGTGATAGGGGAGTTGGCCGTCTTGCACAACGGCGTTATCCACGATCACCAGACGGCCATCCGGCTTCAAGGCGTCCTTGAGGCTGGCAACAAAGCGATCCTTCACCTCTTCGGTCGACGTCGTGTAGATGATGTGGTAGAGCGAGCACATAAAGACCAGGTCGGCCGTGGCGGGATTCAGACCTGCTCCATCCGCTCGGTCCTTGATAGTCTCAACGTTCGCAATACCCAACTTTTGGCAGAGGTTCCGTACGTAATCGAGGTGGTTTTGGACAGTGTCGACCGCATACACTTTGCCGGATGAGCCTGTGAGCTCAGAGAACTTGAAAGTGTAATACCCCGGTCCGCTTCCGACGTCTGCGATTGTCATTCCCGGCTGGATCCTGAGACATTCAATGATTTTGCTGGTCCTCTCCCATTCCTCGCGCCGGGGATTGTTGAACAGGATAAAATCCTCCAGGAAAGTGAGGCGATCCTTGCCATCGTCGGTTCCGGAGTCGGCAAATTTCTTTAATTTATACTTTCGCCCGAGATATTCCTTGAGGTTTGCGTAGTCGTTTTCTGCAAAGAAATCGAAAAAGCTGTGATGAAAACGATCGGCGAGTTGTGTTCGCCGATTCTCGTCCGAACCTAAAAGGTAGTCACAAAACCATTCAAGAGCGGTGTACTCACCTCCGTAGTGTTCTTTTGGAACGATCGCGTGATAGACGACCTTTGCCTTTTCCGCTTCTGCTGGGTCCTTATTTTCCAAAGCATTGAGCAAGTAACGACCGGCCAAGGTCCCCTGTTCAGTGATCGTAAAAGAATCAATGCTCCCGAGATGGACCAGAGAGATCTTGGAGGATATCGGGACCGTATCTCCAGGCTTGAACGCCGAATCGTCCGCCGCCGTCGCCGTCGCGATATTGCTGCAAGCAGAGGCGAGCAACAGAAAAAGATTTAAAATTCGCGGATGAAACATGGCGCAAGTCGTGTCTAGAAAGAACCGCGTAGTATCCGAAGCGGTTGAGCTTGGCAACAAAAAGAAACACAAAGCCCGCAAGCAGTTGCTTGCGGGCGCAATCATTCCTCCGAAACTAGCGAAGCCGAATCTCAGATACTCAATGTCCGACGACGTCGCTTCTCTCAAGGGTAAACGGCGCCCCCCGCAGATTATCCAGCTTCTGCTTTTGCTCCGTGGTCAAAGCACCCATATACTGTTCCTGGGCCTGATTGTTGATTTTATCGGCGGTGCGAATATTAGCGCCTAACATTTGAGTTTGGGTGGAGCCGCCGTTGCTTGGTATTCCCCCAAGACTGCTGCGAAGCATCGTGTTAGTTTCTCCCTGGAGTTTTTGAATTTTCGCCGACTCTTCAGGAGTTACTCCGACTTGCTTTGCAACTTCTTTATCCTGGAGCGCTTCTGCACCATTGACCTGCAGCAAGATCTGTTTGAGGCGGTTCAATTGATCTGCATTCAGAATCGCCGAGACTTCTTGTCGGGATGACTCGATCAGTTTGTCTTGGGCGTCGCGAATCTCCTGCTGTTTCCCGACCTTTTGCTGGGCGCTTAACCCTTCCATCTGCACGCTGCCAAGCTTGGAGGCGGCTTCCTGGTCGTATTTATTGGCCACCTTCGCAATTTTGGCACTTTGTTCGTCAGTGATTTTCAATTCCTTTCGAACCTTTGCTGTTTGCAACAAGTGCAACGGATCGGTCCCATAGCGACTAGCTCCCGGCAAACCGACCATCGATGGTGGTGGCGGGGCTCCCTCGTTCCCTGCCTTGATCTGAGCGTTGGCGAACGGTGTCAAACTCAGCGCGGCAGCGAGTATGAAAAACGTGGTAGAGTTGTGAATATTCATCGAATCATGACGCGAAAATTTTTTCGTTCCGCGCCGGAATTTGGAAATTGAACGGTAGATAAAGATATCGTCTACCCATGAGGAATCCAAATGTCAATCTTCGCCGATCACTAGATTCTTCAAATTTGCCAGAAGGGCAGGGGAACGCGGCTGTCGTCTCGACGTCAGGGGAACGCCGACCAAGCGCGGCTCGTGAATTGTTTCGCGGCGGTGACGAGGGTAGCGAGTCTCGAGCGCCCCAATGGCGCTCACCGAAACCGCCGCACAAGCGGCTGCTCGTGCGGCATTCCAGGCTAATGGATGTGCATTCTACCTGGGTCCGGTTAATTGGCTTTTAGTGCCCTTTTTCAATTGTGACCGGGCCGACCCGAATGAATTCATGGTTGTGATGGTGATAGTGCCAGTAGCCTCGTTCACCATGCCAATAGCCGTAATGCTCATGATGCCAGTAGTCATCATTCCAGGCGTGATCGCGATGGTCCTCATCGGCCATGGCTGTCAGCGAGGTGCCAACCACGGAGGCGCCGACGGCGAGAGCAAAACATAACTTCTTCATGGCCATAAAGACGATCCAAAACAGCTTCTATTCGGAGCGCTGCCCCTCCCTAGGCGAAAATAGGGGGTGCCCCTTACTCGTTCTTTCGCTCTCGGTGACGAGCATCGGAATTTGGGTTGAAATATCCGTTTGATTCCTTTGCTCATGCGTTTCGGCTGAGTGCAACCTCCTTTAATCCAACAGTCAAAAAGCGAGGCCGGAAGGTCCTGGGACCCCTTTGAAATCCCCCGACGCTGGGGCAAGAGTCCCGAGTGCTATTGCTTAGCGAACATAATTGAAGTAAGCCTCCGCAAGACGAAAGCGGGTTTCATGGCAGATCGACCCAGTAAGCCATCCAACGTGTCCGCGACCGCTGCAGAGCTGGTGGCTAGGCTGCGCTTTGCGCCGCAGATGTTAATGATGGTCCGCGCGTTCTGGGCCTCACCAGAGCGGAATAAGATCTTGCTGCTCAGTACGGCCCTCGCCGTCGTTATAGGCGCCACAGCCTTCGGGCAGGTCAAGCTAAACGCTTGGAACCAACCTTTCTACGATGCGCTCGCTCACAAGGACTTACATGGGTTCTTCAAACAGCTTAAGGTATTCAGTATCATTGCGAGCGGACTTTTGATCTTGAACGTGGCGCAGGCCTGGCTCAATCAGACGACGAAAGTCATGCTTCGCGAAGGGCTCGTGCGCGACCTGTTTGAAGAGTGGCTCGAACCTCGACGGGCCTTTCACCTGGTCAATGCAGGGGAAATGGGCACCAACCCCGACCAGCGCATCCACGAGGACGCCCGCCATCTAAGCGAGCTGTCAGCCGACCTCGGTATCGGACTCCTGCAGTCTTCGCTTCTCCTGGGGAGCTTCATCGGAGTCCTCTGGATCTTGTCGGAAAACGTAGCCTTTCAAATAGGCGGGCGCAGCTTTTCCGTTCCCGGCTACATGGTCTGGTGCGCACTTGTCTACGCAGGCACCGCCTCTTGGCTAAGCTGGCGCGTCGGCCGCCCGTTGATCGAGCTCAATGCCAAGCGCTACTCTCGGGAGGCCGACCTGCGCTTCGCGCTCGTGCGTCTCAACGAGCATAGCGACAGCGTAGCGCTTTATGGCGGCGAACAGCAAGAGAAGCAACGCCTCATTATTGAGCTCGAACACGTTCTCCGTGCCATGCGGCGGATTGTCAGCGCGAGCACGCGACTTACTTGGATTACGGCAGGGTACGGCTGGTTCACAATTATCGCGCCGATCCTGGTGGCGGCCCCTGGATACTTCGGCGGCGATCTTTCCTTCGGTGGGCTGATGATGGTCGTCGGCGCGTTTGTTCAAGTGCAGGGGGCCCTGCGGTGGTTCATCGATAACTTCAACACAATCGCCGACTGGCGCGCCACTCTGCTGCGTATTGCGAGCTTCCGGGAGACGGTTTTGACAATGGACAGGCTCGGCGCGACTGAGAACCGGATCGCGTTCGTGCCTGCGGCGGACGGGAAGTTCATCTTCGAGAATCTGGAAGTTGCCACGCCCACGGGATGTACTACGCTGAGCGAGCAGCATGTCGAAATCGCGCCTGGTGAACGTGTCCTCATCGTTGGCGAGCCTGGTACCGGCAAGACCACGCTGTTCCGGGCCATCGCGGGCTTGTGGCCCTGGGGCGCGGGCCGCATTGTGCTGCCGTCGCCTGATGAAGTGATGTTCATGCCCCGTCAGCCCTATGTGCCACTGGGAACGTTGCGCGCAGCGCTCGCCTACCCGTCGCCGGAGACCGCCTACAAGGATGAGGAGCTAGTCGCTGCGCTTCAGTCGACCGGTTTGGACCGTTTCACCTCTTCACTTGACCGCATCACCCGCTGGGAAAGGGAACTCACCGACGATGAACAGCAATCCTTAGTCTTCGCACGCGTCGTGCTGCACAAGCCTCGCTGGATAGTAATTGACGAAGTCCTCGATGCTCTTGAAGACGACGCGCGCAATCGTGTTTTAAACCTTTTTGACGCCGTGCTCAGGGATACCGCCATTATTTACATCGGCCGAGCTGAGACTAAACGCCGGTTCTTCAAACGCGTTCTGCACCTGATCAAACGCGGAGTTTGCTTCGTCCCCGGTCCCGGTACAGCCTCCATCGACCCGCCTGGGGCCTCCCCCGCCGTCCTCTCCAAAGGTGGATAGAGAGGAAGGGTTCAGCCCTTCTCCTGGTCTGCGGAATCTGTGGTTACCAACCAATTCGGGAATCAGGCTCAAGAAATAGAGCTTGGCGATTTCAGACCAGGGAAGGTTCGCGGCCAGGACCGACCGTGCTCCGTGTCGGGTCACCAACCGGAATCTGGGAAGCGCTTGTCGGGCTTTCTTGATTCCGGGTGCTTGTCTTCCAACGTTCCAGTATGGCCTGCAGACCCTGGAGCCGGATTGGTTTGCTGAGATAGTCGTTCATCCCTGCGGCAAGACACTTGTCGCGGTCTCCCGCCATAGCGTTGGCAGTGATGGCAACGATGTAAACCGCAGATTTCCAATGGGAGCCATGGTCCGATCGCTCCTGCGTTCGAATCGCTTGCGCCGCGTCGTATCCGTCCATTTCCGGCATTTGACAGTCCATGAAAATGATGTCATAAGGAACTGACTTGAGCGCCTCCAATACGGCCAAACCATCCGTCACAATATCTGCGGCATAGCCGAGCTTTTGTAGCAGACCCGCGGCAATGAGCTGATTGATGCGGTTATCTTCCGCCAAAAGAACGCGCGTTTTCCCGGGTTGCGGATTGGCCTGAGTTGGGTGCGCCTGGGTGGCAGATAGATCCGTCTTCGCAACGGCTGAGCGGCCCGGAGCGTTGCCCGGTGCATTTGTTAAACATTCAAAGAGGCGTGATTGTTTGACGGGCTTAACCAGGTATGTGTCGATCCCGGCCATTTCCAATTCCTTCGCGCTGCATGCTTGCCCTATTGAATTCAAGCCTACCAGCCGAGTGCCGGCGATGGGCTGGTCGGCCTTAATGACACGGGCAAGAGTCAATCCATCCATTCCAGGCATCTGGAGATCCAACAGGGCCACGTCGTAAGGGACGCCCTCTTGCACTCCGATCCGCAACTTCTGTAGTGCTTCCGGACCGTTGGCCGCCCAGGTTACTTGCATCTTCCACGCAAGGATATTGCGGCACAGGATTTGCCCATTGGTCGCGTTGTCATCGACAACCAGTACTCGTACAGGGACGAGGGCGCGATCCGCTGCCCCTTTTGCGTGCTCTGGCTGTTTGTCGAGCCGTGCCGTAAACCAAAAGGTGGAGCCTGCTCCCGTTTTGCTTTCCACGCCGATTTCTCCCTGCAGCATCTCCACCAGTCGTTTCGAAATTGCCAGCCCCAAGCCGCTCCCACCATATTTTCGAGTGGTTGAACCATCAGCCTGACTGAACGCCTCAAACAGTCGCGCCTGTGCGTCGGGTGCGATGCCGATGCCTGTATCATGAATGTAAAATTTCAACACCGTATCTGTTGCCGATTCGCTTTCTTTGCCGACCGAGACGACGACCTCTCCTCTTTTGGTAAATTTAATAGCGTTGCCAATGAGATTGGTGAGGATCTGCCGCAACCGTCCGGGATCTCCACGCAGTCGTGTCGGAATGTCGAGGGGAACGGAGTTGACCAATTCAATTCCTTTGTTGAACGCGCCCGCGGCAACGATATCCAGGGTGCTTTCGATCGTTTTGACTAAATCAAAATCGATGACTTCAATTGTCATTTTGCCGGCTTCGATTTTCGAGAAGTCGAGAATATCGTTGATGATTGTCAGAAGCGTCTGCGCGCAGACGCGAATCGTTTCGGCAAATTCCCGCGGCTGAGCGGCTAGATCAGTGTCGAGCAGCAAATCGGTCATTCCAATGACGCCATTCATCGGCGTCCGGATCTCGTGGCTCATCTTGGCAAGAAACTCGCTTTTGGCTTGCGCCGCCCCCTCCGCTGTTTCCTTGGCTAACGTTAAGTTTTGTTCAGCGTGCTTGGCTGACGTAACATCCCAGCACATGCCCTGGGTGGCGACGACCTGGCCGCCTGGGTCGAGAACCGCGAGCTCAATGATCCGACTCCAGCGTTGCTCGCCGTCTGAATTGCGCCAGATTTCCTCCCTTTCAAATGGCCGGCGCGTTTCTATCAACGTTTTATCAAGCGCCCGATACTTCTGGGCCAGCTCGAGAGGATCAATGTCGAAATTGGTTTTGCCGATGAGTTCGGTAAGAGATTTACCTTTGCTATCGCAAAAGCGCTTGTTCGCAAATATAAATCGCCCTTCGGTATCTTTCCGGTAAATTTCGACCGGAAGATTTTCTACCAGAGATTGGAGAAACACCTCGGATGTTGTGAGTGCCGCCGCCAGGCGTTCAAGCTCCCGGTTCGCCGCCTGTTGTTCTTGCATCAACCGTCGAGCCTTCTTCCTCCCTTCTTCCGCGTCCGCTCTTGACATTTCCAAGAGGAGGACACGTTCGCGAATTGCACGAGAGATCAACCAGGCGAGAACCCAAAAAAGAACCAAACAGCTGGTCCCGAAAATCAGCATCTGCCGCCAGTTCGCCGCCAGGATCTGCTCCATCCGCATCGCCAACGCCTGGGATCGGACCTGCGCTGATTCCGCAAATGCAGCGACGGCAGCGTCGACGTCCTGTGAAACTAATCCGAGAGTGTCTTCGAGTTTCTTGTTCTCGCGTCGCAAGAGGAGAGTGTCTCGCCACAAAGCAAAAAGGCCGCCGCTGGCGACCAGGATTCTCTGATGCTGCTCGTCGACCGTGAACCCCTTGCCGAAGAGGGCAGTTTTCAGGTCCTGAAGTAACTCATATTGATAGGTTATCCTATCAAGGGCTGGCCCAAGCTTGTTGTCCTTCAAGTTGGCGAGGTTGTCGACATTCTGTTCGCCATTGAACAATTCGACGTTCCGAGCCAGGTCTGCTAAATCGGTCTTGAATTCACTGAGACCATGGCTCTCTTGGCGCGCCTGTTCTGTTAAGATCAGCGCCAAGCGCGTTGCCTCGTCACTTTGCGCCGTCCGCCAGTGTTTGAATTGAATTGCCTCCTGCAATCGCCTTTTGCCCTCCTCCAGTTCAGCTTCGTTCCGCAATGCAGTCAGGTAGGCGCTGACCTGGATTCGTTGCTGTGCCAGATTCTCCAGGTCAACATCGTGTTTGATACGCCAGTCAAGTGCCTGTCTTTCTACCCCCACCATGTTATTTGACACCTCAGCCAGCCGACTAAGAGCCAATAAGGCAGATTGGTCGTCTGTTGACTGTGATAGTTCGTGCGCGGCTTGCGCCAGACTCGTGACGGCGCCGGATTTATTGGTAAACGGTGTGTTTTCATCGAGCGCCTCTTGAATTTCCCTCCGCGCCTCTGCGGCGCGCTGGAGGATATCGCGCGTTGGTTGCTTTAAATGATCTTGTTCCTCTTGGAGCCGCAAGCGGCTGGTCCGTATCGATTGGAGCTGCAAGCCGCTCTGGCCAATCATCACGGCAACCATCACAAAACCGAGAGCCCCGAGTAGCCGTACCATCCAAAAGATGGGCTGCCCTGGTTTGGTCGCTTTCATGGCGGCGATTCGCCTTTCGAGAGGGCTGCGAGATCGGACCATTGAAACGGCACGAAACACCCCCCTTTCAATTGGGTGGACCAGACTCGATGACTCGCCTGGTGTTCCGCCTGACTTAAGTGGAGCGGTTCCCCGAGGCCGATATCAAACTGGCCCAAGCCTTCCAGCGCATCGACGACCGCCTCGCGCGTCGGCGGACCTTTCATCTTTTCCAGCGCAAGCGTCAGGATTCGGGCGGCGATATATCCCTCAAGGTCGCCAAAACCCGCCTGAGCCGACGAATCCATAGCCTTAAGATCAGCTTGGTATTGGCGAACAATAGGTACGGTATCATCCAATGGATTCGGCACAACCTGGGTGACGATGATGCGAGCGTCGGTTTTCCCCAGCCTCTTGGCCAGCGAGTCACCGCCGACAAAGGAGACGTTCATGAATAACGGACTGAGATCTGAATCCCGGCACAGCCTGATAAACTTTGCGCACGGCGCGTACGCGCCAATCATCACCACCGCTCGTGGCGGCTTTTCCGCAAACAAGAGCTTTGCCACCGCACCTTCCACGGCGAGCGTGTTGCGCTCGTAACCGACATGCAAAACCGCCCTCGGATCTCTTAAACCATGACGCTGCAGGATAATCATTCCCGATTTGAATCCGGCGTTACCGAAGCCATCTCGTTGAGTGAAAAAGGCGATCTCCTCCGGTTTCAATCCAGCGATGTCAATGAGGGCGTCGAGCATTGCTGAAATCTCTTCAGCGTAGTCTGCCCGGAAGTTAATGACATAGCGGTCCGGCGGATCGTTGCGCAATATTGGGCCACCGGAGAACGCTGCGAAAAGCAGCGTTTTTTGTTCGTTGGCCAAGGGAACGGCGACGATTGCCGTAGAGGTGCCGACGTTGCCAATAATGGCCAGAACATTATCCCTTTCAATCAGCTGCCGCATATTGGGAGCGGTGCGCGCTGGTTCGTACCCGTCATCGAGTGCAATGAGCCGGAGCTTGCACCCGTTCACACCTCCATTGCGATTTTCGCGTTCCAAGCCGGCGAGGATACCGCGTTGCATGTCTTTGCCCAGATCTTCAACGCTGCCGCTTAGTGCAGCAGACATTCCGAGGACGATTTCGGCAGAAGGATCGACGTCAGCGGCTTGCACCTCGCGACCCCCGAGCGTGAAAAAGAGGAACAAGCTTATGAGTGCGCCCGCAAAGCCTCGGCGACGCCTCAAGCCTTTAGGAGACCCGTGCGCCAGGCATGAGAATTGGACTTGAGCATGGGAATGGGAAAATATGCGCATTGTAAGCAGTTCGGACGCTCCTATAACTACCATTTTTACAATAAATTTCCATGTATTTGGTATTTGTCGTATGTCCTACATACGAAATAGTGCCTTGAAATGACGTCCTAACCGGAATCCGATGCGGCTCAGCGGGTTCTCTTTTTTGAAGGGGGACTCAATCCGCGAGTTTTTCCGCTTCTGAAGTCAATTATTGTCCCTTCCAGCCTCTTGGGCAGACACGGCTAGTCGTACGTCACCAGTGTTGCCTTCATCACGAAGGTATTGTACGGACCGTACATCGACATAATGAAGTAGAGTGTCTTACCATTGTCCTTTAGAAACGAAGGAGTCAGAAACGCTCCGTAAAGCTGCGGATATTGAGCCGCTCTTGCGACCACATACGGTGGACTCCAGTGTCCCCACGGGCACGCAGCTTCGCGGAGTTCGATCGATGCAGTCTTTTCGTTTAAATAGGTATACATCCACCTTTGAATTCCCGGATTCCAAAGAAGCGATCCCTCGCCCACCGGGGCTGGGATGATTTCGGTCGCGTCCATCGGATTAGCTGTCCAGCGATGTCCGCCATAGAAGTATTCCCAGGCATCGATCTTCAGGATATTTTCTTTAATAACTCGGCATAGTCGGACGCTGCCGAATCTCCCGCATGGAGTGCCCATGGCGTAGATATACTTGCGTTGTTCATTGCCTCGGCCCGGTTCGCCGGTCAACGCCAGCATATTAAAATTCGAATCATTCCCTCCGAACTTCAGATCGCTCTGTTCCCAAGTTTTGCCCAGGTCATCGGAGTAAACAAACTTCGAATAATTGCAATTCCACACGCCACCAACCGCGCTGAAACCATGGACCGACATGTAGTGGAGATAGATCCGATTCCCGACGCTGACCATCGCAGTCGGAATCTTCGTCTGCTCACCGTCCTCTTGCGCAAACGCCGGTTGATGGGCGCCCTCCACTATCGCGACTGCCTTACCATCAGGCCCTCGAAGCCAATCCTCCAAGGCCAATCTTTCCGCGGGGTTGTGATCGGTCGTGGAAGCAAACACATTGGAGCGCCAATTAGGGCCGCCAACTCCTCGGCAAATATCGCCGTCGTATCCAAATGTGTCCCCGAACGCAAAAAAAATCCTGTTTCCGACCTCAGTCATAGTCCCAAGATCGGTGCCGCAAACATCAAGTGACTTCATTTCGGGACCAATTCCTGTCAATTGTCTGACCGTCTCGACTCGGATTTCTTTGATCTTCGGGTCTGCGGGTATTTCGTTATCGGACAGAGGATTTTCGCCAGCGGAAGCCGCCGCACGCTCGATGGTTGGGGTGAGTATGATTGACGTGATTGATACAATTAATATCAGTCGCTTCATCATGCGGGTCAGAAAGATCTAAGCAGACGCGCGGAAGTCAAGAAATCAGGAGTTCGGTCGCGTCAAATAAACCCAGAATGTGAGAAAGAGCACGATGCCTTTTGTAAGCAAACCGTCTCGGTTTGCTCTGGAGGTAGGAAAACGAGGGAGAGGTCGAATATGCCAAACCGCCCCCAGGTCTGGTCCGGATGCAGGAAGAGGTAAAGCGGAACGTTTGCTTACCTGAGGTTCTTGTAAGCAAACCGTCTCGGTTTGCTCTGGAGGTAGGAAAACGAGGGAGAGGTCGAATATGCCAAACCGTCCAGGTTTGGTCAGGATGCAGGAGGAGGTAAAGCGGAACGCTTTACCTACCTGAGGTTCTTGTAAGCAAACCGTCTCGGTTTGCTCTGGAGTTAGGAAAACGAGAGACAGGTCGAATATGCCAAACCGAGCCCCAGGTTTGGTCAGGATGCAGGAGGAGGTAAAGCGGAACGCTTTACCTACCTGAGGTTCTTGTAAGCAAACCGTCTCGGTTTGCTCTGGAGTTAGGAAAACGAGGGAGAGGTCGAATATGCCAAACCGCCCAGGTTTGGTTCGGATGCAGGAAGAGGTAAAGCGGACGCTTTACTTACCTGTATTTGGCTCCTGCAACTCCTGAGCTCCTTATCGCGGTTGCTTTTAGCATTGTCATAGTCGGCGCTACCGATTAGGCTCGCCCGCGTTGTAACCGTTTCTTCACCCCCCCTTTAAAGAATCCTGATCCTCGTTCACCTGAACGAGAGCAAGCCATGAAAACGCTTCTTTTAACTGCCATTGTTCCTCTTGCACTCCTCACGCAACCCATGAGTTTCATTCGGGCTGCAGACACCTATGAGCCTGACTGTTTCAAACCGTATGCGCCCGATACCAAAACGCTGCAGTATCCCGCGAAAAAGCCTCCGTATCGCGTTGCTCTTGCGAACGGATTCGTCGGAAACACCTGGCGGATTGAGATGATCAAATGTCTCCAGGCTTACGCGGAGGACCCGGAGATCAAGCCTTTCATTAAAGAATTGAAGATTGTCAGTACGGGGACTGATGTAGCCGCCCAAATCGGGGCGATCGATAATTTTATCAACGCGGGCTATGATGTCATTCTGATCAACGCAGTGAGTTCGACAGCGTTAAAGCCCATTGTCGAACGAGCGAAGCGCGCAGGCGTCTTGTTGATTTCTTACGACAATACGATAGACAGCGACCAAGTCATTGCCGTGAACGAAGACCAGCACGAGATTGGTAACCTGATGGCGAAGTGGCTCTTAAAAGAAATGGGAACGAAGGGCAACGTCATCGAAGTCCGAGGCGTAGCCGGTAATCCGGTAGACTTGGACCGACACAAGGGTCTGCATGAACTGTTGGATAAAGAGAAAGACATCAAGATAGTGGAGGTGGTCGGAAACTGGGATGATGGTACGGCGCAAAAAGCGGTTGCCGATGCAATTGCGGTCAACGGGAAGTTTGACGGCATGTCTTGTCAGGGTGGCACCACCGGAGCAGTGCGCGCGTTAATTGATGGTAAGAATCCGTTCATTCCTGTCGCGGGCGAAGCGGAAAACGGCTTTCGGAAATTGATTGCCGAGCACGCAAAGGAGGGTCTGAAAGGCTGGTCATACGGCCAATCTCCAGCGCTCGTGGCTATTTCTCTCAAAGCAGCGATCGCTGCTCTGCAAGGCAACAAATTGCCGCAGTATATCTCGGCACCGATTCCTTATGTCGACTACACCAATATGAAGCCTGGTGTGGATTATTTCCCAGATCTTTCGGATGACTTTTTTGTCGCCAGCGGCTTCCCCCAGTGCGCCATCACGCTTGATGCCGGCAAGCTCATGAACGCGGCCAAGACGAGCGATTGATCCCGTGATTTCGGGGATCTCTAAATCGCGGCAACCCTGCTAATTAATGTCTGACCCGACACGTTATCCCTTCCTCAGACTAGAAGGGGTCACCAAGCGGTATGGTGGTGTCACGGCACTTGCAAACGTTGATTTTGCATGCTCGCTCGGCACGATTCACGCGGTTGTTGGCGAAAACGGTGCCGGCAAAAGCTCGCTGATGAAGATAATCGCAGGGGTAATCCGGCCCGACGAGGGCCGGATGTACCTGGATGAGACGCTGGTTCGTTTCGCCTCGCCAGCAGACGCTACCCGGCATGGGATCGCCTGCATTTTTCAGGAGCTTTCGTTGCTGCCCGATCTTTCGGTCTCCGACAATATCTCAATCGCCAGTCCGCCCAGACGCCTTGGGCTGATTGATCGGCGCCGGCAGCGGGAACGTGCCAGGGATATTTTGCGCGAAATCGGTTGCCCGGAAATCCATCCGTCGGAACGAGTCAAGGATCTCCCTCTGTCACGGCAGCAAATGGTGGAGATTGCCAAGGCCTTGGTTCGGCGACCTCGTCTTATCATCATGGATGAAGCCACGTCCGCCTTGACGGCGAAAGACGTGGAACAGCTCTACAAGGTCATCCGACAACTCCGAGATCGGGGACTTGCGATTCTTTACATCTCTCACCGAATGCAAGAGATCGCGGCGCTGGCTGATACTTGTTCGGTATTCAGGAACGGACGGCATATCGACACCTTTCCAATGGCGACCCGAACTACGGCGGAAATCGTCCCTTTGATGATCGGACGCGATGTGAGCCGGGCCTATCCGCCAAAATTGATCCCTAATGGAACCGCCTGCATTGGTCCGGGAAGAATTGACACCGAACCAAGTCTGTCTGTCTCCGCTCTCGAGATCATAAGCCTGAGCTGGGAACATATTCTGAATGGGATTTCGCTTGGCGTCGCGAAAGGCGAAATCGTTGGGCTGGGCGGTCTGGACGGTCAAGGACAAAGCGAGTTGCTGCTAGCGCTTTTCGGCGTGCTTCGGGGAGTGGACGGCAAAGTTTTGATCAATGGCACGAGGTCAACCATCGATCACCCCAGGCAGGCAAAGGGGTCCAACATCCGCATGGCGTTGATTCCGGAAGATCGCAAAACTCAAGGCTTACTCCTGTCCATGTCGATCCGTGACAATCTGGTACTTGCGGCAGCCTCGGATTTAAGCAACCACGGGATGATCGATTCGTCGAAGGAACGGGTAGCGATCAATGACGCAGTGGAAAAGCTGCGGATTAAAATAAACGACCTCGATGCGCCGGTGCGCACACTATCCGGGGGGAATCAGCAGAAAGTGGTAATTGGGAAGTGGCTGATGAAAGCGCCCCGGATCCTGCTCTTGAACGATCCGACCCGCGGCATCGATGTCGGTACGAAACAGGAAATGTATCGCCTGATGCGCGAACTCGCACAGGCGGGGATCGCGACCTTGTTCTATTCCACCGATTACGAAGAGCTCATCGGGATGTGTGACCGCGTCGTGGTTTGTTATGGTGGTAAACTTATCCGTGAACTTAAGGGCTCAGATCTTAACGAACACAACCTTATTACCGCTGCACTCAATCTCAGTGAAGAGTTTGTAAAATCGGGACCTGCGGACGCCGCAAATGAAACAGGAGGCAGAACTCACTCGAAATGGCAGACGTTTCGTAGATTCTGGCGGTGGAATGTCGGCCCGCTTACGGCTTTCCTGGTGTTCGCGGTGATGTTCTTGCTGTTTGCCTTCAAGCAACAAAACGGCCTTTCAGTCAACGTTTTGACCTCGCTGTCGAATAAGGGTGTCGTTCTTGCACTGGTCGCTATGGCCCAGACGCTAGTCGTTCTAACAGGTGGTTTTGACCTTTCCGCAGGAATGATTCTGACCATGGCGTCCTGCCTGGCTTCGGTAGTGGTCAACGGTTCTCCGGTTCAGATCGCTTTGGGGAGCATAGGGGTATTGACAAGCGGGTTGGCGGCGGGCGCAATTAACGCATCGATCGTTGTCTTCGGTCGCATCCAGCCGATTATTGCCACGTTAGCGACGGGAGCGATCTATTTTGGAATTGCTCTCTTGCTGCGCCCAAGTCCTGGCGGCGAGGTGAGCGAAGATCTCAGCAACGCTTTAACCTACGATCTCGGCGGGGTACCCACTACATTCTTGCTCCTTATCGGCATCTTGATTTTCGTGTGGTGGCCGTTTCGCAATTCGGTGGTCGGTCGTAGTTGCTACGCCGTGGGATCGGCAGAAGGCGCAGCATATATGTCGGGCTTGGCCATCGGCCGCTCCAGATTCGCCGCTTACTCTCTGGCCGGATTGTTGGCGGCGGCCGGTGGCCTGGCACTTTCGCTGATCTCGTTGTCTGGAGAGGCGAGTGCCAGCCAGGGCGGATTTTATACGCTGAACTCCATTGCTGCAGTTGCGATAGGCGGCACTTCACTTTTTGGCGGGTCGGGAGGGATGATTGGGTCCATTCTCGGCGCCTTCATCCTCCGGACAATTAGTGACCTATTATTTGTCTTCAACGCTCCGGCACTTTGGCAACCCCTTTTTCAAGGGCTCATCTTGCTCGGAGCGGTCTGTTTGGGCGGACTGCGCGTTCTGCGCAGCAAAAATCAGATGGACGTCTTCTTATGAGGCGATTTCTGTCCAAAGCACGTCAGCCAATCTTCGTCGCGAGCGGCTGTATTTTGGTAATTTTAGCTATTGGCGCCACCATCAATCGCAATTTTGTCTCGCCCAACTACCTTTTGTTGCAACTCGAGGTGGCGTCGTTCCTGGGAATCATCGCATCCGGAGCGATGTTGGTGATCTTGCTCGGGCATATTGATCTTTCGATTCCCTGGACGATCACACTGGGGGGCATGATGTCGACAGCCGTTGCCCACACGCCGGAAACTGCGGGTCTGCTTACGTTGCCGGTCGGACTCGGTTGCGGACTGCTGGTGGGCCTGATCAATGGGATCGGCATTGCCTGGTTGCGGGTACCCTCAATGATCTTTACCTTGGGCATGAACGCTGTTCTTCAGGGGTTAGTCGTGCTTTACACCGGCGGCTCGGCGCCGGCAAGTCACGCCACAAAACTGATGTCGGCCATGGCCGTCGAGAGGACCTTCGGCATACCCAATTCCTTATTTGTGTGGGGCGTCGTGTCGTTTTTCATCGCTTTCTTACTGCGAGCTACGCAGTTCGGTCGTTATATCTATGCGGTCGGTAATCGTGAACGTGCAGCGTATCTTTCCGGAGTTCCGACACGTTTGGTGATCGTCGTCTGTTTTGCGGTGAGCGGTCTCACGGCAGCGTTGGGCGGAATTATGCTCACAGGGTATTCGACCAAAGCCTACCAGGGAATGGGCGACGCCTATCTATTGCCGTCCATCGCTGCAATCGTCCTGGGCGGAACAAGCGTTTTGGGAGGCAGCGGACGTTACACGGGAACAGTTGTCGGCGTGCTTCTCATCGTACTGCTGCAAAGTATGTTGTCAGTGTTGCAGATGCCGGAGGCTGGACGCCAGATCATTTACGGAGGGGTCCTGCTCAGCATGCTTTTACTGTATGGCCGCGGCGCCCGTCTTTCGGAATAAGTCGACAGTTGTCAGTGTCAGATGCGGTTAAGGAAGAAACGTCAGAAGCGAGTGGCCAGTGCCGGTTCTCAATGAATGAAGAGCGATCGGGAGGACCTTACGGTCCACAGATTTTTGTTTGGGCCGTTGCTCAGTCTGGCTGAGGCATGGATTGGTCGGTATCCTCAAAAACGCTGAGCGCATGATTCTTGATCGCCATCTCGAAGAACCGCTCATCTTCCAACGCAAATTTAAGAAAAAGATCGCCCGCTCCAATCGAGAGCAGTAGTCCAAAAAGAAAAATGGCCGGAGCAAAGGCACCCACGGCCCAGAATGTCGGTACCAAAAAGAAGCCGCAAACGCCGGTGCCGATGATCGCCAGGAGAAGCCAGGCCAATTTAGCCAAAAGGCGTTGCAATCTGCCGTCTTGAATCTTTTGAGTCAACAAGATGCGCAGGGCCTTTCGAGTATGAACCAAATAACTGAGAGGACCGGTTTGGTGAGTGGGGAATAATTTCCTACGCAGCATGTCGGAAGAACCCTTTGAAGGAGGAAGGAGGTTTTGAGCAACTGGACTCTCCATAATAAATGGCATGCATCATAATTATCATAATGACTTACTGCTGTCAAATCTTATTCGCGTGCGATGGCTTTCAGCAAGGTCGACGCGGTTAAGAGGGGGCCAGGCTTTCAAGGGGATTCGGCGCGGAGATGGCATTTGGACTCACTTTTTATTTGACGTCGTGCATACGGGCATGAAGTGCGTCAAAGAGACGGGCAACGCTCTGCTTATTTGCAAAATTCATAATCATTGGAGGAATGCCTCCGCCGTCAGTGTAAAGAGTGTAGGTGGCTCTTGTCTGATTTCCGACCGGCTCGAGGAGCCACGACCCCTCATTAATGGTCACGCGAGTAACGCCAGGTCGCACTGGGGGGCCATTGAGGTTGTCCAGCTCCCATCGCGAATGGTAAATAGCCCGTCCATCAGGTCCCTTCAGTAACTCCTCATGAACTCGAATCGTATAGTCAAGCGATCCAACAAGCGGGGGCTGCAGCACCATGTAGCAGAGTTGGGAGTCCTGCGGCAGCAAACGTGATTCCTTCGTATAGGGCATGAATTCTGCATACTTTCCGACGTCAGCCAATATTCCTTTGAGTGTCATGATCGACACATCAAACTCTCCAATCCCGCGTACCTCCTCGACCTTCGAATCCGACCGATGACGGATGTAGATCGCGAGATTGAAATTCCTGCTGACCTCTTGCCATTCGGCTGCTTGCAGATTGCCGACAAGAAAGAGAGTTAGAAGGACGCGACAGACCGGCAATCGACCGACCAGCGCCATCAAATTACCCACCAAAAGGATTTCATAGATATATTTAGAACACCTGAAATTAAACCCCTCGTGTTCGCGGCTGCTTTCCGATTGTTCATTGCTCTTCGGTATGTGCGGATGCATTCAAAGCGAGTACGCGTTCTCCTTGAGCAACGGTTGGAATCTCGCCGCAATTCATTCGAATATCCTATACTTTTTCGGCAAGCATTACCATTGGTTTTGAATATGGCAAAAGAGTTTCAAGCTTGCCTGACATCGAACTTGGATGGAAATAGCTCGAGTCCCTAAAAAAAAGAGATCCTTTTCCCTCTTTGCCATGGCCAGTGAAAAACAACAAGACACCTCTACCTGGTTGGCACTCAAGAACCGGGTCTTTGTCGGGCTGTGGATAGCAAGCCTTGTCTCTGGCTGTTGCATCTCCGCCCACGACACGGCGGCTACATGGCTCATGAACTCGCTGGGCGCCTCGCCATTGATTTTGTCAATGATGGCCACAAGTGCTTCACTGCCTTTCTTTCTTTTTACCTTACCCGCAGGAGCAATCTGTGATCTGGCCAACCGGAAGAACCTTTTTATCGGGACATATCTCTGGTTAGCCGCCGCGGCAGCGTTACTTGCAGTTTGCACCTGGCTGCAAATTGTTCACCCGTACGTCATCCTGGCGACCGTTTTTATGCTGGGGGTCGGCTTCGCCTTTAACGCGCCTGTTTGGGCTGCGATCGTTCCGGACGTTGTTCGAAAGGAAGAACTCGCGTCGGCGATCACTCTGGGCGGTGTGCAGATGAATATGGGCGGAATCGTCGGTCCGGCGATTGGCGGATTTCTACTGCCGGTCGTTGGACCGGCGATGCTCTTTTCTCTTAACGCTCTTGCCTTTCTGTTTGCGGCCTTGACAATTTCGCGATGTTATCGCGAGCAGAGGCATCCTCAGCCACACTTAGAAAATTTTCTGGAATCGCTTGCGAGCGCGGTGCGTTACGTTCGCTATACGCCAGGCATGCAGGTCATACTGACCCGAGATCTATTGTTCGGTTTCTTCATTGCGGTTGTGCCCGCATTAGTGCCAGTGGTCGCCTTTCAGCATTTACGACTTGAAGCGAGCCAGCTCGGCTTAGTGTTCACCAGCTTGGGAATAGGATCACTTCTGGGGGCGACGTTGGTCCTGCCCTACGCTCGGTCCAAGGTCACACCGAACGCGCTGACGATTCTGGCCAGTGCTATTCTGGTCGCCGTTTTCGTATTCATGGCCCTCGTTCAAAATCTCTGGGTCTTCCTTCCGGTGGCCGCTTTGGCCGGCATCAGTTGGACCATATCGGCATCGGAACTTTGGATTGCAGGCCAGCGGGCAATGCCTGATTGGGCTCGCGGAAGGATGAACGCAGTACACATGGTGGCGTCACAAGGCGGGGTTGCGCTTGGCGGTATTCTTTGGGGCTGGTCAGCGACTTCACTCGGGCTCGGTCATACGCTGATAGGTGGTGCGCTTCTTCTCACAGCTAGTCTGGTGTTGGCCATCCCGCTATCGATCAACTTCGCTCATTCTCTCAACCTTGCCCCAGAGCCGTTAGAGAGTGCGCACGATTTCCCGTTGGCGCCGAAGCCCGATGACGGGCCGGTCACTGTCACTGTGGAATCCGTCATTCGTCCGGAAGACCGGGAGGAATTTCTTACCTTGACCGAGCAACTCCGTCTGATCTTTTTGCGGAATGGCGCCCTTCTTTACCGCGTCGACGAAAACTTGGAGAATCCCGGGACATTCCGGACTGAGATGCTCGTGGGCTCCTGGGCAGAGCACGTAAGGCAGCATGCACGCACGACCAAAGCAGAAGCCGAGATCGCGGAACGTGCCTGGCGCCTGCACGCCGGCGAAGATGAGCCGGTCGTGCGTCACTACATTAAGGCGAACCGGGTGTCGACTCCTCTTGGCTTCGGTCAGTTCCGCAAACAAAGTGAGCGCCGCTCCACAAATGTCGGCGGAGAGAAACGAGAGACGGCGAAGATCGACGGCTAGTGCATCGTCTCATATGTAGCTGGCATATGGCCACAGGTCAGTTGGCTGTTTTTCAAGGCGCGAGCGACGAGCATATCTAGATTGATACGTAAGGAGCGAGCAACGCGGAAAAACAGCCAACCGGCCGCGGCCCGGAGGGCTGCGTTGAAAATGGGCCGGCGGCTGCGTTGCTCGTCGGTTGCGTATCGATTCAGATATGCGCTCTCCTCACGCCTTGCCGCCGGCCCATTTTGAACGCAACCATATGCCGGCTACAGATGAGACGATGCACTAGGAGGCACCGCACGTTCAGATTCCCGATCTTCAGGACAGCACCGGTCCGGCCATCGGTGAAAAAGAAGGCACCCATGATCCGCGAGGACCTCTTCCGAAGGGTAAGATTTAGCGGCGCGGTCCGGAAAAAGGGCGTCCCCCACGATCATCTTTAGGGCGAGCCTCGTTGACCTTAAGTTTGCGACCCCCTTTATCCTTTCCATCGAGACCCTTGATTGCCGCATTGCCTTCCGCGACATTGCCCATGGTAACGAACCCAAAGCCGCGTGACTCGCCTGTTTCGCGATCCGTGATCAGCTTGACTTCCGTAACGGTGCCGAATGGCTCAAAGAGTTCCCTCAGTGAGCGTTCTGTCATGTCAAAGGAGAAATTTCCGACGTAGAGCTTCATGATGATTGGATTTTTAGATCGATTGTCAGCTAAAGAGCCGTTCTCGAGGATAGAGTTTCAAATCATCAATGAGGTTGCCCTGATGGACGATTCACCCTGCCACTCTCTCACTGTCAGTTGCAAAGCGCACGTCCGAAGTTTGATGAAGTTCTTCCGCCGATCGAAATATTTTGTGAGGCCGATCATAGAAGCCGCTATTTCCTTTGCACGAGCATCACACCAAGGAACAGGAGCCCGATGCCGGCAAGGCGAACCGGACTAAACGGCACCCTCTCGACTCCTAACCAGCCGAAAGTGTCTGCGAGATAAGAGCCGACCATCTGACCGAGAACCGCGGCGCAGATGACAACGACCACACCGACTTGGGGAATTGCGATGATCGAGCCGAGAACGAAGCTGACCCCGAGCGCGCCTCCGAAATATGCCCAGAGCGGGGCGGACTGCATCCCTCTGAGGCCGGTTCCTGTTCCGCCAAAAGCGCCGGTTGCCATGATGCACAAGAGGAGGAGCCCTCCGGAAAGGAAGGAGATGGCCGCGCTAAGCACCGGTGAATCGACGGACAGGCGCAACCGTGCATTGATTGGGCCCTGGATTGATATAAAGAAACCGGCAACGATCATGACGAGAACGGGCAGGAGGCGCATAGGAATAAAAGGGGACAGCCGCAAAATATTCCAACCTGTAGTTTAGATGCAATCGGCAAAACCGTCGGCTTCGGCAAACCGTTGAAAACCATTCGCGGATTTGCACCTGCGATCGATCTGATTTTGAACCGCCAGCTTCCCTCGTTCCAGCGCTGCCTGAAGCTCGAGTACACGGACCGGTTTGCTGAGATAGTCGTCCATTCCCGCAGCAAGGCATTTTTCACGGTCATCTTGCATTGCATTTGCCGTCATCGCAATTATGTAGACCGGCGACTTCCAAGGACATGCTTGCTCCAAACCTTGCTCCCGCTCGCGGATCGCTCGTGTTGCTTCGTATCCGTCCATCTCCGGCATCTGACAATCCATCAGAATAAGCCCGTAAGAAATTTGCTCCAGTGTCCTCAAAACTTCCGCGCCATTCGCCACGGCACTCGCCGCGTAGTGAAGCTTTTTCAACTGGGCCAGGGCAACTCTTTGATTGATGCTATTATCCTCCGCTAGAAGGATGCGCACGTTCTCGACTTTTGGTTTTGGCTCAGAGGGAATTGGGGCAGGAATCGCCTCGCCAGAGATAGCGAAAGCGTTGTCGTCCGTATTTTTGCCCACGACATTGACCAGACAATCGAACAGGCGTGATTGCCTGACAGGTTTGACCAAATACGCTTCAATGCCGGCTACTTTTAAGTCCGCGCTGCTTAAGGCTTGACCCAGGGAGGTCAGGATAACTAAGCGTGTGTCGGCGATCGCCGGATCTATCTTTATTGCGCGCGCCAGCATGAATCCATCCATTTCAGGCATTTGCACATCCAGCAGCGCCAGATCGAACGGTCTGCCTGCTGCCGCTGCTCCGCGTAAAATCTCCAAGGCTTCGGCCCCGCTGTCTGCGCAGACCGCGAGCATTTCCCAGGCAAGGATTTGGTGACGCAAAAATTTGCGATTGGTCGCATTGTCGTCAACCACCAGCACTCGGACATCAAGAAGACCGCGACTGTATTGTCGCGGGAATTTTGCGTCACCCGACTGCTTCTCGAGTTGTGCAGTAAACCAGAAGTTCGAGCCCCGTCCCGATTTGCTTTCGATCCCAATTTGACCGTGCATCATCGTTACCAATTGCTTGGAGATAGCGAGGCCCAGGCCGGTGCCGCCATATTTGCGTGTCGTTGAACCATCGGCTTGGGTGAAGGATTCAAAAAGCCGCACCTGCGCCTCGGGCGAAACGCCGATACCGGTGTCAACAACATTAACCCGCACCAGCGTATTCCCCTCCGTTTCGCTTTCTTCAAAAACGGTGACCACGACCTCTCCTTGCTCTGTGAATTTTATGGCATTCCCAATGAGGTTGAGAAGGATTTGGCGCAGTCGCCCGGGATCGCCGCGCAGACGCGTCGACATGTCCGACTGAATAGTTCCGACTAACTCTATTCCTTTGCCGTGCGCGCTTTCTGCCAACATATCCAAAGTGCTTTCGACAGTCTCGAGTAAGTCAAAGTCCATGATTTCAAACGTGAGCTTGCCCGCTTCAATTTTAGAAAAATCTAAAATATCATTCACGATCGTCATGAGGCTCTCCGCGCTTTTAAGAATGGTATCCGCGAAATCGCGCTGTTTTGGATCCAATTCGGTGTCGAGTAGCAGGCCGGTTAGACCCATAACGCCGTTCATAGGCGTTCGGATCTCATGACTCATATTGGCCAGAAACTGCGATTTCAAGTTTGTAGCAGACAACGCAGCGTCACGAGCCTCTTCGAGTTCGGCGCTCCTTTGCTTAAGTTCCGCAAGCGCCTCCTTTAAATTGACTGTGTTTCTGCTCAATTCTTCATGCGCGTCGCGCAATGCATCCTCCGCCCGCATCCGCTCGGCAAGTTCCAGGCGCAGGCGCTCATTCGTCTCCGTAAGTGCTCCGCGGGCTTCCGATAAACCCGCGCGCGCGCCTTCGAGGCCGTCGGCTGCGTGTCCAATCTCTTCCTGAAGCCTGTTAAAATTTAGTGCCATGTCGCCGATTTCGTCGCGCGAATGGACAATCA
Source organism: uncultured Verrucomicrobiae bacterium (assembly GCA_963736745.1). Taxonomy (GTDB): domain Bacteria; phylum Verrucomicrobiota; class Verrucomicrobiia; order Chthoniobacterales; family JAFAMB01; genus JAFAMB01. The sequence continues at coordinate 21,668 of CAVTQD010000014.1, read as the reverse complement.
CCGGCGCGAAGGCGAAGCGGGCTTTCGCAGCCTCGAGATCACCCGCTGCGAGAGCGCGCATCGCGCGGGTGAAATCCGCGAGAGTCCCATTGACCAGACGGTCCGCAGCCTTGGAAACTTCCACCGCCGATTGTGCGATCGTCCCCGGCAAAATTAGACCGACGCTAATCGTGAGGAGTGCGACAACGACAAAAAAATCTTCCAGCGCCGCGATAAGCCCCCGCTCATTTCCTGCCACATGGCTAACCGCGATTAGATAGCCGACGGCGTCGATCATGAGCACGAATAGCATGGTGGCAGTGAGTTTGAGGTGAAGTGTGCGACCGAACATCGGGAGGCCCTCTTTCCGCCGGTCGGACATTTTCCGCCAAGCGTACAGCACCGAGCCCGAGTAGGCGAAGGCGATTCCCGCCAGCACCGTGGGCAGGCCAAATTGTTGAAACCCAAGAACTGTCGTGAGTGCCCACGCACCAGCCGCGAAGAGCCCAAGGACGATCGTTCCGCGCGGAGCGCGGTATGGGCGCGTCAGTTGCGGCTCGTTGCGCCGGAGCAGCCATACGGCGATGTTTGGCATCCCAATACCGATGAGGTAGGTAAGGTTCGCTGCGGCGATCAGCCAAACCGGATCGCCAATAAGGAGAAATACGATCGCCATCCCAGCCGTGATGAGCGTCGCGACCCACGGGGCGTCCGTGCGCGATCGCTTTCCCATGAATTCCGGCAACAGGCCGTCCTCAGCGAGCTGTGACAGCGTCCGAGCTGCGCCGGCCAGCGGTGCTATCGTGCCGTGAAGCATGTTAAAAATCATGAACCAAATTGCCGTCCCTTTCGCTGCGCTACCAAGCAAGGGCGCGAAAGTCGGCCCAAGCTCGAGCGCGAGCTCTCTTCCGAGCGGGCCCGGGCCAAGTGTGCCCAGCCAAACCAGCGGCAGAATGATGAAATACAGTGAAGCCATTCCAGCGCTCGCGAATATCGCGCGCGGCACGTTCCTGTTCGGATCGATCGTTTCACCGACGTGACACGCCGACTGTTCAAATGCCGGCGCCGCAAATCCGATCAGGTAAAGTCCGGCCATGACGCTGGTTACCTGACCGAACCAGCCGGTGAACGGTACGGTGAGATGAAACCTGAATGCTTCTTCCCAGTCGACGCTACCGCTGACTATCGGGATCAATGCAGAGAGAAACGCGAGCCCCGCTGAGGCAATGGCGATAGGCATCGCCAAGCGCATTACCCACTTCACTCCACACAAGCTAATGAGCGTGAAAAAGAGAACGATGCAGGACGCGAGCAGTGGCACGGGGAACCTGGGCAAATACCATTGGTTAATCGCGGAGGCCGATAACAGGGCCGTGAGCCCACAGGTCGGTACCCAGCCCCACCAGTAGCAAACGCCCGTAAGATTCGCGAGCATCGGACTGTATGGGCGGAATGCTTCCGCACACGTCGCGGCGATTCCCCCGACGCGGTTCGGATACATCATGACCAGTTCGGTCCAGCCTGGCGTCGCGGACCAGCTTAAGAGCAATCCAGCGGCCAGCAACGGGATTGCTGCACTTCCTTGGCCGAGGATTGAGCCTTGGCCGACGAAGAGTGCACCCAGAAGGAACAAACTTTGATTAATCCCGCCCATTGCCACGGCGGTGGTGCCAAACCAACCGACGGTTCGGGGGTGCGCAGTTGGGGCGGGAAGGTGACCGAGCGAAAGAGAGTTTCCAATATTCTTTGCCAAAAGGTCCACTGGTGATGTCGGTATTCTCGGAAGCTGGTGCACGCTGCCAAGAGCGTTCTCCGCACGTCAGGGAGTCACGCGGGGGACCGGATCGCGAAGGAGCGTTATAGACTTTAACGTTAAACCAAGTGCCTGGAATTGTCGTATAAAATAAGAGAAATATCGTAATAACAATAAAATAGTGCGACGGGCTCGGTCATGGGTGGGAATTACGCCTTGGCGAAGGCCGCCTGAGAAATACCCGCTGAAATCTTGCTCGACATTCCTCTCGGCCAGAGTTGCGCAGAACCCCTGCCGATACCGGGCTTGCCTGTACCGGGCCGGCCATCCGGCAGACGGTCTGGGACCGCTGGTCGACGTTCCCCCAAGAAGGATATGTTTTATTCTTCATTCTCTTGAAAATATGGTATCACTACACAATATGGGAAATACACCCCCAGCGTTGGTTCTATCGGTTTTTTCTAATGAAGGCTCTTTTGCCATCCAATGAGGCAGACCGGCTTAAGGCTCTCCACCGGTACGATATCCTCGATACCGATCCAGAACAGCCGTATGACGACATCACTCTTTTGGCTTCCCAGATTTGCAATACCCCAGTCGCGATGATCAGCCTGATTGATAAGGATCGCCAATGGTTCAAATCCAAGGTTGGAACGACTACGAGCGAAAGTTCGCGCGACATCGCCTTTTGTGCGCACGGAATTCTGGAACCGGAGATACTTGTCGTCGAAGACACACTGGCGGACGATCGTTTCTCGGCGAACCCACTGGTTAAGGGGGCGCCTAACATCAGGTTTTATGCGGGAGCACCGCTCATCACATCCGACGGTTATGCGTTGGGAATGCTTTGCGTGAATGGTTCTGCCCCGCGGACGTTGAGTCCGGAGCAGATCGCCGGGTTGAAGGCACTGAGTCGCCAGGTTGTAGCCCAGCTCGAACTACGTCGGAGCACGATCGAACTGGCTCTCGCCCGCGACTCAGCGCTCGATGCGGCGCGCTCGAAATCGGAGTTTCTGACCAACATGAGCCACGAGATCCGGATTCCAATGAGTGGCGTTATCGGCATGGCCGAGTTGCTCCTTGACACCTCTCTTGATCGTGAGCAGCGCGAATTTGTCGAAGCCATCCGCCAGAGCGGCGACTTGCTGCTCACCATCACCAGCGACATTCTCGATTTTTCGAAAATCGACGCCGGTAAGCTTACTTTTGAAACACTCGAATTTGACTTGGGTGATGTGGTTGAGAGCACCCTGGGGGTACTCGCAGAGAAGGCGCAATCGAAGGGTCTGGAGCTGTTGGGACTTCTGGATCATACCGTTTTTACCGACCTCCGCGGCGACCCGATGCGGCTGCGTCAGGTCCTTACGAATATTCTCGATAACGCGATTAAGTTCACCAAACAGGGGGATGTGGTCTTACGGGTCACGCAGCTGGCCGAGACGACCAGTGGCGTCGTATTGCGATTCGAGGTGAAAGACGCAGGGATCGGAATTAGCCCTGAGGCGCACGAGCACCTGTTCGAGTCATTTGGCCAGGGCGATATCAAGACGACTCGGAAGTACGGCGGCACCGGCCTGGGACTTGCGATCGCCCACAAATTGGTCGGGATGATGCAAGGCGAGATCGGCGTCGAGAGCCAGTTGGGCAAAGGCTCAACGTTCTGGTTCACGGCGCATTTTGAGAAGCAAGCCACAGTCTTGCGGGAGGGCGAAAACAAGAATTCTCTGGTCGGCATCCGCGTGCTGATTGTCAATGACCACTGCAGCAACCGGATTTTGAGGCTCCATCTTGCAAACCTGGGGATACGCTTCAGCGCGGCCTCTGGCTGCAGTGAAGCGCTCGAAATGTTGCGAATCGAAGATGCAAAGGGAGATCCGTTCAGGCTGGCGATTCTTGACTTGATGGCGCCGGACATTGACGGGCTCAAGCTAGCAATCTCCATCAAAGAGGATGCGGCGCTGTTGGGCACCCGGCTGGTAATGCTATGCTCTGCTGGGCAGCGTTTGGACTTCGACCTGTTCAGGGCTGTCGGTTTCGGAGAATCCCTCGTCAAGCCGATCAAGCAATCGCATTTATACCGTTCCCTGTCCGCCGTACTGGGCAACGGCGAAGCGAATGCCCTTGTCCCTGATGGTTTGTCAATCGATCTCCCTGACCGGCAATCTTCGAGGCAGGCAATACGAATCCTGCTCGCTGAGGACAATATAATTAATCAAAAAGTCGGACTGAACCAACTGCTGAAGTACGGCTATCAGGCGGATATCGTCGCCGATGGAAACGAGGTGCTGGAGGCACTTTCACGCACACCTTACGACATCATTTTTATGGATTGCCAGATGCCTGAGATGGATGGCTACGAAACGACCCTGGCCATTCGCGCACGGGAGCAAGACCGCGGTCCTGGAGAACCGCCAGTGTATATCATTGCCATAACTGCGAATGCCATGCAGGGCGAAAAGGAAAAGTGCCTTGCTTTGGGAATGAACGACTATCTCAGCAAGCCAGTTCAAGGGTTTGAACTACAAGCTGCGCTTGAACGCTGGAAAAATGCGCTTCATCTCATGTCCAGCGAGCGATCGCTTCTGGCAGTGGTTTCTTAATCAGACTGTTAGCACCCATGAAATCCAAGGACCCTGTAATTACAGAACGCCGGCCGTCGCCGCCCGGAAACTCTCGCCAATCCGCAGCTTGTGATGAAGGCGAGACCAAGAAGAATAAAGATGTGGGCGTACCCGGTTACGAAACGCGCTTTGAGCAGGCCGAGGCGCGGTCCGAGCAGGCTGAAGCGCGATCTGAGCAGGCTGAAGCGCGATCTGAGCAGGCGGAGGCGCGGTCGCAGCAGGCTGAGATCCGGTTGGGGCAGGCCGAGGCGCGCTCCGAGCAGGCCGAGATCCGGACGGAGCAAGCCGAGATGCGAACGGAGGAGGTCGGGGTGCAGAGTGAGCAGGCATTGCGCGCCTCTGAGCTCCGATACCGGAGGATATTCGAAGCGGCAAAGGACGGCATCATGACCCTGGACGTTGAAACGGGGCGCATTAGCGATGTGAACCCTTTTCTGGTCGAATTGCTGGGTCTTTCTCACAGTGAAATGGTTGGCAAAACCGTGGGGGAACTGACTCCTTTCAAGAATATCGAATCCAATCTAGCCATGTTGGAGCGATTAAAGCAGCACGGGTATGGCCGCCATGAAGACCTCTTGTCAGAAAAGGGAGGTGACCGCCCCATTGCTGTGGAGTTTGTCAGCACCGTATATCAAGCCGGCGACAGGGAAATGATTCAATGCAACATCCGCGACATCACGGAGCGTAAGCGCGCGGAAGGCGAAATCCGGCGTCTCAACGCGGAACTGGAGCAACGTGTCGCCGAACGCACGGCGCAACTGGAGGCGTTCAGTTATTCCGTCTCACACGATTTGCGCGCACCGCTGCGCCATGTCTTGGGGTTTGTCGAACTGCTGCAAAGGGATGCCGGTCCATCCCTTTCAGAAAAAAATCTCCGGCATCTGAGAACTATCTCTCAATCGGCACAACGGATGGGGACATTGATCGATGACCTGTTGGCCTTTTCCCGGATCGGGCAGTCAGAGATGAAAAAGAGGGAAGTCAATCTTGACGTGTTAGTCCGCAAGACCTTGCTCGATTTTCAGATGGAGACAAAAGGACGGAATATCGTGTGGACAATCGATGCGCTGCCGGATGTGTGGGCCGACGCTGCTCTGTTGCGTCTGGTATTTGTCAATCTGATTTCCAATGCTCTAAAGTTCACCGGCGGTCGCGCCGAGGCCAGAATCCAAATCGGTTGTAGTTCCGCCGAAAGCGGCGAAGCGGTGATCTTCATTCGGGACAACGGTGCTGGGTTCGATCCGAAATACGCCGACAAGCTGTTTGGGGTGTTCCAACGCCTGCACAGTCAGGACGAGTTCGAGGGCACCGGCATCGGCCTGGCCAATGTCCAGCGCATCATTCATCGGCACGGCGGCCGGGTATGGGCGGAAGGCGTCGTGGACGGCGGCGCGACATTTTACATCTCGATCCCAAAATCAAACGGAGCGCTCAATGGTAAGTGAAATGGTAAGCATTAAAAGCATCCTCTTGGCCGAAGACGATCCGAGAGATGTCGAACTTACGTTGGCAGCGCTGGAGGAGAACCATCTGGCAAACAAGGTCGCGGTCGTGGAAAACGGGGAACAGGCGCTGGATTATCTTTACTGCCGAGGGAAATTCAAACTGCGCGAGGGGGGCAATCCCATTGTCGTGTTGCTCGACAACAAGATGCCGAAGGTCAACGGGCTGGAAGTATTGAAGGCCATCAAGCAAGATGAGGATTTGAAAACAATTCCTGTCGTGGTCTTAACTTCCTCGCGTGAAACGCCGGATTTGATAGAGTTCTATAAGCACGGCGCGAACGCCTACGTGGTGAAACCTGTAGGCTTTTCCGAGTTCATGAAAGCGGTCCAGCAACTCGGCGTCTTTTGGGCAGCCATCAATGAGCCGCCGCCGTCTATCGAAAAATAAGAAGCTTCGATTTCAAGGTGGCGGAGCTCATCTCCCCTGCGAAAAAGAGATTAGAAATGAAATCCCCGCTCAGCATTCTGCACCTCGAGGATGATCCAAACGATGCGGCGCTCGTTCAATCCACCCTGGAAGCCGACCGTATCACATGTACCACTACCTGCGTGCAGGACCGTGAACAGTTTGTGGCGGCGCTCGCACAGGGCGGCATTGACCTGATTCTTTCTGACTTCACGCTGCCCGCGTTTGATGGGATGTCTGCCATTGCTACCGCGCGCGCCAGTTCGCCTGACCTGCCGATAATTTTGGTTTCCGGATCTATGGGGGAGGAACGGGCCGTTGATTCGCTCAAGAGCGGTGCGACCGATTATGTCCTCAAGGAACACCTCTCCCGGCTCGCGCCGGCGGTGCGGCGTGCTATGCAGGAAGTCGAAGAACGGGCTGAACGCAGGCGGCTTGAGGCGCAGGTTATCGAAGCACAAAAAATGGAAGTGGTCGGCCAGCTTGCCAGCGGCGTGGCACATGATTTTAATAACATCCTCGCGGTCATTATCGGCTACAGCGATTTGCTAACGTCGGACCTCGTGCCGGACAGTCCCCTGCGGAAATATATCGAAGAGATCCGGCACGCGTCGGAGCGAGCCGCTGGGCTGACGCGGCAACTGCTCGTCTTCGGCCGCAAACAAACGGTGATTCCTGTCGTGCTCGATCTCAATGACGTGGTCAACGACATGGACAAGATGCTGCGGCGGCTCATTGACGCGAATATTGAAATGAAGATTGTTCCCGGGAAAAAGCTCGGGCGCGTCAAAGCCGACTCCGGTTACCTGGGGCAAGTGCTGATGAATTTGGTCGTCAATGCCCGCGACGCCATGCCCAATGGCGGCAAGCTCACCATCGCTACGCAGAATGTCAAACTTGATGAAAACTACGCTCGCGCACAAGTCGGCGCGATCCCCGGCGACTACGTGATGCTCAGTGTCAGCGACACGGGAACCGGCATGACGGACGAAGTCAAAGCGCTTTTGTTTGAGGCATTCTTCACCACCAAGCCGTTGGGCAAGGGGACGGGGTTGGGCTTGGCGACCTGCCAAACCATCGTGCAGCAATCCGGAGGGCACATCGGTGTTCACACTGAGGTTGGCAAAGGCAGCACCTTCAATATTTATTTTCCGCGAGTCGCACAGCCTCTTGACGTAGCCGAAAGACCAATCCGGGGCGGGCCGTTGCCGCGCGGTACGGAAGCCTTGCTGATCGTGGAAGATGAGCCGTCCGTGAGGCATCTGGCTCGAAGCGTATTGGATAACCTGGGCTATGAAGTGCTCTCGGCCTCGAACGGACAGGATGCCTTGCACGTGGCCCGTGATCATAGAGGGTCGCCGATTCGTTTGGTGGTCACCGATGTCATCATGCCGCTGATGGGCGGCAAAGTGATGGCAGAGTGGCTGAAAGCAACTTATCCCGATCTCAAAATTCTCTTCACGTCCGGTTACACGGATGACGCCATCGCACAACATGGGGTGCTTGACGCTGGAGTCGAGTTCCTCCCCAAACCTTACACACCGGCCACTCTCGCTCGCAAAGTGCGTCAGTTACTCGATGAGAATAAGCAGTAGCCCAACCGGCCGGGGATGGAAACTAAAACGAGGATTTTTTGGGCACTACCTTCGGCTCCGAAGCGATCTGTATTATCGGCACTTTGCTTGCTGTCCGGTTCATCCCGGCTCAGACAGATCAAGGACTTGTAACATCCAACCGTGATCCGGTATAACCTTGCCGGCGGCTCATGAAGAAACAAACGCTCACCGCACTTTTGTTTTTGCTACTTTCGGCTGGTTTGCTGGACGCTCAAAATGAAGGAGCTGAAAAGACGAAGGTGCCGGTGCAGGCAGCTATCGTACGCAACAAGTCTTTGCCTCCAGAATACGAGATCGGAAATGTGATCGTGACCTACTCCGATCGGACGACGGACATTTGGACATTAAAAGGCAACTGTGCAGAGCCTAAAGTTTCGGCGAAGGGCGCCGTGGGCTGGGAAGTATACAAGCTAAACGCGGACGGCAAAACGTTGCGCACCTATAACGGACTTTATATCAATGATCACCTTAACGTTTGCGATCACGGAAAAACAGTGGCGAACTTGGAATCGGCAAAGGTATTCATCGAAGGTTGGGAATTCACGAAAGATGGCGAGTATCTCGTAATCAAGTCACGAGGAGCGCATGGGCCGGCCACCATTGAGCTTTTCTCGCTTCGCAATGGATCGGTCGCGGCATCGGTTCAAGCCTATGTGAAAGACTTGCCGGATTGGGCGGCGCCATTCGCGGATGCTGATTAGAGTCGCCGGTCAGTAGTCAATAGTCAGTTGTCAGTAGTCAGTTGTCAGCTGCAGGGTTAGGACTTACCAACTCCATACATCCGCGGCGCATGGCGCTGTCGAACGAGTATGATGTCAGCGCTTCCTCAAATTCACGATGCTCCTTTTCCTCCCGGCGATCCTCCTCAGCCAACGCCGCCGGGTCCGGTGCCTCCGCCAGTCGAGCCGCCTCCGGGCCCGCCTTTGCCATCCCCTCCTTCACCGACGCCTAATCCATTGCCTCCCCTCGAACCACTACCGGAACCGGCCAAAATCTAGTGCGGCTTCGCGTCAAATCGACCGATGACAACTGTTTACCTGGATCTTCTCACGATCCTTTTCCCGTTCACCTCGCGTCAGAGTGATAGGGGCGGCGGTTGGCTGGAGGCCAGTTGCACGAGGCTGTCTACGCTTGACCCACCAGGCGTGAAAACTCACTCGCTGTTCTGTAAGCCCTGAATCTCTTTCAGCAGTCCATTGACGATGGCCCGAATTATGATCTCTCCCTTTTGTCGTGTCGCCAGCGTGGCATCGCCGTAGATCCCTGAGGCCGAATAGCTGCCGCCCCCGGTATGATCCCGCGTCAGCCCGCCCTTCTCAGAGGGATGATAATCTTTGACCGCCTTCCTCATTTCGACGGTCTCAGGTGCGATGAATAACATCATAGACGTTTCAATTTCATCGGCATGCGTTCCACCTTCTTCCTGTTTCACTTTCGATTCCACAGATTCGGTGAGCCTGTGAATGTCGGTGTATCGGAACTCGATTCCCTCATCGGCAAGCATCCTCGCCGTAAGTTCTAATGGTCTCATTGTCGACAAGCCGGTATTCAAAGCATAAAATTTGCGCGGGCCATAACGAGCTAGGCTTCTGCAAATGTCCACCATCAGATCACGGGCCGTCTCCAGCCGGAGCGAGACGGAGCCGGGATATTCGCTGAACGCCGGATAATAATGATAGTTGACTGTCGGCGCGATCACGACATCGGCGTTGGTGAGAATTTCACGCTTGAAATATTCGGCCAAAAGCCAGTCGTTCTTGAGCTTGAGATGTGGTCCGTGTTCTTTGGCCGCGGCTCCGATCGGAATGACCACGACCGTATCGGAGCGCAACACCTCCCCGGCTTCCTGCCAAGTCAAGTCTTCGAGCAGAATGCCTTTGTCAGTTGTCGGTTGCCAGTTGCCAGTTGCCAGTTGCCAGTTGCCAGTTGCCAGTTGCCAGGGGGGCGCCGATATCCTGGATTCTCATCTCTCGCCTGTCAACCTGACTACTGACTACTGACCACTGACCACTGACCACTGACCACTGACCACTGACCGTCACTCGAAAAACTTCTCGCGATAGGGCCGCAGATCGAGTTCCAAACTCCAGGCCGATCTATCTTGCTTGACTAGCGCCCAATAGGCTTCCGCCATTGCCGCCGGATTCATGAGCGGTTCCACGGATTGGTCTTCAGTATCCAGTTCGAGTTCGTTCTCGCGGATAACACCATCGACAACGATGTGCGCAACGTGGATACCTTGAGGCCACAACTCCCTTGCTAATGCTTGAGCGAGTCCGCGCATGGCAAATTTTGCGCTGCTGAAAGTGATAGCACAGTCGCTCGCGAATGCGTTCGAATGCCGTGTTCACCTGATCGGCATCGGCGACGTCGGTGGGAATCGGGAGGATCTCGGTTCCGTGCCGTCGAAGTTCTTTCGACAAGGCTTCGAGAAAATCGGATGACCTGGCCAACAAGGCGATTCGGCATCCTTCTTTAGCAAATTTACGCGCCAGCGAAGCTCCAAGTCCTGGACCGACGCCCGCGACCACCGAAACATCAGGCGTAAATGTATTCATGGAAGAGAAGGTTATTTATTCGTGCGAGCCTATTTCCGAATTTGAAGCCACAGATTCCGCGGAGAAGCTTTATTCGGTTTTCCCGATCACCGAGACAATCACTGACCGTTCTGAACCCTGTGCGCGATGTTCGTACAAAAACAGGCCTTGCCAGGTGCCCAGCCGCAGTTGGCCGGCCGCGACCGGGATCGATTCCGAGGTTCGCGTGAGCGCCATACGAATATGGCTGGGCATATCGTCCGGACCCTCCAGCGTGTGTGAAAAGTATCCTTCGCCTTCCGGAACCAACCGTTCGAAATATTTCTCGAGATCACGACGCGCGGTCGGATCAGCGTTTTCGAAAAGGAGCAGGCTGGCGCTGGTGTGTGGAAGGAAAACATTCGCCAACCCAGTTCGCACCTGACTGGCGCGCACCAGTTCCGCCACCTTATCGGTGAGCTCATAAGTGCCTTTGCCTTTGGTGCAATAGACAAATTCGGCATTGTAGGCGGTGAACATAGAGGGATTCAACAAGACTAAGGGACTTCCTCGACGTCAGTCGAAAAGCGAGGATCTCGCTTTCGTACTGTCGATGTTCTTTGGATAAAGCTTCGGAAAATCGACTGACCTGGACAACAAAGCGATTCGTCATCCTTGTTTCGGAAACATACCCGGGCGAGCTCGAAAACGGACCGACGCCCGCCATGACCGAAACACAGCGTAAAAGTACTCATGGAGGACCTACTCGGCTATTCGGATGCGGAGGGCGGAGCCAAGACTTCTGTCAGACCCTCTGGAGTAAACTCGCGATCGGTGTAGACCACATCGTGTCTGATGCGAGAACCATCTAGATCGGTCACTGAATCTCCTCGGGAACCATGCACGGTTAAATCGGCAGGGATGAAGCGACCTTTGTCGTCGGTGGCTACACGCGTGGTGTCAATGCGTCGGGCAAGTTGTCCCGAGGGCAGGTATTTTTCCACGCGAAGCGGAACGAGCCGGCGGGAGTCAATCCAACTGCGAACGCGAGCGTAGTTCGAGGGATGCCCCTTGTCAGGCGTCGACTCGAGGATCAGGCAATTCACACGGTTCAGAGCCTCGGTGCCAACGATAGTCTGGTTTTCCCATCCGAAGAAGTTCTCGATGACATCCTGGTAAGAGAGATCACTGCCGAACAGTCCCTCGGTCATTTGCGAAGCCTTTAGAGGGCGCGATCTGTCAGGTGGAATGAACAGGGAACCGGTCGGGGCGCTGCCATTTGCCTCGTGCAAGAGGACTGCCTCTCCTTTCCGCTCTTTGGGCCAAAGCACCTGGTAAACAAGATCGGTGGCCGTCGTCGTGCGGCGCTCCTTGATCTGAAGTTGCAGCGTTATCTTCGTGGTGTCGGGAGGCTGTTTCACCTCAAGGCGCAGACGCACGTATGACGCCCCGGTCTGCAAGGCGGAGAGGCTGGCTGCGAGGTCCTTGGCCGATATCGTGCCCGGCTCAGTGTCGACGGCGCCGGAATAGGAAGTCAGCAAGGAGAAGCCAAGCGTGGCGGCGGCTAATCGCCAGATCTGCGAAGCAGAGGACACTGAGAAGAAGGAGAAGTCCACGGAGGAAATTGAATTTACCACAAAGAAACAGAAAGCACGGAGTACGTATTTGAATAGATTTTTTTTGAATCTCCGGGCCCTCTGTGTCTTGGCGGTAAGCCCCTCCCTTCGTGCTCTCGTTCCCAGCTCCCTTCAGCCTTGCAAAGCCCGGCTAGGCGCGAGCCGCGAACTTCGCCATGCAGGGTAGAGGCCGCTGAGGACCCCGACCGCAACGGCGATCCCGACAGAAATTGCGAGCAGGCTCATGCTGAGGTCTGGCTCCAGGAGTCCGCGGATGGCAGGCGTCATCCCCAAGACCTTTACGCCAACGGAGCCGATCAGAACTCCGGCAACCCCGCCGAGCAGGCCGAGCAGAGCCGACTCCCATAACACCATGCGAATGATCCGTCCACGCCTCCACCCGAGTGCGAGTAAGACGCATATTTCCTGCGTGCGCTCAAACACGGTCATCAGCATCGTGTTCATCACGCCGAGCACACCGACGAGCACCGCCAGCAAAGAAGTGCCCCAGCTCATCGCCTGCACCGTGTGGTATGCTTCGCTTTGGTTAATGTGCTCGCTTGCCACTACGGCTCGACCTTCCGGGACGAGCCTGTTAATCTCCGCACAAAGAAGATCGACATCTTTGGCACTTGTGGAAGGCGTGACGCGGATGTCGATAATGTTAATCTTGTTCTGGTTCCCCGTGATTTCCTGGAACATTGGCAAAGCGAGAATGATCGAGCCGTTCTCCACCCATGCGTTGCCATCCACGATCCCGACCACGGACAACTCGCCAGTCTCAATTTGAATCTTATCGCCGACCTTTTTCTTGAGCACATCCGCCGCGGTGCGACCTAGGACCACAGCCGGCTCCTCGGCGTCCCTTGGCATGCGCCCTGAGATCAACTTCAGATTACTCCATGAGAATCCGCCCCACTCGCGGGCCGACACCATGATCATCTGGACGTTCTCAACGCTCATCAAGTCTACTAATATCCCGCAGGTGGCGTCCACATGGGGAAGATGAGCGATACGATCACGAAGAGTGGCGCTAAACGGCTTCGGAACCAGCGAACTACCCATATTGCTGAAAACCACATCGGTGCCACGCGCCTTCATCCCGGTCTCCCAGCTCTTGCTAAACCCACGTGATATGCCGACCAATGCCACAACCGCCGCGATCCCAACGGAGATACCTAAGATTGTTAGTCCGGTTCGCACTGGACGACGTACCAGCCCACGCGTCACCACTGTGAAAAAGGTCATGTCAGCCTTCTGCGTTGATTGATTCGCGATCTGACACGATCCGTCCGTCCTTCATCTGGATGGTTCGTGATGCCCGCCGGGCGATGCTCATGTCGTGCGTTACGAGCACCAGCGTCATGTCCTGTTCACGGTGAAGCCGGATGATCAGTTCAAGGATTAGCCGCGCGTTTTCGCTGTCGAGATTGCCGGTCGGCTCGTCCGCGAGCAGGACCGAAGGGCTGTTGGCCAGACTGCGAGCGATGGCCACGCGTTGCCTTTCCCCGCCAGACAGCGTAGCGGGAAAATGGTTAAGACGGGGTGCCAGTCCAACCGACTCCAGCAAGTTGACGGCTCGATCTCGTCGCTCTGAATGGGGAATGCGGCTTTCAAACATCGGAATCTGGACGTTCTCTAGCGCAGTAAAGGTTGGCAGCAGGTGAAACGCCTGGAAAATGAAGCCGATCTCGAGAGCACGATAACGCGAGGGATCATCCAGATCGGGAATCGAGTTTCCGCGGTAAAGCAAAGTTCCCTTAGTAGGCCGGTCAAGTGCGCCCAGCATTTGTAGCAAGGTCGTTTTTCCGCAGCCGCTCGGACCGGTGACTGCCAGGAATTCGCCCGGCGCGACGCGAAAACTCACACCTCGTAAAGCCTGCACCTGACCGTCATCGAATGTTTTTGTGATCCCTTCGGCCTCGAAAATGAATCGCAAGGGAGTTACCGTCCCGGTGTCCAATGTCGTCGCTGAACGAAGCAAACGATTACTCATTTTATCTTCGGAAACTGATTTCCGGTCTCCCGGCTTTTTTTTCTGCTGCAATTGGTTTTCAAAAATTTTTAGGTATCCCCGGTTCATTGCCGGATGGAAGTACCGGCACCACATAGCTCGTGTTGATGCAGGAGATCGGCCGTACGCTTCGCCCCGGTTGCGCGCGAGGCTGTAACCTACTCTTCACTGCCGCGCGGCTTTGAGCCATTGGGCTCCGACACGGGGATCCGGAAGACTTCGGAGAAGATCTAATAATGCGCAACGGTAGCTGGGGAAAGGAGACATTTCATCCGGGATTCTTCGGTTCGAGCTCCGAAGCGAGTTGGGGCAGTTCCGCGTGCGGCAAGCCCGCATGCCTGTGATGCACGCCGTGAAATGGCTCATGGAGCAGCGTCAAAGCGACTAGCCGGCCCAGGGGCCCTTCTGACACAATGCTTCGGGTAGAGCTGTTCACCGTGGAACCAGTGAGTCCGACGTGCTCGATATATTTGCGCCAGCTCTGCAGGTTGGAAGCCACAAACGCAGGTGCCAGGTACATCCAGAGGAAGTATTTCCATGCATCCCACCAAGTCACCGCCGCCAGCATGCAAAACCACACCCCGGCGGTCAGCGCATACTCAGCCCAAATCCGCCGACGCAGTTTTTTGTTTCGAATCGGTGAACCGGGACGGAGGAAGGTGCGCACGAACAGAAATGGCGTGAATAACAATCCGAGACTGAGTTCGAGAAAGGCGGCGAGGACCCTGACCCATCGGGGGATGTCAGGAATCACAAACGGCCACAGTTCTATGTCCCGTTCAGTGGCCAGGTATGCGTGATGTAATTGGTGCGCCGCGCGGTAGAGGCTGAAGCTCATCAAGCTAAACACCCCGATGATTATGCCATCTATCTCATTTAAGCGGCGGCTTTTTCGAAGCAGGCCGTGAGACGCCTCATGGAAGCCAATCAGAATCCCGTGCATAAGATGACTGGTCGTCAATACCAGCGTCACGGCCAACCAGAAATATCCGAGATACACCGCAACGCCCAATGCCGCTTGATTGAGAAAGAAAATGACCGTCACAATCGGAAAAGCCGCACGGCTTACCCAATGAGGCTGCGACACTTCAAGTAAATTTTCTGTTGGTGGCGTGGTGTTCATCGCGTTCGAGTCGTAATGCCAGCGATCCGAGTTTCCGGTGAGCAACAAACATCTGCAAGCACGGCCTTGAATAAGTACGACAAATTCTCGATATCTGCCAGAGGGAACAAATTGGGGCGGAAAAGCCACACGACCTCCAGCCCATCTTCCACTGCGGTGATTTCGCATCCGAGATGAAAACGCGCGGTACCGGTCGAGCGCATCCTGAGCCGAGCGGAGAGGCCGTGAAGCGCTACGTCTGGAACGGGATGATTCTGTAATGCGAACCGGACCTCAAAAACGGGATTGTGACCGGGTGCCGGCGGGTCCCCGAGCGCGTGGACGAGTTCCGCAAACGGCATGGCGTTCGCGAAGGAATCAACGGTTGCCCGATGGACGGCACTCACGCTGTCGGAGAAAGGACGGTCTGCCTCGACGTGGCCTCGCAGTGGGACAATGCCGGCAAAATAGCCCATCGTTTCCCGCGCAGCCTGTTTGGTCCGATTGGCCACGGGAGTGCCTACCAGGATGTCTTCCTCACCTGTCCATCGAAAAAGAGTGACCTGAAACGCCGCCAGCAATGCGCTGAAGAGCGTGGCGCCAGTAACGCGTGCCAGTTCCCGCGCGGCGTCGGCAAGATCGGCCGGAACATGCGAAATAAATCGATGAGGTGTACCGGACGCGGTTTCCGGCCCCTCCAGCGAGTTCCATAGCCGGCGGCTTCCGGCCAGATTGGATTTCCAAAAAATAGCGCGCCGTTCCAATTCCGCCTCCTGCCAGAATGCGCGTTCGGCTGCGCCCCAGGCGGCATAGGTGAGCGGGAGTGGCGAAAGTCCCTGGTGCAGGCCCATAAGCCCCTGCAAATAAGCAATACACAGATCCTGGACGAACACCCCCAGGGTCCAGCCATCGGCAATGGCATGATGAATCGCGAAAACCAGCACGTGGTGATCCGGGCTTCGCCGAAGCACTTCGACTCGATAGAGCGGTCCTTGGATCGAATCGAACGGTTCGCTGAAAATCTCTTTCGCCAACTCTTCGATCGCCTCTTCGCGCCCTTGCCTCGACGACAGTTCTCGAAAATAAAAATTGGCTTCGCTGCTCTGACGAATCATTTGCATCGGCCGTTCCTTGCCCGGCAGGAAGGAGAGACGCAGAACCTCCTGCCGTTCCACCACTCGCTGAACCGCAGCCTCGCAGGCTTCAGGGGTAATGACGCCCTCCAACTGAATTAAGCAGCAAATGTGGTTTGCACTGTCCGCGACGGTTACCGGAGATGCTTCCCATAATTCCCGCTGCGGAAACGTCAGTGGCTGCAGGCTTACCTTTCCATTCGCCAGCCACTGTTTAAGAAGGGCGCGTTTCTCTCCTGACATAGGGTAGGTCTTCAGGCTCTGCCTTCAGTCATCTGCGGAATCTGCCTGAACGGTTTACTCATCCTGGGATCAGAAGCGCCATCAGCGGGTTGCATCATCGCCAAGCAACCCTTCGATCTCCTCGTCGGAAAGGGCGTCCAAATTCACCTCATCGGCAGATGCAGGCTCCGGCAAGGTCGTCCTGGCAGCAGTGACCGTGAGCGCCCCGTCGGCTCTCTTTGCACCCATGTGCTCAGCGATCAGAGCGGTGATCTGGCCGATCGTGCGTGCCCGAATCAAGCTGGCTTGCGGTAG
Organism: uncultured Verrucomicrobiae bacterium; assembly: GCA_963736745.1. Lineage (GTDB taxonomy): Bacteria > Verrucomicrobiota > Verrucomicrobiia > Chthoniobacterales > JAFAMB01 > JAFAMB01. The sequence goes on along the minus strand of CAVTQD010000014.1, from coordinate 4,870 downwards.
CGCCACACCGAGAGAGCCTTCAATCGAGTTTTCGATCTCGATGCCCATCAGTGAATCCAGTCCCAAGTCTGTCAGCGGCTGATCATCGCGCAGTGTCTCTGGCTTGACACGCAGCACCGAGCTCACCGCATCGCGCACCGCCTGCCCGATAATCCCGTCCAGTTCTTCCGGAGCTGCCGATTCGATCTTGAGACGCAAATCACTGGTTGCTCCGCCCGTCTCCTGGCCTTCGGCGGCTGTGAAAATACGCTCCAGCAAGGGATTCTCCTGCATGCCGCGGAAAAACTGACGCCATTTGGCCCAGTCGACGCGAATCGCCATTACCTGTGTGACTCCTGCAGTAAGGGAAGATTCCAGCAGCGTCATCACTTCCTGTGGCGAAAGCTCCGTCGTGCCTTGTCGCGCGAGGAATTCTGCCACTCGCTCGTTGCGTGCCACATAACCCTCACCGCCGAGGACCCCCCAGTTGACTGTGAGCGCCGGCAAGCCTGAGGCTCGCCGGTGATGGGCAAGTGAGTCCAGGAAAGCATTCGCGGCGCCGTAATTGCCCTGCGCCGGGTTGCCGAAGATGCTCGAGACGGAGGAGAACATCACGAAGCAGTCCAGATCGATATCCCGCGTGGACTCATGCAGCAACCATGCTCCATGCGCCTTTGGAGCCATCACGCTCCGCATGCGCTCGCGTGTCAGCGAAGCGATTGGCGCGTCGTCGATCACCATTGCCAGGTGGAATAATCCCTTCAGCGGTGGACCGGCTGAACGAATTTCCGCCATCAGGCGCGCGACATCTTCCGATGACCCGATATCCGCCCGACGACTCTTACTTCGACGCCACGTTTGCGGAGGTTTTGCACAAAAGCCTCTGCCTTCGGGCGTAGCCGCGCCGTTCCGGCTGGTGAGCACGAGGTGACGCGCCCCGCAATCCACCAGCCATCGCGACAAGCACTTTGCCAAAACCGCCAAATGCTCCCGTGATCAGGTAGCATCCATCCGGCGTGATCGCGAAGATCGGCCTGAGCGGTTCGCCCCGCCGGGGAAGAAATGCCTGGGGAATGCCACGACGACTTTGCCTATGTGTTTGCCCTGCGCCATCAGCCGGAATGCCGAGTCGATGCGACATGCGGGAAACGAACGGAACGGCAGCGGACAGAGCACGCCGATTTCCACCAGCCCGGAGATTTCCTCCAGCATTTTTCGGGTTTGTTCCTGATCACCGGCGAAGACCGCATCCATGGCTACCACATGAAAAGACGCGTTGCGGCGCAATGGCCAGAGCGGGATGCGCGCAGTTCTGATAAATGTCGCGTTTGCCGATTTCGATGAATCGGCCGAACTCCGCCAGGCATGAAAGGCCCATCGGGATCGCTTCGGCGGCGAGCGCATTGAGCACCACATCCACGCCGCGCCTGGCGGTCAATTCCATCACGGCTTCCGCAAAATCAGCCGCGGCGCGAGTCGATCACATGCTTTACGCCGAGCGTCTCCAGCAGCGCGCGCTTGGCCGGGCTGCCGGCGGTGGCGATCACTTCCGCACCTAGATGGTGCGCGATCTGGATCGCAGCCATCCCGACACCGCCCGCACCTGCGTGGACGAGAATACGTTCGCCGCCTTCGCATCCGGGCGACGTTTTGAAGCGCATGCCAGGCGGTCATGAAGACCACCGGGAGCGTGGCTGCTTGTTCAAATGATAACCCGGCAGGAATACGGCGCACGTCGCATGCCGCGCGCCAGCGTGTACGTGGCGAGGCCGAACACGGCAAGACCAAATACTCGGTCGCCCGGTGCCAGATGGTCGACTCCGGTTCCGACCGCCTTCACCACGCCAGCCACCTCGTCGCCGAAGATGCGAGCATCCGGCGCTTCGCCGGGATAAAGTGCCAGGGCCTTGAGCACGTCGCGGAAGTTCATTCCCGCCGCCTTCACTTCGATCAGCACCTCGCCAACGCCGCAGGCCGGCAGCGAGAAACGGCATGAAAAGCAGTGTGTCGAGGTGACCCCGTTCACGGGACTCGAGTCGCAGCGGCACAGTGGGATCAAGCCATTGCTCGTCCGCGCGGACGGCCGCGCGCGAGGCGCTGAACGTAGCGGGCCTCTCCGCGAAACGCGATCTCACGCTCCGCATCCGTGCGCAGCAGCTCACTCCACAGCAACGACTGGTCGGATGCCGAAGGCTTCGGGTGGCAGGTCGATGCCCGCGGCAGGAGAAGTTCGGGTATTCGTTCAGAATGACGCGCAACAATGCCGACGAGAGGTGCCTGGGCGACGGCGACCGCATTCATCGTCACGTCCCGCCGGCTGCGCGCCACGCGTGACCAAATCGATGCGCATTCTTGGCGACCGGCATGGTTTCTTCCAACCGCCTGGATCAGATGGAGCAAGGCGTCCGTGCCCATCAGCGCAGCGTCTCTTCGGCGTCTGACTGCGGCGCGTCCAGACTCCACAGATAGACCAGACGTTCCGGCGGAGCGTCGTCGCGCACATTCGTGAAAGAGCTTCTTCCAATCCTCGAGCGCTCTCCGGCGCGAATCGTGAATGCGTCCGTCCCGTCCGAGCGAAATGGTCTGCCACGGCGCGCGACACGGCATCTGCGCACCGGCCGCGTGCAGCCGTGCGGCCAGTCTTGTCCCGAGGCCGGAGGTCGTCCGCGAAGAATGAGCCACGATTTTTCCGCCGGCGATCTCCAGAGGCGTCTCGGAAGGCAGACGCGGCGGAATCGCTCGCGCCAGGCTTTGCGTGCCAGCAGACCGATCTGGCCCTCGCCTTCCGGACCCAGCAGTCCAGGCAGCGAAGCGGTTTCGGCGAACCGCATCTCCCGTAAGACGTCTTCCCATTGCGCTGCGTTCCAGCAATGGATGGTTCGGACGCAAATCCCGATCCGTGAAACGCCACCAACCGCTGGTCAGACCGAAGACCGCTTCCGTCCACAATTGCGGACGTCGCGACATCCATGAACACCAAGTTCCCGCCCGGAGCCAGCAGTTCATGGAGATGCCTCAGTGTTGCGCGCACATCGCTCACCGCGTGAAGCACATTGGTGCCGATGATGAAATCGAACGTTCCAGCCTCGAAGCCTTGCTCGGAGACCTGATTTTTCGAGATCGAAAATTTTGTATTCCACTTCGGGAAACGCGGCCAGTTTCTGCATCGCGCCGCGGAAAGAATGCCGCCGAGACATCGCTGAAGGTGTAGGAGTGCAGACCGCGCTCCAGCAGCGGCAGCACGTGCGCCGCCAAGCCCCCCGTGCCGGCTCCGATCTCCAGGATGCGCAGTCCGCGGCCTTCGGGCAGATGGCGGGCAGCCTCCTGCACGGCGCGGCGATGCCGCCAGCCAGTGGCTCGTGTAGAGGCCGTCGCCATAAAACTGATCCAGCAACTCCGCCCCACCGCCGGCGAACAACACCTGCACGGCGTCCTTTTCACCGCGCAGGATCGGACCGAGTTCGGCGCACGTTGCGGCGCAAAGCAGGCCCTCGGACAGATGGCCGGGATGCTTCGGAGATGAATGCGCGCAGCATTTCCTGTGCCGAGTCCGCCGCCTTCGCAAAGGCGGGCGTGGGCCGATAGCCGTCCCCACTTTTTCACCAGCAAGCCTCGTCTCGATCAAGCCCGGTCGATCAACCGTTCGAAGACCGCCCGCATCGGCTCGGCCACGCGCAGCGAATCGGCGGTGAATCCTTCGCTGGCTTCTGTGACCGACGCCCATTTCCCGCAGACCGCGGGCGATCTGTGCGGCGGCCAGTTCATCTCCGGCTGCACATGGCTTCCTGGAGTTCGACTCGGCCGCGCAGTCGCAATCACCTCGTCCAGCGCGTGTTGCGCCACCTGTCTGCAGTCGGTCCAAGGGCACCGGCTGCTGATCGAGGCGGGGCGCGATGGAGCCGGCGTTCGTTCCCATGCGACGATGGTAAAGCAAATCACGGCTGCCTCCCGACGCGCCGGAGCGGCGTGCCGCCGGACACGCTGATCGCGCGAAAGCCATCAACGAGCACGCAGGGCTTCCCGCGCTCGTCATACATGTCGATGCCGGCCTTCGACGCAATTCTTCGTTGCATTGCTGCACGCTCGGCGCGGACGCAGGCTGGAAGCCGCCGGGTGAACGCAGGAACAGGATTCTGGCAAAGCGCACCGGCAGTTTCATCCGAGCCTTGCGATCCTCCACCGTCGCGGCACCCGCGGAAAAAATTTGCAGCGCCCCATCGAACAGAACCGGGATGCAGGGCATATTCGCTGCGCGCGACGCGCGATCGCTTCGGACAATGAAACCCTGCCCGCCGACTTGCCGCTCCCGGCCGACAGTTCGCGGATGGGCCGGAATTCTTCGCCGTAGCGCAGTCCCAGATCGCTCATGTGGCCGTAGAACTGTCCAGCCTCGACGGCTCCAGACCGGGCGCTCCGCTTGCGCTTCCATGTCGAGCCGCGAAGGACGACTCGGTGCGCTCGCCGCGCATGGAGCCGACGACATGCACCGACCAGGAAGCCGCCTTGCTCGAACCGGCTCTGAATGGTGAACGTGCGCTCGTCCGGATCGTAAGTCAGCTCCAGCATGCAGGCCCGATGGCGGATCCGGCAGGATGAGCGGCTTGCGAATTTCAAAGTCTTCGACGACAAACGGCCGTCCCTCAAACAGCTGCACGCCCGCTTCCAGCACCATTTCCACAAAGCCAGCCGCGGGAAAGATGACGTGAGTTTCCACCTTGTGATCCTTCAGAAAATGCCATGTGCCGGCCGTCGAGCCGCATGAGCCATGTCGGTGTGGCGCGTGGCAGGCGGATGTCCAGCAAACCGCTCCACCGGGCGCGAGGCGACCGTCGCGCAGTTCGCTGGACTCATTCCACCAACGGCTCTTGTCCCATGGGTAAGCGGGCAAAGA
>CAVTQD010000013.1:0-67239 GCA_963736745.1 uncultured Verrucomicrobiae bacterium | reverse complement strand
CCGGAAGGTTGACATGCTGCCACGATGCTGCGGAACCATGGGTCAACATATGCTCCGTACGATCCGCACGCGTGAAACTCCGAGCTCCGCACAATTCGATAGCGCGCAAATTCCTTCCCCAGCAGATATGCTCGCTCTAAGTAGCTGTGCAGAGTCGCTTCGTTAGCCATGTTGACGGCGTAGAAGTACACATGTTCGATCGTTCGAATCCCTGGGTACCGAAGGGTAAACTCGTCAATGAGACTCTTCATCGCTTCGCCCAGCCCGGATTGACAGGCCTCTTCATCTAAGATCGTCGTGTTGATGATCAAGGCCTTGTCATGCTTGAGGAGAGGAAGCCGACCGCATGAACACTCAGATGATTGATCTGTTCGAGAAAACGCTGGGCGTTTACCAGGCCACCTCGGTGCCCGATGCGCAGCGCCGCGTGCAGGATCTGATCGAAAGCTCGCTGAGCGCCCTGCGGGTCAACGTTCACAGCGCTCTGAACACGAACGCTAAAATCATCGCTTCGTGGAAGGAACTCTCGCGGATCGTTTCGGCCCGTGAAGTAATTACTTGAGCCAATAAGAACACACCTGGCGATAAAGCAATGCTCGAACGAAATCCATCTCGCCGGCAGCTTCGGGGATGCCGCGAAGTGAATTCTTCACCGGAACCGGGGGTGCTGAGAACACCCCGGAACCATTGTCGATTGCAGTTAATGTCGCCCTGTACTTAAATCGTAGACTGTGTCCATTTACTGCACTTAATTCGTGGAATGGGAGCGTATCCGCTGGCTGTAATTCGTGGATTGAACTGTACTTAAGTCGTAGACACGCTCCTCCCCAGGTAATCCACGATTTAAGTGCAACGTTTACTGCATTTAAATCCTGACCAGCGGCGGGAGCCCAGATATGATCGATGTTCGTACACCCGCGGAATTCGCTGGCGTTCAGGTGCCCAGCGCACGCTTGGTGCCGCTCGATAAACCTTGATTGCAACGCGATCCTCGCCGGGTTTCTCAGTGGGTACGATGAACCAATCTATATTCTTGTCACAGCGGGACGCGCGCGAAAAAGGCCGCAGAGAAATTCGCGTTCGCAGGTTTTGAAAACTGCGTAGTTGTCGACGATGGAACGCAAGCCTGGGCAGAAGCAGGGCTGCCTGTCGAACGCGGCGAGCACACGGTCCTTCCGCTCGACCGCCAGGTGCAGGTGGCGATCGGCATCGTTGTGCTTGCCGGCGTGCTACTTTTCGCAGTTCAGCGGACCCACTCAAGCACTTTTCAGGGTAACGGAACCCGCCACTTTCCGGGAGTTTCTCAACGGCATGTTCACTGGGTAGCGGGTTTGGTTGGTCCTGCCATTATAGAGATCCAACTATCACGATTGCTTCGGTTGTCCCAAACACCGGATTGGGATTTGCCTTAGTGCTCGGCTGTGGACCGGTCCCGAGACTCGGCGTTGCCGGTGCCGGGTTGGCGACCTTAATATCCCATTTTCCGTTGCGTCGTACTGGTTGGCACATTTTATCGGGCAGAGGCTGGGGACCGGGTCCGTGCAAGCTGCGAAGCAACACGCTAACGTCGTTCTGGAACTCGGTTTCGTAACTTCGATCGTTCTAGGAATTCTTTTCGCCGGGGTCAGCCTTTTCGTATCCATGCTTTATCCCAAAGTCGGCGCCGAAGTTCTGCGCTTTGCAGTTGGGGGGATCCTCATTGTCGCTTGTTTTCAGCCAGCCAAAGTTTTAAACGGCATTTTTGGAAACGGCCTCTTGGCAACCGGCGGCGACACTAAATACGTTCTGATGGCAAATCTTGCCGGGACCTGTGGCCTTGGGCTGCCGCTCGCGATCTTTCTCGGATTGTTCACGAGCCTCGGCCTGTATGGCGTCTTCTTTGCCAAAGGCGCCGATGAGATCACAAAGTTTATTTGCTTTTTTTGTCGCTACCAAACTCCCGCCTGGTACAAAAAATCTCTTGAGCAACGTGCTGCTGATAAAGCTGAAAAAGAGGCGAGAGCCGCCGCTGATGCCAAGGCGGAGGAGCTTCGCATCGCATTGGAAACAAAGACCGAGCAGGGGAAGAGCACACTTGGAGATTTGCCTAAGCCCGCCAGTTAGAGCGTTTTAATTAAAACTGTAGCCGTGACGCTTCGGTGTTGGCAAAATCGAGGGCGGAATGTTCGCCGACAAAGATAAATTCCGGCGGGACGGTCTCGAGTTTATCAAACTTAGCCGGCGTGAAAGAGTAGTAACCTATAAACAATTATTTGACAAGTTACTTTAATTGGAGGAGTAAGTATCCACCGGAATGTGCGATAAGAGGTTACACGCAATACGTTCTGACTCTCCAATGAAAACAACATCCAGCTCCTACGAAACGGCGCAACTCGACGACCTGAAAATCGTTAATCGTGAGGCCGGTGACCCGCAAACATCTGCGATGCTTTTGCTCCACGGTTTAAGAAAACTCATGAACACGATCATGACCAAAGGCGGAACGCAAATTTATGGGTCGACGCAGTTCTGGAAAGATCTCAGTGTGCCGTTCTACGGGCACACCAGAGCATGGTGGCCGTGTTACCTGCCTCCTACTTTTGTATCAAGGCGTATTTCGGCCGAGGCACTGCAGGTTGTGAGCCACGCCGTCAAAGTGGCTGGCGGTCATATACAACTCGTATTTGACATGTAACGATGCGTTGCGCGTCGCTGCGGCAGGATGGCTCCACCCCCCGTGCTGGTGTTTTTGCGCGCGCTTCGGAGCAACCGGCGCCCGAAATCGTTCGGCGCCTCGAGGGTCCGCACGCGAAACGGAGTGTATTCCGTTACCGGAATACTGCAGAGTATTTTTAGGTCAGCGTCGCGGCGCGAGACGTTTGGAAAGCATTCGAAGGGTGGTCGCCGCGACGGTGGGCTAAAAATGGATTGGACAAAACCGCCGCCCACAGCGTGGCCTATGTGTATTGAATGCCGGCTGGATCTCGGGTGAGGACCGAAGGGGGTCGGAGACGGTAAGCGTGAAGAATCGCCGGGACGGCTCGTGGGCCGTCCAATGGGCTATTACAATGTCGGCGGACAAGATCTGTCCTCTGGAAAATGTTCGCAATGAGCCGCGTGGCTGCACTGCTCCTTTCGCTTGGCTCGGCCAAGCTCGCCCGCCGCAATTTGATCTGCATCCGAAAACAGTCCTATTCATCATGAGGTATCCGTAGTCGCGGTTTTCCTATGTGGGCTTCGCGGCAAGATCTCGATCACCAGCATGCGACCTTGGTGACAGACTGGGCACTCCCCGAACGACGGACCGATGAGTTCTTGATAACGCTCACGATAATCCTTAGCACCTTCGAGGGCCGGTGGTTCTGGCGCCGGCATGTCCAATAGTTCTCGGCACCGTGCTAGTTTCTCTTCCCGGTACCGGTTGGCCAGGAAGCCATAGTAGCGGATGCGCTGAAAGCCCTCAGGAAGTACATGTAAAAGAAAGCGGCGGATAAACTCTTCGGCTTCCACAGTCATCGTCTTCTGTTGTGCGTCATGACGATAATCCTTGTAACGGAATGTCACCTTGTCCTCCGCGATGTCCAACAGACGATTGTTAGAGATCGCCACGCGATGAGTATAGCGCCCGACGTAGTCCAATACCTGCTCGGGCCCGGCGAAAGGCCGCTTGGCGTAGACCACCCATTCGGCCTCGCGTAAGGGAGCCAGGTAATCCAAGAATGAAGACTGGTCTCGGAGTGATTCAAGCGAGGAGAAAAAGTGCAGTTTGGCCGCGTCAAAGGCTTTGACCAGATATTCCAGGAACAGACGACGAAACAGCCTTGAGAGCACGCCGACGGGTAAGAAAAATCCATCCCGGCAGGAAATCCATTGGCTGCCATTGGCAGAGAGACCACCGCCGGTGACCACACAGTGTAGGTGGGGATGATGAAGCAGGTTAGAGCCCCAAGTATGGAGCACGGCAAAAAAGCCGATCTCGGCGCCCAGGTGCTTGGGATCAGCGGCGATGGTGAGCAAGGTCTGAGCCGTGGCCCTGAACAGGATGCCATAGAGCTCTCTCTTATTCTGGTAGGCGATGGCGGCAATCTGCTGCGGTAGAGTGAACACAACGTGAAAATATTGAGTATTTAAGAGTTCGGCCTGACGGTCCTGGAGCCATTTGAACCGAGCGAACGACTGGCATTTTGGGCAGTGTCGATCGCCGCATGAATTATAAGCATTGCGCTGATGGCCGCAGTGGTCACACTGCTCGAGATGGCCGCCGAGAACAGCGGTCCGGCAGACCTCTATCGCGGTCAGTACGCGGCGCTGCGCAGTGCAGAGCGAAGCGCCTGCTCTTGACGATAGGCTTCGCCGTAGCGGCGAAACACATCCGCCACCTCAAGCTTTGGGCGATCCATGTCCCGGAGCTAGAAGTATTGTGGTGGAGCGGGCTTGGGCTCAGGGGCAACTGGCTGCGGGAGCAGATCGAGTGGACTGGTGGTGGAGCACACCTTGGTATTGGCGATGCGTAAATAGCGGGCCGTGGTAGCCAGACTGCGATGGCCAAGCAGCAGTTGAATGGTGCGCACGTCCGTTCCGGATTCGAGCAGGTGTGTTGCAAAACTGTGCCGAAGGGAATGCGGTGTGACCGGTTTGGGAATGCCGCAACGTTGATGCGCCTTCTGGCAGGCAAGCTCTACCGCGTCGCTGCTGATGCAACTGTCCACTCGATCACCCGGAAAGAGCCACTGCTTGGGCCTGTGCACTGGCCACCAGGCGCGGAGGATTTGCAGTAGCTTTGGGGAGAGCATGACATAGCGATCTTTCTGCCCTTTACCAAGCGCTACACGAATGACCATTCTTTCGCTGTCGATATCGGCGACTTTTAGGCGGACGGCCTCCGAGATGCGTAGTCCAGCGGCATAGCAGACGGTAAGGATGGTGCGATGCTTGACACTCTGTACGCAGCTTAAGAACTGCAGGACCTCTTCGGGACTCAAGACAATGGGCAACGTTTGAGGCTTCTTAGGCGCCGGGATGATGTCTTCGAAACACCAATCCCTATGTAGTGTGACTTTGTATAGAAAACGCAGGGCGGATACGGCGATGAGGATGGAACTGGGAGCCAGCTTCTTTTCGTTTGTCAGGTAGACTTGGTAAGCGCGAATCTCCTCAGGTCCCAGTACTTCCGGTGATTTACTGAAATGGCGTGCAAACAGCGAGACTTGTTGCACGTAAGAGTTTTGGGTATGCGGTGAGAAGTTCCTCACCTGCATGTCCTCGGTCATGCGACGTCGAAGCGGTGTCATGGAAAAGCTCCTTTTGCGAGATGGGTTTGTGTCGCAGACAACATTCCCTTCTCTTCGCAACGACGCTCAGGTGGCAACAGTCTCGGGTTCGATTGAAATCCCGGTTGCTCTCGAAAGCGCGATCCGCTGCATACCGCGAAGCGGTTTAGTCCGACTTCTGATATTTCGAGTTCCGGAATATTCCGAGTATCTATTGCGAACCGGCTTCGTGCTTGGGTTTCATTGGGAAGAACTCGGAATATTGAAAGCGAGGCGAGAAAGGTCCACCGCGCATCGTCGGCCTTGCTCAGCCAACCGGTCCGATACGCTGCCTGAATTTGCGCCAGCGGCTATTTCTTAAGTGCAACAGCGGCCGCGGACAAGACGCACGTCTCCGCGACGCTCTCCAATTTAGCGGAGGAGCAATACACTTCTACAACGGAGGCAAAGTTGGCTGGCAGAAATATTCCGAGTTAAGCAACTCCGCGCTCCTGGCTTTATCAGAGTCGGCCATCGGCAGGAACCGTAGGTATTGACCCATCTCTGTTCCCCGGTATTGGCATATCCGGCTTCCCGTAGGGGTAGCGAGGATTGGCCCACGCTGAGTTTGTCCCTCTCCCATCGAGCGAGCTGCTCCTCGAACAGCAATAGATCGTTCTTTTGCCTTCCGAAAACCTGGGCTGTCGGGAGTAACGGAACAGAAAAGGCAGTTAAGCGTCGTCGCTGCAGGGCGAACCCCAGCCGGTGAAAAAGCATGCAATAGTTTACCAATAATTGACTTGGTGTATTCGCTTAGTTTCATTGCGTCACTGGTGTGCGGGATGAAAGTCGCCTGATACTTAGCATTCGCACAAGCGAGTTCAGTCTTGTGCTCTCCGCTCGTTCCGATAACTTTTTATCGGCTATGAGCACGGAAGAAGTTCTTCAAGCGTTGACCCGGTACACCAAGGAAACCAAGGTATCTCTGAAGCCTCGACGCGGTGTTGCGAGCCGTTCTTGGGGACTGGGGATGTCGATTTACCATCCTGACAAAAGACTGGATGGCATCCACTCGCTCCAGTATCAGCGCTTCCGTAGTGGAAGAAGCTTTGATCTGAGGCGAATCCACCTGGCCGATAAATTGACAATGTAACAGAACATAAAAATGATATGGTAGATTTCACTAGTAATAACCTCTTAAATGACGTCGTCATTAAGGGCTCAATCAAGTTTGCAAACGCGTTCACTTTCGATGGAAAGTTGGAAGGTGACATTACATCCGAGGACGGTATTCTGACAGTTGGCGAGAATGCGAATGTTCATGGTGATATAAAGAGTAAGATCGTCATTGTGAAAGGAAAAGTGCACGGTAATGTTACCGCCCCAGAGCGCTGCGAAGTGCATTCTGGTTCCGAGTTGATCGGGGATCTAAAAGCTCTTCGTTTTGCACTCGAGGACGGTGCGACCTTCCTAGGTAGATTGGAGGTCACCCCCAACAATTCTGCGATAAAGGATGTGGCTGTCGCGCAAAACCGAGAGCCGCAGAAAATGGCGCTCGCCGCTAAGGAGTCGCTAGCGGATCGCTAGAGGGCAAAGTCGGAATGGGAGAACATCAGAAGGTCGGGGGTAGGGGTCTTCCCGATCGATTGTCAGGCGGCTCGCATCCAAAATGTGACCTTTCCAGACAGGTTCTGTAATCTATCAGACATATCGTTATGTCGGTTGGCTTTCCAGTTGCGTTTTGCCGACCCCGCCGTTGCCGAGAAACAAGACCTTGACCTCGGCATCCAAGGTAGAGCAATTGGAGCGAGGTGAGGCTGCCCAACTCGGGCGGAAGTCGAGTTAAGTTTGTAAGTCGGGTGAACTTCCGGTCTTTTCCGCTTCGCGGATACGGCGCAGGGCTTCCTCGTAGCTCCTTCCGGAGTCATAAGTGGTGTGGAGTTGCCCTACTTTTGCTCCCGAATGTCAACGTGGATGACATCGCCATTTTTCAGGGGTGATTCACCGCGTGTACGAACCGTAAAGCGGTTCGGCTCTGACATACTGCTTTCAACGATTTCGACTTCGATCTCGGGAAATTGAAAGTCGAGTCGTGCGGTTTCCCAGTCAAAGATGTCTTCACCAAGCTTTGCTTCAATGAGCCAAGTGTTCGGGTCTCGATCAGGTTCCGATGCAGGATCTTCCTTTCTGTTTTCTACAATTTGCGCTTCAACTCTTTTCATATTTTCTGTAATTTCTAATTACTCAAATTGCTTCTAATTTTCCTCGGTTAACGCCACAATCCAGCGATTTAATTACTGAGGAGGCGCTGCCTAAAGCGAACGAACAGTTGAAGGATAACGCGATCAGGATTACATCGTGATGTAGCGATCACCGGCGGCGACACGAGCCAACAAAGCATCGCGCTCTGAAGTCAGAAGCGCGACCGTCCGCTGCGCAGCGTCGTGCTGAGCTTTGAGTTGCGCATTTGGTCGGCAGTCGCTTGTAGATTGCTCGAGAGCCTCGCTTCGATGATTCAGTGATGGACCCCCAGGCTGCCGAGCAGTTCAGGCCTGAACTCGTCAGACGGGTGGCCCAGCAATTTAGAGATTCCGAGGACCCACGATTAAAGGATATCGGCCAGCTCGCGGTTCAAATTGTCGAACTCTCCTTGCAGCGGGTATTGGGGCAACTATAATCCCGCCGGGGCCAGATCCATTCCCAGAAATGGCGTCAGGATTTTTGAGCGTAGAGCTAAGCCGACTTCCCTTTCCTACCACTGCCGAGGAATTTAGGCTGTTAGCGAAGGCGAATTCGTAACGCGGGATGCGGCCCGGCTGCCTCGCTGTCCCGACTGACGTGGTTAAGCTTGCATAGCAAAATCCGAAATTGAAGCCCACCCTGTTGACAATTTGCTTTGGGCGGTTGCAGCCGCCACCGCATAGTTTTGTACTGCCTCAGCGGTGTGCCCGCTCGCGGCGAGTTGTTTTCCGTTTGCAAATTCCCATTCAGCAGCCCGACCGTAGTCTCCAACTTTATCATACCATTCGGGCAAACCCGCAAATTGGTTAAACACTTGCTTAGGTGGGAATGATTCGTTGAGAAGCGGAATAAACCGCTCCGCCCAATTCGCAGCTTCTTTGTGTCGATTAAAAGCGGCGTGGTAACCAAAACAGCGCTGAGCACTCGCGTAAGTGATTCGGAACGCTCACGCGCGTTCGGGAGTTTATGAATCCCTTGCAACATTTCTGGCAAGAACTCTAGAGAAACCTCATTTTGAATAGCTGTAGCCGTGTTTAACAGGTTCTGGGCTGAGACCGATGCAATACGGTATCCGGCAGAGGAATATCATCAGGATTATTTGCAGAAAAACCCCGGCGGCTACAACTGCCATTACCTGCGGAATTGAACCGCTTGAATTATGTTTGCAACCCGCTGTTTGATGGTTACCGCCCTTGCCACAATCGCGGCGAATGCTGCGCCAACGGTTTTTCAAAGTTCCGAACGCCAGGCTTCACTGCTGGAGCTTTATACGTCGGAGGGTTGCAGCAGTTGTCAGCTCAAACAAATGCACGCGCACGGCGGGAAATCTTTTGCGGTATGACTGGATCAATTCCGGCAGGAAGCCGGACACCGACGCAATGACGCAGCCGATGGCGAGCGACCCGGTTTCGCCGCGGGCGGCGCGGCGGGCGATCTATTTGGAAAGTTCCGCATGGGCGAGAATTTCCTTTACCTCGGACAAGAAAGCATTGCCCGCAGCCGTGAGCTTCACGCTGCGCTTGGTGCGGTGCAGCAGCGAAACGCCGAGCTCCTCCTCCAAGGATTTGATTTGCTGGCTAATGGCCGGTTGCGCCACATGTAATTCCTCGGCCGCGCGGGTGAAGTTCTGCCGCTCGGCGACGGTCACGAAGTATTTAAGACAGCGCAGTTCCAGGCCGGAAAGAGTAATCGCGCTAACTTATCACTGCGAGAAGCAAGTGCTATTTCCACAATAACTGAACCCTGGCTAATTTCACTACGTCGCCCGAAGAACGGTGCGGCAAACGGAACTAAAACTTAAAACAATAGACCAAATAAAATAATATGAATACGACCGCAAATCTCCTCCGTCGCCTAAGCAAGGCTTTATCGCTGTTCCTGGGAGTTCTGATGTTCATGTTCGGATTCCTCAAATTCTTCCAGCCATTCCGTGGATGGTTTGATATCCAGATTCTACAGAGTCATCTACCCCACGAGGCGATTCTCGCGGGCAAACTGGGGGAAATGGTCACCGGGTGCCTGTTCTTACTGCCATGGCTGCGAAGATCGTTGACCGCAAAAAGCAGAGATCAACTCCTCCTGATCGCGTGTTCGATCCTCGTTGCTCAGATGGGCATGGCAATCTATGTCCACTTGCAGCCTCAGATGCCTGCTAGCGTTCTTCCTCTCGGTATCAAGCCACCGGTGATTCCGTTTGTCGTTCTCCTCCTCGGATTGCTCACTGCTTTTGCGGTTTGGAAGGAGCGGCGAGCAGAGAAGGCGAGCGATATGCCGACTCAATAACAGAGTTCGAACCCATCAAACGCCCCTTTCCATTTGTTGGCGAATCGCTGGCAGGCGTTCGCGCACCAGTTCCAACCAGGCGGAAACCGTCGGAGAGGGTTCGCCTTTGGGTCGCGTAAGCACAAGGTCAATAACGGGCGAAACGGGGCGCACGGGCAGAAACGCCAGGCCAGGTTGCCGGGATCTGCGCACACATCCGGGCACGATTGCCACGCCAATGCCAGCGGCCACTGCCATCAGAACGGTATGTATAATGGGCGGTTCGCTGACGACTTGCGGAGTGAAGCCAGCCTTGGCGCAAAGTTGCGTCATCTGCGTCAACCAGTTTGGGCGCTTCGCTGCGTTTGAACATCACAAAATCCTCACCGGCGAATTTCTCCAACCGAACCTGTCCAGCCTTGGCGAGTAAATGGGTTGCCGGCACGGCGAGCATCAGGCGGTCGCGGTAAATCCGTTCTTGCGTAAAATTCTTTTCATCCGATGCGGCCAGCGGGCGCGTGAAACCGACGTCAATTTTCTCACGGGCAAAGGCCTGCAATTGTTGTTCTGGTGTCAGCTCAAACAAATGCACGCGCACGGCGGGAAATCTTTTGCGGTATGACTGGATCAATTCCGGCAGGAAGCCGGACACCGACGCACTGACGCAGCCGATGGCGAGCGACCCGGTTTCGCCACGGGCGGCGCGGCGGGCGATCTGTTTGGAAAGTTCCGCATGGGCGAGAATTTCCTTTGCCTCGGACAAGAAAGCATTGCCCGCAGCCGTGAGCTTCACGCTGCGCTTGGTGCGGTGCAGCAGCGAAACGCCGAGCTCCTCCTCCAAGGATTTGATTTGCTGGCTAATGGCCGGCTGCGCGACATGTAATTCCTCGGCCGCGCGGGTGAAGTTCTGCCGCTCGGCGACGGTCACGAAGTATTTAAGATAGCGCAGTTCCATGCTGGAAAGAGTAATCGCGCTAACTTATTACTGCGAGAAGAAAGTGCTATTTCCGCAATAACGGCACCCTGGCTAATTTCATCACGTCGCCCGAAGAACGGTGCGGCAAACGGAACTAAAAATTAAAACAATAGTCCAAATAAAATAATATGAATACGACCGCAAACCTCCTCCAGCCCTTGACAATCGCCAATGCACCGGCTGCCTCCAAGCCCATCATGGAAGGCATCCAGAAAAGCTTCGGCTTCATCCCGAACCTGATGGCGACCTTTGCCAATTCGCCCGAAATGCTGAAAGGCTACCTGGCGCTGGATGCCGAATGGGATAAAACTTCGTTCACCCCGCAGGAGCGCAATTTCGCCGTGCTCGCCGCAAGCCTGGAAAATGAATGCGGCTATTGCATCGCTGCTCACAGCACGATTGCCAAGGCCTTCCAAAAAGTGCCTGCCGAGACCGTTGCCGCCATCCGTGCCGGCAAACCCACAGGCGACAAGAAGACGGATGCGCTGATTAGCCTCGTCCGGGAACTTGTCTCGAAGCGCGGTCATGCAAGTCGTGCGACGATTGATAACTTCCTCGCCGTCGGCTTCACTAAGACACAGGTGATGGAACTCCTGCTGGCAGTCGCGCTCAAGACTATCAGCAACTACCTCGACCATATCAATCCTGCGCCGCTCGATGCCGCGTTTGCGTCCGAGAAATAATCCGCCGGCCAACCTCAACCAGCACCACTATGAACACCCTTACGACCACGCAGGAACTGGACTCGGCCCGCAATTTTTATCGCGGCCAAAAAATCCCGAAGCCCGCCTTGGAAATCATCGACGCCGCCACGACGGAACTCGTAAACAACGCCGTTGCGAGTCATGCGCTCCAGCCCGGCGACATCGCGCCGGATTTTATCCTGCCCAACGTGGACGGCCGCAGTGTGCGGCTTTACTCGGAACTGGAACGGGGACCGGTGGTGCTGGTGTTTTATCGCGGTGGCTGGTGTCCGTTTTGCAACATCCATTTGCGCGGCTTTCAAAAATCACTCGCGGAATTCAAAGCGGCGGGTGCGCAGGTGGTGGCCATTTCACCGCAGTTGCCGGATCAATCGTTGACCACACAGGAGAAGGATGAACTCGCGTTCCCCGTTTTGAGCGATGTCGGCCTAAACACTGCGCGTGCGTTCGGTGTGGCGTTTGAACTGCCAAAGGCGTTGCTCGATCTCTACACGGACTTCGATCAGCCGCTGGAAAACTCCAACGGCGTGGAAGGTGCCAAAGAATTGCCCTTGCCGGCGACATTCGTCATTCGTGCGGATCGCACCATTGCTTATGCGCACGTCGAAGCCGATTTCATGCGTCGCTCGGAACCGTTGGAGGTTTTGAACCTCGTCCGCTAACTCGAAAACGTCACTGCCTAAATATGAAATCCAACACACTATTCACCCCGCTGGAGCTTGGCGCTGTCAGCCTGCGCAACCGCATCGTCATGGCACCAACCACGCGGATGCGGGCGAAAATGCCCGGCAACATTCCGTGGGAACTCAATGCGACTTATTATCGCCAGCGCGCGTCCGCCGGGCTGATCATCAGCGAAGCCACGCCGGTTTCGCCGCGCGGACACGGCTATTTTCACATGCCGGGCATTCATACGACTGCACAGGCCGACGGTTGGAAACTCGTGACCAGCGCCGTGCATGAAGCGGGTGGAAAAATATTTCTACAACTTTTTCACGCCGGCCGGATGTCGCACAACGATTTTCAACCAAATGGTGAATTGCCGGTTGCACCCAGCGCCATTTCCAGCAATGGGCAGTCGCCCGTCGCGCCCGGTGTGTTGAAAAATTGTCCCGTGCCGCGCGCACTGGAAACGAGCGAGATTGCCGGCGTCATTGAGGAACACAAGCGCGCCGCGGAACTGGCCAAGATTGCCGGCTTTGACGGCGTGGAAATCCACGCGGCCAACGGTTATCTGCTCGAACAATTCCTGTCCGACCACGCGAATGTGCGGACGGACAAATACGGCGGCAATTTGGCGAATCGTGTGCGGCTGATCCTCGAAGTCACCGAAGCGGTGGCCTCGATTTGGCAAGGAAGCCGCGTGGGCATCCGTTTTTCACCCGCGAACGCTCACGACGGCATCACGCATACCGACCGTTTCGGCACCTACGCGCATGCCATCCGCGAATTGAACCGGTTTCAGCTCGCTTTTATTCACCTTGTTGAACCTCGCGTCGCGGGCAACGTCAGAAGTCGCGCAATTTGACGCGGCGCTTAATTCACGGAATTTCAAACCGTTAATCACTGGCGACACGAAATTGATTTCCAACGGCGGACACACGTTGGCAAGCGGAACGGAAGCGGTGCAAAGCGGCGAAGCCGATGCCATCGCCTGGGGACGCCAGTTCATCGCCAATCCCGATTTGGTGGAACGCTTCGCGAAAAATGCGCCGCTCAATCGCTACGACCGCGAGACGTTTTACGGCGGCACGGAAAAAGGCTACACGGATTATCCATTCCTCGCGCAGAGAGGAGGACATGGGGTCAGCCGTGAATGGCACTAAGATAAGGCCCATTTAGGATTGATTCTTCGGCCGGTTTCGGTGTGGTGCGGTGCACATTTCTTTACGAGGTTTGGTAAGTAGTTGATAGTTTTTTGGGCGACGTTTTCGAGCGCGAGGTTCGCAGCGTTCGGGGCGCAGCGGGACCAAATCGGAGGCGATCGTGCGAAGCAGAGCATCGAAGAGCTGGGCCTGTTTACGAGGCTTGCGGTGCGTGGCATAGATGGCATCTGCGTAATGATGGAGGCTGTCCAGAGAGCCTTTGAAGGAAATTCGCTCCAAGTCGACATCGTAGGTTATGGCGGCTCGCTGCATCAGGGCGCGAATGAGATTGTAAGCGATCCGATGCATCGCCAGTTCTTTGAGAACCATCTCGGGGGTGAGGCAGCGCAAGACATCCATGCCAAGCATGGTTTTGATCTGTCGGAAATGCAGTTCGACGTTCCAGCGCCGGAAATAGAGCTTTTCCAGTTCCTGGGCTGGATAAAGCTTCGGATCGAGCAACGTGGTGACGAGAATGACTTCTTTGGAGCGAAAACCCGGAACGGTAATCTCAAACCGTAAGATTCGCAGGGTGAGAGTTTTGGGCAGCTGATCATATTCTTCTTTGCTCCAGTGAGGCAGACGCTGGGGTGGTTTGTGCCAGACGACTATCCGATCATTCTGGCCGAGCTTGCGGCCGCGGCGAAAGTCCGGATTCCCACGGCCCTGATGCAGCCGCATGACGCAGTCGACGCCGCGGCCCAGCAGCTGGGCAATGTCCAGATAGGAACAAAATCCGCGATCGGTTAACAGAATCTCATTGGGTTGCAGCAAATGCCAAAGCCGACGAGCGAGCGTGAGATCGTGATGGTGCTTGTTGTCGTGGGCCACCTGCAGAAGCGCTCCGCTCTGCAGGCAGAAAAGGCCGACGACTTTGAGCTGGGGAAAACCACAGCCGGGCTTTTGGCCGCTATTTTGTGGCCACTGGAGCTGGTTGGCGGCCGTATCTGGCATCGACAGACCAGTGCCATCGACAATTTTGACCCGCCGGCCCAGCCAGAGCTGCTGGTTGGTGACCTGGCGTTCGAGATGCTCGGCCACTTGGGTGCCAATTTGTTGGAGCACTGTCTCATCGAGCCGCGCGCGAGCCTGACAGTAGCCACTGGTATCAGAGGAAGGCGAGCCTTGACCGGGAAAATGCACTTGCCACCAAGCGCTAACTCTTTGCAGAGCGTCACGACAGGAGGAGCCGCGTTCTAAGACTTGAGCCAGAAAGGCCCAGAAGGTAACTAAGGGACTAAAGATGCGCTGCCGGCTATTAACCTTCTCTTTGGAGCGACCGAGCAGAGTTTTGGGAATAAACTCAGCAAAAGCCTCCATGTACTGGTTGATGGAGGGCATCTGTGGCCATTGGTCGAGCAATTCTTGGAGCCGACAACGAGGAGCACGGCCAAAGAGCAGCGAACCAAAAGCGGCAAAGAACGGAGTCGAGTTGGGCATACCAATATAAGTATATCTACTTATATACAGTCAAGTTTTCTCGATGAAAAACCACTTACTTTCTCCCACCCAAATTGCGGCTCTCAGAAAACGCTTCGAGCGCTGCAAAACTCAGATCTTAGCCCTCGATTGGGTGACTCAAGGCAGCCTGAGCGAAAGCCCACAGGGCAACTGGCGCTGGACCCGAAAAGTCAAAGCCAAGACCGTGACGGTCGCCCTTTCCGACCAGCAGGCCGAACTTTTTCGTCGTGCCATCGACGACCATCGAAAGCTTGAAAAACTCATCGACCAGATGCGAGCTATTAGCCAGCAGGTGCTCCTCAACTCCGTCGAAGGACCCGCACGTAGAAAAAGAAGAATATCTTCCTAAATGCGCCTTATCTTCGCGCCATTCGGGTCAGCCGTTTACTTATGACTTAAGGGCGATTCCAGGCGTACAAGGGGGCAAACTCGCCTCCGGAAAAGAGCGTGGAAATCGGATCATCAATCTCGTCCGGCGGACGGACCCATTCATTGCTCATTACTTACCTATTCCCCAATTTCCTGCAATGTCGCCTGCTCCAGCGAAGTGCAAGTGTGTCGTAAAGCCAGTCACCGTGGGGGCGGAGACTCGGTCTTCCGAGGCCACACGGTTTATTCGAGCTTCAAAGATACCAGCTTCATGGCTAAAAGGATTGTCACATGCCTCGCAAGATTCGAGAGCTCGTCAGAGATCTGAAAAAATCTGGATGGTATCTTGACCGGCAAAAAGGTTCGCACCGTGTGTTTAAGCACCCTAAATTGGCAGAGCACGTTTCGCTTTCAGGTGCAGACGGTGACGACGCCAAGAACTATGAAGAAAAAAATGTTGGCAGAGCGATCGAAAACGCGCGGAAAACCAAGTGACCGTTATCCCTTGTTCGTGTCGTGGTCCGACGAGGATCAGGTTTTCATTGGTTACTGTCCAGTGCTCTTCGTGGGAGGTGTGTGTCACGACGAGAATCGGATAGCGGCGTATGCCAAGCTTGTCGAGATAGTCGAGGAGGATATCCAATCGAGGCTGGAGAAGGGCGAGATTCTGCCGGAACCGAAAAACGACATTTGGTTTGCTGAGGGTGCCCGGACTTAAGAACGGACGAAAGAGTTTGAACCGATGGCGCGTGTGCCGGTTCTCAAACCTCGCGGGGTGGTTGCCGGTGTTCTGGAACCGGCCAAATCGGTACCAAAAGCACTTAAAAGTATCCCAATCAGGGGTCAGAAAGGTCAAATCGGCCAAAGTGACCGGAAAAAGAGCAACAAATAGTAACCGTCAACGGTATGAAATTGCTGATCGGATTGTGCTCCACCGCTCGCCGAATGGCTTCCATAGCGGCTCAGCGGACTTTCGAAGCCAAATAGCAGATCTGGGTTGGGTCGGGCTCGAACCCACACCCAACGCCTTAAAAGGGCGATAGTATCAGCTTGTAATGTCCTTTATTTCAGGCACTTAGGATTATCTTTGTTTTTGTTGCTGCATTTGTTGCTGTCGACATTAAATAACGGCCAAAACGGACACTGTGACCGAGGAGGGACTACTCCAAATCGACCGGGTTTCACTGGATGCCAAGGCCTTCGCGTATCTGGACCTGCGCCCACCTAACGGCTCTCTCGGCCGTTTCAATCGCCAAAGCCACTTCCTCTGGTTTGATCGGCTCGATGTCCCCTGGATATCTTGCCTCGACAGCGAATCGCGTCAGGGCACTGGCTTGTTCAATTTCTGGCGGCACTGAAATTCCGTTGTTCCGAATCAGCAGTAATAGGCTTTGCAAATCATGCGTTCTTGGAAATTCGACCGCGGCGTGAACAAGTACGCCTTTAAAGGCCTTTTCAGCGGCTTGTTCCGCGTGAAAAGCAACCTGATTTCGCAAAATCGCCGGTTGGACTTCTCCGAGTTGTATAGGTCGCTTTCGGCGTGGCGTAGCCACTCTGCGGCGTCCCCGGTTTCCATACATCAACTTTCATACACGACCTTGCCGTAGCGATCCGCCTCTCGATAAACAAGGCCGAGCTTTTGGCGAAGCGCTTCAAATCGACTATAGGACACAACCAGAATGTCCATCGGCATGTTGATATCACTCACGGAGTTCCTTAGCCGAATGCTCTCTCGGCGCGGGCTCTCCACCTCATGACCAGCCACAACCAGCACATCCAGATCGCTATCCCGAGTCGCATTACCCCTAACGTAAGATCCAAACAGAATGATCTTCTTGGGTCTCCCAATCTGGATCAATCGTTGTACAACCGCCTGGACTTTCTCCGGGGTGATCTGCCAAGCTGGTTCGTCGACTGTCGTCATGGCCAATTGTGTTCGATGTCTCGCAAAACAAACCTTCGGTTGGCAACGCACGCAAATCTTTCCTGACAGGTATCTTGGCTTTAGGTAAATTCCCGCAGAATGTAAGCCCACTCCTTGTTCGCGCGATTGTATTTTTTGGTACTGTTGGCTCGCGGCACGGATCGGTTGCTCCTTTCTCAGGAGGCAGCGAAACCTGGAAAAAGAAGTGCGCGAAGACTTCACTTTTGGTGTCGATCTCTTTCTTTCTCGTTGCCACGGATTCTGCCGATGAAAAGAGCGCTCTGGCGTGCACCGATGCCGCGAGCAGATAGTAGTTCTCCCAGGGAATTTGTGTTTTGTCTAGACGCGACCCCCCTTTTCTACCTCCTCAAACATGTTGCGGTCCGCCGCATATTCGATCCAACGGATAGGAGATTCAAGCTACGTAAAACAATTGGTCGGCGGAGTGCTAATCTGTCCTTACATCGAGTCAAGTCCACCGTCTGTTAGTCTGCCGGATACAATTCAAAGTCGGTTGGCTGCAAATTCGGTCAGCAACGAACCAGCGGCATTTTACGGTGAAAGATTGATTGTGAAACTCCGAATCGCACAGCAGTCTCTTGTACTGAAAACTCGGTTTTTGTTAGCGCCTCAATTGTTTTCATGTCCTTCTTTGTTGTTTCCTAGGTCGACCTCCTTATACGCCCACGCGCGCACTTGGCTCGATTGAGAGCGTCGAGTTGCAGATCCAGCAACGATCTCCGAGGAACGCGGGCATAGCCAATGCGCATGCGCCATCCCACCTCGGGTACCGCTTGTACATCTTAGAATTTTGGACGACTTATGCAACACTTAGGCCCGTAAAGCGCTGCCTTTTGCCGTAAGTAGTGAATGTATGAGAATGGAGGTTTCTGCGACAAGGCCTTCCACACCGCAGCGTCTATGTGCCTGCCCGGCGCGAAACCTGGTGTTCCAGAGTCTCCACGAAATTCGAATTGCTAGAACTTTATTCATTTATATATCGTCGAGCAGGGTAACCATGGGATGTACCTGCTGGCGCAGTTCGAGACCATGCTCCAGGTGGTGCAGTTTGGGGGGCCTGCTTATGATGCTCTCACGCGGGAAGTCGTGGTGGTGAGGTGCGGAGAGCAGAAAGACGCGATCGACTCCTCGCAACGCCAAGAACCATGAAAATCACGCCAATCCCCCTTCTCGTCCTTTTGGTCGCAACGTTAGCATGGCCGTCGCCAGCCCTGCTTGCGCAGACGACCTGGACCGCAGACCAGCTTGCCGAGCGCACGGTTCATCGGCGCGCGGTCGAGGCGATTATCTGGGGCATACCCGTGGTGAACTACGACCTGATGTTCCAGTCGTTTGTCCGCGATGCCAAAGGTGGCGTGAACCAGATCCTCTATTGGTCTGGTTTGTCGGATTGGAAGAATCAGTATCTCACGCCCAATCCCGACACCATTTACTTCATGCCTTTCTTCAGCACGAAGGACGCCGGGCCAATGGTGCTCGAAATCCCGCCGGCGGACGATGGCTCGATTACGGGAACGATCATGGACTGCTGGCAGATGGCATTGGAGGACGTCGGGCCGGCCGGCGTGGACAAGGGCAAGGGCGGCAAATATCTGATCCTTCCACCGGGATACAAGGACAAGACTCCCAAGGGCTACATCACCTTGCCGTCCGGCACCTATCAAGGGTTTGCCTTGCTGCGCTCGATCCTGAAAAGTCGCGATGCCGCAGATATTGCCAAGGCGGTCGAATACGGGAAGCGCATCAAACTCTACCCTCTTTCCGCCGCAGCGAATCCGCCTGCGACAACATTTATTGATGCGATCAACGTCGTGGTCACGGGGGTCATTCCCTACGACGTTCGCTTCTTCCAGTCGCTCGACCGCATAGTGCAGTCCGAGCCTTGGATCGAACGCGACCGCGCGATGATCGATCCGCTTAAGTTACTTGGCATTGAGAAAGGCAAGCCGTTCCAGCCGGAGGACAAGACTGCCGACATTCTCAAATCAGCCGCGCAGGAAGCTCTGGCGAGGTTCGATTTGCTCTACGAGACCATCTATGAGCCCTTTAACAAAGGAACGCGTTGGTTCCTTCCGGCGGACAAAGACCTGACGGACTCCATCGAATCTGGCTTCGCGAAAAGCGATATCTATCCCACGGACGGCCGCGGGATACTCTTTTACTTCGCCTATAGCACGATCAAGCACCTGGGTGCGGGACAGTTCTATCTCTTCGTCTCCCGCGACAAGGACGGTAACCCGTTAAACGGTGCCGAGACTTATTGCCTACACGTACCGCCAAAGCCGCCGGTGCGGCAATACTGGTCGGCTGTGCTTTACGACTTCGCCACCCATGCGCTCATCCGCGACATGCCGTACGCCAGCCGTTCGTCACAGTCGCCTGGCCTCCAAACCAATACGGACGGCTCGGTTGACGTTTACTTCGCACCGAAGGCTCCGGACGGAAAGGAATCAAATTGGATCCCGACTGATGCGAAAGGCCGGTTTGAAGCACTCTTCCGCTTCTACGGACCCGACAAGCCGCTTTTCGATCATACATGGGTTCTGCCAGACATCGAGAAGGTGAAATGACTCCGTGAACTCCACTTAATCGGTTTGGACCGACCCAATAAAAAGCGACTCAACGTGCAAATCCTACAGCTATCAACCCGAATCCGGAAAGCTTTGTCCGGTACCGCGCAGATGGCCAAGTCGGCGCGGAATTGGCCGTATGAAAACTACTGTAGAACTCACCTCCGAGAACGCAGTGACCACCGCAATATAGGGCTGACTTGGCTGGGAGTATGATTGCCTCTGTAATCTGAGGTCGGGCATCACTGCACCAACCCCTCCGCCCGATCGATCGCCCCATGCAGTTTTTGGAGAACTTGGGCGCATCCAGATTCCTGTCTCTTCAAAGGATGCTCGTCTGCGTACTGGAAGGCGCGAATAGCGTCGACAATGAAGCCTCATTTCGCCAGAATAGCGTCAGCCTCCCAAACCGATCAATTCATACCGAAAGGATTCGCCCCCCATGAACGTGCGAGGACAAGGTTGCAAGCTGATTTATTTTTGGGGAATCGTTTATCACAGCTCCATCTTGCAGATTTTTGCTGCCACTCTTGCGGTAACACTCATGACAGCGAGTGCTCAAAACGCTGAAAAGAAGCCGAACATATTGGTGATATTTGGAGATGACGTCGGTCAATCAAACCTCAGCACTTATACATTCGGCGTGATGGGCTACAAGACGCCCAACATCGACCGGATCGCGAATGAGGGCATAAAGTTCACCGACTACTACGCTGAAAACAGTTGCACAGCCGGTCGATCAACCTTCATAACCGGCCAGAGCTGCTTGCGCACCGGTCTGTCCAAGGTCGGTATTCCGGGCGCCCCGGTGGGCCTTCAAAAGGGCGATATTACAATCGCCCAAGCGCTCAAACCGTTGGGTTATGCAACAGGACAGTTTGGTAAGAATCATTTGGGTGATAAGGACGAATATCTACCCACCAACCACGGCTTCGATGAATTCTACGGCAATCTTTATCACCTCAACGCTGAAGAAGAGCCCGAACGTCCCTATTGGCCCAAAGACGACTTGGCTTACGTCAAAGCGAATTCGCCTCGTGGGGTGATTCATTCTTACGCAGACGGTAAGACCGAAGATACCGGGCCGCTCACTCGAAAGCGCATGGAAACCATCGATGATGAAACCACGGCCGCCTGTCTTGATTTTATCGACAGGCAGACCAAGGCCGATAAGCCATTCTTCGTCTGGATGAACTTCACGCGCATGCACGTCTTCACTCACGTGCGCGATTCGATGAAGGGACAGAGTGGAATGCCCGGCAATGAATATGCCGACGGCATGATTGAGATGGATGGCGACGTTGGCAAGTTGCTGAAGGCGCTCGATGACCTGAAAATTGCCGACAACACCATCGTCATCTTTACAACTGATAACGGACCTAACCAATTTTCTTGGCCAGACGCCGCGACTACCCCGTTTCGCTCTGAGAAGGATACCAACTGGGAAGGAGCCTTCCGCGTACCCGCAATGATTCGCTGGCCGGGCAAGATCAAAGGGTCCCTCGCTGTTTGGTGTGGGTAATTGCTAAGTTAACTCATGTTTGGGACATCCAGATTAAGCTGACCGGCTCGATGGTAGGCTGCGGTTCTGAAGTAGACGAAGTTTCTAAAGCCACGAGCCATTCGTTTTGCTAGCTGGATGATCCCGTTGACGGCCTCGATTGCGGCGGAGGTCAGCTTGGTATCGAAGTAGGCCAGGATCCCATCCCATAGCTGACGAATGGTCATGGCCAAATGGCGAAAAGACCAGAGGCGGCTGCGCGCTGCCCAACCACACCACCACCGCAGTTCAGCTTCGGCTAGCTGGCGGTCGGAGTTTGCGTAAATGGCTTGGAGAGTCTCACGCAGACTCATCGCACGGCCAAGTTGAGTGTAGTGGCGACAGAGGTCTTTACGATGCGCTTGACGCTCTGGACTGAGATTCCAGGGGTTGCCGCGTAAAGTCCACATCGCCCCTTTGAGCTGGGCTCCCTCGCGCTGCAATTGGAGGCGCACCTCCTCGAGGGCTTTGCCAGCCAGCACCATGACGTGGAAC
The DNA here is from genome assembly GCA_963736745.1 of uncultured Verrucomicrobiae bacterium. Lineage (GTDB taxonomy): Bacteria > Verrucomicrobiota > Verrucomicrobiia > Chthoniobacterales > JAFAMB01 > JAFAMB01. The sequence goes on along the minus strand of CAVTQD010000013.1, from coordinate 45,583 downwards.
TTGTCAAAGACGATCCTGGCCTGAGGGAAGTATTGGCTGGCCCCTTTCATATAGGAGGTGCTCATATCCATCGCGATCGCCTCGATTTGGGAGGGGTCCCCGCCGTGCAAGCGTAGCGCCTCGGCAAAAGCTCCCAGGGCCTGGACACCGCGTCCCTCGACCATCAGGAGCAGACGTGAGTTCTCAGCGTCCAGCACGTTGGTCACGTAGCGGCGTCCGCGCCGGGCACTGGTCTCATCGACGGCGACCCTTCGTACGGCGCTCCAGTCGCTCTTTGAGTGAGCTTGTTCAACGTAATGCATCAAGACCCGCCACAGCCGGGTATCGTGCTCATCGATTAAATCAGCCATCGCATCGACGGGCATCTCCGCGCTGAGCAGCATCATGAGCGCTTCCATCAAGAGGGTGAAACCGCTGCCTTCCCGGGCCCAGGGGGCTGGCACCTGATGGACCCCATCGGTGCGACACCAAGTGCGCGGGACCTTGGCTACCAGCTCACAGCGGTACTGGAAAAAGTTCATATGCCGCCAGCGTCTTTCGATGGTGTCGTGGACTCCACACGAAGCTTTGCAGACCGGGCACTGGAAATGTTCCCCGGGCACGTGCTCGAGTCGTAATTCCAAGCGTTTGGGTTCACCCTCAAAGCGGCATTCGGCCACTCGCCATTGCCGACCCAATCCCAGTGCTGCGGTAAAAAGCTCCTCCGGTGTCATCCCTTCTTATTGAGTCCACGGTCACCCAAATGCAAATCCAACCCCCTCCTGTTTGGCTTCCAGGATAACAGACCAAGAGCTTTTGCGCTTCAGAGGCCCGTAGCGAGGAACGAGCGCAGAGGCTCTCGAACGCAAAAGACAGTAACCTTCCCAGCGCGGAGCGAAGTCTGCTCAAGCGAGAAACGGAATAAATCGAGGGGGAGCAGGCCGTTTATGCCGGATTCGACCTTGAACAGGCGTAGCGTAGCGCTATCACGTGGCCAAACCTAACGAATTTAGTTATCCACAGAAAATAGCGGAGAGCCGATCAAAGCAGGGGAAGTTTGTACTGAAATATTCTCGGGTCTCGACTGGTTTCCGACGCTGCTTGCCGCAGCGGGTGATACGACGGTCAAGGAACGGCTGCTAAAGGGCTGGGAACCAGCGGGAAACCCCACGACTTTCCGCAATCATCTCGACGGCTACAATCAACTGGATTACCTCACCGGCAAAACTACCAAAGGCGCGCGCATGGAATTCGCCTACTTCAACGACGATGGCGACCTAGTCGCGTACCGGTATGGAGATTGGAAGGCTGTATTCGCGGAGATGGGCAAACCCGGCGGTTTCGCTGTCTGGGAGTATCCCTTTACGACCATGCGTATTCCAAAGCTCTTTAACCTGCGGATGGACCCCTACGAGAGGGCTGACATAGTTTCGGACCAATACGACGATTGGCGTATCAAAAATGCTTATCTACACGGTTGGCTGATTTGGCACGCCGCGGCGTTCCTGGAGACCTTCAAAGAATATCCGCCGAGCCAGCGCCCAGCAAGTTTTACGATCGATCAAATCCGCGCAGATGTGGACAAATCAATCGAAGAGTCATCTAAAAAGAAAGGGGATCAATGACGCTGACGAGTGGACAAGCTTTTGAAGCCGATCTTTAAGTCAATTTTTTTTCGGTTTGGGAGAAGTTCGTGGAAATGCGTGACCGATCGAAAGAGAACGAGCGTGGCATAGTCCTATGCACTCGACCTTGAAGGCTATCCAATGGTTTTCGGTTATCGCGCCAAGCCGTAGAACGACAATTTCGGGCGCTAACCTAGTGTTCAGTGCTCAGTGCGACACCCTCAAAGCGCTAATTTACGCTATTGCCGCATCGACCACCTTTTTATGGCTAAAAGACCCGCTGCATGCCGAAGAAGGAGGCTCCGGCGATTACATCCCCGGCCTGTACTCTTCCGTCATCAATATCACACCGAATCAGCCCGGATTGGCGTTGGGAAGTGCTTTTCTATTTTATACCGGCAGCGCAGGGGGTAGCACCACGCTGCCTTTCGGCGGATTGTTGGCGGCCAACATTAACGCTGATGTCTACCTCACTGATGTCAGTCTTGCTTATACTTTTAAACCGACAATTCTTGGCGCCCATTACACGGCCGCCGTCGCGGTCCCCTATGTATGGATGGATGTCGAAGCAAAGGTAGCGCTCAATCCGAGGCTGTTCAGAACCGTGATTGGTAACCGAACCAAGACCGTGAACGACGGGGCAAACGGTCTGAGCGACATGTTCATTATTCCCGCGGCTCTGAACTGGACTTTCGGGGATTTGCAAATTAACCCTCAAATTTTCATCGTCGCGCCAACAGGTGACTATCAGAAGGGCCAACTTGCCAACCCCGGTAAGAATCACTGGATGTTCGACACCCTCCTTGGAGTGAGCTACCTAAGCCACAAAACAGGCACGGAATTCACCATGTTCGGTGGATTCGCGATCTCCACAAAGAATCCCGATACGGATTATCGGAACGGCGACGTCTTTCATTTGGAAGCGACCCTGCAGCAGTTTCTTCCACTCAGCAAAGAGACTCTCCTCGGTATTGGTGCAAATGGTTTCTATTACCAACAAGTAACAGGGGACAGCGGTTCAGGAGCAGTCCTTGGCCCCAATGAAGGTACCGATGTAGGAGTTGGGCCAGTGCTTACTTTGATTCACAAGGCAAGTAAATACAATTTCTCCGCGCAGGTTAAATGGTTGCCGGAGATCTACACGAATAACCGTCTAAGTGGCGATTGGGTATGGCTCTCAGTCGGGTTGCAGTTTTGATTCCTTGAGCTCATGAGGAGGAACCATGGAACAGCTGTTCTGCTATTGCACTATCTTAAGAGTCCATATGTCGTAGCGCCCGCGCAACAAAGATCGCCTTTCCTATGATTGTCAGAATTAAGCAGCAAGTTCGAGTCTGAGCATCGTTGTCAGTACCGGTGTGGGCGTTTTAGCTGCGACTGCGATCGCTCAGCGGATCCAGGTTCTATAAAAGCCGGCGATGAAGAGCTCGTTAAGCAGCTCTCCAACCCCGTCGCGTCCCTGATCAGCGTGCCTTTTCAGAATAATTTCGATTTTAATCTGAGAACCGGCCATGGCTGGCGATACACGCTGGATTTTCAACCAGTCGTTCCAATAAAACTCGACAGTTCCTGGACTCTCATCGTGCGAACGATCGTGCCCTTTATCCACCAAGAGGTCTTTTCAAAGGGGCCTTGGATCAAGTGACACTGCCTGACGACGTGGTGCAAAAATTGAAGGGAATTTTCGGCCGATCACAATCCGGGCTTGGTGATATAACGCAAAGCTTCTTTTTTCACCGACCAACGGTCCGCTTGGTATCACCGTCGGAGTGGGACCGGCTTTTCTTTATCCTACCGCCACTGACGAATTGCTCGGGACGGGTAGGTGGAGAGCTGGTCCGACCGTCGTGGCGCTCAAACAATTTGGTGGCTGGACAGTAGGCGCTCTGATGAACCATATCTGGTCATTCGCGGGGATGACGACCGTGCCTATGTCTCGAGAACTTTCCTTTAGCCTTTTGTCGCCTGCGCAACAAGAAGCAAAACAACATTCACCATCAATACTGAGGCGAGTTACGACTGGGACGCCGGACAGTGGACGGTGCCGATAAACTTCATGGTTAGCCAGCTAGTGCGGGTGGGGAGGCTGCCAGTGAGCTTGGCAGTCGGAGCACGCTACTACGCAGAGGCCCCGAGCACCGGTCCTGACTGGGGTCTGCGCTTTGTGGTCACGCCGCTCTTTCCAACGACTAACTAGTATCTGATTGCGTAAGTTACCTATATCCTTAGTGTTCCCATTTGATGTACCTCCGAATTTGTCATTCGAGGGAGCCGCGTCGCTATTACAGTGTTTTATGAAATCATCGATGGCACGGCCACACTGAGCAACACTGGTAAGTTTGGCTCCTCGAAAGCTTTCGGCGGCAAGATACTAAACCAAATATCAATCTGATTGGACCAGCAGGCATTGTGCAGATGGCGAGCCGGCGCGCAAAATAACTTCCAAAGTCACACCCATCACTCGCTTCGATCCTTTATTACCGCACATAAGTTCCTTTTTGTGCGCCTATTTTTCTGGTTTCAGATCTTTTGAAGGATCTGTTTCTCTCGCGTCGTCCGGATTGCCACTGATTATCAGATTCAAGACTTTGATGTCTTTTCCATCGGCCTTGAGACACGTTGCCCGGTGGGCGCGAAACCCAGCGTAGAAATCTAGCACCTTCGGACCTGCAATCACGACGGTGGCAAGAGGCCAATAAAGACAAAGTGTTTCTTTGTCGCCGAAATACCGGCTGGCACTGAGACTAAAGAAGGGGAAGCCCCCACCAGTCTCCCTCTGCCCAGAACCGAAAGCTCGGGTCGGACTGCCCTTTCCATGCTTCGCTGTCTGGTCGAGTGGCAATTGCTTCTCGACGCCGTTTTTTTTGACAATGACAGCGCCCTTGAAATGGCCAAAAGGGTCATGAACTACTGAGAAGTACACCAGACAGCGGTGAAAAAGGCCAAATGCGCCAAAACGACCCAGAAAAAGAGCAACAAACTGCAACAGACAACAGTATGTACTTGGTCAATGGATTGTACTCCAAACGCCTGCCGGATGGCTTCCATAGCGGCTCGGCGGCCTTTCGAAGCCAAATAGCAGATCTGGGTTGGGTGGGGCTCGAACCCACAACCAACGCCTTAAAAGGGCGCTGCTCTACCATTGAGCTACCAACCCGCCAGGAAATGAGCAGGGAAACTATTACCAAATCTCTGCGCTGCAACTGAAAACCTCGAGCACGATGATAAGCGGGGTTGGGATCGTCGCATATCGTCACCCTTTCTCGATCATCGCGTATGCATTGTGGTTGTGGATCGATTCGTAGTTCTCCGCTTCGACCCGATACCAATCTATTCGGTTGTCTTCATTGGCCATTACCGCGATATTGCGGACCAGGTCCTCGACAAATACCGGATGTTCGTATGCCCGTTCGGTTACCGCTTTTTCGTCAGGTCGCTTAAGCAGGCTGTATAACTCGGAACTGGCGGCAGATTCCACCAGGTGAATGAGATCCTCGATCCAGATTGCGCGTATTGAAACGAACTGCAAAAGTTACCTGACTGCGCTGGTTGTGTGCCCCGTAACGGCTGATCGCCTTCGAACAGGGCACAAAGTCGTCACCGGAACGACAACCGTGACGACGAATTCTCTGTCATCGTGGGCGGCGTCGGCAGTCAGCTTGACCGAATAATCCATTAGTCCAACCGCCCCGGTAATCGGTGCGCGTTTCTCCATAAAAAACGGAAACTCGAACTCGACGTGTGCCTGCTTGGAGTTCAATCGCTTTTGGAGATGCTGCAGGATCACCTTGATGTTATCGACGTGGATCACCGAGCCGTGTTCGTTCAACACCTCGATAAACCGGCTCATATGTGTGCCCTTGAAATGGTGCGGCAAATCAACCGTTAGAGAAACCGTGGCCACGGTGTTTTGCGAGGAATGCGCTTTATCTCTGACCTGGATCGGGAATCGGAGATTGGTGACGCCAACGCGGTCGATAGCCACCTCCCGATGGTCTGGCTGACTCTGCGTATCCACGAGTCCGGATAGTTGTTGCGATTGCATCGTTCTAGGATCCTAAAATTGCAGTTGCCATTCCGCCCCTGCTCGGCCAAGAAGATTGCCTTGGGGCCTGGTCCGGGATCTGTAATCCTCTAATCATTACTTGTCTGCGTGAAAGAATACCACGACTTGCTTCGTTTAGTTCTTGAAAAAGGCAAACCCAAAGAAGATCGCACGGGTGTGGGCACGATCTCCTATTTTGGGGCCCAGGCCCGATTTGATCTTGCCCAAGGGTTTTCCGCTTCTCACGACCAAACGCGTGCATTTTAAGTCCGTAGCATTCGAGCTGCTTTGGTTTATACGCGGCGAAACGAATGTTCGGTTCCTCAACGATCATGGCGTGACGATCTGGAACGAGTGGGCCGATGAGAAAGGGGATCTCGGAAGGATTTACGGGGCGCAATGGTGCGATTGGCGGACTCCTGATGGCCGCTCGATCAACCAGTTGGAGCAATTGATCAATGATATCCGAATGAATCCTGACAGCAGGCGGCTGATTGTCACAGCGTGGAATCCTGGGGAAATCGACGCAGATGGCATTAGCCACCCTGTCATGCGATGTTCCAATTTTATGTTCAGGAAGGGAAATTGAGTAGTCAGCTCTATCAACGCAGCGCGGATCTGTTTCTAGGTGTTCCCTTTAACATTGCCTCATATGCATTGCTGACCGAGATGGTCGCGGCGGTTTGCGGGTTATCGCCCGGAGAATTTGTTCATACGTTCGGAGATATCCATATTTATCGGAATCATCTCGAGCAGGTTGATGAGCAATTGAGACGATCTCCCCGTCCTCTCCCGATTCTGCGTTTTGGCCGCGTGCCCGAACGGCTACAGGATTTCCAGTATGAAGATATCGAACTGATCGGCTACAATCCGTACCCGACCATCAAAGCACCAATTGCCGTTTAGAGTACACCGCCGATCGAGCGGAGAAAGGTGTTCCGGAGTTCGGTGCCTCGGCGACTCGGGAGGAAAGGGTCTGCTCAGATAGGTGAACAATGAACACGTGGGTTTGAATTGACCGTGAATCTCCCAATAATTCTTGCGGAGCGAGCATTGCAGCGCCCGAACGATGAGCGCACGCGCAATCCGGTAGCCTATTCTGCAACTCCTGAAATCCTGCAACTCCTGACTCCCGGATAATGAAAGCGATCGTTGCGATGACCCCGAAGCGGGTAATTGGTCAGAATAACCGAATCCCCTGGCGTCTCCGCGGCGAGCAAGCGTGGTTCAAGGAGATGACAATGGGCCACACGATCCTGATGGGTCGCAAAACGTTCGAATCGATTGGAAAGCCGCTCTCTGGCCGCCGCAATCTCGTGGTGACCCGCACCGGCAATTTTGCAGGCGTGGACTTGATTCGGGATTTGGAGTCGTTTGATCCGGCCCCTTATGAATTGAATGGAAAAGAAATTTTCGTGATTGGAGGTGCAGAGATTTACGACGCATTGTTGGATCGCTGCGACTCGATCTATGCAACTATCGTTAAGGAAGAATATGCCGGGGACACCTATTTCCCGGACTTCGGTTCGCAATTCGAGATTTCGCGAACGATTCGTGAAACCCCGGAATACGACATTTTCTGCTACAAACGCCGCTCTTAAATTTCGTATTTCCTCTTGGTTGCCGACCCGCCGTTACGCCGACACGTTTCCCGACTTGGTCGCAACCGTGGATCAAATCGCGACTAAGGACCGAACCTAAGCTGAACCAAAACTCAAATCTTTGCTTCCTTTGCTATCTTCTGTTCAAATCCTCTTTGTTTTCTTCTGTTGAAATTCTTACCAGGCGACCCCAGTGCGGTGCTGTGCGTTTGCCCAAGGCGATTTTGCCTCGGGCCAAGGTTGAACACCTTTATTTGTGTTTTGGGCTTCAGCGATCTGGTCCCATCGAACGGCGTCGCGAGTCCGGTTGTCGCAACCATTCAAAACTAAAGTGGCTAGGCAAAGGGCGGCAACAATAAGACGAGTCATAGGGAAGTAACAGTAATCGGCGGTCAACTGAGCTGGCGTTGTCCCTAAATGACATAAAGAAGAGCAGATTTGCAAGAGTATGCGAAGCGTCCCGCCTTGTGTTTTTCTGGCGCCGCGAAAAGCGAGACGGTCACCTCAAAATTTCATCCATACTGTCTTTAAATATTTGTCTCCGGTAAAATCGGGTGGCATCGAGCCGGCAACAGCCTTAAACGGGCGATGGACGGCAGCTCTCAGGATTCGCAGGAATTCATTGAACGTCATGCCCCGATAATTTGTAGAACAGAATAGCAGTCCGTCTCGATTCAAACATTTGGCGGCGAGAGCCGCCAAATCTCCATAGTTGTCTCGAATCCTGAAGACTTTCGACTTTCGATCTCTTGAAAAAGTGGGCGGATCCAGAACAACCAGGTCAAATTTTCTCCCTCGTCGCTGAAAACGTCCCAACCAATCGAAAACATCGCCGTAGATAAAATCGTGATTGTCCAAGCTGATCCGATTGATTTCGTAGTTTCGTTTTCCCCAATCGAGATAATGTCGTGACAAGTCGAGGTTCACCGTGGACGCGCCGCCGATGGCTGCTGCTACGCCGAAGGCACAGGTGTAGGAGAAGGTGTTCAGGAGTGTCTGGTCTTTCGCGAGGCTGCGGAGCTTGTTTCTATTGATTCGCTGGTCCAGAAAAGTCCTGGAGAATACCCGGCTCGAAAATCGATCTCGAACTCCAGTCCGGACTCCAGCACGCCAAAGTTCTCTTGGACCGGTTCTCCCCCTATGTGTTTTGGGCCGGCTTTGCTGGTTTTGAGAAGAGGCTTCCAGTAGAGCGAGCGATAACCCGCAGCGGGGTCCAGCGTCGGTTCGCATTCATCTATCGTCTGCACGATCCAGCGCCCGGCAAAATCGTCTATGATCAGGCCAGGCAAACCGTCTCCGGCACCGTCAACTAGTCTTACGGCGTTTGTCTTATCGGTGCGAATCGCGCTTCGTTTTTTGGCAGCAACCAGAATATTTTCCGTCGGAATCATAAAGATTTGCGTGTCCATGGCGGACGCTGCAGGCTTGGCCTATGAGTGATCTGCGGGAAACCCTCGAGCACGCGGTTTACGAAGACCGGCTCCTGGCAGCCAGTGTCGCCAATATCTTGCAGTTGCTTTCCGGTGGGAACAATCCGCTTTACACGGCGACGATCGAGGAATTGGCGAAGAACGAAGCCTGGACCGAATTGAACGACCGTTTTTTCAAGACGCTTGCGTTTGGTACCGGCGGATTGCGCGGTCGGACGATCGGGAAAATCGTGACTCGTGCTGAAGCCGGAAGCAGGGTAGGGAGCGTTTGCCCGGAATTTCCCTGTGTTGGGACAAACGCGATGAATTATTACAATGTCAGCCGCGCGACCCAGGGGCTCGTCCGCTACATCAAAGAGTACCTGGCGAAAAATGACCCTGATGCAACGCCCAGCCTCGCCATCGCACATGACACCCGCTTTTTCTCGCGACAATTCGCAGAATTCGCGGCAAAAGTCGCCAGCGAAAATGGATGCAACGTTTTCCTTTTCGAATCCAGCCGTTCAACTCCCGAGCTCTCATTCGCCGTCCGCCACACAAATTCGACGGCTGGGATTGTCATTACGGCAAGCCATAACCCTTTGCATGACAATGGCTATAAGGTCTACTCTTCGGACGGAGCTCAAGTGGTCGAACCGCACGCCGGCGCCATCATCGGACACGTCAACGCCGTGGCAAGCGAAGTCTATGAGCCACTTCCGAAAAGCCGGCAGGGCAAGTTGATTTATCTCGGCGAGGAGCTGGACGATGTGTATAAAGCTCGTCTCCGGACGCTTGTGCTGCGCCCTGATGTTGTTGCAAATCAAAAAGGGGTGAAGATCGTTTTCACCGCAATTCATGGCACCGGTGGAACTATTTCGGTCCCTGTTTTGCGCGATTTGGGGTTCGATGTATTGACGGTTGCTGAGCAGGACAAACCTGATGGTTCGTTTCCGACGGTGAAATCTCCGAATCCGGAAAACGCAGACGCTCTGGCCATGGCAATTGCACTAGCCGAAGAGGAGCACGCAGACATTGTGATTGGGACCGACCCTGATTCCGATCGCATGGGGGTCGCTTTCCGTGATCAAACGGGAAAAATGCAACTCCTGAACGGCAATCAAATCGGGTCTCTACTCACCCGTTACCGAATAAAAACTCTGAAAGAGCAAGGGGTATTGAATGATCAGAACCGGGCTCGTGCCGTTATTCTTAAAACCGTCGTGACGACAGATCTCCAAAAAAGTATTGCCCAAAGTGAGGGAGTCGCCTGCGTCGAAACTCTCACTGGATTCAAATATATCGGTGCAAAGCTTGGAAAATACGAGGCGGCGTTGCCGGAGGAAATTCGAAAGAGCTACCGGTCCTTGCCCGAGCCGGAAACACGATCTGCTCGACTGCAGAGTTCCTGTTTTTACGTTTTTGGGGGAGAAGAGAGCTACGGGTACAGCGGAGCCGATTTTGTCCGCGACAAAGATGGCAACGGAGCGGCAATCATGTTCGCCGAGGTTGCTGCCTATGCCAAGTCGAAAGGGATGACGCTGGGTCAACTCCTTGATGAAATCTATCTAGAGTACGGTTGTTATCTTGAGAAAAACGATTGGCTTACATTTGAGGGGGCTGAGGGCGCAGAAAAGATTCGCCGCCTTGCTGATTCATACAATACCAGTCTGCCGAGTGAGATCGACGGGTCGAAAGTTGTGTTGGTGAAAGATTTCTCCACCGGGAGAATCCGCGACGCAGAAGGGGATCTTCTGCCAAAAGAAAAGCTGACAATCTTTGAGCTCGCCGATGCGAGGCGAATTGCAGTACGGCCCTCCGGCACGGAACCAAAGATCAAGTTTTATCTCTTCGGAAGAAATTCCAGCGTTTCTTCGGATTCGCTGAATCAGGTGAAAGCGCATCTTGCTGCTGCTCTGGATAGTCTCTGGGCATGGCTCCGGGAAGACGCAAAAAAGAGAGCCGGTTAGCCGAATATTCAAACCGTACCAAAGGTGCATCCGCGCCACAGTGACCAGGCACGGCGCAAAGTAGCATAGGCTTCCAGCCTGTATTTTGCTCGCGTTGAGCGGGTCGGTCGAAGCGGCGTGGGAAGTCGTTGAGGATGTTCGAGTCCATCGGCAGCGAACGGTCGATACAGGCTGGAAGCCTATGCTACATTGCTTTCCGGAGAGGTGGGGCCAGGGAGCGAAAGCGCTCTGCAAGGATGTCCGCGTGCCCACAGTGACCGAGCCACGGCGCAAAGTAGCATAGGCTTCCAGCCTGTATTTTGCTCGCGTTGAGCGGGCCGGTCGAAGGTCGAAGCGGCGTGGGAAGTCGTTGAGGATGTTCGAGTCCACCGGCAGTGAACGGTCGATACAGGCTGGAAGCCTATGCTACATTGCTTTCCGGACAGGTGGGGGCCAGGGAGCGAAAGCGCTCTGCAAGGATGTCCGCGTGCCCACAGTGACCGAGCCACGGCGCAAAGTAGCATAGGCTTCCAGCCTGTATTTTGCTCGCGTTGAGCGGGCCGGTCTGAAGCGGCGTGGGAAGTCGTTGAGGATGTTCGAGTCCATCGGCAGTGAACGGTCGATACAGGCTGGAAGCCTTTGCTACATTGCTCTCCGGACGGTGGGGCCAAGGAGCGAAAGCGCTCTGCAAGGATGTCCGCGTGCCCACAGTGACCGAGCCACGGCGCAAAGTAGCATAGGCTTCCAGCCTGTATTTTGCTCGCGTTGGGTGGGCCGGTCGAAGCGGCGTGGGAAGTTGTTGAGGATGTTCGAGTCCACCGGCAGTGAACGGTCGATACAGGCTGGAAGCCTATGCTACATTGCTTTCCGGACAGGTGGGGCCAAGGAGCGAAAGCGCTCTGCGAGGATGTCCGCGTGCCCAAGCCATGGCGCAAAGTAATATATGTTTCCAGCCTGTGTCGGGTCGATTCACGCAGTGCCGGAACACTTGTTAAAGGACAATGATTTCGGGTTGTCCCGAATGTATTCCTCGAAGCGCTCCAAATGAGCGGCACTTCTGACAATGTGGTCAAAGGATTCCGGATGCCACAGGCGACCGCGCGCACGGGATATACGGTTGATCTTGTTCGCCGAAAACGACTTCCACGAATGAAGGATGCGATCGAGAGAATGGTCGCCAAGCGGCTGCACCAATGCGTGGACATGATTCGGCATCACAACAAACTCGCCGAGTACATACCGCTGCCCGTTGAAGAAATTTAAAACGCTTTCGATCAGTCGAAAAACCTCCGGATGTGCTAAAAGGCAAGAGCCATAGCCGGCGTCTAGCCAATCATGAACTTGCTCGGAGAAGTGGCGATGATACTCTTCAGTTTGCCGTTCATTGTAAGGGGGCTGATTCAGGGAGAGCCAGAGCTTTCTCTCTTCTTCCAAGGCTGCCCGCTTTTGTCTGGGTAACGAATCTGCCAAGTGGAAAGTGACGAAGTATATCACGCCCGCCTGTCTGCGATGCGGAAGATTGCGCCTATAGACCTGGAAATCGGCTTCTGGATCGAAGAAACGGCTCATTTACATACATATTATAATAATGTTTTCTTCTGTCCAGCAGCCCGACACAGGCTGGGAGCCTATGCTACATTGCGGCCGCCGGCCCATTTTGATCTCAGGAAAATACATGCTATTTCGGGGACAGTACACTCTTGGGCGACTCCTGGCGGCGCACTTTTTTCGGGCGATCTTTGCTCTTGCGCTTCTGAGTCCATTTCGGCTGGCTTCAGCCCAGGAAGGAGCGTCTGTTCAAAATGAACTTGCCGGTCGGTTGCCTCAGCTCAGTGATGGTGCGCAGGTTTCTCTGATCACCTACACTCCTGGCGAAGAGCTTTACCAGGCATTTGGTCACAGCGCCTTAAGAGTGAGAGACGGCTTCCTTGGCATGGATCGCTTGTATAACTACGGAGTCTTTGATTTTGATACCCCCAATTTTTACGTGAAATTTGCTCATGGCGACCTGCGCTACCAGCTGGCTGTTTCGCAAGGGGATGAGGAGATCCGTATGGTTGGGGCGTACGGTCAAGGCATCACAGAGCTCCCCCTCAATCTTTCGGCCGCCCAGAGACAACAGTTGTTCGAAGCGCTTGAGATCAATCTTCTCCCTGAGAATCGATTTTATCAGTACGACTTCATCCTGGACAACTGTTCAACCCGTCCACGAGACGTTATCGAGCTGATCACGGGTTCTCCGGTGGTCGTGCGCGACGCCGGCAAGCAAACGTTCAGGGAGATGCTGGACCCCTATTTTACTCGGATTCCCTGGGTTGGATTTGGGGTCCACCTGCTGATGGGAGCCAGAACCGATCGACCAGCGAGTCCGCGGGAAGCGTGCTTCCTGCCTGCAGATCTGGAACGAGCGGTGCAGACCAGCAATAACGGCGACCGCAGCCTGGCCGGGGAAAAGAAGGAAATATTCGCACCGGAAGCTTTGCCTGCGCCCCCGCCTTTCCTAACTCCGATCTACGTCTTCTACAGCGGAGGAATCATTTGGTTCTTCTTCTGGTTGTTGCGCAGGAAAGGGAATTCCACGCGGCCTACGGCGTTTCTATTGATGATCCTCGGCCTTCTGGGTAGTTTTATTCTAGGCCTCTCGTTATGGTCGCGCCTTTGGGTATTGCAGGAAAATTACAATCTTCTGTGGCTCATTCCCTTGCATTTTCCGGCTGGTCTCTGGCTTTTGCTCGCCAAGCGTCGACCAGCTTTGCTTCGGTGGTATTTGTGGTTCGCTTTTCTGGAGGCCGGTGTCCTTGTTTGCTTCTCTTTTCTATTGCCACAGAAGTTCCATCCCGCAGTTTTGCCCCTGCTGATCATCGTTGTCTGGCGATGTGGTCTCGAGCTATTCCCGATGCCGGGAGATCATGAAACCTTACCTGCTTAATCTGTCGGCGATCTTGTTGAGTGTCGCCGGGGGCGTTTTGATCGCCTTGGCATTCCCTCCGTGGAACTATAGTTGGCTAATCTGGATCGGTTTTACGCCTGTTATGGCTGGGCTGCTCTTGTTTCCGAGTCGATGGGCGACTTCACTGATTCAGGGTGCGGTCTTTGGTGGGACATTTGGTGGCCTGGTGTTTTCCTGGCTGTGGGCAGCGGAGCGTCCGAACGATTGGTTGTCGAATTTCGCGAGCCTTGCATTGCTTGGTGCAATCTGGGGGATTTTTGTCGGTCTCTTCGTTCGTCTGCCGCCCGGGAACGGCAGCCGGAAAGTCTTACCTATATTGCCGGGATACGGCTTTAACGCGGCGGCCTGGTCAAAATCCATCGCTCATTTGCGGGCGGCCTTCTTAACGGCCGCGGCTTGGACGGTCCTGGAATGGACAAGGGGCGTCCTTTTTCCCCAGTGGAACACTGTGGGATCTGTTCTGCAGGTAAATCTGCCGCTCCTTCAAATCTCGACCGTTACTGGTGTCAGCGGCCTCTCCTTTGTCGTGGTATTTGCAAATCTCATTGTGCTGACGGCTGTTCGACGGATCATCCTCGAGCCCGGCCGGATGACGTGGGCGTCGCGCTTCGACGTCACGGTCACTCTCGGTGCAATCTTTCTCGCCGGTATCGCTGGTTTCTGGTGGCTGCAACATGGCCAGTCAGGCGACCGAAAGAACATCGGACTGATCTGTCCCGGTACCGTCGATTTCAACCGTTTGTTGGAACTCAGTAAGCGGGAAAGCGGAAAGGGGATCGATCTCTTCGTTTGGCGATGTGCCCGGTTCGGTCCTGGGGATTATGCACGGCTGGGCGACGCGTCGATCGGAAAAACGATCGGTTTAGTGAGCGGCACTACCTCCGCGGAAAACGGGTCGCTCGCGGGCGCGACAATCTTCATTCCGGGCGCGGTGAGAAATATCCTCCTGATTCCCATCAGACGCGATTTTTTTCAACCGGGGGCGGGATCGATCGGCCGAACTCTCAATCCCTTTGAATTTTCCGACACAAGCTGGGTAACGTTCATCAATTGGGAAGCTGGTGATCCCCGTCTGGTACGGGCCGCGGTCACCAGGCAGATCCAGGCGATTATCGCTGTTGTCGATCCGCTTCCTGGCGGGAATGGGGCGACAGAGCAGCTTTTTGCGAACCTTCGAGTATGGTCAGTTTCGTTCGGCCGTCCGATGATATTCGCAAGCACGAAAGACTTCGCTGCGATCGTCGCGCGGTCTGGGAAGATTGTCGCCGGCGCCCGCGTGACGTCCGCTGCGGATGCGTTGATTGGGACAATTGAGGTGCCTGCGCCACTTGACTCCACGCTCTACGGACGCTACGGCGACTGGTTTGCTGTAGCCTGTGGGGCCGTATGCTTAGCCGCGGCCATTTCGGAAAGACTTCGCCGCTACCATGAAAAATCTGGTCGTATCTCTGCATGACGTCTCGCCTCTAACGCAAAACTTGTGCGAAGATATCCTCGCTCAACTCCGGCAATGGGGAGTCGCCCAGACTTCGCTCCTGGTTATTCCCAATCATCACCAGCGGGCTCCGATCAGTGAGGATATTGCGTTTCGAAATTGGTTGGCGCTAAAGGTTGAAGAGGGCCACGAACCGGTCTTGCACGGATATTTTCATCAAAGGCAAAAACAAAATGCGGACTCTCTCCGGACGAAACTGACGACCGAGATTTACACCGCGGGAGAAGGGGAATTTTTTGATCTATCTATTGAGGAGGCCTCAATTCGAGTGCAGCGGGGTCTGGCGGATCTCGCGTTTCTGCGTCGGAAGATAGTCGGCTTTATTGCCCCCGCCTGGTTGCTGGGTGCCAACGCCGAACTTGCGATACGCGAGCTTGGTTTCTTGTACACTACTCGCCTGCACGGGATCCAAACCTTCGATCCGTACGGCGATACTCGAGCGCAAACCCTTGTTTGGAGCACTCGCGCTCGTTGGCGCGCGATGACGAGCCTGGCGTGGAATCGCTGCCTGGCGCTCTGCCTGGCTCGCGCTCCATTGATTCGGATCGGCATTCATCCGTCTGATTTTCAGTATCCATGTGTCTGGGAACAGATTCGGCGGTTGACGATTGCAATAAGCGGTGGCCGAAAGAGTGTTTCCTACGAGAAGTTCGTTGAGATCTTTGGCCGCCCGCCTCATAGATAGCGGCTTGTGACACAGGACGAACGACTGCCATTGTGCAGATTCTAGTGGGCTGTCCCCAAAAAGCATGTACATGCTATTTCGGGACAGGACACCATATTGAGTACGAGCTGACACTCTGCTGAACAAAATGGCCGCAAAAGCCGATCTCCATATTCATTCGAAATTCAGCGATCGTTCCGCGGAATGGATATTCCGGCGCTTCGAGTTTCCCGATAGCTATTCCGATCCAAAAGTGTTGTACCGACGGCTGAAAGAAAAGGGAATGAGCTACGTCACCTTTACCGATCACAACAGGATCGACGGGTGTCTGGAGATCGCAGAGTTCCCGGATTCCTTCATTAGCGAGGAGGTGACTGCCCAGTTTCCCGACGACAGCGTAAGAGTCCACTTGCTTCTCTGGAACATTACCGAGGCGCAACACGTTGAGATACAGCAAGTCAGAAGGAATGTTTACGAGCTCCAGGAATATCTGGCGCGCGCCGGAATCCATCATGCGGTTGCCCATCCGCTTTACGACATGAATCGGCAATTGACCGCGGATCATGTTCAAAAGCTGATCCTTCTGTTTAAACATTTCGAAGGGATAAACGGTCTCAGAGACTCGCTCCTGAGTGATACCACGCGTTTCATCCTGCGATCATTGACTGCAGAAACCATTCAGCGGTTCGCTGATCGCCAGCATCTCGATGCCAACACATCCAGAGCCGTGGCGCAAAATCCTGGTAGCCGGTTCTGACGACCACGCCGGTATTTTTCCAGCTTCGGCTTACACGGAAGCGCCGGATTGCGAATCGGTAAATGAATTCTTTAACTTTGTCGGAAAAGGAGATTGTGTGACTCGCGGGGAATCGGGTACCCCGCTCGTGATCGCCCATGGGCTTTACAACACAGCCTATCAGTTTGCGAAAGATAAATTTTCGGCTGCGGTGAGTCCAAATCTTGCCTTTCTTGAAATTGTTTTCTCGCGGTTCATGGAGGGGAAGAATCCGACGAATTTCACCCTCGGCGAGAAGCTCGCCCTGCTCTCGAGCGGGATCCTCTCAGGAAAAATCTTTGAGTTGGCAAAACCGGCCAATCTTTCAATCTGGCCGGAATTGGCGAATTATTTTGGAAGCGCCGAAGTGCAGGCTCAGATTGCCAAGGAAACCGAAGGTGTGAATGAGCCGGAGCGTCGCGCATTTCTGATGGTCGCGCTCGTGTTCAATCAGTTGGCTTTTCGTTTTTTCCAAAAATTCGTTCAACAGATTACCGCGGGCGGTGTGGTGGAAGCTGTTCAGGCGTTAAGTGCGCTGTTGCCCATGGGCTTTCTGCTGGGTCCCTATTTTTACGGATTTCACAGCCAGGCTCCATCCCGAAAACGGCTGACCAATATCTGCTCCGCAACGGTCAACTTCATTCCGGATGTGCTGCAGAATACAAAGCGGGCCTGGTTTACCGACACACTCGAAGATGTCAACGGAGTTGCGACGACGATTCGAAAAATGGCGGCCGCCGCGTACGGAACCGGCGCGGATCTTATTGTGGTAGCATCGAGGCAGCAGATCAGTATCTCTGAGATTCCAATAAAGAATTTCCCGCCGATCGGCGAATTTGAGCTGCCTGAGTACGAACTGCAGAAGCTTAGTTTTCCTCCAGTTCTGCACATGCTTGAGTACATTCAGCGTGAACGGTTTACCGAATTGATAATCAGTACGCCCGGGCCGGTCGGACTGACGGCGCTTCTGCGCCGCTAAAATGCTCGACCTCAAGACGTCAGGGATATACCACACGGATTTTCCCCAGTACGTGCGGGTACTGACGCAGGATAACTACATGGAGACGCTGGCTTGGGGTTATATGCAGTGGTTTTATTCCCAACTTGACGTTGTCTACGTGAATTCGGAGCAGTACCGCCAGCGATGGATCGAGCGCGGTATAGCCCCGGAACGATTGAAGCTTTTCCCGCGCGGAATCGACACGGCGCTGTTTACTCCCGCTCACCGAAACCCTGCATTTTGGGAGAAATACGGAAAGAAACCAGGAGAGCTTGGGTTGTTGTATGTCGGACGTGTTTCGAAGGAGAAGAATATCGACGTTGCGGTCGCGGCTGTCCGGAAACTTTTCGGTGAGGGATATCCCGTACGGCTTTTGATCGTAGGGGATGGACCCTATCTGCGAGAGCTGCGGCAGGAAGTCCCGGAGGGATGTTTCACGGGCTATCTGCGGTCTGCGGAATTGGCGTCAGCGTACGCTTCGAGTGATATTTTTGTTTTTCCGAGCACTACCGACACGTTTGGGAATGTCGTACTCGAAGCGAAAGCTGCCGGCTTGCCCTGCGTAGTGTCAAATCGGGGTGGCCCTTGCGAACTTGTCAATGATGGTATCGACGGATTTGTCACCAGGGCGTTGGACATTGGAGACTTTGCCCGCGGGCTGCGGTTGCTGTGCAAAGACGCCGAATTGAGGGCAAAAATGGGGCAAGAAGCCAGAAATCGGGTCGAGAATCGGAATTGGAACCATGCATTTCGCCAGTTTTGGAACGAGTACCCTCTGAAAAATCTCATTTGAATTTTCTTGGCGGTCCGTTACTTTCCGACCTTGCTATGGCAAAGAAGTCTTGGATTGAGAGGAACAAACGGAAGCAGAAGACTGTGGAAAAGTATGCCGCTATTCGCGCTGCGTTGAAGGCGAAACACGACTATGAAGGTCTTGCCCAACTGCCGCGAGACGCCAGTCCGACTCGTCTCATCAATCGCTGTCAGCAAAGCGGCCGGCGAAGGGGGTTCATTCGTCGCTTTCGTCTATCTCGAATCGCGTTTCGTGAGCTTGCTTCCCAGGGGATGATCCCGGGAGTCACGAAGTCTAGTTGGTAGAATTTGGTAGGAGAGTTTCGCGAAGCGGTGTTTCATCGCCTCATTTGCCTGGGGTCAATAACTTCGACGCGTTTGACCATCCGCAGGCTAATTACACCTTTGAAGTGTGATCAACCTGTGCGTCGTTGTCAGGAGCAATTGAATCGATGACCATAGACATTCCCTTTTGGCTCGCTGTTTCGGCCTCCTCCGAGGTTGACGCCGAGGTTGGGCCCTCAGGGTCGATCCTGTTCAATTTGCTGATTATCTTGCTGCTGGTATTCCTGAACGGCTTCTTTGTTGCGTCCGAATTTGCCCTTGTCAAAGTTCGATCCACCCAACTGGACGC
This sequence comes from uncultured Verrucomicrobiae bacterium, assembly GCA_963736745.1. GTDB lineage: Bacteria > Verrucomicrobiota > Verrucomicrobiia > Chthoniobacterales > JAFAMB01 > JAFAMB01. The sequence continues at coordinate 26,665 of CAVTQD010000013.1, read as the reverse complement.
CCTCGAGGAGACAGACAAGAGGGTGGTGTTGGCGCGACGGGTGACGTCGCATCTAGATGCTTATCTTTCCGCTACTCAGCTTGGCATCACGCTCTCGAGCCTGGCACTTGGATGGATTGGCGAACCTTACTTGGCCAGACTCATTCGTCCCGTTCTGATTGAAGTTGGAATGAGATCTGAAACTATCGTTCATGGAGTCTCATTCGCGATTGGGTTCGGTATTATTACCTATCTGCACATTGTGCTCGGCGAGGTCACCCCGAAGTGGCTAGGGATTCGCAAAGCGTTGCCGATAAGCCTCTGGATCTGCCGGCCGCTTCATCTTTTCTACCTTATTTTTCGTCCCGCCATCTGGTTTCTCCAGGCCTCTGCAAACTGGATAATGAAGTCGGTTTTTCGAATGGATCCTGTCACCGATACTGAACTTGTGCACAGCGAAGAGGAGCTGCGTGTCATTTTGAGCGAAAATGAGACTCCGGCGGATGGAACAGATCTGGGGAACGAGCTGTTGATCAATGCGCTTGATTTCCGCCGACGGGTTGTCCGGGATATAATGACTCCCCGCGGAGACGTCATCTATCTCGACATTCAGGATTCCTTCGATGCCAATGTCCAGGTGGCTATAGAATCAGGGCACACGCGCTTTCCTCTGGTGGAAGGCCACCTCGATAACACCCTCGGGCTGATACACATCAAGGATCTGATGCGCGAAATGAAGAATGACAGGCACGAACTGCTGGCAATAAAACGTGAAATGATGCCGGTTCCCGAGTTTATGCCTCTGGAAAAATTACTGAGACAGTTTTTGGCCAAACGAGCTCATTTTGCGGTGGTGGTGGACGAGTACGGAGGCGCCGTCGGCATCGTGACTCTCGATAACGTCGTCGGAGAACTGGTCGGGGAGATTCACGATGAATTCGACCAGGAACAGGTCAAGGAGTTCGTGCGTCTCAACGAAGAAGAATTTATCGTCCAGGGACAACTGAATCTTTACGAGCTAAAAGAGCTGGCAGATCTTCAGCTGGAAAATGCGGAAGTCACCACTATTGGAGGTTACGTGGTACAGCTTCTGGGCCATCTCCCTAAACAAGGCGAGCAGGTCCAAATTGAAGGTTATTCTGTAACCATTACGCAGACTGACGGGCGCCGCATTCTTCAGCTCCATTTCAAGAAGCATGTTGTGCAACCTGCGGAAGCGCAGGAGCACACGGCGAGTCCCGACCGATCACAATAGGTTCGTGACAAACTTGTCCCGATCGAAGTAGTGGAGATCACCCGGCTTTTCGCCTGTCCCCACGAATCGCGGAGGGATACCGAGTTCGTCCTGGATTGCAATTGCGATTCCCCCTTTGCCGGAGCCGTCAAGCTTTGTGACAACCAGCCCGGTGAGACCCACCGCTTGCTTGAATTCTCTGGCCTGCACCAACGCGTTACTTCCCGTGGTCGCATCGACGACCAGCAGACACTCATGCGGAGCTTGCTCATCGTGTTTTCGGAGAGTTCGGACAACCTTCCGCAACTCCTGCATCAAGTTGTGCTTGGTGTGCAGACGACCCGCGGTGTCGCAGATCAGGAACTCAATATTTCGTTTGTTGCGCGACGCGAGTAGGCATCGTAGCAGAGTGCGGCTGGATCCGCGTTGTATTCACCCGAAACAATATCGATCTGGAGACGTTCAGCCCAGATCTTGAGCTGTTCGATGGCCGCAGCCCGAAAGGTATCGGCAGCGGCGAGCATCACCGAGTGCCGATCCTGCTTCAGAAGGTACCCGAGCTTGGCCGTCGAAGTCGTCTTTCCCGTTCCATTGACGCCGATCATCAGGATGACCTTAGGTCTATTCGGAAGGGGTCGGAGCTTCGGATTAGCGATTGGAAGAATCTGTTGGATGTGGCGCCGGGTCACCTCAACGACATCGTTCGGCCGTAATCTTGCCCTCGCGTTGCTGCAACTCCCCAACGATTCGAAGCGTCATCGGAACGCCGATATCCGCTCGGATCAAGCTCTCCTCAAGCTCATCCCAATCAATGGACTTGCCTCCAAATCGCTCCAACAGATCTTTGAAGAATCCCAAGGCCATACCTTTAATCCGTTCGGTTCGAGACGGTTCGGAGCGGACGATTCAAGTCAAGCTTGACTCGATCGAGTACGCCGTTCACGAACTTGCCGGATTCCTCCGTCCCAAATTTCTTGGCGATATCGATTGCTTCGTTAATGGCGACGATCGGAGGGACATCGTCGGCATAAAGCATCTCATAAATCGCCATTCGAAGGATATTCCGATCCACTGCGGAGATCCGCCTCAGCTCATAGTTTGCGGTGTATTTGGAAATTTTCTCATCGATTGTGGCCTGATGGGCAATGACACCGTTGAGGAGATTTGTCGCGAAGGTGCGAACCCCTGGCATCGCCGGACGAAACTCCCAAAACAAATCCAACTCCGTCGGGGTAACAGATTGTTGGACATTTAAGTCCCAGTGAAATAAAAGCTGCAGCGCTACCTCCCGACCTTCACGACGTTTACCCATGGGAACTACCCTCGTTTCAGAATTTGGCGAAGGGCATAAACGATCCGGATCGCCGCCCGAGCGGCCTCTGTTCCACGATTGATGTCGGGTGACAAACAGCGAGCTTTTGCCTGGTCTTCGTTCTTTGCAACGATAACCTCGTGAAGCACCGGCACAGACTCCTTTAAGCTAATGTTCAAAAGCGCTTGCGTCACTGCCGTGGCGATCAACGAGGCGTGAAGGGTTTCCCCGTCAAAGATGAGTCCAAAAGCAAGTATCGCGTCCGGTTTTTGATATTTGGCAACTGCCTGAACGGCAATGGGGATTTCGAATGAACCGGGGACACGAACGAACGAGATTTCGGCATGAGGAGCAATCGCTTTCAATTCGTCGCTGGCAAACCGTACCAATCCGTCGACATAGCTCCGATTGTATTCGCTCGCGACGATCACGAAGCGGACAGCATCGTTTAGCACTTCGGGGCGCATCGGAAATTCTGTCGACATGAGTGCCGGACGATACTCTTTCAGGCGGGGCCTGCAAGACAGGAGTCAGAAGTTGCAGGAGTTCAGGAGTTTCCGGAAAGCGGAAAATCTTGTGAGTATGAGTCCCGTAACCACCGAAGGATTGGTCAACCGGAGACCGGCTATCCCATTCTGCACCTCCCGAACTCCTGCAACTCCTGACTCCTGCCGCTAAAGCAGATGCCCCATTTTTGCACGCTTGGTCTGGAGATACCGCGCATTATGCGGATTGATCTGCGCTTTGATCGGAAGTTGCTCCACGATATTTAGACCGTATCCCTCGAGCCCGACCACTTTTTTGGGATTGTTCGTGAGGAGACGAATTTGGCGAACGCCCAGGTCAACCAATATCTGCGCACCTGTGCCATACTCACGCAGATCCATCGGGAAACCGAGTTTTTCGTTTGCTTCGACCGTGTCGAGACCCTGTTCCTGAAGTTCGTAGGCGCGGATTTTTGCGGCTAATCCGATCCCTCTTCCTTCCTGACGCATATAAACCAGCACGCCGGAACCGGCTTCATCGATGTGTTGCAGCGCCGAGTGCAGTTGATCGCCGCAATCGCACCGTCCGCGAACCGAAGACATCACCAGTGAGGCACTCGCTGTGGACGCGCACGAGCGTTGGTTCGTTTGCGGAAATAGTTCCTCTTACCAAAGCCAGGTGATGTACGTCGTCAATAACGGATCGATAAAGGTGCAGCCGAAAGTCTCCATAGTCCGTGGGCAGTGAGATATTCTCAAGGCGTTCGATCAGAACTTCCCTTGCTCGCCGGTACGCAATGAGGTTTTCGATTGAGCAGATCTTGAGGTTATGCTTTCGCTTGAACTCAATCAGGTCGGGCAACCTCGCCATGGAGCCGTCATCGTTTACGATTTCCGCCAGCACGCCCGAGGGCGATAAGCCAGCCAACCTTGCGAGGTCGACCGCCGCTTCCGTGTGCCCGGCACGTCGGAGCACGCCACCCTCTCTGTATCGGAGCGGAAAGACATGACCCGGGCGTACAAGATCTTGAGCCCTTGTGCCCGGCTCCGCCAGCAGGCGGATCGTGCGCGAGCGGTCCGCTGCTGATATGCCGGTTGTTACCCCTTCTTTCGCGTCGACTGAGATGGTGTACGCCGTTCGCATCGATTCGGTATTCCTGACCGTCATTAACGGCAACTCTAGTCGGTCCAGATTCGTGCCTTCCATCGGAACGCAGAGAACGCCCGACGTGTAGCGAATCATAAAATTGATCAGTTCCGGTGTTGCTTTCTCAGCCGCTAGAATCAGATCCCCCTCGTTCTCTCGATTTGCGTCATCGGTCACGATCACCAAGTGCCCCTCTCGGATTTCTTCGAGAACCTCTTCTATCGGATCAAACACAATGTTCATACGGTCTCCTCATTCTCTTAGAATTTCGATTCCCGTCAAACGGGGGGAGCTTTCGACGTTCAACGTTCTACTCAAAGATCACATTTAGGGACCGGACGAGATCCTCTCTGAGCTACCACGAACTAATTTGTCCCAAACAACGATTCGATCATTGCATTTTGGTTACTTGGGCATCCAACATTGAACCGTTCGCGATATTAAGCGGCGATAAGCGAACCTCCGCGCCCAGGCCGTCAGGCTAGGATACCGTCTGCTAAATCCCATGAGTTTCGTTGCCTTCAAAATGAATCGTCTGCGAGGCGTAAGGAAGGAGCATATCTGGATCGATACGTGACTGACGAGCAACGAAGCAGCCGACCCATTTTCAACACAACCCTCCGGGACACGACCAGTTGGCTGTTTTTCCGCGTTGCTCGCTCGACCGTTATGATCCAGATAGCGGCGCTTTACCGCCAGTCCGGCTCGGACCGCCTTGAAAAACAGCCAACTGGCCTGCGGCGAAACTCAAGGGATTTAGGAGACGGTACACTAGAGGTCTTGGCCGTGGACTCCAACTTCTTACCTGGCCTAGCAAGAATTGGGAACGGGTCTAGGAACGATCGAAAGAAAGCTTGTAAATCGTTCCACTTTCGTCATCGGAAATGAGCAGATTCCCGTCCGCATCAGGAACGACATCTACCGGACGGCCCCAGAGCTGTAGCGTCTCTTCATTCAGCCAGCCGTTCACCAGGTCCACCTGAGACCCAGGCCTGCCGTTCGGAAGCCAAGGCAAAAAGATGACTTTATAGCCTGTCTTGCGGCTCCGATTCCATGAGCCGTGCAAGGCGATGACTGCTCCGTCACGATACGGAAGAGGGACTCTGGTGGCCTGCAAAAACGAGAAGCCAAGCGGTGCGGAATGGGCCGGGATACCTTTGTCGATCCGGGTAAAGGAACTCACTGGAAATCGCGACCATTCCGGATTCGTTTCATAATCCGGATCGAACGGCATATTATCCAGCCCTTTGTCTGGATTCGGGTTGGCAAACGGCCAGCCATAATTGGCGCCCTCTTTCACATAAATGAACTCGTCAGGCGGATGGTCATCGACATACGACTGCATCAGTCGGCCGTAGTCGTTTGTCGTGTGCCCATCCCAGCCATTTTTGAAAGGGTATCGGATGTTATCGCGCTCATTTACGACTGCCCACAATTCGTTCGTTCCGGGCAGGAAAGCCAATCCTTCCGCGTTACGAATGCCACGCGCGATGAGTTCTCTGTTTCTCCCGTCGAGGTCGTAGCGGTAAATCGCACAACGCAACGGATCGCTTCTCGTATCAGCCGGATCTGCGTTGGATGCCGACGCAATGTCCACATAAAGTTTTTGATCTGGACCGACTGTTATGTTCTTCAATTCGTGACCGTACGCTCCTCCGAGATTCGGGCTGCTTCGGTCTGGAAGATTCGGCACGACGATTTCCTCGCTATTTCGTGCCAGAGGCTCATTCGAGTAAACGAACCGGCTTATCCTGTTCGATTCGCTGACGTAAAGGTAGAGTTTTTCACCGATACGGTGAAATACCATCCCATGAGGCAAGCGAAGTCCGCTGATGAGTTCGTAAACTCTGGCTTCAGATGGGCCCGATTGCCTGATTAACAAGATTTTACCCCTGCTCGGTTGAGAAACCAGAATATCGCCATTCGGACTGACGGCCAGAAACCGCGCACTGTGCACCCTGGCCAGCACGGCAATCTTCGCCCCCGCGGGTACCGTCAAAAGGCGTTCCCGGTCAAACGGTGCACTCCGCCATTGTTCGGGTACTTCCACTCTCACAGACACTTGTTCTCCAGCTGTGCTGGACGTTTGAGAGGATCCGCCAACAAACAGAATGAACAGTAGGCGCAAAATTAGTTTCATCGGGTGAGAGGTCAGATATCAGGCGCACGAGATGCTCACACATGGCGGCAGGGCTGCAACCACTATCGAATTTTGTCTTCCTCGACAATAGCAAGTTGTCCACTGCTCAAATGGATTGCGATCTCCGAGTTTTTGTTGCCTCGAAATTGTTTACTGTGAAACCGCCGTGACACTGCAGTACGGTAACTTCTGAACGCTTCGAAAACTCACACTGTCGGCCTTGCCGAACTCCATCCGAACTCGCGAAAAAGTTAAGATACCGCGATTTGCCCTGGGCGGCAAAGGATGGCGCAATTGGCCGGAATTAATAAAATCGGAATCAAATGGAGACTATAGAGACACAATCACGAGAAGAAAAAGCAACGGCCGATCTCGTGGATGCCTTTCGTGACTCGGGCCGCATCCAGAGCTGCGAGGTACAGTTCCGACACTTCGGCGGGCGTATCCGTTTCCACGGGCCGATACACACTATCAAAACATGGGAAGACAATGCGCTGATAAAGCGGATTGTTTCTGAGCCCGGCAATGGGCATGTGCTGGTTGTCGATGGCGGTGGCTCATTGCGCACGGCTCTGGTCGGAGACAACATCGCCGGGTTAGGTGTTTCGAATGGCTGGGCCGGGCTCGTGCTCTGGGGAGCGGTGCGTGACACGGGGGCTTTGCAGCAGTTAGATCTCGGAATCAAGGCGCTTGGTTCCAATCCATGGACGAGCGGTAAAAATGGTTTCGGGGTTGTAGACGTTACGCTCCACATTGGCAATGCGACATTTGCGCCAGGAATGTGGGTATATGCTGATGAAGACGGCATCATCGTGGCCGACGGGGAGTTGGCTTGAGTGTTTGTTTTCGTGTCTTCCGCTACTATTTCCAAAAATCTTTGGACATAAAAGGTCGTTGATTGCATTGGAATGCCCTGAAAGAAACGGGCATTCAAGGCCGCCCGGGCGGAAGCCCTGGGCAAACTCTGCAGAAAACGCTGAATGCCGAACACCGAACGTGGAACGTTGAACGCTCCTCCAGTTTGACGGGAACCGAAATTGCCAGTACGAAAGAAACCTGATGAGGTTTCGATCCGTGTATGTCGCCGGCCATCGAGGGTTGGTTGGAAGCGCGATTGTGCGCAATTTACAGGAGAATGGGTATCGCAACATTTTTGTACGGACCCACAAGGAACTGGACCTGAGGAATTCTGATGACGTACGCAATTTCTTTTCAGAAACCAAGCCTGAGGCTGTGGTTATCGCTGCGGCAAAAGTTGGAGGCATACAAGCGAACAGCATTTTTCCTGTCGATTTTCTCCTGGAAAATTTGCAGATCCAGAACAACCTGATCGCAGCGAGTTTTGAGTTCGGCGCAAAAAAACTACTTTTTCTTGGCAGTTCGTGTATTTACCCGAAACTGGCGGCACAGCCAATTCGTGAGGATTCTCTTCTGACCGGGCCGCTTGAGCCATCCAACGAACCGTACGCGATAGCGAAGATTGCCGGGATCAAGCTCTGCCAGGCTTACGCGCGGCAGTATGGAGCGAATTTCATTAGCGCGATGCCGACCAACATTTATGGGCCAGGTGACAACTTTGACCTCGAGAAGTCACATGTGTTGCCGGCACTGATCCGAAAGGTACATGAAGCGAAGGTGAAGAACCGGCGCGACGTGACGATCTGGGGTACCGGCAGACCGCGACGAGAGTTTCTTCATGCCGACGATCTGGCGGATGCCCTTCGATTCTTATTGGAAAACTATGATTCGCCCGAAATCATCAACGTTGGGTACGGTGATGATGTGACGATTTACGAGCTTGTGCAGATAATTGCGGGCGCTGTTGGTTTTGAGGTTGAGGTTGTATTTGATCCAAACAAACCCGATGGGACCCCGCGAAAGCTTTTGGATTGCAGCCGGCTGCACGCATTGGGCTGGAAACCACGAATCTCTTTAGAAGATGGCATTTTGCAGACGTATCACTGGTTACTGCAAAGTGGCGCCGAATTGAAAGGCTGGAGCACTTAAGCCTTCTGCTGCGCCCGGAGATCAAAGTTTGTGAGTTCCGATTCCAGAAGACTAAAGATAGCAATTTCGAGCCACAGCGGGTGTGGCAACACCACGGCGACAAACAACGTGGGGACCACGTTGAGTCTTGAAGTGGTTAACTACACATTTAGAGACCTTGCTCAGGAACTTGATCTACCGTTTGAACAGATTCAACAACAGGCGGCCGAGAGCAGGATCTACGATTTCCTGACCGATTTAAAATTGATGCGCGCCTCGTTGCGATCTCGCGTCGTTGTCGGATCAAGATTGGCGGGGTGGCTGGTCGACGCGGATTTGCGAGTTTGGCTGCAAGCACCTTTGGAGGCCCGAGCCAAAAGAATTTTTCAACGCGAGCCAGATAACCATGCCGGCTACGAGTCTGTACTTTATCGCACGCTGCAGCGCGATGAGCAGAACCGGAAACGGTACCTCGAAGTTTACGGCATCGACATTAATGATCGCAATGATTTCGATATTACCATTAACACGGAAAAACTTACCGCCGAACAGGTGTCCAGCCTGATTGTTGCCGCGGCTCGCTGGGCCAGTCAAAATCAGCTTGATCGCAGAAACCTGCACCTGCTGCGAATTCGAAAAATCATCTCGGATAACCTGGGTATAGACCCGAGAATTCTGGTAGACGACTCGCTCTCGGTCGACGTGAAGGAGATTTATCAACGTCTCGAGGGGGATACCTTGCTGTCTCCGCACTAAGCCTGAAAAACCGAAGACCAGAGGCAATGGTTCGCAAACCGGTGCATTCGTTTTTCCAGTCTGTATTTCTTGGGCGCCGGCGCCGGTCTCCGCCTCACTTTAGCCTAAACTCTAAAATTGAAGACTCGTCCTCGTGCTCGTCGTCGTCCTTCGTCCTCGAGAATCCCGATGTTTGACGCTCAGACGAACTGGACAAAATAATTGCGGGACAATCGGACTCTCTTCGCTGCAGAAAACGCCGACTGATCGAGGACGACCAAGACGACGAGCACGAGGACGAGGATCTAAACTTCGGAGTTTAGGTTTAGCTGCACAAACTTACTTCTTTTAGAAGAAGTCGGCGGACTGGACGATCGATACCCTCGCCATCCGCATTTCCGCGATCGCTGCTGCCGAGTCGCCGGGATTTAAATCGACGCCCCGGCATGCATCCTCGATAACGCTGGTACGGATGCCAGAATCGATGCTATCGAGCGCGGAAAACTTAACACAGTAATCCGTCGCGAGGCCGCAGATGAAAAGTTCGTCCACGCTCCGGTCGCGTAAGAATTCGATCAGCCCGGTCGAGCGTCTTCTGGCGTTATCAAAAAAGCTACTGTAACTATCGATACCAGGATCAATTCCCTTCTTGAAAACTTTGCTAAAGCGTTCCGTGCGAAGTTGGGTCGAGAAAGCTGCGCCGGGCGATCCCTGGACGCAATGAACAGGCCACAAAATCTGCTTGATCCCATTTAAATCTACCACCTCACCGGGCCGCCGGTTTGGATGGTTGGCGGCAAAGCTCCCGTGATTTGCAGGATGCCAGTCCTGGGTGGCCAGGACGAGAGCGAAACGATCGAGTAACCGATTTGCAATCGGAATTACTTGATCCCCATCAGGTACCGCCAAAGCTCCGCCCGGCAGAAAGTCATTCTGTATGTCGACCACGAGGAGTGCATTCATATTGAAATGCAACTCTATAGGAAACGCGAATCACTCCAGACCCACATTCTCAGATTCTCTCTTCCGAGCCTCCTGCATTAACCGTGATTTCATTTCGTACAGACCGAGCTCCAAACCGACGGGATATAGGTGCGGATTAAGGAGTCGTTTGATACCGGCGTAAAACCGCCCCAGTTCACTCTGCGCCAAGTCGCGCATCTGGTGAATCGATGGACGCTCATACACGAGATTTCCGCGGCGAAAAATTGGGACTAGCAAATCATGGGATTTCGCCGAACCCGGGATCCTCTTATGGATCGTGACATCGGCGATATCCACAATGGCGCGTTCTTTCGGAACGCCATCTAATTCGTCGTAAATCATATCGGCCAGATACTCCTCATGATTTTCGAAACGCCGAACTTGAAGGGATCCGGGATTGGACACCTTCACCGCTTGTTCAGACAATTTCACCTTTTTTTGCCATGGACCATTTCCGGAGCGGATTGCGCCGAGCTTGTAGACACCTCCTAACGCCGGCTGATCGAACGCGGTCACCAGTTTCGTCCCGACTCCCCAGAGATCAATCATGGCGCCTTGCTCGTTCAGGCTGGCGATGATGTGCTCATCAAGGTCATTGCTCGCGATAATTTGAGTTACTGTTGAACCCTGCCTGATCAAGAATGCCTCGCGCCACGATGCTTAAATAGCTCAGGTCTCCAGAGTCCAGGCGAATGCCGGCCAGGTCCTTGCCAATCGACCTGAGCTGACGGCCCACCTCCACGGCATGCCGGATCCCTTTGATCGAGTCGTACGTGTCCACCAGTAAGACGCAGTTCCCCGGCAAGGCCTCGGCGTATGCCTCAAATGCTTCGGATTCTGTTTGAAAGGACATAACCCAGCTATGCGCGTGTGTTCCCCGGACCGGGATGCCAAAGACCTTTCCGGCAAGCACATTTGAGGTGGCAACACATCCGCCGATGTACGCGGCGCGGCTGGCCGCCAGAGCTCCGTCAGGTCCATGGGCTCGCCGGAGTCCGAATTCCATGACCGGACTTCCCTTTGCCGCAAGGCAGATCCTCGCGGATTTGGTGGCGATCAATGTCTGAAAGTTGATGATATTCAGGAGTGCAGTCTCAAACAACTGGCCCTGGAGCAGCGATCCAGTCACCCGCAAGAGCGGTTCATGCGGAAAAACCACGTTGCCCTCCGGAATCGCGTCAATATCGCAGGCGAAACGGAGTGTCTGGAGATAGTCCAGAAATTCGGATTCGAAGAATGGTAAGCCGTCCGGCCCGCGGAGTCCGGCAAGATAGGCGAGGTCATCCACTTGAAACGCAAAATTTTGAAGATAATCGATAGCGTCGCTTAAACCGCACATGATGGCGTAGCCGCCGTTGAACGGTTCTTGGCGAAAAGAGAGGTGAAAAATTGCCTCATGCTCAAGCATCCGTTTTTTCCAGTAACCATACGCCATGGTGAGCTGGTAAAAGTCAGTCAGAAGGGTTGGCGGAACTCGGTCTTTCTCGGTCATTGGAGCAGCCTCCTTCGCCATGCCTTAGGCGGCGCGAGTCCACATGGCGTACGATTCCGGGAGGTCCCGCGGAGGAGACCTGTCGGCGTGTCGGCGTTTGCAAAGCGTCATCACCTTCGTCGGGGTCTCCCGATCATTCTAGCGTGTCGAAAAGCAGTCTTACCTCCCCAGACGCCGTAACGCCGACCCGCCGACACGTTTCCCCAGGCGGCGCACATGTACCTTGCCGATCTTGAACTAACGAAGGAAAAAATTAACCTCGTCATCGTATGGGTTGAATGGATCAGGCATAGGCAGGTAGTCCTGGCTTTCCAATGCTACGGAATCCCAATTGATGATATACGGGAGGTTTCGTTTTTGAAATTGTCCTACTGCTCGGGATCTGCCCTTCGCTCGAGTGTTCTGCGGCGGAGTCCGAGTCGACTCTTCGCGTCGTACTGCGGAGTTGAATTCGCCGATGGCTTTTGCCGGCTTCAACGCAAAAAACAAGCCCTTGCTTGGATTGACGTTGTGGTATTCAAGGTCGAGACTTTGCAACCATGGATCCTGCCAGCTTAATCCTTCTTCCTCCATAAAGGTGCTCAGGAGCCATTTTTTTGAGATCCAATCGACGCCGCCAATTAGCAGCTCGGGCTTGCTCCGGATGGCGTCCAGCGTAAAACTCCAGCTCTCCAGGACCCAATCGGTCTCTTCGTCCTGGCCAGAAAGATGGTGATGCGCGTACTCGAGGAACTGGTATTGGATTTCCAGTGCGTCTTGCCGGGTGCCGTCATCCATTTCAACGAGCCATTTGCCATCGGGATCGCGCGATATTTCTCGGGTCGCAAGGACTGCGTCGCGCAGGGCAATATGAGTTGGAAGCAGGTTTTCTTCGAGCAAGGTGAGTACGCAAACAGTTGTCCCCACCTTCAACGCAGTTGCGAATGGACTCATATTGGAGTCCCCAATCAACAGATGCAGTCGACGATATTTCCGATAGTCGGCGAGGGGCTCATCGCGGGCATTGATGATTGCCCGATTGAATTGCACCCATTGGTAGATGTCATTCACGATGTGATCAGCCCGTTGGCTGATCTGGAAATTCACGTGACCCGGCCGATCGGGCAATTCGAAATCAAAAGCTAAAGGATTCGCTTGTCCAACCCGGCCGGCACCAGCAAAAATCTGACGGGTCGCCAGGAACGCCAAAAGCGACGCCAATACTTCTGGAGTGAATTGCGCTTCCCGGTGCATCAGATAATTTTCGTGGCAGCCGAATGTCGCACCGGTGTGGTGATCGACGTTGTTCTTGAGAAAGGCGACCTGATCTTCGACGCCCATTTCTGTGAGCGCCCGATTTAGGAGAAGGTCGCCGGCAATATCGAATGAAACAAGATCCCGAAGGTTAAGACATTCCGGCGACGAATATTCCAGATGTCCCATGTCGAGGTAGAGTCGGCCTCCGTTCAAAAGAAAACCGCCGTTTCCCGGCGGTTCTTCGTAATCCCGATAATGCAAGTCGATAGCGCCCACATGGCATTTCCGGAATAGATAATTCTTCACCTTGACCGGCCACGCGTCCGCCTGGCTTTGGGCTTGGTCCTCGGAGATTAAACAACCATATTCTGTCTCGAGACCAACGATTCGGTTCATCGGTTCGCAGTTTCGGATGAAAACCTTGCCCAGGCAACCGAGAACTCGTCTTGTAAGCTAACCTTTGTGCTCGTCCTTCTTCTTTTGCGGCGGAGGATTGGGCTTCGGGTGCGACGCCTGGGCAGCGTGAGGCTGAGCGGCGTGGGGCTGAGCGACGTGAGGCTGTGAGACCTGAACCTGAGCGACCTGGGGATGCGACTGGCGCTGCTCACTCTTGTGGCTGGCCTTAGCTTGGGGAGTACCCGCTGGCTCCTTTTTTGTCTCTTCCTTTTTGCGTGTCGGTGCCTGTTCATGAGCGGCGGGTTTCCCAGTCGCCGGCGCACGCCTGGTCTCCGAATTCTGCTGCGGGTGTTCGCCCTCGCCCTTTCGAACCTCGTTTATCTTTGGCTTTTCCGTTTGGATCGCTTCTGTCCCAACCTTTTTCTCTTCCGCGACTGCCGGAGGTCTTTTCACCGGTTCGCCCGGCTTCATGTTTTCCGGCTGACCGGTCTTCTTCTCAGTCTGGAATTTCTGCTGTTCTCCCGGCGTCTGATTTGCGGGCTTTTGAACGAACGGTTTCAATTCGCTATTGTTGGGGGGCTGCTGACCTTTTCCAGGTACATTCGCCGGGTGCTGTTCGCCTTTGGTGACCGCCTGGATTTGCGGTTTGGTCGGAAGCAAAGGCTTGGGTGCGAGATTCTTCGGTACCGAACTCTGCTGAGTGTATTGCTGCCGGAGCTGCTGAGCTTGCGTCTGAGGAACGTTCCGCCAACCTCGATCGACCTGCGTCTTTCCGAGTTCCTTCGCAACTTGAGGTTTCACCGTGGCGACCGGCCTTAGATATTGACGGCGGGGCGACGACGTTGAGTTGGTTGCCTTGTGCCGACGTTTTGAAAGCGGCGTTGGCCCGAGTCTGGGCGGCGTAGTTGATCCTGTAATTCGGAACCTGCTGACCCACTTGCTGCTGGGTTAACTGGGAAATTCTTTGGTACTGCGGGCCGTAATTATTTATTACGTTATTGTTGTACGTAATATTTGTTATGTTTGTCGTACGATTGAAAAAACCAAGGTTCTGTTGCGGCGGCAGGCAAAATTCCCGGTAGGAAGGGCGGCAAAAATCGCCGATTCGGATGAACGCAAAGGCGGTCGGTCCGATGTCATAATAGCTGTCGGCCCACGGTTGAACACCGACGCTGACGTTAAAAGAGGATTCCGGCGGCAGCGGCGCCCAGCCAACGTAACTGTCGTCGTCCGTATGTCGCCACGACACCCAGGCCGGCGCCCAATGTTGGCCTGGCACCCAGACCCAGCCGACCCCGTCCACCAGAACCCAGCGCCCATAGTGATAGGTTGCCCATCCGAAATTTTCATTGGAATCCCAAAACCACCCGCGGTCTGTCCACACCCAGTGCCCGTCTGAATACGGTCGCCAAGAGGCCTCGGAAACTGCTACATTTGGCTGCCAGACGTATCCGTAATCATCCGAATTAAGCCAGCGACCCTCTGGCGCGAGTCGATCGTAGAAGACGTCGTAGTTGCCGTCTGAATCGGATTCAGCCTGGACGTCTGAGTCGGGATCTTGTTGGAAGTAACTGACAAAGTGGGTCGGATGATTTTTGACTGGCGGCAAGGTCGCAATGGAAGTGGAGGAGGTGCCCATTGCCACGGCTGCAGCCGCGCACAGTGACGGGAGTACGAGTTGGTTCATAACGAAGGTTGATTGCTTGGACTAAATACGGGTAGAGCTTATTCAATCGCCTGAATTCAGGGAAATTCCAGAATTTCCATAAATTGAAACCTCGAATTAGAGTCTGCGGTTGGAAGGTCCTGTTTCCACTTCGAGCGCAATCGGTTAAATAAAAGTTGCGCTAGAGGTTGGGCGTAGAATTGATTCCACAATGAATTCTTCCGTCAGGGTTCGTTTCGCACCTTCGCCCACCGGCTTTTTGCACGTTGGAGGGGCAAGGACGGCATTATTCAACTGGTTGTTCGCGCGTCATCACCAGGGAACGTTTCTTTTGAGAATTGAGGACACCGACAAGAGTCGGGAGCGGCAGCAGGCGGTTCAGGTGATCTACGATGGGCTTCGCTGGATTGGTCTCGATTGGGATGAAGGCGCTGGGATCGGTGGAGACTACGGTCCCTATTTTCAAAGTGAGCAGAGCTGCTATCTACGAGAATTACCTAAATCTGCTTTGTGCGAAGGGTGTCGTTTACGAGGATGATGGAGCGGTTCGTTTCCGCTCGCCCCGCAAACCAGTAGTCGTAGATGACCTGGTGTGTGGGCGGATTGAATTTGACCGCAGTATGGATCCCGACATGACTATTCGACGTCCGGACGGTTCGTGGATCTTTCATTTTGTAAACGTTGTCGACGACATCGAAATGAAAATCTCTCACGTCATCAGGGGTGAGGATCATCTGACCAATACTTCAAAACATGTCGAGCTCTACCAAGCGATTGGCGCAACGCCTCCGAGTTTTGCCCACATTCCGCTGATCCTGAATCGGGATGGCTCGAAGATGAGCAAGCGCGACGCAGGCGCGAGCATCACGAGTTACATCGAGCAAGGTTATGCTCCGGAAGCCGTTCGGAACTATCTCTGTCTTCTCGGCTGGTCGCCGAAGGACAATCGTGAAAAGATTGGGATCGAAGAAGTCATTCAATTGTTTGACCTGACGAAGGTCAATCGCCGGAATGCAGCGTTCGACTTGGACAAGTGTTATTGGCTGAACGGTCAGTATGTTTTGCAAATGTCCCTGAGCCGTTTCCGGGAGTTAAGCGAACCTTTTATCCAACAAGCCGGCATTACCGTGTCAGACGAAGCTTATCTGTTAAAGGTGTTGGAGATCGTAAAAGAAAAGATAAAACTTTTTAAAGATGTCCCGGACTGGATCGGATACTTTTTCACCGAAGACTTCACACTTGATCCGGAGGCGGTCGAAACGACTCTGAACAAACCCGGAGCCCTCGATCGGCTCGGGCGCCTTCGGGACAAATATGCCGGAGTAGAAGACTGGTCAGCGACTGGTCTCGAAACGGCGCTGAAAGAACTCGGAGCGGAAATTGGATGCAAGACAGGTGAACTGGTCCATCCGGCTCGAATTGCCGTGAGCGGCCGCTCGATTGGTCCGAGCCTCTATCCTATGTTGGAGATCATGGGCAAACCGCGGGTTCTCAAACGAATAGACCGTGTATTGCAGCAATTTGCCTGAGGGATGAGTACATTGACACTCCAGACGTTGCGTGAGCGGAAAGATCCGAGTCTTCGCCTGTTGGTGATCGGAGACCCTATCGAGCACTCGCTCTCCCCGCCCATGCACAACGCGGGACTGGAGTTTTTGCATCTCCCCTACCTCTATGGGCGGTTGCGCGTCAGCCCGGAGAATCTGCAAGAGGCGTTTCAGATATTGCGACAACAGGATTTTATCGGATGGAATCTGACATTACCGCATAAACTGTTGGCCCTCGATCTTCTGGACGGCCTCGATCCGTCGGCTGAGCAGCTTCGTGCTGTCAATACCGTGGTGAATCAATCCGGCCGTCTGTTTGGGTTCAATACCGATGGCAGGGGACTGGTTGCCGCGATCGGGGAATCATTCGGGTGTACCATTCCTTCCGTTCGAATCGCACTTCTGGGCGCGGGTGGGGGAGCAGGCCAGGCAGCGGCTCGTTACCTGGCAGAACTCAATGTGCCGTCGCTGATTTTGTTAAATCGAACAATAGCGAAGGCCGAGCGACTGGCTGCCGAACTCGCCGATAGTTCAAAATCGGAGGTCCGAGCCGAGCCCTGGGAAAATTTTCCGACTGTCTGCCATGAGGTCGATCTAATCGTGAACGCTTCGACTGTCGGGCCTAAACCCGAATTACTGAGTTCACTCGAATCACGACATTTGGTTTTTGACATGGTGTATGGGCCCCAAGAGACGTCTTTGGTACATTTCGCCCGAAAAAGGGGAGCGAGATCCGCGGATGGTCTTCTGATGTTGCTGCATCAGGGGATATTCGCGTTCGAAATCTGGTTCGGAAAGCCGGCACCCGCAAAATTAATGCGCAAAGCGTTGTTCGCCGCTGCGGGACGGTAAGGGGCGAGCCAGTGGTCAGTGGTCAGTAGTCAGTGGTGCATGGTCAGTAGTCATGTGCAGTGTGCAGTCAAAACATCGGTAAGCGCCAATGGAAGTATGCCTTCTGTGAGGAGCAGCGATCCCCACTGGCAACTGACACTGACAACTGGCAACTATCTATGCTCTCTCCACTGACAACTGAAACTGACAACTGGCAACGATCTTGCTCTCCCGCCACTGAGAACTGCCACTGACAACTGGCAACTATTAGAGGTTGTGGTTCGCTTGAAGGGCTGTAACGTTTCGTGCTCGTTCGATCATGGACGTTGTTGAACCACTCATAGAGATCGCAAAAGTTAATGGATGCGCGGACGTGGAGGCGTGTCGCAAAATTGTTCGAGCCGCCGCGGAAGAACAACGCTCGCTGATACAATCCATCCTGGACTCGAGGTTGGTGGATGAGACCGGGTTTTTGAACGGCGTGAGCCGCTGGCTTGAAATTCCCTGGTGGAACGAATCAATCACGGGCGTGCCATCGTCGTTGCGGGAAAAGGTGCCGGCGAAGACCGCTCTTCGCTACCGAGTTGTTCCTCTGCGGGAAGATGAGCGTGAAATCTGGATCGCCTTTTACGATCCATTTGATCTGCTTGCACGACAGGCGTTGGCTTCATCGCTCGAGCAGCGAATCATGTATGCGATGTCGACACGCACTCAGATCGTCCAGGCCCTCCGGCAGGGGTATGGAGTCGGTGCTGAGACTTTTGAGGCGATTCTCGAGGGACGGAGTGAGGATGATCTGGGCATCGACATGAAACAGGAAACTAACGTTCTTGATCTCGATGACTCGGAAGCTTCCGTCGTCAAATTTGTGAACCAGATTCTTCGAGAGGCGCTCGAGCAAAGAGCAACCGATATCCACATCGAGCCGCTCCAGGACGATTTGCAGATTCGCTATCGAATTGACGGGGTTTTGCACGAGGTTCCTGTGCCGCCTAACATCAAAGTGCTCCAAGCGTCTGTCATCTCGCGGCTGAAGATCATGGCTCATCTTGATATCGCTGAACGCCGACTTCCACAAGATGGCCGAATCAATCTGGAGCTTGACGCTCAACCGATCGACGTGCGTGTGGCGACTATTCCCTCGGTTGCGGGAGAGAGCATCAGCTTGCGGCTTTTGGGCCGAGAGCGGTTCACATTTGATCGGCTCGGGTTGGACCAGGTATCGCAATCACGCATTCGTCAGCTCCTGGCGATGCCGAACGGTATCGTGCTACTGACCGGACCGACCGGCTGCGGGAAGTCGACTACGCTTTACACGTTTCTGGCGAGCCTGAACACAAAAGAGCGCCGGATTGTGACCGTTGAAGATCCGGTGGAGTATAACCTGCCTGGAGTCATCCAGATCGCAGTAAAACCGGAGATTAATCTCACCTTCGCCAACGGGCTCCGAAGCATTCTGCGAGGCGATCCGAATGTGATCATGGTTGGAGAGATGCGCGACCGTGAAACGGCCGAAATAGCCATCCGTGGCGCTCTGACCGGCCATCTTGTTTTCAGCACTTTGCACACGAACGATGCAATCGGCGGGATTACCCGGCTCGTGGACATGGGAATCGAGCCGTTCCTGGTTGCGAATGCCGTTCGCGCGTTTATAGCGCAGCGCCTTGTCCGTGTGCTGTGCTCAAAATGCAAACGCCCTGTCGAACACGCTGAATCCTATTTGAAACATATTGGGTTTCCGCTGGAACATGCCTCAAAAACAATGGCTGCCGTCGGTTGCGAGCATTGCCGGCATACAGGTTACGAGGGCCGCGCCGCAATTTTTGAATTCTGTCTGGTGTCGCAACGGCTCCAGGATTTGATCACCCAGGGTCGTTCCCCGTCTGCGATGCGCGCAATGGCTTTGGAGGAAGGGATGATTCCATTGCGGATTTACGGTTGGACAAAGGTCATCGAGGGATTCACGACCGTGGAAGAGGTCGTGCGGGTGACGGCTTCCGACCTTGAGATGTCTGACGAATGATTGATTATGGCACTGTTTTCTTACAATGCCGTGAGCAAAGATGGAGGCCGCGTCTCAGGCCAGGTGGAGGCGCAAAGCCGTGCAGAGGCTTTCCGCAAGCTGGATCGCGAACGCTTGCAGCCCATCTCTTTGGTGCAGCAGGATAGCATCGAAACGAACGGTGCTCAGGTGCGAACCGGCGATCAGCCGGCGACGACGCGAAATATCCGTCTCTCAGGCAGTCAGATCATCCTTTTCACAGAAGAGATGAGCGACCTTCTCGATGCCGGCATGCAGTTGGAGCCGGCGCTCAAAATTATGGAGGGCAGAAACGAACTCTCCAGTATCAAATCCGTGGCCTCTGCGCTTCGCCAGCAAGTCCGGGAAGGAAGCAGCCTCTCCAGTGCACTTCGGCTGGTTTCTCCGTCGTTCGGAGATCTTTTTTGCAACCTTGTCGCCGCAGGCGAGCTAAGCGGGTCGTTGCCCCAGCTTCTACGTCGGCAGGCCACATTTCTGGTCACGATGGACGATTTGCGGAAAAAGGTTGTGAGCGCGCTGATCTATCCGGCGATGATCTTTGTTCTAGGGATCGGGCTGATTTTTCTATTCATGAGCTACCTTGTTCCGCAACTGACGACCCTGTTTCAGAAGACCGGAAGGGACCTGCCGTTGCTGACGAGAGTTCTTGTGCAGACCAGCGACGTTTTCTCTCATTACTGGTGGGCAATTGCCGCTGGTATCATTGGTGTAGTCGTTGGTTTTCTTCAGCTTATCCGGACGGCTCCAGGCCGGCAATGGTGGCACCGTACCCAGCTCCGGCTACCCCTGTTCGGTTCAGTTTTGCGGGGACGGTTCTATGCGCAATTCTCGGAAACCATGGCGAATCTGATCGCAAACGGCATCCCGCTTTTGAACAGTCTCCGACTAATGACCAGCGCCATCGGAAATCTGCACCTGCGTGCTCTGATGGAAAAGGTTGTGGAGATGGTCCGCGAGGGCGGGTCACTTTCCCGTGCGCTTCAACGAATCGGGGAGTTTCCCCCGTTATTCATCGACATGATTGCGGTCGGAGAACAAACCGGCGACCTGGCTCAGGCGCTTGGGAGGGTGGGACGCCGCTACGACAAGGAATTGAATATCAAGATCCAGCGCCTCACCGCCCTGGTCCAGCCGGTGGTAATACTTGTTATGGCTGCGATGGTCGGAGTCATCGCATATTCGATAATAAACGGTATCTTCGACGCCGTTTCCGGCCTTCGTCCGCAATAGTTTGTACGGATTCTATGAGCCAGATTCGTTTGCTAAGCGTGGATTTCGACGGGACGTTGGTTCGTAACTGGGCTCCTCCTCCTTATCCCAAGGCGCTCGTGGAAATTTTGAACGAGCTCCGTCACCACGGCGTTTTGTTGGCCTTCAATACTGGCAGGACGATTCGTCTGGTAGAAGAAGCTCTGGAAATTATCGGATTCCCCGTGAGACCAGACTTCGCGTTAACCAGCGAGCGGGAAGTTTTCCGTTGGAACGGATCAACTTGGGAAGATTTCGGAGGGTGGAATTCACGCTGCCGGGAGGAGCACGATACTCTTTTTGCTAATTGTCAGACTCTCTTGCAGCAGATCGAGCAGCATCTCGAATCGACGACTGCCGCTCGGCTCCATTACGACGAGAACCGGTTTGCGGGTGTTGTATCGACGACGATTGCGGAGATGGATGAAATTTGTCGATTCGTGGAAACCAGGCGCTTCGAGTTCCCGGATTTCGCATATCAACGGAACTCGGTTTACCTGCGGTTTTGCCATTCTGCGTATCATAAAGGCACCGCGCTGGCCGAGTTGCAGCGGCTGACAGATATCTCAAGAGAAGAGACATTCGCTGCCGGAGACAATTTCAATGATTTGCCGATGTTAAATCTTGCTTTTGCTCGTTTCCTGGCTTGTCCCTCGAACGCGCTCGAGGAGGTTAAAGCGACGGTTAGAAACCAGGGAGGCTTTGTTGCCTCTCAGGACAGCGGTCTGGGAGTGTGCGAAGCGTTGAGGCACTTCTTTCCAAACCTGGTGTGAGTCGTCTGGGATCAAACCGCGGGAATGGCCAATTCCACGCGGACTTTTCGGTTTCCTGCTTGCACCTGAATTTTCGGTAACTCTAAGATCGCTGTTTTGGTTTGCCGTGATGAGCGAGAAAATCCTGATCGTCGAGGACGAAATAGACGTTGCTGAACTGCTGGCATATCATTTGCGAGGCGAAGGATTCTCTGTCGAGATTGTCAATAACGGGCGAGCTGCTTTCGCGGCGGTCAAGAACCAACCTCCAGCGCTAATAGTTCTTGATTTGATGCTCCCGGAAATCTCAGGCTTGGATCTCTGCCGAATGATTAAGTCCAATCCCGGAACAAGCAACGTGCCGATCCTTATGCTTTCAGCCAGAATTGAGGAAATCGATCGCGTTCTGGGGTTCGAGCTCGGCGCTGATGATTATGTCGTCAAACCGTTCAGTCCTCGGGAGCTGGTATTGCGGATCCGGGCGATTCTCCGCCGCTTGTCCCAAGATAAAGAACAGGTGTTGCTTCGCGTGGGAGACATCGTGCTCGATCGATCTCGTCATGAAGTGAAGGCGGCTGATCGAGTGATCGACTGTACCGCGACCGAATTCAAGCTGTTAGCCATTCTCATGGAACGGCAAGGCCGAGTCCAGGAACGCGATCGTCTTCTGACCGACGTTTGGGGGTATGACTCGGTAATTGACACCCGTACCGTGGATACCCACATGCGGAGATTACGCGATAAATTGGGCTCTCATGGGTCGTACATCGAAACCATACGAGGATTTGGCTACCGGTTGGCGCCGCAGGAGGGGACATGAAGGGCGGGCGCAGAAGATTTGTTTCAGAAATGTCACCGGTACGCAACACGATCGTAACAATATACTGGTCATGTCACGACCGGCGGTACTCGACTTGACCTGCTGCGAGTCCCGACTTCACGCTCGAAAAAATTCTTAACTGTAGTTAAAACCTGGGAGGAAGAAAAAATGATAAAACGTGCACTGCCGATGTTGGCGCTCGCTGCTGTATTGGCGTCAACAAATATGACTGCGCACGCGCAGTCAAAAGGTGATCAGGCATTGCTTGATGCCCTTGTGCGGAAAGGTGTCCTTACTGAGAAGGAGGCCACAGAAATCAGCGCCGAGACTGCCAAAGAGGTGACGACCGAGCCTGCTGGAAAAATCCAGGTTGGTGATTGGGTGAAGGAACTGAAGCTCAGCGGTGATCTTCGGATCCGGAATCAATCGGATCAACGCACGCCAATGATTCTGACGAATCCCCTGCTGGGGCCTCAGAATTCGAATGTCCAGCGTGATCGCTGGCGTTTCCGTCTGCGTTTGAACGCCGACTTCAAGCTTGAAGGGAATTTCTTTGGAGGCGTTCAGCTATCCACAAGTGATAACCGGGCGGCGGACACGAAAAATGCGACCTACACCGGAGGTTATGACCTCTACAATATCTATATATCCAGGGCCTTCATGGGGTGGAACCCGACGCCCGGCTTGACTTTTATCGCCGGCAAGCAGGCTAACCCGTTCTATACCACCGACCTCATTTACGACCCGGAGATTGAACCTTCGGGCATTGTCGAACGCATCGACTTCGACAAGATTTTCAATTGGTCCTTTGGAGAGCCCGTCGCAGCTGAAGGCAAGGAAGCCAAAGCGCCAGTGCCTCCGGCACCAGCTCCGCGCTTCTCCTTGGAGCTCAGCTTGATCGCTGGGCAGTTCATCTTCGAAAACAACAATGCGGATTCGGGCAACACTCAGTTGAAGTGGGACGCTTACCAATTCCAACAACAGCTCCTTGCCCGCCTGCATTTCGGCGACAAACTCACGGTTACGCTGGCTCCCGGGTTCCTTGTTGATAACGACGCGGCTGTCGGCGCGACCACCGTCGCTGCGAACGGAACCCTTGTGCCGCCCACCAATACATCGTTTAACGGCGGTCAGCCTCAGAACAACGCTCAGCCGTTTCCGATTACCCAACGAGATCTCTTTATCCTTCTCGCGCCGGGCGATATCACGTACAAACTATTCAACAAGCCGCTTTCACTGTATTGGGACATTGCTTACAACACCTTGGGCGTCGATCGCTTCAACAAAGATTACGGTCCCCTGTTTGCACACTATTTCTACGTTGGCCGCTCACCGACGCCCAGTTTCAGCGGTCGTTGGCAACCAAGCCTCTCGGATAATCTGGCCTGGTTGGTTGGCCTGAGGTACGGTCAGAATAAGAAGGCGGGCGACTTCTCCATCTCGGCAGATTATCGACAGGTGGGAATCAGTGCGATCGACCCGAACATAAACAGTTCTAACTGGGCTTTGAGCAATCTCAACGCCGAAGGCTGGGAGTTTAACGTTGCCTATAATTTCACCGACTTCTTGACCGGTGTACTGACTTTCTACTACTCCGATGCGCTGACCAAGAATCTCTATGGGGGATTTGCGACCGGCAATGTTCCGGGCGTCGCCTCCACGCAGCAGTGGCCGATCGCCCGCGATCGCCGCGATATGGTATTTCAGGCGAATCTGCTCATGAAGTTCTAGACAGGTCCGAACTTTGAAGACATGAAAGCCCGGCGGCAAATGACGTCGGGCTTTTTTGCGTCACGAATATCTCAAGGGACCATCTGGATTTCCATTTTGCCGGAGAAATGGTTTGACAGAGAGGCCAACTCTGGATACGGCGAAGCAGAGTCTTGCCCGCAAACCCTGGTTGCTCTCCGGGCCACAAAGTGGGATTTTGTCCGGACAGTCATGGTTCCGACCTAAGTACCGAGTCGCGCAAGTTATCACCAGTACAATCACACATAAGCCATGGAACACCCGAGATTCACTGAGACGAGACAGGAGACAGGAGGCCAGCCTAACGCAAGGTCTGCCGCCACTTTCTCACGGGAGGCTGCGACGTCTGCTTTGACACGGACCATGATCGAAGTGGAAGGGGTCGAATTTCGATACGGCAAGACGAAGGCCCTCCATGGAATCAATCTGAAAATTTCGGAAAAGAAGGTAACTGCATTTATCGGTCCCTCCGGGTGTGGCAAGTCAACGCTCCTCCGGTGCTTTAACCGGATGAACGATTTGCTCGATCATGCCCGGGTCACTGCCGGGACGATCAAAATAGACGGGTCCAATATCAATGCTCCAGAAGTCGACGTGATCGAATTACGCAAACGAGTGGGAATGGTGTTCCAGAAATCTAATCCTTTCCCGAAATCGATCTACGAGAACATTGCCTACGGCCTTCGTATTGGTGGGATCGGTGAGAAGGCCGTTATCGATGAGCGGGTCGAATCGAGCCTCAAAGGAGCTGCCCTGTGGGAGGAGGTAAAGAACCGGTTACAGGAAAGCGCCCTTGGCCTTTCCGGTGGCCAGCAGCAACGCCTCTGCATTGCACGAGCGCTGGCGGTCAGGCCGGAGATCATTCTGATGGATGAGCCTTGTTCCGCCCTGGATCCGATTGCCACGGCTAAAGTGGAAGAGTTGATTGATGAGCTTAAAGAGCAGTTTACCATCGTCATTGTAACGCACAACATGCAGCAAGCCGCGCGCTGTTCCGACATGACAGCGTTCATGTATCTCGGCAACTTGATCGAATACGGTCCTACTGGGAAAATATTTACCAACCCTTCTGAGAAACAGACGGAAGATTATATTTCGGGTCGATTCGGGTAGGAAAACAAAGAGAATTTGAACAGAAGGAAGCAAAGGAAACGAAGAGGGATCAGGATTGGGCTTTCTGGACGATCCTCGGTCATTCGACAGATTCTCGTTAGCGCGCGTGAAGTTTGAAGGGCTTAACCTTTGACGCGACGATTACATATTCGAGAACCCTGGAAAAATGCCGCAGAGCCGCAGTCTACGGCTGACGGAAGCAAACAAAGAGAATTTGAACAGAAGGAAGCAAAGGAAACGAAGAGGGATCAGGAATTGGGCTTTCTGGACGATCCTCGGTCATTCGACAGATTCTCGTTAGCGCGCGTGAAGTTTGAAGGGCTTAACCTTTGACGCGACGATTAAAGAAACCCGAGAAGCCTGGACTTCAAATGCCGCAGGAGCTGCGCAGTCGACGGCTGATGGAAGCAAACAAAGAGAATTTGAACAGAAGGAAGCAAAGGAAACGAAGAGGGATCAGGATTGGGCTTTCTGGACGATCCTCAGTCATTCGACAGATTCTCGTTGGCGTGAAGTTTGAAGGGCTTAACCTTTGACGCGACGATTAAAGAAATTCGAGAAGCCTGGACTTCAAATGCCGCAGGAGCCGCACTCGACGCTCAGCCTAAACTCGATTCCTTTGCTGTGTTGATTCATAAGCTTGACGGCTGATGGAAGCAAACAAAGAGAATTTGAACAGAAGGAAGCAAAGGAAACGAAGAGGGATCAGGATTTGGGCTTGCTGGACGATCCTCAGTCATTCGACAGATTCTCGTTAGCGCGCGTGAAGTTTGAAGGGCTTTGCCTTTGACGCGACGATTTAAGAAATTCGAGAAGCCTGGACTTCAAATGCCGCAGACCACAATCTCTTGTAGCCGGCCGAGAATTGGCTTGGTGTCCGCCAGTTATAAACACACGTCTTCGGCCGAGCGGCAAGCGCCGCGGGCTAGGGTACCCAATTGCGCCGTCGCGATGCTGCCGTCTTCCAGACGCCGGTTTACTGTACTGGTGAACTCTAATTTCGCTTTTTCCTCCATTCGCCAGCCAAACATTGCACGACCACGACCGTCAACAGGTACATCCTAGACGCGATGCTCAGGCCGATCCCTTGCCGGGACTATCTGCGCTCAGGATTCTGGCTGCTGAATCCCGCAGGGCGTTGATGAATTCAGAAATTTGATATTTGCGACCGGCGACCAATTCGCGCCGAACTGGAGCTACTGGGATCAAGATGTCCGAGCTCTTTCCGGAAGGGTCATGCAACCAGATCGCTTTGACCCCCATAGCCGGTATCTGTAGCAAGGAAAACTTGTATGAGGCATGGGCGATCCCGCGATCCCGGTTCAACGCTTGGATTTCGTCTTGGACTTGTGCCGCCGAAGGGTTGGAGCTAAGAGCTGTAAATTTGTGGTTGGAGCCCGACTGATCCGAAGAGACATCAACCGTAATGACCTCTCCATTCGAAGAGATTGTGTGTCTCCACCCGGCGGGTTTCGCGGCTCGCAGACCGTTGCTCTCACCGGAAGCGAGATCAGACAGTCCGAGGGTATACACCCGATAGGAGAGAATGGGAGTCAGGGAAGTTGCGGCAGATGGATTGGCCAAGGCAGCCGCCAAACGTGGCGCGATCTTCGTCAACGCAGGCCGGTTAATCAAGGAGGGGAAAGCGCTTCGTAACGCATCAATCGATTGCGTGGGCGCGGGAGGAATGTCGATAGGCATACGGTTTGGTTTAGAAATGAACGAGACGAACGAGTGAGGTTAGACATAAAAAAAAAATGTATTGCTTGTTC
>CAVTQD010000012.1:0-43875 GCA_963736745.1 uncultured Verrucomicrobiae bacterium | reverse complement strand
AGCGTCCCGT
Organism: uncultured Verrucomicrobiae bacterium; assembly: GCA_963736745.1. Taxonomy (GTDB): domain Bacteria; phylum Verrucomicrobiota; class Verrucomicrobiia; order Chthoniobacterales; family JAFAMB01; genus JAFAMB01. Next base: position 43,865 of record CAVTQD010000012.1, on the reverse strand, counting down.
CCCCGAACTACTAGGTATTTTACCGGAGGTCAGTTAGGGTTTTAAGGCGGTCCGAGCCGGACCGGCGGTAAAGCGCCCACAATCCGAGTCTAAGATGGTCGCTGAAGTGAGCAGTCAGCTGGAGCAGAGTGACCGACCTCGGCCGAAAAAGGGGTTGAGCGATGAAACAGGGCCGGCGGCCGCGTTGCTCCGTCGGCCACCGAACGGTTGCACAGCCGCCCCCTTTTATCTCAGTGAGTCCGGCTGGACAGCCAGTTGAGCGGCGGCCCACTTTGATTGAACAATACTGTGAATTTGAGCTAGGCCACCCGGCGCACCCGTCACTGACTTGGCTGGACGAGCGGGACCTCCTCCTGTCCTCGTTTTTGGGGTTGAGAACGGCTACTGGTATTTCAATTCCACTCCACCTAACATTTTTATGCAGCGGCCCAGCACCTCCCGGTCTGGGTCACCAGGCTTCGACGGATCGAAACGCTGCGGGGCAATTGTGGGTTCTGGTACTAGGTGTTTATGCCTTGTCCGGCCAAAAACACGATTGAATCTGCCCGGACAATTCACCGGACGGAGGCCGCCCATTGGGGTCGGCGGGAAGCCGCCGGTGATTGGCCTCATAGTCCTTGAGCAACTCCACGTCCTGGCCAGTGTCAGATGCCCTCGGTCTTAACTCAATCTCGGGCAAATAGCCAACCGGAGGAATACCATCCGAGCGGTGCTATCGTCGGTACGAATTATCCTGCCCAAGTACTGGGCCACGATATTGCCAGTGGTTCCTCCGCAGACGACACGCCGGCCGTCAAAGTAAAGTAACTGCTCCACGCACGCTTCGTCACGAGCTCTGTCTGCAGGCGGCCGGTAAAAATCATGAGCCGCCGGGTTTGCGCGCCAAGACAGCGCAAAGGTGGCGTCATCCCCGGCTCTGCCGCCGTAACGCCGCTGGGTTTCACGGATCACAGTTTGCGCCATGGCTTGAGCTGAGCCTCTTCGGGTCTGCGCCGCCATTTCCAACAGGCAACGACCCTGTTCAATCCCATCGCGTGTTCATCGTGACACCTTTATCGGCGTACAAGCGCCATCACTCATCAGGCCGAGAAAATCACCCTGTTCCAGGACGCGCTTCACTTAAATCTAGCAATTTGCCGCCTATGGTTTCGCTTTGAGTCTCCAGGCTCACCCTCTTGGTGTTCTTCAACAGAATGGCCGGCGGACTGTCGAGCTAACGACTTCGAACCTTGCTCGAGTGCCGCATTGCGGATGGCGAAAGTGGCATAGGCGCCTTCCGAACATGGCAGACCGGTAATGTTTTTGTCACCGTTTCCAGCACATCTCCTAAAGGCGCATCGGCGCGCAGCATGTTGACGATGTTCTCGTCGTGAGACGGGCCAAGATAGTTGCTGTGATGCCGCTGCCGAGGCCGTCGGAGGGACCATGATGGTTTTGTCGAGCATCCGCGAAATCTTGACCTGGTCGCCGCACACCTTCTCCGTCCCGGTTGAAGATTAAAGAGATATCTTATAGAAACATGATCGTTATTCATGGCCGCGGCTCTTGAGGAGCTCTAGTAGGCGTAACAAACTCACCTTGGTTTCCGCGGTGGTCTGCCGAGTAAACCCGCGATCTCCTGGGCACCCTCATTTGATTATCCACGACGTTGCGGACTTCCTGCGCCGTGCGGCTTCGCAGAACCTCAAGTTCGTTGCGCTGTTTCCATTCACGAGTCAGGTCCACGAAGATGCCAGCCACAATTTTTTGACCCGGTACAGGAAAAATGACCTTCCGCGCATACAGCTCGTAGTAAGGATAGAACGTTCCCTCGCCCGTACCTCGCACTGTTCGGTATAGGCGCGTTGGAAATCTGAAACATCACCAAGGAGATCCACGGCCTTGCGGCCTAAGAGATTTTCATGCTTGGATTTTAGCATCTGGCATAAGGCGGGGTTCACCTGGATGACGCGGAGAGTATCATCCAAAACCAGCAACCCGTTGGGATCAAAATCCCAGAGCAACTTCCACAAGGCGGCCGAATTCCTTCCTGGCTGCCAGGCAGCTCAGTGTCTGAGTTTGCAGGCTCTTTCGTTGAACGATTGTGCATGAGCTCTTAAAGGCTCTCCAGATACGCTCCAATTACAAGCCCTGTTTCGCGCGGATGGACGAGCATCGCGATGCCTATTGATGCTGGAGTTCGCCTGCCGAGAAAACGTCCCCAACTCCAGGAGTGACTTCCCCCGAAACATCCTCCGGACGGCTTACCCGGCGAAACGGCCGGGTTCGATGGGATTTTATTAACCAATTCTGGTTCGTTTGCTATGGATGGCCTTGCCACCGATAGGCAAGCTCCCCCACGATCCGGCGCCGCACGTCCAGCGAAGGTGCAAATGCAAAAACGGCTGAAGCTGAGTGCCGAAGAGTGTTCGCAGAAGCAGCAAAAAGAAGCGTCGAGACGCGCGGAAGACGTCCGCCGGACGCGCGGGAGACGTCCGGCTACCTTGGTGCTATTATTTCTCCGGTTCATACCAACGATTCAATGCTAACCAGAAACTAATGCATTCCTGTCAGTCCTCTTTAGAATGCATATTGGACAAGAGTGGTTTTCCCACCTACATGTTCACTGCCAAATAGTTAGCTTTTTATTTATTCTATTAGTTAGTTGGGCGAGATACCGAGTTCGCGAAGCTGCTCGACTTTAGAGAAGATTCAGGCTCGCTTGCTAAGGCCACTTAGCCCGGTGGCGGTACGAGCACAATCTTTCGTCCGGGACCATCATGCTTGCTGTCGGCGAAAGTGAAACGGTATCCGGCGCGCAGCAGAACCCACATTTCCAATGAGGTCCAAGTCGGCCGATCCTTGCCGTCTTTGTCGTACCACAGCAGGGAACCTTTACCCTCCGCCTTGCAAAGCAAGAAAAAAGCATCGGCGTCCATGTCCGGTTCCAGTTTCAACTTGTCGAGCACCTCTTTCGGTATGTCGGCATAGGGGTCGCTGCTATCCAGCTTGAGCTTGAAGTGGGCTTTGGCACTGATCCCACCCTCTACCCAGGAGACGTTGAGACCCGGCGACCAATTGGGCACGTCAAGGAGCCGGGCCTTCTTTTGCGACGACCCATCCCCGTGTCTGGACACATACTGACGGTTGCCGATGTAAAGCTTGTTCTTCGCGGACGTCTGTTTCACTTTGGCCGCTTTATCGAAAGCGACGGGCGCATCCTTTCTCACCGCTTTCCGATTGCCCAGGTTTTCCACGTCCTCTTTCAAGGGGAGGTATTTACTTTCGGCCTCATTGTACTTGCTGGCGATCTGAACCATCTGATCCATGATCTGTTCCGTCTCTTTGACGTTCTTTTTGATCTCCGAGAGGGTCATAGTGCCGCAAGTGGACTCGTAGCTGTGCTCCTTGCGTTTGAGTGCCTTGGTGATTGTCTCCAGCTCCTGCTTGTACCGGTCATACTCTTCCTTCGCCACGTCGAGCTCTTTCTTGAGCCTCTCGCTGCGAATGTCCTCTTTGTCCAGCATCGTGGGCGCCATCGGCCCTGTGTACGACGCCCAAAATCCGACGCCGTTGCACTTAGCGCATTTTTCTGTCTTCAGCTCAAAGAGTTGCTTTAGAGAGTCTTTGATATTCTGGCATCTGCTGCATTGAAATGTAGCCATTTTTTCTCCTGTTATGTAGGGGTTTGATAATTAGAAATAATATTAGTAGGTATTAGTCGGTGCCGATGAGTTTAAGCAATGGCACCGGAATCAAACGATTTACGGGTTGTCGTTCGCTGCAATGTCCCAGGCGAACGGGATCGCATTTCCGGCCGCGCCTTTGTCTCCCTGAGGCGTATAGTCCATGCTGACTTTGGCGAAGTTCAGGCTGAGATTCTCCGTCAGGCGATCGTCGCCACCGGACCCTCCGGTCGAGACCGAAGTAATTAGCACTTCCTCCATCTTGATTACTATGTATTCCACCGGCGCCTCGCCTCCGGCTTTCCGTACCGTGAGCTGCGCCTTGGCGAAGTGCGTGCCGTCGCAGCAGGACAGCATGACCTTGGGCGAACTACTGTCCACCCACTTGGTCACGGTGATATCCTGCACATTCACCTTGCCGCTCCCGGCTCCGCCACCGATATGGGCCGAACCGCTGTTTGACATCCCCCATGACCAGGAAAGAACGTCAATGTCCTGTTTATGCGTTTTATCCTTTGATTCGCCTTTAACGCCGTCGAGCTTGAGAAACATGTCCACTGCCATAAGTTAGTTTTTTCTTTATACTTTGTTAGTTAGATGCACCTGGACTTTGATTAGCAAGGGGTCCGGGCTTTCCCCTGTCTCGCATCTGCGAGCCGTGCTTACTAACTCCAACGAGGAAAACTGTCCGATCCCTCAGAAAAGATTCCGAAAGTTTAAAAATATTGCGTCCCTTTTTCCGGGAGAAGCCTGCGAACTCGATCAGTCTTCACGTCGACCGCCTTGGGCGAGATTCCGAGTAGTTCGGGCGGTCTCGGCGTCGGACCGGCCTTCCAGGCCGTCGCGATCAACTGGTTGCCAGCTCTTGAGGGAGCTCACCGGGAGCATTTTCGCGTTGGCTATGAACCAAATTCTGCCATTCTGCGATGAGCCCAGGCGTGGTCTGAGCGCATTCCGGCGATTGCCTTGGGCGCTGTTTACTTCTTTCTATTGTCACTGGGGATGCCAGTTGCTGGCGTTTCCTTCTGCGGCTGAAGCGACGGGGGAGGGGTAGGCACGACTTCGCGGCAACGCCTTCAAGGGAGTCGCCAGCGGAGCCGAGGCTCGGACCCAAGCTGCTGGCCGCGCGAAATCCGGACACGATCCGCTGGACAGGAAATGAAAAGTAAAAAAAATCTAAAATACTGAGGGATAACGCGCTCTCCCTCGTTTAATTGAGAAAGGAGGTATGAACTCCAGAATGCTTGCTATAGCGTTCGAGAAAGCAAAATGAATGAATCACGCTTAGACGAGGATCTGAAAGCTCTTTCTAGACGTCAGCGACCGGAACTGCCGCCCGACTTTAATGCCAGGGTTTGGTCCAAAGTTCAAAGCCGGGAGACAACATTTCGTGCGAGATCGGAGAATTGGCTTAGGACGTTGCTCTCCCCATTGGCTACTCCGCAATGGGCAGCCGCGGCTTTAGCTCTCGCAATTTTCGCTGGATGGGCTTTAGGGCGAATCACGTCAGGTTCGCTAGGCGGTCCGACCGAGACCAGACTGGCTGCATCTGTTACTGGTGAAGTGATTGACATGGCTTGTTACTTTGACGATGGCTCGAGCGGGCCGGATCACGCAGCGTGCGCAAAGATGTGTATCGCGAGTGGGCTTCCGGTCGGGCTGAAGGGGAAGGACGGCACCGTCTACGTTCTCATAGGCAAGCAGGAGCCGCCAAGTTCGCAACCGGCCGCAAAGCATGAGACGCTCAATGCCCAGTTGGCTTCTTACGCCGCGAAGATGGTTACTATAAGCGGCACAATTGTGAGGAAAAAGGGGGTGAATGTCATCGAAAATGCCCAGCTCCTCAACGAGGAGGCGCTATGGCAAAAAAGTCCGGATCGTATGACGGACCTGAGAACCAACGTTACCTCATTTCTCTAATAGCAAAAGCATTCCTTCCTCGGCCGGTCGAACGAATTCTTTTGACCCTCAGGGTTACCAGGCGTAGGCCTTCGGCGCTTCGCCGCCAGGACCGGGGAAAATCTCGTCAAGCTTTTTCAAGGTCTCCCCATCCAGCGTGATTTCCGTGGCGCGCAGAGTGGACTCCAGTTGTTCGATGGTGCGCGGTCCGATTATGGGCGCGGTCACGATGGGGTTGTGCAAAAGCCAGGCCAGCGCCACGGCGGCGGGAGGTTCGCTCAATTGTTTGCAAAGGGTCTCGTACTGGACCAGTTTGGCCCGATTTTTGTTGATTTCCTGCAGGGACTCCTCGCTGGTGCGCCGGCCGCTTTCCAGCTTCTCCAGGGCTCCGCCCAGGAGGCCGCCGCCCAGTGGGCTCCACGGGATTAATCCCAAGCCGTAATGCCGGCAGGCGGGGATGACCTCCAGTTCCAGCATGCGGTTGTTCAGATGGTAGATACTTTGTTCGCTGGACAGGCCCGTTAATCCGCGTTTGGAAGCCTCCTGACAGGCCGTGGCGATGTCCCATCCCGCAAAGTTGCTGGATCCCACGTATACCACCTTGCCCTGGTTGCCTAGTTGTCCGAAGGCCTGCCAAGTCTCGTCCCATGGGCAGTCCCGATCCACATGGTGCATCTGGTAAAGGTCGATGTGGTCGGTCTGAAGCCGTTTCAGGCTGCCTTCGCAATGCTTGCGGATCTTATAAGCCGAAAGGCTGCGGCCGTCCGTGTTGGGTTCGACCAGGTTAGCCTTGCGTTTGACAGGGTTGAAGACCTTGGTGGCAAGGACGACAGCGTCCCGGCGGCCACCTCCCTGGGCAAACCAGCGTCCCAGGATTTCTTCGGTGTCGCCCTGCTCGCCACCCCAGCCGTAGACGTCGGCGGTATCGAAGAAATTGATGCCCAGCTCCAGGGCCCGCTCCATGATCCTGAAACTCTCTTTCTGGGTGGTGTGCCAGCCAAAGTTCATGGTGCCCAGACAGATGTTGCTTACCAGGACCCCGTGTTTTCCCAAACGTTTGTGTTCGATTGCCACGTTCGTGTACCTCTCTTGCTTAGGTTAAGAATTCGGGAACCTTAAGACAAGAATCGGAGCGCGTAAAATCCGAGTCTGCACCCGCTTCGTTTTGCTTCCAAATTGCCGTGGCAGCACTGGTGTCCTTTCCCTTCTTGGAGCCTGAAACGCGACCGGACCGCCTTCGGATGGGCGCTTTGAATCCGCGCCCGCGAATCTCTGTAGATTAGTGAGCATGCAGGCTGGAATCTTTAATTGGGTCCGACGGCCCGAGCGAGAGCCGAGAGTGCCGAACGCAACGTCCGAGAGACCTCCGGGCTGGGAGCAAAGGGCGCACTAACCGGAATTTGAACGGGAATTTCCAGGGTCACCGAGGCTTCAGGAATGAGGCGTGCCGCCATTGTCATCAGGATCTCGGTCAACTGCGCCTGCGCGTGCGTCGCGCGGGGCGAAGTATTCAGCAGCGCAACCGCCTTGCCTGGGAATTCAACGCTGGCAACCAGCCAGTCGAGCGCGTTTTTCAGACATCCCGGCACGCCGTGCGCATACTCGGGACTCGAAATCAGCAGCCCATCCGCGAGACCGATCTCGGAGCGCAATTCAAGCACCGCCTCCGGCGGCTTGTCGCCGTCGAGGTCGGGGTTGAAGTGAGGCAAAGCGGCCATATTTTCGTAGAGAATGACGTCGACGCCGGCAGGTGCCAGTGTCCGAGCAGCTCGTAGCACTGCGGTATTTGAGGACGTCGAACGAAGGCTCCCAGAAATGGCAAGGATTCGCATGCTGCAGGAAAGCCTGGACCGAGATCCCTTGCAACTTCCCGTTCCGCCGACCGGTTCTGCCAGCGCTTGTTGAAGGCCTGGCCAATATTAGGGTGGAAAAGCACCTCCTACCCTTTCTCGTTGCGCGAACACAAAGGCGGACGAGTCGTTGGTTGGCCGGCAATGTCAGCGTTTGGGGCCCTGGCACGCCGGCCCTGACAATGAAGATCGCCGTTGAAGGCCAGCGGTGCGGAAAGATTTCTACGGGGAATAGACCCGAATATAGTCTACGTACATGCGAGTAGGACTCGGAATGTCAATCGGAAAGCCGTTCCCAAGCGCTAGATCGACCATGACGTAGAGCGGCAGCCTTTCCTCCGGTAACGTTGGCGTATTGGCGACTTCCACTCCGTCATAATAAAAGTGGATAAAATCAGCGTTTACCAGGCATCCGTAGACGTGAAAACCGGTGGTCATTCCAACTTGCGTTGTTACGTTACTAGTCCAAGACACTTGTGAATGCGGCCCCCAAATGTGGGTATTGTGATGGGCTTGGGTCATATCCACGCCAAACGCTTCGAGAATATCTATCTCTGCGGTATTGGTGGTGCGTGTCTTGCTGATACCGTTCACTCCGTCCAACCAGAATGCAGGCCACACACCAGCTCCGGAAGGAAGCTGCATCCGACATTCCCAATATCCAAGCGCTTGGCTGAAGCCATTTCCGTTGGGATCAACGCTCGATAGCAAGCCGGATCGCCAGTGATTATTGATTGCGGGATCTTGATATGCCTGGATTGTCAATATCCCGTTGGCAATACTGAACGGATCGGGAGTTGTGGCGTTTTCGTTGGGACCAGTGAAATACGCATCACCAAAATCTCCACCGTAGGGAGTGTGCGCTATCCATTTTGTCGGAGAGACTAATGGTCCCCATCCCTTGCCGGGGGCGACTTGCAATGGTCCGCTAAATTCTTCATCGAAAACCAGTTTGTAACCGGGCACCGGTGTTGCTTCCCCTTGAGAGATGGTGAGCCCGAGAGAAATGCAAACAATGGGCAAGAGCACCTCACAGCTACGGGAGCAAAAGGTTTTCCCAACCTTTGACGATAAACCACCGCTCTTCGATTCGTCGCTTTTTGGTTTTGGACGGTTCTCAGATTTGGTGCTGTCAGAGCGGTTGCGTTCCAAAAACCGAGCCCCCGCGCTGCTTAATAAATTCCACATATATGATAATTATCATATTTACCATAATGTGCAACCTGTTTTGTCGCTCTCGGTCGAAAATCGCCGAAACGTTGCCTCGGATCCTAAAGCAGCTCCCGCTCGCCCCCCGGCAATCGAGCACGGGGCAATGTCGTAAAAGCCTGTATTTTGCTCGCGTTAAGTGGGACTTGGCGAATTATTTGGCGTGCTTTTTCGGCTCATCGCCCGCAGTTGAGTCGGCAAAATACAGAGTGTCGATCAGGAATTTTTCGTACTTTTCCTGGTAGGTCTGCGTCCATTCTTGCCGAGCCTGCTCCCAGGAAAGCTGGCGACCTTTTTCACCTTCAGTCCATTTGTACTTTCGGATCTCTTCCTTGATAAGGTAGGTGATCCGGTAAAACGGATCGGAATACACGACCGGCGGGATGGGAACGTGTTCTTCAGTCTCTAAAATTTCACGCATACTTGTTAATCAACCACACCTTGCGTTTTAACGCCAAACTCGGCGCACCGATTCCCGGTGGACGGCGGATCCATGGCAAGTTAGCATCGGGATTGTTGACGATCCTCCCACAGGGTCACCAGCCAGAGCGAATAGGATATCGAAGAGGGTGATCAAGAGCCGGATGAGGACACGGATCTTCCTGCAGCTATGCCCCAGGCGGAGTGAGGTGAGCGCGCAATATGGCGCACGGTGGTCGCATGAATGATTGGGAGGACATTGCACAGCGGGAAGTTGCCGAGATTCAGAACGCACTGCCGGAGCCGATTCGGGCCCGCGCTTTGGAAGTCCCGGTCTTCCTTATCAGCGCGAAAGACCGGCAAGGCGAAATGTGTCTAGGAATTTTCGAAGGGTGTTCTTTGATGGATGGGCTGCCGACTCAGCCTGATGAAATGCCGCGGATTACCCTCTTTGTTGAAACCTTGGCTCGAGCAGCGAACTATCGGAGGACAGTGTTTCTCCGCGAAGTCCGGACAACCTACCTCCACGAATTGGGACATTACTTCGGATGGGACGAAGGACAGATCGCGAATGCAGGCTTAGCCTGAGGCGTCGTCATCCGCAAATCGGAAGCCTAATTTTTGGACATCTCACTGCAATGTTCCCTGATGCGCTTTGGCCATCTCTTCCATGCTGTTAAACCGGAAATCGTATCTTGGCACCCCTTCCGGTGGATGCGTGGCGCCAAAACCTTCTTGTGCATGGCGGCGGTAAATCCAGGCCGAGGCGAGTCCGATTTTGTTCGCCGGGAGATGGTCGTGAAAGAGACTTTCCGCCGTGTGCAGGATCTCACATTTTCGGTACCCTGCGTCACTAAGCTTCTCGATCATGTATTCAAAGTTGCGCTGATTGGGCTTATAGGAACCGATGTCTTGCGCTGTGAAGATGTGGTCGAACTCGATCTCCAGCCGTGTATTACTCGCTTTTGAAACTTTCCCGGTCCACGTTTGAAAGGACTACTAGCTTGTAGTGTTTCTTCAGGTATTGGAGTGCTGCCGGTGAATCGGCGAATGCAGGCCAATCGGGGACAGATTGTCCGAATGCCTCGCTTTCTTCGGCGTTTGGTTTGACGCCCCATTCACTTCCGATACGAGAGTGGACAACCGCTAACAACTTCGAATAAATCATCGAGGGTGTCTCGGATTGTTGTGAAGCCTCGTAACGAGCAAACGTCGCCAGCACATCGTCGCGGCTCAGCGCCATTCTAGATCGAGCGAGAAGCGGCTCCATGGCCCTGACAATTCCGCTCTCCCAGTCGATCAGTGTGCCATAACAATCGAAGGTTAATATCTTGAAGTCAGAGAGCTGCATGTTCGATCCCACTATTTGATTTCGCGGTAAGCGCAAGGCGAATCCGCCGCGAATATTTATCTGGCATGCGGAAGTTCTCTCGATTATCTAGAGTAACCGAGTGCGCCAGTGCGAGCCGTGTTGGCTTGTCTGGATTGCGAACATCTCGGATGCACAACCAACCTGACAAATTCTTCCCCCCACTTATGACAAAACGAAAATCACTCCTTGCGCTCCTGGGTCTGCTCGCCTTTGCCCGGCAATTTATCCCATCCAACGGGCAATGCGCAGCAACAGATAAACCACTTAAACTCGCAATTCTTGCCAACAGCGCCTCCGATTTCTGGACCTACGTCAAGGCCGGAGCTGAGAAAGCGACGCAAGAAGTACCAAACGTCAGCGTCGAGGTACGGCTCGTGCCTGACGGGACGCCCGCCGAACAAACCCGGATTTTTGATGATCTCCTGGTCAAAGGGACTGACGGAATCGCTATTAGTCCGCTCGATTCTGCAAACCAGGCCGCAATGATCGACCGCGGCACCGAGAAGGCAATGATCTCGACAACCGACAGCGATGCAGCGACGAGCAAACGAGCGTTCTATGTCGGAACCAGTAATGTCGATGCGGGTCGCCAGGCCGGTGAACTGATCAAGAAAGCGATCCCGGACGGGGGCAAGATAATGATCTTCGTCGGTAAGCGCGACGCCCAGAATGCTAAAGAGAGAATTCAAGGACTCGAAGAGGTTTTGAAAGGGACCAATGTCTCTGTCATCGATGTTCGCACCGATGACACGGACCGGGTCCGTGCAAGGCAAAACGTCGCAGACACCCTGGTTAAATATCCTGACATTGCCTGCCTGGTAGGCATCTGGAGCTATAACGGACCGGCAATCGTCAACTCTGTCAAAGACCGCCGGCAAAGCCGGCAAAGTGAAGGTCGTTACTTTCGACGAAGAAGACGACACGCTTCAAGGAATTAAGGACGGAATTGTCGAGTCAACAGTTGTGCAGAATCCTTACGAATTCGGTCATCAGTCCACCTTGCTCCTCGCCAAGAAATTGCGTGGCGAAGACGTACAAATTCCGGAAAACAAACAAGTGATTGTTCCGACCCGCGCGATCGACAAAAGCAATGTCGACGAGTTCTGGGCTAATTTGAAGAAACTTCGCGGACATTAATCGAGGCAGACACCAGCCTGCGTTCTACACTACGTTGTGCCGGAACCCATCCTCGAACTCAAAGGAATCAGCAAGCGTTTCCCGGGCGTCGTCGCGCTAAGTGATGTTGACCTCTCGGTCTCTCCCGGCGAGGTGGTCGCCTTAATCGGCGAGAATGGCGCCGGGAAATCGACGCTGATGAAAATACTTGGAGGCGTCTACCAAGCCGACGAAGGCACCATCCGAGTCGATGGGCGCGAGGTGCAAATCCGCCATGTTGCTGACGCCCAGAAACTGGGCGTCAGTCTCATCCATCAGGAACTCAACAATCTCGACAATCTCGATATTGGCGGAAACATTTTTTTGGGGCGCGAACCGCTTTTCGGCGGATTTCTGTGCCTGGTGGATCGAAAGAGGATCGCCGAGCAGTCTCGCGGTTACCTTGAAAAAGTCGGTCTGAATCTTGCCCCTTGGACCGCCCTCAGTTCTCTGTCGATCGCACAGCAACAGCTCGTCGAAATCGCCAAGGCGCTCTCTACCAGTGCCCGGATTATCGTGATGGACGAGCCGACATCCTCCTTAACGCTCACGGAGGCGAACCGCCTATTTAATTTAATAGCCGAACTAAAGGGCGCCGGGGTCAGCGTTATTTATATTTCCCATCGCCTGATGGAGGTTAATACCTGCGCCGATCGCGTCGTAGGTCTCCGGGATGGGAAGAACTCGGGACAGCTCCCAAAGTCAGATATTAATCATGACAATATGGTCCGGCTCATGGTTGGCCGAAATATCGATCTGAAGAGGACCGAAACGCGCCTGGGCGACCCGAAAAAGCGGATCGAGTTTCGCGGCATCATCTCGCCTTTTTTCCCCAGTCACTCGATCAGTCTGAACATCCGTCAAGGCGAGATTCTCGGCCTTGCAGGTCTGGTGGGCGCCGGCCGGTCCGAACTTGCGATGACGGTCTTTGGGATCGCCCGACCACTAGGCGGAGAGATCGTTGTCGATGGAAAAGCCGTCCAGGTTCATTCGCCTCGCGACGCCATCGCGAACGGTATTTATCTGGTTCCGGAAGACCGTCGAAAGAATGGATTAATCACCAGCATGGCACTTCGGGAAAATGTTACACTCCCTGACCTGTGGCGGTACGCCAACTTTGGTGTTATCTCGTATGGAAGTGAATTGCGCACCGCCGAGGAACAGCGGAAAAAACTCTCGATCAGAACTACTTCTTGCGAAACCCTGGCCAAAAATCTGAGCGGCGGCAACCAACAAAAACTGGTTCTTGCTAAATGGCTTTCGCTAAGCCCGAAGCTTATTGTCTTCGACGAACCGACCCGCGGCGTCGATGTCGGTAGCAAAGCGGAGATTTATCGATTGATGAGGAGTCTGGCCGATAACGGGGTATTTATCCTCATGATCAGCAGCGACATGGAAGAGGTTTTGGGGGTCAGCGATCGGATCGCGGTGATGCGGGAAGGCGCTCTTGTCGGGGTTCTCGAAGCTGAAGAGTTCAGCGAAGAGGCGGTCATGCGGCTCGCGGTTGCACCCGTTCATGCGAACGAAGATTTGCCGACGTCAGATCACACAACTCATCAGGAGACCCGAACGTGAGGCCAAAGAAAGAACTTGGAATGGTTCTTATTTTCCTGGGACTCTTCCTTGGCTACGCTTTGTTGGAAGCGTCTCAGAGAGGGTTGAAAGCGACCTTTGCGAACCCGGTCTTTCTTGGCCAGGCAAACCTTTTGAACCTGACCAGATCGATCGGATTGTTTGGTATCTTCAGTGTCGCGATGGGAACCGTGATCATCACCGGTGGAATCGATCTCTCGGTTGGCTCAATGTTCGCATTGCTTGGGGTCATTTTAGCTTACCTCCTCGGACCGGACAACATTGCCTGGCCGCTGGCGGTCGCTATCATCCTTCTGCTCGCGATGCTGATCGGTCTGTTTCACGGACTCCTGGTTTCCCGGGCGCGACTGCAGCCTTTTGTTGTGACCTTGTGCGGCCTGCTCGCTTATCGAGGGCTCGCCCGGTTCATTTCGTCAGACCAGACGGTCGGATTCGGCAGCAATACCGGTTTTGAGCTCCTTCGGACGCTGGCAACCGGAAGCATCTTTAATCTGCCGGCTCCTTTCATCCTTTTCGTCGTCGTCTGTATTATCATGGGAATAGTGCTCCATAGCTCGGTCTATGGCCGCTATCTCTACGCGATCGGACGGAACGAAGAGGCGGCCCTTTACTCCGGAATCAACACGAAGCTCGTCGTGACAAGCGCCTACGTGCTCTGCGCGTCGCTGACCGGGATTTCCGCTATCCTTATCGGCTTTTATACAAACTCAATTTCGCCGGCTAGCCACGGAAGTTTTTTCGAACTCTATGCGGTGGCCGCATGCGTGCTGGGCGGCTGCAGCCTGCGTGGAGGTGAAGGCAGCATCCTCGGTATTTTTATCGGGACGGCCATGATTCAATTGCTGCGCAACATTGTGAATCTCCAAGGTATTGATAGCTCGTTGGAATTCGTCGTGATGGGCGGAGTCATAATGATCGCCGTGTCTCTTGACCAGATCCTGGGCGCTCGCCGAAGAACTCGCGAAGCTCGGATCGACGTGAAGGGTGCTCCGGGAGAGCCGGCCCCTGCGGCCAAGAACTGAATAAAGTCTAACGCGAATAGACGCGAACGTAATCAACGTACATCTTCGTCGGGCTGGGAATATCAATGGGAAAACCGTCCCCGAGTGCGAGATTGACCATCACGTAGAGCGGTTGCCTCGCTTCACTCGGTGTCGGTGTCTTTGATACTTCAACTCCGTCGAAGAAAAAATGGATATAGTCAGTGTTAACCAAACATCCATAAGTGTGCCAGGAATTCGCAAGGTTCACTCCGATTGTAGTTAGACCGACCCCCCAAACATCTTTCCCGGCTGGAGTCCAAACGTGTACATAGTGATGTGCCACGGTCATGTCCAAGCCGAATGCTTCCAGAATATCAATTTCCGGAGAATTGATAGTGCGTTTCTTATTGATGCCGGCCACTCCGTCCAGCCAGAACGCCGGCCAAACACCTTGGCCGGATGGCAACATCATTCGGCACTCCCAGTATCCAAGCGCTACGCTGAATCCATTTCCGCTGGGATCGACGCTCGATAGCAAGCCGGATCGCCAGTGATTGTTAATTGCGGGATCTTGGTACGCCTGGATTGTCAACACCCCGTTCGAAATACTGAATGGATCGGGAGTCCTCGCGTTTTCACTTGGACCGGTGAAATAGGCTTCACCAAAATCACCAGCGTAGGGCGTGTGCGCTATCCATTTCAATGGAGCCACCATCGGTCCCCATCCCTTCCCAGATGCAACTGCCAATGGTCCGCTGAATTCTTCGTCGAAGACCAGTTTGTACCCGGCCGGCGTTGCCTCTGCCGATTGAGCGAGAATGATCGCGAGAGAAACGCCAACAAAGGCCAGTCGCGCTTTCCAGCGATGGGCGAACTCCTCAAGGTTCGCCGAAAAGCCAAAGATCCTGGATCCGTCATTTCTTGGTATTCGAACGCGCTCTGACTTTGCCTTAATTCGCTCGTCGCCCTCGAAATTCGAAACATTCTGCCAAGTTGTCGGTCGCTCCATCTCAATAAATACCATAATTTCCATATAAAGTCAAAGGCCCGGTCGCGCATGATTAAAACGCCATCCCGCGGTAAGAGTACAGGCTTTAGCTGACTTGCCCGCAAATATGTCATCAGGGTTTCCTGGCATATTTCCCGCCGTGCGGACACCCTAGGATCGCTTATCGTGGAGTTTTGACCATGCAGCGCCGCAAAGAGGTATGACGACTCCCAAGGGATTGGTGCGCGCAATTGATTCGCCTTGCACTAGTGCATCGTCTCCTATGTAGCTGGCATATGGTTGCGTTCAAAATGGGCCGCCGGCAAGGCGGTCCGAGCCGGACTGGCGATAGAGGGCGCATATCCAAATCGATACGTAACCGACGAGCAACGCAGCCGCCGGCCCATTTTCAACGCAACCCTCCGGGCCGCGGCCAGTTGGCTGTTTTTCCGCGTTGCTCGCTCCTTACGTATCAATCTAGATATGCTCGTCGCTTGCGCCTTGAAAAACGGCCAACTGACCTGCGGCCATATGCCAGCTACATAGGAGACGATGCACTAATTCTGCATTATACGTTCGACCATCCAATAGCTTCCGGCTAACGCCACGGCGCAAGAACAAACCGGGACCCACTGGTGCACGAATGAGGGATTTTTCCTGAGTTGCCACAGAATAGGAAGCGCAAGAGCCGCGACCGAAAGCTGTCCAACCTCTACACCGACGTTGAAGCCGACGAGCGGCAATACAATGCCAAGGCCGCCGGAGCCGATACCAAATTCCCTAAGCGCGTCGGCGAAGCCAAGCCCGTGCAGCAATCCAAACGAAAACGTGATCAAAGCACGATATTTTGGCGCATCACCTCGCACCAGATTTTCGATGCCCACGTACGCTATGGTGGCCGCGATCATCGGTTCGACAATTTTTCCAGGCAATCGAACAATATCCAGGGCTGCCAGGGCAAGAGTGACTGAGTGCGCGACAGTGAAACAGGTAATTACGGTGAATATCGAGCGTAAATCGCGACAAACTACCATCAGAGCGAACAGAAAGAGAAGGTGATCATATCCCGTCAAGATATGTCCCACGCCGAGCCTGAGAAATGTAAAGAATGACTGGCTCTTGTTCGAAGAAACGTTATATCCGGTTACCGTCGGCAAATCGATTTCAAACGAATCTTGCCTGGCCGAGAGCATTGCTTCACCGAGGTTAGCGCGACTTGGAGTTTCGACTGATAAAAACTCACGGTGACCGAGTGGCAGCTTTTCGATCACCTTAGCAACTACCCGAACATGCGCAGCATTCGGTCTTCGGAAGCTAAGTGAAATTTCAATATTCTGAGCGTCCTTTCGCCGGGCGGTTGTTTGATTTGGAATCGCCGGTTGTTCTCCCCAATAAAGGCAAAACCCGTTTGTAGCCAGCGCTTTCAATTCGGGTTGGACTGCTGCAAAACCCGCTGGTGTATTGATGTCAGGCCGAGATGGATGAGCACCAAGCAAGGTTTCCACATCCTTCTCTGCGAAGCCGAGAAACACGTCAATTTGCTGATCTTCGACTGTAACTCTCGCGCTGCTCAAGCCCGGATCGTGCGCCTGAACTCTAAAGGTCAATAGCAGAAAAATAGATAGACCAAAACTAAGTCGAAAATAAAACTCGGCAGATAAGGCAAATGATTTCATAGGTCAACGTGGCTGCGCGTGCACCAGTCACTGACTTAGTACACTAGAACTAGATTCGAGTTGTTCTATCATCTGACACGGGAGGAGGCTCTCCCGCGCGTCCGCCGTAACACGTCTGCGGAAAATGAAAAACCAAAAAGTTAATGAGACCAGGCAAAAAATCCAGGGCCGCGACGCCGGACGCGCCCTGGATCACCTATGAGTTGACTCCCGAGTGGAATAACCGTCCCGGGACCACTGAATCAATCGACGGGTTGCGTGTGATGCTTATTATTGCGACCGTTATGCGGTGTCGAGGCGTACGGGAATATACCGTTGTAAGTAATATCGTTGTGGGTAACTCCGCCTATATTGAATGTCGCGGCGTTAAATCCGGCAAAAATGTGAGGTGGGCTCGTTCGCAGATCGCTCAAGATCGCAATCACAGCTATGCCCAGCACGTCGTCACCGAATCGCCTCCCGTTTGGCCACCCGCCTGGCACTGTCCCATTACCAAAACCCTGTTGAACCGTACTCGTCAGGGTATCTGCTCCAAAAATGCCGAGCCGACTAAATTTCGGATCATTCGGGTTGCCTGCTAAACGCGCCGGCCCGGTCGACAGATCGACCCTGATCAGGTCCGGAACAAAAATTCCCGCCAGATCGGTGCGCGCGGTCTGCAACTGGGGAGGGGCGCCCAATAATTTCGCAAGCTCAGGAGCCAAAGCATATTGCGCGAATAGGCTCTTATCCACGCTGGGAGGAGTTTCGGTGAAAAGATCTTTATCTTTACCGGCGACTAAAAGCTCACAAAATGCCGGATTCCCCTTACGATGGACCTGGACGTACTCACTAAAGGTCGCAGGAACCCTTGGATCACGCAAAACAGTTAGTGCTTTCCGGCTGGTTGTCGCGTACACGCCGACCACTTGTTGGTCGCCACCCAACTCAGCTACAGGAATACTGATTACGATGGTATGAACATTAAATCCGGCCTGGCTGTCCAGCGGCCTTTCCGGGCCGGAAAATGTCGTATCCAGGTCGAAGATGCTTTGGATGTTTGCGTAGAAGCCGTCAGACCGTTGTCCTGCGAATACAATATACCCACGGTCGATCGGGCAAACGGTTTGTGAAGTGTAGACATCCAACAGTGAAGGAGTATTAACGCCTTCTTTTGCGAAGTTGTTTCCATCTTCATTTTGGTTGTAGTGCGGCGTTACCACACCCTGATTATTAGGCGGAACAGTAAGATTCGTGCCAAGGACGTCGACGTTTTCTCGCTCTTTCTCGTAGCCTTCGTTCTTATCACGATGAACGACTTTGGTGACACTATATCGTTGGGTCAGATTCTGTTTCGCGTCGTCTACATTATCGATGCGCCCGAGGAAGGATTGGGCAATCGTGTTGTTGTTCTTGAACGTTGTTTTGAACTTAAACAGGTAGCTGACAGTGGGCTTGCCCTCTGCGAGATCGGCGCCGGCGGCGATGTGGATCGCATAAAGGACATTGTCATCGAAGTTGTATTTGTTCGGACCAATACTTGGCTCTTCAAATGGGTAAACGGCGACCGCCGCGGTCAGGTATTTGACGTTACCAACCTTTGAAACAAAGGCGTACACATCCGTGATGTGTGCCGAGGGATCCCGAGTGATGAGTGGTGCATCCATGTGACTGGATGCCTTGCTTATGGATGGGGCAAGAAGCAGCGTTAATAGCGCTGCGGCGATTCGCGTGAAAGCGAACGCCCGCTGTGGGTCTTTCATATTTTCCTTTTTTGTTAGTTGCTGACTGCGGCAGGCCGGGATGTCTCCCGTCCCCTCAAAACAGCAAATTCTTTTTCCAGATCATCTCTTTCCGAAGGCGTAAGCATTTGTTTGATCCGGCTGGAAAGCGCGAATAACCTCTCGGCGTCAACGTAGTCGCCCGCAGCGAGCGCGATGCACCCGGCGTGATAAAATAATCGGGCGTCCTGGGTGCCTTCGCTCAGTGCCTGCCTGGAGTATTCCAGCGCTTCGGGAACTCGGCCATTGGCGTTCAGCGCCCAGGCAAGAGCATCAATGGTAAAGACGTCCGCGCGAGTATTCAGTTCGTCACGGGCGAGTTGTAGAGCCTCTGGAACCTGCTGACCTCTTGTTGCCAGATAAAGCGAAAATGTCCGCGGATCGTTTATCGCTCCGTCGCGAATCAATCTGCTCTCGATCTCCTCGGCGGCTTGAGGTTTTCCCGCTTCCCGCAAGGAATCTGCCAGCGTCCACTCGTATTCCGGTAGTTGGGTCAGAGCCGCGGCACGTTGAAGCGAGTCAACTGCATCCTCAACTTTGCCTTGCGCCAACAAGATCCGACCGCGGAGAAGGAACGCGGCTGCGTAGTTCCGTGCGAATTGAGACGCAACTTTTGCTGATTTCGTTGCGATCTCTGTATCGCCGGCTTGCAATTCGTAATTGCCTAACCGGGTATAGGCCCACGCTGTCGCTTCCGCGTCGCATGGGCTGCCGGACGTTACTGCCATCCGCATCACTTCAATTGCACCGTCCAGATCGCCTTTTAGCCAGCGCATATGGGCAACACGGGTGTAAGATTGCAGGTCCGGCCTTAGGTCAATCATTCTCTGATACGCTGTGACTGCTTCCGTCAAGTGCCCCTGTTCCATCAAAACGTCTCCTAACAAACCGTAGTCAAAGGCTTCATTGCGGATTGCTACCAGCTTCCGAGCGATGGGCTCGGCGTCCTTGAACTTGTGCAGGCTTTGGAGAATATGGCCTTGCAGCAGGAGAGCGTCCGGGTCATCATTGTTCTTTAATCGAATGCAAAGCGCACACTGTTCCCCTAGCCTGTAGTATCCGGGATCATAGCTAAGACGAGCCTTCTCAACGAAGGCCCAGCCGAGCCCTTTCAAGGCATGGGCGCGCTCCGAATTAGATCGAGCCTCATCCTGCAGTCGCCTTATCTCGCGATCGATCTCTTCGTTTCCCATGTGTGGAGCGAGGGCCATTGCGCATGGAGTGATTTCACCGACTGAAATGTTTCCTTTATTTTCGTTTGCCACGGGTGAACGAGGCGGCTGCATCTGGTGCTTCGTCTTCCAAAATCCGATTCCTAACACGGTTAGAGCGCAGCCACCCAAAAGAAGAACCAAATAACGCCGATTCATAGGACTAGGCCGGGTGCATTTGTTAGGCCTTTCGATTGGCCGCGAAGATGGAAAGGTTTCGTCATGCAAGAGTTGATGCGTTCTGGCGCGGGATGTGGATGCAGCCAGAATTAGCCGTCTCTTCAGATTCCAGGGATCATCTCGGGCGAGTATCCGGCTATGATGCTCGGGTATCAGCGTTCTTATTAGATGCTTCTTCGTCCGTGCCGGTGCGGCAGCTGAAGACTACTCCGTTTCCATCTCGCTCGCATGGCCGGCCAAGTGAAGCAGTTGAAGGATTTCGCTGCGAAGACGGAGGAATTTCGCGCTGCCGCGATCTCGAGGGTGGTGAATATCCACCGAGATGCTTCGCTCGATTCGGCCAGGGCGCGAGGTCATGATGAGGATGCGGTCACTCATGTAGATTGCCTCATCGATGTCATGAGTGACCAGGAGCATCGTGGTGAGACGGGCTTGCCACAGGCGGAGTACTTCGTCCTGCATTCGCATGCGCGTAAAAGCATCGAGGGCGCCGAGAGGCTCATCAAGGAGGAGAACCTTGGGATGCGTAATTAGCGCACGGGCCAATGCAACACGCTGGGCCATGCCGCCAGAAAGATGGTGAGGATAGACATTCGCAAAACCTTCCAGCCCTACAAGACGGATAAATTCGGCGACTTCATGACGTTTCTCGCGGAGTATTCCAAGCGCCACCAAACCGGCCTGGATGTTGCCGCGGACGGTCAGCCACGGAAACAAGTTCGGATCTTGGAATACCAAACCGCGCTCCGCGTTGGCACCGGTGATCATTTCTTCTCCAACCCGAAGTTCGCCGGAGTTCGGGAAATCAAGACCGGCAATCAGGCGGAGGAGGGTCGATTTTCCGCATGCGCTTGGGCCGACGATAGAAACGAATTCTCCCGCCGCGACAGAAAATGAAACGTTGTCCAGCGCAAGTGTCCGAGTGGTTGTGCCATCAGTCGGTGGAAAATCTCTCTTCACGTTGTTGACACGCAAGGAGGAGCCTTCTGTTGCAACCCGGTCGATGGATTTGGCTACCATTTTATGACCCCTTTTTGCCAGACCAGTACACGGTCGCGCACTTTGAAAAGGGCCGTCATGATGGTTGAGAAAAAAGCCGCCATGATGACAAGCGCAGCGTAGACCTTTCCATATTCCGCCCAGCCCTGTGCCCAGCTTAGATACCAGCCGAGGCCCGACTTCACACCGACCGTTTCGGCGACTACGAGTGTCAGAAACGAGGCGCCAAGCCCCATAAACAGGCCGAGGAAGATGCTCGGCATCGCTCCGGGGATGGCCACGCGAAAGATGAGGTAGGCCCGACCGGCGCCGAGCGTGCGGGCGACGTCAAGGTAGGAGGCACGGGTGTTGGAGAGGCCGGATGCGGTCAGCATTGTCACCGGAAACCAGACCGCCAACGCAATCAGCGCAACCGCGGAAAACATTGCGGATGGCGAGAGAACCATCGCCAGAGGAATCCATGCCGTCGCTGGAATCGGACCGACGATCTTCAGCACCGGCATTCCCCAGTAGCGGGCGTGGGGAAACCAGCCGATGCAAATTCCACTGAACAAGCCGATCGCAACGCCCAGTGCGTAGCCGCTTAGAAGCAGGATCAACGAATGCCAAGTGCTATCAAAAAGAACCGCCCGATCATTCACCAGACTCTGCAACACGCCCGCTGGGCTAGGGAAGTAAGGCAATGGAAGCAGGCGAAAGCCGGCGGTCGTCAATTCCCATCCTGTCAGGAACAAAACTGCAACGGCAATAAGGGGACAGCCGGTGCGGACCCAGTCGCGAAGTCCGGACCAGAGCGGTTGCAGGGCAGCCGCAAGAACGGCCGCAACGAGCAGGCCGCTCAAGAAGTAGGTGTATAAGAGCGTTTCGCCTGGTGGCTCTTTCTTCGCCGCGAACCAGTGGAGGGCGAGGGCGATGGCAACCGCGAGCGGAACAGCTAACAGAGTTGGCCATCGCGTTTGCGCTGCGATCGGCTCATTCCCTTGCCTGGACGCTCTCTAACCGCTTAACCGCACCGCCCATTCGGAGCCGTTTGCTGACATCTTCCAATTCCTTCACTTCGTTCCTGGAGAACAGCACGACGCCACATTCATAGTACCTCCGCTCGCCGCAGACTCCGCGGCCACTCGGAAGTTTTCATCGGCAGGCAACTGCCCACCGGCCACCTTATCTACCTGCAGACTCTGGAGCCACTCATCCGAAACTCCTTCCAGGTGGACAAAGGCGCTCCTCGCTAAGCCAGAAACATCTGTCGTGGAATTGAGCATACCCGCCTTCTTCATTTCTGCAGCCGCCGATTTCACTGCCGCCTCACCTCCGGAAACGCTCGGGATGTAACGTAGGTGAGAGATCGCAAGCGTGTTCAGCTCTGGGTTTGAGGCGAGATACTTTTTCTCCACGGAAAGCCTCGCCGCCGCCGCCGGATTTGTTTCAACCCATTTGGCTCCCTTCAGGAGCGCTCGTGTCGCCGCGGCGGCAGCCTTTGGATTATTGGCCAGGAACTTTCCATTCACCACCACCGCGCAGCAGTATTCGTCCTTATAGGGTTCGTCGATCGATTGGTCGACGACATTGCGGACTTTGCCGTTAGCCACGAGCAAAGTGCCAATTGGTTCGGAGTCAGCTACGGCATCGACCTCGCCTTTTTCCAGCGCCAATCCCAGCTCACCTGCCGGGAACACGCTCCAGGTAACGTCTCGGCTGCTGTCCATACCATTTGCGGTCAGAACTCGATTGGCAAAGATGAACGGTGGAGTTCCCATCCCCGGTACGCCGATTCGTTTTCCACGGAGATCCTTCGCCGTTTTGATATTGCCATCCATCGCCGCCTGGATCCGAAGACAGCCTCGATGGATTCCAGCAGTGAACTTTACGTCCAAGCCCTGTTCAATCGGCTTGAGCAAATACATAATGAGGTGATGGGTGATGTCGAAGCCGCCGAGTGCGAGCACATCCTTGTATTTCGACCACTCGCATTTGACCAGTTCGACATCGAGTCCCTCGTCCTTGAAGAAACCATTTTCGATTGCGGAGAAAATCGGTGCCTCGCATGTGATGCCAATGTATCCGACACGGATTTTCGTGGGACCCCCTGCAGGGAGAGAAGATCTAGCCTCCGGTTTATTGCAGCCCGCGGTGAAAAGCATGACACTTAGCGCCACGGTGGTGGAAAATTTAAAGAGAGACATGGTGCAGTATTGGTGACGTAAGGGTGGAAAGAAAAGCCCAAACTGGTCTGGGCTCACTGCGTTTGTAGGCCAGATGCCGACATCCTAAAATGCAGATACCGGTTCAGTCCATGACAGATTCTAAGGATCTGGTTGGGTCGAGGCGATGCGCCGCCAACCACTCGGTGTTGAAAAGCTTTGACTGGTACTTCAGTCCTGAGTCGCACAGAATGGTGACGATTGTCTGCCCCGGACCGCGCTCTCGGGCATAACTCACGGCGCCGGCAATATTGATGCCGGACGAGAGGCCTAGAAACAACCCTTCCTCCCGTAAAAGTTGGTAGACAATTGTCAAACCGGCCTGGTCCGGTATACGGTAGGACCGGTCCACCGCGATCCCTTCGAGGTTTTTTGTTACGCGTGACTGGCCGATACCTTCCGCGTAAGACTCGCCATCCTTGATCTCTGTGTGACCATGTGTAAACCAGGACCACATCGCAGCACCATATGGGTCGGCGCATACGACAGCCACCTCTTTGCTGCGTTCCTTCAGATACAAAGCCGTGCCTGCTAGTGTGCCACCTGTACCGATCGACGAGACGAATGCGCTGATTCGGCCGGCGGTTTGATCCCAGATTTCCGGACCTGTGGTGCGATAATGTGCGAGACGGTTGGCCGTATTGTCGAACTGGTTTGCCCAGAACCAGCCCCTTTCCTCCGCCAGTCTCTGAGCGATGCGATTATAATTAGCAGGATCGCTGTATGGCTTCTCCGGCACGGTGAGGACTTCGGCGCCGAGAGTGCGCAGCAGGCTAATCTTTTCTTGAGACTGTGTTTCCGGAATTATGATGACAGTGCGATAGCCTTTGGCGTGACCGATCACTGTCAAGCCGATACCGGTGTTGCCGGCGGTGCCCTCGACGATGGTGTCGCCGGGGCGCAGCCGGCCGGAGGATTCGGCATCCATGATGATACCGAGCGCCGCGCGGTCCTTGACCGACCCGCCGGGATTCATGAATTCGGCTTTTCCGAGAATCTCGCTGCCGGTTAGTTCTGATAGGCGTCGTAACCGGATGAGTGGTGTTCGGCCGACGAAGGCCTCGATCCCATGGTAACAGGAGGCGCTCATGGCTCCGGTCCTCTGGCGCTGGAGGCGCTCGGGTGTGCGGAACGAATGGCCTCGGGAGTTTGCCATAAGCCGGCTTGCGACCATTCCAGGCTGGCTTCGCCAGCAGCGGTCCGATGCCGCACGACTCCGCAAGACCGGCTAAGAATAGTCACGTGACAACGATGCAGAGAGAGGCCGGGTCGTGTAGTCAGCAGGGTTTGCAGCTCAGGCGCCATAGTCGTTTTCAAGATGAATCACAACTCCCTCAGGATCTCGGCAGTCTATGCAAGCATTCACAGCTATATTCGGATCAATATTTGCCGGTTCGAACATACACCCAGGCGTTCAAGCCCGAGCAGAAAAGCGCAAAAACCGCCATCGTAAGATAACCCCAGGCAGGCGAATGGAACTGTTGAAAACAATAGCCGAGAAGGAGCGGAGGTACAAAGCCGCCGAACGCACCAATGCAACTGACGATGCCGATCGCGGCACTCGCTTCTTTCGGGTTTAAAAGCGGAATCATTTTAAAAATTGAGCCATTACCGATTCCGGCGGCGACACATATCAGAAGAATCATTCCGATAAAGCCGTTGAAATCAGACGGCTTGAGAAACTGAGCCAGCCCAAACCCGCCAATCGCCATCACACCGATACCGGTGGCGGTTACCCGCGCCGGGCCGAGCTTGTCGGCCAGCCAACCGCCCAATGGCCGAACGAGCGTCGCTGCACCGGCGGAGGTAGCCGCCCAGAACAGCGGGTTGACACTGGCGCGAGGCTCGGAAGCGAAGAGCCGCTGGATGATTAAAGGCAGCGAGGAGCTCATGGCAACGACGCAGCCGAACGTTAGAAAATAGAGAATAGAAAGGTACCAGGTATTACCACACCATCATTTCGCGCGACGGCGAGCGATCCCGCCTGCTGCTTGCTCTTGGTCCACTGCTGCGCGGAACGCTTTGGGAGACCATCGCCGTACCGGAGTTGCGTGCGCAGGCGAAACGGGTTGCGGAAACGCTGCTTGAGCAGCCTCCCGCTCCCGTAAGTGAAAGGGAAGTCATGATGGAATACATGATCTGAGGCCGCAGGATGCTTCGCTTTCGCCCATCGCTGAAAAATCCTGCCTTTCAGCAATTGCCCCGCTGAGCATCTGCAGTCCCCGTTGCACTTTAAACCGCAACCCGTAAGCTGAGAGCTGCAAGGCATCTGACCTTTGCCACCCGCTCCTGAACTGAACTATTGAACCGCTGTCCGCTTATTTATGGCCCCCATCCTGATCGCCAAAGGCGCAACCGATCTTTTCTTCTTCCCCAGATGGCGAATCGGCATGGTCTGATTGCCGGCGCGACAGGAACTGGTAAGACGGTAACACTTCAAGTTCTGGCGGAGAGTCTTAGTTCGCTAGGCGTACCGGTGTTTATGGCGGATATCAAAGGCGACCTCACGGGAATCAGCCAACCAGGCGGCCAAAATCCGAAAGTGGCAGCCCGTATCCAAGAGCTGAGCCTGGATGCCTATGAGTTTCGGGGCTGCCCAGTCACGCTTTGGGACCTCTTCGGAGAAGAAGGCCACCCCATCCGTGCCACGGTTTCGGAAATGGGGCCGCTTCTCCTTTCGCGGCTACTGCAGTTGAATGAGATCCAAGGCGGCGTACTAAGCCTGATCTTCAAAATTGCAGATGAACAGGGTCTTCTATTGCTCGATCTGAAGGACTTGCAAGCCACTGTCCGGCATGTGGGAGATCACGCCTCTGAGTTCACAACTCAATATGGAAATGTTTCAACTGCCAGTATCGGTGCAATTCAGCGCGGTTTGCTTTCCTTGGAATCACAAGGAGGTGCAAATTTTTTTGGCGAGCCAGCATTGAATTTGGATGACTTGATCCAGACCGACGGAAATGGACGGGGTATTATTAATATCCTGGCTGCCGACAAACTTATTCAGGCGCCGAGAGTTTATGCGACCCTCTTGTTGTGGCTTCTCTCCGAGCTCTACGAACGTTTACCTGAAGTCGGCGACTTGCCTAAACCGAAATTCGTTTTCTTTTTCGACGAGGCGCATCTTCTCTTCAGTGACATTCCCCAGGCGCTGCTGGAAAAGATTGAACAGGTCGTTCGCCTTGTCCGGTCGAAAGGTGTCGGCGTTTATTTCGTTACCCAAAATCCGCGCGACATCCCGGACAACGTGCTTGGCCAACTCGGGAACAGAATACAACACGCTTTGCGCGCATTCACATCGCGGGATCAGAAATCTGTTAAAGCCGCGGCCGAAACATTCCGGACGAATCCCGCGATCGATACAGCAGTGGTGGTGACTGAGCTTGGTGTCGGGGAAGCCCTGGTTTCTTTTCTCGATGAAAAGGGCCAACCCTCCGTCGTCGATCGGGCATTTATTGTGCCGCCTCGAAGCCAGATTGGACCGATCTCCATTGAGCAACGACAACAACTCATCCAGCACTCAATCGTGGCCGGAGTCTACGAACAATTCATCGATCGGGAATCGGCCTATGAGCGTCTGAAGGCTGCAACAAAAAGCTCACCAGGCCAAACGAATGCCGCACCGGTTTCAGGGAACGGAATTTTCGGACAGATTCTCAGTGGAGCGGTCGGTGGTATCACCGGAAAAAGAGCGCGGCAGAGCGATACAGTCGTCGAGGCTCTCTCTAAGAATTTCGCGCGAACGATCGCCAACACTGCAGGACGCGAAATCGTCCGCGGTCTCATGGGATCACTTTTTGGCGGTACGCGGAGGGGACACTAGAGGAGCGTGTTGGGGGGCGGCGTTCGAAAGACGTTCACCAAAAATCGCAAACGCGATCGGACTCTGTGCTAGATAAAGGGCTGCCGACAAGGCCAATCGCAGCGTGCTGCTGCTAATGCCACCCGGAATGAGGCAATCGCAAGCATCTGAGAAGCGACCGAAGTTCGATCGGGAGCTCCGGAAGAAACCGTAAAATGTGGCCAATCCATTGAGAATTCAGATTTGACCCCGTGCATCCTGCGATGGCTCGCAGAAATCGTTGATTCCTGAGGCCAGTGGATGAATGTTCGTCATGCTGGAGCTAACCGATAGTGTTGTCGAGACGCTTCGGCAGGACGGCGAGTTCGTTATTTCTCGAGCAAAAAGAAGGGAAGGCTTGCCCTCTTGGCTGCTTGTTTCACCCACGTCGGAACGGCCGACGCCGGAGAGCCTCGCCCAGCTTGAGCAAGCCTATGCGCTTGCGAGACGAATTGAACCCCTCCTGGGCAACGCGGCCGCTGCAATTGGTGCAGTACAAGCGCAAGACGACGCTTGTTTTATCAGACGCCGGCGGAATTTTTCTGGAGAGTTTCCTCGGAAGACCGATGGAATTCGCGTCTTTTTTACGGATAGCTCTCGGCATTGCGAAGGCAGTCGGCCATTTCCATGCGCGAGGGCTCATCCATCGGGATGTCAGACCCGGAAACGTGATGGTTAACCCCGCTACCGGCGATGCTTGGCTGACCGGTTTCGGTTTTGCGGTGCGGTTTTCCAGCAACCCTCCAATTTCCGAATCGCTCGAGACCATCGTCGGAACGTTGGCCTATATGGCCCCCGAACAAACTCTCAGGATCAATCGCTCCGTCGATTCAAGGAGTGATCTCTATTCTCTGGGAATCACCCTTTACCAGATGCTCGTAGGAGCCCTTCCGTTCACTGGCGGCGATCCGATGGAGTGGATGCACTGTCACATCGCGCGATTGCCCGTCGCCCCCAACGTTCGGTTGAACGGAATCCCGGACTCGATTTCCGCGATCGTCATGAAACTGCTCGCCAAAAGCGCCGAGGAACGGTACCAAACCGCCGCAGGGCTGGAGGCGGACCTCCGACATTGCCTAAGTGCGTTTGGAACTCATGGGAAGATCGATCCGTTCCCGCTGGCCACTCACGACGTCTCGGGGCGATTGGTGATCCCGGAGAAGCTGTATGGGCGAGAATCGGAAATGAGGGCGCTGCTGGCGGCTTTCGATCGTGTCCTGGCACGGGGCAGAACCGAACTGGTGGTTGTTTCCGGCGATGCCGGCGTAGGTAAGTCTTCCTTCGTCAATAAACTGCGAAAAGCTCTAGCGCCCTCCAGGGGCCTCTTTGCTGCCGGTAAGTTCGACCAATTTCAGCGCGACATTCCTTACGCCACGGTCGCACAAGGATTTCAGAGCCTTGTTCGCCAGGTGTTGGGAAAAAGAGAAGAGGAGGTAAACCGTTGGCAGGACTCTCTGCGAAAAGCGTTAGGTCCGAATGGCCGGTTGATGGTTGGGCTTATCCCTGAGCTTGAGCTCCTCATTGGCAAACAGCCGCCCATCCCGGATCTTCCGCCGCAGGACGCGCAGAACCGTTTCCAAATGGTGTTTCTCCGGTTTCTTGGCGTCTTCGCCCGGCCCCGGCAGCCTCTCGTTCTGTTCCTTGATGATCTGCAATGGTTGGATGCGGCAACCCTCGATTTGATCAAGCAACTGGTCACCGAGCCTGACGCGCGGCACCTGCTGCTGATCGGTGCCTACCGCGAAAATGAGGTCGGCCAGACTCACCCGCTGTCACGGATGCTGGCGGAGATTCGTCAAGCGAGTGCCGCAGTCCATGAGATCGTCCTCCGGCCGCTTTCAGTCGAAAGCCTCGATCAACTGATTCTGGATGTTCTTCATTGCGAGCCCCACGGCGCCCGCTCCCTTGCCAAGCTAGTTCACGAGAAGACTGGTGGGAATCCATTCTTTGCAATCCAGTTCTTGACTGCGCTTTTCGATGGGGGACTCCTCGCTTTCGAGCCTGCCGCGGGGGCGTGGACTTGGGATTTGCGGAGAATCCATGGGATGGGCTTTACAGACAACATCGTGGACCTCATGGCCGGGAAGTTGGACCGATTATCGGAAGGGACGCAGGAGGCGCTACGTCAGATGGCGTGTCTGGGGAATATCGCGGGGGTTCCATTCCTGGGTATCGTTCTGCAGGAGTCAGAGGAGGCGATCGTTGCCCTGCTTCGGGAGGCGGTCTTTGCCGGACTCGTATCCGATTTGGACGGCGCCTACGCCTTCACGCACGACCGAGTTCAGGAAGCCGCTTATGCACTCATCCCCGAAGATTTGCGCGCCCACCACCATCTCCGTATCGGCCGTTCGATCATCGCGAAAATGACCCATCAAGAGATAGAGGAAAAGATCTTCGATATTGTCAACCAGCTCAATTCGGGCCGGGCACTCATTTCCAGCCTCGACGAAAAAGACGCGGTGGCGGAATTGAACCTTCGCGCCGGGAAAAAAGCTAAAGCGTCGGCTGCTTACGACTCCGCTTGTATTTTTCTTTCAGCGGGAACGGATTTGGTGGGGGGCGATGCATGGGAGCGCAGGCACGATCTGGCGTTTGGCTTATGGCTCGAACGAGCGGAATCCGAATTCCTGAATGGAAATTTTGACGAAGCAGGAGGCCTTATCGCTGAATTGTTGGAGAGAGTTAACTCAAAGCTTGAGAAGGCCGCCGCGCATCGGCTGAGAATCCTCCTTCATCTCTTGAAGGCAGAATTTCACCAGGCCGTCGAATGCGGTTTGGAGTGCCTAAGCCTTTTTGGCATCGAGATGCCGGCTCATCCAACTCGTGAGCAGGTGCAAGTTGAGTACGAAAAGATCTGGCAAAATCTCGGGGATCGCTCGGTCGAAAGCCTCATCGAGCTGCCATTGATGACGGATCCCGAAATGCAGGCTGCGATGGGTATACTCTCGCTGATCCCTGCGCCAGCATTTAACACCGATATCAACCTGCTGTATTTGGTTTTTTGCCAAATAGTAAACACATGTCTCACGTACGGGTCGACGGGCGCTTCCGCCCACGGCTATGCGGAGCTGGCGACGATCCTTGGGCCGGTCTTTCACCGCTACCTTGACGGATTGCGTTTTGGAAAGCTCGCTTGCAGCTTGATCGAGAAATATGGATTCGACGCCTATAAGGCGAAAGTGTATTTCTGCATGCAAAGGGCGATGCTCTGGACCGAGCCGATCGGCTCAGCGATTGACTTTATCCGGCTCGCCATCGACGCCGGCATCGAGACGCATGATGTGGTATATGCATGCTTCAGTTGCGGCCACCTCATCACGGGCCTTCTTCTCCAAGGAGTACATCTCGAGGAGGTTTGGCGCGAATCACAAAAAGGGCTTGATTTCGTCCGTAAGGTGAGGTTCCGAGACTTTTCCGGTATACTCCTCTGCCAACAGCGATTCATTCTCGCTCTGCGCGGAGATGAAGCCGCTTACTCCCTTTCCGGCGATACTCGGTTCAACGAGGAGAGCTTTGAAGCCCGATTGACGGCGGAGCCGATGCCCCACTTCGCCTGTCACTACTGGATACTCAAACTGCACGCGCGGTACTTGTTGGGCGATTACGAGGTTGCGACTCTGGCGGCCAAAGAAGCGAAGTCGCTCCTCGGGTTGTCAGAACAGCATATTCAATCGGTCGATTATTACTTCTACAGCGCGTTGAGCGCTGCGGCGCTCTGCAGGACGGATGACGCGTCGTGGCGTTCCGAGAAACTCGAAACGATTAAGCAGTCGCTGACCCGGCTCCAAGAGTGGGCGGAGATTTGTCCGGACACCTTTATTGACAAATACACCCTGGTTTTGGCGGAGCTCGCGCGCATTGAAGGCCGCGACCTTGAATCGATGCGGCTCTACGAAGACGCGATCAGGGCGGCACGTGATCACGGGTTTGTGCAAAATGAGGGCACCGCGAACGAGCAAGCGGCCAAGTTCTATCTCGATCGGGGATACGAGACAATTGCCCTGACTTACCTTCGAAATGCGCGCCAATGCTATGTTTCTTGGGGGGCAATGGGCATAGTGCAACAGCTGGATAGACGCTATCAAACCATCGAACAGCGGCTCCTGGTGCATCCAAGCGGTGTGGTTGATGCGCCTAGGGAACAGTTGGACTTAGATTCGGTAATGAAGGCGTTGCAGGCAGTTTCAGGCGAGATCGTCCTGGAAAAACTGATCGGAACCTTGATGGTCATTGCCATCGAGCACGCTGGAGCCGAGCGGGGCCTGTTGATTCTCCCGCGGCGACATGACTACCAGATTGAGGCGGAAGCGACGACCGACCGGGATCGCGTGAAGGTTCATCTGCAGCAGAGAGAAATGCGGCCTTCTGAGGTCCCCGAATCCCTTCTGCGATACGTTATTCGGACCCAGCAAAGCGTGATTTTGGATGATGCCTTGGTCGAGAACCTCTTTTCGGAGGACGAATATATCGCTCAGACAGATCCTCGGTCGGTTCTCTGCCTGCCTCTGGTGAAGCAAGGCAAGCTCATGGGCGTGCTCTATTTGGAAAACCGTTTGGCCCCTAACGTCTTTACGCCCGCCCGCCTGGCGGTCCTGGATTTGCTGGCTTCCCAAGCCGCGATTTCTCTGGAGAACGCTCGGCTGTACGCCGAGGTGGAGCGTGAGAATCTGGAGCGTCAGCGGGCGGAGGATGAACTCCGTCGAAGTGAGAGTTTGATGGCTGAAGGTCAGCGGATTAGCCGCACCGGTAGCTGGGCCTGGAATATCCGAACGGGAAAACTCGTTTGGTCGGCGGAACAATGGCGCATCTTTGGCCTCAATCCGGATGCCGGGGAGATGACGCTCGGCTTCTTCGAAGATATCATCTACCCTGCAGACCGTTCCTTCGTTTTGCAAACTATTGACGAGGCGGTCCGAGCAGGCGCCCCTTTTAACCTGGAGTTTCGGATCTGCATGCCCGATGGAGTAGTGAAGTACCTCCAGATCGCCGGGCATCCAATCGTCGAGAAGTCGGGCGAGCTGGAAGAGTATATCGGGGCGATCATGGACCTCACGGAACAGAAGCGTGCCGAGGAAGAGTTGCGGCGTAAAGAGACCGACTTGCGGAAGTCACAGGCTGAACTTGCCCATGTCACACGGGTGACGACGATGGGGGAGCTCGCCGCCTCGATCGCGCATGAGGTCAGTCAACCGCTGACCGGAATTGTGACCAACGGAAATTCATGTCTTCGATGGCTTGGTGCTGTGCCGCCCAACCTTGATGAGGCGAAACAATCTGCGAACCGCATCATTCGGGACGGCAAGCGAGCAGCCGATGTTATCGGACGAATCCGGGCGCTCTTTAAGAAAGCGGATACCGCGAAGGAGACGTTGGACTTCAGCGAGACCATTCGCGAGGTTATCGATTTAACCCGGAGCGAGATGGAAAAGCAGCGGATCGCCCTGCGGTTGGAATTGTCTAGGGAGTTGCCGCTCCTCCTTGGGGATCGAGTGCAACTGCAACAGGTGATGCTGAACCTGATCTTGAATGGAATCGAAGCGATGGCCAAGGTCGAAGGGCGAGACCGGCAGCTGCTGATCAGCACCCAGATTCACGGGGAGGCAGGAGTCCTGGTGAGAGTGCGAGACACCGGCGAGGGGCTGGATCCCCGGCTCGGGGATCAAATCTTCAACGCCTTCCAAACGACCAAGACGGGCGGTCTTGGGATGGGGCTTTCGATCAGCCGCTCTATCGTGGAAAATCACTATGGACGGCTGTGGGCAACAGCCAACGAGGGCCCGGGAGCCACCTTTCAATTCACCCTTTTCAATCGCGCTCGCTCGTCAGAGGATTGTTAGTGTTGCCAAAAGTTCCGCGCCCGAAGGGTCGCATTCCCGGTTTATTTTATAGGTGCCGGCCAAGGCAAGAGCCTCGGGCGTCGGCGAATGCTAGGTTCGAACCTAAACATATAAAAAACGTGTTATATAGATGCTGGCACGAAGATAAGCAGAGTTTGGTCTGGTTTAATGCCCCGCAAGGGTACGCGGCGCAGGGTTTCAACCCTGAGCTTTATACACAATCCAATAGGCGGGGGGAGCGCTCGCAAGCCCGGCGACCAGTTCTGATTGTCTAGAAGGCATCGCTCGGTGCGAACAAAATACAGGCTGGAAGCCTATGCTACTTTGCTCTCCAGAGTCTGGAGCGATATCTCAAGGCCATCCCGCTGGTACCTCCGCGAACCCACTGCCGCGACGCGACGGCGTAACGTAGTATAGGCTTCCAGCCTGTATCGGGGCGCAATCACTTGATGTTTGAGCGCTTATCCCGCACCTGCCCTTTCTCCAAATTGTGTATAAAGCTCAGAGTTGAAATCGGGTTTCAACCCTGGGAATCTTCGCGCGATTCCCTGCAAAGCCTTTACGCAGGTCTGTTGCCCCCCTCGCCAGGTAGATCCTGGTTGCCGGCCCGATTCCCAACACTCCTACGCCCTCTCCAATACCTGAAGCAGGCATTTTAAGGTGCCCGAATCGAAATCCAGCCTCCGCCACTCGTCTCGCCCTTTTTTGTTGTTGCGTTACCGTTTGTTGCTTATGCATTAAATCTTTTTGACGGAAAAGACATCCCCGCCAGAAGATTGAGTAATAAAAGGCATCTACGGCGGTTCATTCTTTGTTGGCACGAGAATTAAAGATTTTGCAAATGCAAAACACTTGTTGGCGCATTTTGGAAATCGGTGCGATGTTTCCAAAGAAAAGAAAAGAAGGAAGGAAAGAACATGAGTGCGACAGATACCAAAAAGGCAACCTCCGCAACGTTGGAAACTATTGACGAGGTCTGTCAAGAGGCCGTGCGCTGTTATGAGAAGCGTGGAGAGGAGTTTGTCGAGACGTTCAACCGCCTGAGCAATCAGACGATTGATCTGTTCAGGAAAACGCTGGGCGTTTACCAGGCCACCTCAGTGCCCGATGCGCAGCGCCGCGTGCAGGACCTGATCGAAAGTTCGCAGAGCGCACTGCGGGTCAACGTCGACAGCGCCCTGAACACGAACGCGAAAATCATAGTTTCGTGGAAGGAACTCGTGGATCGTTTCGGCCCGGCCCGTGAAGTAAATACCTGAGCCAATAAGAATACAATTGGCGATCAAGCAATGCTTACCTAACTCGCCGGCAACGTCAGGATGCCGCGAATGGAATCCTTCACCAGAATCGGGGGTGCTGATAACACCCCCGGGAACCATTGCAGAATCACCCACCCTCACCGGAATATGCAAATGAGTGTTTCTACAGCTGCTAGTTCTACACCAAACCCGCCCCGCAGCAAAGAGGCCCGGCGCCGTTGCCGAAATCACTGGAAGCGGCAGGCGGCAGTGCGGCGCGATCCGCCCAAAAGCCGGGCGCCAGATCGGGATCAGAGCGGGGCTTCGTCGGCGTCGGAACGGGAATCGCAATGACCATTGAACTAACATAATTTGTGGAGCTTCGGGCAGCCAAATTGTTCCTCCCGAAGCTCCAAGAACCAACGCCAAAGCACCAAAGGACGCGGTTATGGGAGTAGAAGTAAGTTTCGCGAAAAGCTAGGGCTGTGTCGTTGCAGTCTCCAAGTTCTTTGGAGTTGCTGTTTCTGACAACTTCATTGCAGGTTTTGGTTCGGTAACCGCACCGATAAGAGAGCCTTTCTTGAACTGATTTAGATAATCCAAAATATGCTCCAGTACCTGTGACTTGAGCTGGAAGGCGGTCTCGGGGTTAGCGGCACTAACGGTGATTCGGACAATCATTGTCGACTCACCCAGTTCGCTGATCATAACTTCCCATTGGCCGCCGTTCCAAAGCGGATGGGAGCGCAGGATCGTGTCCACTTGGTTGCGTATCGCTGGGAGAGAGGCATCCAAAGATAGGACCAACGAAAAAGACGTGGCCGATTCGGCAGAGGTTCGAGTCCAATTGGTAAAGGGCCTCTCGAGGAAATAGGTAACCGGCAGGATCAACCGGCGAAGATCCCGTAACCTCACAGAAACGAAGCTGAAAGTAATTTCCTCGATTGTCCCGACAACATTCTCGACCTCAACCACGTCGCCGAGAGCAATCGGATGGGTGATCGCTAGCTGGAGACCGGCGAAGACGTTTTGTAGTGTTCGCTGAGCCGCGATCCCCGCTACCAATCCGACGATACCGGCGGAAGTCAGGAGGCTGGCACCAAATGCACGGACCTGATCGAAAACCATCAATGCCGCGCCAACTGTCGCCAGAACGACCAGCACATTTAGTATCCGATGCATGACCGAATACTGCGTCTCCGCTGCGCGAACTTGGCGTTCCTCACCGCCAGACCTTAGCCTTGCGCGATGAGCGATTTTCGCTTCGACCAAACGGAGCGTTCTCAAGGTGTCGATCCCAACGAAAATAATAACCAGAACGAGCGTAAGGCGTTCAAAGAATCCCACAACATCATTTGGGAGTCCGAGCATTGGAATGACTAGGAAAGCGAAAATAAGTGGCAATAGAGCCTGCAGAGCTTGTGCGCCAGTTAAGATCAGAATCGCGCGAGAATGTTCGAGATCTTTCAAGGCCGCCTCTCGCAGTCGTCGGCTGCGAAGCCTTGCGACCGTAATAATCAGATTAATTAAAATGCCTATTCCCAGGGCAACAGGCAATCTCCATTCCCAACTAGGCTCGCTGAACCAAGTTGAAATTGCCGACCGAAGCGCGAAATCATGAATCAGAACTAGATAAAGTCCAGTGATCGCCGTGAAAAACATCAGCCGGGGAATGATCAATTGAATAATCAGATAAAGGAAGTTCCAACCGCGAGGTGGTGCCTCGTATTGCCCCTTTAGCGCCAACTGAGTTGGACAATGGATACTGGAACGAATGAATCTGCGCGATATGTAACGGTGCGAGAACCAAAAACCGAAAAGAACCATCGCAAGAATGAATAGATGACCTACCGCAACCATTGCAATTTGACACATGGAATAATGTGTCACAGCGAATTAAGGCGATTTAGATATCGAAAGCAACAATGGGAATTCTCCCGTGCTCAATGCATTGGCGCAATTGGTCAGCTACAGTTTGGTGAATCGGCACCAGTCGCGATTTGTGAAATTTCGCTTATGAACCTGGAGTCACGGGGGATTAAGGCCCAGCAAGACGTCCCTGACTTTAAGGTTCAAGGCTAGACCGGAATATTCCGAGCGGAGCAGTTCCACATTCCTGGGCTCATTCCGGTCCCGTCTTACTCCACTCTGGCAGTGAATCAATGGTAATTGCTGGGGTACCGTCCGCGCCCCCGCTCTGACTGGGGCCCTTCGCGACGCACAGCCCGTCCATCAGCAGTTGCCACACGTCATTGTACGCCGCATCGATAGCCGGATCGACCCACTCGGCGGCGTGGGCCGGGTGGTGGAACCGGGATGTCGCAAAAAGCAACGCCCGGCCGGCGGCCACGGGGTCGACGGTGCGGAACGCGCCTGCTTTCACGCCGGAGCGGATGACCATAGCGGCCAGCCCGACCAACTCCTCGACGTGGGCGGCGGCGACGGACTGGGCGTCGGCGGCCAGCGTCCGATAGGCGGCGAACAGCTCCGGGTCGTCGGCGGCCCGGCGGCGTTTGACGGCGATCAGGGTGTCGAACAGCCGGCGTAACTGTTGCGAGGCCGGGCCCGGCTGGGTGGCGATGGCCCGCAGCGGGGACATGGTAGCCTCCACCCACCGACCGACGACCAGGTCCCGCAGCTCGGCCTTGGTCCTCACGTGCCGGTAGACGGCCGCGTGGCTCACTCCCAACGCCCGAGCCACGTCTACTACGGTCGCCTTGGCCGGGCCGAACCGGCGGATGACGTCCTCGGCCGCGGCCAGGATTCGATCGCGGGTGAGCGGGGCGTTGGCGGGGGGCATGTGGACCTCTCTATACGCCGGCTCGGTCTCTCGGTACTCCGGGAGAGGAGACCAGAGAGCCTGCCGTCATCAGTGCTTCACCGCCACCGTCGCGGCGCCGATCCCGTCCAACTCCGCCAAGGTTTGCGGCGACAGCGTCAACTGACCGGCGGCCAGATTCTCGCGGAGGTGGGCGACCGACGACGTGCCGGGTATTAAGAGGATGTTGGGCGACCGGTGCAGCAGCCAAGCCAGCGCGACCTGCATCGGCTTGGTCCCGATTTGGTCCGCGACGGCCGACAGGGTGGACGACTGCAGCGGTGTGAACCCGCCGAGCGGGAAGAACGGCACGAACGCAATGCCCTGCCGGGCCAAGTCGTCGATCAGAGCGTCGTCGTGGCGGTCGGCCAGGTTGTAGTTGTTCTGCACGCACACGACGCCGGTGATCGCCTGCGCCTCGGCGACCTGGGCGGCCGTGACGTTGCTCAGGCCGATGTGGCGGATCAGACCCTCGCGCCGGAGGTCGGCCATGACCATCACCTGCTTGGCAATGGACCCCTCCTCGGGGCCGTGGCCCGACCCCATCACGCGGTAGTTGACGATGTCGAGCGTGTCCAAGCCGAGGTTGCGGAGGTTGTCGTGGACCCCGGCGGTCAGCTCTTGAGGCGAGATGGCCGGCTGCCACGATTTGTCGGGAGGCCGGCGGCCCCCAAGCTTGGTGACGATCACCAGTTCCGCGGGGTACGGGTGCAGTGCCTGCCGGATGATCCGGTTGGTAACATGCGGTCCGTAGAAGTCGCTGGTGTCGATATGGTTCACGCCGGCCGCAACTGCCTCGCGGAGGACGGCGACGGCACCGTCCGGGTCCTTGGGCGGCCCCCAAACGCCGGGGCCGGCCAGCTGCATCGCGCCGTAGCCTATCCGTTGGACCGTCAATGACGTGCCGGGGAAAGTGAACCGGCCGCCGAGCGTGCCTTCACCGATTGGGTTGCTTCTCTCCAGTGCTGACATGAGCAAATGTGCGCGCTATGTTACAGAAGTCAAATATTGAAATCCGTAACGCGGTACGTTGGCAGGTGCGGGCGCTTCGCCAAACTGTGTCGCGTAGCGCGTCGTCGGCCTTGAAGCAGCGCACTATGGAATGCGCCGTCTGCTCCAGCGCCCGTTTCTCTGGAGAAAGGCCGCCGAGTCGGCCAGACGGTTCGGCGATTGGCCGCAAACGGTGGCCGCCGAGCGCCCTTGATGCCGGGGACATTTCGACACCGATCACCGACTGACTGCAAGAAATCTCCTTTCGCGCCCGCCGCACCGTGGACGGCCAGAGCGGGGCTTGGCGTCGGAGAGCAGGGGCGATACATCTCGCGGCCTGGTTGGATTCCCTCCTTGTCAAGGCGCTCCGCTACTCTGGATACGCGCCAGCCACATGCTGATCATAATCCACCAGGGCCCCCGTCATGACGCCAGACTCCGGGCTCAGCAGGTAGGCAACCAGTCCGGCTAACTGGTCGGGCTTCACCAACTGCCCCATGGGCTGTGCAGCCTCCGCCTTCGCTAACCAATCTTCTCCCACCCCGTGGAACTTCTGTTGGGTTACGCTCTCACCGGGCGTATCCATCCAGCCAGTCAGGATCCCGTTGCATCGGATGCGCTTAGCGGCAAACGCGTTGGCCACATTCTTAGTGAGGGTCGCCAAGGCTCCTTTCGACGCCGAATACGGTGTCAGGTAAGACTGCCCGCAATGGGTCACCATCGAAAGGATGTTGACGATGCTGCCCGGTTGGCCGGTTTTGACCAGGTGTCTGACCACCCTCTGCATTAACAGGAATGGGCCGCGGGCATTGGTGTTGAAGTGACGGTCCCAGAGCTCGAGGCTGGTATCCAGCAGCGTGCCGCGGTCTGCGATGCCGGCAGAGTTCACGAGTCCGTTAACGTTACCAAAGCGCATCAGAGCGGCGTCAACGAGCCTGTAGCAGTCGTTTGCAGTGGAGACGTCTGCCTTCACAAATAAACAGTCCGTGCCGATGGAGCGCAGCTTCTCGGCAGCCCCTTCGCCCTTTTCCGCGTTTCGACCGCTGATGACCATGCCAGGTGCTCCCTCTCGCGCGAGCCTTCTGGCGATGGCCAGCCCAAGGCCTTGCGTGCCTCCGGTGATGATCGCGATGGTGGATCGGTTCCTCAAGAAATAGTCATCACTCATTCCAGCTCACTTCGCAGTTGGTTTTGAGTTCAACGGCCTACCTAGCCGAAGCGACGCACCCGCTGCCTCCGCCAGATAAGCCGCCCGCAGGCCATCGTTTGCATTTACCGGGGGTGGGGTGCCCGCCGCCGCGCCCCCAAGAAAGGTTTCGATTTCCCTGCGGTAGCTGTCCCCGTAACGGTCCATGTAGAACGTGAAAAGACGATCCGGCGCCCCGAAACTCGTGCTGGAATACCGCCTGATTCCAGTCGCCGTCGGATTGTCCGAGATGACCATCCCGGCGGAGCCGAAGGCCTCGATCCGTTGATCATAGCCATAAGCTGCACGCCGCGAATTGAGGATCACGGCCTGCCTGCCGCTGGACGTAAATGGACACACATGCGGTGTCGATATCGCCGAGTTTGCCGATCTGCGGGTCAACGAGGCAACTGCCGCGACTGTAAATGCTGACGGGCTCTTCGCCAAGCATCCATCGGGCCATGTCAAAGTCGTGGATCATCATGTCTCGAAAGAGACCGCCGGACTTCGGGATGTAATCAAGTGGTGGTGGAGCAGGATCGCGGCTGGTAATGGTTATTTGCTCGAGGTTGCCGATTTCACCTGCCTCGATCGCCCTCTTGAGCGCTGCATGCCCCGGATCGAAACGCCGATTAAACGCAAGAAAGACCTTGCTTGCTTGGGCACCCAAGGCGTCGATGCACCGCTGCGCGTCCGACAGATTCGGCGCAAGCGGCTTTTCACACATGACGGCCTTTCCGGCCTTAACCCCTTGGAGTATGCAGTCGACGTGGGTGTCCGACGACGTCACCACCAGAACGGCGTCGACCTCAGGATGGTGCAAAGCCTCTTCGACGCTGCGCGCCACGGATGCGCCGGTATCGGAGGCCAGAGACTTGGCTGCTGACTCGACGACGTCGTAAACCGTGACGAGTCTTCCTCCGGCTGCACCGACGATCTTGGCATGCACCCGGGCCATTCGCCCTGCGCCCAGCAAGGCGATTCCGATCATGATCCTCCTCCGTTCAAAATGTCGAGCTTCACGTCACGTAGGACACTCATAGAAAAAGCGGGGGGGACCACCAGGGACGGAGGATAAATTAAATTTTAGGCCTCCACAAGAGTCATTCGACCGAAAGAAAACGCTCGGTCGAAGCTACAGCCGCGAAGCTGTAGACCGGCAAGTGATCACGGCTCTGGTACTCGTATTGCACCCGGCAGGGCTCGAACCTGCAACCCTGTGATCCGAAGTCACATACTTTATCCAATTGAGCTACGGGTGCATATAGTAGGAGCGGAATCGCCTGAAGGATGCCACGGTTGGGCGGAATGGCAAGAGCAACGGTGTTCACCGTTCGCCGTTCACATGGCGCGTTGCAAATTCGGTGGGCGAACCGTCCCGGTTTCGCTCAGATTTGAAGAGGTGAAGCGAGAACCCTTCGCTATGGCTTTGAATCGAGATGCCTATATGGTCTTTTTGCTGTTTTCCTTTTATTGGTCGCGTGATATAGTCCGGCTCCAATTGAGTTCCACTGCATATGCCTTACCAGAAGTTTCTTTTTGTCGTTGGGATTTTTGGGGTTGTGAAATGCCTTCGCGCTCAACAGCCCGTTGCACCCGTTTCACCTGGACAACAGACGGACACGACGCCGTTTATCGCGGATCCGACCCAGGCGGAAGTACCGCGGCCATCGCCGTTCCGACCGCAAAGCCGGACCTGAGTTTTCCGACAACCCAATCGCGCCTCCGGCCCCACAGGCGGCCGCCGCGCCCCCGGCCGAAACTGGTGTTGCTCGCGCCGAGCCGGTCTCCGAGAGGGAAGTTATCACCTGGCTCCAGATATTCCTGGATCAACGATCGTTCGGCCCGGGAAAAATCGACGGTAAGTGGGGCGATTCGTCGCTAAAGCGTTACAACGGTATCAGAGGGCGAACGGCGGCCGGCGACCGGGCAGATTGACCCAAACCTACAAATCAGCTGCAACATATTTTCCCGATCTACACGACCTACCAGTTGACCCAGGATGATTTTAACCGGGTCGGTAACATTCCATACAAGCCGGCAGAAGAAGCCAAAGTCAAAGCGATGCTGTATCGATCAATGACCGAATTCATCGCAGAACGATTTCATTCCGGGGAAAATTTTATTGCATAGCTTAAAAGGACCAGAAACTGGATGCCCTTAGGCCGGGCGACATGGCGGGTACCGAATGTCCCGCCGTTCCAGATCGAATCGTTGAAGGAAATCGGAAATCTTCCAATCAAACCGGAATTCACGAAACGGTTGATCAAGATTGATACCCGTTACAGAATGCTCGACATCATGGACGGGGAAAGGCTCATGGGTTCCTATCCGATCACTCCCGGTTCCCAGAAATTGCCCGCGCCGATTGGTACCTGGAAATTAGTAGGGATCGCCACGATGCCCTGGTTCCGCTGGGACGAAGCGATGTTGAATCATGGCGAACGGAGCGAAAACTTTTATAACATTCCGCCAGGGCCGCGCAATCCGGTTGGGATCGCCTGGATCGGTTTGAGCAAACGCGGGATCGGAATTCACGGAACCAATAGCCCTGACACAATTGGACGGTCCGGGAGTCATGGTTGTATCCGGTTGGCGAACTGGGATGCGGCTCGCGTGATCAATCAGGTCACCGAAGGGATGACCGTTCAAATCTTCTGAGCAGTTGCCAGTGTCAGCGAGGAAAGTTGCCAGTGTCAGTGGTCAGTTGCCAGTTGGGGAAGACGTTCGACGCTCGGCATTTTGCGTTCGCGGGCGAAAATTTCACGTCAGAGAGACGAAGATATGGTGCGTTGCATAAAAACCGTTAAACGACTTACTGACTACTGACCTACTGACCACTGACCACTGACCGACCGACTGACCACTGACCACTGACCACTGATGACCCTTTTGGTAATCGATAATGAGCCGATTCGCAGGCAGGTCGAACTGGAGCTGCGAACGGTTCGAGAGGCGATCGAGCAATGCGAAAAGGAGATTAATCGTCATGAGTCGCTTGATGTGCCTGCTTTCCGACAATGGATGGCGACGGAATGTGCCGATCTTCTGAATGAGCGGCGATTGATCGAAGAAAAAATCTGGGCATTGCGTGCTCGCTTAGCGGCGATCCAGGGGTTGGCCCAACACGGGCTCGAAAGCGTCGCGGCAGCATTTTTCTGGTTTCATGAGATTGAAAAAGACAGATCTGCGATTCCTCCCTATGTGCGGCGGGCGTGGCAGGAAGTGACCATTGAGAGTCCTGGAAAACAGCGGGTGCATGGCGTCAAATCCGGGCGATTCGGTGCGGGCCCTGATCTTGAGGATGATGAAGATTTGGACTGGAATGACGAAGCGGCTGATGAGCTTCCTGGCGAGTCGGGCGTGAATCCGGGTGAGGGGAGTGAGATTGCCAGGCACAAAAGTTTGTACAGAAAGATCGCGTTGTTGCTTCATCCGGATTTGGCCGGCGCCTTAACCAAGCAGGAATTGGAGCTCTGGTACCAGGCGCAGACGGCGTACGAGGAGAAGGATGTTATCGCATTGGAGACAATCCTGGCCAGATGCGATCGGGTGGGAACGAATAGTCTGGCCTTATCGGAGCTTCGTGCGTTCGTGCGGCAAGCAAGTTCAAGATTGGCGACGTTGCAGCAATCGATTGCCATTTTGACGGATTCACCCAGTTGGCGATTCCTTTTGTTGAGTCCGTCGGAGACAACGGTTCGTTTGCGGAATGTTCGCCGTGAACTTGATGGCATCATTCGCGGATTGGCCCGCGAAGCGACGATGATGGAAAATGAGCTCGCGAAGATTAAGGCACGGGCGGAGAAGTGGGCCCGGCGGAGAAATGGAGCCGAGAAGCAATTGGCTTTGGGGTTTGAAAGGAAAGCGGAATAATTATCGTACGCAGGGCCGTACGGAGAATCGCGGAGGAGTTCAAGCAGAATCCCCCTGTACCTCAGTGACCACCGAGGCCTCCGTGCGAGGCTCCCGGGATGGCGAGAAAATTCTGAAGATCGGGCGGGATCGGTACCTCGAAAGAGAAATGGGAACCTTGGAATTCGAACGAAAGAGCGGAAGCGTGGAGGGCGTGGCGAGGGAGGTAAAGTCTTCGCTTCCAGCGATGTGGTCCAACCGGATTCGATGAATTCCAGGTAACAGTTTTCCTCCGAGCCGTAGATTTTGTCGCCGACGAGTGGATGTCCAAAATGCGCGAGATGCACGCGGATCTGATGGGTGCGGCCTGTTTTTGGTTCAGCTTCAATCACGGCGAACGGACGTTCGCG
Source organism: uncultured Verrucomicrobiae bacterium (assembly GCA_963736745.1). Taxonomy (GTDB): domain Bacteria; phylum Verrucomicrobiota; class Verrucomicrobiia; order Chthoniobacterales; family JAFAMB01; genus JAFAMB01. The sequence goes on along the minus strand of CAVTQD010000012.1, from coordinate 526 downwards.
AATGCTGAAGCGGTTCAGGACACGAAAGGACGTGAGAGCCGGCGCCCCATCGGGATGGACGGCTTGTTTCAACCAGATCCTGGAGGGCTGCACGATTCCTTGTCTCAATAGAGGCCGGTCCACTACGAACTTTTCTTCGACGGGCCAGCCAAACACAATCGCCGTGTAGGTTTTGTGGATACGCTGCTGCGCAATCATGAGACCCAATTGCCGGGCTGCATCACTTGATTTCGCGACGAGAATCAGGCCGCTGGTTTCGCGGTCGAGTCGGTTCACGAACGAGATTCGGGCGCCATTCACGATTTCAAATACCAGCAAACGCCTCAATTCGTCCCAGAGCGTGTCAGGTCGTCCCGGGCCGGTGGGGTGCACAAGAAGATTTGCGGGTTTGTCAATCACCAGAAACCGGTGATCTTCGTAGACAATGCATGAGCCGATCCCGCAGCCTGGAATAATTGAAACTGGAGAATTCACCGGTTCGATTGAGTGTCTGCTGTTGTCATGATTGAGTTGAAGAACGCGTCTA
>CAVTQD010000011.1:0-82305 GCA_963736745.1 uncultured Verrucomicrobiae bacterium | reverse complement strand
GGACGGCAAATATACATGTGGCGCGCTGTCGACAGCGAAGGTGAGGTTCTCGAGATCCTGGTCCAGCCCCAACGCGACAAAGCCGCGGCGGTGCGGCTGCTACGGAAACTCCTTCGACGTCAGGGCTTCGTTCCTGCGGTAATCGTCACCGACAAACTAAGATCCTACGGAGCGGCACTTCGCGAAATTGGCTTCTCGGGTTTGCATGAGCAAGGACTGCGCGCCAACAATCGCGCGGAGAATTCGCACCAGCCGCTTCGACGACGCGAACGAAAAATGCAAGGCTTCAAATCAACCAAATCAGCTCAGCGCTTTGTTTCCGTCCACGCGGCCGTTTACAACACGTTCAACGTGCAACGGCATTTGATCAGCCGGTGGATCCATAGACAGTTTCGGACCGCAGCGCATAATTCTTGGAGTGATGCGACAGTTGCGGTCGTATAAAAGGAGACCTCAGCCCCAGCCTCTTCTCGTTAGTTCGTTAACGTGTCAATGCCCATAGAGCGGGTATTTGGCTGGGAAGATAACTTTCGCCGCTTGCTGCTTCGGTTCGAACGCCTCAGCCAGTTGCACTACGCCTTCAAAGCCTTGGCCTATACGATGATCAACCTTCGGCACTTCTGCCAGGGTTGATCTTACAGGCGATGGGTTTCATGATGGTCGCACTGCGCCAGCATTTGCCACGTCCGTTCAACAGTGCGATGGAGGTTCACTGCGCAAATTATTTCCAAATGGTCTTGTTACGCCGCGTTTTCTCGAGTTCACTCGCTCAACCGACTTTTCCAATCTGTCCGAATAAAAAACCCGCAACCAGTAGCGAACGATCCGCGTTTCCGGCGCCCCGCCAGGCAAGCCATGAACGGTGTCGTGATCGGCGTCGCCCTTAAAGGCACCCCGCCCCGGGCTCGCGCCCGTCAGCGACCTCCTATGCATGATAATTGACAATGATTATATGTTGCTATTATTTATAACTTCGCAGTGATTACCAGAAGTATTGCTAAGTTGGCACGTCCAAGGGCGGCATGGGGGTGCGCAGAATCCCGTCGGATCGAATAGGTGCCAATGGTTTGCATAGGAGTGTGATGGCCTTCGAGGCTCGTCTGTCACATTTCTAAAGCTTCGATTATTGATTTGCATAGCGAGCCAGAGATGCCCGCATGGACGAAAGTGGCCACGCCGTCGGAAACGGGAAAACTTCTTCGCAGCCGTCGCTTGGTCTCGACTGGACCGCGCCGGAGAAAGCAGTCCTATTGGAACAGATCCGCGTGCTCTACCGGACGCCCGCGGTCGTGTTCGTCAATCTCCTAAACGCCTCGCTCACCGCTTACGTGCTGCGCGACCTTTTGCCGGTCCGAATGTTCGTCGGGTGGGTTGGCCTGTTCTGCATAGTCGTTCTGGCGCGGTTTCTGGACTGCAGGCGCTATATGCGCGCGCCGCAGCAAGCGGAATTTGCCGCAGCTTGGGGCTGGCGCTTTGCCGTCGGTGCGACGGCGACGGGTTGTCTTTGGGGACTGACCGGATCGGCCATCCTGATGACCCCGGATCCGGCTTATCACGCCTTCATAGCCTATGTTATCGCCGGCATGATGGCCGGCGCGGTCGCGCACGATCCGGCCTATTTGCCGGCGATGATCGGATTCTCGGCCCCCGCCGTCCTGCCAGTGATCTTCGCCTTTTTCGCACGCGGCGAGCCGATGTCGATCATCATGGGATTTATGATCGCGGTCTTCACCACCGCGCTCGGATTGATCGGCTTTCGCACCAATCAATGGATCGCTACCATTGCTCGCCGCGAGATCATTCAGAGGGCTCTGGCCGCCGATCTCGAGTACCGAATTGAGCAACTGAAGGACGCTAACTTGATCGTCGAGCGAAGTCCGACGATGGTCTTCCGCTTGCGCGGTGAGCCATCGCTGCCACTGATCTATGTTTCGCGCAATATAGCCATGTATGGCTATGACCAGGCCGAAATGATCGCGTCGCCCCTGTTCTACCAGACCATCATTCACCCCGACGACATGCTTAAGATAATGGAATTGATGGCGCGGATCGTGATGGAGGGAAGCGAGCCCGCCGCGGTCGAATTCCGCATGCGGGCGAGCGATGGCACCTATCGCTGGATGGAATGCCACTATACGCCCCTCCGAGACGCTGGCGGTCGGCTTCTCGAAATCGAAGGCATCTTGACCGATATCACGGAGAAAAAAGAAGCTGCGGAAAAAATAATGGCCCTCGCCAGGACCGATGCACTGACTGGGCTCGCCAACCGCGCGACCTTCATCGATCGGCTCTGCCAGGCCTTCGCGGCGGCTAAGCGCGGCGCGAATCCCTTCGCGATCCTCTACCTCGATCTCGACCGGTTCAAGGACGTCAACGACACGCTCGGGCATGTTGCCGGCGATGTGCTGCTCAAGTCGGTGGCCGAGCGTCTCAAGGGCTGTACCCGCGAGACCGATCTCGTCGCCCGCCTTGGCGGCGACGAGTTCGCTATCCTACAATCAGATCTGATCGATCTCGCCAATGCCGGGGCTCTAGCAGCGAAGATTCACGATGTCCTGGCGGTTCCTTATCCGTTTGGCGACACGGAAATGCACACCGGCACGAGCATCGGGATTTCTCTCTATATGTCCGAAACCGCGGGACCCGATGAAATGCTTGCGCAAGCCGATCTTGCTCTTTATCGGGCCAAGGATGAAGGCCGCGACCAATATTGCTTCCATTCGGCGGACCTCGACCATGAGGTGCGCGATCGTGTTGCTCTTGCCGATGATCTGAGGCAGGCCCTCGAACGCGGCGAGCTGGAGCTCTACTATCAGCCGCAAGTCGAGTTGGCCACAGGCCGGATTGTCGGAATGGAGGCGCTGATCCGCTGGAATCATCCGAAGCGTGGTCTGCTCATACCGGGCGATTTCCTGCCGATCATGGACAAAACTCCCCTCGCTGTGACGCTCGGACAATGGGTGCTTGACCATGCGTGCAAGCAGATGGGCGCCGGCGGGAGGCCGAAATCGCTCCGCCGAACCTCGCCGTCAATCTCTCGCTCGGGCAGCTGCAAACCGGAGATAACTTCGTTAAATTTGTCACCCAAACATTGACGAAATGGGGGCTTTCTCCCAAGGACTTGGAACTCGACGTGACGGAATCCATCCTTGCGCACGTCACATTGCATAAGAATAGCGTGCTCGATCGGCTGCAGCAACTCGGCGTGAAAATCGCTATCGACGATTTCGGAACGCAATATTCTTCGCTCGACTATCTCAAGACCTATCGCGTGAGCCGAGTGAAGATCCCGCGCCCAATGCTCGATGACGCGATGCAAGACCGGGCGCTTCGGCCATGGTGCGGGCAATCATTGGGATCGCATGCGAGCTCGGCATCGAGGTTATTGCACAAGGCGTCGAAACGGAGGCGCAGCGCGACCTGCTGATCTGCGTACCATCCACGACGAAGGTGCAAGGCTTTTATTACAGCGCGCCGGTCCCCGCGGTCCATGCGACGGAGCTGTTGCAGCAAAGGCTGATCGAGCCTCGCCTCAGTCAGATGTCCGAAGCGACTGCGGCACAATAGCCGATGAAAGCATCATGACCCCTGGTGCACCGAGGAAGACGACAATCTGCCGCAAGACATCATCGCGCCCCAGTTGGAAAGCCCGAAAAAGTTGAAGAAATTCTTACGCAACCGCCGGGAGGCTTATTGGGCCGGGAATTTGGCAGGGGGCCCGGGGGGCGGTCCGCGATGGTGGGGTGGTCCACGGGGGCCTCGATGCTGGTGTGATCGTCGTCTCGGCCTGATGATTGTTGCGCTGTATAGAGGCCAGCTGCGTGAGCGATCGTTCGTCGGGGGCGGGAGGAGGGGATAACGCCTTTCTTTTTGGTTAGGCCGCTTTTGTTGTTGGGGGTTTTATTCGGAGATATTGTAGAAGACGGTTGAGCGAGTGAACTCGAGAAAACGCGGCGTAACAAGACCATTTGGAAATAATTTGCGCAGTGAACCTCCATCGCACTGTTGAACGGACGTGGCAAATGCTGGCGCAGTGCGACCATCATGAAACCCATCGACTGTAAGATCAACCCTGGCAGAAGTGCCGAAGGTTGATCATCGTATAGGCCAAGGCTTTGAAGGCGTAGTGCAACTGGCTGAGGCTTCGAACCGAAGCAGCAAGCGGCGAAACTTATCTTCCCAGCCAAATACCCGCTCTATGGTATTAAATCGCTCTTTGAAAATGGCAGGGTTGAAGAGTGGCTTGCGGCCTCGTTTGGAGCTTCTTCGACCGCGGGGGTTCGCGTTGATATTGGGAACCATCCCGCGGTTGAAAATGGCTTTCCGGTTCCTCCGGCAATCGTAGACGCCATCCAAGCTAACGATAGTTCCTTGAAGATCAAGGTCAACTGCAAGGGCGAGGCGGGACACCAGCGGCAGGGCTTCTCGCAAAAGCGGCGATTCATTGCGATTGCCCGGCGCCGAAACAAACGGCGCAATCACATTGCAATTGCGATCGCAGAAAGCGACGATCTTGTCGCCCTTCACCTTCTTGTGCCCGCTGAAGCCGATGTTGTCGCCGCCTTTCTTCGCCGATGTCGTCGTACCATCGCCATGGATGACCGTGGCATCGAGGAGATTGGCTTCGTGAAGCTTCAACACCGAGCCTGCAAACACGGCGTCAAAACAGCCATTTTCAAAGAGCGATTTAATACCATAGAGCGGGTATTTGGCTGGGAAGATAACTTTCGCCGCTTGCTGCTTCGGTTCGAACGCCTCAGCCAGTTGCACTACGCCTTCAAAGCCTTGGCCTATACGATGATCAACCTTCGGCACTTCTGCCAGGGTTGATCTTACAGGCGATGGGTTTCATGATGGTCGCACTGCGCCAGCATTTGCCACGTCCGTTCAACAGTGCGATGGAGGTTCACTGCGCAAATTATTTCCAAATGGTCTTGTTACGCCGCGTTTTCTCGAGTTCACTCGCTCAACCGACTTTTCCAATCTGTCCGAATAAAAAACCCGCAACCAGTAGGAAGCGTCCGCGCGTCGGGATCGCGAACGAACAGCCGCCTGTCCTTGATCTTGATATTATGGTCGAAAACGGCGTCGGCGGTGGCGTTCACATCTGGGATTCGAATTCAACGAGCCAGAGTAATTTTCTCGTTGGGGATCAGCTCGACAAATTTCCCCTCGAAAGTATCGGTATCTTCGGATGTCTTGCCGCGCGGTGATTTTGACGATCCAGACAAGTCAGCGACATTCGAAACTTGCCGCCCACGTGCGGCTCGAAAATATCCACGTGGCCGCGCATTTTATCGGGGGCAAGCCACGAAGCCAACGCCTCTGCGTCAAGGAATGCTCGGTAGACGACCTAAGTTCGTGAATGAGATCGCCTCATTGGGGCGGCAGGCCCGAAAGGCGGTGACGGCTGACCCAAATGCGCGAAATAAGTTAACCTGGCGAGGGTTGACAGCGGTAAAACCAAATCGCAGCGAGGCGTTCGTTGCGGCAAATCAACCATGGCACGAACCCGAACTCGAGCCTATGCAGGACGAGTTACTATTAAATGTAGGCAAGAAGTTGCTCAAGGATTGGAATCTGGACCATCTGCTTATCACGCTCGGTGAACAAGGAATGATTCTCTTTGATGGAGATCAGCCGCCGTACCATGTGCCGGCACGTGCGCGCGAGGTTTATGATCTTTCCGGGGCCGGCGATACGGCGATTGCCCTCTTCACACTGGCAATTGTTTCTGGTGCTACGCCAATTGAAGCGGCAGAAATCTCGAATCATGCCAGTAGCGTGGTTGTCGCGAAACTGGGAACGGCAACCGTCACTCCGGTTGAACTTCTTGAGAGTTTTCGTCGCAACGATGCGTCATTCTAATATCACTTTCTAATCATCACTTGGAAGAAATCGGCTAAAGCGGGTCGGCGACGTCTGCATCCCGTTTTTATTTCCAGTTGTCGATCTGGGAACTTCCTGAACTTTGCCATACATTTCGCTCCTTGAAGCCCGATAGAATCTGGTTGCTAGCGATCCTTTACTGACGAGGCATTGCCATTGAATGAAGCCTGAAATTAGTTACATCGAGTAGCGAAGGCTGGTCAGGCTGACGCGAAGCATCTGCCTAAGAGTTTTCTAGACCGCAATAAGCTCATCGCCGGCTTTTGGCAAATGCCGCCTTCGCCACATGACGTAGATGACCGGATAAATCAGCAAATTTAAAACGGCTGAAGTAATGACTCCTCCGATCATGGGTGCGGCGATCCGTTTCATGACATCAGCGCCGGCTTGGTAGTCAGGTGCCCACATGATGGGAAGCAAACCGAAAAGGATCGCGCAGACCGCCATCATTTTAGGGCGAATCCGCTGGACGGCGCCTTCACGGACCGAGGCATAGAGATCCGAGAGGGAATTCATTCGACCCTCTGATCGAAATTTTTCCCAGCTTAAGTCGAGATATAGCAGCATCACGACGCCAGTTTCCGCGTCGAGACCGGCTAAAGCGACTAAGCCAATCCATACCGCCACGCTCAGATTGTATCCGAGCAGATAGACTAACCAGAACGCGCCGACGAGGGAGAAGGGAACCGTCAACAAGACGATGAAGGTTTTTGTCAGCGAACGCGTGTTAAGATAAAGTAAGAGGAAAATAATCAGCAGCGTGAAAGGGATCAGGATTGCCAGCCTTTTTTCGGCTGCTTGCAGATACTGGAACTGGCCCGCCCACTGAATGTAGTAGCCCGGGGGAAATTGCACCCGCTCGCTAATTTCCTTCGAAGCGGCTTCCACGTAGCCGTTGATATTACTGCTGGTGATGTCGACGAAAACGTAACTAACAAGCTGACCGTTTTCGTCGCGAATATCGGGTGGACCGGTCCGATAGCGAATTTCGGCCAGGAGGGAGATCGGCACCTGATTTCCACTAGGGGTAGCGACGAGTACCCGTTTTAGGGCGTCGATGTTGTCGCGAAAATCACGTGAATAACGAACACTGATGGAATATCTCTCCCGACCGTCCACGGTGGCTCCAATCGTATCTCCTCCAATGGCAATCTCCACGATCTGGTTGACGTCCTCCACCCGAAGACCGTAGCGGGCGGCTGCTTCCCGATTAACGGTGAAATCAAGAAAATAGCCTCCGGTCGTTCGTTCCGCAAAAGCACTCCGGGTATTGGGGAGATCAGACAATGCTCGTTCGATCGAAATTCCCAAACGCTGGAGACCTTCCAAGGTCGGACCGAAGATTTTGATCCCGAGCACTGAGCGCATTCCGGTGGTAAGCATCTCGGTCCGGGTTTGAATCGGCATCCAAAATATTTGTGCCATTCCCGGCGTCTTGGTGGCTTGATTCATATCCGCGGTGATTTTCTGCCAGGTCATACCAGCCGGCCATTGCTCGGGAGGTTTTAGCTGTACAACGGTCTCGAACATCGATAAGGGGGCTGGGTCGGTTGCGGTATCGGCCTGGCCAGCCTTGCCGAATACGCTTTCAACCTCTGGAAACTTTTTGAGAATACGATCTTGAATTTGCAGGATCTTCGTTGCTTCCTCGATCGAGATCCCCGGCACCGCAGCCGGCATATACAAAATAGTGCCCTCATTTAGTGGCGGCATGAATTCTTTTCCGAGCCGACTGAATGGGATCCAGGTAAGCCCCAGCGCGGCAGCCGCCACGCCAAGTGTCAGCCAAGGAAACCGCAGCACGAGACTTACCAGCGGATTGTAAAGGCCGATCAAAAGAGCATTGATTGGATTCATTTTCTCCGGCCTGATCCTGCCGCGGATCATCCAGGTCATCAGGACGGGAACCAGCACCAATCCAAGGAGCGACGCGAAAAGCATGGAGAAAGTTTTGGTGAATGCCAGCGATCGAAAGAGGCGTCCTTCCTGCGCTTGCAAAGAGAAGACCGGAATGAAGCTCACCGTGATGACAAGTAGAGAGAAGAACAGAGGGCGTCCAACAACCTGTGCGGCGCCGACTATCACATTAAAGCGCTCGCGCCCTTCAGCATCGCGCCCGTGCTCCTCGCGAAAACGTTCGAGGGCCTTATGGGCATTTTCAACCATGATAATGGCTGCGTCGATCATGGCGCCGATGGCAATGGCGATTCCCCCTAACGACATAATATTCGAGGTCACACCGAGCCATAGCATTGGGATAAACGAGAGAATAATTGCGACCGGCAATGTGATAATTGCCACGAGCGCTGAGCGCACATGCCAGAGAAAGAGCACCGAGATGATCGCCACCACGATGCTCTCCTCCAGAAGTTTTTCGCGCAAGGTATCGATCGCACGGTAAATCAGCGTGCTCCGATCGTAGGTTGGTACAATACGAACACCTGGTGGCAAAGAGGTCCTGATTTCTTCAATCTTCTTCTTAATGCCCTCAACGACCCTAAGCGCGTTCTCGCCGTAGCGCATTACGACGATTCCGCCAACGACTTCTCCCTGGCCATTGAGTTCAGCGACACCATACCGAAGCTCCGGTCCCAAATGTACCTCGCCCACATTTCTTACGTAGATGGGAATACCGCCATTGACCTTTAGAACGACGCTCTCTAAATCGCTGATGTTTTTAACGTATCCGCGTCCGCGAACGAAAAACTGGGTCGAGGCAATTTCGACGGTCTTGCCCCCAACATCCATGTTGCTCTTGCGGACGGCATCGACGACCTCGCTGACGGAAACGTTGTAGGCGATAAGTTTGTTTGGATCTAGATCGATCTGGTATTGTTTGACGAACCCGCCGACAGGAGCGACTTCGGCAACTCCAGCGACGGATTCGAGGGCGTACCGGAGGTTCCAGTCCTGGAGTGATCGGAGTTGGGCCAGATTGTAATTTCCGCTATCATCGACGAGCGCGTATTCGAAGACCCAACCGACTCCGGTGGCATCCGGCCCAATGAGTGGATTTACGCCTTCCGGCAACGTGCCACGAACTGAGTTCAGGTACTCGATTACTCGTGAACGAGCCCAATAGATGTCGGTACCATCTTGAAAAATCACGTGGACAAACGATTTCCCAAACATCGACTCCCCGCGGACAAATTTCACCCTAGGCGCAGCAATAAATTTGGTGGTAATGGGATAAGTGACCTGGTCCTCAATCAGGTCTGGAGAACGCCCCTGCCAGTCGGTGTAAATGATTACCTCGACGTCGCTAAGATCGGGAATCGCATCGAGTGGTGTCTGAGACAGCGAATAGATGCCCGCGGCAATCCCTAGAATTGTCAAGACAACGACCAGAACCGGATTTCGCGCGCTGATTGCGATGATCCGCCCGATGAGAGACGGGGGGAGAGGCGGGTCGGTGGATCGGCGGGTCGGTGGGTCGGTGGGGGGCGGGTCGGTGGTCGGCGAGGGGGGGAGAGGCGGGTCGGTGGGGCGGCGGGTCGGTGGGTCGGTGGGGGGGAGAGGCGGATCGGCCGGGTGGCGGAGCGGTGGGTCGGCGTGTCCGGAAGACGGCGAGGTCGGCTTTTTTTCTGGTGTGAGATCGTCAGGCACGGGGGTTTGGAAGAGACGGGTCGGCGTGTGGGGCAACCGTATCGGCGGGATGGCGAGGCGGCAGTGCGGCGTGGGGGAGCGACGAGGCGGCGTCATTGAGAGGCGCGTAACGCGCCTCTTCTACGGCACGAGGTTTGATTACCCAACGGTCCGCATGGTCGATCATTTTAACGAGCTGGGCCAGGATCCTGTCACATGCGTTATCAAGTTCGTCAAAGACCTCCTGCTTAAGATAACTGTGTCGGAAGGCGATCTCGACATGCACTTGGGTCTCCGCAGCCTCAGCCTCTGCGTCATTCAGCTTTGACACAAACGCAGCCTGGTATCGCCTCTTTCTCCAAGCCTCCGCCAAATTCGCGCACACGGAGCGTGAGGAACGCCTGACCTGTTCAGTCAGCGTGTATCTTTCCTCGAGCGGAAAATGCTTGGTCAATTGGAAAATACGAAGCACTAACGACATAGCTCCTTGATAAACATCCAACTCTCGAAAATGCTTAACGGCGCTCATAACAGTATTTTAAAATGTATTATACACTCCTTTGCTCTGAGCGCCACTCCTAATTAACCAACAGCCGATCCGTCTCTCCCCCACGCCGACCCGCCCATACACCGACCCGCCGACCCGCCGACTCTCTTCCCACCCACCCGCCGACCCATTTCTTCCCCCACGCCGATCCACCGATCCGCCGACCCATCTCTTCCCCCCACGCCGACCCGCGATCCACCGATCCGCCGACCCATCTCTTCCCCCCACGCCGATCACCGACCCGCCGACCCATCTCTTCCCCCCACGCCGAGCACACCGACCCACCGACCCATCTCTTCCCCCCCACGCCGACCCGCCGATCCACCGACCCGCCGACCCATCTCTTCCCCCCCACGCCGACCCGCCGATCCACCGACCCGCCGACCCATCTCTTCCCCTTCTCGCCTACTGCTCAGTTCCGAAATCCCTCACCGCACCCTGGACCTGCGCCTCGGCATCGATCAAAAAGTTCGCGCTTGATACGATACGATCTCCCTCTTTCAAACCGCCGATAACCTGATAATAGCGCTCCTGATTGGGGTCTGTGGGGTCAATAAACTGCCGGCCGACTTGTATGAATCGCGCCTGCAATCTTCCAGATCCCTTGTCTTCAAACACCAGCATTCGCAACCCGGTGGGGAGAACTGAATCAAACGGAATTGTCAGTCCTTCGCCGTCGTCAATTTCGTAAGTGACATTGGCAAACATCCCCGGCCGCAGTTGGCCATCCGGGTTCGGAATATCGATCCGAGCCAGGGCGGTGCGATTTACAGGATCGATCGTCGGCCTGATAACAACTAATCTTCCTTGCAAAGAGCGATTCGGCAGGGCAGGCAGAGTCACCGTCACCGGTTGGCCCGGTCGTAAGAGTCCGATATCGTTTTCATAAATATTCACCCAGAGCCACAAATTCGATAAGTTGAGCACCGTCATCAGCTTGTCTCCGCTTTTCACGCTCATACCAATCTTCATTGGCGCCTCGCTGACGACGCCGTCGAAAGGGGAGCGAAGCAAAAGACGGTCGTTAGGTTGACCTGTGCGTTCAAGTTCTGAGATCTCAGTCGACCCCATATTCAGTAACTGTAACCTACGCCGTGCAGAACTAATCAATTGGTCCAATGATGCGGGGGTGACGCTGCCGTTGACCTGCACTTTGAGCAGGTTGACCAATTCCTGCTCCGGCGCACGAAGATCGGGACTGTAGATCGTCATCAAGGGCTGCCCGACGACTACGCGATCGCCGGGCGAATGAACCTGCACCTCTTCAATATAACCGTCCACGCGAGCAACACACTCGAAGATCTGCGCCTGATCGACTTCCAAAGTCCCTGTGGAGCGAATCTCAAAGCGCATGTGCCTGCGCCGAACCTCGGCGTAGGTTACGCCGATCTGCTGCTGACGCTGAATCGGGATAACGAACTCGTTGGTCTTGGACAATTCCTCTTTCCTGAGGGTGACGGGAACCAGGTCCATCCCGCAAATCGGACATTTTCCCGGGCTTTCGGAGTGCACCGAGGGGTGCATCGCACAAGTCCAGTAGTCGATATCCGCGCTGACAACCGGTTTCGCAGGTTTGGAGCAAGCCGCGAGCACGACCGTCATCAGAATGAAACAAATGCGGCATGCTGGGAGAAATGGATCGGCGGATCGGGGGGCCGGCGGGGCGGCGACGGGGAGAGACGGAGCGGCGGGGCGGCGGAGCGGCGGGCCGGCGATGGGGAGAAATGGATCGGCGGAGCGGCGGGGCGGGGCGGAGATGGAGAGAAAGGTGTCGAAGTTCGGGCGAGTCGGCGTCTTCACAAGCGGCATGAACTTCGTCGAAGATCGCCAGGCTAGCTATTATTAAGTCTGTCCCGATCCGCCGAAACGCTGATCCGGTTCTCCAGCTCCAGTTGTCAGAAAAGCAAAAGTTTTTCCGGAACGTAAATCACGTCCCCACCAGAACAATAAATCGCGGGAGTCGGCTTGCCTTTCAGGACGGCTCTCAAGTCGACGATTTGCGACTCATGTTCTCCCTTCACGATGCGAATGAGGGACACCTTTCTTAGGTCCGCCTCCGGAGTAAATCCTCCGGCCTCCATGATGGCCTCAAGCACGGTGGCCGGTCGCTCAAAGACGATTTTTCCGGGTTTTTGCACGGCGCCGGAGACGACCACCGGCACGGCTCTGGTATCCAGAGTGACAAGGACTTCGTTATCCTGAAGCTGCGGCTTATAGAGGCGCGCTAACTCGATCTGGAGCTGGCCGACGGTCTTTCCCGCGGCTGTAACTTCGCCAATCAAAGGCAGGCTTAACGTTCCATCCGCCCCAATCTTTTGTGATTGGTTCAGCTCCGGAGCTGCAGGAAACGAGATTCTAACGGCATCTCCAGCCACCAGGAAGCTGGGCGTCTGACTAGTCAAATGCTGCGGGACCTTTTTTGGCGCTTGGCAACCAGTACATAAAAGGAGAGCAAGAGCAGCCAGTTTAGTGCATGTGTTTTTTTTGAATCCGATTTGCATAAGACGACACTCTCCACTAACCCTCATGCCAGCGTTCCGCCCTTGCCTCTGCAGCTCCCGATTCTTGCGACCACTGACGTGGGGTAGTTATGTAGTTGGCTGATGTCTTAAAGGTTAATTGCGGGTTGTGTCCAGAACGTTTTGCTTTGATGAAGGACCAATAGGCTTTTTGGTGTTTCTAGCCCCGGTAAAGACTCTGATACTCCCAAATTCTACCCGCTGTTCTCGGGTCCGCGAAACAGCTCATAGAGCAATACAATGAAATTCGCTTGCCCAGCGATCCGGTGCACTCGTTAGCGGTGCCTTTATTCCTTACGCGCCTCACTCGCTGCAATGCCATGCGTAAAATAATTTGACTATTTCTTGCATTTTTAGCGCAGAATCGATTTTTTTTTGTATTTTTCGCCTTAAAGCGCTTGCCAAATGTCTGAATTGCTCCTAAAAGCAGGCCCAATGTACAAACTTCTGATCGTTACTATTGTCGGCGCGAGAAGGATTTCGCGCTGCGTCTCGCCACGGATTGTGCGTCTCGCTTCGCTCCGCCTTTCGGCAATGCCTCGTGCAGTAGTTTCCTTTCCACTGTGCGCTGCATCTCAGGTTGTTTGATTTAAACGGCAGATAACCACGTTTCGTCCGTTTTTGTTCGTTCTTCCGACGAACACCATTTTTTTCAAATGTCTCAACTCCCAGTGGTGATCACTCCGCATTCGGCCTGTCGAAACCAAGCAACCAACAGTAACGCCCCAAAAAAACTAATGATGAGACAATATCTGTCTTTGCGCCTTCTGGAAAGATTAGCAGTTCTTGCATGGTTCCCGCTCGCACTATTCGCTCACAACGCGGTAGCAGCGCAGACGACACCCAAGTATGTCCAGAGCAATTATGCTGTGCCGCAGACACCACAGACATCAGTCACCGTGCCGTATACGGCGGCGCAGAACGATGGGAATCTGAACGTGGTGATCGTAGGATGGAGCGACTCAACCGCACATGTCACTTCGTTGACGGACTCCAACGGAAACGTCTATCAGCTGGCGGTGGGACCGATGGTTACGGGCGCGCTCTCGCAGGCTATTTATTACGCGAAGAATATTTCGGCGGCCGCGGCAGCGACGAATGCCGTAACGGTGACGTTCAATACAGGGGCCACCTACCCGGACGTACGAATCTTGGAATATAGCGGGATTGATCCCGTCAGTCCCGTGGACACATTCGTGGGGGCGACCGGCAACAGCGCCATGAGCAGCAGCGGCACCTTGACCACTACAAACGCAACGGATTTGTTGGTGGGAGCCAACACTGTGCAAACAACGACCGCCGATGCCGGCAGCGGGTTTACCCTGCGCTTGCTTCCCGGCCCGGACGCTGACATAGCGGAAGACGAGCTTGTGACGGTAGCCGGTAGCTACGCCGCAAGCGCACCCCTCGACTATGCCGGTGATTGGGTGATGCAAATGGTGGCTTTCCGCGCCGGGTCGACGACCCCTTCTCCGACACCTACCCCCGCACCTACGGCAACTCCAGCAACCCCTGCCTATGTCCAAGGCAATTACACGGCGCCGCAGACACCGCAAATGGCTTTAACGGTGCCCTACACGGCAGCGCAGACCGCTGGGAATCTGAATGTGGTGATCGTGGGATGGAACGACTCGACCGCAGAAGTCAGTTCGTTGACGGACTCGGTCGGAAACGTCTATCAGTTAGCGATTGGGCCGACGGTGCGCCCGGCGCGGTCTCGCAAGCCATTTATTACGCAAAGAATATTTCGGCGGCCAAAGCCGGCGCCAACGCTGTAACGTTGACGTTTAACGCAGCAGCGACCTATCCGGACATCCGGCTCTTGGAGTATAGCGGGATTGATCCAGTCAATCCCGGTGGACACAGTTGTGGGGTCGACAGGTAACAGCGCGACGAGCAGCAGCGGCGCTGTCACCACCAAGAATGCCACGGATCTGTTGGTCGGAGCAAACACCGTACTGACGTTGACAACCGGCGCCGGCGCCGGGTTCACACAGCGCTTGCTCACGAACCCTGACGGTGATATCGCTGAAGATCAGATCGTCGCGGCGGCCGGTTCCTACGGGGCCTCTGCGCCGCTCAATGAAGCCGGTTGGTCGGTGATGCAAATGGTGGCTTTCCGTGCAGCGAACTCTTCCTCAAGTCCAACGGCTACGCCGACGCCCGCCCCCACTCCAAAATCTACGCCGACTCCAACCCCAACTCCCGCGCCGACCCCAACTCCCGCGCCAACCCCGACTCCAGCTTCCAGCGTCACGCTGGCGTGGGATGCGGATCCTCCGACCAGCAATCCGGCTACCAACACCACTGGCTACCGATTGCATATTGGAGTCGCCAGCGGAATCTACACGGATACCACCACTCTCGGGAACGCAACCACAGTCACGGTGTCGGATCTGATAAGTGGTCTTACATACTACTATGTTGTCACTGCATATAACAGCGCTGGCACCGACGGTCCGCCGTCAAATGAAGTGTCTTACACCGCCCCTTAAGTAGCTTCAGGCTACTGGTGTACCGTCCTCCTAAATCCATTGGGTTTCGCCGCAGGGCCGGTTGAAAATGGGTCGGCTGCCCCGTTGCGCGTCAGTCACCTATCGGATCCAGATATGCTCCTTCCTCCCGCCTCGTGGACGACCCATTTTGAACTCAACGAAGCCCAAGGGGGATTCAGGAGACGGTGCACCGGGAGGAAATTTTCCAGCGACCAATGGAAATTCGCGCAATTACGAGAAATGACGCTTTTTCTGCATTTCTATCTAGGAATTGAATTTTTTTTGCATTTTTCGGCTCGAATTGCTTGCCAATTGTCCGGCTTCCACATAAAAGCAAAATCCATGTGCAAAAATAAGTTCGTCAGTAGTGCCGGCGCGAGAAGGATTTCGCGCTGCGCCCCGCCAGGGATCGTGCTCTTCTTTTCGGTACCGCTCCGCACCGCGGCAGCAGCCTTGTGCAGTCGTTCTCTTTCCACTGCGCAGTCTGCCTCAGGTCCCTTGATCTGAGCCATCCGCCCGATTTCACGTTCCGTTCCGCTTAGTTCGTTTCGTCGACGAGCACGCTTTTTGGGTGTGCCTCTTGGACCGAGGCGGATCGGTTTCGCATCAGGCTGTCAAAAATCGAGCCAAAAGATTGACGATGAGACATTTTCTTTTCTTGTACCCCCTGAGAAGATTGGTAGTTCTTTCAGGGTTGCCGATCGCTCTGTTCGCTCACAGCGCCCTTGCGGCTGTAACGCCCAAGTATGTCCAGGGCAACTACGCGGTGCCGCAGACGTCGCAGACGAGCGTAACTGTTCCGTATACGGCTGCGCAGACCGCCGGGAATCTAAACGTCGTGATTGTGGGGTGGAACAACTCGACCGCACATGTCAGTTCGCTAAAAGATTCCAAGGGGAACGTGTATCAGTTGGCGGTGGGACCCATGGTCACCGGCGCGCTTTCCCAGGCTATTTATTATGCTAAGAAAATTTCGGCTGCCGCGGCCGCCACGAATTCCCTGACCGTGACGTTCAATACAGCGGCCACCACCCCCGACATTCGAATCATGGAGTATAGCGGGATTGATCCGGTCAATGCTGTGGACACGTTCGTAGGAGCAATTGGCAACAGCGCAACCAGCAACAGCGGCACCATAAGGACTACGAACGCCACGGATTTGTTAGTAGGTGCCAACACTGTGCAATCGTTGACCTCGGGTGCCGGCAGCGGGTTCACACAGCGGTTGCTCACCAAACCGGACGGCGACATTGCGGAGGATGAAGTCGTGACGGCGGCCGGTAGCTACGGTGCAAGCGCACCTCTGGCTTCTGCGAGCGGATGGGTCATGCAAATGGTGGCTTTCCGGGCGGCGGCCTCTCCCACCCCTACCCCTACTCCTACTCCCACTCCTACCCCTACCCCAGCAATGCCTGTCTATGTCCAGGGCAACTATGCAGTGCCGCAGACGCCGCAGACGGCCGTAACGGTGCCATATACTGCAGCGCAGACCGCTGGGGACCTGAACATTGTTATCGTGGGATGGAACGACACCACCGCCCATGTCAGTTCGCTGACAGACTCAAATGGAAATGCCTATCAGTTGGCGGTTGGGCCGACTGTGAATGGTGCGCTCTCTCAGGCCATTTATTACGCGAAAAAGATTTCGGCTGCAAAGGCCAGCGCCAATGCGGTAGCACTGAAGTTCAACGTAGCAGCGACCGCTCCGGACATCAGAATCATGGAGTACAGCGGAATTGATCCAGTCACTCCGTTGGATGCGGTTGCGGCGGCAATAGGGGCTGGCGCGACGAGCAACAGCGGCACAGTGACAACAAAGAATGCCACGGATCTGTTGGTCGGCGCCAACACCGTACAAACTTCGACCCTAGGCGCCGGAACCGGGCTCACGCAGCGACTGCTCACGAGCCCTGACGGGGATATCGCGGAAGATCAGATTGTCAAGGCGATCAGTTCTTACAGCGCCACTGCGCCGCTCAAAAGTGCGGGCGGGTGGGTGATGCAACTAGTGGCTTTCCGGGCGGCGAACTCGATTCCAGCTCCAGGTGCAAGCCCCACGCCGTCCTCAACTCCTGCTCCGACGCCGAAACCGTCCGCTACTCCGACGCCGAGTGCGTCCTCGACGGGTTCCAGTATCACGCTAGCATGGAACGCGAATTCGCGACTAGCAATCCTGCGACCAATACGACCGGGTACCGAATACATTTTGGACTGGCCAGCAAAACCTACACCCAGACTATTACGCTGGGGAAGGTCACTACTGTGACGGTGTCGAATCTGAAAAGCGGCAGCCACGTACTACTGGGTAGTCACCGCCTTAAACAGCGCTGGCCTCGAAAGTCCGCCGTCAAATGAAGTGTCTTACAAGGCGCCGTAACTACACTTTTTCGTTTGCTACTTTCAACAAATATTGCCCGTAGGCGCTTTTCTCGAACTTTTTTGCGAGGGTGACAAATTCCTCGTGCGTGATGAAACCCTGGTTATAGGCGATCTCCTCTGGACAGGCAATGTGCAACCCCTGGCGTTTTTCCAGCGTCTGCACAAAAATAGACGCCTCAATGAGACTGTCGTGCGTGCCCATGTCGAACCACGCGAAACCGCGGCCCATTCGTTTTACGTCGAGTTGACCCCACTCAAGATATGCAGAGATGACGTCAGCGATTTCCAACTCGCCGCGCCCAGAGGGTTTTAGATTAGCTGCGATGTCGATCACTCTCGCGTCAAAAAAGTAGAGGCCCGTTACTGCCCAGTTTGAGCGTGGCATGCGGGGCTTCTCTTCCACGGAGAGCGCGCGGCCACTTACATTAAATTCGACGATACCGTAGCGCTGAGGATCATTGACGTGATAAGCAAAAACGGTAGCGCCGGTCGACTGGATATGTCCGGGAGCCAGCAAGTCCGGTAGTCCATGGCCGTAGAAGACATTGTCGCCCAGGATAAGCACTGACGGCTCTCCTTTGATGAAATCAGCCCCGATGATGTAGGCCTGCGCCAGACCCTCGGGCCTGGGTTCGACAGCGTAACTAAATGATAATCCCCATTGCGATCCTTCGCCGAACAGCCGTTGGAATTGCGGCAGATCGGCTGGTGTACTGATGATCAGGATCTCCGTAACTCCAGCGAGCATCAACACGCTCAATGGATAATAGATCATCGGCTTATTGTAGACCGGCATGAGCTGTTTAGAGGTGGCTAACGTCAAAGGGTAGAGGCGTGTACCGCTCCCACCGGCGAGAATGATGCCTTTCATAGCAGATGGTTGCAGATTCTCAGATCAACTTAGTCCTTCCTCTGTCATGCGATAGATGGGTCTAGCTGACTCAGTCTGACTCAATCCCTCCTTGATAAGAGAATCGGTCGTTTGCTTCTGATGGTCTGTCATAAACCCACAGCGAATTCAGAGGCGTCAGTCGAGAAATCTATCCTGCGTTGACCAGACTGATTCTCTCGCCAGCGCAGACTTTATCGCGCAACGGGGACCACCACCACTTGTTGTCGAGATACCATTGCACCGTTTTGGCTAAACCGCTCGTGAAAGTCTCCTCAGCTCGCCAGCCGAGTTCGCGTTCAATCTTGCTTGCGTCAATCGCATATCGTTGATCATGACCTGGACGGTCCGTCACAAAGGTAATGTATCGATCGTGGGGCCGGCCATTCGGGCTAAGTTCATCAAGTACCGAGCAGATGCCTTGGACCAATTGCAGGTTCGTGCGCTCATTTCGACCGCCGACATTGTAAGTCTCACCTGGTCGTCCGTTCCTCAGCATCAGATAAAGTGCTTTTACATGATCCTCGACATAAAGCCAGTCACGAATATTCGTGCCGTTCCCGTAAACCGGCAGAGGCTTGCCTTCGAATGCGTTCAAGGTCATCAAGGGAATGAGTTTCTCAGGGAATTGGTACGGACCATAGTTATTCGAGCAGTTCGAGACAATGACCGGCAGACCATACGTGCGATGCCACGCGACCGCCAGATGATCGGAGGCCGCCTTGGAGGCCGCATAAGGTGAGGAGGGATCATAGGCTGTGCACTCGGTGAAAAGTCCGTCCGCTCCGAGCGAACCATAAACCTCGTCGGTCGAGACATGGAGGAAACGGAACCTTTGCTTCGCCTCGCCCGCGAGGCTGGACCAATAGGAACGTGCCGCCTCAAGCATCGTGTGGGTGCCAACGATGTTTGTCTCGACGAAACTGCGTGAGCCGGTGATCGAACGATCCACATGGCTTTCGGCCGCAAGATGCAGGACGGCATCCGGCCCGCTCTCGTTGAACAAGTGTCGGATCGCTGTTTCATCGCAGATATCAACTTTTACGAACGCGTAACGCGGATCCCCGCTCACTATCCGAAGTGAATTGAGATTGCCCGCATACGTCAACTTGTCGACATTGACGACCTCGGCGTCTGTCTCCTCAATCAGGTACCGGCATACCGCCGACCCGATGAAGCCGGCACCGCCTGTTAATAAAATGCGCATAGAAGATGATTGCGATCGAAGCGGGGTGATTTCCCAGACGCGAGTCTGTAAAATCAGGATCCGCAACCTTTCCGGCGTACTATGCCCGCTAACTAATTACCTTGAAATATTTCTTTATCGGGAGAGTTCGAAGACCGACCGGAGTTGAACAGGGCTTCATAGAGCGTAGCCGGCGGTTTCCGTAAGCAGCTCTTTGGCACGATCGCTGGACTGCCACCATGGCACAGATTCTATAAGTTAAGGGGATCCAGCTCACGACCCCTATGTTCCGTGTCGGGCCGATAAATTTTGGCAAAAACGAGACGGCTTCGTCTCGCGTGAAGGCCCAAAGTGAACACATTAAGACGCCTTGGGGTGGATCCCTCTGGACCGAAGCGCTCGCCAGACGGCAACGGCAGATTCGAAAGTGCGCTGTCGTTCGACGTCCCTTGGCGGCGGTTGCAACAATTATTTGAGCTTCGGGAATGCCTACACGAATCAGCTCTTGCTCGGCTCCTTCGGCATAACTCCGATCACTGTCTTCCCACCGTCCGGCTGTGGCCCAGCCGCCGGCCGCGACAACGTATCTGATAGCCGCGCTGGATCGAACTCCGTTGCCGCTGCCCGTACGCCATCGCGGCCAATCCAGCCTTCCACCACCAGAATCTCTGCAGGGAGCCGTTCCGTCAACGAAAGGAAAGACTCTCCGCAGGCAGCACCACCAAACCAGCGGCACGGCCAGAAACAAGGCGAGCGCAGAAACACGCCCAGCAAAGTCGGGCACCAGAATGTCCGGCGTTGAACGAGACGCAATCTTCGGTGCCAGAAGAACCCATCTGTTGCCGATACGGGCTTTCGGAGATTCTACGGCACCAGTCACGCTTTCCAAACTTTGTCTGGCGAGACTTGCACGGATGCCATTGCGTTCCGAGTGTCGACGATGCACTGCGCCCAGTCGGCGAGTTCCTGATAGTTCACGCAGGCGTGGGCTGTCGTGATGACTACGGCATCGAATCCCCCAATGGTCACTTGGTCCCAAGCGACAGATTTTGTTCCCGCCCATTGCGGGTGTTCGCGCGTTGGACGAATCACCGGCACATACGGATCGTAATAGGCAACCTCGGCCCCGCGCTGCTTGAGCAATCTCCATAATGCGGTAGCTGGGCGACTCGCGTTCGTCGTCGACATTCGGCTTGTAAGCGAGGCCGAGCAACCAGCACGCGCGATCCGTTCAGAGGCTTGCGCGCGGAATTCAGGGCTTCTCCCGATCGCTCCACTACGTGGACAGGCATTGCGGCGTTGATCTCGCCCGCCAACTCGATGAACCGGGTGCTGTGGTCGAACTCCCTCGCCTTCCATGTCAGGTAAAAGGGATCGATCGGGATGCAATGCCCACCCAATCCGGGCCCGGGATAGAAAGGCATGAACCCAAATGGTTTGGTCTTCGCCGCTTCAATTACCTCCCAGATGTCGATCCCCATCGAGGCGTACACCAGCTTCAATTCGTTTACCAGGGCGATGTTCACGCTGCGAAAAATGTTTTCCAGCAGCTTGGCAGCTTCTGCGACGCGACAGGACGAAACAGGCACAATGACTCTTGACCGCCCGGCTATAAATCTGCACTGCTTTCTCCAGACACGCGCGGTGTCAGACCGCCGACGAGTTTGGGCACCTCACCCACTTTGCTGGCAGGATTCGCAGGGTCTTCACGCTCCGGCGAGAAGGCGAGGTGAAAGTCTTCACCTGCCTTCAGATCTGACCCCGCTTCGAGAACGGCTCGCAAGTCCTCGTCCGTAGTACCAGGATAGGTCGTTGACTCCAGAACAACCAAGGTGCCCGCAGAAGATGTGGTGCAATAGCACGCCCAGTCTGCAAAATGAACGAAATGTCAGGCTCGCGATTCTTGTTCAGCGGGGTTGGGACGCAGATGATAACTGCGTGACCTCCTTAACCCGAGAAAAATCCGTGGCGGCTGACAGACGGCCCGCATCCACCTGCGTCGCCACCGATTCCGCAGGAATATGCCTGATATAACTTCGCCCCTGGTTGAGCGCATCCACCTTGTCCGAATCGATGTCCAGGCCAAGGACGTGCACGCCGGAGCGGGCAAACTGCAGCGAAAGTGGTAGTCCGACATAGCCAAGACCAATGATAGCGATTTTCGTGTGTTGAGCTTTATCCATTTGTTTGCTGAGGGTTATAAAAATATCTTTTCAGGCACAGATGCGCCTCCACTGAATCATGAAGCGCAAGCCGCGATGCGGTGACGCCGGGTTGAAACTGACGAACCAGGCAGGCAACTCCCCTTGCCTGCTGACAACAGGCCGGAGCCTTTCGCCCTTAAGTACTTCGTGGTCATCCGAGATGGAGCGCACTCTTGGTAACGACCTGGAAAATCCTGATTTTTGGAGCCTGGTAAACTAAACGAAAAGCGTTGGGATCCGCCGCCAGCAACGGGGCGAAGGAATCATCATCCGGCGGAAGGTAATAGTTGTTATCGCGATGCGCGACAATTACGAAGTTCACCTGATGCTTCAGGATTCCATCCATCAGCAACTGCGGATTTGAACTTGGTGGAAACCAAACCACTTTTCTTTGCGAATAGTGCCAGGTGGTGGGAACATGCCGCGCCATGATAATGGCGCCGATATCAGTGTGAGAGCGGACCCATGTGGCAGCCTCAATGTCAGGTGAGAGGCGATTAACGACAGAGTTAGGATCCAAATTGACACGTCCGATCTCGATTTGTTGCTTCAGTCCAAGAGCAACCATGCCAATGACCAGAACCATACAAAAGATCTGTAGTCCGCGCCGTGGGCTGATTCGCAGAGCATCGACCGGCCAATAGCGGCGCAGCAGATCGGACATTGAGCCCAGCCACTTCGTATCCGACCAGATCATCCACATGGCGAGGAAGGCCGATAGTAGCCAGACAACAAAGGACGTTTCGTCCTGTAATCCTCCATTAGGTACGTTGGTGGCAATTCCGGAGCCATGCACCCAAAACCAGGAGCAGGCCGTCAGGCTGATCCCTGTTGGTAACCAGACCGCACCGAGCCATCGAGGCTTATTCTTTGCGAGGTAAACGAGCGTTGTTATCCCACGCCATATGTACAAGCACGCGAGCGGCGCAACGGGCAAGAAAAATCTCGCTTCCAGCTGCCACGGCCAAAGTAAGTAAATAAATTCGTATCCCGCAAAATACCAATCTTGAAAGCCGCCCCCTTTGGGCCAAACCGAGCGACACCAGCCCAGTAAGCCAAGCAGCAGCACTCCGATCGTCGTGATTGACATCCAGGCGATATAAATCGGCCGGCGAAGTAATATACGACTTAGTAAATTGGCGCGCTCGTAGGCGTTCTTAAGTATTCGCACCGGGATATCGCGGGCCGTCGCCATCCCCAATTCGGGATAATTGCCGTCTTTCACTTTCAATTGCGATAGATACGATTGAGGGAAGCCCGCGACCGGCCATTCCTGGGCTGAAATGCCCGAGCTCGCAGCTCCGCGTTTTGCCTCATGCATCCACAGTCCCTGTACGACGACACACACGACAAATACTCCGAAGTACAGCCTCAGGCGCGCAATCGCTTCCCGGCGATTCCGAAGGAAAAGAACACCAATACTCGCGGTGATTGCTCCCAAAAACGCGATTGCCGCAGAAGCGAACATGAGCGAAGCCCCTATCAGCACAATCAACAAGGCTCCCCATAAAATCCGCGAAGTACGATTTTTTGCGTTCTCGAAAATTAAGGCGACTAACAGAGCGCTGGCCGACGCAAAGAAATATGGATTACCAGGTGCGACTACTTGAGTTCCGCTCCAGAAGGGCATCTGAGAGGATATCAAAAGCAAACAGATCGAGGCGGCAACGAGACGGGGCACTTGACGCCGCAAAAGTTCATAGCTGACCAGAAAACCAAGAGTTCCGGAGATTGCCATAACCTGCAAGCAGGCGAGATGACCGCAAAACCCGACAACGCACAATAGACCGAGGACCGCCGGCAGTCCGGGCGGCTGATTCGTTTCCGCATAGCCATTGATCCCGTAGAAGCCGTGCTCGACCAGCGACCGTCCGGCATCGGAAAAAAACACATCGTCGTTTAGGAAATCAGGCGCTCTCTGGGCAGAAAAGAACTGCAGGATTCCGAAGCCCAAGATAAGACTAAAGACTAGAATGTCGGCCCAACAAAAGGAGGAAGAGACATCAAAAACCTCCTGCAAAACGCTTTTTCGCACCGGTGTCACAGCTTGCATATTATCTGACTTACTGAAAAGCGTCATCTTTGTATTAATCATGTTTATGCATGGTAGGAAATACGGCTGGAGAATATTTTCAGCCGCGAATTCTGGCGGTCTTAACAAACTTTGGACAATGCGCTTCGCGCCCTAAGACAACTGCTTAGTCGCTTCCAGATCAGAGCGCTGCCTCGTTCTATTTGTCATATTGAGTGAAACTCCAATCACTGTGAGGCACCTGATTTAGGCCTAACTTTTGAAGGTGCGGGCACAGAATCTGGCAAAATATATTTTCGCCCAAAACCCGGTGCTCGCGACGCTCCTTGTCTCGGGCCGCCTTCCATATTAACCCGCGGAACTCCTGGGTAAATCCGCGATGCCGGCGCCTGATCTGCCGGCGCAGTCTCCTGTAATGCCGAAGAATGTTCTCCTGGGACGTCCGGATTCCGTGCCTGACTACTGGCGAAGTCGATTGGCACCTGCGCCAGCGTCGAAATCGCAGAC
Source organism: uncultured Verrucomicrobiae bacterium (assembly GCA_963736745.1). GTDB lineage: Bacteria > Verrucomicrobiota > Verrucomicrobiia > Chthoniobacterales > JAFAMB01 > JAFAMB01. Next base: position 58,073 of record CAVTQD010000011.1, on the reverse strand, counting down.
CCAAAGGAAAGTTGGTCGTCATAACGAAACTTCACGGTCCCCTTTTCCTTGCCGTCCGAAATCACCGCTTCCACAAGCCGCGGGTTCGGGTTCAGGTTCATTCCAAGAAGACGGATATTATTTTCATTGGGCTCAATGGATATCCTTTGCACTTCTTTGGTTTCAAAGTTTTCGACATAAATAACCTCTTTTCCGCCCTCAATGAGCCAACTCGCCAAGAACAGTTTTTCGAATATCGAAGGCTGCCTCTGTGTAACGGCGGCCTTCGCTAGCGTAAATGGATTCTGCTCCCACACTCTGGCGTAACGTTCGACGGTGAAACCAACAGGAATCTCCTGGGAGTGGACGTAAGGGAGAACCGCGCACAGTAAAATTGCGCCTTGAAGCGCAAATCGTAGTTCCCCACGGAACCATCCCATCTTTCTAAAATCTTGTAAGACTAAGGACATTTTACCCAGAAGATTTTCGAAGCACAGTTCAGACGGTCGAAAGGTTAAAAGTCGCTTCTGGATCGCCGGATTTCCGTCCTGTCGCCATCGTTCCATTTCCCGTTGCCGAATCGCGGCACCAACTTGTTTGTACCGCCTTTTGGGGCTAAAAGTGGGCCACGGCTGCCACCGAAGGAATGCCGTTGGAATCCACGAGGAAGAGCATGTAATTGCCTGGAGGCGCGAGTTCGGCGTTCGCCGGAGCCGTGATAGTGAGCGACCCACTACCAGCCGCAAAAGTCAAGGGAAGGTAGCGCTGGCTCATGTTGATGCAATGCGTCACGCTTCCAAATCGAATCAGCGATACCTTGGCGATTCGTGCTGCGTCCGGTGTCTGTACAGTGAAATTCTGCCCATACGACAACTGTGGAGGCGCAAAAGTGATCACTGGCCGTACTCCTTTGAAAAGATAGGGCGGTGAAAAGAATTCCGCAGTCATTTGATCGGTAGTCTCGTTGACGCCGTTGAACCGACCGCCGCCAGAGACTAGTACGCGTCCATCGGGTAGCAGCAGGGCCTCAGAGTGATATAATCGAGGCGCGCTCATCGACGCGAGTGTGGTCCAGGTTTGCGTAGTCGGTGACCACAACTCAGCAGGAAGGACGGCATTTGCCAGACCTACCGCATTAGTCGTTGTGCCGCCACCGGTCACCAGGACGGTGCCATCAGGAAGAAGAGTCGAGTTGTGAAAAGTGCGCGGGAACGCCATTGATGTCACCTGGACCCATGAAGGGGAGGCCTGCGTCATGTCGAGCACGTAGGAAGTACTACAGAAGACCGCGTCGCGAGATCCGGATCCACGCTGTTCCCATTTTCAAAAATTTGTTCGGAAGATACATGGCGGCGCTACCGCCATCCACAGGTGTCGGTCCCCCTACCGATGTCCACGTCAGCGCGCTTAGATCGAGCACCTGACTGACGATGGGAGTTTCGCCGGTTGACGGAACGAATATCCGACCGTCCGGCAAGAGAAAAACGTGCGGGTAGTAGGGAAAGAAGAATGGTGCGCCATTGACCTGAGTCCAGGAATTCGTCGAGGGATTGTAGATTTCCTGAATTGTCGCGTCGCACCCGTCGCAAGTCATTTCGCCGGAAATCACTAGTTGGCGCCCGTCGGAGAGCGTGGTAGCGGTGGGGTACCAGCGTGGATAAGTCATATTCAGGGAGCGCGGTCCACGTTTCCTTAGCAGAATCAAAGATGTTGGCAGCCGGTAGGCCTGCGTGGGTCGCTACGTGCCCCCCAACCACGAGGATCCGACCGTCCGGCATCTGTTCCATCCCGCTGCAGAAGATGTTCGCTGGCGCCGGCACCAAATTCATGATGTTGGTCGTGGGGTTCCAGACTAATAGCGGTGGCCCCGAACAGACTGCCCATCCTACATCAAGATCTTCCGTTCGGCAAAAGCATCGAGTTAACGGACACGATCGGCAAAGGAACCGTACCGGACCAAACCCCGGATTGCGTCGGGTTTCCAGGGCTGGTGTTGGAGAAGGTGACTGAAATCGGACCTGCGTTAGCGAATTATTCGCAAAGTCCGATGCTGACGCCGTGAGGACATGGGTGCCATTGGCAAATTTCGCAGTATTCAGTGCGAAAGTGTAGGGACTTGTGGTGGCGGCCGTTCCAAAGGGATGCCATCTACCTGGAGCTGAACACCGGCTACTCCGGTGTCTGTGTCCGACGCGGTTACGGTTACGTCGTCGCACCTTTGGGTCGCGCCCGCTACAGGAGTCGCGATGCTCACTGTCGGAGGCTTTGTATCCGGCGGTATGCGGCCGCACGGAAAGCCGCGATTTGCATCACGGTCCCGCGATTGTCCACTAATGGGCGCACTGGCACTGTAGAGCCCGCTGCAGGCACTACCGTGTCTTCCGCGATGTCGCTCATCCGGGACGGTGATCAACCGCTGCGTAAAATTCGTCGCCGGCCTGACGTCGCCCCCTACGTGACGTTAGCCGCCACTAACAGATCCATGCATAGTTGGTCTGTCGGCTACCGCGCCGCTGCTGCTCACCGCGCAGTCCTGCAGCGCAGCGCATCGGCACCATCGAGCGGATTGTTCCGAATAATCCCGCTGTACTCCGAAATTCGAATGTCCGGATAGCTCGCCGCCGACGCGAAGTTACCGTCACTGTGTTCGCGCCTGCATCGCCGTCGCGATGTTCTTGGCGTAATAGATGGACTGCGAAGAAGTGCCGCTCTTTAGTTCGTCCCACCGCCATTTGATAGACGTTTCCCTTCGTGTCCGTTACTGAGCTTATCTTCGCCGCGCATCGTTCCATCCCACAATCACCACGTTGAGATCGCCCGGCCCCTGCGTCGCCGGATACGGCACCGTTACAGGGTCGCTTTCGACGACTGCGGAGTAGCAGTAGTTGCCCTGTACATATTTAGGGGGAGTTTGGTGTTGGTGTTGGTGTCGGGGTTGGGGTTGGAGTTGGGTGTCGGTGTTGGGGTTGGGGTCGGTGTCGGGGTTGGGGTTGGGGTTGGTGTTGGTGTTGGGGTCGGGGTTGGTGTTGGGGTTGGGGTTGGGGTCGGGGTCGGGGTCGGGGTTCGGTGTCGGGGTCGGTGTCGGGGTCGGTGTGGTGTCGGGGTCGGTGTCGGTGGTTGTGGTGTCGGTGTGTTGGTGTGTTGTGGTGTCGGTGTCGGTGTCGGGGTCGGGGTCGGTGTCGGTGTCGGCGTCCCGCGAGCCGCGCGGAAGGCAGCGATTTGCATTACCCAACCGCCAGAAGGTAATTGGGGCGGTCGCAGAATAGGAACCTGTCGAAGTCACCACTCGTCCTCAGCGATGTCTCCATCTGGGCTGGTCAGTATTTGCATCGTAAACCCGATCCAGCCCCACTCGTGCTGGATGTTACCGTATTAGCTGCAACCAACACTTCCGAGGCGCCTTTGGTGGTGATTGTTCCCGAGGAACTCGATGTTGCCACTTCCGCTTGTGCCTTTTGCCACATCAAAGGGATTGGAGGCATCGAGACCGCTGTATTCGAGAACCCGAATATCGGGGAATGCTGTCGATCCGCCGAAACTTACAGTTACCGAATTCGATCCGCCGGCGATGTTCCTGGCATAGTAGATTGATTGGCTTACTGGGGATCGCCTGGTAGGTCCGACCGCCAGCACGTAAGTATTTCCGTTCGTATCCAAGATTGAACTCACGACATTTGTCGTATCGTTCCATCCCACGATGACGACGTTCAAGTTCCCGGCCGTCTGCGCTTTCGTATACGCAACCGTTACGCTTGTCTGTGATGTCTGCGGCACTGCGAAATTGCCCTGGATAAAAGCCGGCGCAGCAGAAAGAGCCTGTGGGCATAGACCGCCTGCAGCCGCAATGAATAACAAATAAGAGCAGAGTGTGAGACGCGGCGTCTGACAGGTATGTGTTCGGATCCGCAGACCAACAGTCTTGTGTGCTGCACGATCAGCCTGCCTGGCGAATACGAGCCGAAGGAGCCCGAGTTGCGAAGGAAAAAGATTCATAAGAGCGGAACGGATAGCCAAAAAAAACGGTGGTAGCTTATTTAGGTGGTCCAAAGATCGGTCTCAAAGAAAGCGACACACTTTTCGACCCGGTAGACCCTATATCGACGGCAACTCGAAGCCCTCAAGGAATATTGGCCGGGGCAAATACGACTGGAGGTAGCTGGATATAAAAACCATCAAACGCTATAAACTCCGATAAAAAAAGTTATCGCCGACGCCTTTCGAAAAGGTTCAGAGTGTTGCGAGCACCAGCTTGCGGCAATAGAACGCCTCCGCACGGCCGGAAACCGAAGCACATTCAATCCCCCGGATCCGATGCATGGCCTCGAAGGTGTCGCTCGTGAACCAATGCTTCGTCGACTGAGTTTTGAAATGCCTCAGCAGCGAGTCGATCTTCAAAGTGCAAAGCTGTTCCGAGAGAGGGACGAACACGTTAGGCCGCCCAAGGTCCCCGTCATATTTCAAAATCTCGTACTCAAGGATCAGATGATTCCGAAATGTATTCCAAGCCAGGTCTGACAAAACCCGGTGATCCTGGTGCCGGTCATCTCGGTAGTGTGTGAAAACGATATCCGGATCGAATTTCGCCTTGACCTCCTCAAACCAGTCCTTGATTGAAACCCACTCGCTTGGAAAATAGCTTTCGCGAAACGAACCGATGATGACCTGTTTTCGGGCAACCTGCGCCAGGAATTCCTCCGCGCTCCGGCGAGCCTCTTCGGCGCGCGGTCCCGGAGCGCTGAAAACAATCCACTGGATCTCCAAGTCTGGAACCTGGGTAGCCAGCTTGAGCAAGGTGCCACCCACACCAATCTCGATATCGTCCGAGTGAGCGCCTAGACAGAGAACTCGACGCACTGATCCAAGGGGAATTTGCCACATAACTTTAGCTATTAATTTTAGCGCGCCGCTTGGAACCTGGAGAGCAGCGACTCCCGGTCCTCGCTATCGGGCGCCGCAGTTGCCGGGTGAAACCCTACTTCAGGATCAAATTTGCGAGAGAGCGCGCCGGAAAGTTTCGCGTTTCCAGGTCCGTCTTACTGCGTCGTTCACCGGGCTCCGACGCCGCTGAACTCCGGGATACTTTCAACTATGACTCGCCCTATCTCGAGAGAGGCGGTAGCGGCTGGGGAAGGCGCATTGCACACATGGATCGCGGACGGACTATGGACAATCAGGAAGTCATCCACGAGTCCTCCATCGGGGCGCAACGCCTGAGCGCGCACGCCTGCCTCTCCAGGAACAAGGTCCTCTTCGCGGATTTCGGGAATCAGTTTCTGCAAACTGCGGACGAACGCCCTTTTGCTGAAAGAGCGATGCATTTCTTCGAGGCCCGATTTCGCGTGCTTTGCAGCCAGTCGCCAGAAACCGGGGTAGCTCATGGTGTCTATAAAATCTCGCAAATCGAACGATGTTCGGTGATACCCTTCCCGCTTCAGGCTGAGCACGGCGTTCGGCCCGGCGTGAACGCTGCCGTCAATCATCCGAGTGAAATGGACCCCCAGAAACGGAAAATTAGGATCGGGCACGGGGTAGATCAGGTTTCGTACAAGTGCAGCGGCGTTCGGGCCGGAGTTCGTAGTATTCACCCCGGAACGGCACGATGCGCGCACCAGGCTCGGCCCCAGCCAGTTTTGCTACTCGATCGCTGTGCAATCCGGCGCAATTGATGACCCAGCGGGCTGCCAGAGTATCCTTTGATGTTTCCAGTACCGCCTCGCTACCGTCTACCCGGAAGCCCTGCACTCTCGTGCCCAACCGCAGTTCTCCCCCCTGGGCTGCGATTAACTCCGCCAATTTCCGGCATACGCCGACAAAGTCCACGATTCCCGTCGACGGGCACCTGAACTCCCGCGATACAACTCACGTGCGGCTCAATTTCGTTCACCTCTGAGGCGCTAAGTTTTTTAGGTGCCAAGCCATTTGCGATGCCGCGGTCATACAACTTCTCCATCAGCGGAAGCTCAGACGGCGCCGTTGCCACAATCACCTTGCCGCAGGTTTCGTATCGGGATGCGGTAATGCTGGCAGAACTCGACCAACCGCCGATTTCCCTCGCTACACAGCTTCGCTTTGAGACTTCCCGGCTTGTAATAGATGCCAGAGTGCATGACCCCGCTGTTTCGACCGGTTTGATGCCGGGCCCAATCGTCTTCTTTCTCGAGGACCGCAATACGGGCATGGGGTTTTTTTTCGAGAATTGCCCAGGCCACCGACAGCCCGACGATTCCACCGCCGACTATAGCAAATTCCAATTGTTGCATACTTCAACCCAAGTTTTTCCTGCCGATCAGGCACCAAGAACTCATTACGAATCTTTGTCTTTTTCGGACTCTTGTTCCACCGGCTCTTTTCTTTTGTGGCGTCCAATTGACGGCCAAATACCCATTTCTCGCAGCAGCGCGATGTAAACCACCTTTTGGCCCATGACGAAACAAAGGAAGATGCCGTAAACACCAAACAGGACTGTGTTATTTATGATAAGCCGGAGGAGAGGCGACGGCAGCGGTTGGGTAAAGTTCCAGACGACGAGCGCCGCAGCAGCCCCGATGAGAATGGACAAAAGTGGACGCATAACTACCGTTAGCGTTTCAACCGCAGAGATCGGGGTGCCACGCGTAACCCAATAGATGACTGGCACCGCCAAGAGCACGGTCGCAATTGAGAATCCCGTAGCAACTCCGATCGGGCCATAAGGGAGACCGACAACGTAACCGACGATTACGACTGGAGCGATTAATAAGGCGATCTTGAGGCTGCGCGTCGCGTGGCCGGTGGCATACATCAGCCAGGCCATCGGATTGATCAAGGCAAAGGTGAAGATGGTCGGCGACAAGAGCCGAAATACCGGCACAGCCGCACTCCATTTCGGACCGAGAAAGACCCGAACAATGTCTTCAGCAAAGAGCGCGCATCCCATCGTGATGGGCATTACGAGCGACAGAAATAGACCATAGCCTTTAAGGAAATAGCTTCGTAGTCGGTCGGGATCATTCTGCAGACGCGATAGCGCAGTAAACGCTACTTGGCCGATCGTCCCATTAAGATTCTCGGTTGGCAGGTTTATGAGTTGATAAGCGCGTCCATAAATGCCCAACACCTGAGCGCCGAAAAACCGCCCAAGCAAAATCTTATCAGTATTGTAGGCAAAGTAAACTATGACACTGTTCAATGTGAGCTTGCCGCCATATTTGAGCATCGAGAGGACATCAGCACCACGGCGCGGCGGCCCGGGTATCCAGCCGCCCACTGCACAAAGAAGGACCGCTCCTACCGCCGGCGGGCAGACGGCCATTCCGACAAGCGCCCAATAACCAAATCCGGCAATACCCATGCCAACACCGACCGCGATGCCGCTCACGAGCGAGATGAGATCAATTGCGGTCAATGTCGTGAATCGCATCGCCCGCTGGAGGACGGCCCGGTGTTGCGCACCCAACCCATTGAAAACAAATCCTGTTCCAGTTGCCACGGTTAGCCATAACAAGCGCGGTTCATGATAAAAAGCCGTCAGAAGCGGAGCCGCTATGGCACAGAGTCCAGCCAGGAGAACACCCACCGCAACATTGATCCAAAACAGCGTCGAGGTCTGTTCACGGCTAATCGATGCACGTTGCACTGTCGCCATGGACAGTCCGCAATCCTTGAAGAGCCCGAGAAATCCCGTGGAGGCAGTTACCATGCCTACCAATCCAAAATCTTCCGGATTCAAGATCCGAGCAAGAACGATCATCGAACCGGTGCGTAAGACAAAATTCGACGCTTGGCCGACTGTCGAAACAAGCGCTCCGCGGGCAGTCTTTCTTTTTAAGTCGTGGGGCTCAGCATTGCCGACAGAATCGACAGGACCATCGGCATTTTCGATATGACCGGGGTTCGTATTCGGCGCAGTGATCGGTTCGACGGATGCAGCAACAGCCAAAGGAGGAGAAACAGTAGGTCCTTCCATGTACCCTCTTATTCGTTAGTGCAGGCCATTCCACAAACTCCAAGGTGCATTTCCTCGGCTGTATAAATCCTCAAGCTCCTGCCGTTCCTTATAGGTATCCATGCATGCCCAATATCCGTCGTGCTTGTAGTTGATTAATTGTTCCTCAGCGATTAAGCGACGAAACGGCTCTTCGACCAGTTCCTCACCGTCTTTGATGTATTTAAATATATCATGTCGAAAGACGAAGAAGCCTCCGTTGATCCTGGCACCTGACTTCCGAATGTGCTCTATGCTTCTCACGATGCCGTTCTTATCAGACTCTATGAAATGGAAGCTTGCTTTCGGCATCACACTTACGAAGGAGGCGATTTTGCCACTGTCTTTTAGCATTGCGATTACATCGGGCAAAGGCAGATCGGCCAAACCATCGGTGTAGTTAGCCAGAAACAGATCCTCATTATCGAGCAGCTTCTCGACGGCCTTAAATCGCTGGCCGATGTTAGATGTCAGCCCCGTATCCACAAATGTAATGCGCCAGTCTTGAATATCCTGATTTAGAAGCTCAATTTTTTTCCCACCGCCGGAGAGGACGAAGTCATTTGTAACGCATTCATCATACTCCAGAAAATACCTTTTGATGACATCCGCCTTGTAACCCAGACAGAGAATGAAGTCTTTGTGTCCATAGTGCGCGTAGTATTTCATTACGTGCCACAAAATCGGACGGTACCCGATCGGCACCATTGGTTTGGGAATATTTTCGGAGTATTCCCTGATCCGCATACCCAATCCGCCGCAAAAAAGAACGACCTTCATAGCATAACTTCAGTCAGAACAATGACTTGCTTCGCCTAAGCTTCCTTTCACCCTCTTCCGCACCGGTATTCCGCCGCATCTCAAACCAGTGAACCTATCTGCAAATTTGGCGCGAAATTAGAATCAGTTTCGAACAGGGGCGCTCACCAATTTCTCAAGCCAAGTTTCGCCAAAGAAATGGCGATACTGCTCAGCACGCAACCGATCAGCCAGCCGATCGGGTGGAAGCTCAACGTCTTCATAGGTTATCACCCTATCCTTTTCGACATTCCTCAGGAGCTTGCATCCCTCGACAAGACCTTCAGGCAAGTAGTGCTTGTCGCACATTTCGGCGGCATTGACGGCCTCGCCATACGTCATATACATGCCATAATCGTCCAGAATCTCACCCGCATGGAGATCGCATTTGGCGACCGCGCACACTTCGACTACAGGCCCAGCCAAGGGCTTGGCGACCGAATCACGCAATAACGCGACACGGGCGATCGCATTAGGAACCTCAAAATGGACCAGATGGTAAGGAATGAAGAAGGAGTAAAGCGGACCATCGCCCATTTTGTAGAGGTTCAGGTAGTGCTGCTGCTTCGGATCCGGATGTTCAGCGAGGCAGTAGACCTTCGTAAGGGGCGTGCCGACGACATAATCAACGATGCCTCCCAGCGCGCGGAGTTCATTGATGTCGTAGTGCCTTCCTAATTTCATCACATCATCGCGATACTCGACACCACGGGACATCCCACGAGATTGAACGACGAAGCCTGTTGCATTAGCTACTATAGCCTGCTCGAAACTAATCTTCGAACCGTCTGCGAAGCTGGTAACCATGGCCGGGTTTTGACCCCATTTCTCAGCGAAACCCTTTTGCGTAGAAGGATTGCGATAGGGGTCCTGCAACCCTTTGACATTGCCCACGACTCGGGGTGTAAGTCCGAGACCTTTGACCCAGCGAAAAAGGTTTACCTGGATCCCCGGTTCATCTCCCTCGCAGGCCGAAAGAATGACCGCATCTCTAGCAGCGTAGATTTGGAGGATCGGCCCGATAGTCGCATCGATTTCAGCGTTCATCAGAACGACGTCCTTCTTGTGCTTGAACGCCTCAAGAACCACGCGGGCACCGAACTCAACCGAGCCGGTCACGTCCACCAAAACATCTATTTCCTCCGAGCGCGCGAGGAGAAAGGCATCTCCCGTCGCGACCGGCCTGCCCGCGCGGATGGCTTCATCCAATTGGGTCTGCGTTGACGCCTCTACCGGATTGGTCGCTCCTGAATAGGTGAAGACGTTCAATGCCCTTTGCGGTTTCCGGTTGTAAACGGCAACCATCCGCATGCCCGGCACGCTGTTAGTAATTTGATTGGTAAGCCCTTGTCCTATGAAGCCCGCGCCAAGCATGCCAACTCGAATTGGCTTTCCCTGCGCTTCGCGTGCCTTGAGTAATTCGTCGACGATAATCATTTACAGGATAATAGGAATCTAAACGGCGGTTGGTTTCATGCGGAAAATAGCTCACAGAATCCCAACCGTTTACCGTATGGTTGAGTATTCTTTAAACAGTCATGCGCTGTTTCAGTTCGGGCTCTATTTGATCGAGCAGCGCAAATTTCTGGTCTTTGTCCGAGATCACGGCAACCGGAAGCGGCCATTTGAGCCCTAATCGAGGGTCATTGTGAAGCAGCCCGCTCTCCGCGCTGGGAGTGTAAAACTCGCCTACTTGATAGCTGGTTTCTGTTTTATCACGAAGCACCTGATAGCCGTGCGCAAAGCGCTCCGGTACGAAAAGGGCCCGTCCATTGTCCTCGTTTAATTCAACCGAGACGTGCTGAAGATACGTGAGGCTTTCCGGACGGAGATCGACGATGATGTCAAGAATCGCGCCGCGCGTACAGCGCACCAGCTTTGTCTCGGCCGCCGGCGGATACTGAAAGTGCATGCCGCGTACCGTTCCTTGCCTAATGTTAAAAGCGACGTTGGCCTGGGCAATTAATGACTTCAAACCGTGAGCCTCGAATTCGTGGCGGCAAAAAGCCCGGGCGAAGAATCCGCGGGAATCCTCCCGCCGTTCCAGATCGATGATAAATGCTCCTTTGAGCTTTGTTTCGGTAAATTCCATTCAATTACTCCGTCCAAAAGAAATGATCATCGATTTGCTGGGTCTTGATAAGGTATTCGAGCTGTTTCAATCGCGTGAAGGCTCGAAACTGGAAAACCTCGGGTGTCATGTCGATCCGCTTAAAGACTTCATGAAGCTGCCGAGCGCCACGGCGCGCATCCCACGCGCACTTAAACTCTGGCAGGTGTCTTCGGATCTTTTCGAAGGAGACTCGATAGCTCCGATTGTCGGCACTTGAGGCTCCGAAGCTAAGCTGGCAATTGGGAAATTCCTCGGCCACAATTTCAGCCACTTCTCGCACCGTGTAGTTGTGAGTGGTGTCGCCCACATTGAAGACTTCTCGGTGAATGGCGGCGCTCGGGGCTTCCAGGACCGAAATGATCGCGTGGGCAATATCCAGCCCATGGACAAGCGGTCGCCACGGCGTTCCATCGCTCACTACGCGGATTTCCCTCGTTGTCCAAGCACACGCGGCAAGGTTGTTTAACACGATATCGAAGCGCATTCTGGGGGACGCTCCGTAAGCGGTTGCGTTGCGCATGAAGGTAGGAGAAAACTGATCGTCCGCCAGCAGGCTGACGTCCCTCTCAACCAACGTCTTGCATTTAGCATACGCAGTCTGTGGATTCACCGGCGATTCTTCATCTACGAAATCCTTCTCAGTCACACCGTAGACGCTGCAGGACGACATGTAGATAAATCGCTTCACACCCACCAGCTTGGCCAATTCGGCAAGCCGTACAGACCCTTGGTGGTTGATTTCATAAGTGATTTGCGGTGCCAGTTGCCCGGCGGGATCATTGGAGAGTTCAGCCATATGAACGACGGCATCGACTCCCTGAAGATCATTTTTCTCAATCTGGCGAAGGTCCTTCACCAGCGTTTGCGGTGTCGTTCCGCCATTACGATAGAGCATCCGGTCTTTGTAGAAGCCGGTGTCCAAACCAATGACCTCAAAGCCGCGCCGGACCAGCTCTGGCGCTAAAAGTGACCCTAGATATCCATCCGCTCCGGTTAATAAGACGCGCATAATCGTTTGTTTACTCAAGTGCTCTCGCGACTGTCACGTCGTACCAAGCTTTCCATTAACTAACTATCGGCTGAAACGTGTGTTGCTTGAGAAGTATCGTACGATCGCGCATTGCAACCACAGGTAAACTGAATATTCCACTAAACGATGATAAGGGGTTTGTACAGCGTCGCTATTTCGCGATTTTTTCCATCTCCTGCTTGCTGACGCCCTGTTCGGTTACGGGAACCCGCTCCAGCCAGATTTCACGCCAGTAGGAAAAAATAGCTCGCGGACAGAAAAGCGGGCAAAATTTGCAGTCGGTATATCGGGACTGACAGAACACGTCCTCGAGCACAATGTTAGCATTCTTGAAACTCATGAGCTTTCCCGTCTTCTCATTGATAATTTTGCTCACCCGGCCGAGAACTCGATAAGTTCCGCCGCAGAATGGAACCATCTCGGCGTCGAACAAGAGACCACGGTTTCTGTTTGCGGTATCTAGCGTGGCAAGAATATCCGCGTAAGGCTTCACTCGAACAAGCTCACCCGGTTGCAAGTTAAGAGCGCACGTGGGCGTTGGCTGACCAACCGGTATACGACCGGTCCTTCTGGGAAATGGACTTCCGCCCCACAGTGAGTGCAATCTGTCGTATAGCCACCGCATGAACCGACCCAGCCCGATGCCTGATATGGAAAGCTTGTAGTATAGCGCATAGACAATGCCCTGAAACATCTTGCCCAAAGTGACGTTCCCAGAGCTATAGTCCTCTAAATATTGCGATACGTTCAGGAAAGAAATCGGAGTGCTCGCATACGGCAACTGGGTGGCCTGGCACATGTAATTGGCCTCATCCGAACCTTCCTGGGGCTTTGCACGCGTCCCTGCCAACACCTCCGCCTCCGTGCAACCCGTCTGGTTCGTCCCGGACGGGCTCCGAGAAGAATTCTCTGCTGATCCTTTATCGCTGACCCGCTTGAGCCACGCGTCTTTCCAGAAGACCATGCAACCAGCCTGGCAGCCCCCGTGGGCCGAACCGTCGCAACGATTTCCCTCCAGATGAACTGCGTCCTCCATCCGTCTTCCCCCCGTTAAAGTGGCCGTATCGCAGGTCTTGTGTGCCCGTTTGTACACTATGAAGCGCTTGCCGCAATGCTGAAACATTTCGGGCATGAATGGCAGTCCATCCAGTTGTCCCGATTGGTCCAAGGTCTTCAGGATTTCTTCCTTGCTGCGAATCTCGACGCACTCTCCAACGCACAATTTGAGACTGTTATTCACCTTATTGATTTCGAGAATTCACCTTATTGATTTCGAGAGATGTTTTTTCCATGCCAAATGCTCTCTTGAGCTTGTCGCCTGCTCGGCTCACATATTCCCGACGCAGCCGGCGTGATTCTCGAAAATACCAAATCGAAAACGCGGTAAAGAAGCAAAAAAGCCGCTCCATTGGTGGATTAGGCAGTCGAGCGATCGATCGACCATACTCCAATGCAAGCTTTGTCCGCGGCTGCAACGCCATTTTTAAACGCGGAAAAATACGACGCTTCACCTTTCGCGAGGTGTCGAACCACTCCACCAAATCAGCCTGACTCTTATTTGCGATTGTTGACATCCCAGGATGATCTCTTCTCTGATACAGAACCTCTGGAATCTCCCAGATCTCCCCCAAAATCGCCACTTCCAACAGCAAAACCCAATCGGAAGCCAGGAATGGGTCGATGAGCCGCGTCTTCCGCAAAACTTCGGAACGGAACAAACCAAATTGCGCTGCGGCCCACTTGACGTTGTTCAGTACATCTGCAATTCGTTCATGCGGCAGAGAGCGCGCGGTATGAAGACTCTCAGCCAATTGGACCCTTTGTCCGTTCTCATCAATGATTTCCGTTCTTGGGGCGACGAGCACCACAGTCGGCGGAGCCTGGTCAAAAACTTCAACACAGCGTCTTATGAATCCAGGCAAATGCATGTCGTCGTGCGCCGCCCAAGTAAACAGCTCCCCGCGCGCCAGCTCGAACACTCGTTTGTAGTTGCCGGTTGCCCCGATGTTAGTCTCGTTCCGAGAGTATCGAATTCGTCGGTCCTTATCGGCAAACTCCTGACAGATCTCCTGGGTGGCGTCGGTGGACGCATTGTCCGAGATGATGAGTTCAAATTCGGAATAATCCTGCTTTAAAAGGGCATCAATGGCGAAACGGAGATATTTCTCCCCGTTATAAACAGGCATGCCAATGCTTACTCTTGGTGCGTGCATGGTAATTTCGTGCGTGATCCAGTTATTGCTGTCGGTCGACGCGAATCCGTTGAGACACCTGGTCGACGAAAGCCACCGGCGGTTTCGATCGGTTGCAGCCGGTGTTCAGCGATGAAACGGGCCGCGGAATCTTCACCCCGCAGCGAAGCCCACCGGCACCGCATCGAGAATTGCCCATTCTTGACTCCGTGCAGGAGCAAGTGCGGGTATCGGGTCAATGCGATACGTTTTTGCGGAACTCCCGACAACAGGTAGCGCATAACGGAATGTGAGAATTTGTGGTCGTGAATAAGTCGAACAAAATAGCTTTGGCTCAATCGCCCCGAGTAAATCACGTGAGTGAGCCGAAGTTCGGGAAACAGTCCAAATCCTTGGCCCGCGTCGACGGAAGCCCAGGAAAAGAGATCGTCCTCGCCGGAAAACAGCCGCTGGCCTCGGCGGCCAAGCACCGCGGTGACGTTGAGACTTTCAATGAGTTTCTTATAATGGTCCGCAATACCGCGAGTCACACATAGTCCCGCTCCCCACGGAATGAAAGCGGTGTCCTTGGTGTTGTTGGTCCAGGTCGCCGAACGCACCGTCCTCACCGCGAGCAGATCCAGCCGGGGAAGTAGCTCCGGCGGCGGCGGCACTTCGAATTCCGGCTCCAATATTCCCGCGCCGAAGACGCCCAAATACGGACACCGCGCCGAAATCGCTTCGGCTTGCTCCAGAAAATCCGGAGCGAGAATGTTGTCGTCATCGACAAAAATCAAAAGTGCACCGCACGATTCTCTGATTCCTCGTAGTCTGGCGGCTGTCAGTCCAAGTTCATCCTCACGGACGTGGCGTCCGCGCGGATGCCAGGAAATATTCCAAGTGTCTGCTAGCAATTCTTTAGACGCGTTGTCAACGAGGAGAAACTCCCATCGTTCCAAGGCGAGGGTCTGCGCATGGAGTGCCTCCAGCACGCGGCGGAAATATTCAGGCCGCGGATTATGCGTGCAGAGGATTACTGATACGGATGTTCGCATCGCGCTCCCTTTGCTATTTCTCCTGCCGCCGCCTGATCAGAAATTTCGAGCTTCTGCGGAGCCCCGCCGCTCGGGTTCTCGCTCTTACGGATAAACCGCTCAAACTTGTACATCATCCTGTCCCAGGATCCAATCAAAGATGCCTTAAATTGCGGCAACACGAGTTGTGCCTGTTTAGCCGGTCCCCAGCCGAAGAGTGGCTTGATCCAAGCGTACTTCCAGCGAAGACGCGGCGTTTCCAATCGGCCTCCGAGCCTGCCTGCTAGTGCTTTCAATTCCCCAACTATATCAGGTCTTTCAGGATAAAAGCTGATTAGCCAGGATTGCAGATACGCTATGCATGCCGCTCGAACCCGATCACTATCTTCCAGGGACTGAAGATATTTGACATGCGACAACATCGAGAGAAACATGGCATCCTTCTTCCGATTTGACTGGCCGACGTAGCTTAAGCGGTTCGAGGGGGTCATGCGGTAAAATACCCCGGTACCCGGTACAAAACGGATACCATCGCTCGCCAGCAGGACTCTGCAGAAATATTCACCGTCGTCATCGCCCAGCTGTCGAACATCCCAAGGCCCTGCGGCTTCCGAAAGCTCGCGACTAACGAGCCAAGTGGCAGTCTGCATGTGCAGGTGCTCCCCCATCTTTCGCAGCAGCCATTCCACCGGGGTGAGATCGCACCATAGCGGGGTGGGAGCGAATTTGGCCCGCTTGGTTCGGTAGAAGAAATGTGCCCATCCCGACGAAAGGAGAATCCGAGAATTTTGGCATCGTTCCGCCATTTCCATTTGCTTGGCAACCTTATCCGGCGGGAGAAGATCGTCGGCATCAAGCCATTGAATGTAGTCACCGCGACTCAGGGAAAAGGCGTGGTTCCTGGCCGCAGCCGCGCCCTGATTCTGTTGAGTGACAACAAACACCTCTTTCGAGACAAATCGGCGTGCTATCGCAAGCGTTTGATCGGTCGAACCATCATCGACGATGATAATCTCCTTGCGCTGCCAGGTTTGAGCCATTGCGGACGTGATCGTCTCGGCGATATAGGCCTCCGCGTTATAGGCAGGAATGAGAATTGATACTAGAGATTTCATTAAATATCGCCAAACAGTCTGCGTACATTATCGGAGCACTGAGCGACTGACTTAAGGCAGAGTTTCGAATTCGTTAAATATACGCCAGCTGAACTCGGAGACGGAAAACGCGCGCTGGAAGAACAGAGTCAGGCGCAAGTGGGATTTCGCTGTACGAAACGCTATCTCTGCTCAAGCAGATTCCGGTACACTGAGCAGGTGATCTCACCGACCTTGGTCCAAGAATATCGCTCGTTGGCAATACTTTGAATTTCCGGTCGTCGGGTATCCAGTTGCTGATATAGCTCGCTCGCAAAATAGCTATCGATGGCTTTCGCGAGATCAACCGGATCCCGCGGACGGCAAACAGACCCAGTCTTGCCCTCAACGATGTCTTCCCGGAGCGAACCAACATCCGAAGCGATAACGGGTAATCCAAAGTTGTATGCCAAAAACAACACACCGCTTTGGAAAATGTGGCTGTATGGCAGCGCCAGTACATCGGCCGCCTTGAAGTAAATCTCCGTTTCGGCATCCGGCACGAATTCGCTGCGTTCAATGATGATAGGGCGAACGCCGGCCGAAGCGATCTGCTTTTGAATTGCTTCCCAATAGGCAGGACAGTTCTTGGGCCTACCAGCTATAACCAACCGATAATCCGCACTAGTTCGAGCGAGTAATACCATTGCCTCAACCAAAAATTCCAGGCCCTTATACGGAGCAATATTGCCGAAGAAAAGAACCACTTTTTGACGACCGGTCAGGCCAAGCCGCTTCCTGGCCTCGGTGGGAGTGAGGTCCGTATTTGGCACAGTGCTGTTGATTCCAAAAGGAATAACGCTGATTTTAGAATCGGGAACATTGAAGTCGTTGCGGAGGGCCCGTCTCATCCCTTCAGTGTGGACAAAAAGATGATCGACCAGGCGATACTGTATCTTCAACGTCAAACGGTTTACCAGGTTGTCGTTTCCGTCGCGCTGCCGGGCATTCACGTTGTGAACAGTGAATGCGATGCGCTTACCGAGAAGTCGATAGTAGAGCAGCACTAAAGTCCGATCCAGAAACTCCAGCTTATTGTTCCAAAGAATGTGGAACAATTTCGGAGCGCCCATGGTCGCGTATCGCAGAAGCCGCCCGTAATAGATCAGGACGCGCAATATCTTGATTGGAGCGGAAACGCCTGGGCGCATATCGCCACGCAAATTCAGAAATCGGACCAGCGAATTTTCATGCAGGACGGGTCCGTCAACTTCGTCGCTCCCAATAAAGTCGAACGCTACACCTTGCGAGATAAGGGTTGAAGCAAGTCCGAGAGCATAGGGCTTGTCTCCACCCCCCGTCAACACGGCCACCTTCAATGAACCGTCAGAGGATACGAGTCCGTGGCCCGACGGACCTTCGACTTTGGATGGGTGCGCTGGGGCACCCGGCAGTTCCACCGTGCCATCGGGCAGGTCCTGTTTCATTATCCGCATCGAGTGCTCAGCGCATTGTCGTCGCTGTTTAGCCGACTCATCGCGGCATCAAACACCTCGTCGAGACTTATCGCAGTCGTCGCGCGGCGGTCAAATCCGCGCTTGTAGAAGTACTCCCCCAAAAGTGGCGAAACAATCTTGGTCTGAAGACCGTAGTCATAGATTTCCCACGGGCTGGTGCAGGTAAAAATCGAGACGCAGCGCGTTTCAGTTCCAAGAGCAAAATGCATCGGCAAGCTGTCGCCGCTCACCAGGCAGCGATGCCCCTGAACATCCCCCAGATGTTCGAGAAGGGAGTGCCGTTGTGGCAACACGTTCACCACCAAGCCGCTGGCCTCAAGTCTCTGCTTCAATTCATCGTAATATGCCCAGTTCTTCATTGGCCATACCGGCCCTGCCATCGACCCGATCGCAACGTCTCCCGATAGACCTGTTTCTACCGGGCTGGGTAACACGTAACGCTCCCCCTGAAAGCTCAATCCCAAACCTCTGAAGATGAGCTCCTGATAGGTGTGGCGATTCAGCAGCTTCAGGTGATCAGCCTGCTCCTTGCCGTGAACGCTAATGAGGCTCAAGTCAAACCAAGCCCGTGAATCATCTGTGTACCCTAATACATTGTTTGAATCAAGATAGGCACCGAATACTTGCTTGCACTGGAGCGAGTTCAAAAACTGCGCAGTTTCGAAATCGTCCTCAAGATTAATCGCCAGATCAAATGCCGCGCCTCGGATCAATTCCCGCTGCTCCCAAGACAGGGAGCGCAATTTTTCCGCCTCGTCCTGAAGTAAATCGGTATTCTTCGAAGCCGTCAACCAAGTGATCCGACCAGGCAATCGTCTCAGAAGCGTGGTGGTTCGCACCACATCTCCGGTGGCACCAAGCTTGATAATCAAAATGTTCATAAATATTTGGCGGCGGATGAGGCAGGACGGCAGCGCTTACGGCACGACTTTCAAGTTAGTCGGCGCTGCCGGAGTAGCAGGCGTCGATATGGGATTCGATCCAGACACCATCGGATGCGGGTAGGTGTAGGGCGCGTAGGAGTACGTCGTACTGGCGCCATCGCTGGTTAGCTGCCAACGCTTCATGGAAGCAGGCTGAGAGTTGGAAACGTAATAGTCTCGATTTAATTGCACATTCGAACTGCCGCTGCCGATCTGCATGGTCGAATCGTTGCCCCAGAAATATACGGGAGAAGGATTTTGGTTGATGCCCCGGCCCGTATAGAGCGGGTTGGAGCCACCGTTTTCGTCTACGATCTCAATCGATCCCGGATTGTTCAGGTAGCCGGTCAAGTGGTTATTAAAAACCACTCCGCTGCCTCCGCGTAGAGCGAAATAATTGGACTGGCCACCCGTCGAAGCTTGAGGAGGCACATAAAAGGTATTTTCATAAAATTCCCACCAGCGCGCTCCAATCATCCCTGCGGTGCCGTGCTGATCGATCTGACAATAGTTGAGCGTGCAGTGACGCATCACGGTCCGAGCACCGTAATAACTCTGGATTGCGCTTGTACCCCAAAAATATTGGTCTGCCAACGGGTTCTTCGAGAACGTGCAGTCCTCAACATAGAGTGCGTTGGGACTCCCGGGAGTGACACTATTCGTCCAGCCCGAAGAATCCGTGGCACCCTGGCCCAAATTATGGATCATTTCGCTCGCAGAACCGCCAATAAACGCGCAGTGGTCAACCAATGCTGCGTTAATTCCATAGAACTGGACCAGTACGACCTGGTTGCTCCCACCATTAAATGTGATCCCGGTGATACGAATTGGTCCTGAAGACGTTGTGCCGACCGACAGAAGAGAGGGCCCGTTAATTGTCGTTGCGCTTGGACCTGCACCGGTCAGTGTTACCGGATTAGAGATCGATACAGGTGAAGACCAACTAAACGAACCAGCCGGTATCTTCACGGTGTTTCCTGCTGCAGCTGCTTTGATCGCTGACTGCACGTCGTTCATCGAACCATCCGTGCTGAAAACGCCGCCGCTACTGCTGTATGCTCCGGCGATGCCAGTCGACACCATGAGCGCGAGAAAGGTTTTAAATAGGATCTTCATACCAATATTTTGCACTGCTCTTTTTGTAATCGCCCAACAGCAAGGCGGTTTTTATGATTTCTCTCTCGGGGCTTAAGATCCCGAGGACAACTTTCGGGGTTTGGCCCAAGGCCTTTGTCGATGAGTAATAATACTTCTGCTCACAATCGCTTCTGCAAACAGCCTTGACGATTTTTTGCTGATTGCCCGTACCATTCACCGGCCACGCGGCTCTCAGCGTTGATTCTAAGGCCGCCCTCCGCCTTTGTGATGTAATCACCCTGGCTGATTAAAACCCGGGTGCCCTCCAAAACACCTCGATGCATGTCTCATCCGTTGATCTCAGCACGTCGAAAATGGCATCCCTTTTCAGCCATTCGTCAGACCCAAAGCCACTCGAACAATCCGGAGTCTGGTTAAAATGGCCTCCCGGAGCAATGTGATCGAGCATTTTGACGCATTCTTCTGCTTCTGCCCTGAACTCCGGAAGATTGACTTCGAACGAGAGAAACGGGGCGGCACTTCGCATCCCCTTTATGACACTCAACTCGTGACCCTCAACATCAATCTTGACATAATACGGCGTCCCGTATGAGCGCATCAACTCTTCCAAAGTAATCGTCTCCACCTCTCTGCTCTCTTCGAAGGCCAATTTTTTGCCAAAGCGACGCGAATCTGTTCTCAAAGAATCGGCCCACTTCTGATTCAGAGTATTTTTGGCAGAACCAGGCTCATCCACCAAAAAGGTGGCCTTGCCGCTCTTGTCACTGACCGCCTTACCAACAATAGTGACTGGTTTTCTTTTCAACCTGTAGTCCAAGAAATTCTGTCTAAGAATTCTCTGATTGGATGGATCAGGTTCCACTGCTACGACTCTTGCGCCTAACCTCAGGAAGATATCTGTCTTCTGGCCTTGATTAGCTCCTATATCAAAGATCAGACCTCCCTTGCTGAAACCCTTAAGCATGTTCCGGTAAAATTGCACTTCCTTACGCCTGTCAGTGATGATCTTTGGGCGAGCTGCGGACCAATAGAGATCATAAAGAAACGAGGACTTTACCCGCTGATACAAACCCATCCGCCCCAAGAAAACTTGAGCGGAACGCTTGAGTGATTTTTGCATTGCCATTGGCTTCGAAAGTCTATTTAGGGGCTTCACATTCAAGAAACACGCCATGGCCACGGCAATTCCGACGCAAGACAAAACAGGTCACGAACGAGGTTACCATACAATTTCTATGATTACAATAATTTTTGGTATTAAAGACAGGTTGCTGCTGGTGACCGTTTACCGCTAAAACGCGAACACTAGCGACACGAATTTGTACGTCAAGCATCAAAATTGATTACTTCAAGACAATGCACGGCGTTGCATCAAAGAGGCTGGACCGCATTTTTGCGCTCCGCCGATGACAGGGAGGCAGATTCACTCCCTACCCGCGCTTCCCGCAACCACTGCTCGAGCATGACCAAACTGAAAAGGAGCTTGTGGTTATCCTGTTTCCCAGACCGATGGTCCTGCAAAAGTTTGCGAACTGGACCTGGTCGAAGCAGGTCGAACATCAGAGAATTCTCCTCGTCCAAAAGCATTTCCGGAAGTTTTCCCTGCAGCGAAGAGTTGAACCAGCTATCCACTACATTGACGGCGAATCCGCGTTTTTTGCGTTTCAGTATGCGCGGAGGCAGGAATTGATTGCAGACTTGGCGGTGCAACCACTTGCCCTTGCCTCCGCGGATTTTGAAAGATGCGTCCAGCCGCTGCACGTGCTCCACCACGAACCGATCCAGGTAGGGAACGCGAGCTTCCAGCCCATGGGCCATGGAAAGCTTGTCCGCAAACATCAGGAGCTCGTCGGGAAGCGAAGAGCGGATTTCCAAAAGCTGGAATCCGCCCAGCTCATCGATATGCTCCATTTGCGGAAGCAATTCGCGCCAACAATTGACCGACTCATCGCGGTCAGACTCTGGAAGTGCACCATCTCGGAAGAGCCCACGGATCGTGTCGAGGGGAGCCAGCGAGAAAATGTCTTGGTAACGATTGAGGCGGTCGCCCGTTCCAAGCGATTGAACTCCTCGTTTGAGAGTTTCATTCCGGGGCAACCAATTGACCGCCGACGTGACTACCGAACGCAGGCCGACAGGCAACTCGCGCCACAATCCTCCGTATTGCACGCCAAGGTGTCGTTTATAGCCCCCGAACAATTCGTCGGGCCCCTGCCCGATCAAGGCCACTTTCACGTCCTGACGCGCGCGCTGGCAGACAAAATACATCGGGACGACGGACGACGAAGTGATGGGCTCTTCGAGGGCTGAGACAATTCTTGGCAATGATCTTTCGTACTCTTCACGGTCGAGTAGGACGGGCACATGTCGCGCTCCTAACAAAGCGGCCGTCTCCGCGGCATCCTTCAGTTCGTCATCCTCGAAAGACTCTCCATAGCCGACCGTATAGGCCGGCCAATCGCGTCCATGCTCATTCATGAGAGCCAGCAAGAGGCCGGAATCGAGTCCGCCGCTCAGGAGAATGCCAACGGGTACATCGCTCAACAGGTGTCGTTTGACCGCCCCTCTGTACAATTCGAGTAGCTCATCAGCCGCCTCTCTGTCCTGCTTAGGCGAGGCAAAGGGAACTGGGCGTATAATTATACCAACGTTCCTCTCGACATCGACCGCCTTCGACCACGAGCATCGTTCCGGGCGCGAGCTTTCGAATGCCTTTGAAGATGGTGAACGGCGAAGGCGTGTAGCGAAACCGCAGAAACAAGCTGAGACCGAAGGGGTCGATGTCCGGTTCTGCTTCCCCCGCGGCCCGCACAGCGCGGATTTCCGACCCGAAAGTCAGGCATCCGTCGGCGATTCGATAGTAAACGAGTTTAATGCCCATCGCGTCACGAGCCACGACCAAGCGCTGTCGATCCACGTCCCAAATGGCGAGGCCGAACATCCCATTTAGGCGATTGAACACATCCGTGCCCCATTCCTTATAGCCGTGTACGATCACCTCAGTATCCGAGTTCGTGCGAAATCGATGCCGGCTCTCGAGCTGGGCCCGAAGTTCCGGGAAGTTATAAATCTCGCCGTTGAAGACCACCCAGATCTTCTCCTCCGAATCCGACATGGGTTGATGGCCTCCAGCCAGATCAATGATGGAAAGCCGTCTGAAACCCAATCCGAGAGGACCGGCCAGATAAAAGCCCTCGTCGTCAGGGCCGCGATGCACGATGGAGCTAGCCATGCGCCGGATTGTTTCCGGGTAAACCGGTTCCTCGTGCTGAAAGTTAAACTGACCGCAGATTCCGCACATACTTTCTCCCTCTCTCTATCCTCTGTCCCTGTTCAAGATTGGCGCTTTGCCTCGGCCAGGTAATAAGCCAAGGCACGAAACATCTGGGATTGAGCCCAACGGTGCATAGGAACGTTATCCCAGCCGAAATGGAGGCGGCGCGACCGGAACGATCCGTCCGGCTTGATCCAGTCATCGAGAATTCCTCCTGTCACCGTTTTCAGTGTCGTCTCCAACTGCGGAAAACGATCTCGCAGCAGCAGACACAGATTGATCGACTCGGCACAGTCGTAGAGTTCACGTTTGTAAACGGTCAGCCGCGGTGCTTTGGAGAAAGGGCGGGGAAGCCCGTCCGGAGCAAAAAGGTTTGCTAAATAATACTTCAAGCCCTTCGAAAGTGCGTCGAAGCATGCTCGATGCCCGGTCAGAGTGTGAATTTTCGCGAGTGCTTTCATGACGAAGCAAGTATGAAAGTGGTCGACGAAATCGCGCACTCCATCGACTGCGTAGTACCAGGAGCCGTCAGCATTTTGGTATTCCAACACGAAATTCAGGTTCCGTTCAGCAATTTTCCAATACGCGTCATTGGCGAAAACTTGCGAAGCGCTCGTTAGCAAAAAGGCCCGATAAGCAGAAGCGTTGATCACTCCTCCCTCGATCATAAGGATTGTAAGAACAGCTGCTGGCGGCTTCAGACGTCGGGAAATCTTTTATGTCAGAAACTGCGTGGCGGACAATCGACTCTAGTATTCGTTTCCACTTCTCTCTGAGGATCGAGTTGGAAGACCTGTAGGAATGCCTCGTAAACATAGGGTGTCGTCGTGATCAACGGAGTCTCGCTTCTTCATCGTGCCGTTGCGGGTCACCCAGTCGAACGGATAACCCCAGCAATATTCTTTGAAATCGGGACACCGCGTCTCTTCAAGGATTTTTCAGAAAATGAATCGCCTTTTGCAGGCAGGCGGAATTCCCGGTTGCCTCGTAAAGAAACGAAAAACCCATCGCGTAATGGGCATCCGCGATCGGAAAGCGGACCCGATGATGGAACAGTCGGCGTGCGGAGGGGACGAACGCCTCAAAAAAGATCATCGGCGCGACCGCGACGATCCCGACGCGAGGCTGGCGATAGTAAAGCGACTTAGCAAAGCCGCCGACAGGACCGGCGAAAAAAGCTCTGATGATCCAGCGAGGTCTCACCGAAGGCCTCAAACCATCGTGTAAAATTCGCTAATACAGTGGAAACTTTATCGGCCAGCGGGTCGAGTCTATTGGCCACTTCCATCAGCGTGTCTCCGGCCTGTGCCGTTGGCAAAGTAAAATTGTCCACCTTTTTAAATCTTAGAAGCGTTCCAAATACCGCCCTCAGCTTTTTCATTTGTTCCCGTCGATGAAAGCGCATCAGCTCGGGGGTAACGGGCCGTTTAACCCGTCGCAAGGCCGCCCAGCAATAGCCAAACAAGAGCGCCAATCCGCCTCTGATAAGAGGCTTTTTGGTCATTCGATACCCCGCGCGGAAGACTTGCCAAACGGGGGACCCGCCAAGATAGTAATCTTTTTCTCCATATGAAAACATGGCAGAAACTTCCCCTCGTTCAGCGGTTCCAATTGTCCGGTGATGGTAAATCCGCTTTTCAGAGAAGGATTGCGTTTTCCATCCTTTCATTCGCGCCGTGGTGACCGCAATCCAGTCCACTCCCCCAGCCCGGTTTGGGATAAACCCGCCGATTTCCTGGAAACATTGATATCGGAAGAGTTGGCACGCTCCCGCCACATGGTTCGCTCCCTCGAAGCTGTCTTTTCCTGAATCATAGCCCTCCTCGATAAAGGGCGTCCCAGCCACCCCAAGCTTCGTATCTTCTGAGAATTTCTGGATCAAGAAGGCCAAGTAATCAGGTTCAAATGAAACATCCGAATCGAGATTTCCGATCACGTCGATATTGAGCAAACGCACTCGCTCCAGTCCGGCGTTGAACGCATGAACTTTCGCGGCAAAGCTTCGGTCCATTCGTTGAGGCCTTCTGACCAATTCGATCCAAGGATATTGCTTCGCGTAACCCTCGACGATTTCCGCCGTTCGGTCAGTCGAACCGTCATCCACAATCACCCACTGCTCGGGAAGCAGCGTCTGGGCGACGACTGATTGAATCGTGCCTTCGATGAACTTCTCCTCGTTTCTTGCGGGAGTGATTAAGATATATTTCATTTGACCAGAGAGATTGCTTCTTCGTGTTTTGGTATGCTGCTTTCTGGATAGATCTGAGCAAAGATCTCGTCCATTATTCGAGCCGTTAAAATAATTTCCCGGTAGGGAATTGGAGGAGGAGCAGAAAGTCGGATGCTCTGGTAGAAGCGGCGAATCAATTCGGTCATTCCGGAATCCTGATAAAGCTTTCTACCTACGAAATTAGCAACGTTTCGTCCTGCATTTCGCAAATGCTCTCTCGCGCTCCGTAAAGGTGGGACAAAAAACGTGAGATAACTCTTGTCACTGCGATCTTCGTTTCGGATCAGGCTCCCGCTGGCACTGTCCGCCAGTATAGAATTGCGCGGGCCGCAGATACGGAACTGGTTGAGGCTCGGTTTGATCTGGGTCGAGAAGCAGAAAAAGGCGGTCGTGCCGCTCCTGTCCCGGATGAAAACGCGCAACTCATCGAGAACTTCTTCTCCACCAAGGCTCCGGAGTCGAGGGCTCTGATCCGCCCTGGCAATGATCTCGGTGAGGTCGTCTTCAAGGAACTCAGCCAGCTTCGCGATCCCATGGCTGATGAGATTGTGGAGCAATTGTCCCGGCAGCCGGCGCACCCAATGGGATCGACTTCCGAGGAGGGGACCGACGTAACCTGCGTCCCCTAAATCGTAAGTAAAATGGCTTTCCAAATGGATGGGTTTACCGCCTAAAAATCCTTGCTCCGCCAAGCGGCGCATCTCGATCATCTCAAGCGTAAACTGGCAATTATGGCCCGCAGTGATCTTCAAACCACGGGTTTCGGCGAGTTTTATGAGCGAATTCGCCTCCTCCGCCGTGACCGTGAACGGCTTTTCAAGGTAGACGTTGCTTCCCGACTCAAGACATAAGCTGGCGAGAGAGAAATGAGCCTGAGGCGGGGTCGTGATGTGAACCACGTCTGGAGAAGTCGATTCAAGCATATCCTCCAGCTTGGAGAAGCATTGGGAAACTCCGCAGCGCTCGGCGAGTTGTGCTGGCCATCAGCAATTCCCGATCACAGACAGAAACGATCCGGCAATCGGGGATGCGGTCGATGGCCTGGACATGCTGGTCGGCGATTTTGCCGCAGCCGACTATAGCTACACGAAGCATGAATTACGTTTTCCGTGGTTGGAATTGTGCCAGAAACAAGGCCATGGCCTTTTCCATGTCGACTCTTGGTTTCCAGCCCAAACGCTCTCGAATTTTCTGGTTGGAGAAGCGGTTACCCTTCCATTCCGCAGCACAACGACGCCGGTTAAACGCCGGAGGAAGCTGGTATTTGGATGCTTTGGAATATCTCTCCCACAGGAGGCATAAGCCGTAGGCTAAAACGTACGGAACTCGAATGGAAAAAAACGGGGTCACACATTTCTTGTAGGCCCTCAGGAATTGGCTGCTGGTCAGGAGTTCATCGTCGACAATATTGAAAATTTCGCTCTCCACACCAAGCCTAAGACCCGCCAAGACAATGGCCTCTGCGCAGTTATCTACGAAGGTGAGCGGCAGGAGATTTGATGCACCCACCTGGATGAAAAAACCAAACGTGTCGATTCCAACTCGACCGCTCAAATTCCGCTTGCCTGGTCCGAACACGGTCCCTGGCCGGAGAACGACGTAGGGCAAATTATATTTCTTGCCGTATTCCTTGACTAGTTCCTCTTGTTTGAGTTTGCCAAAGCCGTAAGCGTCATAGCGCTCCTTGGGGGCGTCCTCTAAGGGGCAGGTTTCATCGAGCAGCGCACCTCTTTTCAACTTAAAGTTTGAGTACACGGCAAAAGAGCTGACGTTCACGAATCGCTTCGGTTGCCCGTGTCGAAGAAACGCATCCATGAGATTGCGGGTCGCCAGTGCCGAGTTCATAAATGCTCCCGCGAACGATTTGTCGGACCCGGCGGCCAGATGATAAATGATCGAGACCCCGTCTGCTGCTCCTCGACAATCATCGGGGGAGAGGAGATCACCTGAAAACAGCTCCACGCTTTCGCCGGTTGGGAATCGGCCCAGCGTCTCTTTCAAGCGATCTAACCGGCTTGAGGGACGAACAAAACAACGAAGATTCGCATAACCGAATTCCAGTAGAATTTCGACGACTTTTGCCCCGATAAATCCGTTGGATCCCGTTATCAAAATTCGATCACTCGAAGAAGCAAGGTATTCTGATTCCATCATTCTAAGCCCCAGGAGATGCGATCGCCCGTTCGGCCCCTTTGTGAACGGACTCGGGAACTCGACGTAACCGCGACCTTCGGAAATTCGGATATTCAATAGCGATAAGGAAAAATATCGTATAGATGAAGTGCACGCTGACGAAGGCAGCCTCTGTAAAATTGTAGATTATAATGGCCACAAAAAGACCTAACCGCAGCCGGCCAAACTCGAATTGCCTCAAGAGATCCAGGCGAATCTTGCGATAGGTCGAGATGAGCACCCCGGCGAAGATCATGACCCCCACGAAGCCGAGGTTCAAATAGATCTCCAGATACCCGTTGTGCGCTTCAGTAATCGGCCCCTCCTCAGTCGACCAAATCTCTTTCAAACGGTCGCCCAACCAGAAGCTTTCAAAGCCAGCCCCCAAGATCGGGTTCGGCTGAAGGTTGAGCACAATATGCCAGATATTGGTTCGATCTGTGAGCGTAAGATTCCTACCAAGACCATGCACTACGTGCGCGTAAATCCCGAACATCGAATCCGCTACGGCGAATGCGAGAAGCGCAACGACAAAGTACGTTCCGACATATCGCCTGTTCACGAATGGCAACCCTACTATCCCGATCGTGAAAATTCCAAGCAGCATGGTTACCAGGGAAGTCGCGCTGGAAGCCATCTTAAGCAGGTACGAGATGAGACCTAAATAGCCCACGCTCATAAAAAGCTCATATAGTTTTGCCGATCGAATTTTTATCCGAAAGGCCTGTAACGCGTTCCAGAAGAAAAACATTCCGAAGATCATGCACACGTGGCCTAGAGTGTTCTTCGCAGTGGTCACACCTATATAATACTCAGCACCGGTCCACTCATTATACGCTCGACCGTATTGCGGATAGTATTTGCATAGGAGAAGCGAGAGAGTGACCAACAAAAACCCGCATCGTTTCAGCACTCGTTGCACCGCTTCCAGGGGATTAGCCTCCGTAAGAATGATCAGGATCATGATCGGATGGCCTAGGACTTTGATCCACCTTTTGAATGCGATAAAAGGAAAGTCCGACCATAAACAAGCGAGCAAACAATAGACGAGGAAAACCGTCAGCCACACATTCTGCCGGGCGAAATCCGAAAGTTGAACACGCCTGCGAGAAAGAATGAAGAGTCCGCTTGCGATCAACCCAAAGAAAACAACACGATCGACCGGGCTGCCGTCCTCAAACGAAGCAGCCAGCGACGAAGCACCCGCATGCACGCCGATCATGCCGAGCCATTGAGAGACGGCTCTCGAACCCGTGATAAAAAACCAAATCAGCGGAATCCAGAGGGCACCGCTTTCATCCCTTTTTTTTCGCAAGTCGCGCCAAAAGAGGAAGGAAATGAAGGCGAGCGTTAGAAAAAGCGCTAGGGTTGGAGGCATTAGTATTGAGATTCAACTAAAGTGGGCCTACTCGGCACGAAGGCTGGTGTGTGGCGATCGTCACCAACGCTCATTCCTCCCTTATACCGCGGCTCTCGCCGGCGTTGATCCGAGAGGTGGGTTCGCAGTTATCCCAGATCCGGCGAAAAATTCGGCAATCTGATCGTGCACGAAAGAAATCATCGCCTCAGAAATCTCGGGATAAATCGGCAGTGACAATATGCGGGACTGGTTGCCAAAGGCCACTGGGAAATCGCTCGGTATCGTGGTGAAGATAGTCGTAGGCAGGGTAGAACGGCAGCGCCTTTGGGTAGTTAAGGACCGTGGAGATGCCTGCGGCCGCTAAATGGCTTTTTAGTTGATCACGCCAGTCAGTACGGATCACGTAAAGATGATATACGTGCTCTCGCTGGGGCGCGACCTTCGGAGTCTCGACGTTGCCGATGCTCTCGAGCAACTTCGTATATTGGTCGTGCAACACGCCGCCGGGCTTCGGTCCAGGATGCCAGGTGAGGCAGTTTGGCCAGAAGGATCGCGGCCTGCAAACCGTCAAGACGGCTATTAATACCCTCGATCACGTGATCACCCTTTCCGCCATGCCGCGCAAAGGTAGCCATCCAGTCGGCCAACTGGTCATCTTCGGTCACCAGGCAACCGGCATCGCCGTAAGCGCCCAAGTTTTTTCCCGGATAAAAGGAAAATGTCGCGGCATTGCCGAACGTGCCCACGAGTCTGCCCTTTGTAACGCGCCAAGTGCGCCTGGGCACAATCTTCGATTACCCAGAGGGAATGCTTCCTGCGCGATCGCCATGATGGCATCCATGTCGCACGCCTGCCCGTAAAGATGGACTGGAATTATGCCCACCGTTCGTGGCGTTATTTTCTACTTCGATCAGCGCGGGATCGATCGTGAATGTGTCATATATCCGTATCGCAAAACACCACCCGCCTCCGGCTTGAGTGATCGTTTCGGAAGTTGAAATCCAGGAATGCGCCGTGGTGATTACTTCGTCTCCCGGCTTGACGCCCAGGCCGCGCATCGCGATGTAAAGCGCATCCGTTCCGTTCGCACAGGAGATGCAGTGTTTGACATCCAAGGTATTGGCCCACGACTCGTTCAAATTCGTCCACGTGACGCGCCTCGAATGAACGCGGAGTTGGCGATGACATCAGCGATTGCCGCATCGATGGCAGGTTTGATGCTAAGATACTGGGCGTGGAGGTCAACAAAGGGAATTTTCATGAAGTAATCGAGATATGATCGAAAAATTATCCGTGGCGTAAAAGGCGCGCAGGGTTGCCCACGTAGATACCCGGCTCCGTAATATCCTTAGTTACTACGGCCCCGGCCCCAACGACCACTCGATCGCAGATCGTGACGGGCAGAATGGTCGCATTTGTGCCGATGCTGACTTCGTTACCAATCTTCGTTGACCGCCAGAGATCACGCCGCCCCTTTGCCGGACCTCCCCGGGAAAACAAATCATTAATGAACATGGAGCCGTGAGAAATAAAGCAGTCGTCTCCGATCGTCACAAGTTCGCAGACAAACGCATGGGATTGAATGCGGCATCGTTTCCCAATCACGACGCCGCGCTGGATCTCAACAAATGGGCCTACAAAGCTGTCTTCGCCGATAGTGCACCCATAGAGGTTCACAGGCTCGACCACCGTGACCCCTTTGCCGAAGGTCACATCGACGATGGCCACCTTTCGGATGGTTGTTTCTGCGGTTGTTTTCTGCATAGGGTTATTCACAAACGATCAGCTTGCTCCAGGATCGAAACCACGTTCCTTGCATGGAGCACGCCGGTTATCGATTTCTTGCCGTTCCTGACGCAATCCAAGAAATGCTCGGCTTCAGTTCGCAGTGGCTCCGTGAAGCTGACGTTAGGCAATACGATGTCGCCGCTCCTGTAGCTGAACTGCTCGGGATGAGGGTTATCGAAGTCCATGTTCTGGCCGAGGATGGCCTTCTTATCAATGCCTTTGTCGTAGATGGCGATTTTGTCGTCGGCGATATCATCATAGACGACCATTTTTCGGGAACCAACGACGATCATCTTGCGAACCTTCTGTGGATCGAGCCAGCTCACATGAATGTTGGCGATGATCTTTTGAGGATACACAAGGCTGAGGAAAACAACATCGTCGACGCCCTTCTGAATAAAATCCATTCCGACGCGATGGACGCTGACAGGTGCCGGATCACCAAGCCAATATTGGATGATGCTGATATCGTGCGGCGCGAAATTCCACAAGGCGTCGATGTCGGCCCGGATACGACCAAGGTTCAGCCGCTGACTGTAGATATAGCGAATCTCGCCCAACTCTCCGTCGTCGAGCAGCTTCTTCACATACCTGACTGCGGAATTGTAGATAAACGTATGGCCCACCATCACTACGAGTTTGCGCTCCTCAGCCAATTTTGCCAATTCGTCCACCTCGGACACTTTGGTCGCCATCGGCTTCTCGACAAAAACGTGCTTGCCCGCCAGCAGCGCCGCCTTGGCCAGTTCAAAGTGCGTGCCGGCTGGAGTCGCGATGATTACTCCGGTTACCTCCGAATCAGACAATACTATGGCGGACGTCTCCACGGCCTTGGTCCGCGGAAAGTGCGTTTCGACGAAGGCGCGCCGATCCGGGCTGGCGTCTACTACGTACTTGACCTCGCAATTCGGCAGAGACGAGAAATTCCGCAACAAGTTCGGGCCCCAGTACCCACAACCGATTTGCGCCAATACAGTTCCATTTCTGTTCATATCGCTAGACTTAATTCCGCCGCACTGTCAAACCGCACATAGACCACTTCTGCGGCTGTTCTTGCCGACACGGGCTCCGCAAGAGATCGAGCCCGGGGCTTCTGTATCCGGATTTTGAGACCGGGAAAAGTGTCACCCGAGTTTGTCCGGGCCCGCACTTTGATCTTGCCCGCTTCCAGCTGGACGGATTCCAGAACCGCCGACCGCCGCTTTCTAAACCATCCAACGGCCTGCGCTCCGGTAGGCAGCCAGGCCCCCCGGCTCTTCAATTCGCGAACCATTCGCAGATAGAAATCTTCCCATAGCCTCTCTGGGGCGATGCTCCGATCATGCCAATTGATAGTCAGCGCACCGCCAACCCGTTCTGCATCGTCCATCAACCGAAATACCAGGCGTTCGGCCTCCTCTTCGCCAAGATTCAAATATCTCGGATAAAACAGCGCGGTATCCATCACGTGCAGTGGCAGCTCCAGCAGGTTGGTCACTCCGGGAGGCGCGTACGCCTGCATAGTGCCGGCGCGAAAACCCACCGTTTCCCGGTACCCCACAGTCGAATCGTAGGTAAAGCCTGCCCGATCCAATACCGATGGAGAGTTCCCATCAAAAAAGAGCCAATGCATCCGCACCCCGAGTTCAGTCACGCCAACGGCTTGCGACACCCTTTCGCGTTCCTTGCGGCCCTCACTGACATCCAACCATGCATCCAGACCGTGCAACCCGATCTCACCGCCAGCCGAAATGATCCTCTTAAGCTGGGGAAGGAGTTGCTCAATATCGTAGCGGCAGGCGCGCAGAGGGGAAACGGGCCCATCCGGCGAGCGACCCGGATAATCCTTGCGCGGTATCACGAAAAACGTGGAACCATGCCCAGCCTCGATTTCCAGGTACCGATCAAATTGGAGCCAGATATCCCGCGCAATTCCCAGATGCACAAATGGCAGCAAGCAGGCCGCCCAGCCGTTCTTGAATAGGCTCCCAACCGATTTCCGGCCGCGCAACACCTCTCGCCATGTGCCGAACGTCGCGCGATACAAGAATCCGAACATTGTGTGATCAAACCAATGACTCCGCAGCGATGGATGATCGATATCATGCGTCAGGCAGGCGATAAAGTTGTAGCCATCGGGAGCAGGAGGTATTTCCACCGATGGGATACCCGACAAGGTTAACCAATCCCGCAACCACGCGATATGTTCCTCTAGTGTTGGAGTGCCGGCATTTGCGGCCGGTTGTCCGACCGTTAACAGATAGTTCACTTCCTTGAAAAGATTGTAGCCGACCCGCAAAGCCGAGGAGTCCCCGCAACGGCTAAAAAATGCTGCCGGTTCGTGAGTCGCTTCCTCCTTCAAAAGAAAGCTTGGCATGCCCGGAAACGTGGCGACCGCGCCATAGATCGGCAACCGCTTCCCTTCGTCCGACACCAGAAAACCTCCAGGCTGCGTCTTGACCCGGATGTTTTGTGTCGAGTCAAACGGCGTTACCGCTCCTCCCAGAATCACGACCAACTGCCGCCCCTCAAAGCGGAATTCATTGGAGGTGCTTAGCACGACGTCGTATCGAGCGCCGCTGCGATAGAACTCCCACGGCGTCTTGAACAGTTCGAAGAACTCCGCGACAATGGTCCGTTCGCTCGAGTGAACTGCCACGCCGATCATTCCTGACTCCCGAGAACCGATACGGACCGTCCCTCGGGCTGAACAACCGAACGTCCCGGAACCTTCAAAAGGCCGGCCACGATGCTCACAAACCGCAACCGCTCGCTGCTCCATTTGTGCGCCAGATACACACCCTGCCCCCGTTCGACTATCCTAACCATTTCCTCTGGATGCGAAAAGACGTACTCTATCTTCACCGCGAGATCACCGGCATCTCCCAATTCGAAATAGACCAGTTCCTGAGGACCAAAATAGTCCAGAATTCCCTGGGCCCGAGGGGCGATGACCGGCTTGCCCTGGGAGAAATACTCGAAAATGCGCGTCGGCGTGTTGAGTTCGGTGAATATGCTCCGGCGATTCGGGATAATGCCAAGGTCACATTCACGAATGGCATCGACAATTTCTTCCAGTCTCTTTGGGCCGAGATATCGGATTGCCCCGCTTAGCTCCGATTTTTTTTGCACCGAATTCATCACGCGCTCCAGAAACGGGGTGCTTTGGCCATAGATCCGCAGCTGCGCGTTCGGAATTGACTCTTTGATTGTTCCCAAGGCCGTCACCGCCAGATCGAGCCCGTGCCTTTCGACCAGCGAACCGTGATACATCATCACAAATGGTTTCGAAGGTCCGCGTCCGGCAATATCGTCTCTAGATGGCCTTCCGGAACTGGAAGATCATTTCCTCAGGCGAATTCATGATCACGTTTATCTTCTCGGGAGGACAGCTTCGGGTCGAAAAGATTTTCTTGCATGCTTCGTTGACAGTCAGCACAACGTCCGCAAATCCGAGACTCCATTTTTCGAGCTTCTTGAGAACCCTGACCGCAAAGCTATCCTCTCGGAGTCCGAAGATGGTGATCATCAACTCCGGCATGGGATCGTGGAGGTCGAGAATAACCTTTGCGCCCAGAATTTTCGGTACCAAGGCACTAAAAACGAGAAAATCCGGCATGTTGTGGATGTGCACAAGATGATACCGCTTTTTCAACGTGCGAACTGCAAGAATTGCACCGGAGATAAGAATGAACCACCCATACTGCAGCAGGTACGTGAGCTTCCCGCCACGACGACGCTTCAACGGGACGCGGGTGATCTCCATCCCGTTGAAAGACTCGTGTTGTGGCTCGTCTTCCGTCTCTTTAAGGCATATCACTTCGACGCTCGCACCCTGTCTGGCCAAAGTCTCAGCGGCTCTGCGAGGACGGGGATCGGCCGGAAAACTGGAATACGCGACCGCGACGACGCGCTTACCTGTCAAATGGCGCGGCTCGACATCGTCTTTTATTTCCTCAAACATATGTCTCATGCTCTGTGCTGGAGTAAGCTGGGAGCGCGATCATTTTTGACTCCCGAGAAACGAAACTGGCCGCTCGTCGGACTGAACCGCCAAGCGTCCCGACCGATTCAATAGCCTGTTCACGATGGACAGAAACCGCTTCCGCTCGCCACTCCAGGTATGCGCCAGGTACACTTGCTGCCCGCGTTCCACGATCTTTAAGACTTCCGCCGGATGCCTGAAAACATACTCCATTTTTATTGCCAGATCATCAGCATCTCCCAATTCGAAAAAGACAAGGCTTTCCGGACCAAAATAATCCAGAATTCCCTGAGCCCTTGGCGCGATAACAGGCTTGCCTTGAGATAAAAACTCAAAAATGCGCGTCGGCGTGATGAGTTCGGCGAATGTGCTCCGCCGGTTGGGAATAATGCCGACGTCACATTCCCGAATGGCCTCGGCGATCTGTTCCAGCTTCTTTGGGCCGAAGTACCGGACTGCCTCGGAGAGCTCCGATTCCCGCACCGAATTCATCACCTCCTCCAAAAAAGGCGTATTTCGACCATAGATCCGCAGTTCGGCAGATGGAATCGACTCTTTGATTTTGCCCAAAGCCATCACTGCAAGGTCAAGGCCATACCTTTCGACCAGCGAACCGTGATACATGATCACGAATGGCTTCGAAATATCACGCCCGCCCAAAGGCTGATTCGTTGGCTCACGAAATTGAAAGATCGCTTCGTCAGGCGAATTCATGAGCGAGCTTATTTTTCCGGGCGGACAGCCCCGAGCGGAGTAAACTCTGATGCACGCCGCGTTGGCCGTTAACACCGCATCTGCGAAGGAGATGCTCCATTTTTCAAATTTCTTGAGAAGCCGGACCGCATAACTATTCCCGCCGACCCCGAAGATGGTCATCATTAGCTCAGGCATGGGATCATGGAGGTCCAGAATAACCTTAGCGCCCAGGATCTTCGGTACCAAAGCACTAAAGACGAGGATGTCGGGCATGTTGTGGACATGCACCAGGTCATACCGTCGTCTGCAAGCACGAACGGCGAGGATCAAGCCAGAAAGCAGGATAAACCACCCGTAATGAAGCACATAAGAGAGCTTTCCACCACGGCGATGCTTCAATGGAATGCGAGTGATCTCTATGCCATTGAAGATCTCGTTCTGCGGCTCTTCATCCGTCTCCCTGAGACATATGACCTCGACACTCGTTCCCTCTTTGACTAATGCTTCTGCAGACCTCCTAGGCCGTGGATCGGACGGAAAACTGGAATACAATACCGTGATCGCGCGCTTACCGGCCAAAGGACTCGGGCTCACGGCGGAAGCGCTAAACCGTGGATCGTCCTCAGCTAAAGGTCTCAAGAGAGCTCGCCTTCAAGCCACTTCGGGCCGTAAGTCCTGGTTTTATTAAACACGACCGAGACTTTTGTCTTGGCAGCAAGCTGCTCGTAGGCGCGTTTCACAGCGTCTCTATTACTTTTTCCAGCTTCGACGACAAGCAGCACGGTATCCATGAAACCGGCCAAGGGAAGTGTTGAGCTGGTGTCTCCGAGGGAAGGCATGTCAAAAACAACGTAATCCAGGTCGCTTGCCTTGAAATCCGTCAGCATGGTGTAAAATCTCTTTGGACTGACCGGCTTGTCCACCAGAAGCACTCTGCCGTCACCCCCGTCCGAAAGAGCGCTGGCGAGACCCGACGCGAGTGTGGATGTCCCCGCACTTCTCGCAAGGCCGGTCACAGCCACAAGCTTCGGTTTGTGCGTCATGTCATTAAGCTCGAAAAACAGCCCCAGGCGATCCCGGATTGCTTCGCAAAATGGCCGGAGCAACTCGCCGCTGTCGAGCGAGGCCAAGCTCTCATCGCTGTCCACCGCAGAATCGTTACCTGCATCATGTAAACGCAGGCGCTGGCCGGTTACGCCCAATTTTGGAATCGAGAGTAGCAAGGGAATGCGCAGCCGCTCTTCAAGTTCGACCGATCGTTTGACAGTTCGGTCTAACACCAGCTCGATCAGCAGCGAAATCGCGATCCCAATAGCTAATCCTCCGCCCGCGAGACCAATCACTAAATTCTTTACATTTCTCTTAAACTTGGTCGCAGGCAAAGGCGTCTGGACGATACTGATATTCGGCATCCGGGAGGGATCCAGAGTTTCATCGATGCGCGCCTTTTCAAGGCTCGCCTCAGAATGCTTATAATTCGTTTCCTCCACTTCCTTCTTTCGCTCGAGTTCCTCGATTCGCGGTCCTAATTCGGAAATCAGATTTGCCCGCTGCTTGAGACCACTAATCCGAGACTTCAGCGCTTCCGCTCGGGACTGCAGACCAACAAGTCGGGCTCTTTCAGAAAAGATATCTGTCGCGCCGCGGGAGGAAGATGCCGCACCGACGGCTGTATCCACCAAGGCGGGATAATTCTTCTCCAAGTCCCTCCGCTGCTTTTGCAGACCGGCAATCTGCGTCTTCCTTGACTTTGACCAGACGGTTCTCCGAAGTGTACCTCGAAAGGAGCTCAGTTTCGGCCTGCTGAAGCTGTGTCAATCGATTGACCAGGGTTTGGTATTTCTGAACAACATCAGCGCTCGCCGGATGTTTTGGAGCATCGGACTGGTTAGTCTCTGCCACGGCAAGTGATTTTTCGAGATCCTTCACAAGAGCCTGTTGTGAGGCGAGTTCACCTTCAACCGCATCAAATTCTTCCTGGGATTTCCCCAATTCGGTTGCGAGAGTCGTCCTGCTTTCGACGAGCGAAATGATTCCAGCTTTGGCCTTCAGCTCTTTCAATTCTCCGTCGGTCTGACTCAATTGATTCTTCAGCACCTGCGGTTTCTTTCGTCACGAAATCAAATGCGCCGACCGAGCGGTGTACTTCGAGATGCTTGTCAAAATACCGCTTTACGAGTTCCTGGAGAATTGGCATCGGGAGCTTGGGATTGCCGCTCCTGAAGGCAATGGAAATGATGTTGGTTCCCTGCACGACGGATATGTTTAGTCCAGAATAAATGGCTCTGGGTTGCATTCTCCATCGTGGCTTTAGCGTCCGCCTCCGGGCATCGAGCCGCTCGACACCAATCGCTTGCGCGACCTCCCGAGCCAAATCCGAGCTGCCTAGAATCTGCACTTCTGAATTGATGAGCGTATCCGTTTGCGGATTGGGAGTTTTGATCTGGGAGTCGAGCCCATCAATAGCGCTTTTGTCCACCACGTATCGCACAAACAGCTTAGCCTCGGATACATAGACCGGCGGAAGAAGGAGATAAACGGCCGCAGCGGCTAGCATCCCGGTCGCAGCGCATAGAAGAATCTTCCATTTATGCCGGAAAAGAATAAAGAGGATGTCATAAGGATTCAGTCCCGGACTCTTCGGTTCTTGTTCGAGATCCTGCATAGAAAACCCCTCGCCCGACATAGCCGCACCGTGGCCGTTTCTTCCCGTGAGCGCCGGCAGATTTTCGTTATTCATTTCGCTTTTCATTTAGATCCCGCCGTCGATGGACTCTTTCACGGCTTGAACGACTATTTCAACTTGCGCAGGAGTCAATTCAGGAAACATCGGCAGCGAGACGAACTCCTTGGCAGACCGCTCCGCGATCGGAAACGTTCCGCTCTCATACCCCAGACTCCGATAGGCCTCTTGCAAATGGACCGGGACCGGGTAGTGAACTCCGGATCCAACGCCCTTTTCAGCCAGCAGGCGCATGACTCTGTCCCGATTCTTCACGCGGATCGCGTAGATGTGATAAACGTGCCGGACCCAAGACTCGTGCGCGGGCGCGATGAGTTTGTCGGTGCCTTTGAATGCTCTGTCATAATGCGCCGCGTGAGATCGCCGGAGTTCATTGCAACTTTCGAGATAGCGCAGTTTGACGCGCAAAACCGCCGCCTGGATTCCATCCATCCGGCAATTCCATCCAATCATGGAATGGTAATATTTGCGAACCTGGCCGTGATTCCGAAGGATCCGAATCTTCTCCTGCAACTCGTCGTCGCAAGTCACCACCGCACCGGCTTCGCCGAAGGCGCCAAGATTCTTCCCCGGATAAAAGCTGAAACAGCCTGCGTCGGCGAGCTTGCCAACTCTTTGGCCCTTGTATTCAGCTCCGTGAGCCTGGCAGGCATCCTCAATAACAAACAGACCATGCTTACGTGCGACTTCGAGAATCGGATCCATGTCGGCCGGCTGGCCAAAAAGGTGAACCGGAATGATGGCCTTGGTCCTGACCGTAACAGCCTTCTCCAGCGCCGTCGGATCCATCGTGTAGGTACGCTCATCCACATCGGCAAACACCGGCCGCGCCCCGCAATAGGTGATCGCTTCGGCGGTCGCCATGAATGTGTTCGGTACAGTAATCACCTCGTCTCCCGGCCCGACGCCCAAAGCCAAAAGGCTCAACCAGAGCGCCTCCGTCCCGCTGCCGACGCCGATGGCATGCGGACAATCACAGTACGCTGCGAAATCCGCTTCAAATTGAGCGACGAATGGCCCGCCGGCAAAGGCGCTTTCCTCAATGACTTCCTGGATCGCCTCGTTGATCTCACCCATCAAGGGTGCATGGTGAGATTTGAGGTCCAAAAAGGGTACTTTTACCGGGTAATCGAGTAGCTGACCGGTCATATGGGCAATGGTTCCTTATGCAAAAGCTCCCTCAGCTGCGCTCGTTCGGAGGACGAATGAACGTCCTGAGATCGCACGAACGTCACGGGACCGCCCTGGCTTTTTAGCGAACTCGAAGCAGCCTCGAGGATTCTAACCAATTGCAGCCCTTCGTGGCCGCTGGTCAACGGCTTAGTGCCCTTTTCGATGCAATCAAGGAAATGCTGGCATTCGGCTTTCAGGGGCTCCTCTTGTTTGATGTGCGGGATGTAGCTGTCGCCATAGTGATATGAGTAGTGGAAGTCGGCGAAGGTATCGTAATGCGGCGGACGCTCAACCCGAACATCGTAGATCCGCAATTTTTCGTGCGTCTGCAAATCGTCGTACACGATCATTCGGCGTGTGCCCACGATCGTCATCTCACGAATTTTCCTAGGCTCGAGCCAACTGCTTTGTATCGTGGCAAATCGCTTGTGTCGGAAAGAGAGCGAGATGTTGGTCACGTCCTCGATGCCTTGGGTGACATGGGCGTTACCCTGGCAGTTAACCACCAGCGGCAATTCTCCGAGAATATGAAGGATGATTGAGATGTCGTGCGGGGCGAGATCCCAGGCAACGTTGATGTCCTTCTGAAACAGACCCAAGTTAAGCCTTCGCGAATTGATGTAGCGGATCTCGCCGATGTCTCCTGCCTGGACGATCTCGACAATTTTACGCACCGGAGCCGAATAAAGAAAAGTGTGGCCGACCATCAATACCAAGCCCTTCCGCTCAGCGATTTCTATCAATTCCTCACACTCTCCGGAGGAAGATGCCATCGGTTTCTCGATCAGTGTATGTTTACCGGCAAGCAGGCTGGCCTTGGCCAATGAATAGTGATGCTTGACAGGCGCGGCAACGACCACCGCATCGAGGCCCACATCGTTGAGCAAATGCTCGAAGTCGGTCACGCCCTCGACGTCCGGATACAGACTTTTCATGTGCTTCAGACGCGCTTCGCTGAGGTCGCACATCGCCTTAAGATGACAATTCGGCAGCCCTTTGAAGTTGCGAACCAGATTGGGTCCCCAATATCCGCACCCGACAACGCCCACAACGATTGGTTCTTTCATAGCACCACTATCGATCGATCCGAGGTTTCCAGTTTATTTTTGCCGCCGATTATGTTTTTCATTTTCGCTGAGCGTCGTCCACTGACAAGCTGCCGCCCCGGCGGTTTTGGTTAGTCCGTGCGAAACCGCCCTGCTCCGCTGCATGGCCTCTGCTGCTCTCAATTGCTCTAAAGCCAAAAAAGGCGGCAAAAAACGATATCGACCGGCCAAACCAAAATATCGACCGCAGTTCAGGCAGATTAAAAAAAATCTTCGGACAAATTCGTTCGCTCGCACCATGAGAGGTCGGAATACTTTGACGGCGAGCTACCGCCCTTGGCCGGTTTCCGTGCTTCTCGGAAAGGCCGCTGTACTCCGCCGCTAGAAATGCAGCTCTCATTCCTGTGTACCAAATTCGAAATCACGGAAACCAGGGCTCGCTTGCACCGCTACGGGAAGCGTCGCGCGCTGTTTCGCCCTATGTCCTAACCTCGTAATTCGGGTCAAATCTCAAAAAAATCCGCTCCACAATTCCGTCATCGGAACCCAGTGAAAGACTCAGAAGTCGAAAGCCGGATCATCCGGCCCTTGACTCCTGATTCCGTTGAAAGCCTCACGCCATGAGCGGGTGGGCCACCTGCCGCAGAACATTGGAGTACTGGACCTCGGCTTCCATTTTCCGACCAAGGAAATCCATCAAAACTTTTACTCGCTCTTTGGCCGACAGGACCTGCGTGACCACGGCTTCCAGCCCGACGAAGGCGCCTCCAACGATTTGCACCTGATCGCCTTCAGAGAGGTGATAACTCAGCTCTTTAACCTCCGCGGCACCCGTATGGCTGCGTAATTGCGACAAAGCTCCCTCTTCGATAGTGGGATATCGGTCGGCGAACCGCACAATGCCGCTTACACCATGAGCATATCGAACCTGGCGATGCATTTGCGCAAGCTCGAAGCGGGCGAACAAATAGCCGGGAAACATTGCCTCTGTGACCGAGGCGAGGCCCTGCCGCGTCGACCTCTTGAATCTGATCCGGGGGCAGAAAACGGTCACGCCCTCCAACAGACGAAGATGCGCTGCAGCGATGTGCTCGTGTTTGGGCTGTGATCGAAGACAATACCAGGCCGGTTGCGAGCTGTCCGTCTGGCTCCTGTTTGGTGTAGCTGTCCTCTCCATGGCAATCCTTGTATGCGTGTTCCTAGGGCTGGATCCAAATAAAAGGGCGGCAAACAATGCCGACCGCCTAAAAATAAACTATCGACCGCTCTTCGGACTTGTTAAGAAATATTTCGAGATAATTGGATTGCGACATAATGCGTCCAGCCGGCGCCTACCAGAAGAAAATCGAAGCTGAAATTGGTTTCGACGATCCGGACGAGAATGGGAACGATTGGGAGGCAGAAGAGTCTTCCGCTGGAACGCTGATTACATCGGCATCGAAGCGATGAGGTCGGTCGGTTCAGCGTCGCCACGATGAGTGTAAGGATCTCCTTGTCGCGATGAAATAGAACCGTCTGAATTTGAACGGATTCAGCGAAGGAGCAAGCGAGCTCCTTGGACTGGTGTTCGTGCTTTCAGCACCGGCCGGCGACAGACCCGTTCGAGGCAGCTCCGGCACTCGTCCGGCACGCGTGCACGGGCCGCAATACGCGTTTCGATCACTTGCGTCATGACTGCAGGAAACGTTTTCACCATGATCGTCAGATCCAGCCAGAGGGACATGTTCTTGGTATAAAAGATGTCCATGTTGATCATTTCAGTGAACGTTGTTTTGTTCTTACCGTTGACCTGCCAGTATCCGGTCAGTCCTGGCGCCGCATTGACTCGTTCTTGCTGCCATGGCTGATAACGCCCAAATTCATGAGGTGTGCAAGGACGCGGTCCAACGAGGCTCATTTCGCCCCGGAACACGTTGAATAGTTGAGGCAATTCATCCAACCCCATGGCTCGAAGTATGCGTCCTCCCGGGATGATGCGGGGATCGCCGGAAGCGTCCAACTTCGTCATTGGACGATTGGCGTGAATCAGCTGATCCAAATAGCGTTCGTGACTTTGGGTTTCGACGTTGACCTTCATGGTCCTGAACTTAAGGATCATGAAACGCCTTCCCCGATAACCGACGCGCTCCTGCCGGAAAAAAATCGGCCCTGGAGAAGCGAGCTTGATCCACAGCGTGAGAAAGATCATGACCGGCAACCATACTGGCATGCTCAACAAAATGCAGAGGATGTCGAGAATGCGCTTCCAGCTAGGGATCTCAGAAGAGGCTGCCGCTGCAATTCCGGTTACAACCTGGGCCTTCGAACTGTTCCAGGTCGGGTGCAGGGTCTGATCAAAAGCGATTGTTCTGTTGCCAAATTGCTGAGACGGTATCTGGACGTCGCCGTCAAAACCCGAATCGCCGCAGACACGAATGTTGGAAGCAGAAAGCTCTACTAATGAAACTGAGGGGTCGGAACTCTCATCAACTGTATGCATTTTGATTTGGCTGAGGTCTAAAGGGATGGGAATGAGGGCAATTGAGCCGGTTAAGGAGATTAGCGACCGGTCAAAGGGGCAATTTAGGAGATATCGGTCAGCCGGATGTGAGCCCCCAGGTTATTGATAATTACTAGAATCAGCTAGAAACCACAGTAAAAATATTACAGTTGGGAAGACTCAATCGCCTGCTCAAAACGCTAAGTCGGGCTTTGCCGCCTGCTGCGGACTTCAGAAGCGCTAAATGGCAAAGATTTGTCGCAACCTTGAAGATACGAGTTGAAATGCGTTGAATCGACGGCGGATGTGCGATACACCCCTACGAGAGATGCTCAGGGAAAGTTACGCAAACTCCAAGGTAAAACGCTTTGGCCGTTTTTCTCACGTAAACCGAACCGGGATGTCTCCGGTCATTCTCTGTCTGGTTCTCACCAGTCTGAGCCTGATCCCGCCGCTGCAAGCGCAAGAACCCGTCCGTGTCGCTGCCGGGCAGGAACCGCTTCACGCATTCCGCCGTTCTCCGGAAGCCTTTTTCTACTTTGGACCGTTCCAGGAGATACTAAAAGGATCGGCCGGCGTTGAATACACGGACAATGTGGAACTCTCGGCTACGAACAAAATTTCCGACCTGAGCTTCTCTCAGGCGCTGAGACCTGGACACCACGTGGGTCATCAGCCATCTGAATCAGCTTCAGTTCAGTTTTGGCGGGCAGGTTACAGAACATTTCTACGGAAACGGACGCAACCAGGTGACTTTTGCGATCGCTCCAAACTCCATGCTCGAGTTCAAGTTTCAGGTCGCGGATGTGCGGGTTCGTCTTTTTGATCCGTTTTCGTACATCCAAAATCCGACGACGGACCCCACGGCGACAAATACAGCTAACCTTAACAATCTCACTAATACGATCGGCGCGGTCGTCGACACGAATTTGAATCTTGCGATCCTCTCACTCTCGGCTGACTACTCTTACAACGACCAGAGCGGCACGAACGTTCAAGGTCAGACCAATCCGACCACGACCGGCACCCGGGAGACTTTCCGCTTCGGTCCCACTCTTACGTTCCAGATGACACCGACTATCCTCTAC
The DNA here is from genome assembly GCA_963736745.1 of uncultured Verrucomicrobiae bacterium. Lineage (GTDB taxonomy): Bacteria > Verrucomicrobiota > Verrucomicrobiia > Chthoniobacterales > JAFAMB01 > JAFAMB01. Next base: position 14,361 of record CAVTQD010000011.1, on the reverse strand, counting down.
GGCATTAACGGCGAAGCGACCCGAAGCACCGGCGCTAACGCTGCAAATGTGAACAGTCTCAACTTCGGGCCCTTTATCAAAGGAAAGCTGAGCCCAGAGCTTCGAGTTTGACCTGGCCGCCGGCGGCACTTTCGTCGACACTAAACCATCTATCCCGCCGAGCTATTACTTCTCCGCAGCGATTCGCTATCAGATCAATCGTCACTGGCAGTTGCTACTCTCAGGTTCGCACGAACTGGTATTCACCACTGGGACCGATCTGACGGAACAAAATCTGTTTAGACTTCGGAACCCGAATAGACCTTACACGTTCGATTACCTTTACCGCTTCCCCTTTCGTCAACTTCGGAGACGTCAAGACGACCAGCCAGGGAACCATCAACGCGGCTTCCAGCGAGGGGACTACACACAATTCGGAATTGAGGCAAGTCTGAGTTTGGAAGCTCCGGAAACGCTGGTCTACCGGCGCTGACCTATGATTACATTCGCCGCGAATCGGGTGCGACTTTTGGAACGGGCACGACGGCTTCGCAAAACTACATTCAAAATTCGCTCGCCTTTTCCATCGACTATGCATTTTAGGGAGTGACTCTGGGCGTCCCGCACGTTATCCCCAAAGATTCGATCACCAGGCGCGGTCACCCATTCCACATCGCCTCTCATCCGGATGCCCTTTCGGGTAAGCCTTCGTCTCCGAGGAATTCTGGGCGAAAACTCTGATTTAATCCAGTCAAAATATTGAATTTTATCAAATACCAGAGCGCGTCCACACCATCCTTTAAGCCGATCTTTTTACCCTCTGCGTAGGTCCGGCCATAATAAGAAATTGGAACTTCGTAAACCCGTGCTCCGATTTTCTTGCACTTTGCAACAAACTCGATTTCAAATCCGAATCCGCTGGATTCGATGATCATGTTCTTGGCGATCTCCGAGCGCGACGCTTTGTACCCGGTCTCAACGTCCGTGAGATTAAGGTCGGTACAGATGTTATTAACAAAGGTCAGAAACTTGTTCGCCAGAAAGTGTCGAAAATACAAGACGCGCCCTGCTCGCCGCACCATAAAACGCGACCCCAGACAAACATCTGCGGCTCCCTCTTTGATGGGCGCGATAAGGTCAGATATCTCGCGCGGGTCGTATTCCAAATCGGCATCCTGGACCACGACAATCGAACCGGTGCATGCCGCGAATCCTGTCTGGAGAGCCGCCGTCTTGCCTTGATTCGTTTTATGCCGGAACAGCTTTACCCGTTGGTCTCGAATGCTATACGCGTGACACACTTCTGGTGTGCGATCGACAGACGCGTCATCAATCACTAAGACTTCGTGCACGTCAGGAAGAAATTCGAACACCTTATCAAGAACCGTTTCGATTGTTCGTTCTTCGTTAAATGCCGGTACAATGAGGCTCAGTAGATGGTCGTCCATAGAAAGATCGGAGTCGGCAAACGCTGTCAGTTCAAGTCAAACCAAGTGAAAGTCAAGGCCAAGTCCACCCGGTATGATGAGTGAGGCCCTAAGGGGAAGATAGAGGCCACAGAGGGATGGTTTTGCCACAGAGGCACTGAGACCGCGGACAATTCGGAGATTTATTAGTCAAATATCCGCCCTGTGTTCTCCGTAAATCCGTGGTAAGACGATGCCTCAGCGACCTCTATCCAAGTCTGGCCACCCGCCCTAAGACCGAACTCCTTCGCGCTGGCGTCGAGTACGTCGGCACCTGGCCCGATCCGTATTGGATCCCGTGCGTTAGTATAAATAACTCGGAGGCGGAAAAATCAACCGGCAAACCGCTCCTCCGTACGATCTTGAGAAGGAGGCGAAGTGCGTCCATTGTCTGTCGATCGGTGAGATCGGTCCGAGAGGCAAGATCGATTCTCTTGCAGATTCGATCTTCGACCGCCCTGCAGACAGTCATTTTGTCCGATTCGAGTCTTTCGTTTGAGCAAGCATCGATTACTTGTGTGCTGTTCCTCTCGTGAACAATTAGCGTCAAGCAATCGTAACTTCAAATCAGCCATCCTTGAGACCAGAAATTTCATAGGCGCTAGAATTTAGATATCGGTCCGGTGATCGGACCCTTTAGGAAAACTTTTCGTGCATCGTCAAAAAGGCGGTCCTTGTCCAGGATGAGAGTCACCTTGGTTGATCCGTTCGTGCTGACCAACAACTAGAACCTTCGGGTGAACTATCGAAAATTGACTGGCGCAAAGCTGCCGAATGCGTATTTAAGCTCTGTTAAAGGCATGCATTGCAGAATATTCAGCCGAGTTCCTTTAGTACTGTTGCTCTGTTTCTCCGTGCCGGTGATGGCGGAGGAACAAGAGGGATGGCTCTTCGACTCGCTGGCTTCCATTCCGGTTGCAGCAAAATCCGATGGCCAGCAAGTTTACGAAGTTCTGCTCAATATGCTCGATCGCTGGAACGCACACGATATTGAAGGTCATTTGGAGACCTACTGGAAGTCGCCTTCGCTATTGGTGGTTGTCGATTCCGAGCAGTTTAACGGTTGGCAGGAGCTGCACGACTCCTACATCAACGGTTATCCGGATCGCACCTCGATGGGCTACATCAGCCCGGCGCGCATCCAGGTCAAACTACTTAAGCCGGATTTGGCTCTTTCACTCACCTGGTGGTCAATATTATTCCCCAGCTCCAAACAGAAGGTAGTCGGAAACACCACGATGAATCTTCAAAAGTTTGCCGACGGCTGGAAAATCGTGGCAGCTCATTCAAGCACGACCGATATGTGATCCGGAAAGCACGAAGTCTACCGCTTATATTCTCAGCTACGAATTCGGATAAATTCAAATAAGCTTGGTTGCTGGTCGCAAGGACCAACGGTCTGATGGATCACCACATACTAAAAATGCGGCATCGTGCGATAGCACTCTACGTTTTCCTTCTCCTGTTTTTGCAACAGGGGCCGGCTAAGGCTGAAAACTTGATCGTATCGGAGTCCGCCTCTTCTTTGAGGACCTCAGCTGCTCCCAAGTCAGACACCCAAATCGTTTACGAGGTATTGCTCAAGATGCTCGACCGGTGGAACGCTCGCGACATTGAAGGATTGATGTCTGTCTATTGGAATTCACCTAGCCTGCTTGCCGTGATTGATACCGAGCAGTTTGATGGGTGGGAAAATCTGTATCGTTCGTATAAGAACCAATGCCGAAATCCAACCGACATGGGGATTGTAAATCCGACGCGGGTCCGGGTTCAGCTTTTGAAATCAGATCTGGCGTTTGGAATAGTTTCCTGGACGATGCGATTTCCCGAAAACGCACACGCATCGGAAATTGTCGGCACAACCACGATGGATATTCAAAAGTTCGGTTCTGATTGGAAGATCGTTGCTCTGCACACCTCCTTCACAGAAATGTGATTAACCCTTTTCAGGGGTCGGGAGTGCACCGGCGAGTCCGGAGCAATTCCATAGCAGCTAAAGTTCGGGTCAAAAATGCCGATTTCTTGTTAACAGGATTTCTATAGGAAGAGGTAATCCGGTACAATTTCAGCTTGACGAAGAACAGCGTTCACTGGGAACAGTGAACGCTGTGTAGCTTTGGGGCGGTTGGGGGGATCGTGTCGGGCTGTCGGCGTGTCAGTGTTTGCAATCCGTCATTCAGCTTCGTGGGAGGCCGCTTGATCATTGGCTGTGTCGAAAAGCAGCCTTACCCTCCCAGACACCCAAACACCGACACGCCGATACCCCGACACGCTCCCCATCTCCCCGGCCGGGACAGGAGACTGGTGCACTAGTCGAACGTTTGCATGCAAAGCCAGGGGCTTGGCTTATCGTTGCCATGATATGGCGAAATCGTTTCACGACTTGAGCGAGAAGGATATTCTCGCACTGGCCATCTCTTTGGAGGAAGAGGACGGCAAAATATATGGGGAATTCGCCGAGAGAATGCGATCCATTTATCCGAAAACTGCGGAAACTCTCGATGCGATGCGCGATGAGGAATCAGGACACCGGCATCATTTGACCGAGACCTACCGCAAAAGATTCGGAGACTACATCCAGTTGCTCCGCAGGCAGGACGTGAAAGGATTCGTGAACCGAAAGCCGATTTGGCTCAATCGGATTCTCACAGTCGAGCAGGTCCGAAACGAGATCGGTTCCATGGAACAGGAGACCAAACGATTCTACGAGGCTGCGGCGCAGAAATCGACAAGCGCACCTGTTCGGCAGCTGTTGAATGACCTGGCCCAGGAGGAAGGCAAACATGTCAAACTGGCTGAAGAACTCGAAGAAAAACAAATCAAGTCCGGGGCCCGCAAGGAGGAGGATGAGGCTGCTCGCCGTACTTTTGTTCTCCAGGTGGTCCAGCCCGGATTGGCCGGCCTTATGGACGGGTCCGTCTCGACCTTGGCTCCTGTCTTCGCCGCCGCCTTCGCAACGAGGAATAGTTGGGACGCGTTTCTCGTGGGCATGGCGGCTTCAATCGGCGCCGGAATCAGCATGGGGTTTGCCGAGGCATTGTCTGATGACGGCGCGCTGAGCGGGCGCGGACAGCCATGGCTGCGCGGCACCGTTTGCGGGGCAATGACGACTCTTGGAGGCATTGGACACACGCTTCCATATCTGATTCCCAGTTTTTATTACGCTACCCTCGTGGCGATCATCATTGTGGCGATCGAACTCACCGCGATCTCCTGGATCCGACACCATTACATGGACACACCGCTATTGTCGGCCGTCTTCCAGGTCGTTCTCGGCGGGGTTTTGGTGTTCCTGACTGGAATTCTCATTGGGTCAGCGTGACTGCAAATGACGAGGCGAACGCTGCTTCGGGGGTTTGGATTGCTTTCGGTTCTTCTAGTTGTTGGCTGTTCGAGGGCCCCGGAGGAGGCTACTGCACTCTCCAAGGCGGCCGATGAATCGACGTCACATACGGGCGAGACCATCTTTCAGACACGTTGTTTTGTTTGTCATGGACGTGAAGGAAAAGGGAACGGGCCCGCCTCAACGGGGCTCGGCGTGACTGTGCGCGACCTGACTAGTTCGTCCTGGCAGGACTCAACCTCTGACGAAACCATCCGTTCGGTCATTCGAAACGGCGCACAGGCTATCGGTGGCAGCGTCGCGATGACGCCCAACCGTGATCTGTCAGATGCCCAAATTCAATCCTTGGTGAGATACATACGGGAACTCCACAGATAGTGCAGGCCTTATCGGGACAGCCAGTCGTGCCCCCTTGTGCCGCCCGCAGTTCTCGGCAATCAGTAGACAATCTGCTCACAATCCGCCAAATGATTACCCGACTTGTTTTCTTGTTCCTGAGCTGCGTTTCCGAAGCGGTCTTGGCCGACGGCATTCCAATCAAAGTTGAAAACGCCTGGCTGCAGGCGGTTCCACCAGTTGCAGAAGCAACAGCCGCGTACATGAGGATTCGAAACCTTGGTCAGTCGCCGCTTAAATTGATCGGCGCATCTTCTCCGATCGCCGCAAAGATTGAACCAATGATTACGACGAGACAAGAACGAAACGGTCAGGAGGTCATGGGTATGAAGAGCGTTGACCATTTGGAAATCCCGGCTGGAGGGCTGCTGGAGCTGAAACCCGGGGGAAATCATCTTATGGTCATGGGACTAACCTCTCACCCGAAGGAGGGCGAGCGTGTGAAACTGATTCTGCGATTTGCACCGGGGGATCAACGGCTCGATGTTGAGATTCCGGTTTTTAAGGAGGAGCCAAAATGAGCGAAACCGTCTCGGATCCCGAGAAAAATGCAATCCCAATCGGCTCTCCGCCGGCTGTCACTCGACGGATGTTCATGGCAGCAACTGCGATCGTGTTCGCCCTGCTGCTCAGCTTTCTTTTTACCCGCTACTTCGCTTACCGGAATGTTCAGGAAAACTTTTACGGGCAGGCCCTGGTGCCTGCCAAACAAGCGTTCGACTTCCATTTAGTGGATCAAGACGGAAAGGCGTTTCAGCTTGGGCCAAATGCGTGGGAAAGCCGTGTTGTTCACCTTCGGATTTACCCATTGTCCAAATGTCTGCCCCACTACATTGAGCGATCTGGCAAGGGTTTATCGGGCGCTTCCCGCCAAGGATCGCACAAAAGTGCAGGTCCTCTTCGTCAGTGTCGATCCGCGTCGTGACAAACCCGAAACGATGAAGAGCTATGTTCCTTATTTTGACGAAACTTTTATCGGATTAACCGGAACTGAATCCGCACTCGCCGAGGCCGCGAAAGCGTACGGCGCCTACTACGAAATAGTCCCCGATTCGGGAGCCAATCCGGATGTTTATACGGTGAATCATTCGGCGCTGACTTATTTAATCAGTCCGGACGGGAAATGGAAATTGCTGTACAATTTCGAGCAGCTCGGTGACTCAAAAAAGATGGTGCAGGACATCGAGCAGGTTCTGGCGGGAGGCTAGGTTTCTCCGCGTTTTTAGATATGCTCTTCTGGGGGACGTGCGGCGCGGGAGCGCGCCCCTAGCAGGTCTTTTACATATGGATCTTTCTGAGTACGTGCGGCGCCGGAGCGAGCGTCCCTACCAGAGAATCGATAAAAGAAAATGGGGACGAGCCTTATTGCCCAAAGATCTCGCCAAAAAATATTTTCATCTGGTTCCAGGAGCGGGCGGCAGCTTCCGCGTTGTAGCCGACACCATCCAAACCTGCCGCATGCGCCTTGTCGGCGTTAGGATTTGTAAATGCGTGCACCGCACCGGAGTAGGCGATGAATTGATAGTCTAATTTGTCATCGTTCATCGATTGCAGGAATTTATCGACCGCCTCCTTGTTCACAAGCGGGTCCAAAGCGCCGTGAAGTATTAGAAACTTGGCTTTTGTCTTTTGCGCGACGTCTGCCGGAGCCGGTATCAGACCGCCGTGAAAGGTCACGACTCCGGCGATCGGCGCACCGCTGTAAGCGAGGGCAAGCGAGGTTGAGCCTCCAAAGCAAAAGCCGATGACTGCAACCTTGTTTTCATCCACCATGCCCGTCTTCAATAACTGATCGAGGGCGGCTTGAGCGCGTTCAGCCATTAACGGCTTGCCATAAAACTGGCTGGAAAGCTCCTTCGCTTTTGCGGGCTCGGTGGTCGACTGACCGCCGCCATACATATCCGCAGCAAACGCGACAAAACCAAGATTCGCCAATTGGTCCGCACGACCTCTGATATAGTCGTTCAGCCCCCACCATTCCGGAAAAACGACAATTCCGGGAACTTTGCCTTTATTCGTTATCGAGTCGTCATACGCCAGGTAGCCCTCCAGCTGGGTTCCATTTTGTTCGTAACTGACCGTTTTCGTCACCAATTTTGCTTGAAGAGGCATTGCGGAAGCCAAAATCAACAGACTAAGAGAGATAGCTTTCATAGAGAGTGCGGAGGTTGGTCTTTGCTCGTGGGAGTCATAGCTGGCCTGCCGTCATGACCGGCCACCTCATGTTACCATTTTCAGCGGCCAGGAGAATCGTTCTTCTCAAAAATTTCGTGAACCGCAAGGACGCTGTAAGTCCCGTCATCATCCTGGACCAGAATGGTGACATCAGAAATACCGCGCATCTCGTCCCGGCGATCTCTAAGAACGTATCCGACCCGGTAGTTCACCAGGAATTGATTTTGTCCGGGCCCGGGTCGAGCTACGGGACTGTCCAACAGCTGATAGTCACGGCGGGGCCAACGGCGTCGAAACTCAGAAATGTCCCTTCGTATAAACTCTCCGTCAACGGCACCTTTGTCGTAATAATTCACTTTCGGAGCGTAAAACTGCATCGCGCTCTCCAAGCGATCAGACGCTCTGGACTGGATGAACGCCTGGACAAAGGCAAGCAAACTCGGTTTCATCGCGACGGGCTGCGTATTCGTCCCGCCAAATATCTCTGAGGGAGCGCTCGCTCTGCGGCGGCTGCGATCGATTGACCGATTGCCCTTCGGTTTGGGCTTTTTTGGGTGCCAAAATGAGAACGGTGGCGTCCTTGGACTCGGCAAATATCTGCTGATCTCGCAGCGGGGCCACGCGATGCGACGGGGTAAATCCGGCCGGGTAAGCCATCATAATCATCGAACGAGCTTCGTCGATCGGAATCGCGAAATTGATCCTCTCCGGGATAGCTCCCATCGTTTTTGCCAGTTGCATGGCGTTGATTTTCGAAACAACAATCCCGATCACTTCGCCTCGGTCGTTAAGCAGCGGGCCGCCGCTGTTCCCAGGATTGATATTGGCGTCAATCTGAAAAAGCGGCGTAAGTTCAGATTGCCGAATGCGTTGATTTTCCCGTCATAGGCCGAAACATCGTATCCGATCGTCGATGACATTGGGAACCCCATCGCAAGAACTGGATCCATAACAGAGATCTTCCTCGATTCTCCGATGGGAAGCGTCGGAAAATTCGATCCTGAAATCTTGAGAAGAGCGAAGTCTTTTTTCGGATCGGTTGCTATAACCTTCGCAGGTACCCGATTTCCGTTTGGTAGAACAACAACCAGTTCCGCTGAATCGGCGACAACATGATTGTTGGTCAAAATATATCCGTCTGGATGGAAAATAAATCCAGATCCCGATTTCACCTCCTCGCCAACAACTGCAACTGATCGGGTGGCCAGTCCAAATACCAGGAACAGTAAATGAAACCATCTGTTCATTTGGCCGATTCCATTCGTTTATGCATCGGGGTCTCGACTATCCCAAGTCCAGGCCACCTGAATCGGTGAGATCCGAAAAAGTTGCACACTACGGAGACAAATCTGAAACCAAGAGTAGGACAATGGCCCGCAAAATTTTGCATCATAAGCACCGGAAGATAAGCAATGCCGCATCGCCTACCTGACCATTGCGCGAATTGCCTCCTTCGAAGCCGGGGTATATTGCACGGCTTGGTACAATACATCCCTCTGGCCGTCAGAATCACTAATCGTAAAGCGAAAGATGCGGACGGTTTCTTTCGGCTCAAACAGCCACCGCACACTCGACGATGACAATTCCATCAACCCGGCGTTTTCCGTCCATTTACCGGCGTCGACCTGCGGAGCGACGTCATTCACCAGGAGTAAGGGTGTGGGATCGCTCACGTCTTCGATGCGAACCGCGCTAAGCACTGCCGCTTGCTTCGGTCTCATTGCGAAACTCCAACGCACATAGTAGTTACCGTCCAGATTGACCGCCTGCAAACCGGCATCAGTAATGATGATTCGGTTGTTCTCGGCTGTTTGAATCCGGTTTCTTGCCGTTCCAGACCGACAGTCTGGCCGCCGGCGATCGGTACCGACAGACGCGAAGTGGAACTCGCGCAACCGGTGAGCCAGATGACCGGCAACACAAAGGTAAATCGGAACCTTGAACCAGATCTGCATACCTTGCACGTTTATTCAGGAATCGCGCAAAGGACAGCGGGAAGTTAAGTCAGGAGTCCAGGAGTTGCAGGAGTTGCAGAATCGGAGGCGGCTCTCCGGTATTTGGATGGTGTTTCATCGGAATCCACGCGATGAAGAATTCGACTCCGTTATTGATCAGCGAGGCCCGTTTTGTTTCCGGCCATAGGTTTTTTCCTCCTGCAACTCCTGAATTCTTGCCTCGGCCTGTCTGTTTCGTGACTCGGTGCACTAGAGGAGCCCGGAAGCCAGATTGATCGAAAGAGCCAATATCACTGTATTGAACACGAAATGATAGCAAACCATGCACCAAAGCCAGGCGCCGCATCCCCTGCGAACTGACCTGCACATCCGAAACCTGGCAAGTCATTCCAATCACGAACGAGAAATAGGCGAAATCGAGAAAATCCGGCTCTTTTTCATTGGGAAATTCGAGTCCCCCGGCATTCGAAAATTCAGTAACCTCATTTTCATCGCGATAATAATCGATGAGCATAGTGCATCGCAAAGACGGTATGAATGAGGAACCAAGAGGAAACCACCGTGGCAGCAGCAAGCAAAAGATGTTCGGTGAGGGCTTTCCGACCCAGGCCTTTTGCGCCGCCGATCAGTATCGCGACCGAAGCCAAGCTCGCCACGGCGGCCAAAACCACGAAAATGAAGATTGCCAAGCGCGCCGTATCCTGAAGTCTCGCCGTCCGTACGCTGGTTTTGGCACCCGCCAACATAATTCTCGTCCATGATAAGAGGTCACGCTCCAGGCAAAAACGTCCCATACAGTGATGGCTTGTACCGGCAATGAGAATCGACCGATCGTCAGAGCAAAAGCAATGAGCGAAACGACGAGCGCAAGGAACAACCGCGAGTGGGCATCCAGCTTTAAAAGGATAGTTTTCATGGCCCGAATATTGGGGATTTGAACTTACGAACCCGGATGAAGTCAAACGGTTCGTACAGCCCAAATTGTTCAATGTGACGGAATTGTAACATAGGGTCAGTTGCCTGGCAGGCCCGCAACTGATCTTTTCCGAGAGCGTAAAACAGCGACCTTACTATGGAAATTTTCGGAGAGACTCTCGGCGTGGCTACTGGTTTGTTTCTGCTGCTTGCCCTCCTGATGGCACTCGGCTTTGAATTCGTGAACGGTTTTCATGACACCGCCAACGCGGTGGCAACGGTTATTTACACGCACAGTCTCAAGCCCTGGATCGCCGTCACATGGTCAGGATTGTGGAACCTTATCGGGGTGCTGAGTTCGAGTGGAGCGGTCGCCTTCGCAGTGGTCGCGCTTCTTCCGGTCGAATTGGTGCTCAACGTTGGATCAGGCGCAGGATTTGCCATGGTCTTCGCCCTGTTGATCTCCGCGATCATCTGGAACGTCGGAACATGGTATTTAGGGTTGCCCGCTTCCAGCTCGCATACTCTGATCGGTTCGATCATGGGAGTCGGACTGGCCAACTCGTTGATTTCCGGACATGTATTCGGCGAGGGCGTAAACTGGGCCAAGGCTTCGGAGGTGTTCAGCTCTTTGATCGTCTCTCCAATTATCGGATTTGTCTGTTCGGCAATATTGCTGTTGCTTCTCAAATTTCTCATCCGGAGACCGGAACTCTATCAAGCCCCGGACCCCACAAAAGCGCCGCCATGGTGGATTCGTAGCGTTCTGGTCCTGACCTGCACGGGCGTCAGTTTCGCTCACGGTTCGAATGACGGCCAAAAGGGAATGGGACTGATCATGTTGATTCTCATTGGAATTATTCCGGCCATTTATGCGGTTAATCTCGACGCGGATCCGAAGAGCGATCGCGGACCTCGAGCTTGCCGCTCGGAAGACGATGGCGATGCTCGACCTCGCCGGGAACGGCAAGAACCTCGAAGACAAGGTGCGGATGAAGTGCTCTCATCCTTCCTGAAAACAACAGGTCAGTTCAATGAGGATATTTTCCCGGCGCTGGCAACGAAAAATCGCGACATCGTGAATCGTCTGAACGGTAAGAAGAGCTTTACCGAAGTCCCGAAGGAAGATCGCTCCTCCCTGCGGAGTGACTTGTACCTCGTATCGGAGTCCCTCAATAAACTGAACAAGCAGGGTAAGCTTGACCGACCCTGAGCAGAAGGCGATTCTTAGCGACTTTCGATCAAAGCTTCGGCCCATGACACAGTTTATCCCTGTCTGGGTGAAAGTGGCTGTGGCTTTCGCTCTTGGCTGCGGAACGATGATCGGTTGGAAACGGATTGTCGTTACGGTGGGCGAAAAGATTGGAAAGTCGCATCTAACGTACGCCCAGGGGGCCTCGGCCGAACTCGTTGCCATGGGAACCATTATGGCCGCTGATTCATTCGGCTTACCAGTCAGCACAACCCACGTCCTCTCTTCGGGGATCGCCGGTACAATGGCGGCGAACCGCTCGGGCCTCCAGGCAAAAACGCTCAGAAATATCCTGCTCGCTTGGGTTCTCACGCTCCCAGCCTGCGTACTGATCGGAGCAGCAACTTTCTCCGGTGCACTGTATATCGTATTCAATGTGCTCCATATGGGCTGAGTCAGGAGTTCTGGAGTTGCAGAAGGAGAAGCACGTTATCCGATCTGTGGATGCTGATTCGTCCGCTCCGTACTAAAATGTCGAGTCGGCCGGCAGCCGATTCGACGCCAGCTATTTGCCGCCTGCAACTCCTGCAACTCCTGCAACTCCTGAATTCTGACTCACTGTTCGAGCAGTTTCGACCATTCGGCATCGGACTCGATCGAAACCGCCCCTTTTTCAAGCGCCCAACGACCAAAATCAGCCGGCGAATTCTTAACGCCAAATATATTGGCCAATTTGAGATTGGCGATCATGCGGCCATTTGATGTTGCGCATGTCCGCATTCCGCAAATCCGCTTTGCTGAGGTCTGCGCCTCCAAGATCCGCATCCTCAAGGTTGGCACCTTGCAAATCCGCATCCTGCAACGTCGCATTCCGTAAGTCGGCATTCTGAAAGTTGCCATTTCGAATATTAGCCGAAGCCAAATTGGCATACTCCATTCGGGCGCCTTTAAAGCTGCCTCCTCTGACGTCTGCAGAACCAAAATTGGACCGACCCAGATTCCCCACCCTTCAAGTCGACGCCTTGCAGAAATGCGTCGCTGACGTCGACTCCCACTAGCTCGACACCATCTCTGTTCAACTCCTCCAGGGCATCGATGCGGCCCCCGGCACCTCCTTTACCTTGAGCCGTATTTATGACCTGCCACGCTTGATAGTGTTTCTGCTTCGTCCGGTCTCCACTTTCCGCAAAGTAGGAAATCACGGCAAAAAAAATGGAAAGTGTTCCGACGTATTCGAGCACTTCCAGAAAAGCCCATCCACTCAGCCAGTATGTCAGCCATCGACAGGCCCACTCCAGCCAATGCAGCGGAACGAGAATCGGTTGTTGAGCTTCGCCTCTATAGTGCGACCACGGTTGGGGACGTTTTCGCTCTGTGTAAATGAACATTTCGGAAATCTGAACATTTTGCGAGCTCGAGTGAAGCTCGTCCTTTCGATTCGCGCGAATTCCTCGGCATGCCACCGAGAGAGTGGTAACTTTGGACAAGGATGAGGTTGGCTTGTCTATTTGTGATTTGCTGGCTTGGCGCATTCGCGACGATCGCGAGCGGCGAAAAAGTCTGCCTGAGCAACGTCGACGGGGCTATTGGCCCGGCAACTGCAAGCTACCTCTCCCGAAGCGTCGATGAGGCGCAATCCAAAGGTGCGCAGTGCCTGATCATTCAGCTGAACACCCCTGGCGGTTTACTCGATTCGACCAGGGTGATCGTTCAGAAGTTACTTGGGTCGCCGATTCCGGTCGTTGTCTATGTCGCACCGACTGGGGCGACGGCAGCCAGCGCTGGTTGTTTTATTACCCTCGCCGCAAATATCGCTGCAATGGCCCCTGCCACAACGATCGGCGCCGCTCATCCGGTTTCACTCGGCGGGTTGCCTGTCGGCGACCAATCGAAATCGGACCAGACAATGACACAGAAGCTGGAGAACTTCGCCGTCAGTTACATGGAAGCGATAGCGAGCCGGCGCAGCCGGAACGTTGACTGGGCTAAATCCGCCGTCAGGGAAAGCGCATCGATTACCGCGGAAAAAGCCCAGGAATTGAAGGTGATCGAGATCATCGCGCCAGACCTCAACGATTTGCTCAACCAGCTCAATGGCCGGACGGTCAATGGCAAGCCGCTCAAAACCGTCGCCGCGCAGGTCGTGGAAATCAAAATGTCCGCAGCGGAACAATTTTTCCAAATGTTCTGGCGACCCGAGGTCATGTTCATTCTGATGCTAATTGCCATTTACGGACTGATCGGCGAGATGACCACTCCGGGCGCAATCCTGCCGGGAGTGATTGGTGCGATCGCACTGGTTCTTGCCCTCTACATGGCGGCGATTTTGCCGGTAAACGTGGCAGGACTGCTATTGATCGGATTGTCAGTTGCACTGTTCTTGATCGACGTTTTCGCCCCGACCCATGGCGTCCTTACCGGCGGTGGAATCGTAGCGTTTCTCGTGGGTTCGCTGATGTTATTTGATCGTCGGGACCCTCTTTTTCGTCTCTCGCTGTCTTACATTATCCCGAGCGTTATTGTGACCTGCGCATTTTTCATTCTGATTGTCGGAAAAGGACTGCGGGCGCAGCGTCTGCCCGTAAAAGTGGGCAAAGAGACCATGCTCGGAAAGATCGCGAATACCCTGACGCCGGTCGATTCGAGTGGTGGAACGGTCCTCGTTGATGGCGAATACTGGACCGCGAAAAGCGCCACTCCGATCAGCCAGGGAGACACCGTCCAAATCATCGCTGTTGAAGGATTGACGGTCAAAGTTATCCCGAAAATCTGAGGAATTCATCGCATGCTGGAAGAAGTCGCAAGCTTGGTGGGCTGGTTAGTCCCGATTATCGTATTAGCCGCGATCATTCTTCCGCAGGCCGTGCGTATTCTGCGCGAGTATGAGCGCGGTGTCATTTTCCGGCTCGGCAAGCTGTACGGCGCCAAAGGGCCCGGTCT
>CAVTQD010000010.1:0-62968 GCA_963736745.1 uncultured Verrucomicrobiae bacterium | reverse complement strand
CGTTGGGTCTTCAATACCGCCGCCAGCCGAGCCGCGCCCGTGCGCGAAGCCGTGATTTCGGTTCCAAGCCGGTCGCGCAGCCGCACTCGGTAAAGTCGGTCACCGTAATGATTGACCCGTTCGATCGCGCGCAAGTTTACAACGGCATGGCGGCCGACCTGGATGAATGGATCGCCGCCCAGCCAACGCATCAGATCGCCTAATGGATAATAAGTCGCAAACTCCTCTCGCACCGTGTGCACCCAGGTGCGCCGATCTCGGCGCAACACTGCGGCAATCTCATAACGGGCAATGAGACGGATTTGGTCGCGATCTGCATCCTTAACCGGCAACAGCTCGTTGGCCGTGCCGGCAAAATCCATCTTGTCAGGCGTCGCCGCTTCCGGGGCAAGATGGGCGGAGCGCAGGGAAGAGCCAGACTCGAAGGGGCGCAGGTATGCCAGCAGACGATTGACTGCCTCTGAGACTTGCTCGGGATCCAGCGGCTTCAGCAGATAATCAACAGCCTCCAGCCGGAAGGCCTCGATTGCACGGCCGGCATTTCCGGTAGTAAAGACCAAGCGTGGCGGCTGTGGAAGCATTGCCAGTTGCGTCGCCAGCGAGACGCCGTCTTTGCCCGGTAGATTGATATCCACAAAGGCGACATCCGGGCGTAATTCCCCGCAGAGCCGCAGGCCCGTCTCGCTCTCTGTGGCGGTGGCCACGACCTCTACCTGGCAGGTATCGTCGAGCAGCCTGGCCAGGTATTCGGCAGCCAATGGCTCGTCTTCGACAATGACGGCTCGAATTCGGATCCACATAAAGAGGAATATTAGTGCGACGCCAAAGGACCCGGTTCAGACATGAGGGTCTCCAGCGATTCTTCCGCATCCAATCGTTTCCGGAGAGGAATGCGCATCATCACGGTGGTGCCCTGGCCGACCTCACTGCAGATCTTCAGTTGAAATGAGCCCCCAAATAACCCTTGCAGTCGTCGACGCAATAAGGACAGAGCATGGACACGCGGACGCACCGCGAAAAAGACTTTTTCGACTTCGGAGGAAGGGACGCCTTGCCCGTCGTCGCTGACGCTCATTTCCAACCATTGTCCTGCGACGCGTACCACCAGATGCAATCGCCCGGCCTCCGGCGAGGATTGCACACCGTGTTGAACTGCATTCTCCACCAGCGGTTGAAACGAAAAAGGTGGCGTTAGAACTTCCGCCAATCCCGGATCGATGTCCTCTTGCACCTTCAACCGGCAGCCGAACCGCAGCGACTCGATGTCTAGATAGGCACGCACCACCGCCAACTCTTCCTCCACAGGGATCAACGCTCGCTCCGGTTGATCGAAAATGGCGCGCAGAAAATCACGCAATCGCCCCGCCGCCCGTGGAACCTCACGCGGTGCCACCGTGGCAAGAGCCGCAAGCGCGTTCAAGGCGTTAAACAGAAAATGCGGGTTCATGCGCGACTGAAGAGCGCGCACCTCGGCCGAGGCTGCCGCCTGCGTTTGCTCATCGCGCTCCCGTACCAGGGCTACGATGGTCAGTATCAGAGCGGTGCCGAGCCCTTGCAGCACAGGAGCAACTGCCATCTGCTCGAGCTTTTGAACTCCCGGCAGGGCGTCCGGAGCGCATAAGTAGATCAGGCCGTCGCGGATGCACGACACCGTCGCGGTTAAGCAAAATCCTGTCATGGGATGTTGCGCCAGACCAGGGCGCCACCGGTACAGCCACCCTCCGACCAGACCACCGCACAACATCGAAATCCCAACGGGCCCCAGCGGCCGCCCATCATACGCAACCGCCATCCAGGTCACCGACGCCGCTACGACGGCCCCCACACCAGGGCCCGCCAGCAGCCCGGCCGCGCAAACCGCGATGATACGATGATTGAACCAGCCGGTTTTCCCAACAGCGGCTTCTTCGACGAGTCCCAGGAGCAGGAACACCAACAGTTTGGTTCCTTTGTCGCGCATCGAGGCCAGAGACCGCTCCGATCGCCTGAAGCCAGGCACCAGCGTGAGCGCGAAGGCTGCGGTTACCAACACGCAAACCTTATTGAAAATAATGTCCATCGGAACAAGTCGTGGATCGGCTGCCAGAGATGGTCGTCATAAGGAACGGAGATCGGTATTTTCAATGTCGGCCGGTTGATCCTAACTGAATTGCGCGCCGCGCGACATTCATTAAGGCAAAGGTATCGCTGAGGCAAAAACTCCGTCGGGGTCAAACCGCTGCTTAACCTGCCGAAGCCGTTTGACATTGCTTCCGTAGGCCGAACCGAGTTGCTCACGATCATCCGGCGCGAGGAAGTTGGGATAGCCGCCTGGGAGTGCAAGCGGCGCAAGCACCGAAGACAGGTCGGAGGCCCACTGCCGGTGTACGGTGCCGTCTTCCTGCCAGTTCGGCTCCCAGGCCGCAACGATCTCAATCAGGAAGTGCTCCCGGCGCAGGCCGAACGCGGTCGCATCAGGGGCAACGTGTGTTCCTGGTCCATGGAAGTGGTGTAGAGCGATGACGGAAAGCGGTGAAGTCCGTGCAGCGACCGCAGCGACGACTGCAGAGATGATTTCCGGGGTGAGATTCGGCCAGCCAGCGGGTCTTGACTGCGTAGTGGCGTCCCTCCAGCGCCCGCGCAGCATAGAGACTGAGGACGTCGGTATAGCTCATCGGACCAATCTGGGTGAGAATGGGAGCGCCGAGACTCCGTAAACGAGCCATGATCTCCTGGCCCCGCGTAGGTTCGCCGCTCCATATCGGTCCAAGAATGACGACCGGACTGCCATCTGCCGCCGAGAAAACGCCTGCCAACACCGAGAGTTCGTCGGATGCTGAAGCCATTATCTCCGCGTGGCCGCCCAAAACCGACTGGGCTTCGGTCCAGGGAAACACGATGATGCCGGCCAAGAGTTCGTTTATCGAATGGAGGCGCAGACGCATCGAGGTAACCACACCAAAATTGCCGCCGCCCCCTCGCAGGGCCCAGAACAGGTCGGCATTTCGCGAGGCGTCGGCAAAAACGAGCCGCCCGTCGGCAAGCACAATCTCAGCTCCGAGGATGTTATCCAAAGCCAAACCGAACCGCGTCGTGAGCGGACCGTAACCACCTCCCAGGAGGAAGCCGGCCATCCCGACTGCTCCCACATTGCCAGTGACTGCGGCGAGTCCGTGCGGAGCTGCCGCGGCGATGAGATCGTCCGCTGTAGCGCCACCAGCGACGATGGCAACTTTTGACTGTGCATCCACATTGACCTGTCGCATTGGAGAGAGATCGATCACGAGCCCATCCTGACATAAGGCCCGACCCACCCAGTCGTGGCCCCCGCCGCGCACTGACAGTGGAAGGCCATGCGCGCGGGACACCCGCACTGCTGCCTGAACGTCGTGGGCAGTCTCGCACAATGCGAGTAATGCCGGCTTGATGTCCACCGCGCCATTCCAGACTTGCCTGAAGCTGGTATAGTCTAGGTCGCCAGGCAGGACCACCTTCCCCTGCATCACTGCCCGCAAATCTGACGCGGCAACCAGCCGCGGCTGAGCAGTTCGTTTGACCAAATTGGTTGCTGTCATTCTTTCACACCTTTCGTTTTTCCGATCCCTATGACAGGTTCAGTCTGATGTTCATACCAGGCCTATATTAATCAAAGTCTAACTCTTGACAATAAATTAGGACTTGTCAAGAGCACTTTTCGTTCTAGTGATGGTTCATGCCGGATACTGGACAGGAAATGACACGACGCGAGGAGTACGCACACGCTACTCGTCAGGCCATCCTCGACGAGGCGCGTCGCCTGTTCAGCGAGCGGGGTTACTTCGCCACCAAAGTGGACGAAATCGCCGCCGCAGCGCGCGTCGCGCCTGCGACCGTCTATGCGGTATCGGGCGGTAAACATGAGCTTTTGCGAAGTTTGATCGAGATTTGGGCCACTGCTCCAGTAATCGCTACCACCATCGGCACCGTTGAAGAACTGAGAGATCCGGCCGCCATTTTGCGCCTGGTCGCCGCGACCTGCCGGAGCATGCGGGAGGAGTTCGGCGATATTATTCGCGTTCTGCTCGCCACTGCGCCGCACGACCAGGACGCATCCAGGAGCTTGGCTGCAGCAACGGCCAAGTACCGGAAAGCGTTTGTCCCAATCGCCCAACGGCTTTGGGACCTGCATGCCTTGCGCGATGGCATGGATGTGAATCAGGCTGTCGATGTGTTTTGGTTCTACTTCGGCTATGCCGGGATTTTCACTTTGCACGATGATAACGGATGGTCATACAAGCGCGCTGAACAATGGCTTTGTGATCAGGCAAGCCGAGCTCTGCTTCGCGAGCCAGGATGTTGATGCGGCTGGCAACAGTGCTTTCAACTCAGAAAATCGTCTCGCGAGACTTTTCCACTGATTATCAGGTTATTGCGCGTCAAGAGTGCAGAGGTCTGCCTCAGCCGCCCAAAACGCGACCTGCAGCGGCAGGCGGAAATCCAAGTAAATCTGAGCCAGTGCGACCAATCTCTCCCGATCCGAGAACTGCCGGATGCTATTGTCCATTTTTCATCAGCCCCTTTTAGATTCCTTTGTGTAAGCAGCCAGATAAAATGCTCAACGGCCAAGGATCCCGAGAAGAAGATAGATAAGCGTTGCCGCCGAAAACAGCCAATAGAGCGACTCCTCGAGACGATCGACCCGCTGAATTGAAGGTAGCCGGCGAGCGGCAACTTTACGGACCTTCCAGTCTATTTCGAATTCTTTACCGCTTTCCTCTAGTCCTGCCCGTACCCGATCGGGCTCCTCAAAAAAGTCGATTACGTAAGCGGACGTGGTGCGAGCCACGTTCGAGAGTGACGCAGTCTCGTCGATGCACGGTGGAGCGCAGGACGCGGCTTGCAATTTTCGCTGTGTCGACTCGATTTCTTCTTCGATGTGCTTTTGTGTTCCCATGGTGTGTTGCTCCGAGTGACGAGCTGGGTATTTCCGCGTCACAAATTAATCTTTGAAGGAATAGACATCCGGATTTGGGAGACCTTCCCTTTTTTTGTACGAATCGCCGTTATCGTCGTCTCGATTGCCGTTTAGGCGTCGAATGCCAAGCGGCCAGGATCGAACAGAAGTAACAAAGAGGGTTTGAACAGAAGGTAGCGAAGGAAGCAAAGATTTGAGAATTGGTTGGGGCTTAGGTTCGGTCCTGATTCGCGATTTGATTACGATGCGACCAAGTCGGCTCAATGGAGTCGGACTAGCTGGATGTCCTGTCCCCGAAACCCAATTGTAATCGTCGTCTCGATTGCCGTTTAAGGGTCGAATGCCAAGCGGCCTGGGATCGAACAGAAGTAAACAAAGAGGGTTTGAACAGAAGGTAGCGAAGGAAGCAAAGATTTGAGAATTGGTTGGGGCTTAGGTTCGGTCCTGATTCGCGATTTGATTACGGTGCGACCAAGTCGGCTCAATGGAGTCGGACCAGCTGGATGTCCTGTCCCCGAAACCCAATTGTAATCGTCTTCTCGATTGCCGTTTAAGGGTCGAATGCCAAGCGGCCAGGATCGAACAGAAGTAAACAAAGAAGGTTTGAACAGAAGGTAGCGAAGGAAGCAAAGATCTGAGAATTGGTTGGGGCTTAGGTTCGGTCCTGATTCGCGATTTGATCACGGTGCGACCAAGTCGGCTCAATGGAGTCGGACTAGCTGGATGTCCTGTCCCCGAAACCCAATTGTAATCGTCTTCTCGATTGCCGTTTAAGGGTCGAATGCCAAGCGGCCTAGGATCGAACAGAAGTAAACAAAGTGGGTTTGAACAGAAGGTAGCGAAGATCTGAGAATTGGTTGGGGCTTAGGTTCGATCCTGATTCGCGATTTGATCACGGTGCGACCAAGTCGGCTCAATGGAGTCGGACTAGCTGGATGTCCTGTCCCCCGAAACCCAATTGTAATCGTCGTCTCGATTGCCGTTTAAGGGTCGAATGCCAAGCGGCCTGGGATCGAACAGAAGTAAACAAAGAGGGTTTGAACAGAAGGTAGCGAAGGAAGCAAAGATTTGAGAATTGGTTGGGGCTTAGGTTCGGTCCTGATTCGCGATTTGATCACGGTGCGACCAAGTCGGCTCAATGGAGTCGGACCAGCTGGATGTCCTGTCCCCGAAACCCAATTTCTAATTCATCTTTGTTCGCTGTACCTGAACCAAAGATTTTGTCAGATTTTATTCCCGTTGCGGAAGCGAAGCAGCAAGATGAGCATTTACGACTTGGCCTGGATCGCTCAGCCTGTATTTAAATCCGCTACAATTTGCTACCAATATTGTTTCGTCATCGATGGACCCTTTGACTCGCATTGTCACAATCAACCTCGGCCGGTATTCCTATCCTGTTCATATCGGCGAAAATCTTTTGGACGAGGCCGGTCGAATTTGCCGGGAGCCCTGATGAAAGGTCGTGCGGCAATCGTGAGCGACAGGAAAGTCGCCGAACTCTACAGCGAACGAGTGTCTGGTGCTCTGGCAAGCGAAGGATTCAAAGTCTCGATTCATCTGATCAATCCAGGAGAGACTTCAAAATCATTCGATGCAGCCGCAGCGTTGTGCGAGGACTTCGCCCGCCTTGGAATTGACCGGCAAAGCTTTGTCGTGGCCTTAGGGGGCGGAGTGGTTGGTGACCTTGCAGGTTTTGTTGCGGCCATTTATTACCGGGGCGTTCCAGTCATTCAGATCCCCACGACGATCATGGCCCAAGTGGATAGTTCGATTGGCGGAAAAACCGGCATCAACTTGAGCGCCGGGAAAAATCTCGTCGGAGCCTTCCATCAGCCGCTCGCGGTTCTCGCGGATACGACCACCTTGACAACTCTTGGGCGGCGTGAATGGAACGAAGGCTTTGCCGAAGTGATCAAGTACGGCGTCATTCGAGAAAAAAGGCTTCTTGCCGAGTTACGAGATGGCACATGGGAGCTTCCGGACCTAGTCCAGCCGATGCGTTGAGATCAAGGGCTCGTTTGTCGCGGAAGACGAAAGGGAAACCACCGGCAGCCGAGCCTTACTGAACTTTGGGCACACGCTTGGCCACGCGATCGAAGCGGTCGCAGGTTACGGGACGTTCCTGCACGGAGAAGCGGTTGCGCTTGGGATGATTGCCGCGGCGCATGTCTCGGCGGAACGAGCCGGTCTGCGGAAAGAAGATATCAAAGAGACTAGTAAGCGGCGATCAAACTATTTGATCTTCCGACACAATTGCCCACTCAACTGTCGCGAAGCCAAATCCTGGAAAGGTCTTTGCCGACAAAAAGTTTGTCGACGGCAAAATTCGCTTTGTCGTGACCCCGAAACTTGGAAGCGCTCTGCTGGCCGATAACGTCACGGTCGAAGACCTCGAGTCTGGACTTGAGAGCCATCGAACCCTCGCAAACGTGACCCGAAAAGAGGCTTTTATCGCCCTGAACATGGTCCCGCATCTCGGGCCGGTGCGCTTGCGACGCCTGCTCGACATTTTCGGCTCTCCGGACAGAGTGCTGACGGCAGAGCGGAACGAGTTCCAAGGTGTCGACGGACTGAATCGAGCCCTCATTGACTCTTTGGTGTCGTGGGAATCTGTGGTAGACTTGCAGCAGGAACTCGCTCGTATTCAGGAATTTGGAGCGACTGTCCTGACTCTGGATGACGCGGAATACCCGGCCTTACTTCGCGAGATCCACGATCCGCCGACTGTTCTGTACATCTGGGGCAAACTCGAGGCGAGAGATCATCACGCGATCGGAGTCGTCGGTTCCAGACGAACCACCCACTACGGGTTGGAGTGCGCTAAAAAGCTCTCGTACCAGATTGCCTACTCGGGTCTCACAGTTGTCAGCGGTTTGGCGCGCGGCATTGACACGGCATGCCCACCAGGGCGCGTTAGCTGCAAAAGGCCGGACTGTCGCTGTTCTGGGAACGGGACTGCACCATTTGTATCCCGCCGAGAATCGAGCCCTGGCCGAAAAAATCGCTTCCTGCGGCGCACTGGTAACCGAGTTCTCCATGGAAACGACCCCAGACCGTCAAACTTTCCCGATGCGGAATCGGATTATCAGCGGCTGGGGATTTGGCCTGCTGGTGGTCGAGGCAGGCATGAATAGCGGAGCATTGATCAGTGCTTCGCAGGCTGCAGACCAAGGCCGCAACCTTTACGCGTTCCCGGGACCGATTGACCGGCCCACTTCGCACGGCACGAATCGTCTCATCCAACAGGGTGCAAAGCTCGTGATGAGTGTCGATGATATACTCGAAGACGTTCAAACACTTGTTCCCAAAGGCACCTGCGCTTCTTCCCAAGCAAGCCACCCGACCTCGAAGGTGACCTTTTGAAGGTCTACGAAGCAATTACCTCCCGGGAAACTTCCATCGACGAGATCATTCAACGCTCCGGCTCGGGAGCCGGCTCCGCCACAGCCGCATTGCTTCAGCTGGAAATGCGGCACCTGGTAAAGCAACTTCCTGGCAAGTACTTCGTAAAACTATTGTGACGCATTTTTGTTTGCTACTTTGCGCGGTTGCCCTCTACTTTCCCGACCTCTGTGACAACTAATCCGGCTGGGCCGGGTAGAGCGTAAATTATAGGACATGGGAAAAACGCTGGTCATAGCAGAAAAGCCTAGTGTCGCACTCGATATCGCCCGCGCGCTCGGGAAATTCGAGAAGCAAGGGGATTACTTCGAAAACGAGCACTACGTCGTTTCCTCGGCAATCGGTCATCTGGTTGAGCTCTGCATGCCCGGCGAATTCGACAAGAAACGAGGCAAATGGAGCTTCCAAAACCTTCCGATCATCCCGGAGGAGTTCCAGCTCAAGCCGATTGAGAAGACGGAAAGCCGCTTCAAGCTGCTGAAGCGGCTGATGAAACGGGACGACATCGACCTGATCATCAACGCGTGCGACGCCGGACGCGAAGGAGAATTGATCTTTCGCTATCTGGTAAAGCTCGCCGGAATTCACAAGCCGCTCAAACGTCTTTGGCTTCAGTCAATGACTCAACAGGCGATCAAATCCGCGTTTGATCGACTCCGAACCGACGCCGAAATGATTCCGTTGGCCGAGGCAGCGGTTTGCCGGTCTGAAAGTGATTGGCTTGTCGGGATCAATGCCACCCGAGCCATGACGGCGTTTAACTCGAAGGTAGGCGGATTCCAGCTGACCCCGGTCGGTCGAGTGCAAACGCCGACGCTGGCGATTCTGGTTGAGCGAGAAGAACGAATTCGGTCTTTCGAGCCCAGAACGTTCTGGGAACTATTCGCCGACTTCGACGTTCAAAAGGGTAGTTACGAGGGCCGGTGGTTCGACGAAGAATTCGCCAAGGATCAGGACGAAGACCGAAGGCCAGAGCGGATCTGGGACCGAGCGAAAGCCGAAGTGATTTTGGCAAAGGTTCTGGGAAAACACGGGGAAATCAGCCAGGAAAAAAAGGCGACCACGCAGGCGCCGCCCCTGCTTTACGATTTGACCTCGTTGCAGCGCGAAGCGAACTCCCGCTCACGGATATCTCTGCCCGGACGCACGCTGCAAATCGCCCAGCAACTGTACGAACGCTATAAGGTCATTACCTATCCACGAACCGATTCGAGATATTTGCCGGAGGATTATCTGGAAACGGCTCGGCCAGGTGTTATCGAGCCTGGTGACCCGACGCTCGCGCCGCATGCGCAGAAGGTGCTCGCAGAACGGATGGTTGAAACCGAGCAAACGAATATTCAACAACGCAAAGATCACCGATCACAACGCGATTATTCCAACCGATCAGGTTCCGAGGAACCTCGACGAAGCACAGCAGCGCATATTTGACATGGTCGCGCGGCGATTCGTCGCCGTCTTCCATCCAGCCGCCCAGTTCGAGGTAACTACTCGAATCACTCGCGTCGAAGGGGAGGCTTTCAAGACAGAAGGACGGATCATTAAGGAGCCGGGTTGGCTAGCCGTTTACGGCAGAGAAGCCGCCGGCGACGAACAAAGCGCCTCGACTCGTTGATCTGGTGCCAGGCGAACGCGCTCTTACGCGAAATGCTGAAATCATTGAGAGCCAGACGAAGCCTCCTCCGCGCGCTACAGCGAAGCGACCTTGCTCTCGGCCATGGAGAGCGCGGGCAAACTGGTCGAAGACGAAGAACTGCGGGAAGCGATGGCCGCAAAGGGATCTGGGCACGCCGGCGACTCGCGCAGCGATTATCGAAGGATTGATCTACGACGAGTACATCGCTCGGGAAGGAAAAGAATTGATTGCCACCGCCAAGGGCATCTCGCTCATTACCCTGCTTCGAGGCATTGGCATCCACCTGCTCTCTTCGCCGGAACTCACGGGAGAATGGGAATATCAACTGAAGCTGATGGAACAAGGCCGGCTTGATCGGTCGTCCTTCATGGCAAAGATCAAAGATCTGGCCCGTGAAATCGTCCACAAGGCGAAGAGTTTCGAGAGCGACCGTATCGAGGGAAGCTATCGTGACCATTGATGCGCGTTGCCCTAAATGCGGCGCGTTGCACTCTGAAGGAAGACTATCGCACCTACCATTGCGAGACATGCGGATTCCGCCTGTTCAAGAATATTGCAAGCCGCCACTTGAGTCCGGAGGAAGTCAGTGCGCTCCTGACTGATCGCAAAGTCGGGCCGCTCAACGGATTCCGCAGCAAGACTGGTAAACCGTTCTCCGCGAGTCCTGATTTTGAACGAAGAGAACAAGCCTGAATTTGAGTTCAATAACAACGGGAACGGCGACCGGGTCCTAATTGGATCCGAGCCGCACCCCGCCGTCGGCAAATGCCAGGTCTGCGAGGTGGACAGGTCTACGACACAGGCACCGCTTATATCTGCGAAAACGTCGCTAAAGGCAGTTGCTCGTTCAAAATGAGCAAAACCATTCTTCAACGCGAAATCCCGCCGGACCAGATGCGCAAGATGCTCGTCGGAAGGTAAAAGCGATCTTTTGAAGCGATTTATCTCGAAGAAAGGCAGGCCGTTCGACGCCGCCCTGACATTTCGAAAGGGTAAGATCGGCTGGGAATTCGCTGAAGCGGCCGACACGCCAGCAAAGCGAATAACCGAGTGACGGGAGCGCGACTCATTGCGGGTTGAGCGATGCTTGAATCAGCTCTGGCTGCCCCGATTTCTTTCGTCCCGCTGTTTGGAGTCTATCTTCGTGCTCCGTTTTCAACACCAGCGGCTTTGCGTCGACATCCGGTTTTTTCGTTTTGACGCCTGTTCGAGGAAATGCGCTTGCGCGTCGATGCAGTTCGCCGTCAATCGGTCTCCGAAATCGTCAGATTCTGGACCTTGCTCTCGTGACTTTGACGTTATCCCTCCAGTAAATGTCGAGCATCTGATCGATCTTGGACGCGAAGCTCCGGATCTTCGATTGGGAAACAAGTTTCCACGCGCCGAAAAAAATTGCGCGCCATCCAGTCCGCGCTCGCCAGATAAACCTCGGGACGACCCGCATTTTCGAATCGGTAAATCCGGCTATGCTCAAGAAACCTGCCAACAATACTCCGCACAGTAATATTGTCGCTTACCCCGGGGACCTTTGAGCGCAGACAGCAAACTCCGCGAATCAACAGCTTGATTTTGACGCCGGCCTGAGATGCCCGGTAGAGGGCCTGAATTACTTCGGGATCCACCAGTGAGTTTACTTTGCCAAAGATCCCGGACGGCTTGCCCTTCTTTGCGTGCTCCGCTTCGCGGTCGATCATCTCGAGAACAAAATCGTGGAGCGCTTTCGGCGCCGCCTTGATCTTCTTTAAATCTGGAAAAACCGAAACGCCGGTCAGCCAGTTAAATAGCTCCGCGCTATCGTTCGTCAGATCCGGGTCACACGTCAACAATCCCAGATCTGTGTAAAGCTTTGCAGTGGAAGGATGATAGTTTCCGGTACCAAGGTGAAGATAGCGTCTTATCCCATCCTCTTCCCGGCGAACGACGAGCGCCAATTTGGCATGAGTTTTCAGGCCGACGATCCCGTAAACCACATGAACGCCCGCTTCCTGCAATGTTCTCGCCCACTTGATGTTCGCCGCCTCGTCGAATCGCGCCTTTAGTTCAATGACGACCGTGACCTGTTTCCCGCTCTCTGCCGCCTCGGCAAGTGAGCCCACGATCTGCGAATCTCCGCTCGTCCGATAAAGCGTCTGCTTGATCGCCAGCACGTCCGGATCTTCGGCCGCCTGCTCGATGAAATCGAGCACGGTCTGAAAGCTTTCGTAGGGATGATGCAGGAAAATCGGCTGGCGCCTGATCTGGGAGAAAATATCGTCGTGGTTCGGCGATCCGGTCACGATCGCCGGCGACAAAAGGCCGAAATTTGAGATCCGGCCGATCGACTTCAGAGATCACCGGCATCAGACGCAAAAAATTAATCGGCCCGTCGACTTGGTAAAGATCGTCATTCGTGAGGTCAAATGTTTGCAACAATTGATCAGTGATATGGGCCGGGCAATCCGTTCTGGACTTCCAATCGGACGGCATCGCCCCGACTCCGTTTGCGCAGTTCGAGTTCGATCGCCTTCAACAAGTTGTCGGTTTCTTCCTCGTCGAGGTAGAGATCACTGTTCCGGGTTACGCGAAATTGGTAAGCACCCTTGACTTTACGCCATGGAAGAGCGAACCAACATGCGCCTGAATCAGATTTCCGATGAAAATGTATCGGTACATTCCGCTCTCGCCCGGCTCTGTAGGGAACCAGTCGCGGCAAAATACGGGGAACCTGAACTACAGCTAGATTCGTATTGAGCCCGGCGCCTTCCAACTCGACAGCGACGTTGAGACTTTTGTTCAGGAGCTGCGGAAAGGGATGAACCGGATCAACAGCCAGCGGCGTCAACACCGGGTAGACCGATTTCTCGAAATATTTCGTGTAATACTCTTTCTCTTCATCGGTGAGCTCTTCGTAGCGGAGAAAGAAGATGTTGTTCTGCTCCAGATTGGGCACGAGTTCTTCGTTCCAGAGCCGGTACTTATCATCCACCATCTTGCGCACTCGCGCAGAAATCTGCCGCCAGTTGCTCGCTTGGACTTAGCGCGTCGGGCCCGGGAGCACTGATGTTGCTCAAGCGTTGCTGCTTCAATCCGGCGACGCGGACTTCGAAAAATTCGTCGAGATTTGACGCGACGATACACAGAAATTTCAACCGCTCCAGAAGCGGATTCCTGGGATCCTGGCCTTCTTCCAGTACGCGTTGATTGAACTCTAACCAACTCAGTTCGCGATTGATATAGAGTGAGGGATCAGCAAAGGGAGCGGAGCGTTCTTTCTCCATAGATCGCTTTCTGGAAAGCTGTTTTTTGCGTGTCTGTTTCTGCATCCTTATCCCCCTGCCGTAATTCAGGCCAACATCCTTCTGTCACGTTTCCGTAACTGAGCCTCGCTGCAAACTGCGTCCGCCGTCAAGCGGCCGGAATCGGTCGAAGCGCCAATTCGCACCGGCGGCCAGAGGTGCGAAGAGGGACGCCCAACAGGTTTCGACAAAGGTTCGGGACGCGCATTCGAAAAGGTCGAAACACACGGGCAACCGGGGAAACCATTACTCAAAACTGTCTTGGTACTTAGTCGCGGCGGCCGCCGGTAAAGAGAGGCAGCAGATAATAGAGCAGGTAGCCGAGAGACGTCAGGAAAGCCGCCACGTACGTTAATGCAGCCGCGTTGAGCACCTGATTGACTGCAGCGATTTCGGCCGGCCCCCGAATAAAGCCCATATCGATGAAGAACTTTTTTGGCTCGATTCGAGGCATCAAACTCCACCGGGAGCGTGATCAGATTGAATAACATGATGACGCCCCACGCGATACACATCACTAACAGCATCGGTCGAAAAAGCCGGTCATGAACCCGACGATCGGCAGAAATGCCACGGCCATATTTGCGTACCCAGCCATACCGGCGGCAGCCATCCGCATATTCAGGGGAGCGTAAGCCATCTTATGCTGAATCGCGTGGCCAGTCTCGTGCGCCGCCACCCCGACCGCGGCGGTCGATGTTCCGTGAAAGTTTGCCGAAGAAAGCACCAAGCTCTTGTTCATTGGGTCATAGTGGTCACCAAGCATCTGATTTGATTCCACGATTTGAACGTCGTTTATGCCGGACGCCGCCATGATCCGCGCAGCGACCTCGGCTCCCGTCATGCCCGAAGAGGCCGGAACTTCGCTATACTTCGAGTAAGCCGCTTTCACCCTCCAGGTCGCCCAGAGTGAAAGGGCAAAAGTTCCCAAGAAAAGGAAAATGCTAAGTGCAGTCATCTTCGATATGATACTCCTCTCTGCTCGCGACATCAAAGAGATCCCGCTTTGCGGTTTTTTCTTTTCGAGCCCGGAGACAGGCTGGTTAATTTAACAGGTTTATGGGGAATCTCTTTCAGGGATACGAGTCGCGAAACTTTTTCGACGAGATGTTCGAGTCGTACCGGCGACGTCCGCCCGCACTATCGAATGGTTGTTCGATCGCTATACGGCGCATGTCGAGCAGAGGAATTCCAGAAAAAGCGGACTATTGCAGACAACGCTTTTCTCACCCAGGGAGTGACTTTCACGGTCTACAACGATCAAGAAGGGACGGAACGGATATTTCCCGTTCGATTTAATCCCCCGCATCATTCCGCGCGCCGAATGGGAACACGTGGAACGCGGTCTCAGCCAGCGCATCACGGCGCTGAACCTGTTCCTGCATGACATTTATCACGAGCAAAAGATCGTGAGCGATGGCATTATCCCCGCAGATATCATTCGGAGCGCCGTCCATTTCCGGCCTGAGTTCATGGGTTTCGATGTGCCGAAAGATATCTACATCCATATCTGCGGCACAGATCTGATCCGCGATCCCGATGGGAACTATCTCGTGCTTGAGGATAATGCCCGCTGCCCTTCCGGCGTCTCATATTTGCTGGAAAACAGGCAGGCTATGAAGAGGGTGTTTCCAAACCTGTTCTCCCGCTACCTGGTTCGGCCGGTAGAAACCTACTGCCTTGAGCTGCTGGACGTGCTCCGTTTCATCGCCCCAAACGGCAACCCGGACCCGAATGTCGTGTTGCTCACGCCCGGGATCTACAACTCGGCTTACTTCGAGCATTCTTTCCTGGCTCGGACCATGGGGATCGAGATTGTCGTGGGTGCGGATCTTGTGGTTCAGGACGGCATCGTTTTTATGAAAACAACCCGAGGCTTGAAACGGGTCGATGTTATTTATCGCAGGATCGACGACGATTTTCTCGATCCGCTGGTGTTCCAGGCCCGATTCAGTGTTGGGTGTCCCGGGACTCGTCGACGCCTACCGCAGAGGCAATGTCAGTCTGGCAAACACTATCGGCACCGGAGTGGCAGATGATAAGGTGACGTACTACTTTGTGCCGAAAATGATCCGATATTACCTGGATCAAGATCCCATCCTTCCGAACGTCGAGACTTATCTTTCGTACTTCGATTCGGATCGAAAATATGTTCTCGAAAATCTGGATAAGCTGGTAGTGAAATCGGCAAATGAAAGCGGCGGCTATGGAATGCTCATGGGTCCCCAGTCAACAGCCGAGCAAAGAGAAGCTTTCCGGCAGGCAATCGAAAAAAATCCGCGCAACTATATTGCTCAACCGGTGATCCAGTTGTCGCGCTCTCCCTCGTTCTGCGACGATCATTTCGAAGGAAGGCACATCGATCTTCGCCCCTACATCCTGTACGGAGAAAAAGATCACCATTATCCCAGGAGGATTAACGCGAGTCGCTCTCCGCAAAGGCTCTCTGGTCGTCAATTCCTCTCAGGGTGGCGGAAGCAAAGACACCTGGGTGCTGAATGAGTAAATGGTTTCGAGCTTTGCTTCGTGGGTCCTCTTGCGTTATTGATCGGTTGTCCCCTCCGCCGATGCTCGAGCCTGTCCGCACTCTAAACTGAAAAACCAAAATTCAAAACGGGTCACTGTAAATTATGTTAAGCCGAGTTGCCGATGCTCTTTATTGGTTGAGCCGATACACGGAACGCGCAGAAAACAACGCACGGATGATGGATGTCAATCTCCAGCTCATGCTCGATGCGCAGCTGCTCAACACCAACCAAACAGCATTGGGAATCGATCATTTTCACCCTGGAAGACACGGAGCTCTTCAATAAGCATTACCCAGAGATTACCGGCGATGCCGTCGTTGATTTCGTCACGTTCGAACGGAAAAACCCCAACTCGATTTACTCCTGCCTGGCCATCGCACGAGAAAATGCTCGCACTGTACGCGAACAAATCTCGGTCGAGATGTGGGAACAGATTAATCGGATGTATCTGTTTTTCTCGTCCGGCGACGCGAAACGTCTGTTTCAAAACAGTACGTACGAATTTTTCAAATGGATCCTGGAAGGATCCCAGCTGTTCCAGGGTGTCACCGACGCAACGATGGCGCACGACGAAGGCTGGGAATTCATTCGGTTAGGCAATTTCCTCGAGCGCGCCGACAGAACCTCCCGGATTCTGGACATCAAGTATCACATCCTTTGCCGAGCGGGGAACAAGTCGGCGGCAATGTCGACACTGTCCAGTGGATGGCAGTGCTGAAATCATGCAGCGCACTGGAACCGTATCGAAAACATTATCGAGGCCAGGTCGTGCCCTGGAAAGTTGCGGAATTTCTTGTCAAGAACCAGACGTTTCCTCGATCGATCCTCTTCTGCGTTGATTCCCTTGACTATTCGCTCCACAAGATCACCGGAGTCGATCGAGGAGACTTTCAGTACAAGGTGGAGGCGGAGCGTCTTTCCGGTAAGCTTCTTGGCGGATCTCTGCTACGTCACGATCGACGAAATTTTCCGTACTCGGGCTTCACGAGTACCTGGATAGAATGCAGCTTCGCCTGATCGAGATCAGTAAGGCGATCTATAAAGAGTTCTGCGAGTGGCTGGAAAATGAGGACGAGGAAGGCCAGCAGGCAACTCCAGGAAGCAAAGCCAGTTGAGCCGTGCACCCGGAGCAATTCGCTGAGCCGCTGCTTTGCGGCGAAGTCATCTCTTCGACTCCGCACGTAGTCTCTGAGCGGCTGAGGAATCAAAATCGGAGCCGTCGGATTGCTGGTAGGTTTCCACAAGCGCAACGTAAAGCCGGGCAAGAGCAGTGCCTGAGCCATTCAGGGTATGACAAAAACGATTTTTCCCGTCAGCATCCTTAAATTTCAGATTCATCCGGCGTGCCTGAAAATCTTCGGCGTTTGAGCAACTTGAGACCTCCAGATACCGACCCTGGCCCGGGAGCCCAGACTTCCAGATCGTAAGTTTTCGCCATACTGAACCCGAGATCCCCGGTACAAAGTTCGATGACTCGATAGTGCAGGCCAAGCATCTGCAATACTTTCTCAGCGTCGGCCGTCAGCTTCTCCAGTTCCTCATAGGAAGTCTCCGGAACAGCGATTTTGACCAATTCGACTTTATCAAACTGGTGAATGCGAATGATGCCCACGCGTGTCTCGACCCGCAGATCCGGCCTCGCGCCGAAAACAAGGCGTGTGAGCCACAAAATATTTCGGCAACTCCCCGTAAGATAAAATCTCCTCGCGATGAAGGTTTGTTAACGGCACCTCGGCAGTCGGAATCAAAAAAGTTTGTCCTTCCTCCAACCCATAAGCGTCTTCCTCGAACTTCGGCAACTGTCCGGTACCAACCATGCATTCACGCCGCACGAGATGCGGCGGGCAGATTTCGACGTAACCATGTTCGATCGTGTGAAGGTCCAGGAGAAACTGGATTAATCCTCGCTGCAGCCGTGCTCCTAGATTGGTAAAGCAAACAAAACCGCTGCCGCTAATTTTGGCGGCACGCTCCAGATCAAAGAGGCCAAGCCTTGCTCCCAAGTCAACGTGATCGAGAGGCTGATAGCTGAAAACAGGCTTTTCACCCCAGATGCGGACCACGGGATTCGCGCTGGCATCCGCCCCTATTGGAGCGTTGGCATGAGGTAGATTCGGAATGCAGAGCAATAACTTCCTTTGGGATTCGTCGGCCGCTGCGACCGCCTGGCTCAATCGGGCAATTTCTTCACCGATCGCCCTGACCTGTGACTCCTGCCTCAGCGCTGGATTCCTTTTTCGATCGAAGCATCCCGATCTCTTTGCTTAGTTTGTTTCGATCGGCGTTCAACTGCTGCAACTGGGTCTCCAATCGTCGCCGCTCTGAATCGATCTTCAAGAATCTTCGTCAACCTGTTGGGCCAGTTCCACGCTGCGCGTCGCCAGTCGCTCGCGAACAAACTCCGGTTTTTCGCGTATCAGACGAATGTCCAGCATGAGGGCGACGCTATACCGCCCCTTTCGCCGAGTAAACAGAAAATCGCTTATATGCCCGCATATCGATCGAAAAGGACAGCCCCTGGTGTGCAGTCAGGACGTCTGCCGGCATACATCTAATCCCCATCACCCAAGGTCTTCGTTCTCCGGCTTTACGTCTAGGAGTCTCCTTGTCGCTCTTGATTCTCTGTTCCAAGTTCACCTTGGTTCTTTGATCCCGCATCCGCCTCATCGCGCAACCCGGGAATACTGGCGTAACCCTCAAATTTGGCCGTCAACTCAGGATCATCTTTGTTTGGTTTGCTGTTTGGCATTTTGAAATCAAAAACGCTGACGCCAAATCGACGAACTCCGTCATAAGTGCGTCCATCGGTCGCTCCAACCATCACGGGTTTACCCGTCGATTTCTCTTTCCCGAGGTAGATCATCACGTGGGTAATCGGAATATCCCGATCGACCTTGTACGTGCCAGACCAGAACATGAGATCGCCCGGCTTGAGCTCGTCGAGTTCGAACGATTCTGCACTTCGGCTTAGGACCGCGTGAAAATCGCTGTTTTTGCGTACCCAGGCGTATTGGCCGCTGGAATCTCTCGGCACGTCTTTGTAGCCGGCGTTGCTCAATACGTAATAAATGAATCCTGAGCAATCCATTCCGCCGGCTGCGGGATCCGCAGACCCATACTTGTAGCCAAGATTCTGCTCGGTAAGCGCGAGCGCGTTGCCAATCAGTCGTTGAACCTGCGGGGCTGTGCCGCGAATTCACGAAGCGCTTCCGGCTTTATAGTAGCCATTGGGGCAGCGTTTTCAGGCTTGTTCTTGGAATCGGACCCGCCTTCTTCCGGCGAGTACAGGCGTTGAGCTTGGGCTAGGAGTCGGGTTTCTCAGATCCTGCTTGCTGAGGCGCCTCTTCGCTCCCTGAGGATGTCGGAGCGGATTGATTTCGAGGTCTCGTCGGAACGCTGATTTCGGGTCGAAGACGCATCGGCGAATCAGATGCTTGCCGTTGTCTCTTTAAGGATGAGTGCTTGGATTTGCGATTTCCGGTGGCGCCTGGGCGTCGGGCTTGGCCGATCGCCAGCGTCTTCCGTAAAAGTGTTCCTCACGTTGTCCCAAACCGGCTAAGCGAATGATAAATGTTGTTCCAGGTGTCGTCATCGCCCGGAGCCGCCAGGACGGTTAGAAAGAAAAGCAAACCGATGACGAGAGACCTGTTCATCATGCCTCTGCAATTTGATCCATTAGATGTCTGTTTAGACGAATTCCCGCATGAAAGTTTTCAATCGCAAAGTTCTCGTTCGGGGAATGAACCTTGCAGTCCGGCAATGCCAAGCCCAGAAACAGTGTATCGATACCCAAGACATCCTTGAATGACTGGGTAATTGGAATGCTCCCTCCCTCGCGGATAAAAGCTATAGGTTGCTGCGAATGTTCGACTGAGCGCCTTTTGAGCAGCTTTTCCAAATGCCGAATCCGGTCTCACCAGATATGGCCTGCCTTCATGCTGCTGAAGGATCTCTATTTCCACCGAATCAGGACACTGCTCGTTTCAAAAATTCCGTGACGACCGGTCGCAATTCGCTTGGATCCTGATTTGGCACTAGGCGAAAAGAAAGTTTGGCCATCGCCTTACTAGGTATGATGGTCTTTGGTCCCTCCCCTTGGTAACCGCTTCCAAAGCCGTTCACCTCCGCAGTTGGCCGGGCCCAGACTCGCTCCAGAAATGTATAGCCCTCCTCGCCACAAAGTCGTCGCGAACCGGTTGTAGCCAGCCAACTTTGCTCTGTGTAACGGAAGCTTGGTCCAAAGGTCCCGCTCCCAGTCTTCGAGCGGCAAGACCCGGTCATAAAACCCTGGAATTGCCACTCGACCGCAGTCATCGTGAAGTTTTGCGACCATTCGGCTTAATACCGTGGCGGGATTTGCCACCGATCCACCAAAGATCCCGGAATGAAGATCTGCCGCTGGACCGCGCAACCGGATTTCCAGGCATAAGATCCCGCGAAGTCCATAAGTAAACGTTGGGACGCCTGGAGCGGCCATCCCGGTGTCGGATATCGCGACGACATCGGCCTGCAGAGCCGATTTGTGCTCTCTAAGGAAAGCTTCCAGATGCGGACTGCCGATCTCCTCCTCGCCTTCGACTAAAACTACGAGATTCACCGGGAGATCGCCACGCTCTTTCAGGACGGATTCGATACCGAGCATGTGCGCGAAAATTTGCCCTTTGTTGTCGGTCGATCCGCGGGCGAAAATCTTGTCCCTCTTTGATGACCGGCTCGAACGGAGGGGAGTCCCAGAGCTCCAATGGATCCGCCGGCTGAACGTCGTAGTGCCCATAAATGAGCACCGTCTTTCGACCCGGTCGCCGCTCATTGCACGCGACCACAACCGGGTGCCCTGGCGTCGTAATTTCTGCGCCTGAAGTCCCCATCTTCTGGAACCTGGCGGTGAGCCACTCTGCACAGGCATCGACGTCGCTCTTGAATCGACTGTCGGCAGAAACGGAAGGAAATCGCAAGAATTCGAAGAGTTCGTCAAGTGGATTCATAGGATTACCAACTACGAAAACATAAGCAGCGGGGAGACGCGAGTATTGGGTTTAGGTTTCGAGTTTCAGGATTCAATTTTGGCGTACTATGGGTTGTTCGCTTATCTCGATATCGTCGTCGTCCTCGTCGAGATCGATCCTTGTGGTGCGTTTGAATCTAATCCACCCCAACATGTTGAGGTTCGTAGCGCGAATCGCTCAACCTATTGTACTTTTCACCTTGTCAACGCTGCCCCTTCGCAACTAGCCCTTGCAAGCGACATGTACCTGCAATCGCTCGAGTTGATCGGCTTCAAATCATTCGCCCATAAGACCGTGCTGAACTTTCATCCCGGCGTAACAGCGATTGTCGGACCGAATGGTTGCGGAAAATCGAATCTTCTGGACGCCGTCCGTTGGGTGTTGGGCGAACAATCGGCCAAGGCTCTACGGGGAGGAGAAATGGCCGATGTTATCTTTAGCGGTACCGATAGCAAACAGCCTGTGGGAATGGCTGAAGTTTCGCTCACGTTTACCGATTGCGAGAAAGATCTCGGCACGGAATACAACGAAGTCAGGATTACCCGCCGGGTGTTCCGGGACGGAGGTTCTGAGTACCTGCTCAACAAGACTGTCGTGCCGGCTCAGGGATATTCAGATGCTATTTATGGACACCGGGATAGGGCGTACCGCCTACTCGATCATGGAACAGGGCAAGCTCGATCTCATCCTGAGTTCCAGACCAGAAGACCGCAGGGCTATTTTTGAAGAAGCCGCAGGAATCACCAAATACAAGGCTCAGAAGAAAGAGGCTCTGCGGAAACTGGAGTATACTGACGCGAATCTGGTTCGCCTGGCCGACATCATGAAAGAAGTGAAACGTCAGATCGGCTCACTCCAGCGTCAGGCCGGAAAGGCTCGCCGTTACAAGGCGCTTTTCGACGATCTGCGGACTTTGGACACCCACTTCAGTCGAAAATCGCACGACGAAATACATCTGGCGGTGACGGCGGCGGAAAAAGAAATTGATCGGCTCCGCGACCTCCAACGATCTCTCGAGGAACAGGTTGAATCGCAGGAATTTGGCGTCGCCGAACAACGCGAGCAACTCGAACCTCTGGAAGAACAGATTTCCGAGCGCGCGCCAACGCGTGCAAGAACTGAAAAATCAGGCTGACTCTGCGTCCAACCGGATTGAGTTCAATGAAGAGCGCATCGGGGAATCGACCGCGTTATCGGCAGCGATACCAAGCAGAGATCGCGGCAGCTGAAGAGAAGCTTTTGGTCCAGCAATCCCAACTGGAAGAGACCGATCATCAGTTGAGGGAAATTTCCGCAGACGCTTCGGACCGATGAACAACAGCTCGAGGAACAGCAAAAACAGGCGAATCAATGCCGATCGCAGCGGCAGGATGTCGAGCGATCCGTTCAAGATTTTCAGCGCCAGATTCAGCAGCGGGAAAGCCGGATCGCAGCACTCCGCGGCGATCTCTCGAGCACAATGAATCAGCGGGAAGCGGGCGAGACGAGATTAGAACTTCTCCAGAGAGAACTTGACGCAGACCGAATCCACCAAAGTCAAGTTGGAGCCATGGTCTCGCATACGGGTAACGAACTCGAACTGGCACAAACAAGGGTACAAAGTTGCCGGGACGCACTTAACGACAGCGAGCACGAACTTGGCCAATACGCAAAAGAGAACTGCAGCAGATCGACGCTGACCTCAGCGCGAATCAGCGAACCCTGACCGAGCGCGAGTCCAAACTGGAGGTGCTGAAGCAATTAAACGAAGAAGGCGCCGGGCTGGGCGCCGGCACTCAAGCTGTTCTGAAAGGGCTGGACAATCCGCAACTTACCGCGCGGCGATCGTCGGAGCGCTCGCCAATTTCATCGAGGTGAACAGCGAGTTCATCCCGGCGATCGAGGCAGCTCTTGGACAGCACCTGCAGACGATCTTCATCAGTGATCCTGCCATCGCAGAATCGATCGCACTTGATCTTGCCGAAAGGAAAATTGGCCGTGCAGCTCTCGTCCCTGTTCCGTTTCTGCCGAAGCAAAGCGCGGTGCAATTGCAGGCTCTGCCGGATGGCGCGCGTCGCCTGGGCCCTTGACCGAATCAAGTCCAGCCTGGAGGTATCACCTCTTGTCACCCGTTTGCTCGACAACGTCGTGCTCGCATCCAATCTGTCGTCAGCGTTTGAGATCAAGAGGAACGCTCCTGACCTCGCAGTCGCCACGATGGTGGGGAATACATTTCTCGCGATGGCGTCGTTTTCGCAGGTTTCATCGCCGACAACGGCAATTCGATCCTGCAACGGAAAATTCAGATCCAGCAACTTGAAAAAGAATCCGCTTGGAATCCGCTCGATTGTCCAGAACCTGGAGAAGGAAAAAGAACAGCTATCTCGCTCAAGTGGAAATGCGCCAGCGAACGGTGCGGGAGAATCGAGACACCTCACAGCGCATGCAGGTCGATGCCTCAACCTTGCAGGGCCAACTCTCTTTGTTGGATCGCGAGTTACGAGAAGCGGAAGGGAAAGCAAAAAGCTTGAATTGGGAACGGGACAACGTTCGACAACGTCTGGATGCAGCCACCGGCAAGGTGAACTCCTTGAAGACAGGAACTCTCAAATAGCAAACGGCAGTTGGAGCAAACTGCAAACAGAGCTCGCGACCGCCATTGCCGAGGTGGATTCCCTGCGCCGTGACGAGGAGACCCTCGTCGATGTCTTGAATGAACTCAAAGTTCGCGTGGCGACCGAACGGCAACGAAAGGAAAATCTTCAGCGACAACGCCAGCCGATGGCGGTTCGCCTGGCTGAATTGAAGGATCTGATCACCAGTCGCCAGCGAGATATCGGCAATTACGCCGCTCGCATTGAACAGTTTGCAAACGAGAACGCCACTCTGCGCGCCAGGATCGAACAACTTCAATCAGAGAAGTCGGAAGCGGAAGCGGAAGTGGGCCGCCTTCTCCAGGATCGAGCAAAGCGCGTCGCCGCCCTCGAAGCGGTTGAACTGAACCTGCGCCACCTGCGCAAGCAACTTACCGACTGCCAGGAGATGCGAGGTCAGCATGAGGTCAAGGCGACTCAATCGAATCTCCGGCTGGAGCATATCCGGGAACATGTGGCCCATCGCTATCATGTCGATTTATCCAGCCTCCAACCGGACTGGTATGCCTTTCAGGTCTGCTTACGCGAACAACGTAAGCGGCTCGACCGTCCGTCTGCCGAGATCGATGCATCCCAGCCGGCATCGAGCCCTTCGCCGGACGCGGAAATCGATTGGGATTTTGTGCAAACTGCCATCGCGGAGATGACGGAACGACTTGACGCAATGGGACCGGTTAATCTGGAAGCAATTCAGGAATACGACGAATTGGAAGAACGACAAAAATTCCTTGAAGATCAACATACTGACCTTGTGAAGTCCAAGAACGAGTTGCTCGACGTGATCAACAAGATCAATGCGACAACCAAGGAACTGTTTGCAGACACCTTCGAACAGGTCAGACTGAATTTTCAGGAGATGTTTGCGGAACTGTTTGGCGGAGGAAAAGCAAACCTTCTGCTCGTAGATGACGCGGATCCGCTGGAAAGCGGGATCGAAATCATCGCGAGACCGCCGGGAAAACAACTTCAATCAATCTCGCTCTTGTCCGGCGGCGAACGGACAATGACCGCCGTCTCGCTTCTGTTCGCCATTTACATGGTCAAGCCAAGCCCCTTCTGCGTGCTTGATGAAATGGACGCTCCACTCGACGAGTCGAACATCAAGCCGATTCATCAAGATCCTGGACCGATTCGTCCACCAGAGCCAGTTTGTCGTTATCACCCATAACAAGCGAACGATCGCCAAAGCGGATGTCCTCTATGGCGTCACCATGGAAGAGCACGGGATCAGCAAGCTTGTGGGCGTCAAGCTCACGCAGCGGGAGAATTCAATTGAGAGTTCAGATCTGATCGGAACAGCCCGATCGGCCCCGAGCATCGCTGAAAGCTTTGGAAAACACGGCAATCTGCACAGCGAAACTCAACCGTAAGTAATCTCGCTGCTTTCGCGGGAAGAGTTCGATCTATCCTAAATTCCGAATTGTCGGGTCAAACTCTGACCGGGACTTCGCCGCACGTTCAAACTGCGAAATTCTTCGTCGAATGGAGTCAATGGCGAATTATCCCCAGACCAGAGAACCAACGATAACTTCGAGTCGTCCCAA
Organism: uncultured Verrucomicrobiae bacterium; assembly: GCA_963736745.1. GTDB lineage: Bacteria > Verrucomicrobiota > Verrucomicrobiia > Chthoniobacterales > JAFAMB01 > JAFAMB01. The sequence goes on along the minus strand of CAVTQD010000010.1, from coordinate 38,011 downwards.
CTCGTGATGACAGCTGGAAGATTACCTCGATCGACGAAGTTAAAAGATAGTGCATCCTGTTTTGCTCTCCGGCCTCTTGTGTCGTCCCGCTTTGCCATTGACCCCAAGGTCAGCGCGCCGTTGATAATTCACTCTTTTTGGTATGCCGCGAATTCTCTATTTTACCATAGAGATGATTGAGTTTCTCCTGCAGGCTCTCCATATAGAGGTAAAGCGCCGGAGTCACATACAAAGTGATCAATTGGGAAACGATCAGCCCTCCAACCAGGATCAAACCGAGAGGCCGCCGCGAAGCTCCATCCGCCCCGAAACCAAGTGCTATAGGGATCGCACCCATCAGGGCGGCCAGTGTTGTCATGATGATTGGCCGGAAGCGCTCAACGCTCGCCTCATGCACCGCTTCGACCGGCGTCTTTCCAGCTCTGCGCTGTTCGACTGCGAAGTCGACCATCATGATCCCGTTTTTCTTCACGATTCCAATCAGCATGAACATGCCGATGTAGGAGTAAAGGGAGAGCTCGGAATGGAAAAGCAGCAAAGTCAACAGCCCTCCGACCGCAGCGACCGGCAACGAGGACAGAACAGTAATCGGATGGAACCAGCTCTCGTACAGGATTCCAAGAATGACGTACATGATGAAGACAGCGACGAACAGCAAAACACCTAGCTGCGAAAACGTCTCAGCAAACGTCTGCGCCTCACCCTGGAGTTGGCCGCGAATCGTTGGCGGCAGGACTTCCGCCGCAGTCCGCTGGATGAATTGGGTCGCATCCCCGGTCGCCACTCCCGGCTTCAAGTTGAAGTACAGCGTTACCGCCGGGAATTGGTTAATATGGTTTACGGACAATCTCCCGATCGAAGCCTTCGGATCCGTCACGGTCTGATTCGGGATGATGTTCTGTGCGCCCGAAGGCTTGAAATAGAGGCGGTTGACGTCCGTGGGTTCGCTGCGCTGTTTATCCTCCGCTTCGACGATCACTTTGTACTGATCGATCGGCGTCTTGATAAGATAGGTGTAATTCTGGGAATAGGCGTTTTTCAGAAGCTGCTCAACGTTCACGTTTGTAAGTCCGTACGACTGAAGCTGCAGCTCATTCAGATCGACGCTCGAGCACGGGAGTATTCGCAAAATAATCCGAAGAAACGGCTGCGAACCCGGGAAATTGCCGACACTTGGCGATCATCTGCTCGGCGGCCTGATAAACCTGATTAGCATCGGCGCCAGAGATCGCAAAGGCGTATTGCCCCTGGTTGTTTTTCGTCGCGCCGGTACTGATCTGCAAAACCGGATCAGGTCGGAGCAAAGGGATAATGCCTGGGATTTGCGAAAGCTGTTGGGTAAGCTGAGCAATGACCTGCGTGATTGGCGGCCGCTGGCTTACATCTTTCAGGAAAGCGATAGCAACCATCTGGTTGGAAGGCAATCCCTGCGAGAAGCCAGCGAGAGTAAACGTTTCATTTACGGCTGGATTTTTTCGCAGGATCGCGTCGACCTCCTTTTGCAGCTCTTTAATCCGGTCGGGCGAAATTCCCTCCTGACACAAGATCACGCCGCGGATAAATCCGCTATCACCAGACGGGATAAAGGTCTTTGGTAGTAGCCCAAATACCCAGACGGTGAGAGCAAAGCACCCGACCCAGGTTACTGCGGAAATCCAACGGTGATGGAGGAAGAAGTAAAGACTTCGACCATAGACGGCAGTGATCCTTTTGAAGAAATTCCCGACGGTCCGCTCCATCCAAGTCCGGTCGCCTTCGCCTCGCGGGCCGAGAATCCGCGAGCACATCATCGGAGTCAGCGTAATCGAGACGATCCCGGAGGCAAAGATCGACAACGATGATGGTCACCGAGAATTCCCGGAAAATGCGCCCGATAATTCCGGTAACCATCACCAACGGCAGAAACACCACCGCCAGCGAGACCGTCATGGCGATAATCGTGAAAGTGATTTGCCGCGCGCTGTTAATCGCCGCTTCCATTGGCTTCTGGCCCGATTCCATCAGACGGACCGTGTTCTCGAGAAAGACGATGGCGTCATCGACGAGGAATCCGATGGCCAACGTCAACGCCATCAGGGTCAAATTATTTAAGCTAAAGTTCAGAGCCCCCATCACCAGGAACGTGACGAGCATGGAGAGAGGCAGAGCCACCACGGGAATGAAGGTGTCGGCCGCTCGGCCGAGGAAGGCAAAGATCACTATGACGACCAACGATAAACGCGATAAGCAAGGTGTGTTCGACGTCATCGGCGTTGGCGATAATTGTTTTTGAGCGATCGTATAGCGGGATAAGTTGGACGGAACCCGGTAACTGTTGTCGAAACGCAGGGAGCAGGTCTTTGATTTTTTGCGCTACCTCGACGGCATTTGCGCCCGCCTGGCGGCTGACCGCCAACACCACTTCCGCCGGCGCCTCACCGTAGTCACGTGCCCAGAAATTTCTGCTGATCCGCTCGTCCTCCACGGTCTTCAACACTGTCGCTACATCCTTCAAATAAACCGGCTGCCCGTTTGGCCGGGCGATAATGACATTTTCGTACTGCTGAGGACTCGACAACTGACCGTTCGGAAAAAGAAGATAGGTGCGATTCTTCCCGTCTAACTGGCCGGCGCCCAGGTAGGCAGTGCTTTGGCCAACGGCGTTGGTCACGTCCGTCATCGTCAGACCTAAGCGAGGAGAGTTGATTCACTTGGACCTTGATCCGGATGGCTGACCTGGCACCGTAGACCTGGACCTGACTCACCCCATTAATGATCGCGATCTGCTGACCTAGCTGGGTATTTCCGTAATCGTAAAGATCCCCTTCCGTCATCGTATCGCTCACCAATGCGATATAGAAGATCGGCTGATCGTTCGGATTCGTCTTCTGAAAGGAGGGAGGTTGGGGCAGATCGGTCGGCAAGAAGCCCTGCGCCCGTGAAATCGCGGCTTGGACGTCCGTTGCGGCATCGCCCAGACTCTTATCCAAGGAAAATTGCAAAACCAAGGTCGATTGACCGGTTTGACTGGTCGATGTCACGATGTCTAAGCCCGGAATCTGGAGGAATTGCTTTTCGAGCGGCGTCGCGCAGGTGTTTGCCATCGTTTCCGGGCTTGCGCCCGGATAGTTCACGCTGACCTGAATCACGGGGTAGTCGACGGCAGGCAGGTCGTTCACGGGCAACTGCCTGAAGACCTGAATCCCGAAAGCAGTGATGCTGATGGTCAGCAGAAGCGTCATGATCGGACGCCGAATAAAAAGCTCGGAAAAGTTCATAACGCTGGCATTGACTTGACCGCCGAACTCTCCTGCTTACCGCCCGACGTCGAATCCTTTTGCGAATCCCTCTCGGTCAGAGCGCCCCGGGAGGGAGCGGGCGCCGGAGTGGCGAACGGATATTCTTTGGGAGTCACCTTCATGCCGTTTCCGAGTGCGAGTTGACCTTCGACGACCACTGTATCGCCCAGGTTTAACTCCCTGAGAAACGACAACCAGGTCCTGGTATCTGACACCCTGAGTGACTAGACCGTTGTTCAACGGTATTGTCCGGTTTTACCGCAAACAAGTAGGTACCCTTTCCACCCATTTGCACAGTTTGGCTGGGAACAACCGAGCGCGTCCTTCAAGATCTGGAGCGTCAGAGTCACGTTCACGTACTGGCCAGGCCACAAGTAACGGTCCTGTGTTGGGAATTGTTGCCCGGAGCAGAGCTGTTCCTGACTGCGTCGAGACGCTATTGTCTAAAAAGCTGAGCTTACCGGTCTTGACAATGTCGGGCTTGGAGGGCGTCACGACATCGACCGTTCAGTGTATTCCCTCTGGCCCATGTTTTCGCGGAGTTGCGCAAGATCGTTCTCGGAAATCGTGAAATCGACGTAAACCGGATCCTGCAGCTGGATGTTTACCAGGGTCGCTCCTCCGGAAGCGACATAGTTTCCCGGATCAACGAGTCGTCGACCGGTACGTCCATCGTTCGGAGAGCGAACGTAACAATACTCAAGGTTCAGTTTTGCGAGATCGATGGACGCCTGATCTTTAGCGACAGCTCCCTGAAGATTCTCAACTTGGGCACGATCTATGTCTATCTGCTGCGCCGAAACGAAGCGCTGCTGTCCAATTTGTTCGTCGCGCTGAAGATTTCTTTGATCTAAAGCCAACTGCGCCTGATCGGATTTCAACTGGCCCTGCGCCTGCTCCAGGTCGGCCTGGAAAGGACGCGGATCGATGACGAAGAGCAAATCACCCTTCTTCACCTCCTGTCCTTCGACGAAGTGGGACTTCCATAATTCTTCCATTCACTTGCGGTTGGACATTCACCGATTCGGGAGAAGAAAGTCGTCCGAATTCGTGCAGCTGGACGGGCACATCCATAGCCCGCACCTTTGTCACCAGGACATTTTTCGCCGCCGGCGGCGCATTCGTAGTTTGCTTCTCACCGCAACCCGCAAATCGCAAGTGTGAGAAGAAAGATCAGAGGGTAAATCCTTGACATCGTGACTAGCTGGCTGGCTGTTGCGCGCGGCTTCGTCGTGCTTTTTGCGTCATCGGCCTTGCGTTTTGTCCGGCGCACCAAGCTAATATTCAACCATCCGACGGACGCTCAGGTTGTCAAAACCTCTTGCGCGCCTCCGTCGCACTTGGCACGCCCCGCAAATACCGGATAATCGTCCACTTAGAAAGCGGTTTTCGTGCCAGGGAGCGGAGGCACACTTTGCATCGGTCTCGTTTCTCCTGCCGGTGCAGGTTCAGTAAGACACCGACTCGCCCGACTGCGAGCCACACATGGGACGCCGAAACCAGAACCGGGCCGCCTTCTTTACCTGAACTGCAGCTGAAATCTCCCCTGCCGCTTTCGCACTGCAATCTCTGCGTCAAACGCCTGACTCATCGTCCGAGAGGTAATCACTTTGCCGATCGCTCCTTGAGAGAGAATCTCGCCTCCTCTGAGCACCAACGCCTTGTCGAAACAGGGCAAAATCTCCTCCACATGATGCGTCACGAACACCAAGTTAGGGGTTTTTTCCGACGTCGGCGAGTCGGCTCAGAAATTGCAGAAACCGTTCGCGCGCCACCGGATCAAGACCGGCGCAAGGTTCATCGAGAATCAAAATTCGATATTTGGCCATCAATGCCCGACCGATCAACACGCGTTGTCGTTCTCCTTGCGAAAGAAATGCCCAAGTCCGATCGCAGAGATTGGCGCACTCGACCTGGCGCAGACTCTTGCGCGCCTCACGGAGCAACATTCCTTCCGCGGGGTGCCAGAGGTTTATCTCAGCATTGCGCCCGCTCGCCACCACGTCGATCGCTGTCTGCTGATCTTCAATCAAATGACGAATCCCGGAACTGACGAGACCGACTTCTTTTCGAAGCTCGCGCCAGTCCGCCTTCCCATACTGCTTCCCCAGAACCTGATCGTTCCAGCAGAGGGCGTCACATAACCGGTCACGCAACTTAGCAAAGTTGTCTTACCGGACCCGTTCGCTCCGAGAATAACCCAGTTCTCTCTCGCATCAACGCTCCCATTGAATTCCCTTCAGGATTTCTGTTCCGCCCCGGACCACGCGGAGGTCATGAATTGAGATGATGGGCATGCATGAGCGATTGGTCCGGTCTTTGTCTGCAATAAACAGAGCTGACGCAGAAGCTTTCGCCTACCTCCCATTCAAACAAACTTGCAATCCAGCGCAAGCGCCTGCTTCAAGAGACGCATATACTTCGGCCGCGATATTTCGACCGCCCCGAACATTCGTAAGATGACTGGTGACATACTGGGTATCCAGCAAACGATATCCTCTCTCATTCAGGCGATTGACGAACGCCGACCAGCGCAACCTTTGAGGCATCCGGCACTCTGTGGAACATCGATTCCCCGAAAAACGCTCCATAAACGCTCACCCCATAAAGACCTCCTGCTAATTCATTGTCCAGCCATGCTTCCACCGAATGAGCGAAGCCGAGCCTGTGGAGATTGACGTAGCTCTCGATGATCTCTTCGCTGATCCAAGTCTCTGCGCGTCCGCCGCACGCTCTTATGACCTCCTCGAACGCCGTGTTCAGCCGAATCTGGAACGCTCCCTTTTTTCAGAGTGCGTTTCAGACCGTGCGGAATATGAAATGCGTCAAGGAGAATGATTCCCGCGCGGATCAGGGGAAAACCAAGCGATCTCTCCGTTCTCCATCGCCATCGGAAATATCCCCGTGCAATAGGCTTCAAGGAGGAGAGATGCAGGAATGATCTTCAAAGACTTTCTCGCGCGCCAGTTGCAGATTTGAATATATCCGGGAATGCCACGTCGACAATGGGGGAATGTGATGGCGCGAGCCGCCGTATGTCAGACTTCGAAGTGTCGCTGAGAAGATTTTCATTGCAGGTATCTCTCATTTTCCATTTCTACCCGTTTCGACTAACCTGTTATCGAAAATGCATACTACGACCGCCAGTTCCACTCCAGTTGACAACTGACACTAACAACTGGCGCCTGTCAACTGACACTGGCAACCGGCAACTTCCTTACCCACCGACTACTGGCAACTTCCAATGAGCAGCGACGCAGCTTTTCGTGGTTCGAAAGTCGTCATTCTCGATTTCGGCTCGCAGTACACGCAGGTGATCGCCCGGCGAGTTCGAGAGAGCCGGGTCTATTCCGAAATTTTACCTTTCCAGCTTCGGGCCGGAGCAAGTCCGCGAAACCGGAGCGCGTGGGATCATCCTGTCAGGCGGTCCGGCAAGTGTCTTCGGCAAAGACGCGCCGCAAATCGACCCGGAATATTCCGAATGGGACTTCCGGTTCTGGGCATCTGTTACGGTGATCAACTCATGGCGTCATCACCTTGGCGGATCCGTCGAATTCTCCGATCAGTCGCGAATATGGTGCGGGAACATTAAGTGTATCGAAAGAGAGTCCTCTGTTCGAGGGTTGCCGTCCAAGCTGCAGGTCTGGAACAGCCACGGAGACAAAATCACCCATATCCCGCCAGGTTTTGAGGCAATCGCGTCCACCGAAAATTCGGCCTATGCTGCGATCCAGAATCTTGAAGAAATCTTTGTTCGGACTCCAGTTTCACCCGGAAGTCGCACACACGCCTTTAGGCAAAGATATTCTCGAAAATTTTCTCTACCGGGCGTGCGGCTGTTCGCCCGATTGGACGATGGGCTCATTTATCGAGCATACCTGCCGCGATATCCGCAGAAAAGTCGGGACGACAAAGTCGTGCTTGGCCTGTCCGGAGGCGTCGATTCTTCCGTTGCTGCTGCGCTGATCCATCGCGCAATCGGCGACCAAGCTGACCTGCATTTTTGTCAATAACGGCCTGCTCCGGTCGCGCGAAGCCCGAAACCGTTCAGAAAATTTTCGAGGCAATTTCCACATCCGGCTCAAGTACGTCGACGCCTCGCAGCGCTTCCTTCACACTTCTCCGCGGGGTCACCGATCCCGAAAAGAAGCGAAAGCTGATCGGGGGCGAATTTATCCGCGTTTTCGAAGAAGCGACGAAAGAACTGAAAGCCGCGGATTCCGTGGACGGCCACTACCGGTTTCTTGCTCAAGGAACTTTGTATCCGGATGTGATTGAAAGCGTTTCGATCTCCGGAAATCCAGCGGCCCTTATCAAGAGTCACCATAATGTGGGCGGACTGCCGGAAAAAATGGATTTCGAACTTCTTGAGCCTCTCAGACAACTCTTTAAGGACGAGGTTCGACAGGTTGGGCTGGAACTTGAGTTGCCGCGCGAAATCGTGTTTCGCCAGCCTTTCCCGGCCCTGGCCTTGCAGTCCGGATACTTGGCGAAATCACGGAAGAGCGCCTGGAGATCCTTCGCCAGGCAGACGAAATCGTAGTGAATGAAATGAAGGCTAACGATTGGTATTACAAAGTATGGCAGTCATTCGCCGTTCTGCTGCCGGTGCGATCCGTCGGGGTGATGGGTGATCAGCGAACCTACGAAAACAGTGTTGCTCTGCGCATCGTGGAGAGCCAGGACGGGATGACCGCAGATTGGGTCCGAATCCCTTACGAAATCCTGGCGCGTATTTCTACCCGAATCATCAACGAGGTAAAAGGCATCAATAGAGTGTGCTACGATATTTCCAGTAAGCCGCCGAGTACAATCGAATGGGAATAGTTCGTATTAATTTTTTATATCAATAAATTCAATGCTCTAAAGTCTCAATTGGCCATCGAATGGAAAGAGAAACTCAAATCGATACCCTCCATGCGCGTCGCAATCTATCCAGGGAGCTTTGATCCAGTAACGAACGGGCATCTGGACGTCATCCAGCGGGCCTGCACATTGTTCGACCAGCTGATCGTCGCCGTGGCCTTTAACGATCAAAAGCAGAAGTCGACTCTCTTTTCGATCGACGAAAGGATCGCGCTGCTTCAGGAAACGTGTCGCGCACATCTCGAGTGTCCGCGTTGTCATGTTGAACGGATTGCTGGTGGATTTTGCGAAGCAGGAAAAGGTCCATGCGATTGTTCGCGGGCTTCGAGCCATCTCCGATTTCGAATTTGAGTTTCAAATGGCATTGATGAATCGGAAGATGGAGCCGACGGTGGAAACCATCTTCATGATGCCGAAGGAAGAATACACCTATATCAGCTCCAGGATCGTGAAAGAAATCGCTCGATTAGGTGGCAACGTTCAATCGTTTGTGCCAGACTGCGTTGTGCGGGCGCTGGCGAAGAAGTTTCTCAGCTAACGCGCGGATCACCCTGTCCGCAGCCGAAGGTTTTAGACGTTGCCTCCGGCTTGGAAGGAGCCTCGCCCTGCCAGACGCGGCGACGCAACGGGCAAATGGAAGGCCTCCTCCGAGTCGCCAACGCTGATTCGCCGACGCTCGCGGAAAGAATGTCAGGGACGGAGGTAACAATCATGAAAGTACATCTGAAGCAGATTCCTGCGGAAGGGATTCACCTCGAAGGCAAAGAAAAAACCGACATCCTGGAGCTGGAGGAAAATCAGATTCGGCCCTTGGGACCTGTCGAATACGCACTTGATATCGGAATCTCCGGGTCCAGTCTGTTCATGACGGGAAAACTCGGCAGTGGATGTCGAGCTGGAATGTGTCAGTTGCCTTAAGCGATTCATCTTCCAGATTCGAGTCCACGACTTTTCCGGCTCAAATCGAGCTGACGGGACCAGAATTGGTCGACTTGACGCCGTGGATTCGAGAGGATATCCTGCTCGCTCTTCCAGTTCATCCGCATTGCGATTGGGAACGGAAGACGGTGTGTGTCGGACCGCGGCTGAAATACCTGAATGTTGAAGAAGATCCCAAAGCGCCGAATGCCTGGGATGCACTCGACCATTTGAATTTGAACCGAAGGAAGTGAGTTAGAATGGGAGTACCGAAAAGAAAAACCTCCAAGATGCGTTTGCGCACCCGAAAAGCCGCAAACCGCTGGCATGCACCTCAATTGACCAAATGTCCGCAGTGCAGCAGCCGGGTGCGCGGCCATACGGCTTGTCCATCCTGCGGCTATTACCGCGGGCGTCAGATCCTGACGATCGAGGTCGCTTAATTTTTCCATCACTCAGCCGCCGATTCGGAAAGAACGTTTTCCTGTTGATCGAGACCGCTAATTGCGTTAAGCAGCCATCCTGCGAGACTCTTTGGCGGGACGCCGAAGTCAATGCGGTATGAGGATTGCCTTAGACGCGATGGGTGGTGATTACGCTCCGAAAAACATCATCGAGGGAGCGGTGCTCGGACTCAAAGAGCTTCCCGAAATTGAAAAGCTGTTTTTGGTAGGCGACGCCATCGCAATAGGGCATGAACTCAAGCGTTTCGAATGCAAAGACCCGCGGGTGGAGATTTATCACGCTTCCGAAGTCGTCACCATGAAGGAGTCCGCTGCGAAGGCGGTGCGCCACAAAAAAGATGCGTCGATCTGCCGAGCAGTGGATCTCGTCAAAAATGGATCAGCGGACGCGCTCGTTTCCGCTGGACATACCGGGGCAGCCGTCGCCGCCGCCGTGCTCAAACTCAGAACCCTCAAGGGCATCGAACGACCGGCCGTCGCCTGTCTGTTGCCGACCGAAAGCAATGTGTTCGTGCTGATCGATGGCGGTGCGAACCCTGATTCAACTCCGGAAAATCTGGTTCAGTTCGCGATCATGGGTTCCGTTTTTTCAGAGCATGTGCTCGGCTATAAGAATCCTTCGGTTGCGCTGATGTCGATCGGCGAAGAAGACATGAAGGGAACGATGTGACGAAGGAAGCCTTCAAATTGCTGAAAGCAAGCAATCTCAATTTTCGCGGCAACATCGAGGGGCACGACTTGTTCGAGAAGCCGAGCGAAGTGGTAGTTTGCGACGGTTTCACCGGCAACGTGGTGCTCAAGACCTCCGAGGCGATCGCTCACGCGATATTTACCTGGCTGAAACATGAGCTCTTCCGCACTCCTGTCCGCAAGCTGGGCGCAAAGCTCGCCGAAGGAGCGTTCAAATCGATCCGGAAAAAGACGAACTATGAGGAGTATGGCGGCATGCCCTTACTTGGGGTCAATGGCATTTGCATTATCGCTCACGGCGCAAGTTCGGCCTTGGCGATCAAGAATGCGATCCGGGCAGCCACCGAGTCCATCAAACACGAGATAAACCCCCATATACTCCGGGAAGTTCAGGCCTACAATGAGAAGCTCGCCGCCCCAGCCACGCCGTTCCGATAAGTCCAGAAGAACGGTTTCGATTATCGCCACAGGCAGTTATGTTCCTGAGCGTATTCTTACCAACCGGGAACTTGAGCAGATCGTAGATACCTCCGATCATTGGATCTGGACCCGCACCGGTATCCGTGAGCGAAGGATCGCTGCACCGGAGGAAGCAACGAGTGACTTGGCGACAAAAGCGGCGCTCGCTGCTATGAGCCAGGCAGATGTCAACGCTAAGGAAATCGATCTGATCATCGTCGCGACGGCTACACCGGACATGTTCTTTCCCGCCACCGCCTGCTGGGTTCAAAAGAAACTGGGAGCTGTTCGTGCAGCCTGCTTTGACATATCGGCGGCCTGTTCCGGCTTTCTCTACGCGATGGAGATTGCTCAGCAATTCATTTCAACACACGTCTACAATACGATTCTTATTATCGGCGCGGACAAGTTGAGTTCGATCGTCAATTGGTCCGACCGCAACACCTGTGTTTTATTCGGGGACGGAGCCGGCGCGGCTATTTTGCGGAATCGCGGCGCCTCTCACGGTGTCATCGCGACTCACATGGGAAGCGATGGCGAGTTTGCTGAAATTCTTTTCATGCCGGGTGGCGGAAGCCGTGCACCGATCACCTCTGACAACGTCGACCAGAAGCTCAATACGATCAAAATGCAGGGTAAGGAGACCTATAAACAAGCTGTGACTGCCATGTCTGGTGCTGCGGACCGCGCACTGGAAGCTGCCGGCTTGAAATACGAAGACATCGCCTGTGTCATCCCGCATCAGGCGAACATGCGAATTATCGAGGCGATCGCTCATCGAATGGGCCTGCCCATAGAGAAGTTTTATGTGAACTTGGAAAAATACGGGAACACCTCGGCAGCGGCGGTCGCTATCGCTCTGGATGAGGCGCATCGCGCCGGTCGGTTTAAAATCGGCGACTACATTCTTCTCGTCGTGTTCGGGGCCGGTTTGACCTGGGCAAGTTCCGTGATCCAGTGGTAGGAGGGTCGGCGCGGCAAGTCGCGTTTTGTGCCGCACTATCTCGATACTGTTCAGAACGCGGAACCCCGAAAACGATACGCCACCTATGCTCATTGATACACATGCTCATCTGGACTTTCCTGAGTTTGCCGGCGATATCGACGCCATTCTTCGTCGGGCCAAAGAGGCAGGCGTCTCGAGAATCATAGCGATTGGCACCAACCTTCAATCAAGTCGCAATGCGATCCATTTCGCGGAGCAATATCCGGAGATATACGCAGTCATCGGGATCCACCCAAACTCGGTCAGGGAAGAGCGCGAAGATTTCCTGCCTGGAACTTCAACAATTGGCCGAGCACCCGAAAGTGGTCGCAATCGGCGAAACAGGTCTGGACTATCATCATTTGCCGGGCAACCTCCGAAATCAGGAAATCAGTGAAACAACGTTTGGCGCCTCTTCGACGGAGACCATCGAATCGAGATCTGCGCGATGACGCTGAAATGGCCTCCCAATCAGTCGCCTTTGAGCAACATTTGGAATTGGCCGCAACGAAATCGAAAAATGTCGTTATCCATCAGCGCGATGCCTGGGCCGACACCCTAAAGATGCTGCGTCCCTATTCAGCCCATGTACGCGGGGTGTTCCATTGCTTTAACGGGAGTCTTGGAGCAGGCGCAGGAAGCTGTTGAGCTCGGCCATTTCATCTCCTTCACCGGAATCGTCACTTTCAAGAACGCCGGGGACCTGCGCCGGACCGCCGCATCCCTCCCCATCGAATCGGATCATGGTGGAAACCGATGCACCATACCTCGCGCCGGTCCCCAACCGCGGTAAACGCTGTGAACCTGCCTTCGTGCGGGAAACCGCCGCATTAATCGCCAAGATTCGCAATCTGACCCTGGAATCCTTTTCCGCCCAAACGACAAAAAACGCTGAACGCTTCTTTAGACTTTGATCGAATGCGATGGACTCTCTAGTGCACCAGTCAGTGACCGGTGCACTAGTGTACTGGCCCAGAAATAGCTTGTGTTTTGCAGGAAGCCCGATGGCTTGGTTATTTTCTCGTTATGGTCAAAATTGAGATCGAATATACAGGCGGCCTGCATTCAGAGGCTGTTCACACTCAATCCGGAACCAGACTACAGACCGACGCGCCTCTCGATAACGGTGGCAAAGGCGAATCGTTTTCTCCAACTGATCTGGTGGCAACTGCGCTCGGAACCTGCATGACGACAACCATGGATCTTTATGCGAAACGAAACGGATTCAACATTGACGGCACCAAAGCCGTCGTGGTGAAACACATGATCTCACAGCCCATTCGCCGAATCGGAAAGACTGGAAGTCATCGTTGACCGTCCCTCTTCCGGCAAATCATCCGCAACGCGCAGCTCTCGAAAAAGTCGCTCTGAATTGCCCGTTCAAAAAAGTCTGAATCCCGATCTGGAGATTCCGGTAACGTTCTCATGGGGGGATGATTTGTGAAAAAGCTGCTTGAAACCTGTTCGAACCTGCCGTAGGCGGTACAGGTCAATTACAGTCTTTTTCGTTCGGGGAACTGCCAGCGTTTAGAATCGTTGGTATTTAGTCCAGTTACGGACGCGCCTGCTCGAGGAGGCTTGAATTTGGAACCAAAGAAATGTCCGTTAAACTGTACGTTGGTAATCTCTCATTTGCGACCACTGAGCTCGATCTACAGGATCTGTTTGCACAAGTCGGAACTGTTTTAGACGTCAAAATCATCCAGGATAAATTCACCGGCAAATCGCGCGGATTCGGCTTTGTTACGATGGAGTCGCAGGAAGAAGCGAATGGTGCCATTAGCCGATTCAATGGATTCTCTCTTGATAATCGCCCCTTGACGGTCAATGAAGCCAGGCCGCCAGAAGCTCGGCAGGATCGCTTCTTCGGCAATGAACCGTCGCGCGGCGGCGGTGGCGGCGGTGGTCATAAAGATTCGCGCGGTCGCGGTGGTCGTGACTTTCGTCGGAATCGATAGTCCGACAATCTAATCTCGCGCGTAACCTTACCCTCATCCTTAATCGCGCTACGGATGGCGGTCAGCCCTTTGACCGCCCATCATCATATTGAGCTGGCGCTTCTTCCACGAAGCGCTCAGCCTCTCCAAACTACGGTTCGCGTCATTGCTGACGCAGCCTCGCAAGTTCACGATCTGCCCAAAGAACGTCTTCGTAGGAGGCTCGGCGCCGTTGGTATTTTCGAAACAGAACCTCTCGGAATTCCTCGAGATCAGCGACCAGAGCCTGCTCATAGTAGGTCCAGCGTACTTCGTCTGCGCGTTTCGATTGGAAACGCCACGAACCGCCCGATTTGACGACGCGAACTTCCCGTTTTAGTCCCTCATCGGTGCGCATGACCCAGGCGTGCCTATTGTGCATAACTGAAAAGCTTTAATTTGCGCCGGTCCGGCGTCCGCGCTACTTCCTTCTCCTCTTGAGCGCTGGCCTTAAGATTCTCGCCTATCTGATCGGAACCGTCGTGCTGGGCGCAACACTTGCGCCTTGGCTTTTTTGGGCCGGGCAGTACGCCTCTCATTTCAAGTACCTGAGGTTCCTCGAGAACACAGACTTTGAACGCTTCTTTAATCGATCCGTCTTAGTTTCCGCCTTTCTGCTTCTGATCCCCCTCGTGCGATGGATCGGACTGCAGCGACTCCAGAATCTTGGTCTCCGCAAAAACCCGCGGTGAATACCCCACTTGCTTGGTGGATTTCTGATCTCAGGGTGCACAATTTGCGCTTTGGGAGCCTGCCTTCTCGCGTTCGACGTCTGCGAATTGAAAGCATCCTCTTCCATGGCACCTGCTACCCCCGATACTTCTGACGGCAATCTCCGTTGCGCTTATCGAAGAGGCCTTGTTCAGAGGAGCCATCCTCGGCCTGGTTCGTCAAACAATCACTCACACGTACCCGCAGCGATTTTCGTCTCCGCACTTTTCTCGATCGTTCATTTTTTGAATCCGGAGAGAGAACAGATTGCTGTCGTCCATTGGTATTCCGGTTTCGAGCTATTGCCCCACGCGTTCTGGAAGTTTTCAGACCCTCTGATTGTCCTGGGTGGATTTGCCACGATCGGAATCCTCGGATTGTTGCTCGCACATGCAACGATACGGACATCCTCCCTCTGGCTCGGAATCGGCATTCATTCCGGATTGATTTTCACCAAGATGGGATTTAACAAAGTCACGAAACAAATTCAGGATGTCACCCCTTGGTTTGGAGGCGATATCACCGTCGGGATCGGATCCATTCTGATCCTGCTCTTACTCTGGTTGCTAATTTGGATAGTATACCTGCGTGGCGAACCCGATTCTGATCTTGCTTGATACGCTGCTTGAGCTGTTCTATCCGTCCAATTGCGTCGGATGTGGACATCCGCAAGACTTTGGGTGCCTTCTCTGCGAACAGTGCAGGGAGACATCGCCTCGTATCCGGCCGCCATTCTGCCGCCGCTGCTCCAGACCGTTTGAGGGTCTCATTGAAGGAGAATTCTCCTGCCCGAACTGCGAAGATCGCGCGCCGGCATTTGATTGTGTGGTGTCCATCTATCAGGCAAAGGGCGTACTGAGAGACCTGATCCATCGCTTCAAGTACGGCCGCCAATTCCATCTTGCGCCATGTCCTCGCCCAATTTCTCGTCGAAGCCATGCAAGACTCGCGAATACAAGCAACTCCCGTCGATTGCCTCGTGCCGGTCCCTCTTCACCCGACCCGATTGCGAGAACGCGGATTTAACCAGGCCGACGCCCTCGCCGAAGCGCTCTCCGAAACGAGCGCGGCTGCCGGTCCTGCGATGTATTGAGCGCCGTCGATACACTAACACCCAAACACGGTTTGACCGCGTCGAACGAATGCAGAACTTGCGCAATGCCTTCGCCTTGCGCAAGAATAGCGATGTGCGCGGAAGACACCTGTATTGCTCGATGACGTCCTGACGACGGGCTCTACCTTGCACGAGTGTGCATTGGTATTGCGCGCAGCCGGCGCCGAATCCGTCCGCGCGGTAACCGTCGCCCGAGGCTGACGTAGCTATTCGGTGGGTCCGCGACATATGCCAATTTTTCAGAAACCATCTTTAAACTTCCAACCAACAAAAAACGGGAAATGCCCGAGGGTCTTTGGCAGAAATGCCCCGACTGTGGCGAGGTCATCCATAACCTCGAGCTCGTGCAGAACCTCAAAGTCTGCCCGAAGTGCGATTATCATTTCACCCTGTCGGCCAAGGAACGAATCGACAACTTGATCGATCCCGGAAACCTTTATTGAATTCGACCCCAACATGCTCTCCGTGGACGTGCTGAGCTTTAAGGGAGTCGCGACATACGGAGATCGATTGAAAAGTTATCAGGAAAAAACCGGTCTCAAAGATGCCGTTCTGACCGGTTTCGGGAATGCTCGAGGAGAAAGCCGTCGCCGTCGCTGCGATGGACTTTAATTTCCTGGCCGCCACGATGGGTTCGGTCGTCGGCGAAAAAATTACGCGCCTGATCGAGCGCGGCACCGAGGACAAAAGACCGGTGATCATCGTTTCAGCCTCCGGAGGCGCCCGGATGTACGAAGGGATGCTTAGCCTGATGCAGATGGCCAAGACAAGCGCCGCCCTGGCTCGTCACTCCAAGGCGGGACTGCCGTATATCTCGGTTGTCACCCATCCGACCACCGCCGGAGTCATGGCAAGCTTCGCTTCGCTCGGCGATCTCATTTTGGCCGAACCGAAATGCATGATCGGATTCGCCGGACCGCGTGTGATCAAGGAAACGACCCACCAGGATCTCCCGCCGGGATTTCAAACAGCCGAATTCCTCCAGGAACATGGACTTATCGACCGGATCGTGCATCGAAAGCAATTGCGCACCACCCTGATTTCTTTGCTTAAATATCTCGAACCAGTGAGATTAAAACAGCTCAACGACGTCCGTAATTTTGCGTCTGGCTCGGCTACACTGATGCAGCAGGCTTCCAGCCTGTATCGGGGCGGAATCACTTTCTGTTTGCGCGATTTTTCAGCACCTCTCTTTCGGAATTTGATGTGAACACAGCTTATAGACGTGCTATTGACTGGCTGTTCGGGACCCAACAGTCGAGGAGTCAAGCTCGGTCTAGACAACGTTCGGCATTTGTTGGCAGCCTTGGGAGAACCTCAGAACAAATTGCGGTTTATCCATGTCGCCGGTACGAACGGCAAGGGATCTGTCTGCGCAATGATTGACTCCATATGCCGGGCGGCCGGAATCAAGACCGGCCTCTTTACCTCCCCGCATCTGGTCCGGTTTAATGAGCGTATTCAGATTGGCGGACTGCCGATCGATGACGCAGATATCGTCCGCGGCATCCATCGAATCCGTCGACTCATTGACGAGGAGCGTCATCCAACTTTTTTCGAGATTACAACTGCGCTGGCCTTCGACTACTTTCGAACCCATGGCGCTGATCTTGTCGTCCTTGGAAACCGGTCTTGGTGGCCGCCTGGACGCCACCAATGTCGTTAGTCCCTTGGTCTCTGTGCTGACTTCCATCGACATCGATCACCAAAAATGGCTCGGCCACACCCTGGGGGAGATCGCCGCCGAAAAGGCGGGAATCATCAAGCCAGGCGTGCCGATCGTCTCGGGTCCGCAGTTCGCTGAAGTACGGACCGTTCTCGAACAGATCGCTTTGGAGCATTCTGCTCCGATCTCCTACGCGGAATTCCCTATCGACGGACCTGTTCATCGGATTAGCTGGCTCCTATCAGCGAATGAATGCCGCGATCGCCGTGAAGCGCATCCGCAAGGCAGGCATCCAAGCGAACCACGAAAGCGCTGAAGGAGGGGCTCGCAAACGTTTCAATTGGCCCGGTCGATTTCAACGCATCGGCAAACGAATCGTCCTGGACGGAGCGCACAACCCGGCCGCACAAAGTGCGTGGTTGAAACGTGGAAGGAATGCGTCGGACAACAAAAGGCAACCATCATTTTTGGAGGGCTGCGCGATAAGGACCTGCAAGGCATGGTCTCAACACTTGAGCCCGTTGGCAGCCCGCTTTCCTGCTCGTTCCCGTACGCAGTCAGCGCGCCGCCTCCCCTGCCGAAATCCAGTCTTTCGTGCCGAATATATTCTCGGCCGCTCAGTGCGACTCCGCTGAGCAAGCGTTGGAGCTCGCCTATCGTTTCGACGAGCCAATCCTGGTCACCGGCTCGCTGTTCCTGGTCGGCGAGTTCCTGGCCATTCTGAACTCAGCGCAAGCCGCTCCTCAAACCAGCAATCAGTAAGTTTGACAACATTCGATTATTTTGTTGGTTTCTTACTGTGCTCCGTTCCCACTCGATCCCGCAACTCGACGATCAAACTTACGTTTGCCATTCCGGAAGCCAGGCCGGAGTCTCCTGCTCCTTTCAACTCCAAGGGCCCAATCGCACCAAAATTCTTCCCTACTCCTATCTCTTGTCCATCGACCTGCTTGGCAGACAGTCTGATCACGCTCCGGTATTCCTTTGCCGATGTCGAAATTTCGCTCGGCAGAGATTTTCCGGGCCGGAGCCAATTTATCGATGACCTGGCAAATTTCCGCGTCTCGCTCGTTCGAGAATCCCGCTACGTCAAAGTCCGCATTCTCACCGAACAAAGCTCGGAAAAAACCGAGGTCTACTGACCCTCAATTTGCCGAAGAACCGTTTGACTTGGGTTTGCGCTTCTTTTCTTTGATCTCGAACGCCAGAGAAAGCACCCGCCGATATTTTGCCTGCCCGACGGCGACCAAACGGATGCTCAGATCTGTCTTCTCGTTTATCTCGTGGAGCGCGCGGTCAATCGCTCGCTGCTTCAGATTGGGCCAATGCACGAGGCATTTCTCGCTGATAACATTGCCCTGCGCATCCGGTCACCTCGTCCACTCCGAGCACCTTTCTGATTTGCGGAATAGAGATCCGTTTCAAAACGACATGCCGCCACTTCCACGCCCATTCGTACAGACGGATTGAATATTGACTCGCCAATTTAACACTCGCCCGCTCCGAATCCTCCTTTTGATGATTCTTTAATCGTTCAAGGTGCGGAACCACACCCGGATCTAGATGCAGCGTCATTCTCTTCTCAACCATCGTGATCGAGCTAAGCCAACGCGCATAGAGCACCGAATTCTGCTTATCTCCATTATGGAGCACCAGACGGTGATACGTCAGTAGCTTCATCGCCGCCGGCTGAAGATCGAAATCATCAAAGTCGTACCCTGTAACCCCAGGTTTAAGGCGGTCCACAATATCCATGACGATTTCACGCTCATCCGGAGTCAGCTTGTAAAACGCTTCGATCAGATCGTCGCCAAAGCCCAGTTGGTCGCCCGTCTCGGGAAGTGGTAACGTATTGAAAACTTTGTTGTGTTTGCGCACTTTACTTTCAGTCAATTAGAGTGTTACACAAACTACATACCAAATTTTTAAAGAGAAGCACTAAAAATGGTCACCGCGAAGGAAACTAAGCAAAGCACGGTTGAACCCGCCAAGTGGTCATTCTCGGCGGATGCCAAACCGCTGTCGATCGACGACTTCCTCGAGACGCATCGCAAACAGGGAATCTTCTATGAGGGCAAAGAGCAATGGTTGAAGGGCGTAACAAAGGTTACCTGGGAGAATTTCTTTCTGGTTTGCACCGAAGAGCTCGATGACATCTCTCAAAGAGCTGCGAAAATGCTCGTTCTCTATTGTCTCGAAATCGTGGAAGATGTCGCATCGCGTATTCGAGGGTCGGTTTCCGCTGCGAAAATTACTGATGCGATGAAACGAGAATTTGAGGAGCAGTACGACAATCGCATTTACCAGTTCCAATGGGCCATGCGCCACGAAGCAGTTCGCGACGCGGTGACGAATGCCGTCCTCAATCGATGGGGCAAATAAGGTCATTCGGACGGTAGCGGTCGAAAGTCCGGCAACCGCTTAAGATGGTCTCGACGCCGTCGCTCGACGCGAACAATAGCGGGAAGCCTATGCTACATTGCGCCGGCGGGGGTACGCAGATCTGCCGGGACGCTCTTGAGAAGCAGACAGCTTCTTAACTCCATGTTATTCGGGACGGGAAGCTCGTGCACCGATTCAAGAGGCTCCACAAATTATATTTGACAACAATATTATATATTGTTGTATTTATGGCTCGTGATTCAAACCTCCGCCGCTGTTAACTCTTCCGGCAGTTTCGTCGATCATCCGCTCGAACCATCTCCGGATTCCATGTCAGTGTTCGGCTCGGACGGCAGTGTGATGCGGCTGCCGGCCTATTCGAAGGGCGCCGCATCGGTCACCCTGGCACAAACGGGTCAATTCGAAATCAAAGCCCAATCGCTTTTTCCAAACCTCGATCACGCATCGGGCGTCAGCCGGCTGCTGCCGAGATTCGCAATCAAAGTCGTCAAGAATGGCCAGACGGTGTATCAGCATCGGTACTCTGCTCAAGAAGCATCTCTGGCCCAAGCATTAGGTACCGCTCTCCGCTGGATTCGCGCCTATAGGGGTCAAAAAAGGTGGGCATACATTTGCTCTGGGCCGCTTTTACTCCTCTGGACGTTTTCGATTGCCGTCGGTTGGCTCTTTGCACCGATTGTGGGCTGGCTTAGTTTCCTACCGCTTTTTATTGGCCTTCCGTTCAGTTTCTGTTTTCCCCCATCAGAATCGAAATCACGCCAAACCACAGCTGCGATCGGCGGATTCAACTGGGAACGAAACGACTTTTGCAGGGGTTGGCTGATCACGGGTGATACAGGAGCCGGGAAAACTTTTGCTATCAATGTCCTCCTCCATTCGGTCTTTCAACACGAACCGGACTGGGGCGGCCTTTGTTGCGACGAGAAGGGCATCTACCACGAAACCCTCGTGCGGATGGCCCGGAAATACGGTCGCGAAAACGACTTGCTACTCCTGCAAACAAAACCGGATCACGAAGATGAAGATTGGGTTCCACATGCCCGCTTCAATCTTTTGTCGGATTTGACGATTCCTTGGTCGACGTATGCAACCGTCATCGTCGATACGGCATCTGCGCTTACCTCCGGAGCCGAAGACAAGGGGTTCTTCAAAACCCAGGCGCATGCAAACATCGGTCGAGGAATTCAGCTCTTTCGACTTCTGAACATGGTTCCCACGATGCATCACTTACTTGAGGTACTCCAATCCCAGCCCGTCCTGAAATCGCTGTTACAGCATCTGGACACACTCAAAAATCAGGGAAATCCCGACGCTAGGGAATGTTACGATCACTTTCTGAACGCGTATCTTCGACAACCTCCGGAGCAACTCGGAGGCGTCATATCCACGATTTACAATTATCTGAACTATTTCACCAACCCCGATATCGTTGAGATTTTCGGACCGGAGGAAAACAATTTCGATTTTTCGGCACTGGACGATGGCGCAATCATTTGTCTCTCAATGCCGCAGAAATATCAGACCGAACGCCGATACATAACGACCATTTTGAAGCTGCTTTTCTATACGCATGTCCTCCGCCGCTTCGACCCGAGACCGACCGGGCAACGACCAGTTCAGCAAGACAACCTTCTCATTTGCTGGCAGGACGAAGCGCAACGCTTCATTTCCGAGTCCGATGCAAACGTTGATGTGATCCGCCAGGCAAATGCCACGACCGTCATGGCAGCACAATCCAAGCTCTCGTTCTTCCCGGCTCTTGGAACCAAAGACAAAGCCGAAGTCACCATGTTAAATCTTCGAAACAGAATCATCTTCAAGGCAGCTGACAAAACGTGCGCCGAAGGCTCCGCCGATTTCATCGGAAAACGAATGCACTGGAAAAAATCTTACACCCACGGCAAAGGCGGCCGTAGCACTACACGCTCTCGCGAAGAAGAATATCTCGTAAAACCATTTGAACTCATGTCGCTGCCCAAGTTCAAAGCAATTATCAAGCACTGTGAAAAAGGATTCCGCAAATCGACTATTCATCCCGTCGATCCGGAGGGCAACTCTCCAGCCTGGTATCCCTTATGGAGGCGCATCTTCGGCTAAATTGTCCGTCTCCAACTTAAGCTCGAAGCCACAGAATGGGCTAAACCAAGATTTCACGAATGATTGAGTTCAAGGAGGTTGGCATTACCCAGGAAAGCCCCTGGAACAAACGGCTCTCCGCTATTTTCTGTGGATAACTAAATTCGTTAGGTTTGGCCACGTGATAGCGCTACGCTACGCCTGTTCAAGGTCGAATCCGGCATAAACGGCCTGCTCCCCCTCGATTTATTCCGTTTCTCGCTTGAGCAGACTTCGCTCCGCGCTGGGAAGGTTACTGTCTTTTGCGTTCGAGAGCCTCTGCGCTCGTTCCTCGCTACGGGCCTCTGAAGCGCAAAAGCTCTTGGTCTGTTATCCTGGAAGCCAAACAGGAGGGGGTTGGATTTGCATTTGGGTGACCGTGGACTCAATAAGAAGGGATGACACCGGAGGAGCTTTTTACCGCAGCACTGGGATTGGGTCGGCAATGGCGAGTGGCCGAATGCCGCTTTGAGGGTGAACCCAAACGCTTGGAATTACGACTCGAGCACGTGCCCGGGGAACATTTCCAGTGCCCGGTCTGCAAAGCTTCGTGTGGAGTCCACGACGCCATCGAAAGACGCTGGCGGCATATGAACTTTTTCCAGTACCGCTGTGAGCTGGTGGCCAAGGTCCCGCGCACTTGGTGTCGCACCGATGGGGTCCATCAGGTGCCAGTCCCCTGGGCCCGGGAAGGCAGCGGTTTCACCCTCTTGATGGAAGCGCTCATGATGCTGCTCAGCGCGGAGATGCCCGTCGATGCGATGGCTGATTTAATCGATGAGCACGATACCCGGCTGTGGCGGGTCTTGATGCATTACGTTGAACAAGCTCACTCAAAGAGCGACTGGAGCGCCGTACGAAGGGTCGCCGTCGATGAGACCAGTGCCCGGCGCGGACGCCGCTACGTGACCAACGTGCTGGACGCTGAGAACTCACGTCTGCTCCTGATGGTCGAGGGACGCGGTGTCCAGGCCCTGGGAGCTTTTGCCGAGGCGCTACGCTTGCACGGCGGGGACCCCTCCCAAATCGAGGCGATCGCGATGGATATGAGCACCTCCTATATGAAAGGGGCCAGCCAATACTTCCCTCAGGCCAGGATCGTCTTTGACAAGTTCCACGTCATGGTGCTGGCTGGCAAAGCCCTCGAGGAGGTGCGCCTCCAATTGCAGCGCGAGGGAGCCCAGCTCAAAGGGGCGATGTGGACTTTACGCGGCAACCCCTGGAATCTCAGTCCAGAGCGTCAAGCGCATCGTAAAGACCTCTGTCGCCACTACACTCAACTTGGCCGTGCGATGAGTCTGCGTGAGACTCTCCAAGCCATTTACGCAAACTCCGACCGCCAGCTAGCCGAAGCTGAACTGCGGTGGTGGTGTGGTTGGGCAGCGCGCAGCCGCCTCTGGTCTTTTCGCCATTTGGCCATGACCATTCGTCAGCTATGGGATGGGATCCTGGCCTACTTCGATACCAAGCTGACCTCCGCCGCAATCGAGGCCGTCAACGGGATCATCCAGCTAGCAAAACGAATGGCTCGTGGCTTTAGAAACTTCGTCTACTTCAGAACCGCAGCCTACCATCGAGCCGGTCAGCTTAATCTGGATGTCCCAAACATGAGTTAACTTAGCAATTACCCACACCAAACAGCGAGGGACCGAACAAACATGCAGCGACAAAGAGGCTCTGCCCCTCTTTTTCTAATCTCCGGAATTCTATTGACTCCAAATTCGGGCTTGGGACTTGAGCGCCCAGCATCCGGGCACGTCCTGATTTTCTGCTAGGGGGTTCGGTCTCGGATCTAAAAAAGTCGAGACCGACTTCTGACCATTTGGGATCGGTCTGATTCATGCATTTTGCATTCTGTGAAGATCTAAATCTCTCTCGAGGCAACAGGCGACCAATTAAATGGCCGGCGCAATCATTTGTACTCTGCTATAAGAATCACACTCTTAACTACTTACAAATCCCCTCACGCAGCTAGCAAAACTATCTCATTTAACGATTGTCGCAATTATAGATCGCACTATGATTGTTGTTCATAGATAGAATTCCCGAGGTGACGTTTTTCAAAGTTTTTTATTCAAAACTTCATTTCAAATTTTTCCCTGTCGATTCCCGATGCCAGAGCCCTGACAGCGGGCTGAGCGACACGTTCAATTTTTGGGAAGAAAGTGCCTTTACAATAAAAAAAATTGCAACCAACTTACACGGCCACTCGTCATATAGTGGACGAAGTAAACAAAAACTGACTATGAAAAAACTAATCGCCTTAGCCATTGTCGCAATTGCGTCGCATGTAGTGTCAGCGTCCGCAGGGGAGGCGGTCGCCAGCTCGAAAGAAGTCGTTGCGCCACCACCACCGGTGCCAATAAGTTACTTCCGCAGTAACGAGTTCAGCCTCGGCCTTTTTGGCTCCTACGGCTGGACGTATAACAATAATAGTCTTGCCATTGGAAATCACGCGTGGGGAGGCGGGATTGACGGTCAATACTTCCCGCTCCAGTATGTCGGCTTTGCAGTCGAGGGTGATTTTTTTAACGAAGTACCGGGAGACTTTTTCGGATCGACAGTAACCGGAAATGTGCTATTTCGCTATCCTCTCGATACCAAATTCCCCGGCTTTCATCTTGCGCCGTATGCGTTTGGCGGAGTTGGCGGAATATTTAATCAAAGCAATACATTCACCCGGATCGCTACTGGGGGACATGCGCAGGAACTAGATCGCAGAAATTCCGACGATGAAGTCCTGGGGGACGGCGGCGTTGGTCTTGAATACCGTTTTACGCCGCACATCGGAATGTTTTCTGACGTTCGCTACAATCTTGTGAACGGCCCAAAAAACAACTTCCTCTCGACGCGTTTCGGTTTACGCTTCGCCTTCTAACCTTCTAATCTAGTTCCTTCAGTACGTTCTAAATTGAACCTCCGAAGGAATCTGTTCAGAAGGGGGACCAGAGGAGAACGGATGGTATAACGCCCCGAAGGGGCTACGTGGCAGTTCCCAGGGTTTTCAACCCGGGAACCGCCACCCCCCGCGATAATGGGCCCTGAATATGGGCGCCGTTCGAGCGTCGTAATAACACATATATTGAGTGTAGCAATCTCGTCGCTCGCCATAGCCTTGGTCTAATCCCCTGTAGCCACTCCGGCTCCGGGGCATGAACCTCTCACCCCCCCTGATCTTCGCGCCGTTCGGGTCAGAAGGTTTCTGGCCCCTTCTGTGCTTTCACCTCAAGACCAGGCACCCCACGCTGGAATCGTAATAGTATTTCCCTTCGGCGGGGTTCGTGGAACTGAGCGCGCTTTTCAAGGAAGCCAGATTGAATTGCCGATCGACTTCTTGCTGTAGCCTGCGAGCACCTTGCGATTTATTATATCCTAACCGGAGCATAAACGCAGTCACCGGCCCGCGATCGACTGATAGTTTTACTCCAAAATATTTCGAGAGCACTTTGAGTTTTGCATCAATCAATGCCTCAATGATGCTCTTTTGCACCTCCAACCCAAGCGGTCGGAAGACAATGCGCTCCGCTATCCTGGCGAAGAGTTCCGGACGCAACGCTTGGCTTGCAATATCCAAAGCCACTCGCTCCATCATCGCGTAGGGAGCATTCTCCATTCTGGCCAAATCTCCGCTCCCAAGATTGCTTGTCAGGACGAGATAAAATTTCGATACGGAAATACGATCTCCAGAATGGGTCGTCAGTTCGCCTTCCTCGAGCAGTGACAAAAAAATGTCAATCAATCGAGGATGCGCCTTTTCAATTTCGTCGAAGAGGAGCGTGGCGCCTTCCGGATTTCGACGGATCGCCGCCTCCGTCCGGTGAAGGAATTCAGGCCAACGGGTCTCGGAAGAATATTCGTTCATGAAAATC
Organism: uncultured Verrucomicrobiae bacterium; assembly: GCA_963736745.1. Taxonomy (GTDB): domain Bacteria; phylum Verrucomicrobiota; class Verrucomicrobiia; order Chthoniobacterales; family JAFAMB01; genus JAFAMB01. The sequence continues at coordinate 12,497 of CAVTQD010000010.1, read as the reverse complement.
ATCTCCAGGGCGGAGCGGTCGCCGAAAAGATATTCGGTAAAGCACTTTGCGGATTCGGTTTTTCCAACTCCGGTTGGCCCCAAAAGGAGAAAACTGCATTTGGGACGATTACCTTCCTCGTTCAACCCCAACTCAGCCGCTTGAATAGCGCGAGCTATCCGGCCAACCGCCGCCGACTGGCCCACAATCCGAGCCTCAAGGTAGTTTGGCAATCCTGAAATGTAGAAACGCCAATCCTTTTCAGGATCAATTTCCGACCATCCCGAGGGCGAAACCTCTCTATCCAGCAAATGCATAAACCGTTCATCGTTCATCGTTCGACGTTCGGGGTTCATAACCTAGGGCGCAGTCAGGACATCGGTATATGCGGCGAAGGCGAATCGGCTCGGTTTGCGCGGTCATTGAGAGGCAAAGTGGGACGCTTGGCGCGCGCCGCGCTCTGTCCACCAGTGAACTCGGAACGGTTAAGGATTTGGGCTGCGCACAACGACATCGCTCCCCCCTTGTTCGGTCGTTTGCACCTGCGGTGGTTCTGAAGTCGAGGTATCACCTTCCAGGTGTTTGACGCGTTCATTCAAAACGGAAATAACGGCAGTCAACTTTCGTTCTGCTTCTGCGGTATTCTTCGCCATCGCCTCCACGCTGCTGGTGAGCTTCTCCTGACTCTCCCGAAGGTCTTTCATCCCTTCGTTGGCTTCCTGGACTCCGCGCCGGGCCTGGAATATTTCCCGAGAGGTTTCTCCGGGCATCGGTTCGGGCGCGTATTCCGGCTTACGCAGGCCAACGATCGGCCCAAGAATCAGTTCATTGTGATTCCTCGGCGACCGAGTGATCCAAGCCGGTTGCTGCTCCAGGCGATAAACAGCATGTCGTTCATGCATCACGCGCGGGTCCGACGCGTCTATATAACGATTCATTCCATACACTTTTACCGTTTCGAATTGACGCACGTTACCGCCCGTGCCCATGAGCGCCGCGCCGGCTGACATATTTTTCCCGGCAGCCACCGTCTGCCCTGCGCGAAAGGGGGTAAACATAACTGTCTGCCTGGATTGACATCCTGCGAGCGCGAGCAAGGTTAAAAATAAATATCTCATACTCTATTTCGTTGTGTTATTTATAATTTGGCCCAACGCAGGCAACAACGGCTTGATCAGTTCATCCGGATTGACTGGCAATGCCCGACGAACTTCGGACTGTTTCTGGCGTTTTGCGAAATTCGCATCTTCGCGAGCGGCACGCACATCGTCGGCTGCAACAACAGCTTTTGATAGATCGATCGCCTCAGTGCAATAAACGTAAAACTGCTTTCCCGCCGGGACCCGTACGAAGAAGCCGTCCCGCTCAATACTGGATCCTATTTGCTCGGCGTACCGATCCAGTACACTCTGCGTTGCTCCGACAGCCGGATTGATGACCCCACCTTGAAGCGCGCTCAGGCCGAGCGAACTATTGTTAGTATAAACCCGATTCCCCAGCACCCCGTTCGCACCGGAAGAAAAGGCTCCCGCGAAACCGCTTATCAATGATGCTGCGTAAAGCTTGATGATATCACTGTTCGCTGTCCGAATCACATCCCCGCGAAGTCCAGCGCTGCCATCCGTAATGCCGTAACTGTCCAGAGTGTCATTTCTCTCCATATCCAAAACCATCCCGTGAACGACAAGCTCCCTGCCAGAGCCGTCCGGTTCATTGAGGACAAACGTGAATTCACCGTTGCTGGCAATGCGCTCCCGGACTCGATCGACATTCGCTACGCCGTGCACCTCCGAATCCGAGCGAATGATTATCTTCCCATTCCACCACAGGTCGTCTGTCACAAGTCCGATAATCGGTGTTGTAATGTTGCTGGAATCCACCGTGTTCACGAGCTGGCATTTCAACAGCCGGAAGGCTGGTGCGTAATCACCTTTTGGCTCGCGCTGCGGCGGCCTGACAGGCTGCGGATCTCCGGCAAAGATTGTGAGCGACGCGACAACGGTCTTGGGTGCTTCCCGACGTTCAAGCTTTTCTTCCATGCGCATCGGCTCTCCTTGTCCAGAACGCTGCCTCGGCCTGGGCGCAATCATCGGGTTGAAGTTTCGAATTGAGGATGTCATAGGCTCAGTGACTTTTTCCATCCCATTCTCCAACTCCTTCTGACGCTGAACGATCTTCTGCTGTCCACCCCTTTGAAAAAGCGCAAGTCCCAGGACGACGCCCGTAAGGCAGATCACAACGGCAGCGGTGATCAACGTCCGGCTATTCATTTGCCTGAGCCGCTGTTTCGTCGCTGCTTTTTATTTTGTTCGGTTGAGCGGTATAATTCTCTCCGGAAGAGACCGCTGATTTCCTCCTGCGCCCGTGCGACTTCCGTGATTTCTTGTCAACCACAGGCAGCCGGCCCGGCGTAGGACCGCTGTTCTCCGCGACTGGTGACGCAGGTCCTTGCGGGACCTGTTGCGCGGTGAGACCTTCTTCCGGCAGCTTCTGCCACTGAGTGGATACCCTTGAATCCCTCTCCCCGATGATCTGTCGCATCACGATGTCAAATTTATTAGTGACGGCTAAATCATTGCGACCTCCAGTCGCCGTGCCTGCAACCACGAAAAAAGCAGGCAACGTCTTTCCGGCACCGACAATTCCGCCGGCATCTGAGATGGCTTCCGGAAAAACTTCGTCACCGACGCGGACACTGAAGCTTTCGGGATCATACAGAAAATCCTTAGCGGACTCATTGGTCAACTCGATATCGAAGCCAAGGGCGTCGAGGCCTTCGTCCCGGATGACGCGCCGCAAAGTAAGCTTTAAGCCGTCAACACTCGATTCCGAGTTCGGCTCAGCTACCTCCATATTCCGGAATATCTCCGGCGCGCTGACCTTCAAAGATGGATACGCCTTGACCTTATCCAGAAACCCCAGCAATCGAGCGGGCGAAAGCTGTTTGTTTTTCGCGAGAACATCGCGCGGATTGGTCAGAGTTTTTGCGGGACTGTCATCGAAAACCACGACAAAGCTAGGGTCCGCAACCGCCTTACAGAATAGACAGTATACCTTCCCGTCAAGAACAACGGTAAGGTTTCCCTCCACGTCTTCACGGATCGCCTTCAGGGAAAAAAAGTTGGTTCCTTTGTTGAAAGATATCTGGAAGAGGTCCGCGCCGTCAGGAGATGGGTTGACACTGAATCCATAACCGTCAAGCGCCTCTATTTTGCTGGGAAATTCCAGCGTCGTTATGCCACGGGTACCTACTTTAATAGCCGCAGGTTCATTCTGGTTCAGTGAGATTCGAATGACTTTTGATGCGAGCGTTTGATTGCCGGATGTTAATATCGGAACCGCAAAGGTCAGGACTATCGCCATGAAGCGCATATTACTTTATTGTCTCTTTTGGATTGGAAGCTGTTCCGGCTGACCAAATGTGTAATCCGCCACTGCGAACGGATACCTTTTGTTACGTCCTAGATAGGGATTGCGGACAAGTCTCAGGTTCAGGGTGACCGCCTGGGGTTCGCTTAGTTGTTCGTCACCGATCTGGGCTTGCGTCAGGACCTGGCCAACGACCCGGCTCATCACAACACCCTGATCCAGGCGTTGCAAATCGATCCGGCCAATTTCGAATTTCTGATGGATATTCTTTTTCGAGAATTCTGCCGCGACTTTACTAAATTCCGCTTCGGCTTTCTTGGCTGCATCCGGTAGAAATGTCCGTTGAAGCGTCTCAGGCGCATCAAATCCTTGTGGTCCTCTGTCAAGAAACGATTTGGCAGCCCAAAGGGAGAGCGTCTGCAAGATCTCGTTGCTCTCTTCCAGAGGGACCAGGGGTGAAATGATCAGGGATTCTGTCCCGTCCATCAGCGCGACTTTCTCCGGACGCACCATCGCGGTGACGATGCAAACCGGGATGATCAGGTGCGCCGCCAATGAAACGATCAGTGCGATCCATAACAGCCGAACAGTTCGGCGGCCCGATGCGAGCGCGTTTGCGGCCAAATTCTTCCGGTTCTCCCTCTGCTGGAGCGGATTGCGAGAAACGAAGGAATCATTCAGTTGCTCGTCTTCAACCCATCCATCAGTCGCGACGCTTTCGCCGAGGTCGGTAAATTCGGTTATGGATGCTGGCGCCCCCGCGGGCGTTGCATCGCCTCTCGTCAGATTTATCTCCTCAGTTTGCATCTGCTAAAGTTCGTCGAGATATCTCCGCGCCTGGAGTGAAGATCGGTTAGTCTGATTGCCTGACGTTCGATAGTTTCTCCCGCTCGGCCCGAATGCCGCAAGTGCTCGATATTCCAGCCCACTTCCTTCCCCGCTCCCTTCCACCACTGCGTGGCCTATAAATCGTGCGACGCTGCCAAACCGATTCATCATCGCTGCACCAGCCCCCATCATGCCTGCACCGATACCGGACAATCCTCGCGTTGCTTGCTCTTGCCCTCTCGCGCCGCGGATATTCCGAACTCGGCTCTGCGCTACGGGTTCGCTCGCATCCCCCGCAGAGGCACCCAGCGGTTCAGCGAAGAACTCTCCGGGGCTTGGGCTCGGAGCGTAATCAACCGGTCGCGCATCGTGTTCCTCCCGGCCGGGACTATGCTTCATATTGCCCAGCCAGCTTGCCGATGCCGCCAGTCCGCCGCTGTAGATCGCCATGGAACTCGCGCCTACGGCCGAGAAAATGGTTCCGGCAAATCCTTGAATCACCGCCCCACCGCGAATCACCACTTTCTGAACAAAGATCGGCGCCACCACATGCCCAATCAGAACCCAAAGAAGGACCGGTATCGCCAGGACGATAGCAATCATGAGCGTCGCGAAATTTTGATTCTGCGGCGTTGGAAGGCTCTTGAAAATGCCCAGGGTCACGGTGTTGACCAGACTCCATCCCACGGGCCAGCTCAATACTCCGACGAAAGTTAGAAAAAAGCCAATAGCTTTGCTCCTGAGGGACCGGTGCGCATACTCTGCCACAGCGATTGGGGTATATAGTTTAAACCCAATCACCACAACTTTCTGCACGAACTGCATCAAAATGATGATCACCTTACAGAGCAGCAGGCATAAGAGGTAAATCGCAAACAGAATTTCCCACGCCAGATTCTGCGTGAACCCCGCAATGTAGCTCCATGCGATTCCGACGTCTTTCCCGAAATCCAGAGGATTCGAAGAAAACTGCGGAGCCTTCTGACTGTTTGCAGCCTCATTTCCTGAGCCGCTTTTGTTGAGATCGCTTCCTTTGATCTTCGCCTGCAGAACCTGTTCCAATTGCCTGATGGCGGGAGCCTGCCCTGATTTGATGGTGTAGGATAAACCGCCGAAATCCACTTGCTCGGCTACCGGCAACTCCGCAAGCCCTCGCGCCGCTTGATCGATCCAGTCGATCCAATAGGGCGCAAAACTAATGCTCGCTACCAGCAGAACAGTCCGCAATAAAGCATCGAGGAAACGGCGCGTTTCGGGATAAAAAAACTCCCGCATCGTGCCCACGGTGAGTAAAACGAAAGCGATTGCATAGGCGGCGGGCTGATAATCATTCAGCACCCGCTGGATAGAAGCTACCAATGGCTCAAGATTCAGGAATCCGTCCAGCGCCCCGGTCGCTGTAGTATACGCCTCGGAGTCGGAGAGCTGCACATTCATGGTAGCTGTTTCTTACCTTCCAGTCGCAGGTCCTAACAATTCCCCACCCAATTCACGAAGCTCTTGATTCTCCGCCAGCATCTCTTGAATCCGCCGTTGTCGAGAAGCCTCCTGAGCGCGCGCCTGGTCATTGCGATTAACTTCGCCTTGAACCAGAACCTTAAGTGCGGCCAGGGACGCGCGATGCACGTTCGAGTCCAGAGTGCCTTGTACCGCCTGCAACTTCGCCTTCAGCTTTTCAGTTTCGACCAATGACCCGGCGCTATCGATTTGCTGACTTGTGTTATGAACTTCGTCTTCCAGTCGATTGAAAGACTGATTCACTGCAGAGAGCTGCGTGTTATAATCGTCATTCATATCCTGCACCATTCCGAATTTCTTGAAACTTCCGGTTTCATAGCGGACTTTCTGCCCGAACTTGTCCGGAAGTTCGCTTAGATCCTGGTAAAGACCTTGCCCAGTGTATTTTAGTGCGGCAATACCATTCGCAGCTTCAGTGAACTCTGCCACCGTTCTGCCGACTCCCGCCTTCACCTTGTTAACCTCTTCGAATAGTTCGTCGAGATTTAACATATTTACGTAGGTATCCGGGTTGCCGAATCGCTCGTAGCTGTTCGACGTTTTGGTGAATGATGTTGGTCAATTGGTTGATCTGCTCCAGCTGCTTTTGAATCATCGTCGCGTACTTCGTAATATCCTCGCCATGCTGAGCTTCCTGTCTGACCTGCCCGTACACCTGCTGGGCAACGTTCAAGACTGTGTGGATAGGATCGTGAACCACGGTGCTCGCTCGCCCAGCCGGGCTGAAGATCCACATTAATATTATCAATCGCATGATTTTCTTTACTTTCATACTCACTCCACGATCGGGATAATGACCTCTCGTTGGACTCTGATCACTCCGCTGGTATCTTGTCGCTCCGGGATTGTTGCGTTGTAGTAGCGGATTCGTCCTTGCAGATCTTCGTCCGCCGACTTTTGTGCGTCCTGATGCGCCCAATAGCTCCGTTTCACCTGATCTGAGACGCCTTTGGTGTAACCTTTAGCAAACTCGACCGGTACTTTACGGGCATCCATCCCGCTACTAACCAGAGGATCGCCTTCATTTGTCAGGGCCTCCGAGCCCCTTCCTTGAACAGTCGCCTCTCCTTTGGGCACGTTTGGTCCGACCGTGCAGCCCGCTAGTATCAAGTAGAGTGCTGTCCCAATCCATTTCATAGTATCGGTTCTGTTGCGGATTCTTCGCTGGCGCAGAGCATCTTTTCCGATTCCTGGATGATGCCTGTGACAACATTTTGATAGCCGCCCAGCGATGCGGCGCGACTGTCAAACGTTTCATTGTCGCTCGATGCCGCATACAGGAGTTCGCGAGATGCCACATTCTTGACCGTTCCGACCAGCCTCCTGATCTTGTCGTTCGCGACATAAGTGAACGCGCTGAAGCGTTCCTTAGGATCCATCAGCTCTGGGAGTGGATAAGAATTAATGGTCTCAACAGTTTTGTCGGAGAGACCAAGAGCTGAGCCGATTTCCTTTGCGTCCTCCCGGCTCTGTTGGGAGGTTACGAAAAACATCTTGGAATTGCCCAGCATGGCTCCGCGAACCTCGGATGCTCTTAAAACGTCGTACTGTTGGACGACCGCCAGAATATTGCAGCCGAATTTGCGCATCTGCCGGTAGTATTCCTGGATCATGCGGACCCCCCCGGGGATCTCGAGCGTTCGCGCGGCTTCTTCGAAAATGGCTATTTTCGGCACCGATCGGGGCATCGTAATGATTTTTTGTCTCCCGTAATTTGCCACGAGGAAGTTAGCCGCAGCGCGCATCTCGATTGCGTGCTCCGGAATCTGGCCCAGCTCAAAATGCGCGACTCGGCCATCGATGCGGATGTTACTGGCGCCGTCGAAAAGTTTTCCCTTTTCGCCATCCCGGCTCCAGCCTCGGAGCAGCTTGCCCACTCGATCGCTCTCTTCCCGTTCCCTCGCTCCTCCACAAGGGTTAAACAGGAGCTGCTCTATTAAAGCACTGTGCGATGGAAATTGTTCCGGACGAAAATAAGCAAATGCGAGGTCACGCACATATTTCGCCGTGCCGGGATATTTGGCGAATTCAGCAACCGTCTCTTCGAGCGCCTGCTGTATGAAATTCGATGCCTCGTCCGGATTCTGCAGTTCCCAGTCACGAAAAGCGGCGAATGCGTCGACAAAATTCAATTGCGATCCCCGCAACCTCAGTTTGAGATAGCGGTCGATGGCTGCAGCGCGCCAACGCAGTTCTTCAGCCGCCTGCTCGTTCGCTACCATCCAATCATTGAAAACGTCTGTGTAGAGTTGCTGCAGATTTTCAACGATCATTGCGTGCCGAATTGCTTTTCGTTCACCGTCGAGTCCTCCGTCCCCACAAAACAGCATGCAAAGCCCAGCACTGAACGCCAGATGCATCGGCGATAAAGGCGCCTCGCAGGTGTCCAGGTAGTTGATGGTCAAATTGCCGTTTGGATTAACAATGACAGGTTCACAGCCTTGCGTCTGCGTAAGAACCGCATGCGACAATCCTTCTTCGACGATCAATCGGAAGCCGAAGCGGTGTCCAATCTGTGCCAAAAGATCGGCGATAATAACCGACTTACCCGCGCCGGTCATTCCAAACAAGACGCCATGCTGAGGAGTGTTCCCAAGCCTCGTCCTGATCCCGACAAGATTGCCTCTGGCCCCATTGTAGATTGCTTCTGCCCCTTGGAGGTGCCCAGTGAACGTTGCGGACCATGGTATCAAGTCTGCCAGATAGGAGTCTTCGGCGGGCAGATCGAACGCCCGATAGGTGCCGAAAGTCCATCCCGGCCAGGTCTGATAAAAGAGCTGGCGCGCGTTCTCAGGTACAGTGGCGTGATGGACCACTGCCCCACCCATCGAAATGAACGCATTTTTCAGAGAGGCGCATCTCGCTGCCAATTGATCAGGTTTCCTGTGCCAGAGCCGCACCACAAAAAGAGCATTCAGCGGTATGACTTTGCCTTGCTGCAGTTCTGTGACTTTTTCCTGTTTGGCAACCAAGTCGGTGACAAGTGATTGTCTGCGTTCCGAAATGGCGTCGATCTGCAAACGCTGAATAACCTGTTCTTCTTTCTCGATCACTTTATCCAAACGTTTGGGATAGATGTTCATCGTGATCGCGTACTCCTGGAAGCCCATTCCCGTCAGCGCGGCGATGATCCCGGGAAAGGTGCGCCGTGGCCATTGGCGCACGGCGAATATCGCATGATGGTAGCAATCGAGTTTGAACGAGACACTCGCGTCTTCAGAAGGCGTGATCCCGTCTCCGTGGAGACAATTCTGCTGGATCGAATAACCGGGATCCAATAAATCCAGGGGGTCGATCGCCGTCGTCTGGAGGTTGGTATTCAGAAATCGGTAGTAGAACAGAAAGTGGTCCCTATCCCGCATCGACGTGACCCGGCAATCCGGAAAAAGCCGCGACAGCGCGCCCATGCTGAACTCGCACAGCGCGAGGCTCTCCTTCCGCGAGAGCGCGTCAAAGTACTCGGCAACCGCAGGGTAACCGGCGATCGGCACCTTGGTATCGATGATCCGGGTGAAAAAGAGAGTCAGCCGTTCCCGGCGCAAACGTCCTTCTTCCATCGCGGCCTTGTATCGCTCATAGCGCTCGGCGCGGATCAAGACGCCGAATTGCCCATGGACAGGGTCCTGGCGGCGTAAATTCAAGGTCTCCCGATGATAGGTCTCCAGTTCGTGGCGATAGTCGCTATCGATGCTCCATTGCACCTGGAGCGCGAATTCTTCTCCCAGAATCCCCAGAAGTATCCGTAGACGCTCGTGAAGATCGTTTAACTGCTTCACGCTGAACGCACTGATTTCACCCGGCTCAACCATGAACCCGCGCGAGATCGCCGTCTTTTTTGAGGCGCCATCTCCGAACCAGAGAAGGTCGTTTAGAAAGAATCCGTTCGGCATTCCAATACGAGAGATCCGCGAAGTTGGACAACCTTTTCCGGAAGCAATGCCCAGAAGCGTTTCGCAGGCACCTATGAAAGAATCAATCATCGGTTTGGAATGAATGGGTGGCGTGGTTGAATGCGAACAGGCTGAAACGATCGGCCGTTGACCCAGGAGGCAAAGAGATCCAGATCAAATCGAGGCGGTTTGCGGCTGCGCAGGGCGACGATATAGACGATTGTCAGTGACGTTGGCAGCGAAGCCAGGAGGAACTTCGCGAATAGCGGCATCCCGCAGTCGCCGTTTAACAACAGGGTCAATATGAAGACCGATAGCATCCCGGAAATGATCACCGGCATCCCCAGGTTGCCTTCAAACCCAAAGGCGTGTCCGGTCGACCTGGCTCTCGGACGCGTATCCGTATAAATCAGTGTCTCGTTCATGTCAGGAAGTGAACTGAAGAACTAACCCGGATATTTCATCGTTTTCCAGTTTTGAGCATTTGTTCGGGTGACTAATCGTGGACAGCCGAGGAGCGAGACTAATAAGAGGATTTTGCGATGATCTTTCAACGCTGGAAGACACCGCGGGCACAGCCTCCATTTTTTATCAGGTGCCGGGGCCAGCACCATCGGAAGAGTTACCCGTAAAAGTAAGCTAGGCAGGACTTGAAGAGGTCTTGGAGCGGAAAGGCACTGGAGAACCAGATTCTTACCCGCCTGGTGTTTCGCGTGATCACCGCACCGATCTTCAGTAACTTGAGCCGGATGGTGCCCACTTGCGCACGAGCCAGTTCCGTGGATTTTAGGCCAAGCCGACGCAAGGCTTCTAATAACACGTAAGCACAACTAGAAAGCAGCAACCGGAACTGATTGGGCCACCAGTAATGACAGCTGGTCCGATCGCTGAAGAGTCCGAGCTGTTGTTCTTTAATGCGGTTTTCCATCTCCCCTCGAGCACAGTAGATCTTTTCGTAGAGCATTTGTGCGTCCCCGATCAGATTGGTGACCACGAAACGAGGATTGGCTCCTAAAACAGTGTGCTCGGCTTTGGCAATAATGCGTCGCTTCTTATCCCAAGTACCGGCCCGGTATTTGAACTGTTTAAAGAGACGGACTTTTTCGCCGCTTTTTTGATGTTTGCGTTCGGCGCGCTGCCCCAGTTTGGCGCTCAGAGCCTTGAGCCGATCATTCTTGGCGATCCCTACGATGTAGTCAACCTGGTGAGACTCGCACCACCGTAACATTTTCCACCGACAGAACCCGCTATCGGCACGCAGGATAATTTTTACTTCCGGCCAATGTTTTCTCAGCGCACTGACTAGCTTGGATAAGATCGCCCAGGCATGTTTGGCCGGATCGATGTTACTTGGCCGCAGATAACTGACCAGCAGCTGGTCTCCGCAAAAGACGTAGAGCGGCAAGAAGCAGTAATCATCGTAGTAGCCGTGGAAGGCTCCGCCCACCTGCGCGCCGTGCACCCGGTCATCGGTGCAATCAAAATCCAGGATCAGTTCTTTGGGAGGGGCAGAAAAACTGCCCACGAACTGTTCAAACAATACTTGATGCATCAACCAAGCTTCCTTTCGCCCAGCCCGATTCTCCAATCGGCATAAGGTTGAACTGCTTCCTAACTCCTCGCTCCGATCTGTGGCTGTCTGCCAGAGCAAATCGTGCCGTAGAGAGTCATGATCATTAAGGTCCTCATATCCCAGCGCCAAGCCATAGATGCGCTGGCGTAAAAGACTCTCTTGGGAATGTTGAATTAAGAGCGGGTTCCGTCCGTCGGGCAAAATCCCGTCTAATTGCTTTGTAAAACCTAGCCACCGATCAACCTGGCGCAGCAGCATCAACCCACCGTCACTGCTAACTTGCCCTCCGGCGAAATTCGCCTCGATTTTTCTTCGACCTAAAGCTGGAAATTCAAATCCAAGTTGGTTATCTTGTTCCACTAGCGAAGCTTCCTGTTTAGTTGTCTTTAACCATCTCAACCATAACAGGTTACTTAAAAGGCTTCGCTACTTTTTTGTTCAAAAGGGTGAAAAATTGGGGCTAAATCCCGTGTGGCGGGTTAGAAGCCCATGACCGCGCTGCCCGCAGCACCGCCGAACATGGCAAACAAGGCTTTCATCAGAGCCACTGCACCAGCCACGCCGATCCCGTAGATGACTGTCATTTTCCAATTTTCGTCTCGTTTGGCGTTCAAAAACCCGGACATCACCATCACGCATCCGGCAATAAATCCGAAGATCATGATCAGGTTGAGGCCGTTTTTAAGCGGGCCGATGAAACTCTCCAAAGATCCCGTTCCGTCAGCAAAAGCAACCCTCGCGTTTGAGCAGATCAGCAGAGCAACGACCAAAGCGTTTCGCCACTTGCCGCCGACACACCATTGCCTGGAAGGAAGTCTCTGATTCATGACGCAACATTCTTACAACGTGTTTTTATTAACGACAATACAAAATTACTTTTATTTTCTTTGTTATATTATTTCGCTCTGTGTTGGAGATCGTCTCGGCCTCCGGGGAAGTGAGACTGCTTTTCGAGACGTTCGATTGACCAGGAGATCTGGACGAAGTTCTTTGCAAACGCCGGCACATTTCCCCTCAGGAGCGCTTCAAATTGCGGACGACATGCACGTGCTGCAGCGCAACCTGTCATTTTGGAGAAAAATCAGAGAGATCAGAACTGCCTTGACACCAAGGGCCAAACCGGGAAATCGATATAGGCAAATGATCTGCAGAGTATGTTGAAATTCTTCTCATCTTCCCTCCAACCGGACGAATTCGTGACAAAATTGAAGAACCTTGTGGATAAGGAGGAAATCGACCCCGACAGTCCAACGCAATTTTCCGGTGAACGTCCGGTGATTGGCCGGTTCGACACGCGGCGGTTCACGCTCCACCGTCGGGTTGGAACTCACTGGGTTCTC
>CAVTQD010000009.1:0-27842 GCA_963736745.1 uncultured Verrucomicrobiae bacterium | reverse complement strand
GCTCCGACTTCAGGCGCCGCGGGTCTTGAAGGCACCGTCTGTTCAGATACCCTATGCGACAGCTTCTGTCGCCGGACTGAAATCTGATGGCGCCGGCAAAAAACCGGTCGAACTAACCTTGATCATTCGAAACAGCGTAGCTGGTTCATATTACGTTAAGCCAAGAAATCAGTTCCCGACGTCCTCCGGACTTATCGTCTGTTGACTATGTTTACAAATCCCAATTTGCCGGATTACTCTTCACCGAGGTTTTATGGCTATCGGTGAAAATGACAATATTTCCCGGACCACGCTGAACAAGGGCGCTTCATCCGACAGGCGTTCAGGATTCTTGCGTCATTGGAATTCTCGCCTTAAGACTGATTTCTTTAAATCGTTGCTAGTCATTAGGCGTTTTCCTAACACGATTCCCAAACGGAAGCTAACTGGCCAGAGCAGGCAAACGCACGTCTGCGCAATTCGCGCACCCAAAAAAGCTTCATTCAGCCCCGATTCCGAAAAGCGCAAAGCAGTATCAGTCTGCCCTCAATACCGTTCATTCGATTGACCGGATGGCCCCGGCCCAAGGTTTCAAACATCTTTGCTAAATTTATGGGGATCTCTCTTTGGCTCTTTCCCACTTCGGTCTCTGGGAGCGCCCTTCAACATTACCAGTGGTGCTGGCGAACCTGGACGGTTAAAAATCAATCATCGTTTCCGGGACAGCCCTGAAAAATCCGCTGCAACGCGAAGTTCATCGACTCCATGATCTTGGGCACGCGGAAAGTTGCGCCGCCAGAAGCATTACTTAACAGGGCGCGTTTTTTCAGCCGAATAACGGCACTGTTCGAAGGGCAAGAGTATCAATAAATTCTATCGTAGTGGACATTATAGTGGAAATTGTACAACTCGTGCGATGGACTAGGTGGAAAGTCGCACTTTGAGACATTCGTTGGCTTTTACTTGTTGAAGAGAATTTTTCATCGAAGTAAATGCCTGTGGTACGCGACGGATGAAGACGATCCATCTTCCTCTAGCTGCAGACAATTTTCGAAATAATCGAACATCGGCAAGAATCCTGCTGGTAACGACGCCGAAGGGAATCACATGGGAATGGAACCAAGTGGTCGTGAAGGGCAACCGGTGGAACGTGTCCTCCGGAGCGAATGGGATTTTAGGTCTGAACATTTTGTGAGGCAGTTACTTGCGGAAGTTGGAATAACTCAATGGGACTAGTAATGCTGCTCATTTTTGACATTCCGGGCTGGCCGCGGCCATTTGATGTCGCTTGACGCGGCGAAACCTGCCGGAGAAAGGCAGTTAGGTTTACGAGCTCAGTCGCGTTTCTGCGAACTATTAAGCTATTATGAACTGCGACATTAAATGTATAATGTTAACTCTTCGTTACAAATGTGTCCGGCACCGCTGATTAAGCGGGCCGCACTGTGGAGCGTCTGTGATCGCCACGCCGATGGGGAAACCGAGGCCCTGGACGAAACCCCGCAAGCTGCCACCTCTCGGAGGGTGAAAGTGATTCTGTTACGTTTTTGCATTAGTCGAAAAATATTTAAAATTTTGTGAATAATTTTCAAGCTGAAACCATCAAAGCCAACATGTTGTTCAGAAATTCAGGCAGGCTTCTGTCTAGCAACGATATGCCGCGCACTAAAGGTTGACAACATCTGGCCAAAAGGGAGGCCACTCTCCCGCTAAGTTCTGAGAGAGCGCTTCTGTAGTCATCAACGCATTATTGAACTCGAGCCAATCCTCGTGAACACGAAAGCCGCATCCACACAAATGACCGATTCTCCTGCGCTGAACGTTCGACTTCGCTCATTTCTATCATCTGCTGCTGTCTAAAGCCTGGGTGATCATTCTGTTTATTGTTCTCAGTTTATCTGGCGGCCGATTGCCTATTTGATCTGGGCGCCGAAAATCTACCAATCGCGGGCGGTCATCGCGGTCGAGCAGGAGACACCGAGGGTCAACAACATCCAGGACTTTAACGCGATAACGCCGAGGATATCAAATTGCCCGATGTTCTTAAGACGATCGAGCAAGCCTTGTTGAGTGAGACATTGCTCTTGCGGGTCGTTAAAGCCAACGGGCTGGACAAGGATCCCTCGTTCGCTCCGCCAAAGAAAGACGGCTCGGCCTATCTGGACAGCGAGCTTGTCGCCCATTTCAAGTCGAAAGTGAGCGTCACGCTCCGCCGCGGAACACGATTGATCGATGTCATTGTCGAAGACACCGATCCGAAACGGGCACAGCAGCTTACCGAATCCATGGTCAAGGAGTTCGTCGACCAGAGCTTTGAGCAAAATCTCGGCCTTTCAGAGACTGCCAGCGATTATCTGCGTCAGGAAGCCGATCAGCCTCAAAGCGAAACTTCAAAATGCTGAGCAGGCAGTTCAGAAATTCCGCGAAGCACCACAATGCTGTTTCACTCGAGGACAAACAAAACATCATTGTCGAGAAGCTTAAGGATTTGAACCTGAAGGTGACCGAAGCCAAGGGCGAGCGCCTGAAGCTGGAGGCCGATGTTGCGACCATCAAGCAGGGCAAGGCAAAGACTCCGGAGGAGCTGCTGATGCTTCCCAGTGTTGCCGCCCTTCCGGTGGTCGCGGCTCTGCGCCAGGAACTTGCTGACAAGGAATCGAGATTTAAGGCGGAGGCCAGCTCAAGGGCCTGCAGCAATCACTGAATCGGACGCTGGTCAACGCCGCAAACATGGTGGTCAAGTCGTATGAGGCCGCCAAATCCACGGAAGCTAAGCTTACGAGCCGCGCTCCAGGAGCAGGAGCAAGCGGCGCTGGAACTCAACAAGATCGCAATCCCTTACAATGCTCTCGTTCGTGAAGTTGAAACCGACCGTGCGCTTTACGAGTCCGTCTTGACGCGAATGAAGGTGACCAATGTCGCCAAAGGCATTTGGGCGAACAATTTCCGCGTCATTGAAACTCCGTTTGTCGCCGCCAGGCCGGCTAAGCCGCGAAAGCTGATAATTCTGGCTGCTTGCGCTCATTGGGCGGCGGCGTCGTTGGGTGCGGCCTGGTGATTGGCACCGACATGGCCGATAGCTCCATCCGCAGCGTCGATCAGGTGGAAAAAATTTCGGGGCTTTCCGTGTTGACCTCGGTTCCCGAATCCAAACGCAAAAACCTTGACAAAGAATCTGTTCTGATAAGTGACCCGGCCTCCTACGAAGCGGAAGCGTTCCGTTCGCTCCGGACGGCATCTCTTTCCTTGGGCCGGAAAAAGACCGTAAAACGGTGCTGTTCACGAGCGCCAATCCGGCCGAGGGCAAAAGTTATTGTTCTCTCAACTATGCAGTCGCTCTCGCCCAAACAGGACTTCGAACCCTTCTCATAGACGCCGACCTGCGCCGACCGAATTTGAGCAAGTTTGTTCTGGGTGATACAAAAGCGCAAGGACTGACCGATTGCCTTAACGCGGCGGGCAACATCGCGACTGCTGCAAACCGACCGGCATCGAGAATCTTTTCATACTCCCGGCAGGCGAGAGGGCATCAAAACCGGCCGAACTGCTCGCCTCCTGCGATTTTGCCGGCCTGCTGAAGGAAGCGCTGCTTCACTTCGATCGGATCGTGTTAGATAGCGCCCCGGTTAATGCCGTCAGCGACACTCAACTCATCGCCAAAGACATCCAGTCGGTTTGTTTTGTCGTCCGCGCCGTCAAGACCCCGGGGCGCGCCATTGTCAGGGCTTGCTCCCTGTTGGCACAAACGGGAAGCCACCCGGATGGAATTGTCTTTAACCGACTGCCGCGACGTTCCCGCGATCGCTACTACTTTTCGGAGTACGCCGGTGAGTACGCCAACGCAGGCGCGCATGGGAGCTAAGGAATTGGTTTGTAAGAATCCGTCGCGATTCGATAACCATAATAGTTAACCACGATGGTGAACCAGCAAATAAAGGAGGATGCAAAGTGGAAGACATTTCAGGTTGATGTTAGGAAGACAATTCGACCCGAGGTTGCACCGAGCCGCGCGGACCTCGGTCTGACGGACGAATGCAGGCAATTCCCTCATCGGATTGCTTTCCTCTGTTTTGCCGGGGACGCGGTAGTCGCTTTGGCATGTCTTTTGGTTGCCTTCTGGCTGCGCTTTGAAACTGCCCTGCGCGACTTCGGTGTGGAAGCGCACGGGATCACCCTGAGCAGTTATTCCAACTATATAATTTTCGGTTCCGCTTCTCTGTTGCTCGTGCTCGCTCAGAAGCAGATGTATGAAGGCTCCTGGCTCCTCCACAGGCGCGCTCCGCTCAAGGATGTAGTCGTCGCGTGCCTTGTTTGGGGAGCAGGATTCCTTGGGTTTTCCCTGTTCTTCAAGTTTCAGCCGCCGCTTTCGAGGGTCTATGTGGCTTTAGCAA
The DNA here is from genome assembly GCA_963736745.1 of uncultured Verrucomicrobiae bacterium. Classification (GTDB taxonomy): domain Bacteria; phylum Verrucomicrobiota; class Verrucomicrobiia; order Chthoniobacterales; family JAFAMB01; genus JAFAMB01. The sequence goes on along the minus strand of CAVTQD010000009.1, from coordinate 23,472 downwards.
CGGTCACTGCCATGACCGGACTTTATACCTGGCGTCGTTTGTTTTTATAATTTTCTGCGGCAGGAATCGATTGCCGGAAAACTCCGGCAGAGAATCCTTGTGGTTGGCTGGACCGACTATGCGCAGCGGCTGAAAGAAATTATCGAGAATGATCCGTCGCATCCTTACGAGGTGGTGGCCTGTGTTCCGACCCCTGAAGGCACTTTTCAGCAGGAGCCACCGCGAGACCGTTCAAGGAATTGACAGCTATAAATCGATTCGTCGTCTTCTGAATACCCTCGCGCTTGATATTGTGCTCGTGGCAGACGCCAATGTGCCAGTCAAACATTGGGAAGCGCTGGCGTCTCTGTGCGAAAAGGAACTGATCCAGTTTAAGGTCGTGCCTTCGTATTTCAGTGTCCTTGTCTCTGGGCTCTATCCTGGAGACGCTCAGTGGAATTCCGATCCTGGGTGTATCTCGCCTGCCCCTTGATCGGATGTTCAACAGACTAGTTAAACGACTCATCGATATTGTTGGAGCCTCAGTGGGACTGCTGTTATCTGTACCGCTCATGGCGATCTTTGGTGCCCTGGTCTATCTCGAATCGCCGGGGCCGATCTTGTACCGACAACGGCGGCTGGGCAGGAACGGCAAGACTTTCAACATGTTGAAGATTCGCAGTATGCGGCTTGATGCGGAAAAAGACGGGAAAGTCGGGTGGTCCAAGAAAGATGATCCGCGCCGGCTTCGGATCGGCGCCTTTATGCGGAAGTGGAATATCGACGAGGTCCCCGCAATTCTGGAATGTGCTGAAAGGCGAAATGAGTCTTGTCGGGCCGCGCCCGGAACGCCCTGAGTTGATTCGCAATTTTAAGCACGATATCCCGCATTACAACGCTCGACATACGGTGAAACCCGGCATTACCGGCTGGGCCCAAGTGAACGGTCTTCGTGGCGACACTGATCTCACGCAACGAATCAGCCATGATCTTTATTACGTCGAGCACTGGAATTTGCTCTTAGATTTGCAAACGATGATCCTGACATTCTTAAAAAACAAAAATGCTGTTTAACCTGCGACCGCCTATGGAGTCCCAAGCGCCCCTAAGACCATAAGCAACCACCGACCACCTCATGGCGTGACCGATTGAGGCGCTGGCAATAGCTAGTGGATCTACTTTTTAGGAAAGACTTTTGTTAGATTTGAATCCGATCCGCAAGATCGCGGCCAAGGGCGGCAGCATGCCCAGGACTATGCAAATGCAAAGGGCAGCGCAAAGATCTACAAATCGTCAAGGGGAACCTTTCGCCGTGAAGCCGACCATGCAATGGGGCCCACGTCGCTCCTGGTCGCGGGACAGAATTGCTCAATGACTAACTTCCAATCTCAAGAGGAGTCGGATATCGTTTCGCTACGTCGGTCATTGCACCGTCCGCGGATCACGGGCGACGGCTATGCCCTTGAAGAGAGGAGGATTTTATTAGTTTCGCCGTTCCTGCCTTTTCCGCCGGAAAGCGGCGCCAAACAGAGAACTTACTTTCTTTGGAAGGCATTAAGTGAAATTGGTCCGGTCGATGTGGTTCTCTGCACAGATCCCTACAAAGCCAACGGAATTCCGTCCACCATGCCGGCTTCTATGAATTATCTCGGAAGGTTTCCGTGGCGGCCGAGAGGACACTGGCTACGTTGTCTTTTCGAGAATTCGGCACTTAGCCTGCCAGTAGATCGCCTGCTGAACGTGACTATCCCTAAGGATTGGGACTATGAGGTTGATGGCCGGGTAAATCGAAATCTTTTTGCTGTCTTAGATCGCACGCAATATTCTCTGGCTGTAGGGCGGTACCTCAAACCGATTGTCAAGACAGGCATCGTTGGTCGGATGCCTTGCTTGCTGGACGTAGACGATATTGATTTCGATATCTTGGCGCAACAAGCTCAAGATCCCACCCGTCCTCGCTGGCGGAGACTTCTTAATTCGACGCATTCTTTGCAGGTTAGGGAGGCCTTTCAGAAATGGCTCCCAAAGTTTAATGGGCTTTGGGTCACTAAAGCAAGTGACACTCAGTACCCGGTCACTCGGAGTGCGGCGATTTTACCAAATATCCCCTTCAATTTTCCGGCGCTCGCCCCGGAATCGAATAATTTGAGGTCCGCGAATCCTGTTGTGCTCACCGTCGGAGTTCTCACTTACCTCCCCAACCGCCATGGAATTGACCGATTTATTCGCGAGGGATGGCCGAGAGTCCGAGCAGCCTGTCCAAATGCAGAGTATTGGCTTGCGGGCAAGAACGATCCTGAGACGGCGGCAAGATGGCAAGCGGTCGCGGGAGTCAAGGTCTTGGGATTTGTCGACAATCTGGATTCTCTGTACCAGGCAAGCTGGCTTACCCTTTGCCCGCTTTGGACCGGCGCGGGAACGAACATAAAAGTCCTGGAGAGCCTGGCGTTCGAGCGAACGTGCGTCGTGACTGCGGTGGCCCAGCGAGGTTTCGAGGATCGCCTTCGATCCGGTGATTCTTTGCTCGTGGCCACGGATGCACAGAGCCTGGCGGAAAATTGTATCAATTTGATTCATGATCACGAACGAAGAGTTGCGCTTGCAAAGCGGGGCCGCGAGGTGATCGAGCGAGAGTTTTCTTACCAGAAGTTTGCCGGCGTGGTTCATCGCGAGATCGAGCGAGTGCTCGGAGCAAAAGAGAACCGTACATTCAAGAGAAAATCTAATCGCGATGCTTTCAAATCCTTGTGAGATTTTCGGGGAGGGACGGATTGACCTCCGATTTCAACTGAAAATGCATTGGAACTAGTTGCACCTACCTATACCACTAAGATGATCACAAAGCCCACAATGGCATTAACTGAAGAACAAATTCAGTCCTTTAAGGAACAGGGCTATCTTCGACTGGAAAATATCAGCCCGCCAGACGAGGTGGCATTTTTAACGACCGTCTACGACCGTCTCTTCTCCCAAAAAGCTGGCCGTGAGCAAGGCGCATACTTCGATGCGGTTAGTACGGACGAGGACGATAATAAACCACCCACCTCTCCACAAATACTCGATCCAGTTTTCTTCGCGCCCGAACTAAAGGAGACGATATTTCGCGCCAATGCATTGGCTATTGCGAAGCAACTGCTGGGTCCGAAGGCCTATGGGAGCTTTGAGCACGCCATCTTAAAGCCGCCGGGAATCGGTGCGCCAACCCCATGGCATCAAGATGAGGCCTTTCGCTTGGACTATCCTCCGGGATACGATGAGATAAGTATCTGGATGCCGCTGCAAGCCGTATATACCACCAGCGGATGTATGGAGTTCCTTCCGGGCTCCCATCGTCAGAGAGTCTTGCGTCACGCTTCCCCGGGTAACGATCCAAGAATTCACGCGTTGGCCTGCGTCGATAATTTTAACGAGGCGGACGCGGTCGCCTGCCCGCTACCCGCCGGCGGTTGCACCATTCACCACACCCGCACTCTGCACCATGCCGGACCAAATATCTCGCCGATTCCCCGCCGAGCGTACATCCTCGGATTTGCGCTGCCGGTGAAAGCCGACTACAAGTTCGCGCGACCATTCCCGTGGAACAGTGAAAAGCAGACTGCCAGCGAGCAGCGAAAGCGGGACTGGCGGAAGCGTGGAGGATTCGCCGTCGAGTTCGTCCGAAAGATCCAAAAGAAAGTAACAAAGTTAACGCACGGCGCCTAAAGTCCGCGCAAGCGGCCATTCCAAATCCTTCCCCGCATATCTTTTTTATGCTGTAGGTAACTGCAAGGAGTTCAGAACAGGTGACAAATGATCAATCAAAATAGCAAATCGTTTCCTTTGGCCAGTGACATGAAGACTGTGGTCGAAACAGGTCCCGCCGGGACGCGACCAATCAGCTTAGGAACTCAGGCCAGAAAAGAAGGCACGTCGTATGGAGAGGAATTCTTTGTCGGACAAAAGGACCTCTCCTACAAATCTGCGTGTCAAATCATTCCGATCGTACAGCAGTTCGTGCCTATTCATTCGGTTTGCGATGTCGGATGCGGCGTCGGAACATGGCTGCGTGCATTCCATGAGGCGGGAATACAAGATATCCTTGGATTGGATGGATATTACGTCGACAAGAATTTGCTTGAGATTCCTGGTGCCGCTTTTTGTGAAAAGGACCTCCGCCAGCCATTACGCCTGGACCGCTCCTTTGATATCGCGATTTCCTTGGAGGTGGCCGAGCATTTGCCGGAAAGTCGAAGCACCAGCTTTGTCGAGGATCTCACGAAACTAGCGCCTGTGGTTCTGTTTTCTGCGGCGATTCCCCGTCAAGGCGGCACGGCGCACGTTAACGAGCAATGGCAAAGTTACTGGACAGCGATCTTCAACCAACACGACTTCGTAACCTGCGATGTTTTGCGGCCAATCATCTGGAATAATACCAACATCGCACGCTGGTATCGCCAAAATATCCTCCTGTTTTGTCATAGAGACTTCCTGCCCGAAGTTCCGGGACTCAATCGCAGACCGGACAGTAGTTTGCCTCTTGCGGTCGTTCATCCACAGCAATACCTGGAAATATGGGAAGAAGTGAACGTGCGACGCTCCTTGGATCTGTTGGGGCGAGCCATAAAGAGAGCGGTCAATCGCAGAGTGAATAAATTGCTGCGAACCCTGGGTGTCACGTCGGGCAAGGAGTAAGCCAACCAATCCGGCGTATTGGTCGGCCTCGGTGTAAAGGCGAATGCAAAATAATTTGTCAATTTCAGTCGTGATACCGAGCTTCAATCGGCCGGAGCTGACGTTACGCGCTGTGCAAAGTGTCCTTAGCCAGACCTGGAAAGATTTCGAGGTAGTGGTGATCGACGATGGCTCTCGTCCTGACAAAATATTCCCGGCCGAGAAAATCGACGATCGGCGTCTCAGACTGATTCGCCATCGAACTAATTTAGGAGTCTCTGCAGCTCGCAACACGGGAGTGAGAGAGTCGCGCTATCCTCTGGTTGCACTTTTGGATTCTGATGACCTTTGGTCGCCGGACAAACTTGCCAACCAAATGTTGACCTATGAAAAATACGGCTTCAAAGAAAAATTTCTTCTTTATTCTTCCTATCATCGTGAGCAGGACGAAAGACAGATCGTTCATCCGCTGAGCTCGTGGAAAAAGAATCAAGCTCTAAGCGACTTCATCTTTCTGGATTACGGTAGCATTCATCCCAGCACCTGGTTGACCAGCAGAAAACTACTTCAACAGTATGCGTTCGATGTACGTTTGTCACAATGCGAGGATTTAGATCTGCTTTTGCGAATGGAAGCAGCCGGGGTGAAATTTATTTGGTGTAAAACTCCAGCCGCCGTCCACAATTGCGATCTTAGACAGGATCGGCTCAGCACCAGGCTGAACAAAGATGCATATTCAATCTTTCTGGAAAATAATAGTGATCGTCTGACTCCCCAATCTATGTGGTCGTGGAATCGGTCGTTTTACAAGCAACAGATCACGGTCCCTTGGCAAACAGGCTAAAAAATCATCTTCGCCACTTTCTCCAAACTCAGCGTTTGAACTGGCCAGGCAGGATAAAACTAGTGCTGACCTATTCTATTCGCCGCTGCACCGCAAAAATGAGGCTCCTGTTTAGGACCCGAACTGCCCCGATCGCCTCAATATAAAAAGGATCATGAAGGCATCTATTATAATCATCAACTACAATTACGCTCGGTTTTTACACCAGGCGATTGAAAGCGCCTTGGCTCAGACGCACCGTCAGACCGAGGTTATTGTAATCGATGACGGCTCGACCGACAATTCGGCCGAAATCATCAGATCCTACGGCGACCGCATTGTACCTGTCTTAAAAAGCAACGCAGGCCAACTATCCTGCTATTCTCGTGGCCTCTCAGTTTCTACCGGCGACCTGTTGCTCTATCTCGATGCCGACGATTATCTTTTTCCGCACTGCATCAGTGAAGTGATCAGCAACTGGAAAGAGGGTTGCACCAAAACTCACTTTTACCTTGACGTGGTGGATGAGAGCGGGGGTCGAATGGATGCGGTAGTCCCGAGCGGTCGTTTGGGCAAGGGGACAGGTCCGTTGAAAATGATGGGCCTTTTCGGCGCCTACTGTTCACCTCCCGGTAGCGGAAATGTTTATAGCCGGGATTACCTGATCAAAGTCCTGCCCAATGAAGATGATAGCGAATTTCGAATCTTCGAGTCGAGTCACTTCGGCGGGGACTCGGTCGCCATCATGGCCGCGCCGTACTTTGGAACAATTGCGGCCATTCCGCGAACTCTCGGATACTATCGTCGTCATGCGAACGCATCAGGAGGGGTAACGACCACGTTTGAGTTAAACTCCTGCCTCCAAACCCTGGAAAAAGAACATCGAAAAGATCAGGTGAGGGACCGCGCGTGGCGGTTAGCAGCTTGCCAGACGGAAATGCCGAAAATGGCCGACCCCACGCGCTTGAAGCGGGCTTTGTGCTACCTGCGTCTCTCCGGTCGTGGACTCGATCCACAAGATCGCCGTCTGAGTCTCCTCGGCAGGGGAATTCTTTCTTCCATTTTTTGGGACGGATATTCCTGGATGCAGAAGCTTGCCATCAGCGGTTGGTTTGCAGGAGTGGCACTTCTTCCACCAAAAATAGCAGAAGTGCTTATTCGTCCGGCACTCGGGCTATCCAATCGACCTCTGCGCCTGAGAAAGTTTCTTCAAGTAAAGAAGGGTGATTCAATGCATCCGGTTGCTGTCCCGTCGCCGAAATCAGATTTTCTCGTATGACTATGTTAGAACCCTGTGTCAATTTGCGTACGCTCGGATACCGCATAACCGGCGTTCAAAGGTATCTGCTCAGTCTTTTGCCCCATATGCCCTCAGAGTTGGATTCGGTCAAACCGTCACAGGCATTGCAGGGCATAAAAGGGCATCTTTGGGAGCAGTTTTATCTTCCTACCCAGCTTCAGCACCGACTGCTCTGGAGTCCCGGCAATACCGGGCCAATTGGGGTAAGCAGGCAAGTGGTGACCGTCCATGACGCTGCGAGTCTGGATCATCCTGAATGGTTTGAGCGGAAGTTCGCGCTATGGTATGCCGCTATGTTGCCGCGTCTAATTCGCAAAGTGCGCGCCATCATCACTGTTTCTCATTTTTCAAAGGAACGGATCGTCCGGCTCACTGGAGCGGAATCAGAGCGAGTTCACGTGATATACAATGGAGTTGACCAGCGTTTTCAGCCTGCGGATCCGGAAATCGTCAAACAGGTTAGAGCAGATTTTGACCTTAGCTCTCCCTATATCCTGTTCGTCGGTTCACTCGAGCCTCGAAAGAATCTAAAAATGCTGCTCGAGGCATGGCAATTGGGCGGTTTTGACGGGGCCACCCTGGCAGTAGTTGGAGCAAGCGGCATTTCTTCCCGAAACTGCAGTTCGACTTCCATACCAAAAGGAGTCCGCCTGCTTGGACCGGTAGAGGACGACGTGCTTCCGGCTCTTTATTCTGGCGCGGCGGGATTTGTCTATCCTTCTATCTATGAAGGATTCGGCCTCCCTCCGCTCGAGGCTATGGCTTCCGGCTGTCCAGTTGCTGTATCCGATATTCCCGCGCACCGGGAGGTATGCGGGGAAACAGCGATGTATTTTGATCCGTTCATTCCAGAAGATATTTCGACCACGCTCGGAACGCCTCTTACGGCTTGATGGATGCGCACGAGCATCGCTGGTGGCACAAGGATTGCAGCGCGCGGCCAGCCTCTTTAATTGGGAGAGGCTGCCTCGGAGACATGGCGCATCCTCAAGCTCGCAGCAGATGCTTGAGGCCGGCGGCGCTGCACGGAGTAGCGCCGCTAATCAACAGTTAGGCGCTCGTAAGCTCTAATCGAGATCTCGAAGAAGAAGTTATAAAATAATATGCGAGTAGCTATAGTTCATCATTGGTTCATATCTCTTGCCGGTGGCGAACGGGTAGTCGACACCATCGCAAGCATCTTTCCGACTGCTGATATATTCACCCTCTTCCTTGACAAACAGAAACTTCCGCCTGCGCTACGCAATCACAAAATAACCACCTCTTTTCTAGACAAAACCCCGGCCGCGCGAAGAGCACATCGCCACTTTTTCCCGTTCTATCCGCTCGCCGTTGAAATGCTAAATCTGAGCGGCTATGACCTTGTCATCACCTCCGATAGCGGACCGATGAAAGGAGTGCTTACCGATCCCGGATTCGACGCACATTTGCTATTGTCATTCTCCGATGCGTTACCTCTGGGATGGACATTCCGCCTATCTTCGCAGCATGTCACCGCTGCTCAAAGCAATGTTTCGGACTCGCCGCCCATTATGTTCGCAACTGGGACTATTCTGCAGCGCAAAGAGTGGATCACTTTATAGCCAACTCCCACTATGTCGCCGGGCGGATTCGCAAGTACTATCGACGAGAAAGCACCATCATTCATCCGCCGATCAATACTTCACAAGGCTTTCTGGCCGGAAAACATGAGAACTACTACTTGGCTGTAGGACGATTGGTTCCGTATAAGCGGACGGATATTTTAATAGATGCTTGTGTTAAACTTGGAAGAAAGTTGGTGATTGTGGGCGACGGGCCCGAGATGAAGCGACTGAAAGAGAATTTCGACACCAAATATCGAATTTCTCGGAGAAGTCGATGAAGTCGCAATTAAGAAATCTCTATGCTCGATTGCCGCGCTCTCCTCTTCGCCGCCGACGAAGATTTCGGCATGGTTCCATTGGAAGCGCAATCCTATGGCCGCCCGGTGATCGCCTTTGGAAAGGGAGGACTCTGGAAACTGTCATGGGCATCTATACTCCGATCTCGCGAAAAGTAAGTTGAAGAAGATCAGCGCGTTTACCGGCGTCTTTTTTCGAGAGCAAACGGCCGATTCGCTGGCCAATGCGATTCTTTCGTTCGAGTCCTGCGAGGAGATCTTCCTACCGCAATGTATCCAATCGCATGCCCGGAGATTTGACACCTCAATTTTTCTTGATCGGATGCGTCAACTATATAAGCTCAGTCATGGCCCAGCCCTCAAATACGGAAAATCTGACTTATCCTCAATCGTATCAACCTCCTGGCGAAATCTTTACTCCTGAGATCGTCGGTCAATTGCCTTAGTGTAACCAAACCATATCAGATGTATTTTGGATTGAATTTCCCTACTAACAGGAAAGTCTTAGTCTATCATTATTATGTTATGGATCTGTTCAATCATACCTCTGTCCCGATAATGCAGAGAAGATCAGCAATGCCGCTATGTGGATGAAAGAGTCTGAGAACAGGAGGAAGGTCATCGTCTACAGAAAGGAACTTCTCCGGGTTTCAGATACCTTTGTTAAGGCTCAGGTGCGATCCTATCAGCGATGGCACGCGGTCTTGTTTGGTGAGAGGATTTGGCCGGGCGGGCTTGCCTTGGATGGAATCGAAAGCCGCACCTTCATGGATGGCCGACCGACTCTCATGAAGCGGGTATTTGCCAAGGCGAGGCAGGTAGCTGGTGTGGCTGCTGCCTCAGTCACGCGCAAATTCGAAGCAGAGGGTGCCGATCTTATTCATGCGCATTTCGGGCACGATGGGATTCTCGTGTTGCCGTATGCGCGCAAACTGAATGTTCCGTTGGTAGTGACCCTGCATGGACACGATGTCAACATTCGACCGGATTCCTATCGGATGCTTAATCGCGGGTTTTGGCATCGAAGATACCCGGAACAGTTTGCTGACATGGCTCGGCAGAGAAACGTGCATTTTATCGCTGTTTCCAAGGCAATTCTAAAGGCGGCAATCGAATACGGTGTTCCGGAAGAGCGGGTGGTCGTTTGTTATACCGGAATCGATGTCCGGCAATTTCGGCCGGGCCCGAAACCAATAAAGGAGAGACGTCGCCGAATTGTTTTTGTCGGACGTCTCGTCGAGATGAAAGGGTGTGCGTATCTTATTGAGGCATTTCAGGAAATTGCCCGCTGCATCCCAGACGCGGAGTTGGTGGTTATCGGTGATGGACCGTTGAGAGATGATTTGGAAGCGTTGGCCAGGAGACTCGGTGTGCGGTGACTTTCCTGGGCGCAGTAACGCAAGGCATTGGTGAAACAAAATTTGAACGAGGCGCGTGTGCTCTGCCTGCCGAGTATCACCGCTTCGAATGGAAACTTTGAGTCTTTTGGGATGGTCCTGCTTGAGGCTCAGGCATGCGGCGTGCCGGTGGTCACCTCGGCTCTGGGAGGAATGGAGTGTCTCGCCAACGGCGTAACGGGATTTACCTTCGCAGAAAAAGACGTCAAGGCACTGGTCCGACGACTATGCGATATCCTGGGAAACAAGGAGCTGGCATCCCGGATGTCTGAAAAGGGACCAGGCTATGTGCAAGAACATTTTGACATCACTAGGATGCACAAAGAAGATCGAGGATCTTTATGATGATATCCTTTCGACCACCGACCCTACCCTCACGGCTAATCTAGCATAGTGCACTCCTTGGAAAACGAACGATATTCACTGCCCTCTTTCTTCTAACGAAAATAAAATTGATCAGTATGCGTATAGTCCACTTCTTAAATCACACTCTGCCAAGTAACGGGCATGTGCATGTTGCCGTTGATTTGGCCTGTGTTCAATCCAGGATGGGACATTCGGTCTTTGTCGTTAGTGGCGGAGGAAACTTCGATACACTTTTTACGGCTTATGGTGTCAAACACATTGTCATAGACCAGCGGCGCACGCCTTCCAATTTGCTCAGGGCAACTTACAAATTGCATTCGACGATATCGTCTATATCTCCAGATATTATTCACGCCCACATGGTGACGAGCGCCGGACTGGCTTTTGTTTTCCGCTACTTTAAGAAGTTTAAACTCGTGACCACGGTGCATAACGAATTCGAGAAATCGGCCATCATTATGGGCCTGGGAGATCGCGTGATCGCCGTAAGCGAAGCAGTCGCAAAGAGTATGGAGAAGCGCGGGGTGAAAAAATCCAAGCTTCGAGTCGTCTTGAACGGAACCATCGGTTCACCGAGACTCAGTACGCAATGGCCACCGGCTCACATCCTTAATCGTCCGGCCATAACGTTTGTCGGCGGCCTCCATCCACGCAAAGGCGTTGACGACCTGATCACGGCCTTTAAGACGGTTTGTACAGAAGTGCCCACTGCTTTCTTGTACCTCATTGGAAACGGTCCCTATCGGAAAGCCTATGAAGAACTAGCTTCTCAGACCGGCTTCGGAGATAGAATCCAGTTTTGCGGATGCCAATCCGACCCACGCCCCTACTTGCTGGGCTCCGATCTCTTTGTCCTTGCCTCGCATGCCGAACCCGCGGGTCTGGTCCTGGCGGAAGCTCGAGAGGCGGGCTGTGGTATTATTGCCACTTCGGTAGGCGGGAATCCGGAGATGTTGGACGGAGGCAAGGCCGGAGTATTGATACCTCCTCGTAGGCCTGATTTGTTGGCCGATGCCATTATAAAGGCCTTTAGTGATAAAGCGATCCTCGCGGAGATGCGGGCACGCTCACAATTGAACCTGGACTTTTTTACGGTCGACCGAGTTTCTAATGACTGTATCTCCGTTTACAATAGCGCTTCGAATTAAATCTTCCGCACCGTCTCAGGCATGTCTTCATTTCACATCTCGGTAAAACGCGTTTTAAGCAACTTCGCCGCCAATGCTTTTGGCCAGGCGATGAACGGTGTTTATCAGTTCATTTCGGTTCCTCTATTCCTTCATTTCTGGAATAAAGAGGGCTACGGCGAATGGCTGGTCTTATTTTCCATTCCAAGCCTTCTATGGTCTTTGGAAGGTGGGTTGGCCGGCGTGGCGTCCAATCGGATGACGGTCGCCGCCTCAGCCGGCAATTGGGATTTGGCTAACAGCCTCTTTCAAAATGTTCTCCTCATCCAAAGCATTTTTTCTGCCTTTATCCTGGCGGCAGCCGTCACTGTCGCTTCGACCGTGAAGTTAGGTTCCTATTTTGCCTTCCGCCATACCTCCAATGCGGACACCTCGATCATCGTGGTGCTCCTGATCGGTTACATGCTGACTGGTTTTTGTCTGAGCCTCCTCCGCGCCGCCTATCGAGCTTCGGAGATTGAGGCACGAGGAGTCATGGCAAACAATCTCTGGAGAATGCTCGAATTTTGCTTGGTGGCTCTGGTTTTAGCCACACACGGAAATCCCGTCTTCCTGGCGCAGTGCATGCTTTTCTGTGTGGTTGTGGTCACGATTCTAGTCTGGATTGACGTGCGCAAGACCTGCCCACATATTGAATTTGGACTGGAACGAGCCTCCTGGTCACAGACGAAGAGAATCTTTATCGACGGATTGCCTTTATTGTCCGGACAAGCCGCGATGGCGCTGTATCTCCAAGGCTATCCTTTAATCATCAATCGAACGATTGGAGCTTCTTTTGTTGTTACGTTCGTGACCATTCGCACGGTCAGTCGCATGGTTTTGTTATTTATCCAAGTGGTCGGTGCCTCGTCGGCACCCGAAATCTCAAGGAGTTACGGGCGCCAGGATTGGGTGGTTTATCTTCGTCTGTTAAAAATCATGTTGACATGTTCTATCTGTGGAGGAGCAATCACGCTTTTGACCCTCAGCACTGTCGGACCTTGGATCATTGCCAAGTGGACCGGTGGAAAGGTCATTATCGATCACCTACCGATGTTCCTCTTTGCTATTAGCATCGCCCTGCAGGGAATCTGGGCGCTCGGCGCCGGTATCCTAGTCTGCAGTAACATGCATCATCTGTTTAACTATTTGTATCTTGGCATCACGGTTGGAGGGTTGTTCCTCGCTAACCAGATCTTGCCGATCTTTGGCTTTACAGCTCTGCCCGCGACCATGGTGCTTCAGGACGCGTCGCTTCTGGTGATTGCCATTGTCCTATGTCAATCGAAGCTAAGTCACATCCGTCTAAGTGATGTGGGATCGGTCTTCACCTTCGGCTTCTATCACAAGCACATTAAGGCCGCGCGGAATAGATTTACTTATACAAGTTCCAAACAGATGCCCTAAACACATGGAAAATTCTTCCATAAATATCGTTATAGCTTCCAAGGGCCGCCCTGAAAGTGTGCTCGAAACTATCGAGTGCCTTCAGCGGCAAACAATTAAACCGACACAAATCATCGTTGTCGTGCCTACGAGGGAAGACCTGCCGGGCGAACCGATGGAGGCAAACGTGCAGTGTATTGTCGGGCCGCACGGACTCACCTTGCAGCGGAACAAGGGTATTGAGGCGACTTCCAAGGAGGTAACATATGTCGGCTTCTTCGACGATGATTTTGAATTGAGACCGGATTATCTGGAGCAAGCCGTCGCATTCCTGAATGATAATACCCCGATTATTGGTATTTCTGGCCACCTTCTCGCCAATCGAGGCTATAGCCGAGAGGAAGCGAGAGGAATGATCTCTAATTATAGAGCTGAGGGCAACTCAAGAGGCAGATTCTTTAGCAAAGGAAAACATCATATTCTTTACGGTTGCAATATGATTATCAGACGATCTGTCTTGAACTACGAGGTGTTTGACGAAAATTTGCCGTTTTACTCTTATGGAGAAGATTATGATTTATCGATCCGCCTGGAGCGTTACGGGCTAATTGGCAAATATGATGGTTGCATTGGTGTCCACTTAGAAACACCCGGGGGCCGTGTTCGGGAAGAATTGCGAGGTTACTCATTCGTTGCCAACAATTGGTACTTCTTGAGGAAGGGAGTCATGCATCTGCCTTTAGTTATGGCATGGGCCCGCTTTTGGTCGATGTGTGTCGGCAAAAACATCGTAGTAAGCCTGTGGAATTTGCTAGGAGGCGATCGCACTCTCGACTGGAACGGGCGGCTCAAGGGGCACCTACTCGCTCTAAAGGATATTTGCTTAGGCCGCTGTCATCCCGGACGCATTAAGGAAATGTAAAGCAGCAAAACCATGACACCACTTGGCCACAGAATCTATGCCTTTTCGGAGATTGGAAACTAAAGGAGAGTCGCGTGCAGAAGCTTGAAGAAGGATTTGTCGCTCTCTGGTGTCTCGTGATGCCCATAACGTCGTTTCTGGTCGTCCCCTCCATTCAGGGCACGCTTCCCGCCTATATTTTTGCCTTTCTTTCACTCCTCTTTGTCGTCGTCAGGATCAAGACACAGGGTCTAAACCGTACGAACAGCGGATATCTCTCCGTTTTAATTCTAGTGGCCCTTCTATGGCTGGCCCTGGTGGTGGCCAGTCAAATAGGGCATATTATTGATAATCGGAGAGATTTTAAAGCAGCCTACCTGGTTAATAATAATGATGACACCACCATATTATTCCGGAGCACTCTCTTCACTCAATCCCTCTACTTTGCTGCTTGTGTCTTGATCGCTCTCTACTTCCGTTTTTACTTTCGCAGCGAGTGGATGAAGTACGTCCTTGCTGCCGGCTTTCTGATGGCCGCTTACGGAGTGTACGAGTGGATGTTTTTTCTGATCTTCAAACATCCAGGAGATTTCGTGGCCAACCGGATGTTTGGCGACGATCATCCTGGCAGCTGGTCACAGACGGTGAATTTTGGGGGCATTTCTCTGTTGCGTATTAAGAGCTTCTATGGAGAACCGGCCTTTTATGCAGCCGCGGTAGTTCCGTTCTTGATTCTCGCCATCCAATTTAACCGGGTCTGGCTGATCGCCTTGCTCGCATTTAACGCATTCTTCTCTACCTCCACAAGCCTCTACGTTGCCTTGGCGGTCTGCTTATTTTTTCAAATTGTGCTATCTCCTAAAGGCCGGTTGCCGGGCGTCCTTTTCCTGGTGGTGATGATCTGCGGGATTGTTGCCATGAGTCAATTGTTTCCCGATACATTTAACGGAGTATTTGGTGACAAAATATCCGGGAATTCGCAGTCCGGACAGATGAGAATTGACTCCTCTCTCAATACCAGGGAAATGTTTAACAACTTTACGATCATGAACTGGCTTTTTGGTTATGGATTCGGCTATGCTTACAATCAAGTCGGTCTGGCCATCCTTACAAATACCGGCATCGCGGGCTTCATGATATTTTGTTTGGCCTTTCTCAAGCCGGTCTGGTGTTTGCCGAGAGAGGGACTATATGGAGGCTACAAAATCTGTGCCTTTGCGCTTTTCTTTCTGTGCAACTTTACACTCTCAGAATTTTTTATACCCACCACCTGGATGTTTCTTGGACTGGCCTATAATAAGCTCGACGAATATAAGAGAGCTCGCGCTAATTCGGTGCCGAGCAACGAATTATTGGATTTAGTTGCGCAAAATTAGAAGTTTGACTTAGGCCCATGAGCATTCTCGCCGCGCTGATTGTTCTGATGGTGTCTGGTGCAGTTAGTTCCTTGTTCGCGGCGCCGGACCTGACCGGCTATACGCTTGTCTTCGCCGAAGAATTTAATGGCCCATTGAGTGTATCCGCCTATGGGCCGGGCACCAAATGGATCGCCCACACTCCATACAAGGGCGACTTTGGAGAAGCCTGGTTTACTGAGCCCACCTATCCGCATTCCCCGTTCAGCATTAAAGACGGAATCTTAACCATTACCGCTTGGAAGGATCCCAGCCGTAATAATCACTGGAGATCTGGACTTTTGTCTTCGGTTGATACCAAGGGAAACGGCTTCTCTCAGGCCCTGGGTTATTTTGAAGCGCGGATGAAGCTTCCAGACGGACCCGGCGTTTGGCCGGCTTTCTGGCTCGATGGCCTGGGCAGTTTCACGACTCCAAAGACCAAAGTTGCCGAAATTGATATCCTTGAAGAATATGGAGTCAATTCCTTGATCGCACATCAGGTTGTCCATGTCTGGAATACCAATGGAAGCCAATACTCCGGGATTGGAAATTCAAGCACCTGTCAGGGTATGACAACTGGGTTCCATACTTACTCGGCGCTGATTAACTCGGATTATATCCACTTTTATTTTGATGGAGAGGAACTTTGGAAAACGCCGACTCCACCGGAAGCGAAAGAGCCGCTTTTATGTCATGGTGGATCTCGCCTTGGGAGGTCATTGGCCAATTGACAAGACCCCCAATCCATCGCAATTGTGCGTTGATTATATCCATGTGTACGCTCCTCCTCCATAAAAACGTTTTTCAGGGGTGCGACCAAGCTCAAAGCACATAGGGGTCACTTTCGCATAATATGGTAAATAGATAGTTCGCTGGATCCTTCGCGCTAGGTGCAAGAGAAGAGATGAAGCATAACCTTACTAGTCAGGTTTTGAAAACCGCCGCGTCTACTGTGCCCGGAGTTACGCGGGAGGCGGTCTTCGATGTTGTTAGAAATGTATCGAAAGGCGTCTTGTCCAGTCTGCCGAAGGTAGTGCTTGAGGCGGTGCTGGAGGCAATATGTGACAATTACGGACGGTTCGAAGTGATCTCGCGACTCGCGCCGGGCTGTAACGTGGTCGCTCTCCGAGCATCCGGGAGGTACGGCGTCATACAAAGCGTATCAACCGATAGGTCAGTGCTCTTGCAATATGCAAAAACTGGCACGTGGGCAGAACGTACCAACAGTCTCCTCCAATCGTTCTTTGCCGATACCGGCGGCAGTTATATAGACATTGGAGCAAACATCGGTTTGACGACAATTCCCGTGGCGCAAAATCCGCGCGTGCGTTGCCTGGCCATTGAGCCGGAGCCCCAAAACTTTTCCAATTTATGTGTCAATGTCGCGGAGAATTGCCGTTTTGATAATGTTGAAATTCGGCAGCTAGCTATGTTCGTCCGGCGACAGAAGCTTTCGTTCGAATTGTCTTCCGGAAACCTGGGTGATCATCGGCTGCGCATCGGCGAGCAAGCAGGGCGGCTTGGAGAGGAAAAGCGGCGTACAATCGACGTTGAAGGTGTGCCGCTTGACGAGATTGCAGCGGACTTGAACGGGCCTTTGGCTGTGAAGATAGACACGCAGGGGGCGGAGCCGTTCGTGGCAGCAGGCGGTAAAGAAACTCTTGCCCGGGCCGGGTTGGTCATTTCTGAGTTTTGTCCCTATTTAATGTCTCGACTCGGCGGAAGTTCTGCGGATTTGATCAAGTTTCTGCGGGACCGCTTCTCAACGCTGGCTATCGCGATGGAAGAAGAAGGCCCAGTTCTCCCCGCTCGCCCGTCAGCCGAAGTGTGCGAAAAGCTTTCTGCTTTCGTCGCTGCGCATAGCGAGAATCCAGAAAAGTACTTGGATGTTATTGCTCGACAGTAGAGCGACCGAGTCTGGGTTCTCCATTAGTTCCTCGCATGCATCGAGCGCCAAGATGCTCGCCGAACGCTGAACGCCATCAGTTCGACACTTTTGTTGCGCGGAGCTTGCATGCGGGCCAATTCCGGCTCATGGTCGGAACCATGGCAGACCATCGTTCTGCGGAGATCCGCAACTTTGCCATCGTCGGGCATGCATCGTCCGGAAAAACGATCCTGAGCGAGGCGATGCTGGCCTGCAGCGGCATGATCAATCGCATGGGGCGTATCGCGGACGGCACTACCGTTTCCGACTATCACGTAAGCGAAAAGCAGCGACAGATCTCCACGCAGACGTCGCTGCTGCATGCCAGGTGGATGGATAAAAAGTTCAACATCTTGGACACGCCGGGCTATCTGGACTTCATGAGCGAGGCGCTTGCGGCATTGCACGTCGCTGATTTTGCGCTGGTCATCGTCCATGCACAACACGGCGTCGGCGTTGGCACCGAACGAGTCTCGAATTTCGCCGATGAGTGCGGCATTCCGAAGATTATCGTTGTCAACGCAATGGACAAGCCGAACGTGAGCTTCGATAAAGTTCTTGCCGATGCTCGGGCGCACTATGGACCGCGCGTGTTTCCGCTCAATGTTCCGGTGAACCCCGGTCCTGACTTCAACCGAGTTCTGGATGTGCTCCGGAACGACATCGTTACCTACGAGACAACCGGCCGAGGCCAGTATACCGAGGAACCTGCACAAGGCAGCTGGAAAGATCGTGTCCTGCAACTCCACCGTGAGTTGATTGAGCTTATCGCGGAGTCCGACGACGCGTTGCTCACCAAGTACTTCGATCAAGGCGGACTTTCCGAGGAAGAATTCCGAAACGGCATCCATGCGGCTGTCCAGCACCAGCATTTTATACCGTTGTTCTGCATCTCGGCCGAGACTGATATAGGCGTCGCTCGCTTGATGGATTTCATTGCAAAGTATGGATCCTCACCCATTGATCGGGCCCGGGTGACAGCGGTCGACGCCTACGACAATGAAGTCGAAGTTTCGCTTACCGGTTCGGAACCGGTGGCACAGGTCTTTAAAACGATGAACGAAGAGCACTTCGGCGAGCTCTCATTCTTCCGCGTCTATTCCGGCACAGTCAGAACCGGGATGGAATTGTATAACAGCACACGGGGTATTACCGAACGCATCGGCCAGATCTACCGGCTCAACGGTCGCGATCGCTCCGCCATAGGCGAGCTGACTTCCGGCGACATCGGCGCCACTGTTAAGCTCAAAGACACCCATACCGGAAACACGCTATGTCTGGCGAACCGCCCCGTGAAACTCCCGGCACCGGACTATCCGAAACCTTCTCTCCATGCCGCGCTGCAACCCAAAGCCAGAGGTCAGGAAGACAAAATTGGTTCCGGACTTGCCACGCTGCACAGCGAGGATCCCGCATTTCAGTTCAAAGCAGACCCGGAACTTCGCCAAACGATCGTCGCCGCGCAGGGCGAACTCCATCTCGACGTTGTTGGTGAACGACTTCGCCGCCGATTCAACGTCCACTTCGATCTTGTCGAGCCACGCGTGCGTTTTCGCGAAACGATTAAAGCGAGTGCCGAAGCGGATTATCGCCACAAGAAGCAGTCCGGTGGTGCAGGACAGTTCGCAGAAGTGCTCCTGCGAATCACGCCGGCACCCCGGGATTCGGGCATTGCATTCACCGAGTCGCTTTCGGGCCAATGCGTCGATCGCGTTTTTGTCGCTTCGGTTGAACGCGGAGTGCAGCAAGCTTGTAGAGGGAATTCTGGCCGGTTATCGGGTCGTGGACGTTAATGTCAATTTCTACGACGGCAAAATGCACCCGGTCGATTCGAACGATATCTCTTTCCAGGTTGCCGGTTACTGGGCGTTTAAGGAGGCATTCCTCAAGGCACGCCCCTGTTTGCTCGAGCCGATTCATTCTCTCGAAATCCGGGTCCCCGAGGACTGCGTCGGGAAGATCATCGGAGACCTGTCCAGCCGCCGTGGCAAAGTGGTGGGAATGGATGCAGGAACCCGTCTTCAGGTTGTTCATGCACTCGCTCCAGCCAAGGAGCTGTATCGCTACGCGAGCCAGCTCCGCTCGTTGACCGGTGGCCGGGGTATGCACACGGAAAAGTTCAGCCACTATGAAGAGCTGCCCGCCGAGCTGGAACAGCAGGTGATTGAATCTGCGAAAAAAGCGCGTTCAAGTCACTAAAGTTGCCAGTGTCAGTTTTCAGTTGTCAGTGGAAGAGAATAGCGGCAGGAATTTGCGCGTACCGCAGAGCGTTCGCTTTGGGCGAGACTCGTAAGTTGGCAGTTGCCAGTGTCAGTTGTCAGTGGAAGAGAATAGCGGCGGGAATTTGCGCGTACCGCAGAGCGCGCTTTGGGCGAGACTTGTAAGTTGGGTGTTGCCAGTGTCAGTTGTCAGTGGAAGAGAATAGCGGCAGGAATTTGCGCGTACCGCAGAGCGTTCGCTTTGGGTGAGACTCGTTAGTTGTCAGTTGCCAGTGTCAGTTGTCAGTGGAAGAGAATAGCGACAGGAATTTACGCGTACCGCAGAGCGTTCGCTTCGGGTGAGACTCGTAAGTTGTCAGTTGCCAGTGTCAGTTGTCAGTGGAAGAGAATAGCGGCGGGAATTTGCGCGTACCGCAGAGCGTTCGCTTTGGGTGAGACTCATAAGTTGTCAGTTGCCAGTGTCAGTCGTCAGTGGAAGAAAATAGCGGCGGGAATTTGCGCGTACCGCAGAGCGTTCGCTTTGGGTGAGACTTATAAGTTGGCAGTTGCCAGTGTCAGTTGTCAGTGGAAGAGAATAGCGACAGGAATTTGATACTGACAACTGACAACTGAGATGAAACTCCCAGAAGATTTCAAATTTGACTTCAGACAAAAGCGCGTCCTGGTCACCGGGGCCGGCAAAGGGATCGGGCGAGAAATCGCTTCAATGTTGAATCTCTTCAATGCACAAGTTGTTGCCCTTAGCAGGACAGAGAAAGATTTACAGAGTTTGCAGGAAGAAATTGGCTGCCAGACGATCGTCGCCGATCTGGCTGATCCTGATTCCGCCAGGCAAGCAGCCGAACAAGCAGGAGAAATCGATCTCCTTGTGAATAATGCAGCCATTTCGATCCTGGAGCCATTCTTAAAAACCAGTGTGGAAGCCTGGGACAAAACGATGGCGATCAATCTTAGGGCCGTCATGATCGTTTCACAGGTTGTCGTAAAGCAAATGATCGAGCGGGGCATCGCCGGCTCCATTGTGAACGTATCAAGTATGGCTTCCTTTCAGGCCCTGCCTGATCATGCAGCCTACTGCGCTTCCAAGGCTGGGTTGGATCAATTAACCGCGGTTATGGCGGTCGAACTTGGGCAGCACGGGATCCGCGTTAATTCTGTTAATCCGACCGTTGTTTTGACGGAGATGGGAAAACGCGCTTGGAGTGATCCGGTCAAAGGCGGCCCAATGCTGGCGAGAATTCCGTTGCGTCGGTTCGCCGAGTGCGAAGACGTTGCTTCAGTTGTCTGTTTTCTTTTGACCGGAGGAGCAGCGATGTTGAACGGCCTTGCTCTTCACATCGACGGCGGATTCTTGGCAACTTAGATGTGCACCAGAGAGAAGGCCGCCGCAATGGCTCGTTTCATTTGAGCCATTTTCCTGCTCCGTTCGCGAAGCCTGAATTTCTATTGTCCGCTGCGCTGCCGGTATTTCCTGGACTGGTCCGGATCTATCGAGCGCAAGCGCTTGAGCAAATTGTTCGTATCAGGCTTTGATACATTGGGCGTCTTCGGGCCGCCGTCGTCACCTGGCTTCCGTTCCCATGGGCTTTGGACCGGAGGCCTTTGCATTTGTTCTGGCATATGCTTTTTTTATAGCAAGAACCGAGCCAAAAAACAAGGGTACGTAAACAATTCAGATCACGGAAGTATCCCAATCTAGTGCACCTTGTTCTCTCCGCCTTCCCCGATTCACAAAGCTCTACCCTCAAATGGACACGAGACGTACCGCTCAACCCTCGTCACGGGCAGACAGTCGCTGCGGCATGAGAAGGTTGAGCGGCGCCCGACACAGTTCGCAGCGAACCGTCACTGAACAATCGCCGGCGCCCCTGTGGAGCCAGATGGTTCAATCGCTGCGGATACGCTGCTGGTTCTGGCAGCACGCAACTTTGCCCGTCGTGCCTCCCTAAGTGACGCTAACTTCTGCTGCTGTTCCGCATTGAGAACTCCATCCAGGTCGCTGTCGTATTTTTGACGCACCTCGGAGTACTTCTGGCGCTTTGTACGTGAATCGAGCGACGCGTCTGTCTTGATCGCCTGCATATCGTTCACGTAAGCATCGATAATCGGTTTGGCTTTTGTGGCCTGATCATCGGTCAGCGCAACGTCCTTGCGAAGACGCGTTAATTTTGCTCGTTTGATAGATTCAGGATTAACGGTTCGTTTCTGTTTCGTCGGCGGCGCGAACTGAGAAGACGCTTGTTGCGGAGTCGATGAGACACTGGATTGAGCGAAGGCTGCGTTCCACGGAACACAAGCCGCAGATATTAGAACTGAATATATTAATGTTGTGATATTCACGGACGAATAAAACACATGTTTTTTGTGTTGTAAACAGGATTCTTTTCCCTTTGCCCGATCTCACCGATGATCAGCTCCCGCTTTAGCGCGTTTTGCGGGATTGCACCTCTGTCGGCCTTCCAACCTCTGAGGTGGTCCGTCAAGTGGAAGAAGAGGCGGAATTCCTTTTTGCGAGGGTGTTAAGATAGAAGGATTCATCGTAAGGCTTGTTGGCTTTCCAACAGGCGAAAATGATACGAATCCACTTGAATGCCAAAGAGCGGATAGCGCTGTGATGAGATTTTCCTTTCTCGCGTTGACGCCGATAAAACTGATCCGCCCACGAAGAACGTTGCGTGGTTTGCTGGGCAAACTCATGGAAGGTTTGACAGACGAATATGGGCCGGGCAAGTCGTCGATCACCCAAAGAGACTTGCCGCTGCGTTCTACCACGGGAGCGATACCGGAGTATTTTTGGATGTCAGTAGCGTCTTCCCAGCGAGTTCGATCCGAACCAAATAGAGAAAGGAGACGGGGAGCCAGCTTTCTCCAGGCCCGGAAAACTATCGAAGAGAAAATGGTCAGGATGAGATTTGAAAAGTTCCTTAATCTTGTGATCAAATTCGCGGATAGCGTGATTGAACTGGCGCAACTGGGCGACCAGGTATTTGGTGGTAAGAGCCCGCGGCTCGATCAGGGCGAGATCATCTGTAACAGCATGCGCTTGAGCTATTTGTTGAAGTCGCTTTTCGATCAGCGACTGGCTGCGCGAGTTATGAGCGTAAAAAAAGGAGCGGACGGTCTGCGCTTTGACTCTGCGGAGCTCATCGAGCGTTGGCCACCGGGAGAGAAAGTTCAACGCGATGTCCGATTTCATGCCCTTGAAGAGATTAACAGCTAAAGGAAAATATTGCTTGAGGGTAGAAATCAGCTTGAGTTCGGTCTTGGTCGCTAAATCCAGAAGACTGCGACGGTGCCGGCAGTATTGATCGAGTTTGCGTTCTGCAGTTGGTTCTGGTTGATAGGGACGAAATCGTTCCGGGTCAGTTCGAACCAACTCTTCAAGCAATTGGCTATCGACAGGATCATCCTTGGCGTGACTTGAAAAGAAAGTCTTTCGAAAACTGGCTAACGATTGAGGATTAATCGCATAAAGATCAATCCAGCCCAAATGGGTGCATAACTGAAAAAATAGCGCACCGCGACGTTGTTCAAGAGCAATGGCGATCTTGCCCTCGGCGCAAACGGATCTCAACTCCAGAAGCCACTCCTGGATGGCCTCGGTTGGGGGATCAATCTTGCGCCGGTAAGAATCGCCATTAAGCAAGACGGACAAAAACGTCATGCTTCTGGTCAGCCCAATCGAGACCAACTGTGGCCCGGTAGGGAAATCGAGAACGGATAGTCATAAATAATGGATTGCGGTTAGAATTTGAGCCGCAGAAAGCGCGTTGGAACTGGCGATCGAAAACTGTACAGTCTGTTCGTAGGGTAAGACGAAATTCTCTTGAGGATTCGTTTAACCAGAACCGCAACCGACCTGCTCGATTAGTTGGAGGGGAGCACCTTTTGGAGAGGTCAATTTAAATCCATTCGTAGCAGGCCGGCTGCGCCTTCTGTGGCCGGCCGTCACTTTTCCAGATTTGAAACCAAGGTTTCAGAAAAATCGTGGCTGCCGCCGCAGTGCTCCACAGGCTTACGCTGCGAGTTTTGTTGGCTCTGCACTGCAGCCCATGAATAACTGCGGATAACCTGTACAT
>CAVTQD010000008.1:0-83804 GCA_963736745.1 uncultured Verrucomicrobiae bacterium | reverse complement strand
CGCCGTACTCTAAGGTCGAGAGGAACATCGAGACCGTCCTGCCCTCTTTCTTTTTCAGCCTGGCAAGTTCTGCGAGTTTCCGATCGGTAGCGGATTCGTCCTTAAAGAAGAGCCGCTTTCGCTTGCCATTGACTTTGTAGCCATCCAGATAGTACTTGTACGCCCTGTTTCCGTTGCACGGGACGATGCGCAATTGTCGGCATTCGCGTAGTTCCCGAAAATTGGCAACGTGAGACAGAAGAGAAACGGCAAAAGCCAGCGAATCAAATCTGGAAGCCTGATTCGGCGGGGTAGCCAAGTGGTAAGGCCGCGGTCTGCAAAACCGCTATTCACGGGTTCGATTCCCGTCCCCGCCTCATGTTACTCAGCGCTACATGTTCTCTTATAAGCACTTGCGAATGAATTCGAAGCAAAGCACATGGCATCAACGTTGTCACGTTTGGTATAGCGCTGGTCTGGTTTGTGTAAAGCGATAAGCACAAATAGTTTACACAAACAGATTTGTGTCTATATTGCGTTACACAAAGATGAAGCCCTTTATCCCCGAGCAATTGCCCATTGCTGAGGTGGAGTATGCCAGGCTTGTATCGAAGATGGGAGAGGCAAATCGTGCCATCTCACGTTTTGCTGGCGTACTTCACGCTATTCCCAACCCCAATGTTCTCCTTTCGCCCCTCCGGACCCAAGAAGCCGTCAATTCTTCAGCTATTGAAGGAACGCAGGCAACCCTCGGAGAAGTGTTGAATTTCGAGGTCGGCGAGGAAGAACCGATAGAACGCAAACGGCACGATATCCAAGAAATCCTCAATTACCGGCAAGCGTTGTCGTTCGCAGAAAACGCTCTTGCCGAAAGACCGTTCAATCTCAATCTAATGCTGATATTGCATTCGATGCTGATGGATAGCGTGCGAGGCCAGGGGAAGGCGCGTGGGCAATGGAGACCGGTTCAGAACTGGATCGGCAAGAAAGACTGCGATATTGACGGTGCTGATTTCGTCCCCCGCCCGTTGCTGAGATGATGACTGCTCTCCATGAATGGGAGAAATACTATCATAAGTTCGAGCCCGATCCGCTCGTTCAACTTGCCGTAGTTCATGCCCAGTTTGAGATAATTCATCCTTTTATGGACGGTAATGGACGTATCGGGCGAATTATTATTCCCTTGTTTTTATTCGAGAAAAAGTTGCTTCACAGGCCGATGTTTTATCTCTCAGCCTGGCTCGAAGAACGGCGTGAGATGTATATCAACAAATTAAGGCCGTTGGGAGAAACACGGGGCGCTTGGAACGACTGGATCAGTTTCTTTCTTAAGGGAATCACGGAACAGTCAGATCTTAATTCATCGAGAGCCCTCGCCGTGAAAGCGCTTTACGAAGAGACAAAAAGCAAGTGTGTAGAACTGACTCGTTCCCAATATGCAGTCAGTCTCGTCGATTGGATGTTTAAGCGTCCTATTTTTGGCGGAACTCAAGTTAAACTTGATGGAAGTCCAAGTCGGCAAGCAGTTTCTAATTTGCTCGCGCGTCTAAAGGAAAACGGGCTACTCCACGTGTCGCGACAAGGAGCGGGGCAACGTCCGTCTAGGTTTGTTTTTAGCAGATTGATCGACCTCTGTGAAACTAAGGATCCCTCGAACATCAAAACTTGATTGAGGCACATTCCACAATTCTCCCACTCCTCGTCCAGTCCCCCCGAAATTACTGATTCGCCATGCCCACAATCAAAGATCTCCAGTTGTATCTTTCCAGGTTCGAGACAACGCTAGACGAGTCGAAATTGCTCTTACAAAAAGAAGGCGGACTGGACGGTGAACTAAAGACAAGTGGCTGGATCTGTGAGAGTTCGTTCGCCAGACTCTTCAAAGATTCATTGTACCTGGACAATTCCGGTTAACCAGCGGCTTCATTGCAATCTTCAGGTACTCTATGTTCTCGCAGTGCTGGCGGTGATTTCGCTTTTTGTCTGCACCTTGCCCGTCTGGTTGATTGTGGTCGTGGTCATACTCTTGGTGCGGTGATCCGATCCTTTCCAAAGGGACCAAGGTGACGCTGGTAATCCAGAAAGGTGGAACGTCTGCTATGCCGAAGGCGTGCAGAGTTCTGACGGAATGGGACTTAAGATTCTCTAGCGCGCCGAAAATTATCATTGGCCAATTGCTAGGCTACGGCACCGAGGTGCGGAGTGCCATTGTCAGTGACATCGAGTTTGCCTGGTTGGACCGCTTTTGTCCGCACATCGTCGAGACCCAACCTCCATCCGAAATGAAGGCGCTCTACTCTGGAAGTGCATCGCTGTATCTAGATCGAACACTTGGAATCCAGCAGAGCGAATAGCGGAAGAAGCCGGATCATCGACAATCGTCGAACCTATCGAGCGTCTGCATGGCCCCGCATCACGTTTCAGCGGGATCCTCCGATGGGGTGATCCCGCCTTTTTATGGCCGATACTCCGCAGCCTAGAGTCTGACGGTCGAAGAACAATTCTGACTCGATGCGTTCAAACTTATATTATCGCGATCTTTCTGCCTATCGGCTGATTCCTCAATCCAAAATCTGCTCGACGAACTCGAAGCGTCAAAGCAAAGCCGGTTGCGGGCGTGGACTGTGTTGCAAAGACTCCGTTTGGTTCTTTCGGAGCGCGGAAACAGCTGCGGCCCGCCACCTGCGCAGAAGACATTCGAAGCAGAGGGAGAGATTTTGGAACATGGATTGGGAACGACGCGATAAAAAGTCTGCCCTCATCTCGCGCAAGTGAGAAAAAATCATGAAGAATTCGCCTAGAATTACTGAGCCTCCCGATGTCCAGCGATCCCGTTCTTACTTAAAAGGAGATTCACTCACTATTATAAGGATGGAATTCGTGTAGAGTATAAAGGTTGAGCCGGATCCATATCCAATCACATCGCAATATCGCGTCGCTAAAACGATTCGGGACCTTCGTCAAAATATTCGCAATAGCCGCTTTGCTCCTCTGTCTGCCGGTGATGGCGCAGGAGCAGAACGCATGGCAATTCGCCTCTCTCCCTGCGAATTCAAGCGTCTCCAAGCCTGATGATCAGCAGGTCTATGAGATCTTGCTCAAAATGCTCGATCGCTGGAATGCGCACGACATTGAGGGGTATATGCAGATGTACTGGAAGTCCCCCGAATTGCTGGTTGTCGTGGGCTCTGAACAGTTTAACGGCTGGCAGCAACTTCACGATTCTTACGTTAACGGGTATCCGGGTGCTACGGCAATGGGCTTCATCCAACCCAAACGCATCCAAGTCAGGTTGCTGAAGCCGGATCTCGCGTTAGCCCTTACTTGGTGGTCGGTCGCTTTCCCAAGTTCCAAGCAGGCGGTCGTGGGAAACAGCGTCATGAACCTCCAAAAGTTTGCCGATGGCTGGAAGATCATAGCCTCTCATACCAGTATTGGCGGGATGTGATTTGCCTCGCCGATTCTCGGAAAGTTCGATCGCGCTAAGATTTTCGCAAGGACGCCCTCCGGCTGGACTGGTTTCATTAGATTTTCGAGCTTGAACGGAGGGGTAAGCAAAAAGCCGTCTGCACCCCCGGAACGAACCAATGATGCAGGCGGCGTGGGCAGTGGCTGGAAGCCGCTGTCTCGCGGCCGGACTGTGCAGCGAATATGCTTACCTGCGAAATAAATAAAATAATTCCCATGTTTATGATAATTTAGCGCATGAAGGGGATTTTTACACACCTCCGGGAGAAATTCGCTTCCACTGCTCTACCGGTAGAATCGGTTCTGTCGCCCAAATCCAGTGGCAATAATGTCCTATTGGTAGATGACGACAACGCGCTCTGTCGAATCGTTCAACGGATGCTTTCCGATGAACAATATCAGGTCCAGACCAGCCAATGTGTCGCCGATGCTTTCCGAGCCATCGAACAAAGACCTTTTGATGCCTATCTGTTGGACTACAAGTTGCCGGACGGTTCCGGACTCGATGTCGCGGAGCGGATTCGGTCGAAAGGGAGCGCAGCTCCGATCATTCTTATCTCGGGTTATGACGTCACTTCTGTCGCGTCGAGAGCGGAGAACTATCGTATACTTGATTTTTTCCAAAAACCTTTCTCGCGGGCGATGATCTGTAACGCAGTTAAGAAGGCGATTGGATCACCTAAGGGCGCATCGGCCTGATTCGAACCCGGTAGACGCCGTCCTTTTAAGAGCACCGAGTCGAGATCGTCCCACCTGATACCAGGCATTTCATAGGCAACTATTGGCAAATCAAGATTGACGGCGTCCTCCAGCGCGATTTGCTGCCCGATAGTTGAGCGAAGACGTGCCCTTCCGGCAATCAGAAAGCGGCGCGCAAACTCCGCCAATGGCGCGATGGCACGGACCGTTTGCTTGGATCACTGAATCGTCCACAACGGAAATGACTGCCCCGCTTTGAGCCCGGGATTCTTTCCATAAAAAAGGTCAAGCTGACTGCTGTGACAATTGCCGCTAAAGGGTTTGCTTTCTCTCGCGAATCTTAAGGTGTGGAAAGCACCTACGTATTTTTCAAGTTCGATCTGAACAAGCACATGGTATTGATGGCTCTGTTTAGCGACTGTAAGGACTTTTGCGGGGATTGGAGTCATTTTGGCATCACTTTCTATGTCTGACTTCGCCAGAGATGGGACCCGCTTCAAAGCTGAGGCGCGGAGAGGCACCCGAGGAGGAGAGAGAGTTGAGGACACTCGTACCTGTTACCCATGAAGTCGAGCCTTATTCGCAATGCAGAGAATCTTCCTCCACCGGCCCAGAAGACCTTTGATGCCGAGGGAGAGATTTGGGAACATGCGTTGACGAAATCCTTGCGGATTCGGAACGAGGCGATCAAAAGCCTGTGCTCCTCGGTCCGCCGATTCAGGGATGCCACCATCAAGGTAGAAACGCAATGGCAAGCCTTGAAACGCGTCTATTAGCGACCCACGTCCGTGACCTGATCCGGAGCCCAAGGTTGTCAATCCAAGTGGCCATATCACCGGGCCGAGGATTGAAATTGGTCTCGCCGTCCGAAGACCGTGACTCGATCTTACACGCACCGACTACTCTGGCAACCGGCCTGCAGCGTCTACAATGCCGTAGGAAACGTCAGAGGTGGAAGGTAAGGCCCATAGCGTCGCGGCCTGTCGATCGTCTAAGGAGTTTCCCACTGAATCTTCTCGGGAACAATTTCCTATAAACAGCAATATCGGGTTCGCAATCCAAAAATAAGACCCCGTAAGAAAGGTATTTTCCAGCCTGCCAGCTCTTGAAACAGATACGACTGCGCAGACGAGACACACTGCCGAAACCCAATAGATAACAACATAACGTGGCCGAAACCAGTGCCGGAATTCTTTTTCCGGAACAATTGGTGGCGAAGCGTTGGATGGATATGGTAGTCGATACGAGCGGCGTTCAGGAAGGCGCTCTATGTACGCAATCATACGACAATATAAAACCGACTCAGCGACGGAGGTAACTCGACTGGTAAATGAACAATTTGTTCCTCGCATCAAGAACCTCCCTGGCTTTTTGGATTATTACTTCGTCGATACGGGAGAAGGGATTATGGCTCCTTTCAGCGTCTTCGAGACGAAGGACGGAGCAGCGGAGGAATCCAATAAAATGGCTGCAAGCTGGATCAAGGAGAGCCTATCAGGTCTATTGGGTCTGGTAGAGATTACTGCTGGTGAGGCGGTAGCTCACGTGACGGTGGGAGAGTTGGTAGCACACTAATCCAAGTAAAGCAGACGGAGGGAATGTTCGAACTTCGGACAGCGATCACCTGGAACGGCATTGGGTCCAGTCGTGTGATGGTCCTCTCGCTCTCGGAAAACGCCAATTCAGCGCCTCATGTCCAAAGAGAAATCGCGCATACTTTGTATACCAAAAGGAGAAAACCCTTTCCACGAGCCCATCGACCCGGTAAACTCCTAATTACGAAAGGAGAATCCCTGTTTATATGTACGCTCGGCTCTTGACTATTTATGCTTTTGCTCTGCTTGTCCCAACGATGGCGGCAACCACGAACGGCGTTGTTTTCACTGTGCACCAGGAGAATGGGGTTGATCAATATTATCGACTTGAAGTTCCTCCCAATCTGCCATCGGCAAAGCCCGACACTGGCAAGGTCTCCCAGAATGAAGTGCCGATCATCGCAGTCGGATGGGCAGGAGGGTTGGAAACGACTGGTGGTCTGACGAATCTGGGAGCCAGTAAACCCGGTGGCTTTTATAATGCAAGCTATATAAAGGTGGATTCGGTCCAATATCAAACGAGTCCCGTCCCATATTATCTCGTGCAAATGAACGGCAAAATCGGCCAAACTCGTCAGACATTTTATGCCGCCGTTCTTGAGGACGGGCGAATTGTGAGGCCGACGGCGATTAGTAGACCGGCAACGCCTCAAAGGATGACGACGCGCCATCATGCTAAGTACTAGTGCGCGGCAGCCCCTGAGAATACATGGAGGATGGTAGAGGAATGAATAAGCTTACCATCCGAACGATCTGACGGCAGAGCAGTGCGGCCAGACGCAGTCTGGTGAGGAACGGGGAGGGCAGTCGGGCGCAGGCGTAGCAGCGACCAATGCGTCAATCTGAAAGGGTATTTTGGCAGCTTTGAGTCGCCCTAACCGATATTGATCATAGATTGTTCATCGTAGAGTGAGCTTTGGTTAAATAGCGGTCCTCTCACGCCATCTCGGTTGATCGGCGCGATCTATCGTTCCTGGGGGGTAGGTCCCCAAAGCGGTCTTTACTGAAGATCGATGATGGAATCGGAGATGTCGTCGATCCTCGCGGCATCTTTCGCTGGAAGGTCAAGCAAGCACAGAAGCCGAAGAAATAAATCACATGAGAACGTTAATCGCTATCCTAACCGTACTGATTGGTTGGGCCGGAGTTCTCCAAGCCCAGAATGAAGACGAAGACGGCTCGCGGATGACCTACACCAACCGGTTGGCGTTGTACGACGGCAATGATCTCTCCTGCTACTATTCGACGGCCCGCTTGCGGCTGGAGGATGGGTTCGTGCGCCATTGGTTGAAGCTCGAACCCAGTCTAAACATTCCTTATTACGTGGACGTAGGGAAGATGACCTGTAACGGCAAGCCGGTGCCGGGGGAATACCGATTGGGAGCTAATAAGCCGGTCGTTTACATCTATTCGGACGACGAGGAGCCCACCGCCAAGTGGCACATTGAAACTGAAATTAAAAAATAGGGGTTCGAATGAAACAACTTCTTGTTCCCCTCTTTTCCTTCGCTTTGGTCCTGACTGCTTGGGCGCAAAAGACGACCGACATGCATGGCTTGGACCCGGTCGATGCGTCCACCGAACAATCGGTCAAAGCCTTACTTAAACTGTTTGAGCACTTGTATAATTTCCATCAAGCTCATGTGCTGGCTTCCTTTTATGCCGACGACGCAGTCTGGAATACGCCGGAAGGACAATTTACCGGGTCAGCCGAGATCGAAAAACGATTGGATAGTTTTCATTTCGAGCGTTCGCACGCTCGGGACGAGGTAATCACCGTCAACGAGGTTCGCTCCGCAGGAGCGATCGTCATCGCGGTCGGTGGCTGGACCAATACCGTGCAGGAAGACGGCGGCGAGCCGATTGCCCTCCACGGCTGGTTCAATGTTTTTTTTGGTTAATGATGGTAACGGGTGGTTAATCAAGTTGAACAGCTATGGACTCAAATGAAACCTAAAATGACCAAGCGGGTGACCCATTACTAAAGAGGTTCACTCTAATATGAAGCTGCCTCCGCTGCGGCCGCTAGGACCTCTGCAACTCCAAATGCCGGCCTTGTTGACCAAGAACGGCCACTACCGCATCGACCCCCGTTATTTCAAGGACAAGGCGGCAGGCCCAAACGGCTCTCCAAACTGAACGGACTTGGGGGACTTCATTTTCAGCCAGCGTGCGCCTTTTCAGGGTCTCGATGGCATAGTCCATTCGAAATTCATTACCGCACTGGACGCGTTCCTCCAACCGGCCCGGAGTTGCCCGAACAACGGCGCCCTTTGCTGCGAAGCCTGTGATCAGGAGCAAGACAAGAGCGTGATCCATCAGGTGAATCGCTGGTGGGTCATGACGATTTTTAATGAAACGATACGTGCGAAAAGACCCAAGAAAAGAAATCGCCGAGCCGAAGCAGCGTGGCGAGCACGAAGTACGCTAGAAGGAGGACGGCGAAAACCATCCAGACAAGGTTCCAACCGGGTTTTTTCCAGTTCATAAAAGTTCCACCGTTATGTGATCCGTTTGACCCCGAATGCCCCTCCGACATGTAAGATTTTTATGCATGATACCAATAGGCGTGCCCGCAGTTCCCACAGGTGTCCTGAATTCCCACATAACTCGGGCAATTACAAAGGGAACAGGCTCCGTAGCCGTCGGTATGCGGCAAGCGGCTATGCCCAGGATCAGTTACTGCGCGCGCTCTAGCAGAAGGTTGAAACAGCTTTACTATCACGGGTAAGAATGGAATGGCCCACAACAGCTTAGTCCATTGCCCAAAAAATTGTCTGCGATTGATTTTCATAAATTTCAAATTGGTGCCCGATACCGCTACTCGCCACAGCAGCGGGTAGCCAGCGATTTTAGTGTATAGGTATGTCGCGTCGAGAACGGAGAAGCTTCATATCTTTGATTTCCTCCAAAAACCCTTATCGGGGAGATGAACTGTAACGCAATGAAGAAGGCGCTTGGATCACCTAAGGGCGCATTGGCCTGATCCGAACTCGGTAGTCGAACATTGGGCAAGACTTGAACGTGCTTTGAAAAGGATGGCGCTAAAAGATGACTTCCGTTCTGCACCGACGGTTCATGAAGGGTCTATGACCCTCGGCACGCGGTTTTAGCAAAAGTGGGATTGAGCCCGGTCAGTTTCAGGCAAGAAATTCAGCGACCCCTTCACTCTGCCAACTTCGAGCTTAAATCTACGATCTGATACATCGACATGATTTTGATCTCCGGCTTCCCCTTGTGAAGTTCAATTGTGCCGACGATGCCGATGATTTTCCCTTGCAGTTTTGTGATCTGGTCAGCCGCAATTCCTGAATCAGCTGGAATGAACCCAGCGAACGTCTGATTTGGGTATTCTCGTCCGAAATTGACAAAGATGGTACCGAATGGGCTGGCCGTTACGGAGACCACTAAACCGTACACCTCGACATATCTGCCGACGTATCGAATGGCTTCGGAGTCTTTGATTACCCTTTGCTCGTCCGCTCTGATTGGAATCAGGCAGAGCAGCAAACCGAGAAACGCTAAAAAGGGACGCATGTAAGAGACCAGTATAGTCTCGAATCCGGAGAGGTTTGCAGTTCACGGAACATTTTGTCCTGCCGTTTAGATCCTCTGAATTATTCAGCGTTTTCATGACGCCGATAAATTTGTTTTCCTCTTAGGGAAACAGAGTAAACGTAGCCGGAGGTCAACGTGGGGTGCTGGTGGTGGCATATGGTTCCGCGGCGTAGCAACTGAGCGACACCTCCAGTGAGGCATTCCGGCGCAATGCCAAACATAGTTGAGCCTATCGAGGTATCATCGATCAATTGGCATAGGCCATAGGGATCTTCCATGTATCGGCATCACGAACTCGATGAAGACATCGCCGACTAAGCAGCGCGTGCTGCGAGAAAGACCACCAGGAGCGCCTGGATCGACCCACCGCTCCTTGCAATCGAATGGAGTCGCCAGCCACCGATTCTCATGCCGGACAAATCCCTCCCGACCTGTCGCCGGCAACAGTGAGATTTGAAAACGCGCCGGTGTGCGGCGCGCTTTCATTGTGCTATCTCTCAGATTGGAATTGCAGCATCATTCAGTCTGAATCCGGATCTCCTGCGTGCCACCGGAGTTTGTTTGTACGTGAATCTCTTCGCCTCGGTTTGTAGGGACGATCTGGAACGCGGCAGGCGAACGATTCAGTGTCACCGACTTGACCTGGGTATTTGCCGGCAGGGTGTATCCGATGGTTAAGCTCCAGCCAGCCGGAGCCGAAACCGTTGTGACATAGTTTACTCCTGCGCGCTTTACCGAAACCGCGATCTGAGAAGAGCCGACGCGCAGATTGTCAACCGAAAGCTCTCGCCAGGAACGGGGCAGATCTGGCACGACAGACAAAGATTTTGCGGGAGCATCCGGCTTGATCCCAAGGTACAACTCCACCAGCGGCCAGTGAATGCCATATGAAGACCAGGCTTGCATGACCATAGCCCCGCCGAATGGCGGGAAGTACGTGTAGTCCGGACTAGGGAACAATTCCGGTAACGCGCCGGGCTGCTCGACATCCAGTTCATTGGCGACGAAGCTGACAAATCTTAGCGATTGGTCCATTCGCCCGTAATTGGCCTCGGCGATAGCCATCACACCGGTGTTCACCGCAGAGGCTTGACGACTGCCTTTAATGGCCGGGAGTCTTTGGCCCTGTTGATAGAAACCGGTCGTTCCGGTAAAGGTGGAAGACTCAAGTTGGCGGAAGGCGATCGAGGCGTCCGGCCACTGAAGCGAAACTTGTCTCCATCGGGGTAGCATTTATCCAGTAGAGCTGTTCCAGCTGGTGATCGGGAGGGTGCCGAGCGCTGCCGGAGGATCTGTCGGCACCATTTGATTCAGGGCCAGCGAATCGGCAAAGAGCCCATGGCTCGGGATCCACCAATCTGGTGTGAAATTCTTGGTCATCGCGCCGGCTTTGTTCAGGGCCCAGTCACGCGTGGCACTATCTCCTTTGCTATCTGCCATTTCGGCAAGATCATTCAGCGCGCGAATTGTGTACACGGCCACATCGAGTTTAATCGCACCCATGCCAGTAGCTTCGACCATGCCGGCGCCTTCAGGCCAGCCATCCGGATTTAAATTGGCGGTAACCAATTTAGTGGTGATGTAGTTCAATCCAGCCTTGATGAAATCGTAGTTGTCGTCCCGAACGGAATTATCGCCAGACCACCGCCAGAGGGTGGCAACGGCGGTGGCGAACTCCGCTGTTTCGTTTACATCACCGTTTTGTGTGTTAGTACCAAAGTAGATCGAGCCGTCGGTGACCATCTCGTGCAGCACTTTGCCGGTTGGCCCGTTCACAAGCTGCGAGACTTGGCGGATCGTCGCTAAATGATTCTTTGCTTCTTCCCATTGCCCAACTGCAGCTAATGAAAAGACGGTATATGCACCATCGGTGCCGAAAAACCAGGGATAATCCGGATATCCAGCTCCGAAGCCTGAAAGAACGGGAATTGTGGGCATGAGTGGGGATGGGTACACTGTCCCTTCCATGGTATCACGAACCATGACATCGCGAACCGTTCTCCGCATATCGGCCAAGTTCAATTTACCCCAATCAAAGGCAGCTTGTATGGCTGCATCCGGAACCTTGATTTGCGTCTGGGAGAGCACTTGTTGACGCCCGGAGACTTTCGCGCGGAGCAGTTCATCCGGATATGCCAGCCCCAGCGTCAAGGCTCCGGAAGCTTCCGCCTTATCAACATTCGAGCCGGAAATGGCGAACCAGACGGTCGTGCTGGATTTCCCTTTGAGATTGACTTGATACTTCAGCGCTCCGGTCGCGCCGTTGTGCTTAGAGGTGGTTAGGGGAAATCTGGCTCCAAGTAATTGGAAACCTGTCTGTCGATCCTGCGGGTCCAGGGCCGCGCTTACTAGCGCATACCATGCCAGGCGGCTATAATTAGGTTGTGCAGGTTGAGTGAACTGAAGCGCTCCCAGCGTTGAATCAAAAGAGACTTGGTCCGGTAGATGGAGTGATTCGGAGGTGGGCTTGGTCCCACTCCATGGATAAGCTGGAATTAATTCGCTTTCAGCTTCGATGGCTAGAGTGAAGCTGGCAAGACCTGGATTTGAGTTGCGCAACTGCACTCCGACCAGCACAACCGGCAATCCGTCTGGGGCAAACTGAGTCTCGCTGATCTCGAGCCCGTCGGTTGGGGGCAACTCCAACCGGACATAACCTGTGCCACTCACGAACCTCGTAGCTGCAGGTAACACGTTATCATTCAAAAAGAATTGAAACTGATGGAGGAGTTTAATTGGGTGTGCCCAGACGCCGCCCATTTGCCCGGTAATGTGCCAGCCTATTCCATTCGGATTCAGGCTGACATCCGGAACCAAACTGCCGTCCTGGACGCCGACGACATAGGCGCGATCACCTGCGGCCACGTAACGCTTCATATTCAGGTCTTGATCGGTTTGCCTTTCGAGGGGCGCATTCTTCAATGGAATCTGTCCGGCTCGGGTGGTCGGCCCGGACAACAGAGAACCAGCTATCAGCATGGTCCATATGCTTAATCGCAGTTTCATTTTGTTTTCCTTTGTTCTATCGGATTCACCTGGGCCTCCTGCCAAGGTGGCGAAGAGAAAACCGCCTTTGGCCTATCAGCGAGACTGGGCCGTGTGATGAGAGAACTTCCCCTGCAGGTAGTTGCGTCAGAAGAGCGGCAGACTGAAACGGGTCTGCCCTTTATCGTTAAAGACAGGGAAGAAGGCCGATCACCCATGATTCGTTTCTTCATCCTTAACGACCGCTTTGGTCTTCGGGGAGCGACGACCGATTCCTGCACAGTCAATTCGGTTGAAAGTGTTCGAATATCGCAGTCGATCGCCTGCGTTTCTTTTTTTAAAAATCTCCTAGTTTAGTAAGACGCTTTCGCGTGGTCACTAATTCGAATTTCGTAGAAGGGGAGCGTTGCAAAATCGATTCCGTCGGCATTCAGCCCATCGACATATCTCAAAAGATCCCGAGCATCGTGCTCATTTGCCCACCAAGGCGTAATGCTTCGCGGTCTGGTCACGCATTAAATTAGCCTTGATGGCGTCCACCCCAATGAATATCGATGCGGCCCGGAAAGATAAAAGAGGATTGGAACCAAAAAAATCCGAGGGTTTCTTTGGATCAATACTCGTCGTGCCGACGCCACCACTCGTAAGGCTTGGTTTGGGGCCAGCCTGCCGGTGAATCTTCCCATTCCTCCTGGCGTCCTAGCACCGTCCAGTCGAGCAGGGTAAAGACGTTATCAACGGCTTCCAAGGCACGGTCGGTGGTGAAGTAGGTGTGACAGACATCATCGCCGTTGCGCAAAAAAACACTAAGACCGAAAGTCTCTCCATCGTCGGTGCTCACGCCGAAATCTTCGTTGAAGGTGGTGCCAGCCGAGGAAAACCACGGGATATTCCACCCCATGCGCTGTTTGTAGGATTCAAGGTTGCCCAATGGGGCGCGCGAGACCAGGACGAGAGAAGTGTCGCGGGCGTGAAGGTGCTGGAGGGGGCCGAGGTAATCGACCACCATCGAGCAACCAGGGCAACCGGCCGAAGGCCAGCCGTCCACTCCGGGCGCAAACATGAAGTGATAGATGATGAGCTGGCGCCGCCCCTCAAACAGATCGGGGAGGCTGACCTTTCCCTTTGGTCCCTCAAAGACGTAGTTCTTTTCAATCTTAACCATCGGCAAGCGACGCCGTTCGGCAGCCAGCGCATCCAGCGCGCGAGTGGCCGCCTTTTCCTTGACAAGCAATTGTTCCCGCTCCCGCTGCCACTCCTCCCGCGATACGAGGCGCGGTAGGCTTCTTAGATGACTCTTTGTGTTCTGTAGTTCAGTTTTCATTTCGTTATTCATTTTTAGTTTGCTTGGAAAAGGCCACCTCTTCGCCTGTATTAACCTTTAGTTCGCGGATTTCGTAAGCGATCGGCCCTTGGAATGTCTGAAACCGCTCACTCAGGTTCTTCTTGAGAGGCCAGTCTGTCTGCAGTCCGCTGCTAAATACGACACCTTTCCGTCGGCGTCCGTGCTGCGAATGGCCTCCGCCCGCGCTTCGATCACGGAACGGATGCCGTCTTCGTCGGTTGCATTCCGAGTTTCAGTTGTCCTGAGCCTTCTTGCTATTCGATCAAGACCATATGACTAATGCATCGAGTGAAGCCCGATCATGTTTCCCTCCGTATCGAGGGCAAGTGCGATGAAACCGTATTCGCCGATGGACCTCTTCTCTTTCTGAATTGTTCCACCATTCTGAACAGCACGCGAGGCTTCCACAGCGCAGTCTTCGCAAGAAAAGTAAACGATGGTTCCTCCAACCCCTGGATCTTTACCCTCCATTTTTACGAGCGCACCGGGGCATCCAGGTGTGTCCATGCCCATTGGGTTCGGGAAAGCCCACAACTCGATGCCCGGGCTCTCTAAGCGTTCGAGAGCGATTTGAAACGTCTTCTGGTAAAAGGCTTTGGCGCGCTCCATGTCTTGTACATAGAGTTCGAACCAGCCTACAACATTGCGGTTTGTATTCATGGTGTTTCGATAGTGTGGTGTTTTGTTGCTACGGGCCGTTGACGGGAGCGTACTCGGACTGAGTGGTTTGGTTCATGACGGCTAGTTTTTGGAAGTCGTTTTTGATACCGGTTCGTTTTAAGCGGGGGCGTTGGTCCCCTTCAAATATTCGACGATTGGGACGGGAAGAAAATGGACAACCGAAGCCGCTTTTTTTCGCCGCCGATACACTCAACGCTGTTCGGCGGTGAGAATGTTTCTGCGCCATAGTTGTCACGATCCCGATTTTGGATGGCGGCGTTCTCTCTTGCGAGAGATGGCGGATTCGGACCGACGTACATCTTGTAGGCCTGACAAGATAGGTGCCGTTCCGAACTATTAGGAAGGAGCCTGATCCAAACCTATTAACATTATTTCCAAGAAACTAGCCTGAGGCGATGGCTGGTCCATTCAATATTTCGTCATACCGGCCAGTTCCGGAAAAACCTGGAACCCAGCAAATTCCAAGCATATCGAGTTTGGTGGGCTTTTCTGATCGCGTTATCTCTTTCCTCCCAGGGCTTTCCTTCAAGAAATGCCTTCTGGAGATCAACCTCGGCGGCATGCATCGCGTGAAGTGCCTTAGTCATGGCCTCCACGTCTTCTGGCGTCATTGCGGGTTTAGGCATGGACGCATGGTAGAACCTTCGGCGACGTGAGCCAAGTTGCAACTGGCTGAGCTCCGAGAATTGTTCCTGGTGACTCTGCGTCCTTTCAACAATTCCAGCGCGCTGAGAAAGTCGATCCGCCAACACGTCTCTCTGCCACGCCTACGTCCACAAGCCGCCCCCTTTTTCTCGCAGCCGAGTTCGCTCTATTGGTTCGCTCTGCAGGCCAGAGCGCTATAGTCATACTCTTATGACTGAAATCGCGGGCTGGATTTTCGCTCCATTGCTACTAGTCGGTCTGGTATCGCTTGTCGTGCTGTTTCAGGACCGATTTATCTATTTTCCGGGACGCTATTCGGCAGCCCAACTGCAGGAAGCAAGATCGGTCGGCGTTCAAGAGATTAGATTCCGAACCTCTCAGGGAGATCAAACCGCTTTTTTCTGGCGAAATGAGGATTCCGGCACAGCCCCAGAGAATATTTGGCTGCTATTCGGAGGGAATGGTGACGTCGCCTTAGCTTGGATCGGCTTGATCCACGCTTTTCAACCCCCGGCACCGGCTATTTGCTGATCGACTATCCTGGCTACGGAATTTGTAAAGGCAGGCCTAATCCTCAAACGATTCTTGAGAACTCAGAACGCGCGCTCCAGACTCTTCTGGAAAAGAGGGGTTGGAAATTTCGCGCCAATTCGCTGTGCGTGTTGGGACACTCACTCGGAGGAGCTGCCGCACTCCAATTCGCGGCCAGGAACCCAGTTCGCAAAATATTGTTGCTTTCCACCTTTACCACCATGGACGACATGGTCCGCACACAGATCCACGTTCCTTTGGGGCCGCTCCTTCGGCACCGATTCGACAACGTAGCTTCTTTGAAAGCGATTCTCTCACAGAATGAAGTCCCGGAAATCTGCATCTTTCACGGACAGTCGGACGAGATCGTCCCGCTAAAAATGGGCCGCGCCCTCGCGCAACTGGATTCTGGTCGGATCAAATTTTCCGAGATCCCAGGGAGCAGCCACAACGAAATCATTCAAATGGCTCTCCCGCTGGGTTTGCAATCGGCACTCTTCGGAACCATCGTCTCAGAATAGTCGCTGTTCACTCGCCGGCCTGGCAAAAAATTTGGGTTATCCGCAAACAGCGCGCAGGTAACGAACGATTGGGACTTTTCACCATACGATAGCTCTGTCTTGCTATTAAGCTCGATTGGCACGCCTTTTCGTAACTCCAACCCGGCGCCGATCAAATCTTCTCTCATCTTACCCGTTCGGAGTAATATTTGCTTATTAATGGTTGCAAGCAACGACCATTTGGTGTTGGTTCGTCACTGTTAGTATTCGTACAAGGTTTTTTGTACGAGCTTCTTTCGAAGAAAGGAGGTACCTCTTTAATGATTGCTGCAAATATCCATATCTCTATTCAAGTC
Source organism: uncultured Verrucomicrobiae bacterium (assembly GCA_963736745.1). Classification (GTDB taxonomy): domain Bacteria; phylum Verrucomicrobiota; class Verrucomicrobiia; order Chthoniobacterales; family JAFAMB01; genus JAFAMB01. The sequence continues at coordinate 67,462 of CAVTQD010000008.1, read as the reverse complement.
ATCATGACGGTTGGCCTCCTCGACCATCCGAATCCGTAACCGATCACTTGAGTGATCACCTGGCGAAAGCACGCCGGGATTAGCGAATTCCTCCAAGCCGAGCTGATCTTCAGCTCGCCGAGCGCTCTAAAAGCGATACTCACTCTTTTAAGAGTTATGATTTAAATGGCGTGAATTGTTGGAATCGAACACGCATGACGAACCTAACAACTACGAATGATATGAAAATATTATTCAGTCTGTACCGTTGCATAGCTCGTGCTCTTTCCGCGCCTGATCCCAAAGACCAAGGCAAAGGCGAGAATCTAAGAGATCTGGCGCGGTCCAAGCAATTGCTGCTGATTGGGCTCCGGTCGCCGGGCGATCATCTCCACGTTGTCGCTATCAAACCGTTCGACGATTGAGCTAGTGCGCCGTCTCCTGAATCCCTGGGGATTCAGGAGACGGCGCACTAGGCCCATCTGGACATCCCAAATCTTCACGCCGGCAACTCGGGAGGGCGTATCTCCTTCTCCAGTTGCAGACAGGAACCTATGTTAAGAAACATCAAGCGTACTTCAGCCGGCATTAGTCTGGTAATGCTAGCGCTAGGATTTTCCTTGTTAGGAATCCTGTCATTTATTAACAGGCAGCAGGGAGAATTTTCGCTGGCATCTGCTGTTGAGCAGAGTTGTTGTGTTGCTGGAAGCGCCGTCAGTGTGTTAGCAGGCGGGGTCTTTCTGCTCGCCGCGTGCATTTACTGGAGACAATGACCGTCGGTGCCAAGCGTACCCCATGAGGGTAGCCCAGGCCTTAGTCTGGGCTAAACTCACGAAAAGTGGTCACCCTGAAAGGTCGAGAAAGACAAAGATGCGAATTTTTTGTCGTGCTAACGGAAATTTTATTTCCTTTCCGGCCTGCCAGCTGTAGAAGTTTTGCCCAATGAAGGGGTCATGGGTCCTTTGCTTAAGGGTATTGGCAAGTTGGTGCGCTGCTTCGGCAATCGGTGGGCCTGTGGATAGGACGGGGCAGGAAGCCGCTTCCGCGACGATCCAGACGGTAAATTCTCCAGGCGGTTTAAGCGCCGTCGAAGAAAACGCAAACCTCTCGCCGCACGGGAATGACCGGCACTACACCGACGGAATAAAGCTTGCCTACACAACGGGATCTTTGAACGAGAACAGCCTCTGGAATGCGCCAACCCGGTGGCTCGATGATTCCACATTCCTCTTTCACCCTCAAACCCACGAAACCGATAACCGGCTGGAGTGGACGATTTTGGGACAGAGCATTTTCACTCCACAAAATCACGGAACCAGCGACCCGAGTCTGAACGACAGACCGTACGCCGGATGGCTGTACACGGGATTAGATTTCATTCAGGAGATCAATGGTCAACAGTTGACTTCTCTAGAGTTTCTCGGAGGAATCGTGGGGTCATGGGCGCTGGGAAGACAGGTGCAGAACAACATTCACGCACTGTTTAATGAACAGTTGGCAAGAGGCTGGAACCACCAGCTCAGCAATGAATTTGGATTTACGGTGTCCTGGGAGCGAAAATGGCGGTTCAATCACGAATTGGGTAACGGATATTCGTGGGAGATGATACCTGACGCCGGAATCACGGCAGGCAACGTCTTCACCTATGCCGAAGCTGGGATTCTGGTACGCTGGGGCCGCGGCCTTAAGGCGAACTGGGGTCCGGAGATGATCCGCCCGGGATACTCAGGAACTTCTTACTTCTCCGGCGACCGGGCGGGCGTGAAGTGCGGTTGGGATATCTACCTTGGCGCCCAGGGCCGCGCAGTTGCACGGAACATATTCCTCGATGGCAACACCTTCCAGAACAGCAGGAGCGTCGTGAAAGAGCCGGTGGTTGCCGATCTTATTCTAGGAGCCGAGCTGTTTTCGATCAGAGGATTGCGCCTCGGTTTTTCTCTCGTTGCGCGAACGCCGGAGTTTCGGAAACAAACGGGCATCGACAGTTTCGGAAGCTTTGACGGCAGGTACGCTTTTTGATTCGGAGAACCCAAATCAACCCTGCGCATTCTGAGGTTTCTAATTCGGAATCTAGTGCATCGTCTCATAAGTGGGAACCCGGAGGGCCGTCGGCGATTTGCCTCCCATTTATGAGACGATGCACGAGGCTTGATGCCCGGAACAGAACCTCAGCGATCAGGCAGTGCCTTTAGTCGCATCAAGTGAGAGAAACTGGCCGCCGTACACGACAACAGCAAACCGATGGCGCCCACGATCAGCGTCGCCCGAATGCCGACGACGCTTCCTAGCCAGCCGCCGAACAGGGCGCCAAAAGGCATGATACCTGTGACGCAAAACCGAAAAGCTCCATTCATCTTGCCGAGAAGGTCACTGGGCGTGATCGCTTGGCGGATTGTCCATGCGAACACCGTCACAGCGGCACCTCCAGCACTCAAAGCGAAGTAGGTGCCTGTCAAACAAAAGATTCCGAGGTTGTCTGCCCGACTAACCAGCGGGAAGCAGAACGATGCCAATGCAGTGAGACCGCAAGCATAAATAACGAAAGGACCGGGCCCAAGCCACGATCCGAGGCGCTGCGCAGAGATCGAGCCGATCACAGCTCCAAAACCTCCAACGCTCACCGCCAGTCCGAATATACCGGGCCGAAATCCGATCTCGCGCGTCCCATAAAGAACAATCAGAGCCATGATCGCGTTCATGAAGAAATTATTCGCCGTCACCAGCCAGAGGAGCGCGCGAATGTGCCGTTCGCGACTAACAAAACGAAAGCCGTCCCCAATCTGGTGAAACACGTTTGGCTGATTTTGAACCACCTTGATCTCTTGATGGTTGATCTTGAACAGACAGCCGGCACATAAAAAGAAACCTAATGAATCGGCCAGCACGGCCATGGGAGCGCCCAGGATTTCAACCATCAGCCCAGCCAGACCGGGCCCTGCCGACTGTCCAAGCGCGTACGACATCATGATCTTGCTGTTGGCATTGACGAGCGTTTCCCGATCGACGACCTCCGGAATATAAGTTTGATATGCCATCTCAAAGATGACCTTGAAGGATCCCATCACCAGCATTACCGCGTAAAGGACCTCAAGATGCGCCCAGCCCAGGGCGATCGCCAGAGGTACAAATATGATTACCACGCCACGAATCAGGTTTGAAAAGATCATCAGCGATCTTCGAATGCCCCAGTCAGCCCAAACGCCGGCAGGCAATGTGAGAATCAGAAATGGAGCGAACTCCGCGGCGCGCAAGAATCCCATCTGCTGCGCTGTCGCGTGCAGGCTAAGCGCTGCCAGTAACGGAATCGCAAAGGCCGTAACCTGTGAACCAAGCGTTGAGATCGACTGACCTATCCAAAAGTATCCGAATGATCGATTGATGAGGAAGGTCGGACGCCTGACAAAACAGGGCGCGGCAGATTCGTCGAGATTTTTCACTTCAGACCGCCGCACCCGCCGGAGACCATCGAATATTGCGGCCAGAGTCCTTTGCCAAGGACTGTCCAGACGCTATTCGTCGACATGAGCCTACGATTCGGCGATTCCTGCCTACATTTCATCAGCTAATTTCCTTGTCTTTTGCACGAAACAACACTCCGAATACGATGGCCCCTCGCCTCCACTCGCTCCGGGGGAAACTAGCAACTCGGTCCGGCTGTACAATGACCGGATGCCGAGTGATACTAATTAATTCGATACTCAAAAATATTTCCAGGATAAATTTTTTTGCAACCAATATTTTGTTCGGCGGTCGCGGAGGGAGGCAGGAAGGGCTCAGAGAATTGCCTTTGTTACAAGACACAGAGCACACCGAGATTTGGGAATGATTTTGAATTACCCGGCCGACACTGCAGCGGCAGGTGTTGCTGCCTGTCGGCTCAGGTCATCCTCGCTTACACTCGCCGATCCTTCGACACGTTGACACCTCGTCATTTGTGGTTGCGGCTGTGCGGGGTATGCTCCCTTCCAAGCCGCCGTGTCCCTGCCGCCCTTCAATCGCCTGGAGCGCCCAATTGCAGGAACCAAACGAAATCGGTTCCTTTGCGCCTGGCAACGTCGTGACAAGGCATACAAGAGGTTGAAGCACTCTTCTGGAAATAAGTTTCCATCGTTGTATTCGCGATGTTCGTCATCGGATCAGGTCCGGTGAATTGACCTGGAAATGGCGCGCCATTTTCCTCTTCTGGCTGAGGATATTTCGGCCACTGAGTCATCACCAACTGGTAATTTTCCCATACCGTTCCCCTGAGAAGCGCCTGATAATCTTGATTCGTTTTTCTTGTCGAATCAGCGATCTTCTTACTTCGTATCACCTGCATTGCTCTCGGATTGTCCAAAGGAGGATTGCTCTTCGAAATAGGAGACGGAGCGGTCGACGGATCCAGCATCTGCGGTCCGGACGGATCGTTAAATGAAAAACTTCGCCCGTTTGAGGGTGTTGTGCCGGGTTCAGGAACGTTATCTATATGCTCGAATGAGGACCAGACCCATTGCGGGCGCAGTCGGTGTTTTCTGGACAATGTGGAGCCCCACCAAACCCATTTTTTGCATTTTGCATGTATTGGTAACCGGATCGAGCACCATCGCGTCGACCATGTAATACCTGCCCCGAGCAGCGGGCAGTTCGTCCTCTTTAATGATTCTCCATGCGGCCTTTACCGCAACGGACTTGTCAGGGAATCGAAGCATGGGGCCGCCGGCTGCGGGCAGCCGCCACTTACGATATAGTTGCTTTTCTCGGATAAAGTCGAATTCCACCTGATTCAACCGCACTTGAAAACGTACGTAGGTTCGATTTTGAGCGACCAATGGACCTCCAAACCGACCGTTAGCCGGCCTGATTGAAGTCCCGGAAATTCGAAAACGAACCGAGGACCAACGTGTGACCGGAGCCTTGAAATGGCAGATCACCGCAAGGGGTGAAACCATCGAAGGAAGACCACTCCGTGGGCTCCATTCCCCCTTGTTGACATAACTCGTAATCAGCTTTCCATGTCCCCCAGACGACCCCGGCGCCGGGATCGGAAAAATCGCCGATCTTTTTGGTTTGATCCGGGCACGCCTCGAATCCCAGGTTTTGCCGGCCAATTGATGGCATATGAACGCGCGCCAGGAATAATCATCAAAGACCGCAATCGCATTCAAATCCGGATCGACAGGAGCATCGACATCCCCGGGCATAGCAAAGCTGAGGACCGGCGCCGGATGAGGCAGATCTTCACCAGATGCCAGAATGGCGAAAAGCAGGCAAAGACCGGCTGTGAGTTTCCGCGGATTCGGATTCATCGAATTATCCCAGCACGTTATATTGAGGCATAGAATCTTTGAATGCGCCTAGCCGCGCTTTCCCTTCGTTCCCGTCGAAACTTTGTACCCACAAATACTGTTGGTCCTCGAATAAATCGTCCCTCTCGAACGTCTTTTTGGTGAACGGATTCATGTCTTCTGTTGTAAACCCCAAGGAAGGAAAGGAGCCACCGAGTGAAGCGCCGCTAATCGACAGACTCACGCGGTTCGTCGAACATTCCGATCTCACTTTTTATCAAATTGCATCACTTATTGGAACCTCTGGCACAATCCTAAGTATGTGGCTTGCTGGAACGGCGAGGCCCCCCGCGACAAAAGTGGTCGAGATTGAAAAGCTCCTGCAGGGATGACCATTCTTCGAACGCGGCGCGGTAGGGTCACGCTCCCGCGTGACCGGCGTGGCACAACCCCATGCGCGGCCGCCAATTTCTCCAGCGAGCCGCGCAATGGACCGTCACGGGCCGGTCACGCGGGAGCGTGACCCTACCGCCCGGATCAAGCTAGTACCCGTCCTTTTCCTGGCCGTTGTTTTTGATGGCGTACTCCAACTTCGAGGCCAGTTTGGGATCCAGCTGCTTCAACTTGGCCAGATCTTTCTCAGCGTCGTCCTTTCGGTTCATCTTGACAAAGAGAACGCCACGATATTCGTACGCCTCGGCGAGATTCGGATTGAGCTGGATCGCCTTGTTATAGTGATTCAGGGCCTCAGCTGTACTTCGCGGGTCCCTGATGCCGAAGACAATACGCAAGGTTATTGTGCGCTTCGGCAAAGTCCGGTTTTGCCTGGACGGCCGTTTCAAAATCGAGCAGCGCCTCCGCATATTTCTTCTCGTGCATCAGTGCGACCCCCTGATTGTAGACGGCCGTGGCATCAACGGTGCTTTTCGCTGCGTTCGTCGCCGGTTCGGGAACGTGGCTGGCTACCCATTCCGAAAGCAGCTGAGACCCCGGCTGCAAGAATAAGCCCTGCAATTAATCCGCAAGCTTGCTTCATATCAATACGAGTTCGGACGATTACTTAGATGGATCGATCTGAAAAAGCTATCAGAGTCGGCAAAAAAACGACGAATACTCATTTTGGCGGAATCAGAGAATTAACTTTCTCAACGAGAGAAGCCACTTGCCGTTGCAGTTCTTTGATCAAGTTCGGGAGTCGCCGCATTTTTACCTCTCTGTCCATGAATTGCCGGAGCGGTACCGCGGGAATGCCGATCATGGCAGCTTTCTCCGGAACGGGACCAGTAATGCCGGACCGCGCGTGAATGACCGCGTCATCGCCGACGGTGACGTGATCCGGCAATCCCGATTGACCGCCAATCACCACACGATTGCCAATGGACGAACTGCCGCCCAATCCGACCTGGGAAACAATCAGACAATTGCTGCCAATCATCGCGTTGTGCCCAACCTGGATAAGATTGTCGAGCTTGGAACCGCGGCCGATCCTCGTCTCTCCGAGTGTCCCTCGGTCGATGCATGTTCCTGCTCCGATCTCGACATCATCCTCGATGACGACGTTCCCCAACGAATTTATTCGAATGATCTCGGTGTTGAAGCTTCGCACCTCGCCGGTTTTACGAACAGATTCAACACTTCCTGGTTCGCGAGTAACGAATGCAAACCCATCGCCGCCAATCGTCGCATTTGGCTGAATAATCACTCGACAGCCGATCTCGCATCGATCACCGACACAAACGCCAGCGTGGAGTAATGTGTCATCACCGATCGTGACCTCCGCGCCGATATTTACATTGGAGACAAGTCTGCAATAATTTCCAATCCGGCTGTTCGGACCGACCCGGCAAAATGGACCGATAGAAACGTTCTCGCCTATGCTGGCGGTCGGATCAATCACCGTCCATGGATGTATCCCCGGCGCAACGTGCACCGGTCGTTCGAAGAGTTCTGTTAACTTGGCCAAGACCAACCTCGGCCTGCTCACCACAATTTGATTGGGAGTCGGCAGACTCTCGATACCGGCAGGCACAACTGCATTGACAATCTTGCCGGAATTGAGAACCGAAGCCTCTTTGGGCGACAGGACAAAAGCAAGATCGGAGGCGCCCTGCGCGATCGCAGGATGGACGACTCGAGCAACGGAAACAGAACCGTCACCGCGCATTTCTCCTCCGATAAACTTGGCAATTTCTCCCAGAGCTCTCATACGGGAGATTAATTGCGTCTTTCCATCAGGAGTTCAATAGCCGGGTTCAGTATCTCGCGTATGTGATGCTGCCAAGGCAAAGCAAATCGGAACAGCATTTCGGAGGTTAGGCAATATTTGTTCCAGAGATCGAGGCTCCAGGTTTTATGCGTTGCGGATTAGATCAACCGTGCATCTGTTAACTGGCACCGAGAAACGGATTTACCAATCCGTTCGTCCAACAGTGAGCCTGTCTTGGCAAGGTTAGCAAGCCAGCTACTACCGCATCCTTCGCTGCCAGCCTCAGGATGGCTCATTGGATCCTGACGCGACAGTTTTCTGTACGACTTCACAAAACTGTCGCATCAAAGCCCGGATTCATTTAGTCGTATACCAATGAGCACAGTCCCCGAGCTGTGGATCAGTCTTTTCCCGCTGATGCCGCCATCGAAGAATAGTTGAAGCTCGCGATTTCGAATTGGCGACTCTTGAACCGTTGGCGCGCGAAATACCGAATATCGATTCCGCTGTCGCCGAGATCGCACGACTATCCGCGGAGCTTACGTTGCCCAAGGGCACAATCCACGTGATCAGCGACATTCACGGCGAAGACAAGAAACTTCGCCACGTCATCAACAACGCCTCGGGTACTTTGCGCCCTCTGGTCGAGCGGCTATTCAAAGACCGGATGCCACCGGATCAGTTCCAGGAATTCCTGACTCTGATCTTTTATCCTGCCGAGGTCGTTGAACGGCTCGAACAGACCCTTCGGGATCCGCAGGACCAGAAGGCGTATGCGATGCGAACTCTCCGCGACTTGTTCGATGTTGTGCGAGTGCTGGCCGCACGGCGCACTATCGAGGAGGCAAGACGCCTCCTGCCCGCCGAATATCGCGAATTGTCGTCCGAAATCCTGCACGCACCCTCCACTGAACGAGAGCAGGACTTATATCGAGGCGATCGTCGACGAACTCGTCCGGCGCGGTCGGGTGCTGCATCTGATCCATCTGACCGGCCGGGTCATCCGCAACCTCGCGATCGATGAATTGATTATCGCCGGAGATTGTTGGGATCGTGGACCGCGCGGTGATCGCGTAGTCGATTATCTGATGCAGCAACCAAACGTCTCATTTGTCTGGGGCAACCACGACATGGCATGGCTAGGCGCCTGCCTCGGTCACGAAGCGCTCATATGCCAGGTGTTGCGTATCTCCCTCCGTTATCGCCGACTCATGCAGCTTGAGGAAGGCTACGGAATCCCGATTGAGCCCCTCGATCTGCTGGCGCGCACGGTTTACGCAGATGATCCGGCAACCAGTTTTCAGGTTAAGGGGACAGGGATGCGAGAGAATATCATGATGGCCCGCATGCAAAAAGCCGCTGCCATTATGCAGTTCAAACTTGAGGGACAGGTGATCGCCCGCCACCCCGAGTGGCACATGGACCATCGCCGACTTTTACATCGGATTAATCGCAAAGCGGGAACGATCGAAGTGGATGGTCTCGACTATCCACTCAACGACGTGAACTTTCCGACCATTGATCCGTCCAACCCCTACGAGTTGACAGCCGAGGAACGCCTATGTGTGCGCCGCATCCGGAGCTCATTCCTGGCCAGTCAGAAGCTTTGGAACCAAATGCGCTGGATGGTCGCTCAGGGGCACATGTATCTGCGGCGAGAAGAGCACCTGATCTTCCATGGATGCGTTCCGGTTGACGAGCAGGGCGAGTTTTTGCCGATGGTGATCGACGGCAGGCCTTACACCGGGATGGCACTCTTCAAAGCGATCGAGAATGTCGTCTATAGAGTCATCGACGGAAAAGCGCGCGAAGATCTCGATTTACTCTGGTACCTCTGGAGCGGCCCCCAATCTCCGCTCTTTGGAAAAGATCGCATCTCTACGCTTGAGCGCGATTTGATCTCCGACAAACGACCCCATCAGGAAACGAAAAATCCTTATTTCCGACTTATCCATGAGCCCTGGTTCTGCGACAAAATTCTTGCTGAATTCGGCGTCGAACCCGATCAGGGTTTGATTGTAAATGGACATGTTCCGGTGGAAGTGGAAAAAGGCGAGTCCCCTTTAAAGCGGAGCGGAAAGGCTATTACAATTGATGGCGCCTTTTCGGAAAGTCTCGGCGACCACGGATTCACATTGGTGCTGGAGCCGCACCGAACGTTTCTGGCCCTACATTATCATTTCGAATCGGTCGAGGCGGCGATTGTTCGCGGTGCGGATATCATCCCGAGCATAACGGTTGTACGCGAATGGGACCGGCCGAGACGCGTAGCCGATAGTCAACGTGGCCGTCGCCTCCGATCGATCATCGTGCAATTGGAACGGCTGATCGAGGCCTACCGAAATCACGAGCTCAGAGAGCGACCAACGGCTCAAGCCCGACGCAAAGGGAACCTGCAGGTTCCGAATTGGCCGAAAGTCTTTTCAACCAACAATTTCTTAAACTCCTCCAGTTCGTCCCGCAAAGCGTGGAATTCCGACCTTAGAGCGCTCAATTCGGATTCGAGCGTATCAATGCGAGACTTCTCCGGAACTGCTTTCTCCGGGACCGCTTTCTCCGGAACCGCTGCCCCGGCTAGCGACGGTGCGGCCGTCGGACTTTCCAAATCGCGTTCAGCGGAGAGCAGTTGAACGTACCTTTTCTCCTTCTGTCCAGGCCGCGCCGGAATGACCCGAACCAGTGGATCTCCCCCGAGCTCAATTCCTCCAGGCACTCCTCGATCTCCTGCAAAGTCATCGGACCGCACAGACGCTCGATTCGGGACCGCAGTTCACCCGGAGTTTGCGGTCCGCGCAACATCAGCACACAAAGAAGCGCTGCTTCGCGAGCGTTCAGGTTATAGACTCTCCAGCAGGCTGTGCCGGTACTTCGGGACACGGGCGCCTGCGGTATGAATCAGCATCGCCAACTTCTTCGCCCGCAGACCGTCAAGCCCGTGCTCGACCGTTCTCTCGTCGTAGCCGACAATCGGATCCCGGTTCGTGGTTTGATTGCAGGCAGCGGTGAGACCATTCAAGGAGAGCGGGTAGTATTCTGGTGTTGTCCGTTCTTTTTCCAGGAGACAACCTAGGATGCGCGTTTCGATCGGCGAAAGATCTAGAGGCATGGCGCAGTTTCTGTTGGCAATGGTTCAGCTGAACCAATCCAAAAGTAAAGACCCCCGATGGCACCGGCAACAAATAAAGGGGAAATAATTCAGGAGCCATCGGAGGCCGGCTGGACCATTGGGAGTATGGAATGCATGAACTCGTCAAGTCTCACGCCGTTTGGGAGCCCTGAAAATCGAAATATTGGAATCTTGCCCGTGAGTAAGGCTGGCTCGCCAAAATCGCCGGCTCGCAACTCATGTTCGCTATAAAAACGAATCCATCAGCCGCGCTGTATTCTGTACAATCCTCGCACCGAGCGAACATCTTCCAGGTAGCAGGCTTCCAACCGGTCGCTGTTCGCAAAATATCGCTCCTGAACGGCGCGCAGTTGCCACACCACGCCGGGATCATACACTATCAGGTTGATCTCCGCATTCAATGCGAACGACCGGATATCCATATTCGTCGAGCCGATCAACGCGATGTGATTGTCGATCGTCAGATGTTTCGCGTGAAGAAAATGCGGCCGATACAGATGAATCTTGATTCCAGCCGTCAAGCAAATCATCGTAGTACGACCGTTGAGCGAATTGCGTGATCATTTGGTTCGCGTGCATCGACAGCACCAGATGCACTTCGACCCCGCGACGAAGTCTCGCCGCGCACATCGCGTGCAAAAACGGTTCGTCCGGCACGAAATACGGAGTTGTGATTACGATCCGTTCCCGTGCCCCGTAAATCATCGCGATGATTAGTTCCCGTCCGTTTTCCCGACTGTAGCCTGGCCCGCTCGGTACGAGTTGGGCCGGCGAATTCCCGGCGTCCACCAATTTGGGGTACAGTTCCTCCGGCTCGAACACCTTCCCTGTTTCGAAATAATGATCTGCCAAAAACATCGCCTGCAGCTGAGCCACGACCGGGCCGGTCACCCGGACCATTAATTCTTCGTTAGGATACCCTTTCACGAATTCTGGATTGACGATGTTCTGGGATCCGGTATAGCCCACGCGTCCATCGACGACGACGATCTTTCGGTGATTCCGGAGATCGAAACGCGCCGCATTCCGCCGGAACAAACCTACAGGCAACATCTCCAGCACTTCCACACCTCTGCTTCGCATTTTTGGCGCAAGCCTTTGCATCCCTTGCCTTGAGCCGACCGCATCCATCAAAACCCGGCAGTTCACCCCGCGCGCCGCAGCACGCTCCAGAGCTTCGGCCACGCGATTCCCTGTCTGATCCGCAAGGAAGATGTAGAACAGCAAATGCACATGCTGCTGAGCCGCATCGATATCGCCGATGATGCGGTCAATCGTCTCGGTGTAATCCGGCAACAATTCTACCTGATTGCCGGCCAGCGTCTCGAAGTCGCCCAATCGATGCGCCAAGCCCGGAATAAATTGCAAAGCGGCCGGTAAGTCTGGCTCCACGGTGATCCGCGCACCGATCTGCGCCTGCGCCTCGCGAATAAACCTCGGAGCGCGGTTCTGCATTTGAACGCGGCGCGCAGGTAGATAGATCCTGCCAAACAGCCAGTAGAGCAACAGCCCGGGCCAAGGTAACAGAAAAATGAACAATAACCAGGTCCGCGACGCCGCCGCACTCCGCCGTTGCGGCACATAAATCAACATCACAAACCGGATGGCCCATTCGCTGATGAGATAAAGCAAACTCCAATCGTTCATGCTGCCGATGTTCTAAGTAGCGTCACCCCTCGTTTGCCTGCGCAGCGCCATCGGGAATGGAGTTGAAAAACGGTATTGTCGCAGAAAAGTCAACCACGCTGCGCTCCCTCGCGGCGGTTTCGGAATACGCGACGGCCAAGAGCGAGTGGATTCGCCGTAAAAAGCAAACAGGCGCAGCGCTACCGCTTTGCCTGGATCAACACCTGCTTCCTCAGTAGCTGAAAAATACCGGCCGAAACCCCACTTTATTCCTCTGCGTGGGTTCCAAATACCGGCTCACGACGAGACCTTGATCGACCTAGAGAGTCGGGGACGCTTAGAGGCGTTCCCTTATACTTTATGGTTGGCAGAGTGATGCCTTTCCAAATCACCCTTCGCCGCGTCAATAGCTTCGTCGATTGTGGCAGACTTTTTGGCCCCTGAACCACCCACGCCGCAATCGTGGCAATTCCACGTGCCCCACATTGTGCCACCATCGGCTTCCTCGACGTGGATCGTGTAGCGTACGCCCTCTCGCAGGTAGTCCAATTTTTGAATCTCTTTGGGTGTCATCACAGGTACCTCCTGAGGTTATATTGGAAAACTTCGGACCAAAAAGCGGGCGTGTCCAGGAAGTAAAAGCCGACGGCGCCGCCGTTTCCGCCGGGATAGCCGGATTGAGCAAAAACGGCAGTGCTGACACATCGCGATGCGGTTCAGCACGCTGCACTTCAGTTTTGAGTTAGAATGCCAGTAAAAACCATATATCCTAAAGTCCCGACCTCATCCGTCGTAGCCTTATATTGTGGCCTTTTTCCACTTTTTAAACACTCATTCCGGCGCGCGCAAAAGGCCGCAAGCGACGCTCTCAGCGGGTGGATTGTCTATCAGAATCCTTACCGCGGCAGCCGTTGGCTGCGCACTCTGCATTCTCCTGTCAACGGTCGCAATCTGGGCAAATCAAATCGCCTTTTCACGAATCGATCCGAACAACCACCTGGCACTCTGCCAGGATGTTTATCACACCGTCGCCTCATGGGCCTTCCTTCTATACGACGTGCTTCACATTTTTGTTATTTTAGTCTTTGCTTTGGTCCTGGCCCAAACATTCAGCTGGGAAGCCTGGATGGGGGAGGCGCTTCGATTGTTTCTTCTTTGGCAGACCTCGCATCGCTGAGTGTGAATATGTTCCTTCTTATGGCCACGCTCAGGGCCATGGCAGAAGGCAGGTCCACCGGCCTCGTCACTCCGGAAGCCGGATATGACGTCATTTGCTCAACGCTCGATTTTGCACAGGCATCATTCGGTTTGGTCGGAACACTTTTCCTGGCCACCGCAGCCATCAAAGCATCGGGTATGGCAAGGGTAGCGGGTTGGTTTCTTCTTATAGGACTTCCGATAAGCTTTTTGCAAGTCGCAGAGGTCGGCTTGCATGCACCCTGGACTGGCATTGTGGATCGGTGGGTCACCCCCGTCGACGAAATCATTCAACATGTTGTAATAGGGATTGCGCTCTGTGCCGTGCTTCGTCGCCGGCTGGAAACACGAATCCCGGCAACTGGACGCCGACAGCCCGCATCGTCCGGCTCCGGCCCACAATGCGTCTTGCAACGTCTTCAACCGATCCGGCACAGGTAATTGGGTCCACGAACGTCCCCTTAGGATTTTTCGGCCGTCACTACGATCTTGCCGATTTGCTCGTTTGACTCCATGTATCGGTGCGCATCAACGATCTGATCAAGGCTGAAGGTGCGTGCGATGATCGGCTTGAGCTTCCCCTCCGCGAGCCGGTCATAGACCCAACCTTTCGAGCTCTCGAGCCGGTCAGGGTTTTGCACAATCGAAAACAAAGTGTAACCGCGTACTATCAGGTTGCTCCCAAGAACGGTAAATAATGGGAATGGCGTTGGTTCAGGCGAAAGCGCTCCGTACACAAAAATCGTACCTTGCGAACGCATCGTTTGCGCCACGCGCTCCAACTCAGGCCCGGCCACCGGATCAAACGCGAGGTCTACGCCCTGACCCGACGTGATCTCGCCGCACTTTCCCAACCCACTCTTCGCGCTTCGTATTGACAACAAACTTTGCTCCGGCACTCCGCAATGCCGCCTCTTTCGCGTCATTTCGAGTCGTTGCAATCGGAATAGCACCAACCGCGTTCGCTAACTCGATTGCAGCAAGTCCGACGCTGCTAGCCGCAGCCGTAATTAACACGTGATGTCCCTGCTGCATCTTCCCAAACTCAATCAGCCCGTACGCGGTCAAGTACTGCATCCAAATCGATGCGCCCTCAATGGAACTCAAGTTCTCTGGATACTTCGTCAGTGCGTACGCAGGCAACAGAGCCACTTCACCGTAAGTGTGAGTATTTCCCCATTGGAAATGATGGAACCGAACTAACCCGGTCTCCCGGCTTCAACCCGGTCACACCGGGCCAATTTCTTCAACGGTCCCGGAAGCCTCGTATCCAAGTCTTGAAGGCAATTCCGGCTCTTGGAGATATTGCCCACTCCGGAACATTACTTCGGCACGGTTTAGCCCGATGGCCTCGACCTTGATCCGCGACTTCCCCCTTTTCAGGCCGGGGAACGGGCAACTCTTCCAGCTTCAGCACCTCTGGGCCGCCGACCTGATGAAAACGAACGATTTTAGGCATAGCAAAACAGTACGCAACGCAAGCGCATGTGCCAGTCCTGTGCCCGGCGTTTTTCGATCATCCCTGGTTTCGAGCTTCGGAATGAGATTTGCAATCCTGATCGCATCTGAATTTTCGAATTGCGCGGTTTAATGAAAAACACGAAGCATAAACGGCTCCGATGACAGTTCATATTGCCCTCCTTCGCGCTGTTAATGTCGGCGGCCGCAAGCCGGTCGTCATGGCTGAACTGCGGCATCTACTGACAGAGCTCGGCTTCGTTGGCGCCCGATCAATACTTCAGACCGGCAACCTGTTTTTTCAAAGCAGCGCGCCAATGTCCGCCGACCTTGAACGCCTTCTGGAGGAGGAAGCCGCAAATCGCCTCAATCTTCATACCGATTTTTTTGTTCGCACCGAAGAAGAGTGGAAGCGTATCGTCGCAAACAATCCATTTCCAGATGAAGCCAAACGCAGCGCGGCCCATCTCGTCGTCATGTTCCTGAAGCGGGCCCCAAGCACGAAAGAGGTAAAAGCTCTGCAGGTCTCCATAACTGGTCCCGAGAATGTGAGCGTGGAGGGCAGGCAAGCCTACATCGTGTACCCAGCTGGTATCGGCCGCTCGCGCTTTACCGGCACTCTCGTCGAAAAAAGATTGGGCATTCGAGGCACAGCCCGCAATTGGAACACCGTGCTAAAGCTTGCTTCTCTCGCCGACAACTGATCCGCGTGGATTAACGAATCGACCTTGTTCAACGCGACTGGGTCTCACACACAAAAGCGGGCCGGTTGACTCACTTCTTGGATGCGCTCCCAAGTCGCCCGACCAGATCTGCCACCACATCGCATTGCAGTCCGAAAGGCAGATACCCAAGATAACCCAGCAAGGGCATTTCGAAAATCTCAAATCGCTGGACATAAGGAATCGAATAGCCCACTTCGGGTAGCTGTAGTGGTTCCACATCTCCCAGAAAAAGCCGCACACCAATGCCGCCAGCGCCGGCAAGGTAACGACATGCCAATCTCCTTGCTCGAGCTTCTGGAGAAGGTTCTCTTCGCTGAATAGGACCTGCAACGAGACCAAGATCAGCAGCGGCGAAACCCAAAGCACGGGATACCAGTAGTCCGGCGAGACTGCGACTCCGATAAGCCCGCACGACGCAAGGGTCAGCATGGCTCCCGCGTGCATCCTGCGGTTACCGAGGACCAACGGCCGTTGAAAGCGCGTCCGCCTGAGCGCGGGATATGATTGTAACAGCTCGCGCGGTGCTCATTACCGCCGGCAGAACGGTGGAGAACGCGACTGTTGCATGAACCGTATAGGTCAACGGTGTAAACAATTCCTGGCCAACGTAATACCAGTTTTGCGCGAACCTGTTGAGGTACTCGAAATACCACCAAAATAATGCACTGGCGGGAAACAGCGCCAGCAGGTAACGAGGTTGTCGCGTCAGCAGGCAAGTACCGGTGCGTCGGTATGTGAGCGCGTTCACGAAAACCACGTAGGAAATCCATAGCGGCGTAAATGTAAAATTTTGGAACGGTTTAAACCAGCCAAAGCGCTTCCATGCCAACGTCCAGAAGCAAACGTATGCAAAAACCCGATACCCAGCCCCACCAGGGAAAACGGACTTGGCCGGTGATCGGGCAGCTGCCCTCTCGGCGCGGTAGATATAAGCGAGATAAACAGCGCTCCCACAAGGAGCGCTAACGTGACTAGCAATGCGAATGCAGACCAGGAAAAGGGGGCATGCTGAACGTATCGCGTATGCGGTGGAAATTCGAGATAAAGAGACATCGGATGGCCAGTCGAGGTCGCGCCGAGCATCGGTAAGCCGAGGAGCAAGGCCGTCAGTATCATCAATGGCGCAATAGATTTCATGACCATGTCAATTCGTGCATTCGCTAAGAGTATCAATGCGTCACTATTTGAATCACGGAGTCCATATCTTTCCGTCTATGTCCAATTGGGTCCCATGCACTATGTCCTCTCCGAATAGCACCAGGCAAGGATCTATGAAACGAAATAATGTGGACGGATTCGACAAGCGAAAGGCATTTGCACGCCGGCAACGCGATACAACTCATTGAGCAGCGTCAAAGCCGGGGATGCAAGAAATCAGTTCGCCATGCGCGTCATTTGGCTCATTCTTGGCGCCGCATGTGCTGCGCTTGGTTAGGTGCTGCTCACGATTTTGCTGAGGTGAATCAGTGATGTATGGCCCACGACGTTTTCATCAGTCACGCACATAAGGATAAGAGGATCGCCGACGCAATTTGCGAAAAGCTTGAGTCTGCCCGGGTAAGATGCTGGATTGCCGAACGAGACATTTCGGCAGGCGAAGATTGGACAGAGGCCACTCGGAACGCCATCGGGTCCAGTCGTGTGATGGTGCTGGTGCTCTCAGAAAACGCCAATGCGGCGCCTCACATAGAAAGAGAAATCGCACATGCTTTCTATACCAGGCGCATCATCGTCCCATTGCGCCTGACCAACACGCTTCCGCGGCGCGATTTTCTTTTTTATCTCGGCAATGTTCGCTGCTCTCGATGCGTTTAGCCCGCCTGCAGAGCAGCATCTGGAAGCATTAACCGCGAGCATCAATGGATGGTACGTGGTCGCATCGTCACTCGCGATGCAATGCCTCCATCACGGCGCGACAAAGACAACGACAACATTAAATTTTTCGAACTCCTGGATCGGCGCTCTACGAGCTTCTCACTACCAGACCCTGGAAATCTTGAAACGCGTAGCGATCGCAGCATCCCTTTTTGCGGTTGTATGGCTATTTTGGTTTGTACGGCTGGCAAACGAGAACAAGAGGTGTCACTGGCAGAAGGCAACCGCCATTCAATGTACTCTGGTCCCAGCGCTTCTCTGGATTCATCGCTCAAGCTTCCGGAGACGCTTCGAGTCGAAACCAGCGTACACCTATACGCGTTTCGGCTTGTGGGTGACTCCAAACACTGGCCCGACGCCCTCGATTCAGCAGGGATCTCAGGATGCGCCTTCCTCTACGCCAGTACCGCAACCGGCAAGCACGACACCCCGTGCCGCAGTCGGACGTTGATCAAAGGGCAGCTGGCGAGGCGGAAAGCCTCCGAGCCCATGACAGCGCAAGCGCAACTCCCTGCAAGAAGATCCTGCCGCGAATAATTGGACGCGCGAGAGGGCATCGGGGAAAGTCGCGACCAAAGGGTCACAATGGAAGAGTCCGCGCATCCGCAGCGGTTGCGATTCGGGCGAACATCAAAAACCGGCTGAGCGCGCTTTGGCACCAAATTGTGGAACGAAACAAAGAAATCGGGAATCGGTAGCGATACTGCATCCCCGTACCGTCGATCTTCCGAATCGCCGGCCGTCTGCCGCCTCACGCAAGCGTATGGACGAACAGACGGGCCGACTGCTAAAAATGCCGGCATGATGCGGCCAGCCGGGTTCTTCATTTATCTCTTTCTCTGTTCGATCTGCGTGCACGCCCAGCCTGTACTGCGCTGGGCAGCGGACCCGAACAGTAATGCCCCCTACACTTTCTACGCGCCGGGCAAGGAGTTGGCAGGATTTGAGTATGAAATCATCAACGCCGTCGCTCGCCGTCTGGGGCGACGTGCAGAGTTCGTGCAGAATGATTGGAGCGGGCTGATCCCGGGCCTGCATCGCGGCCTGTACGACTGCGTTATCTGCGGAATAGAAATCACGCCCGACAAGGCGGACGAGGTGAGTTTCAGCATTCCCTATTACTTCACGTTCGAACAATTCGTTGGGCGCCGCGGAACACCGCCACTTACCTCTCTCGAACCAACTGCGCGACCGGAAGGTTGGCACCTTGGACCAGACGGCGGCGTTGCGGATGCTGGAAAATACGCCGGGCGTGGATCGTCAAAACCTACGACCAGGAACTGAGCGCATATCAGGACATTGTCAACGGGCGCCTTTTCGGTGTGCTGCTCGACTACCCGATCGCCAAATACTACGCGGCGCCCAATCCCGCTGCTGGAACTGAGCGGCCCGCCGTTTGGCCGAATCGCTTATGGCATTGCCGTAGACAAAGGCAACGCGGAGCTCCAAAAGGAGATTGACGTCAGCGCTTCGTGAACTCATCGCCGGCGGGGAACTTCGAGACATCCTTTCGCGTTGGGGTCTCTGGACAAGCACCGTCGCGCAAGCTTTCGGCCAGACTGTCAAACCCTCAGCACCGGAAACCGAGTATCAAGCGTTTGCTTCCGCCCAATCCCCACAGACAAGCTTTTGGTCCCGGCTTCAAAGTTACGCCGTTGCGGGCCCGCTTCTTCGGCGCGCCGCGCTGCTGACACTGGCTGTGTCCCTTGCCGCCATGGCGGTTGCGATCGTTATCGGTTTTCTGCTCGCTGTCTGCCGCGTCTTCGGGCCGCTGCCGGCGCGGTGGTTCGCCACAGCTTACATCGAAGTGATGCGCGGCACTCCGCTTCTGATTCAGCTCCTCTTCATCTTTTATGGGCTGCCGAACGTTGGGCTTCGGCTGTCGCCGTTCGTTGCCAGCGTGCTCGGGCTCGGCCTGAACTACGCGGCGTCAGAGGCAGAAAATTACCGCGCAGGCCTGCTCGCTGTGCCCGGCGGGCCAGTGGCAGGCGGCCTATGCACTCGGCCTGACACAGATCAAAGCTCTCCGCCTGGTGATCGTGCCGCAGGCGATCCGACTCATCCTGCCGCCGCTCACGAACGATTTCATTTCGTTGCTCAAAGATTCCTCGCTCGTCTCGGCACTCACGATGGTGGAACTGACCGGAGCGTACAACCGCCTTGCCACCGAAACTTTCGACTATTTTGGCACCGGCCTGTTGGTGGCTTTTTTGTACCTTCTCCTTGGTCTTCCCTTTGTGCGGCTTGCCCGTACGATGGAGGAGCGGCTTGGCAAGGGGCGATTAAACCCGATTGGGATTCGATCCGGCTTTGGCGGTCGCGGGGTTTAAGGGCCGCGGCACCTTCCGACCCTATCTAAGACTCTTCTGCAAAGAGGAGCAACTCATAACAGTGGAGCTCCCGACGGCTTTCGGTAAGCCATGGCATCTAATGGATCGCTATCAGTTAAACTTCACGTGGAAAGGCACGGCCCTGCGGTCCGGTCATCCGGCTGGTGCTCGAAGTGTTGAATTTATTGCATGATTATAATCTTTGGGCTGAAGATGTTATATGGAAATTACAATAGTGAAATGTGTTTCTGTCTGCGAGTATCGGTAGGAACCAACTGGAATTGATTGAACCAGTTAGTGGCGTGCAGAACAATTGAATGAGAATGGCGAAATAGGAACGCGTCCAAGTTATCTGACCCGAGAAGGATAACATAATTCGAGATATTTGTAGGTCCGTTCCATCCCCCGATAAGAACAGCTTATTTTGACCCTCAGAGCCTGTTTCGATAATGGACGTAAAGGGATTCGATGCTTTGACGGCGGCATAAATAGCATTGAGCAGCGTGACATAGTCCTCAGTCAGCCTGGTTCGCGTTTGTGAACGTCGCCGCGGTGCGGATGCCCATTCAGTTTCCCATTTGACTGAAGCTACTCTTGACACGGTCGTGTTTTTAATTCGATAAGCTGCGGGCTGTTCGAGGAACTAGAATTATAATAAATTGTCATAAGACGTTTTCAGCGATAATTCACGATCCGCCGAGTGGATTCAAAGTGCGCGTTTTGAGACAGTTTTCGGGGTTTGCTGGCTGAAAAAATCCTCCCGAGGCCAAAATAAGGGAGCGTAGGCTACATAGACGATAGAGTGGCCCTAGGGACTCACTGAATTTTTATATTTTCGGGATTGGCAAGAATCCTGCTTACTGACATCGTCGAAGGGAACTATATGGGAATGAACGAAGCCGTTGTACCAGGCAGTCGCGGAATTGCACCCGAGGATGCAGTATGGATCGATTTGTAGAAACTTTGTCTTTTGTAAAACGCTTACAGGCGGGACTGGCCCTCGCTTCCTGGCATGCTAAGGCCTTTGAAATCTGTCGTCTGGCCGACTCGCTTTTTTGGAAGCTTGGGGCAGCTAGTCCTGCATGAGATAACGCAGCTCACTTCCCGACTTGTTCTCAGCGATTCTAACAAACTATGTGAATTGCAACATTTATGCTAATATTTAAATATGTTGCTACATCTTTGTTGCGATTTTGCGTCAGCACCTCGACAAAGACAGAGTCCAGAGGCGCATTTGAACTCCGCCGCCATCGCTGGAACTGTTTCGAGCTTCGGAGTTGGGATTGAACTGTGGTTAGATTTTCGTCCCCGCCGCAAAATTTTTTGAAATTTTTTGAATAATTTTCAAATGGAACCATCAAAGCCAGCATGTTGTTCGGAAATCCAACCTGTTCTGTTGCAACGATATGCCGGCACTAGAGGTTGACCGAGATCTGGCCAATAGGGAGGCCATTCTTCCGCTAGAGTCTGAGAGAACGCTTCTTGTAGCAATCAACGCACTATTGAACTCGAGCCCATCCGCGTGAACACGAAAGCTGGATCCACACAAATGACCGAATCTCGACGCTAACGTTCGACTTCGCTCATATCTATCATCTGCTGCTGTCTAAAGCCTGGGTGATTATTCTGTTTGTTATTCTCAGTCTCTTCGCGGCCGTTGGCTATTTGATCTGGGCTACGAAAATCTACGAATCACGGGCGGTCATCGAGGTCGGGCAGGAGACGGCGAGGGTCAACAACATTCAGGACTTTAACAGATGGCGAGGACCTGACAGTCAGCCGACGCTCTTAAGACGATCGAGCAAGCATTGTTGAGTGATACATTGTTTTTGCAGGTCGTCAAGGCCAATGGGCTGGACAAGGACCCCACATTCGCTCCGCCAAAGAAAGACGGCTCGGCCTATTTGGACGCCGAGCTTGTCGGCCGTTTAAGTCGAAAGTGAACGTCAAGCTCCGCCGGGGAACGCGACTGATCGATGTCATTATCGGCGATAAGGACCCGAAACGTGCACAGCAGTTTGCCGAATCCATGGTTAAGGAATTTGTCAACCAAAGCTTTGAGCAGAACTTGGTCTTTCAGCGACTGCGAGCGAATATCTGCGTCAGGAATCCGATCGTCTCAAAGGTAAACTTCAAAACGCTGAGCAGGCAGTTGAAAACTTCCGCGAAGACCACAATGCGGTTTCACTCGAGGACAAGCAAAACATCATTGTCGAGAAACTTAAAGAATTGAATTTGAAGGTAACCGAAGCCAAGAGCGAGCGCCTGAAGCTGGAGGCTGATGTTGCGACTATTAAGCAGGGTAAGGCGAAGACTCCGGAGGAGCTGCTAATGCTTCCCAGCGTTGCTGGCCTTCCGGTAGTCGCGGCTCTCCGCCAGGAACTTGCTGATAAGGAATCGAGATTTAAGGCGGAAGGCCAGCTCAAAGGCCTGCAGCAATCACTGAACCGGACACTGGTCAACGCCGCGAACATGGTGATCAAATCGTACGAGGCCGCCAGATACACCGAATATAAGCTGAGCTGCGCTTGAGGAGCAAGAGCAAATGGCGCTGGAACTCAACAAAATCGCAATCCCTTACAATGCCCTAGTGCGTGAAGTCGAGACTGACCGTGCGCTTTACGAGTCCGTTCTGACCCGAATGAAAGTGACCAATGTCGCTAAGGGCATTTGGGAGAATAATATCAGCGTCATCGAAACTCCGTCTGTCTCTGCCGCGCCGGCTAAACCGCCCAAGTTGATAATTGTGGCGCTTGCGCTCTGTAGGTGGTTTTGTCCTCGGGTGCGGCTTGGTAGTTGGCACGGACATGGCCGATCACTCCGTCCGCAGCGTCGATCACGTGGAAAATATTTCGGGGCTCTCCGTGCTGACTTCGGTTCCCGAGTCCAAACGCAAAGACCTGGACAAAGTATCGGCCTTAACAAGTGACCCTGCCTCCTACGAAGCGGAAGCATTCCGTTCGCTCCGGACAGCGATCTCTTTTCTTGGTTCCGAAAAAGAGCGTAAAACGGTACTGTTCACGAGCGCCAATCCGGCCGAGGGTAAAAGCTACTGCTCTCTTAACTATGCAGTGGCTCTCGCGCAAACGGGACTTCGAACCCTTCTGATAGATGCCGACCTGCGTCGACCGAACTTAAGCAAGATTTTACTCGCTAACACGAAAGTGCAAGGACTGACTGAGTGTCTTACGCGGCGAGCAAGCATCGCTGACTACTGCAAACCGACCGGCATCGAGAACCTTTTCATACTCCCAGCAGGCGAGAGAGCCGCAAAACCGGCCGAACTGCTTGCTTCCTGCGATTTTGCTGGCCTGCTTGGAGAAGCCATGCTCCATTTCGATCGGATTGTATTAGATAGCGCCCCGGTCAACGCCGTCAGCGACACTCAGCTCATCGCGAAAGACGTTCAGTCGGTATGTTTCGTCGTTCGCGCAATCAAGACCCCGGCGCGCGCCATTGTCAGGGCGTGCTCTCTCCTGGCGCAAACGGGTAGCCACCCTGATGGTATTGTCTTTAACCGAATCCCACGACGTTCCCGGGATCGCTACTACTTTTCGGCATACGCCGGTGAGTATG
Source organism: uncultured Verrucomicrobiae bacterium (assembly GCA_963736745.1). Classification (GTDB taxonomy): domain Bacteria; phylum Verrucomicrobiota; class Verrucomicrobiia; order Chthoniobacterales; family JAFAMB01; genus JAFAMB01. Next base: position 44,099 of record CAVTQD010000008.1, on the reverse strand, counting down.
CCAACGCCGGCGCGCATGGAGCTGAGGCGTTGTTTGTAATATTCGTCGTCTGATTCGAATCAACTTAGTCGTTGACCAGTATGGCAATCCAACAAAGAAGGAGGAGAAAGGTGGAAAAACATTTCAGGTGATGTTAGGGAGGCAATTCGACCGGACGTTGCGGCGAGCCGCGCGGACCTCGGATTGACGGAGGAATGCAGGCAATTCCCTCATCGGATTGCTTTCCTTTGTTTTGCTGGAGACGCGGTGGTCGCGTTTGCGTGTCTTTTGGCTGCCTTCTGGCTGCGCTTTGACACTGCGCTGAGGGGATTCGGCGTGGAGGATCTCGGGATCACCCTGAGCACTTATTCCAACTATATTATTTTCGGTTCCGCTTCTTTGTTGCTCGTGCTCGCTCAGAAGCAGATGTATGAGGGCTCCTGGCTGCTTCACCGGCATGCTTCGCTCAAGGATGTAATCGTGCGTGCCATGTTTGGGGAGCAGGATTCCTTGGTTTTTCGCTCTTCTTCAAGTTTCAGCCGTCGCTTTCGAGGGTCTATGTGGCGTTAGCAACGGTCACGGCAATGACCGGGCTCTATGCCTGGCGTCGTATTTTTTATATTTTCTGAGACAGGAATCGATTGCCGGAAAGCTCCGGCAGAGAATCCTGGTGGTTGGCTGGACCACCTATGCTCAACGCCTGAAGGAAATTATCGAGAATGATCCGTCGCATCCTTACGAGGTGGTGGGCTGTGTCCCGACCCCGGAAGGCACTTTCCATCAGGACCACCGCAAGGGTTTTAAGAGTCGACAGCTATAAAGCAATTCCCCGCTCCTGATAACCTTGCGCTCGATATTGTGCTCGTGGCTGACGGGAATGTGCCGGTCAAACATTGGGAAGCACTAGCGTCTCTGTGCGAAAAGGAACTGGTCCAGTTTAAGGTCGTCCCTTCGTATTTCAGCATCCTTGTTTCTGGGCTCCATCTGGAAACCATTAGCGGAATTCCTATCCTCGGGCTATCTCGCCTGCCACTTGATCGGATGTTCAACAGACTGGTTAAACGACTCATTGATATCGGTGGAGCCACAGTGGGACTGCTTCTATCCGTACCTATCATCGCGATCTTCGGGGTCTTGGTCTATCTCGAATCGCCTGGGCCCGATCTTGTACCGCCAGCGACGACTCGGCAGGAATGGCAAGACTTTCCACATGTTGAAGATTCGCAGCATGCGGCTTGATGCGGAAAAAGACGGGAAAGTCGGCTGGTCCACAAAAGACGACCCACGCCGGCTTCGAGTTGGCACATTTATGAGGAAATGGAATATCGACGAGACCCCGCAATTCTGGAATGTGCTGAAAGGCGAAATGAGCCTTGTCGGGCCGCGCCCGGAACGCCCGGAGTTGATTCGCAATTTCAAACACGAGATCCCGCATTATAACGTTCGCCATACGGTGAAACCCGGCATCACCGGTTGGGCCCAGGTGAACGGTCTTCGTGGCGACACCGATCTGCCGAACGGATCAGTCATGACCTTTATTACGTGGAGCACTGGAATTTGCTCTTTGATCTTCAGCCGATGTTCCTAACGTTCTAAAACAAAAACGCCCATTGATTTAACGATAACGTCCGCTCGGGAACTTGGCCGAAGAAGCCAGTGTGGGAACGCGCCGAGCGGCTCGGCTCCAATATACGTCAAGCCAGAAATCTTTGCCGACCAGTATATCCGAGCCCATAATCCTTATTTAACAAGTAAAATCTTATGAAGTCCGTCAGAACATCCGATCAACCTATGCAAGAACTCGTAATCGAAGCTGGCCGCACCGAAAAAAACTATTGGAGCGACCTCTGGCGCTTCCGCGAGCTATTCTATATCCTGGCCTGGCGAGACATTTCGGTCCGCTATAAGCAGACGGCCATCGGGGTGATCTGGGCAATCCTTCGCCCCTTTTTAGCCATGGTCATTTTTACGTTCGTCTTTGGCCGGCTCGCCAAAATGCCATCCAATGGCATTCCTTATCCAATCCTGGTTTTCGCTGCCATGTTGCCCTGGCAGTTTTTTGCCAACTCGCTCTCGGAATCCAGCACTAGTCTGATCGCCAATACCAACCTGATATCGAAAGTTTATTTTCCGCGTCTGATTATTCCAGCCGGAGCAGTCATTACCAGCCTTGTGGATCTTTTTATCTCAGCCGGGCTTATGGGGGTCTTGATGATCTGGTTTCGCTTTATGCCAGATTGGCGACTGCTCACTCTTCCCCTCGTTCACGCTGATAGCTTTCCTAGCCGCGCTGGTCCCGGGATTGCTCCTGACGGCTCTTAACGTCAAATACCGCGATTTCCGTTACGTTATCCCGTTTATCGTGCAATTCGGACTTTTCGTTTCGCCGGTCGGCTTCCTTAGCAGCGTCATCCCGGCAAACTGGCGCCTGGCCTATTCCCTGAATCCGATCGTCGGAGTCATCGATGGATTCCGCTGGGCCATCTGCCGGGGGCCGCCCATTTATTTGCCTGGCTTTGCGCTTTCGATGCTAGTTATCACCCTCTTCCTCATTCTGGGTATTTGGTATTTCCGCAAGACGGAGAAGACCTTTGCCGATGTCATTTAAAATTTCGGAGAATTGTTCGAAAAAATTTTATGTCTGACACTGTGATCTCCGTCGAAAACCTCGGTAAGAGATACACCCGAGTCACAAGAAGGGCGAGCCATACACTACTTTCCGCGACGTAATTGCCCGACAGGCAGTGGCGCCATTCAAGGCAATCGCTGAGAAATTGCGAGCCCGAAGCGGTTTGAATGGTTCACATTCCAACGGTTCCACCTATCCTCCGTCTAACGGCTCTGTTGACAACTTCTGGGCGCTGAAAGATGTCTCCTTTGAAGTTAAGCAGGGAGAAGTGCTCGGTATTATTGGGCGAAATGGGGCGGGTAAATCCACCCTGCTAAAAATTCTTGAGCAGGATCACCGAACCAACCGAAGGTCGGATCCGCATTAAAGGACGCGTAGCCAGTCTGCTTGAAGTCGGCACCGGCTTTCACCCCGAGCTGACCGGACGCGAGAACATCTACCTAAACGGTGCGATCCTCGGGATGAGCCGCGCGGAGATCAAGGCAAGTTCGATGAGATCGTCGCCTTCGCGAAGTCGAGAGATTCCTCGATACGCCGGTGAAACGCTATTCCAGCGGATGTATGTGCGGCTCGCCTTTGCGGTGGCCGCCCATCTGGAGCCCGAAATTTTGATCGTGGATGAAGTGCTGGCGGTAGGTGACACGGAGTTTCAAAAGAAGTGCCTGGGAAAATGGATGACGTGGCTACCGGAGGCCGGACGGTCCTCTTTGTCAGCCACAACATGACGGCCATCCGCAATCTATGCGGACGGGCGATGGTCCTAAATAAAGGCCACCTGGATCTCGTGGCGGACGTCGAGGAGGCGATTGACGCTTACGAGGAGCCACGCCTCGGGCTTAGTCGGAACAATCTGGACCCGGCCGGCGGCGCTGGAGAGCGAGGCAACTCTACTACAAAACTCTTTCGGTGACGCTCGAAGGCGAGCAACCCCGTCTTTGTCTGCGGATTGATTTTGAGCTTAGAGCAGAGGCGCACACAAGCCCGCTTTTGTTTGCTTTGATCTCACCGACGCCTCCGGAGTCGCGCCAGATGCAAGCGATGCCTGTGTTTGCAGGGATTTGTCCATCCCAAGGCGGGCACCCAGAGCTTCCAGGTATTGGTAAACCTGCCCCCGCTCATTCCCGGTCAATACTGGGTTTCGCCATGGGTAGGAGCAGCATTACAGCGAAACTCTCGATATGATTCAGCCAATGTGTGGCTTTTGAAGTCACTCAATCCCCAGTGCTCGGCCGCACCTTCCCTCATTCGGCCAACCACGGCTGCGTCGTCCCGCCATCGCGACTGGTAGCAGGAACTCGCACGGAAGATCACGGCAGTCTAACCTGGGAAGCTCATCGCTCCAACTTTCCAGCACAAGTGCGGTAAGGTGCAATTTAAATAAGATGAAGGCACCAGCAAGAAGTTGCAGATTGCGCGATTTTTCATGGCGCTCTGGTGCGTTTTAATGCCGCTGACCTCCTTTTTGTTTATCCCTTCGGTGCAAGGGACTATTCCCGCCTACGTGATGGGATTTGGGTCTGTCTTTTTTGTAATCTTAAGTCGCAACGGCGGCCCGGGGATTGTCAGCGGCTCCATACTTTAAGCTAGCTCTTCTATTGGCGGGTCTCTGGCTTTTTTTCTTGTGCGGGAGCCAGCTGGGACACCTCCTCTCTGATCGGCACGACTTTGGGGATATGGTGTTGAATAGCCCAGGCGACACGCGTGTGGTGTTCCGTCCGGTGCTTTATACCCAGAGCCTCTATCTGGCGGCCTGTCTATGCATCACTCTGTTCTTTCGTTTTTTCTTTCGCCAGGAGTGGATGCGCTATGTCCTGTGGGGAGGGTGGTTTCTGGCGATCTACGGGATCTATGAATGGCTTTTCTTTTTAATCTTCCAGCAGACGGGGGATTTTCTTGCCAACCGGACCTACGGAGAGGAAATGCGCACCGGAAGCTGGTCGCAGATAGTCCAGATGGGACCCTTCAACTTGTTACGGATAAAATCCACCTTTGGCGAGCCTTCCTTTTTCTCGGCCGCGGTGATTCCTTATCTCTTTCTGGCGGTGCAGAACAAGCGCCAATGGCTCTCGGCCGCGCTGCTCTTTTGCGTCGTCTTCTCCACCTCCACTTCCTCCTATGTTGCCTTCCCTTTTGCCTTGATTCTTTATTGTCTCTTCCAGCGGAAAGTAAACTTCTCCATTGCTCTTCTGATTCTTTTATTCGCCGGAGCTGTCGCCACCCTCTATTTCGTCTATCCAGAAACCTTTGAATCAATCTTTACCGCCAAGCTCAACGGGCAGAACGACTCGGGCGCTATCCATCAGGAATGCGCGGCAGCGTTGAAGGAGACTGTTAAAACCTTTACCTTGGTGAACCGGCTTTTTGGGATCGGTTTTGGCTATATTATGCGGGGTGTTTTATGACATTCTGGTTAATACCGGCTTGATTCGGCTTGGCGATTTACCTGTATGCCTTTCTTAAACCGGCTATTCTTTTACGATCAGACGGCGAAAGCCTGGCGCTCAAAGTCGGAGTCGCCACCCTTTTCTTTCTTTACTACATCAATGTGTCGGAACTTTTTTTGCCCACTACGTGGATGTTCCTGGGCTTGGCCTACTGGCAACTTGACCAGCAAACCCAGAGAAAAGGGCCCAGGCCTCTAAGAGGGCCCAGTGCCAATCCGAGTGTCCTTGCGGGAAGCTTCCTTAAGGAGGCTCCATCTAGTGCAACGAACTAACCCGAATTGCCCGCTCTGGCAATCGGGTCAATTTTTCTCTTGGTCTCGACGGCCGCCTCCGCGCCCAGACGCTCCAGAGAATTCCGACGCGACGAGCATCTAGGCGTCTGCACTCATTTTGGACAGAATTGGCCGGTGAGGAAATCATGCCTCTGATAGCGCGCTCCGGGGTGGGCTGGATCCGGGATGAGCTGGGCTGGGGGAGCCTGGAGCCGGCACCCGGAAAATATCGCATCCCCCTAAAAACACTGGCCTGGATCCATGCCGCCCGGCGGGCGGGGATTAAAATAGACTTGATTCTCGCTTACGGAAACCCCGCCTATCCCGACCATTACGATACTGCCGCTTACGCCAAGGCGGCGGGCTGGCTGGCCCGTGAGCTGGGCGAACGATGTTCAGGCCATCGAGATCTTAACGAGCCCAACAATTTCGGATTCCGAACCACCTACGGGGGCGCCTGGAACGGGAATGAGCCCAATGGGTCAGTCTCCCCTTATGTGCGCAAATACGTGGACATTCTAAATGCGGCGGCCAAAGAGATTAATCTCGCCAATCCCCAGATGACGGTGATTGGCTTGGGGGCGCCGCGCGCCGGCCAGTTTCCGCATGATCGCGCTCGGGCTGGCTCCAGAAGTCGACGGGCTAACCGATCATCCCTACTCAACGCAAATGCCCGAACTAATCCCCTATGCGGCAAACCCGGCCATGCTCGTGCGTGACGGGATAGCCACCGCCGACGCAAGGCATCTTCGCTTCACAGGTCTCGATGTTCCGCGCCCAGGCTAAAAATGGGGTGCGACCGAGAACTATGGCACACCGAATGGGGATATCGACGGTACTGGCCAGGCCTGAAAAACGCCAGCGGGTATATCGCAAGAAACCCAAGCCGTTTACATCCTGCGCCGCATCCTAAAGCCAGGGTTGGCGTTGAGCACTCTTTTATCTACGATTTTAAGGATGATGGAACTGATCCCTACTCCGATTACCAAAACTTTGGACTTGTTAAGAGCGACCTTTCGCCCAAAGAGTCCTTTTTCGCCGTGCAAAGGCTGTCCGGCCTTTTAGCCGGCATGCGAGTGGCGGCGCCCGAAAAACAGGCTCAGATCGAGACCGATTCCACCCCCAAACAAGGACTTGGTCCTCAATGTTACACCTTCGCTAGCCCCGAGGGACAAAAGACGGCGGTTGGCTTTTGGGAAGCCAAACCGTGGGACCGAGCGCTGCCCCTCCGAAGCAGTGATAACCTTGCCCCTGGCGAGCGAACCCGCCCGCCTCTCTCTTTACGACCCTTTTTCCGGGAAAGAGACCCAGATCCAGTGGAAGCGCTCGGGCAACGCCAATTTCAATCACCGTCCCTATCTCCGCCTCTCCCAAAATACTGATTGCCCGCTACTGCAAATGGAAAACGCTAAAACACTATCCCGGACGATGCTATGGGAGCATGAGCGGGAAGCCCATGTGACCTCTCCGTGCGTTAACCTGCGCACTCTGGGATCGGCATCACCGGGGTTCAGAGGTATCTTTTAAGTCTTTTGCCTCACCTGCCCGCAGAGTTAAACTCCTTTAAACCCTCTGCAGCTTCAAGGGATTAAAGGGCATCTCTGGGAACAGTTTTACTTGCCTACCCAACTCAAGCGCCGCTCTTTGGAGTCCCGGCAATACGGGCCCTCTTTCGGTAAGCCGGCAAGTACTGACCCTGCATGACGCGGCCAGCCTCGACCATCCGGAGTGGTTTGAGCGCAAATTTGCGCTCTGGTACAACGCTCTCTTGCCGCGACTGGTTCGCAAAGTCCGCTCATCATCACCGTTTCGCATTTTTCAAAGGAACGGATTGTCCCGCTTACCGGGGTAGATCCAGACCGTGTTCACGTCATTTTTAACGGAGTGGAACCGCGTTTTCGTCCCTCGGCCGCCAAAAGCCGTCCAGCCGGTAAGAGTAAAATTTGAGCTTAGGACGCCCTATATCCTCTTCGTCGGTTCGCTCGAGCCCCGGAAAAACTTGAGAATGCTGCTTGAAGCTTGGAGCTTGGGCGCTTTGATGGAGCGACCCTTGCTGTAGCGGGCGCCAGCGGCCATCTGTTCGCTAAAACGCAGTTGGGTTCCGCGACCGAAGGATCCGCCTGCTTGGCCGGGTGGAGGACGAGGCGCTCCCGGCTCTCTACTCCGGGGCGGCGGGATTTGTTTATCCCTCTATCTATGAAGGTTTCGGTCTTCCGCCGCTTGAAGCTCTTGCATGCGGCTGCCCTGTGGCGGTCTCCGATATTCCCGTCCACCGGGAGGTATTTGGACTCGAGCCATGTACTTTGATCCATTTAATCCCGAAGAGCTTTCAAGCGCTTGGAAGCTCTCTTGCGGCTGGAGGGCTCCTGGCGAGCCTCTGTCGAGGAGGGATTACTCCACGCGGCTCACTATCCTGGGAGAGCGCCGCAAAAGACACCTGGCACATCCTCGAACTCGCTCGCTGACTGCTCAGGGGACGACTCTTTGCCTAGCCCAGGATTTATTCGGTTTAATGGATCAATTCTCAGGACATAGGCAACGGGCAAGCCAGTGGCTCCTGCGCCATTTGCGGGCCCATCCCCTAAACGGTCAAACTCCAGCGCCGCTTCCTCTGAAAACGTTTAGAAGGCAAGCGAGTGGCAATCGTTCATCATTGGTTTCTCTCTCACGCCGGCGGCGAACGGGTCTTTGACGCCATCGCCAGCCTTTTCCCCCCGCCGACGTATTTACTCTTTTTTGGACAAAGAAATTTCGAGTCCCCGCTGCACAAGCACAAAGTAACCACCTCCTTTCTGGATAAAATTCCGGCCGCCCGCAAAAATCATCGCCACCTTTTGCCATTCTATCCCCTGGCAGTTGAAATGTTAGACTTGAGCGGCTATGACCTGGTCATCAGCTCCGACTCCGGACCCATGAAAGGCGTCCTGATTGACCCTCATTCGACCCACATTTGCTATTGCCACTCTCCGATGCGTTACCTCTGGGACGGGCACTCCAACTATCACAGAGCATGTCCCCGCTTGTCCGCACCATCTTCGGGTCGCTTCTCATTATGTGCGCAACTGGGACTTTTCTAGCCGCCCAAAGGGTGGACCATTTTATCGCCAATTCTAACTATGTCTCCGCCCGGATTAGCAAGTATTACCGACGGGAGAGCACTGTCATTCACCCGCCGATTAATACGAGAGGAGGCTACCTGGCCGCTCATGAGGATTACTATCTGGCGGTGGGGCGGCTCGTTCCCTATAAGCGCACCGATATTTTAATCGATGCTTGTGCCGGGCTTGGGCGCAAGCTCGTGATTGTGGGCGATGGGCCCGAAAGGAAAAAGCTGCAAAAACATTCACCACCGAACGTTCAATTCTTGGGACAACTCGATGATTCGGCCTTAAGGGATGTCTATGCCAAGGCCCGGGCGCTGCTGTTCGCGGCCGACGAAGATTTTGGCCTGGTCCCACTAGAAGCGCAAGCTACGGGCGCCCGGTGATCGCCTTTGGCAAAGGCGGATCTCTGGAAACAGTGATCGGGATCCCGACTGGTCAAGAACCTTCCGGTGAGGACCCTGGCTTAACCGGCGTCTTCTTTGAGGCCCAAAGCGCGATTCTCTCGCCAAAGCCATTCTCTCTTTCGAGTCATTTGAGCAGAGCTTCTCGCCCATCTGCGCCCAAAATCACGCCCGGCGCTTTGACACGAGCGTCTTTATAGACCGCTTGGCCAGCTTCATCAATTCGGTAACGGCAACACCAGGAAAAGAGCTAGCTTAGTGAAGCCCTCCCTCATGACACCACTCGCTATCGGGATAGACGGGGACGCCTTGCGCGCCCCGCTTTCTGGCGTCGGTCACTATATCTTTCACCTGGCCCGGGAGCTTGACGAGCTTTTACCGGAGGCCTCCTTTTTCGCCTACTCGCGGCTCCCCGCCCAAGGGTCAGCTTGCCTTCCGGTCGTTGGCAATTGCGCTCGGAGCCGGTGAAGGCCTTTCGCCGGCTGCCATCCTTTCTTTGGCTTAAAACCAGGGGTCGCGCCATGTGCTTAGCCGACAAGCTCGACGTTTTCTGGGCCGGGCGCACCCTGCACCCGGCGCTCAAAGGGAGCGTGCGTACGGTCTCAAGCGTCCATGACTTAAATCACCTGATCGTTCCAGAAACCATGCAATTCCAATCGCGGTGGTCCAATGCCCTTTGGTTTCGCAGAGATCTTCTTAAGGCAGACTGTGTTCTCGCTAATTCAGCCGGCACCGCCGAACGCCTCCGCTCGATGATTGGACTGAGGGGCCGGCGTCGTCCGACCCGGGGTGATGCCAGCCTTCCAGCTCTAAAGGATCGGCCGCAGAGCTTGAGCTGCCCCAAAATTTGGCGCGACTTGGAGTCAAGAAGCCTTACCTTTTATCGGTGGCAACCCCGGAACCACGGAAGAATTTGGTCGCCGTCCTTGCCGCCTTTACTCAACTCGAAAAGAAAGGGAACTTAAAGGACTATCAGTTAGTGCTCGCCGGCCCCACCGGATGGAAGAGCCGGAAGCTAACCGAAAGGCTCGGGGCCGCGCGGGCGCACGGGCTAGTGTTAGCAGGCTATGTGCCTGACGAGTTAATGCCCTTGCTCTATGCCCTCTCCAGCGCCCTGGTCTTCCCGTCGTTATACGAAGGCTTTGGAATGCCTGTTTTAGAGGCTCGCAGCTGTGGGGCCCGCGTGGTCGCCAGCAATATCCCGGAATTAAGAGAGGCCGGGGACGAGTACACCATCTACGTAGAGCCCACTGTTGAAGGAATTAAGGCGGAATCTGCGCGCCATAGCTCGCCCCCGCCGCCTCCCGCCGCCGGCCGCAGCCTGGAACAAAATCAGCTCAGATTCTGGCACAGGCACTTTCAGAAACAAAAAAGAGAGAGAGGAAGCCCCGGAAACCTCCTACGTAGAACCAAGAGAGAGAGGAATCTACTCGAAATGGACGTTTTAAAAATAGCGCGCGCGCCGGTGGCCGGTAAGATGGCCCGCCAATATCGCCGCCAATAAAGGGTTATGTCAGCGAAGTTGATGCCCTGCGCGCCCTTGCCATGACCGGCGTTGTTGCCCAGCATTGCGGTTTACTCCCCTTTGGCTGGACCGGGGTCTGGCTCTTCTATGTGATTAGCGGTTTTGCGATTACCTCTTCACTACTCTCCTCTGGCCGCACTGCTCACTCAAGGCTGTTTATCGTGCGTAACTTTTACGTCAGGCGCTGCCTTCGCATCTGGCCGCTTTATTTTGTGTTTGTTCTCGCCAATATGATCGCCGCCGTGATTGCCGGACGTGAGTGCGTCCTGGCCAGCGCCCCGTGGCTAGCGACTTTTACTTATAACTTTCGCATGATGCTCCATGATGACCACTGGGCGACGATCGGGCACTTATGGACTATCAGCGTCGAAGAGCAGTTCTACTTTATCTTTCCCTTCCTCTTTGCCTTTCTCTCGCGGCGCCGCCCGGCGCCAGCGCTTTGGATCTGCATTATGGCCAGCCCCCTCCTGCGCTTCCTTAACCGTTTGGTTTGATAGTTTCTCTTCTGATAATCTCTGGAAAGCCTTTTCCCTCTACGCTTTCGCGCCCGCTCATTTCGATGCGTTTTCGGCCGGCGCCCTGCTTGCCCTATTTCGGCCTTTCCTGGCTTCCCGGTTCCCTTGGCGAGAGTTTTTCTGGCGGCCGCCCTGGTCGTATTAATCGTCTACGCTTTTGTCTATGTGTCGACAATATTTCAGTAGCCGGTTTGGAAAAGATGCATTCCGCAACGTGGTCTCCGGGATTCTTGGGGCCAGGGCCGCCAAATCTGGCTTTATAGCGCCATTGCCGGACTGGCTTCCGGGCTGATCGCGCTTATTCTTTGCGGCGAATCCTGGTATTTACTCTCTGTCGCCTGCCGCTCCTGCGCCCCATTGGCCGCATCTCTTATGGGGCCTATATCTTTCATTTGCCAGTGCTAGTATTATTCCAATTTATCTGGCCCGCCCAGGGCGCCTTTTCCTTAACTCACGCGCTTGCTAAATTCGCCTTTGGCTATCCGGTGACGCTGCTAATCGCATACTTGTCCTTTCGCTATTTTGAGATGCCGATATTGAAACTGCGCACCCGCTTTGCTTAATAATGTCCCCTGATAACCAGACCATGCAACTATTAATCGATTGTTCCCTATCGCTGATTAACCGCACCGGGGCTCACTATATTGCTCAAGATCTCGCCGCGGCATTCGGGGAGAGGGGGGCTTTAAGAAGGTGGCGCAGCTTGAAGGAACAACTCCCACGGATTGTCCGCAAGATCTTCGGACGCTTGATGCTGCGCGAGATTTCGCTTCTTTGGCACCTTCGGCAACTTTCTCTGGCCCGAGCCAAAAGGGGGACCTCTTAAAAGGCTTTTTCTTGATCCGCTTTATGTTAGTCGTTCCAGGCTGGAGCGCTCTGACATCGTGCTGTGTCATGATATCGGCCCCTTGACCCACCCCCGGGCTTTACGATCCGGCACTCCAGGCCTACCAGAAGGCTTACGCTAAGATTGACGCGGTTCCCCCGGTATCGTCTTTGTTAGCCGTGCCTCACAATTAGCTTTTGAGGAGCAAATTTGGAACCGATTACCGCTTCCTTAAAACGATTCCCCTCTACGTGCGCACCGGCAGCCTAGATGGGCGCTCTGAGCCCATCCCAGGAGTCACTCCGCCTTTCTTCCTGACGGTTGCAGCCTTAGAGACAAGAAAGAATCACCAAACGACATCGAAGCATTCGAGCGCCGCGGTTTTGCCGGGCGGGGTATAAGCTATATCCTCTGCGGCGCGAGAGGGGACGGGGCAGAAGAGATTATCGCAACCGCTGCCCGCGCCCGGAGTAAAAGTGCTGGGCTACGTGCCCGACGCACAACTTCGCTGGCTATACCAAGAGGCCAGCGCCTTTGTGCTTCCGAGCCTGCTCGAAGGCTTTGGGATGCCAGCCCTTGAAGCGGCACTGGCGGGACTAGTTCCGATTCTATCTCAAATAGCGCCCTCTCTGAGGCGGTCAACGGGCTAGGGCTCGAGGTCGATCCCCATTCGGTCTCCGATATTGGCCAAGCCATGGAATCGGTTCTCGCACTCGACGATAAGACGCGAGCAACCTTAAAAACGCCTTGGTTACTCATGCCAAAAGCGCCACCCGCGAGAAGTTCCTGGCAGAGTGGGAAGATTTAATTAGCTCCGAGCTGCGCGAGATTCCCTCACAACCACCGAGGGCCCGACAAAATCGAAAGGCCAATCCAATGGATTCCATCGCTTCAACATCGTGGGTGATTCGATCAGTGTGGTGATCGCTTCCAAAGGTCGCCCTGATTTTGTCAGGGAAACCATAGAATGTCTTGGGCGTCAGACGCTTAAACCGAAAGAGATCATTGTCGTTGTCCCCTCAGCCGATGACCTGCCCGAGCAACAATGGGGAGAAGAAGTAAAGTATATTATTGGGCCCCATGGACTAACCGCGCAACGAAACAAGGGTATCACAGCAATCCCAAACTCGGTGCCGTATGTTGGATTTTTCGATGACGATTTTGAATTAAAGGCCGACTATTTGGAACAAGCCGTGGCCTTTATGAACGCCTATGTCTGGGTCATGGGGATCTCGGGGCGCTGCTGGCCGGCGGCGGTTTAGCCGGGATGAAGCCAGGAGTTAATCGGCTAGCTATTCCCCTGGAAAAACCCGCAAGGAATGTTTCTCAGCCAGGGGAAACACCACATCCTTTTTGGCTGCAACATGGTCATTCGCCGCGCGGTACTTAATCATGAAAAGTTTGACGAAAATCTCCCCCTTTATGCTTATGGAGAGGATTACGATATCTCAATCCGCTTAAAGCGTTACGGGCTGATTGGTCGCTTTGCAGGTTGCGTCGGGGTTCATCTGGAAACGCCCGGTGGCCGGGTGCGTGAAGTCTTGCGGGGCTACTCCTTTGTGGCCAATAACTGGTATTTTCTAAAAAAAAGCATCATCCACCTGCCCCTGCTCAAGGCCTGGACTCGCTTTTGGGTAGTTTGCGTGGGAAAAAGCCTGTGGCAAAATTTATGGAAGCTGTTCAAAGGTGACCGCTCTCTGGATTGGAGTGGAAGGCTAAAAGGCCAGCTACTGGCGCTCAAGGATATTTTCCTGGGCCGCTGTCATCCCCGGCGGATTGAGGAGATGGAAAAGTCTGAAACGGTATGCTTGATTTGCAGGTAGGTCTTTTTCCGCAAAAGAACCGATTTGGCGAAAATACAATAGGCTTCGATTTGAAGCCGCAGAGAGTGGAAAATGTGATGCGAAGCGCTGTCGTTTATGTGAACCATGAGAAAGGCTACGAACTGGCGCGACACGCTGCAACTTCGTTCATTCAAACTCAGTCGGGCTTCCAGGACGCGCATGTGTTCTGCCATAACTTTTTACCAAGCCCTTCAGACCGGCTCATTGAGGTCGGGCGGAAACATGGGGTTCGGGTCCATATCAAGCCCATCGGTAATCCTCATACCGAGTCCACTCACGGCCAGATCACCAAAACCCATTTTTTGAAAATGGAGGCCGTCGACAGAATTGCGCAGGCTTATGACCGGATTTTGTATGTCGACCATGATATCCTATTTTTCGACGAGATCTTTCTTGAAAAAGATCAATCTTGAAGGACTTCCGGTCGGCGCGGTCTACGACATCGCTGAAACCGGGTGCCTAACCGATCCCGACTTTGTCAAGAATTGCCGGCAAAAAAAACGCTCCCCCCATTATTTTAATTCGGGATTTATGCTGTTTGACTCTTCGAAATGGAACCACGAATTAAATGCTAAGTTCTTACAGTTCTCAGAGAACATAAGTTGAATTGCGATTACAAAAAAGGTTGTCATTTAAACGACCAGTGCTCGTTTAACCGCCTGTTTGAAAATAACTGGAGACGGCTGCCGCTGAATTTCAACGTCCAGAGTTGCGCCAAATTTACCGGTAGATGGGACCGGGCGCCTGTTCGCCATTACCAGGGTCCGAGCAAGTTTCTCCCCATACGGCCCTGGCGCAACGACGCTCGGGACATGCGTCTCATTAAAGGCATCAGACTGGCCTTGGGATACAAAGATCACTCGGTAACCGCCCTCAAACATCTTGTTTGGATTCAACGCCTTCAAAAGAAGGGCATGGGTCGAAAAGGTCGATAAAGCGATGGACGTTCTCGAGCTGATGGCATGCGAACCGATGCCAGCGTGAGAGATAGGTACTCTCAAATCGCGTGCGCCCTGGTCGCGGCCAGTACTGCCCCAAATTGGTACCCCATCACGATTAAAGGTTCGGCGAGCGACTTAGGCAACAGCATAACCATAGAACTCCAACCAGCGATGATTGGTTTTTTATAGAGCAATAGAGTTTCCGACTTGAAAAGTAATGTCAGGTATAATAGAAAAAGTTTAATAACACTTTTTCCGCCAAAACAACGGTCTTCCCTAAAGAGTTTTTCGTGCAGAAACAATTGTTGAATATGCGGGACAGACCTAATGATGTTCCCAGGCGAAAATTTACACCGATTTTCTGCCCATAGGTCGTCAGAGTTTGGTCTGTCAAAATTTCCCGTTGAAGAATTCTCCGGAGAGCTGCTTTGTTCACTTTTCCTTCTTTTACCATTGCGGAATCATTACTGCCATGTGATCGATAACCTCCCAACGGGGCATCTATCGCGCCGACTTCGCCGCTGAGTGCGGCAAGATTGAAAAGATACACATCCGCGCCGCGCTCCTAACCCACTTCCGGTATCGGCATGATCTGATCAAGGAACGCGCGTGGGAAAACATTTCCCGAAGTGGGAGGGCTCGCTACGTACTGTTCGTGATGAGTTGCTCGCGAAGGTCGCCGCGTGGCAGAGGCGGTTTAATATAGAGACGCCCTAGGGGATTTCCTGCAGAGTCAATGATAGCCAAATTGAAGTGGATTTTTACCAGATCTGCGCGCCAATTGCGAACGATCTCGGATACGCAGGACGGCCAAAGGACATCGTCTGCATCCAAAAAAATGACGAGATCGCCGCTGCTTCTTTTGTAGCCGGCGTTCAGCGCCGCAGCTTGTCCGGCATTGGGATTGAATGTGGCGACAATGGACGATCCGTAAGATTCTATGATAGCTCTGGAATTATCTGTGCTACCATCATCAGAAACGATGACTTCTATATTTGAATAAGCTTGCCCAATGGCACTTTCGATGCAGGGAGCAAGATATTCAGCGTAATTAAAGTTATTGATAATAATGGAAACCTTTAATGTCATAGTCTGTTCTATCTGGATTTAAACCCGCTCTTCGGCTCCGACCGGGACAGTTGTTTCGTTGGCGACATTCAGGACTTTTCGGGAATGGGAGTCATTTTGCGTCACTTTCTACATCAGACTTTGCCAGAGACCTTGCCGGTGGCAACTTTTTTAGCTCTGAAAGTGAGCGGCGTTCCCGAGCTGACCACGTCACCGCAGATCTGCCGGCTTCTAGCTTCTTCCTGTAACCGCGCCGAGGTACGGAAAAAGGCGATGGTGTCCCCCCCGACCCTCGCAGTATGCCGAATCCCGTACCCTGCCCGAATAGCCAGGTTCACCCGCGCCTGGAAATCCGCTCGCGATACACCTTGTTTTCGAACAGATCCCCAGCTCACCGACCTTGAAGCGTTGCTCAACCTGGTCCCACGTGAGATTCGGCATGACACCATGGGCGCAAAATGCGGGTCTGACAGACACCGCCGCACAGGACACCCAGACCAGACTAACGCCCGAGTCGATCAGTCGATTGGCTCATTGATGCGCAGCAAAGCGCCTATCGCCCATTTGCGACCGGAAAATCTGCGGAATCCGGAATATCACGCCGGGCCAGGCTATTGACGCTCCAATTGTTCGCTGCAATTCTTCCAAGCGACTGAATCTTCAAAAAGGGTAATTTAAAAACAGAAGTTGGGATGGTTTGAATCCCACGAGATAAAAACGAATTCGCTAGAGAATGGCATAGCCATCGACAGCACAGAATGTTAATAACAAGATGAGAATTGCTTTCCTGCTCAATGAATTTCCAAAGCTTTCAGAAACGTTTATTGTTAATCAAATTGTCGGATTACTTGAGCGTGGACACACGGTAGATATTTTCGCCTATCAGAAGAGCGACGATCCAGTCCATCCGCAGGTAAAGCAGTATCAACTTATCAACCGGACGCACTATCTCAACATTCCCACGAGCTGGAAGAAACGTGCGCCGGTTGCCGCAAAAAACATTGCAAGTGGGCTGGAGGAGGCCCTTGGATTTACTACGATCGATGAATGTTTTTGAACACGGCAAGGCGGCAGTCAATCTCGAGACGCTTTGCGCTCACGCCTTTTTCCTTGAGACAACCGTGAAAACACGGGCGTACGACATAATCCACTGCCACTTCGGACCATCAGGGATTTTTGGCCAGCACTTACGCATATCGGCGACGTGCAAGGCCCCCTGCTCACCACATTTCATGGATTCGATATTGCTTCCTTTGTAAAGCTGCATGGAATAGGTGTCTATAAAAAACTCTTTCGCAAAGGAGAGGCTTTCACATGTTCCAGTAAATTCATACGCGGAAAATTAGTTGCCGCGGGCTGCGATCCCCGCGAAGATTTTTCTCTTCAAGCTCGGCACGGACTTACGAGTTCGATTTCATCGAAAGAAGACTCGAGTCAGATGGGGCCGTCCGGCTGATTACAATCGCTCGCCTTGTGGAAAAGAAAGGGCTCGAGTATTCCATCAAGGCTGTTGCAAATCTGGTCAGGCAGTTCCCAAAGCTAGAGTACACAATCGTCGGAGACGGTTATCTTCGCCAAGATCTGTCTCTTCTTATCGAACGACTCAATCTCCAAAAGAATATCATGTTGGTCGGCTGGAAGACCCAGGAAGATGTTCGCCGACTCTTAGCCAGATCGCATATTTTCATCCTTGCGAGTGTCTTGGGTTCCGATGGTGATTTTGAGGGGCAGGGCATGGTTCTTCAAGAGGCGCAGGCGATGGGTTTGCCGGTTGTCTGTACAAACCACAATGGCTTCCCCGAAAGCGTCCTTGATGGGCAATCCGGTTTTCTTGTTCCTGAACGCGATGCGGATGCGCTTTCGGCAAGGCTCGCAGAGTTAATGGGCCGACCGAACTCATGGCCCGAGTTTGGCCTGAAGGGCGTGCCTTCGTGGAAGCCGAGTTCGACCTCAACAAACGCAATGATGCTTTGGTAGAACTATATCGCAGGGTTGCGTCGATTGCCATCCCGTGACCAAAAATCTCGTTGGAGCTCATGATGTTGTCCTTCTCCAGGCCAATACTACTCCATACTGGTAACCCATCACGACTAAGGGTTGGGCAACCGCCGTAGGCGACACCATTACCACTAAACTCCAAGCGGCGATGATCGGTTTTTTGTAAAGTGCTAGACCTTTCGAACTTAAAAGTAATTTCATATACAGAACAAAAATTTGAAAAGTACTTTTCGCCCCAAAATAATGATCCTCTGTGAAAGAGTTTCTTGTGCAGAAACAATTGCTGTTGATGAGGCAAGGACCCAGTCAACGTTCCAAGGCGATAGCGGACGCCGATTTTCTGTCCGTAGGTTGCCAGACTCTGGTCTGTCAATATTTCACGTTGCAGGAATTTCCGCAGAAACACCTTGTTCACCCTACCGTTTTTTACCATGGCGGATACATTACCGCCATGTAACCGCAAACCTCCCAGCGGTTCATCTATCGCGCCAACTTCGCCGCCGAGCGCTGCAAGATTGAAAGAACGCATCCGCGCCGCTTTCCCAACCCACTTCGGGCATCGGCATTACCTGATCGAGGAACGCGCGGGAAACACATTTCCGGAAGTCGGCATGCTGGGGACTGTGCCGTCAGTGATCAGTTGTTCGCGAAGGTCGCCATGGGGAAGAGGCGGCTTCAGATAGAGACTCCCTCGCGGTTTTCCCGCCGAGTCAATGATAGCCAGATTGAAGTGTAATTTCATCAGATTGGGGCGCCAATGGCGAATGACCTCGGAAACACACGACGGCCAGAGGATGTCGTCCGAATCCAGAAAAATGATGAGGTCGCCACTGCTCTTTTTGTAACCGGCGTTCAATGCCGACGCTTGCCCGCCATTCAGCTTGAAGGTTGGGATAACGGACGATCCGTAAGACTCGATAATAGCCCTGGAGTTATCGGTGCTACCATCGTCAGCAATGATAATTTCTGTATTTCTGTACGTCTGACTGACTGCGCTTTCGATGCAGGAAGCAAGGTATTCAGCATAATTGTAATTATTGATTATAATAGAAACCTTTAAAGTCATGATCTGTTGCCCCTTTGTCGTTTCAAGCCTGTATCATGCCTTGAATATCGAAGCAATAAAACGCAACTCAAGCGCTGCTTCAGCGATGAATCGCCGACAGCCATCATCGATGAACGGCTTTTCGCTAATCGAATGAATCACCGATTGCCGGAAGGCGAGGGCTCGAGCTCGTTTGCACGTTGAAACGGGCGGGTTTGGAGTGATTGCTCTTCGTCCGGCGGCCGATTGTCCGGCGCGGGATTGCATTCATTGTCAGGACAGCGCAAGAAAGCATGAATAATTTTCTCGATCTTGAGAAAGATGATTAGCTTTCTCGATATGGAGAAAGTAAAATTGCGTTTCTGCCTCCGTTATGACCTTTTATATGGCTGATCTTACCGCTTTGACAGTGCCCGCTTTCAGGCAGGCAGGTAATTTTCCCATGTTTTGCGCAGATGAAGGGGCGCCATGCTAGTCGACACCAGCATCCAGGTGCCAAATGATGTATCTGCAGTTCGATGTCTGTATCGTCGGCAGCGGTCCCGCCGGGATCACTCTGGCCCGCGAAATCTCTCGTTCCGGGCTTCGTGTCTGCCTTCTCGAATCCGGTGGACACAAACCTGCGGAGGACCCCCAAAACCTTAACACAGGAGCCGTAGATTCAGCTGACGGCTACGCGAGCAAACCTTGCGGGAGGGACGCCGTCGGCAGTTTGGCGGCACCGCCAATCTCTGGAATCACGAGGTGCGCGGTGAATCCGCCCGGCACATTCGCTACGTGCCGCTGGATGAAATCGACTTCGAGCGCCGCGACTGGGTGCCGGAAAGCGGCTGGCCTTTCGGCCGCCGAGAGATCCAGCCTTTCTACGAGCGCGCCCAGCAGGTTTGCGGCGTTGGGAAATTCGACTTTCGAGCTGAGCTTGGGAGACGGGACGAAAAAGAGCGAGCCCTGGCAAACGGAAAAAATCGAGTCGATCGTCTCCCAATTTGGCTCCTCGGAGATTTTTCTAAAACATTATCGCCGGGAACTCGTCCGTGATGAGCGGGTAAACGTTATTTTGCAGGCCGTATTGCTCCAGTTGCAGATGGATCCCCTGTCCCGGGCCATCACCTCGGCGCAGGCTGGCACGCCGCATGGACGGAAGTTCCAGGTCCGGGCCCAGGCCTTTGTGCTCGCTGCCGGCGGCTTGGAAAACGCCCGCATTTTGCTGCTTCAGGACGCTTTGCAGCCTGGCGGACTCGGCAACCAGCACGACATGGTCGGACGCTGCTTCATGGATCATCCTTCGATCACGCTGGGAACGCTTATCCCCTCCTCCAGCGCGGTTTTTGGACAAGCTGGGTTTTATGATCAGCACGACGTCGGAGGGCAAGCCATCATGTTCAAATTGCACATCCGCCCAGAAGTGATGCGCCGGGAGAAAATGCTTAATCTTTGCGCGGTGCTGGTGCCGCATTTCAAGGATCTGCGAAGCAACAGTCTGGCCGTCCTGCACCAGCTCCTATTCAGAGGTCCGCGCTTTCTCTGGCGGCATCGTTCGGCGGAGCATCGCGGCCCCCCCAGATCAGCGGTGAACCGCCCCGGTCGCTCCGTCAGCGGCTGCTCGAAGATTACTATTCGGAGGGTTGTTGCGGCTGGTCGAGACTGAGCGGGCTGGAACGCCGCTTCGGTCAATTTGGGGTTCAGTCTCTCGTCGAGCAGTCGCCGGACCGTTCTAACCGCATCATGTTGCAGGAGCAAACCGATGCCTTCGGCCAGCGAAAAACCAAGGTGCTCTGGCGCTGGAACGAGCTGGATCTGCGCAGCATCCGCCAGGCGCAACAAATTTTTCGCGAGGAACTGGCGGCCGCCGGTATCGGCACTTTCATCCCCGTGGAGGAAACTGTCGGCTCCCAACCCCGGCGATTCAACAGCCCGCATCACTTTTTGGGCACCACCCGGATGCACGACAATCCCCGGAACGGCGTGGTCGATGCCGATTGCCGGGTGCATGACGTGCCGAATCTCTTCATCGCTGGCAGCTCGGTTTTTCCCACCGGCGGTTTTGCCAATCCGACCCTGACTATTGTGGCCCTGGCCCTCCGGCTCGCGACTCATCTCCAGTCCGAACTCCAATCCACGCCAAAAATCCAGACAGACCCAACGCCGGCGCAGACCAGCGAACGCAACGGTTCGTGCCGCGAATAATTAGGACTCTCTTTCCCTAAATATTAGTACTCGTGCATTTTTTCTTCCTTAAGGACTCTGCCTTAGTTAGATAGTTGTCTCGTCGAAGCCTTGCAACCTGGTAGCCAGTCACGCAGGCTGTAAGCCGGCCGAAGGCCGCCTCATAGGCGGCCAGAACGTCGCTGCAGTAGTGGAGCCCAGGAAAGGGTTGTTTCGGAGGGTGAGACCCCACCTCCATCATCCATGGCTGACCGCAGCCTGCTGGAGTTCCTAAGGTCCTTGGCGTGCCGCCCAATAGTTTGCCAAAGAAGCGGTGCCGAAACAGCCGCCAGTCGGTGAACGGCACTTTTGTTTCGCGGAGCTTGCATGCGAGCCAATTCCGGCTCATCGTCGGAACCATGGCAGACCATCGTTCTGCGGACATCCGCAACTTTGCCATCGTCGGGCATGCATCGTCCGGAAAAACGATCCTGAGCGAGGCGATGCTGGCCTGCAGCGGCATGATCAATCGCATGGGGCGTATCGCGGACGGCACTACCGTTTCCGACTATCACGTGAGCGAAAAGCAGCGACAGATCTCCACGCAGACGTCGCTGCTGCATGCCAGGTGGATGGATAAAAAGTTCAACATCTTGGACACGCCGGGCTATCTGGACTTCATGAGCGAGGCGCTTGCGGCATTGCACGTCGCTGATTTTGCGCTGGTCATCGTCCATGCACAACACGGCGTCGGCGTTGGCACCGAACGAGTCTCGAATTTCGCCGATGAGTGCGGCATTCCGAAGATTATCGTTGTCAACGCAATGGACAAGCCGAACGTGAGCTTCGATAAAGTTCTTGCCGATGCTCGGGCGCACTATGGACCGCGCGTGTTTCCGCTCAATGTTCCGGTGAACCCCGGTCCTGACTTCAACCGAGTTCTGGATGTGCTCCGGAACGACATCGTTACCTACGAGACAACCGGCCGAGGCCAGTATACCGAGGAACCTGCACATGGCAGCTGGAAAGATCGTGTCCTGCAACTCCACCGTGAGTTGATTGAGCTTATCGCGGAGTCCGACGACGCGTTGCTCACCAAGTACTTCGATCAAGGCGGACTTTCCGAGGAAGAATTCCGAAACGGCATCCATGCGGCTGTCCAGCACCAGCATTTTATACCGTTGTTCTGCATCTCGGCTGAGACTGATATAGGCGTCGCTCGCTTGATGGATTTCATCGCAAAGTATGGATCCTCACCCGTTGATCGGGCCCGGGTGACAGCGGTCGACGCCTACGACAATGAAGTCGAAGTTTCGCTTACCGGTTCAGAACCGGTGGCACAGGTCTTTAAAACGATGAACGAAGAGCACTTCGGCGAGCTCTCATTCTTCCGCGTCTATTCCGGCACAGTCAGAACCGGGATGGAATTGTATAACAGCACACGGGGTATTACCGAACGCATCGGCCAGATCTACCGGCTCAACGGCCGCGATCGCTCCGCCATAGGCGAACTGACTTCCGGCGACATCGGCGCCACTGTTAAGCTCAAAGACACCCATACCGGAAACACGCTATGTCTGGCGAACCGGCCCGTGAAACTCCCGGCACCGGACTATCCGAAACCTTCTCTCCATGCCGCGCTGCAACCCAAAGCCAGAGGTCAGGAAGACAAAATTGGTTCCGGACTTGCCACGCTGCACAGCGAGGATCCCGCATTTCAGTTCAAAGCAGACCCGGAACTTCGCCAAACGATCGTCGCCGCGCAGGGCGAACTCCATCTCGACGTTGTTGGTGAACGACTTCGCCGCCGATTCAACGTCCACTTCGATCTTGTCGAGCCACGCGTGCGTTTTCGCGAAACGATTAAAGCGAGTGCCGAAGCGGATTATCGCCACAAGAAGCAGTCCGGTGGTGCAGGACAGTTCGCAGAAGTGCTCCTGCGAATCACGCCGGCACCCCGGGATTCGGGCATCGCATTCACCGAGTCGCTTTCGGGCCAATGCGTCGATCGCGTTTTTGTCGCTTCGGTTGAACGCGGAGTGCAGCAAGCTTGTTCAGAGGGAATTCTGGCCGGTTATCGGGTCGTGGACGTTAATGTCAATTTCTACGACGGCAAAATGCACCCGGTCGATTCGAACGATATCTCTTTCCAGGTTGCCGGTTACTGGGCGTTCAAGGAGGCATTCCTCAAGGCACGCCCCTGTTTGCTCGAGCCGATCCATTCTCTCGAAATCCGGGTCCCCGAGGACTGCGTCGGGAAGATCATCGGAGACCTGTCCAGCCGCCGTGGCAAAGTGGTGGGAATGGATGCAGGAACCCGTCTTCAGGTTGTTCATGCACTCGCTCCAGCCAAGGAGCTGTATCGCTACGCGAGCCAGCTCCGCTCGTTGACCGGTGGCCGTGGACTGCACACGGAAAAGTTCAGCCACTATGAAGAGCTGCCCGCCGAGCTGGAACAGCAGGTGATTGAATCTGCGAAAAAAGCGCGTTCAAATCACTAAAGTCAGTCAGTTGTCAGTTGCCAGTGTCAGTTGTCAGTGGAAGAGAATAGCGACAGGAATTTGATACTGACAACTGACAACTGGGATGAAACTCCCAGAAGATTTCAAATTTGACTTCAGACAAAGGCGCGTCCTGGTCACCGGGGCCGGCAAAGGGATCGGGCGAGAAATCGCTTCAATGTTGAATCTCTTCAATGCACAAGTTGTTGCCCTCAGCAGGACGGAGAAAGATTTACAGAGTTTGCAGGAAGAAATTGGCTGCCAGACGATCGTCGCCGATCTGGCTGATCCTCATTCCGCCAGGCAAGCAGCCGAACAAGCAGGAGAAATCGATCTCCTTGTGAATAATGCAGCCATTTCGATCCTGGAGCCATTCTTAAAAACCAGTGTGGAAGCCTGGGACAAAACGATGGCGATCAATCTTAGGGCCGTCATGATCGTTTCACAGGTTGTCGTAAAGCAAATGATCGAGCGGGGCATCGCCGGCTCCATTGTGAACGTATCAAGTATGGCTTCCTTTCAGGCCCTGCCTGATCATGCAGCCTACTGCGCTTCCAAGGCTGGGTTGGATCAATTAACCGCGGTTATGGCGGTCGAACTTGGGCAGCACGGGATCCGCGTTAATTCTGTTAATCCGACCGTTGTTTTGACGGAGATGGGAAAACGCGCTTGGAGTGATCCGGTCAAAGGCGGCCCAATGCTGGCGAGAATTCCGTTGCGTCGGTTCGCCGAGTGCGAAGACGTTGCTTCAGTTGTCTGTTTTCTTTTGACCGGAGGAGCAGCGATGTTGAACGGCCTTGCTCTTCACATCGACGGCGGATTCTTGGCAACTTAGATGTGCACCAGAGAGAAGGCCGCCGCAATGGCTCGTTTCATTTGAGCCATTTTCCTGCTCCGTTTGCGAAGCCTGAATTTCTATTGTCCGCTGCGCTGCCGGTATTTCCTGGACTGGTCCGGATCTATCGAGCGCAAGCGCTTGAGCAAATTGTTCGTATCAGGCTTTGAAACATTGGGCGTCTTCGGGCCGCCGTCGTCACCTGGCTTCCGTTCCCATGGGCTTTCGACCGGAGGCCTTTGCATTTGTTCTGGCATATGCTT
Source organism: uncultured Verrucomicrobiae bacterium (assembly GCA_963736745.1). Taxonomy (GTDB): domain Bacteria; phylum Verrucomicrobiota; class Verrucomicrobiia; order Chthoniobacterales; family JAFAMB01; genus JAFAMB01. The sequence continues at coordinate 19,764 of CAVTQD010000008.1, read as the reverse complement.
TTTTCATAGCAAGAACCGAGCCAAAAAACAAGGCTACGTAAACAATTCAGATCACGGAAGTATCCCAATCTAGTGCACCTTGTTCTCTCCGCCTTCCCCGATTCACAAAGCTCTACCCTCAAATGGACACGAGACCGTACCGCTCAACCCTCGTCACGGGCAGACAGTCGCTGCGGCATGAGAAGGTTGAGCGGCGCCCGACACAGTTCGCAGCGAACCGTCACTGAACAATCGCCGGCGCCCCTGTGGAGCCAGATGGTTCAATCGCTGCGGATACGCTGCTGGTTCTGGCAGCACGCAACTTTGCCCGTCGTGCCTCCCTAAGTGACGCTAACTTCTGCTGCTGTTCCGCATTGAGAACTCCATCCAGGTCGCTGTCGTATTTTTGCCGCACCTCGGAGTACTTCTGGCGCTTTGTACGTGAATCGAGCGACGCGTCTGTCTTGATCGCCTGCATATCGTTCACGTAAGCATCGATAATCGGTTTGGCTTTTGTGGCCTGATCATCGGTCAGCGCAACGTCCTTGCGAAGACGCGTTAATTTTGCTCGTTTGATAGATTCAGGATTAACGGTTCGTTTCTGTTTCGTCGGCGGCGCGAACTGAGAAGACGCTTGTTGCGGAGTCGATGAGACACTGGATTGAGCGAAGGCTGCGTTCCACGGAACACAAGCCGCAGATATTAGAACTGAATATATTAATGTTGTGATATTCACGGACGAATAAAAACACATGTTTTTTGTGTTGTAAACAGGATTCTTTTCCCTTTGCCCGATCTCACCGATGATCAGCTCCCGCTTTAGCGCGTTCTGCGGGATTGCACCTCTGTCGGCCGTCCACAATACTATACTTTTATGAGACGATCCACTAATCTCCCCACTGGCGCTTGAGCGTCTCTTTGGCGCCATCGCGCCGGATTTCAAAGTCATCCTTGAGCCGCTCGAACCGCTTCAGTTCGAGCCTGAGCTGTTCCTTGCGCCATCCTTCCGCCCGATCCTTCATGTCTTCCAACGCGTCGATCTGACGCTCCAGCTCTTTTTCCTTGGCGTCCCACTCGTTGTCGAACTGGTCAAACGCAGCGTCGCGTCTGCGCCTGAACGCATCCCCGTCGGGATTCGACCCACCGCGAAATCCAAACATCGCAAAGCGCATCAGTCCAGAGGAATGGCTGCGCCGGGAGGCCCAGTAAGTTCGCCCGGGCTGCGGGTACCCGTACACGTGAACAGGCGTACCAACAGTCGCCGCCTGGAAAAACTCTACGGCGTATTGTTCCGGCATCCTGATACACCCGTGGGAATCCGGGTAGCCCGGGAGGAATCCGGCGTGCAGACCAATCGCCGGCTTAAATTGGACGTAATACCGCATCGGCGCTTGAACGAACTCCAACCCAGGGGGAACCTTCTTATAAATATCAGCATCCGGGACCACGATCTGTTTCGTCGCCGGATTGCCAAAGAAACCGTAAAAACTCGAGGCATGGTTCAAATCTTTGTCCGTCACCCGGAAGTTCCCGGTCGGTGTCTCGTGGCCAGGCCGTCCGGAACAGATGGGCGCCCTGAGAATAACACGCCCGCGATCCGTCAGATAGGCTTCCTGGTTAGTCAAATCTATCTCAATAACGCGTTGGGCGAAGGAGTGGATGGCCCATCCGAAAAATATCCAGCCGAGAACTAGAAATTGTTTCATCCGCTTGCAGGAGGGATTGATAGCCGATTCTCGCAAAAAATCGATTCCAATTGCATCGCACAAAAAACAAGCCGGCCAGTTCCCGCGCGATGACACAGGACGATTTCTTTAGCGCCAAACAGGCGGGAGCCTTGCCGAGGCAAAACCTCTCCCCAGCAAGGCCCTCTCAACAAAATCCTGCAGGTCGTCGCATCCTATGGTCCTGGAATGACAGGAAGATAGGCTGCAGCGGTGCACGCTCTACTGCGCCTTCAATTCTTCGAGCAGTTCCCGTTCAGCCGCGACCCAATCCGAGGTTTCATCCCCCTGAATGCCGAGCGTCCGCCGACGTTCCCCGATGAAGTAAGCACGTAGCGCTACCTGCTCGCTGCTTGGCCGCGCAATCCTCTTTTTCTGCGATTTGCCTTTGGCGGGTGCGATGTTGCCTGTGGAATTCGATACGGTTTTCACCGAGACCGATTTCTTGGCGGGAACGGCTGACGATGCAGTGCGTTGAGAGCGTGTGACGTTCATATATATAGTCTGATTAGCGGTGTTGATTCAGTTGGCCTTTTTCCGGCTGTTAACTCATTTCCAATTGGGCACAAGAGAGCTTTTTGTTCTTTCTGGATCGGCATCTGGAAATTCAGAGTCGAATCTATTCTCGCCGAGGTCTGGCAACCTTCTTGATGCAGGATTCATAATTCGAAGATCTCGCCAATACCGGCCACGTTGAACCGGTATACGAACTCTCGAATTCCACGATGCAGAGTCACTTCGTCCTAGCCTCCCTGTGTACATATATGGGGTCATTGAAATGACCGTGCACAACATATAGTGGTGCACTTCGAGAAATCAAAGAGAAAAAAGCGAATCAGAATTTTTCCACGCAGCCGCCGCTTTGATACGGAGTCAGGAAGAGAGTTCCCAACAGGAAGGCAGGGGCGTTCGAAGCAGGGCGAGCAGCAGCACCAGAATGACCATTCCGAGCGCGAGGAAGAACCAAAGCGGGCTGACACCGATCAACCGAGGCGGAGTGGCTAACTGTTCCCACGGAAACATCCGAAAATCATACTTCCCCAGATCAAGCGGGATTGTCTCATCGGCGTCCCCAGGGCCCTTCTCAAAAGATCGCTGGCACTGTTGACAAACTGTTCCATCCCCCTGGAACTCCGTGTCACAGATCCCGCACAGAGCGATCACCCGTTCGCGGCTCATCCGTAACAATGTTCCGGTGGCCGGTCGTTGGCAAGTGCCAGCGAGCGTTCGGGCACAACGTCCCGGCGGTCTGTCCTGGCGGTCTATCACCTTTTTGGGTAAGGGCGCCCATATTCCCTGGACCGTCGGATTTTGACTGCTAGAGTTTGGCCCCGAACGGGATCGCTGGCGCTAAACTTCAATTGCAGGTTTCAGAGGATGGCAGAATCGCTGGAATTCGAGCACTATCAACTTCTGACAAATTCAGACGGCTCTCTCATGGAACTAGGGCGCGGTGCCATGGGAGTGACTTACAAAGCCTTTGATACAAATCTGTATTGTTACGTGGCGCTGAAAGTAATCACCGCCAGCCTCTTGGACAGCGAAAACGCGGCGGAACGTTTTCTGCGCGAGGCGCGAGTCGCGGCGCGTTTGCGGCATCGAAACGTGGCCTCGGTTTTTCACCTGGGCAAGCATGGCGATAGCTATTTCTATGCGATGGAATTCATCGATGGGGAGACGGTTTTCTCCAAGGTGAAACGAGAGGGCCCGCTCGACTGCGTCTTTGGGCTTGATATTGCCCAGCAGGTCGCCTGTGCGCTCATTGCGGCAGAGGAACAACAGCTTGTCCACCGCGACATTAAGCCGTCGAATCTGATGCTTGTTCGCGAGAGCGACGGCGAAATTCTGGCGAAGGTCATTGATTTCGGTCTGGTGAAATCGGCGGTGGCGGAATCGACTTCAGCGGGCCATCTGACGATGCGAGGCTTTGTCGGGACACCGTACTTTGCGAGCCCTGAGCAGCTCGACCGGCAGCCTGAAGACATCCGTTCGGATATCTACTCGCTCGGCGTCACTCTCTGGTACATGCTCACAGGAAAGCCGACGTTTATGGGTTCAATGGCGAGCGTCATCGCACAACACCTGGAAAAAACGCCGGCCTTCGAATCGCTGGCGATTCTGCCGGCTCAAGTGGTTGCTGTGCTGCGGCGCATGCTCGAAAAGGACAAGGCAAAGCGTCTTCAGACGCCGTTGGAAGTCCGGTTGGAATTAAGGTCTTGCATCGAGAGCTTGTCCAGTCCCCAACCCGCAGCCCGACCAGAAACGAAGACAATCCAAGCGTTTGAAACGATCGAGCTCACCAGTACACGCCCACTGGAGGTGAGACCGGAACCGGGCTCGCTTCTCAAGAATCGCTATCGTTTGATCGACGATGTTAACCCTGCAAATCCGGGACATATTTTTCACGCAGAAGATACCCTGACCCGCATGCGCGTCATGGTGCGGGTATTTCTGGCCGACCCGACGATTCTCGCGCAGATCGACGAAGAAGCCAATCGAATCAAAGGCTCCTCCCACGCGAACTTCATCCAACTCTTTGCGGTTGAACGAGAACGAAATATCAGCTTTATCGTACTCGAATGGCTTGAAGGCTTTCCACTGGTCGACTTGTTGCGCGCCCGGCGGGCCCTGACGCTTCGCGAAATGCTGATTCTGCTTCAGCAAATCGCACCCGCGGTCGATGCGGCGCGAGCAGCGAATCTCAGCCTGGAGATGAATTTGCGCGACATCTTTCTGCATTTTCCCGAAAGCTTCGCAGAGCCGGTGGCGAACATTCTGCTGCGGTGCCCGCTGGACGAATGGCCTGCGTTTGTCGTCAAGATGAGTCTGCTGGAAGAGATCAAAGGCATGGAAGCATCCGCCGACCCTGCCATCGAGCAAACGATCATCTCCGAATTGAAGCCGCATCGGGACGTCGTCCAGCTTGGCATCCTTTCGTATGAACTGTTGGGAGGCAAACCAGGCGGTTTTGCCCCGCTGGCGCACGTGTCCGAGAAAGGTAATGAGGTCCTCCGGAAATGCCTGACACCCAATCGAAGTTTTTCCACGGCGGCCGAGTTCTACGACTCGCTGCGCGGGGTCTCAATTGCGAAGGCGGAGCCCGCGACAATTGCGACCAGGCAGCCAGAACCGAAGCGATTGCTTCCGCCGCGCCAGGAAGCCTCTACCGGCACCAGTGCAGATGCTGTTCCGGCGCAGAGCGTACCATCTTACGATCCTATTCCTGTTTCGAAGAACTACTTTTTGCCCGTTGTAGGAGTTCTGATGGTCATTCTGCTCGCCATCGGGGCACTTTGGTTTTTCCTCCCTATGATTTTGAATCCCGCAGCCAACCAAGAGCCACAGGTGGTGACTGAAACGCATTCGCAGAAAACGAATGCGGTTTTTGGTTCTCGTCCTCCGCCCCAGCCAGGAAAGCCATGGAAAAACAGCCTCGACATGAGTTTCGTACCATTGGGGAACATCTACTTTTCGGAATGGCAGACCCGCAGGCGCGATTTCGAGGCGTTTGTGCAGGCGACAGGATACGACGCGGTCGGCGGCATGTCGTCGGCCGTCACGCAAAATGGATTCAAGCTCAATGAAATGAACTGGAAAGCGCCCGGATTTCAGCAGGCACCCGACCACCCGGTTGTCGGGGTCAGTTGGGAAGACGCAAACCAATTCTGCGCGTGGCTCACGAAAAAAGAACGGAGTGAAGGGACACTGGGAACGTTTCAAAGCTACCGGCTGCCAAGCGACCGGGAATGGAGTCGAGCTGTCGGACTTGAACACGAGCAGGGGAATACCCCCGGGGATCGTAGCGGAAAGATCAAAGGCGTCTTTCCCTGGGGCACTGGATTTCCTCCGCCAAACGATAGCGCCAACTATGCGGGGAGCGAATCGCGCGTAGACGCACCGGAAACATGGAGCATAATCCCAGGTTTTCACGATGCGTTCCCTCGGACGGCACCGGTCTCGGCTTTCAAGGCGAATGCGCGTGGCCTCTGCAGCATCGGGGGTAACGTTTGGGAATGGTGTATGGACAAATTCGCGAGCACAATGAATTGGCGTACGCTCAGAGGAGGCTCCTGGGCTTCTTCGCGTCCCCAAGAGATGCTCTCATCTTATCGGCGCGGCTACGGGCCGCTTTTTCGTTGCGATGACATCGGTTTCCGCTGTGTCATCGCCACTGATGGAGATAATGAATGAAATTGCTTAAATTCAATCTGGTTTTCATCCCTTTGCTCGCGCTTTGCCTCGGTTCGGTTGGCTACATCGCACGAAAGATGTTGCTCGATGACGCCCAGCAACATGTCATTCAGAACGCCCGAATTATCATGGAAACAATGCTCTCAAGCCGGACTTACACCACCAAACAGGTCGCCCCGCTGCTGCAACAAAAGAATTTCAAGCTTCAAACCGCGATAGAAGAATTTCGAAAGACGATCGACGAAATACCCAAGAATTTGGATCCGAATGCCGCGAAAGACATTCGTGGAAACAAAAAAGAGGGTTTTATTCTCGGCCAGCAGCGTGCACTCCAAGCTCAACAACAATTCCTGGAGTCTGTGAAAGACCGGCCGGCAGAACTGATCGATAGCGAGTTTCATCCGCAGTCCGTTCCCGCATTCGCCGCGACGGAAATCTTTGGTTATCTTCGCGAGAAATTTCCCGACTATTTTTACAAGGAGGCCACGCTTAACCCGACTAACCCGCGCGACCGCGCGACAGACTGGGAGAGCGACGTGGTAAATCAATTCCACGGAACGCCGACGCAGACAGAATTCATCGGCACTCGCGATTCGCCTACCGGTCCGGCGCTTTTCCTGGCCCGGCCAATCAAAGTTAACAATGTCTCTTGTCTAGAGTGCCACAGCACGCCGGACAAGGCGCCGACAGAGATGATCAAGCTTTACGGAGGAGACAACGGGTTTGGCTGGAAGCTGGATGACGTGATCGGCGCTCAAATCGTCTCTGTGCCGGTCTCGGTACAGGTCCACAGCGCGGAAAACGCGTTTCGGGTGATTGTCATGTGGCTGGGCGGTGCATTCTGCGGCATTCTGATCATCGCGAATATCGCTGTAGCGATGGTAACGCACCAGCGTCCGTAGCTGGGAGACACGTAACGGTGTATCGGCGTGTCGGTGTATCGGGCAAGCAAGACTCTATTCGACACGCCTATATTGACCAGGAGGTCTCCGGGAAGTTGAAGACTCTTTGCAAACGCCGACACGCCGACACGCCGATCCACCGACCCGTTCCCCCGCCCCCACCCGATGGTGGTAAAAACGAAGCCTCGAACTACAGTTGATGATGCTTCTGTCCGTTCTACAGATATGCGGGATCACCATCCGCTGAAAATGAGAAGGATTGACATTTTTGTATCTTGCCCGGCTGATGTAAAGAACGAGCGAAGTGTGGTGGAGCGGGTAATTCGATCGATCGCCGTCCAGTTCAACGTTCCCGTCACAGTTTCCTATTCAAATCGGCTAAGAAAAACAAAACCGTCGGACAAACTTGCGCCGCTCACCTCGAACGGAAACGATCAGGATTCATTGACGCTCTGTCCGTGCTTTTGGGAATATCCGGATTTCAAGTCAGAACAGGATTACCAAGAGCGCATCCCGAACACCGGGCAATACGATCTCGTCGTCTGCATTTTATGGTCTCGGCTCGGAACGAAGATTTCTCCGGCGTCCGTCATGCCGGACGGGCGCCAGCCAAACACCGCAACGGAGTATGAGATCGCCTGGGTGCTGGATCAGGCGAAACGGACTCCGGACTTTCCCGAGCTGCATGTCTACCGGAATCTATCAACCCCAGTTGCGCCGCTAGAGCCTAAAGCAGAACGACAAATCGCTTTCCAGCAATGGGACTCTGTGCAGGAATTTTTTTCCACCTGGAAGAGCGAAAGTGGGTTTGCCGACGCCTGTAGCGAGTATCAGGACCTCCGGGAGTTCGAGAATCTGTTTCGAAAGCATTTTCGAGATTTTGTCACGAAACAGCTAGGTCGTGAAATCATCCCGAGGAAACCGGCGCCAAACACGCGTTACTGGAAGCGAAACCCATTTCGTGGCCTGCAATCCTTTGATTTCGAGGACGCAGCCATTTTCCATGGCAGAACAAAGGCAATCGGAGAAGCGCTCGACGCTCTCAGAATACAGTCGAACGCGGGTCGGCCGTTTGTATTGATCCTTGGTCCGAGCGGATCTGGAAAAAGCTCCCTGGTTCGAGCCGGTGTTGTTCCATTTCTGACTGAGGTCGAGTCAGCGAAGGGTCCTTGGCGTCGAGCGACGGCTCGGCCCGGTCCCGGCGGCACCGCCGAAGATCCTTTCAACCGACTCGCGGCCGCACTGTTAGCGGAAGCAGCTTTGCCGGAACTCCGGGATGCCGACGGAGAGAAGGATCTGGCGTCAGAGCTGCGCCAAAATCCGCAGAACGCTGCTCGCCGTGTCACGCAACTGCTCGATCGAGACGGTTTGCACGAATCGGAATGTGTTGCAGACGAGGAAAAAAGCGAATTCGAAATACCCGGAGATATTGAATCCGTTGAGCTCGCAAGACATCAAAGATTGGCACGGCTTAACTCGGAAGCACATCTCGCACTGATCGTCGATCCACTGGAGGAGTTATTCACAGGAGATTTCTCTCCTGAGCTTCAGCATCTGTATATCGCCGCGCTCGTGACGTTGATTCGCTCCGGACGTGTTTTTGTCATCGCGACCTTGCAGAGTGATTTTTATGCTACTTACCAGCAATTTCCCGAATTGACAGAGCTCGCCGGTTCGGCAGGAAAATATGATCTTTGCCCCCCCACCCCGGAGGAGATCGGAGACATGATCCGGCTGCCGGCCGATTCGGCCGGATTGCGCTTTGAAGAGGATCGTACGAAGGCTTGCAGCCTGGACAAGACGATTCTTAATGCGGCGGTGTCCTGTGCCGAGCCGCTTCCATTGCTCGAACATCTGCTCTCGGAGCTGTATCGAAAACAGGCAGCGCGCCAGGATGGTCTCCTGAGGTGGTCGGACTACGCGGAGTCAGGCGAATTCGAGTGGACGTTAGCCAATCACGCGGAAACCCTCTTCACTACCCTGAAGAGCGATGCACAGGGAGCGTTCGATTTCGTTATGCGACACCTCGTTTCTTTTGGGAGCGGCGACCAGGGGATTCGGCGGACGGTTCTCTATCGCGACATCGCCTCGCCAGTTGGGCTCGATAGCCGGCAGAAGGAGGGCGCCAGGCATTTTGTCGATTCTTATATCAAAGAGGGCCTGTTGTACGCCGAGCCAGACCTCACGCAAGATAGAATCGTCCGCCTCAGCCATCAGGCGCTGCTTGGGAGATGGCCAAGAGTTCGCCGATGGCTGGTTGAACATCAGTCGTTTCTTCGGTTGCGCGATCGGCTGGACGCGAGTCTGAACCTCTGGGTTCGTCGAGGCCGTCAGTGCCAAAACCTGCTTGGGCCGTCGTTTGGCGTTACTGACGCCGAAACGCTGCTCAGACATTTCCGCTCTTCACTGACCAAGACGCAGATCGAGTACATTGAAAAGATCATGGCGGCACAAAGACATGACCGGCGGATTCGGCATGGCGCCTGGTCGACAGCGGGTGCGGCTTTCGTCGTTCTGGCCGCCGTCGCAGGAATTCAGTGGAGCAACATTGAAACCCAGCAGAAAGGTGCCCAGGAACTCGCACGCATTGAGCGCAGAATCGCTGAATACGTCGCAGAGAGTCGCAACGGGCGGGGGAGCGAACCTCGTCGACTGAAGGATCGCTCGCAAATCGTACAGACGGATTCCGCACCGCATTCAGATCGGGCGCGCGTAATCGACACCGAATTTAGGCCGGGCAAGGAATCCCGGCAAAATACCGACCCTGTCACCGCCCAGCGCAGCGCGATGGGAGCCGAATCGAAGAACGCGGGCGTGCAGCAGACCGCTCAGGACCCGAAAACGGAGGCCAATCAATCGGACGCAAAGTACGGCGTCAAGGCGGCTCCCAACGCGAACATTGGGGCAACCTCCAGCGGCCAGGATGAGCCAAAACCAGTCCAAAACGAGCAGAATGAGACCGGCGAGTCTCAATCGGATCAAGCTATTGCAACCTCTTCTGAACCGACCCCTCCCGAGACTCCGGTTGATGGAAACACAAATGTGAACAGTGACGAGCAACAACTAAAGAAATTTGTTGCCGAGTTTCTGCAAACGGTGGCCAGCGACGACGTTTCGACGCAGGAGCGATTTTTTGCACACCGGGTCGCTTATTTCGATCAGGGAGTCATATCGCTCCGGCGAGTTCAGGCGGCCAAGGAGAGTTACAACCATCAATGGCCTGCCCGGGACTGGAGACCTCAAGGGGAAGCTGAGATCCATGACACCAATAACTCGCGGCTGTACGAAATAGTTCAACCTTACACCTGGACGGCGTCCGATGGCTCACGGCTCGACCAGGGGAGCGGGACCCTTTATATGCGGGTTTACAAGACTTCCAAAGGCGATTTTCACATCGTTCATATTGAACGACGCGATTGAAAACGGCCGACGCGCCGAGAGGGAGGGCAGATCTATTGAATCGTTAAGAATCTCGACCGCATATTGTCGCCAAAGAAAGTTCGCGAGCTAAACTCCGTTATGACCAACGACTACCGTTCCCTGGTATTGGCCGCTGGAGAAAAATATCGACTGGTTCCCTTTGACGTCAGCTTCACCGAAGCATTGTTCGAAGCAGTGCACGAGTCGAGAAATGAGCTGATCCCCTTCGTGTCGTGGTGCTATCCGGAATATTCGATGGAAGATGCCAGGCGTTGGCTTCAGGCCAGGGAACGGGAGCGATTCGAGGGGCGCTCCTATGATTTTGCGATCACCGACGCTCACAACGGTGAACTGGTCGGGGGCTGCGGGATCGACCGGATCCAATCCAAGAACTGTCAGGGGAATCTCTATTACTGGGTCCGCACATCGCAGACAAAAAAGGGTGCAGCAACGGCTGCGGCGGCCGCGATTGCCTCGTTCGGACTCGGCACACTGAATCTGGTTCGGCTCGAAATCGTAGTCGCCGAAACAAATTTCGCAGGTCAATCGGTAGCGGAAAAGATTGGCGCATCTCGGGAGATCCGGCTTCCCAGCCGGTTAATTCTGGAGGGGCAGATTTTGCACGCGTATCTGTTTTCGCTGCTCAGCTCAAGAACTGAAGACCAGAGGTGACCGTAGATTCCGCAGGTTTCGCAGATGGCTGAAGCCAGGGAGGCAATGCCAGGCGATAGTTCATCCGGAACAGAATTGCGGATCGCAGAGACCATCTACCTTTCTCCTTAAATCTGCAGAACCTGCGGTTTCTAATCCGGAATCCGAGACGCAATCGTTTTCTTGTGCAGAGCGAGTCAATCATTCATCGTTCGATCTATCGAACGAGGTATGAAAATCCTGGTGACCGGCGCAGCCGGAATGATCGGCCGCAAATTTTGCGAAACGCTTGCAAAACGCGGAAGCATCGGAAGCAAATCGGTCGACCGGCTGACAATGGCCGACGCGATAACTCCCGCTGCGCCGGCCGGAGCCCCGTTCGAGGTCAGTACCCTTTCGGCCGATATCTCCGATCCGCGAGCCGCGGAATCTTTCGTCGCCGAACGGCCGGAGATAATTTATCATCTGGCTGCAGTGGTTTCCGGTGAGGCAGAGGCCGATTTCGACAAGGGTTATCGGGTAAATCTTAGCGGCACTCAACAACTTTTTGAGGCTGTACGGCAGGCGGGACATCGACCGAGAGTCGTGTTCGCAAGTTCAATCGCGGTGTTTGGTACACCTTTTCCCGAGACGATCCCTGAGGATTTCGCGTTAGCGCCTCTCACTTCCTACGGTACCCAGAAAGCAATCGGAGAATTCTTGCTGGCTGATCTTAGCCGCCGCGGTTTCTTCGACGGCATCGGGATCCGATTCCCGACTATTTGTGTTCGACCAGGGAAACCGAACAGGGCTGCCTCCGGATTTTTTTCAAACATTATTCGCGAACCATTAAATGGGGAACCGGCGGTCTTGCCGGTCAGCGAGGATGTCAGGCATTGGTTCGCGTCTCCGCGGGCCGCGGTAAACTTCCTACTCCACGCCGGAGCCGTTGATCTTGATCAACTTGGTTCCCGCCGAACGCTTAACATGCCCGGACTTTCGGCGACGGTGGGCGAGATGATCACGAGCCTTGAAAAGGTTGCAGGAGGCGAGTCCGTGAGATTGATTCGGCGCGAGCCTGACCCAAACATTCAGAGGATCGTGGATGGCTGGCCACAGCGGCTGGACGCCTCGCGCGCACAGGCACTCGGTTTTCGGGCGGAGACGAGTTTTGAGGAGATTATTAATACCCACCTAGAAGACGAATGTGGCGGAGATCTTGCGTACCGCCGCAGCGGTCGAAACACCTAAATTCCGAAACGTCTCGTATACAATGGTGACGTCGTTGCGTTCAATATGGGCTGCCGGCTGCTGCAAGTAAGCAAAGCGGCCTCGCTTTGCCTGCTCTTAAGAGGACAAAGCGAGGATGCTTCACCCCCGGCCACAGGACACTAGATGGGGACTTTGTCGATTGTTGCTCTGCTTCACGGACCGGACAGGCCCGGGCTGGTCGCGCGTGTTGCCGGCTGGATTTTCGAGAAAGGCGGCAATATCCTTCACGCCGACCAGCACCGAGATGCGGAGGAGAATGTATTTTTCCAACGAGTTGAATGGTCCCAACCTGGCCACGCACCCGACATCGCTCGGATCGCCGCCTCCTTCAAATCGATGGCCCATCTGGAACTCGGTATGAATTGCCAAACCACCGTTTCAAACGAGCGGACACGGGTCGGAATGCTGGTTTCGCGGATTCCGCATTGTTTACAGGACCTCGTTTTGCGCTTTCGACGAGGCGAAATGCGAGGGGAACTGGCATGTGTCGTTTCGAATCATCCCGATCTTCGCAACTTCTGTGAGTCAATGAGTTTGCCTTTCCATCACGTTGATGCCCGGGCCAACCACAGAGCCGAAGTGGAAGAGACGCAACTTGGGATTTTCAGAAAGTACCAGGTCGACCTGATCGTTCTCGCCCGCTACATGCAGATCCTGAGCGGGCAATTTCTCACGGACGCCGGCGTTCCGATCATCAACATCCATCACAGTTTTCTGCCGGCCTTCGCAGGAGGTCGGCCTTATCATCAAGCCTATGCCCGAGGCGTCAAGGTGATCGGTGCGACAGCGCACTACGTTTCTGCGGCGCTTGATCAGGGTCCGATCATTGCCCAGGACGTCGTGCAGATCAGTCACCGGTATAAGGTCGAAGACCTGATTCGCAAAGGACAGGACCTGGAGCAGACCGTTTTCGCACAGGCCGTTCGCTCCCACTTGGAACATCGAGTGCTGGTGTACAAGAACAAGACCGTGGTATTTGATTGAGAGAGCGGTTTGGGAACACGCGGCTTCTTGACGCAATAGTCTGAGGCGTGATAGTTTCGGACTTTCCCCCAGAAATTCTGACTCGCTCTGCGTTGGTCACTCCGACGTGAGCCATTGGTTTTCGTCATCTTTGCACTGTTGAACAGAGGCGGAGATTCGGAAACCAGAGCAAATCAGGCTGCGGGGGACCAGTTAACCACACGACAGATTACCCCCCTATGTCCAAACATCACGAGGACGAGTTCAGAGAATTAGCAGCTGGGTATTTTCAAGGAAGAATCACTCGGCGTAGATTTATCCAGCAGGCCACGAAACTTGGAATTTCCGCTGCTCTGCTGAGCAGGATCGCACCGTCCGCATTCGCGGCCGATGCTAACTTAGTCGACTCTTCACCCGACTTTCCCGACGAAGCACCCATTACCAAGGAACGCATTGAGTTTCTGAAAACCAAGCCGTACAAAGGCACTACGATCAACGTGATGGTGCTGAAGGCGACCGTCGGTGATGGTTTGAAATACCATGTACCGCGTTGGGAGAAGGTGACCGGCGGCAAGGTCAACGTAGCGGAAGTCCCCATCGACACTCTGCACCAGCAGATTTTTTCGGATCTGACGACTGGGCTGGGTCGTTATGACGCCTACATGACGGGTGCCTGGTTTTACGGAGATTTCTTCACCGGGAAAGAACCGTACATTGTCGAAATCGAGCCATTCCTGAAAGACCCGAAGACTCCCTATTGGGATCCGAATGAGTTTTTGCCCGCCATGAAGAAACTCTACACTTGGCAGGGCAAGCTCTACGGGGTCTTGTTCGACGCCGATGCGCAGATTCTGTATTACCGCAGAGATATTCTCGGCAACGCGGACCACGGCAAAAAATTCAAAGACAAGATGGGCTATGACCTTCCGAATCCTCCAAAGAGCACGAAGGAGATGCACGATGTCGCGACGTTTTTTACCGGGTGGGATTGGAACGGCGACGGACAAAACGACTGGGGAATCTCGCTTCATGCAAAAGTGAATGAACAGGGGTTCTTCCACTTCCTCACTCTCTCTGCGCCCTACGTCATTTCTCCGAACAACAAACATTACTTCTTCAATCCGGACACGATGAAACCTCTCATCAATTCCGAGGGTCATGTCCGGGCGCTGGAAGAATATTCGAAATTCTTAGCCAATGGTCCCAAGGAACAAATCAGCTGGACGCTGGGCCAGGGATGGAATTTGTTCCTTGCCGGGCACGCGGTCATGGAACCGACGTGGGGGGATCTGCCGACCTTCGCCCAGGACGAGAAAATGTCCAAAGTGAAAGGGAAGATCGGCGCGACAGTGATCCCCGGCACTCAAGAGGCATTCAATCCCATCACCGGCAAATGGGAGAAGTTTGACCTGAACCTGGCTGGCAACACCAACGGAGGCAGTTGGCACTGTGTGATTTCGAGTCTCTCGAAGAAAAAAGAGGCGACCTATGACTTTCTCGCCTTCATGGCCAACAAGAAGAATGCCTTTTGGAACAGCGTGAATGGATTTACCGGCGTTCAGCCGGGAATGAAGTACGAGTACCTGCCACCGGCCGGCACTGCGAGCATCGATGAATATATCAAATTGGGATGGGATAAGGGCGACGCCACTTCGTACCTCGAGGGCTACTACAACAATCTGGCATTGCCGGACCAGGAGGTTTATCTTCGCATCCCTGGCGCTGCGGAGTACTGGCATGAGCTGGACGTCCGGGTATCGGCTGTGCTCGCGGGGCAAACAGCACCGAAAGCCGCCCTCGATGATTGCGCAAATGCCTGGGAGCAGATCACGGAACGTTACGGTCGGGACAGTCAGAAAAAGTTGTATGCGGAGTCAGTTGCTTAAAGGATTCGGGACCGTCAGGCCCTGACGAAAAGTTCCCAAGTGACCCAACGTATACCACTACTCTGGAGGCCTGGCAGCAGACAGCCGGGCCTTCAGACCGGAGAGGCGGTCATGCCTTTCTCGGATAATCGATTGAGTACAGCGTAGCAACATGGAGCCGACTAATAAAGCGCAGGTCAGAGGGGAGAGGGCCTTTAAATACGCGCTGCTTGGCCCGGCCGTCCTCTGGGTAATAGCATTCACCTTCTTTCCACTATTTTCCGCGCTTAACTATAGTTTTACTACCTATGTGCTCGGCAGAGGGATCACCGGCTATGTAGGATTCAAAAACTATTACAATGCTCTGACGGACGCGGGCTTCTGGCATGGTTTATTAATAACACTGATTTACGTGGGCAGTAGCCGTACCGCTTGAGATCTGTATTGGATTTCTGTTTGCCTGGATCATCACGGTCGGTCTTCCCGGTAAAGGGTTCTTTCGGTCGGTGCTGACAGCTCCTTTGTTTACGATGGAGGTGGCGATCGGCTATCTCGGCGTGACGCTCTTTACTTCAGAAGGCGGGTTATTCAGTGCTCTCTTGAACCTGATCCATATTCAAATTCCCTGGATGTCAACCGGGGAGGGAGGGTTGGCCGCTGCAATTTTACTCGACGTCTGGCAATGGACTCCGTTTGTCTTCTTGATGTCACTAGCCGCTTTGGGCTCCATCCCGGATGAAATCTATGACGCCGCAATACTCGAAGCATCGAGTCATTGGCAGGTTCTGCGGCATGTGGGACTTCCCCTGGCCTGGCCGGTGCTGACAGTGGCAATCCTGCTGAGAGTGATTGAAGGGCTGAAATCGTTTGGCTTGCCCTTCGCACTGACAAGTGGCGGCCCGGGCACGAGCACGCAACTCTTCAGCATCATGGACTATCTGATCACGATCCAGTTCTTCGACTTTGGTCGTGGCTCGGCGATGGGCATTCTTTATCTGATCATGGTCTCTGTCTTCATTACGGTCTTCTTCCAGCAAATGAGAAAACGCATCGATTAGATCGCAGGCAAAATTATGGATAATCTGATGTGGACCCATTCGAAACGGGGCGGAAAAGTCTTCGTCTATGTGATCGCAATCCTGGCAACCATCTGGGTTATCATTCCTTTTCTCTGGGCAATTGTTAATTCGTTCAAGACATTGAACGCGACGTTTACCGCGGGCGCCATCATTCCATTTCTTAACTTTCAGCCCACCCTGGATTCCTGGAAGGAGGTCCTGGGCGATCCTCAGTCCATTAATTCTCTCATGAGCAGCACGATTGTCGCTTCGGGGACGACGTTGCTTGTGATGGTTCTGGGAACGCCGGCAGCTTACAGCCTGGCCCGATTCGAGTTTCCGATGCAGAGCAAGGACATCGCTCTCTGGTTTCTCTCCCAACGTGTGATGCCTCCGGTCGTTGTGCTGGTGCCTTTTTATATTCTCATGGTGCAATTGCGCCTGATCGATACGTGGTCTGGGCTAATCCTCCTTTACTCGACGTTCAACCTGGCGTTCTGCGTTGTCATCATGCGAGACATTTTTCGTGACGTCAGCAAGGAGGTTGAGGAAGCGGCCAGAATCGAGGGTGCCAATCTTTGGCAGATTTTCTGGATGATCGCGCTCCCTTTGTCATTGGACGGACTGATCGTAAGTGCCATCATCGTTTTCGCGTTTTCCTGGAACGAAGCATTGTTTGCCTCGGCGCTCACCTCCCAGCATGCCTCCACGCTTCCGGCATATATCCTGGCGTCAAGGAGCACGCGTGGCGTCGATTTCAACACAGCCGCCGTTAATACGATTATTGCCATCGCGCCGCCGGTGATTTTGTCGTTTTTTGTGCAGCGGTACCTGGCCCGCGGGCTATCCTTTGGAGCGGTCAAAGGATAAAACAACAGCACTTCTAATTGAACGCATGGCTATAGTCGAATTGGAGAATGTAACAAAACGGTACGGCGAAGTGGTCGCCGTACAGGAATTTAGCTTAACCACAACGGACGGGGAATTCGTCGTTCTCGTTGGACCTTCGGGCTGCGGAAAAACAACGACCATGAGGATGATCGCCGGTCTCGAAGCGATCACTGCCGGCTCCATCAGGATCGGCGGTCGAGACGTCGTCGGGATGATCCCAAGAGAGCGGGACGTCGCAATGGTGTTCCAGAACTATGCTTTGTTTCCGCACATGAATGTCTTCGGGAACATGGCGTTCGGCATGCGGTTGCGGAAGCTTCCGAAACGACAAATCGAAGAACAGGTTCACAAGGCAGCAAGAATCCTCGGAATCGAGAATCTCCTGCTGCGCAGGCCGAAAGAACTTTCCGGTGGCCAACGGCAACGCGTCGCGCTTGGCCGCGCAATCGTCAGAGAGCCCAGGGTCTTTCTGATGGACGAACCCTTATCCAATATCGACGCGAAGCTTCGCGTCGAAATGCGTGGAGAGATTGTCAAGCTGCAGCGACGCCTCGGTGTCACCACCTTTTACGTGACCCACGATCAAGTGGAGGCCCTGAGCATGGGGGACCGCATTGTCGTAATGCTCGACGGACGGGCGCAACAAGTCGGTACCCCCAAGGAGCTTTACAACAAACCAACAAATCGATTCGTCGCAGGGTTTATCGGCAGTCCAGCAATGAACTTTGTGCGGGCGCGCATTGGTAAAGACGGCACTCTATCCGCGGGACAGAATTTCGAACTGTTTCTTCCAGCATCGCTGGCGGAAAAAGTCGATCGCCTGCATCTGGACGAGGTACTGGTTGGAATTCGTCCTGAGCACCTGAAAATTCAGAGAGATGGTGCAGGGAAGAATAAAAACGTTATTCAGGGACGAGTTGAAGTGGTTGAACCACAGGGTTCCACAACGATCATCCAATTCATGGCAGGCGGAGATAATCGTCTTATCGCACTGATCAACGAGCAGGTCGAAATTGAGCCAGGTTCACCACTAACCCTTTCAGTCGCCGGCGACGGAATTTATCTTTTTGATCCCGCTACGGACCGAAGCATTCAATGAGTGCCGGTCTCTCCGTTCCCCGCCCCCGGGGGAGTGTTTCGCACGCGAACATCCTCAAATATGTTTTCATCTTACCAGCTGCACTCTGGATTGTTGCCTTTACGATTGTTCCTCTTCTCACGGCAGTTCAATACTCCTTCGCAAACTACATATTAGGACGAGGAATCACCGGATACGTCGGTTTTGCGAACTATATCAACGTGCTATCGTCCGGCGCTTTCTGGTACTCGCTCTTTATCACGATCGTCTACGTTTTGATCGCTGTGCCTCTGGAACTCATCCTCGGTTTTCTTTTGTCATGGTTCGTCACCCTCTGCCCGCGCGAACACAATTTCTTCAGACCGATTTTGACTGCCCCCCTTTTTACGATGGAAGTGGCGATCGGGTACCTCGGTATCACATTGTTTACTTCTCAAGGCGGGTTATTTGCCGAAATTCTGAGCTATTTTGGATGGGATGTTCCATGGATGACCACCGCTTACGGCGGTTTGGGCGCCGCCATCATCTTGGACATTTGGCGATGGACACCGTTTGTATTTTTAATATCTCTTGCCGGCTTGGCTTCCATCCCGGATCAGTTGTACGAGGCGGCTCTGCTGGAAACATCCAACTATCGGCAGCTGATGATCAACATAGCGTTGCCTTTGTCCTGGCCAGTCTTGAGCGTAGCCCTCCTTCTTCGCTTGATCGAGGGGCTAAAGACGTTCGGCCTGACGCTCGCTCTCACCGGCGGCGGGCCTGGAATCAGTACGCAGCTCTTCAGCATTCTGAACTATTACACCACCATTCAGTTTTTCGATTTTGGGAAGGGTTCCGCGATGGCAATCATCTATCTTGTTTTTATTTCCATCGCCGTCTCTTTCCTTTTTAAAGGCCTGCGGAAGAGCTTCGAGTGAAAGCGGCATGAAACGGGCACTCTGGCTGGCAGCGAGTCCAAGCGTCAAAGTGACGACCTATATAGTTCTCGTCCTCGCGACAATCTGGGTATTGATACCTTTTGTTTGGGCATTGCAGAACTCTATCAAAGGTCTGACCGACACTTTTAATCCGTCGGCTATGATCCCTTTTGTTAACTATCGACCTTCTCTGACTTCCTGGAACAAGGTGTTAGGCGATCCGGCTGCGATTAACGCCCTGCTGAGCAGCATTATTGTCAGTTCAGGGTCCACCCTTTTGGTGCTCCTGCTAGGCACTCCCGCTGCCTATAGTCTGGCGCAGTTTGAATTCCCGATCAGGAGTAAACATCTTAACTTCTGGTTCTTTTCTCAGCGAGTCATGCCGCCGGTGGTGCTGCTGGCACCATTTTTTATCCTGCTTGTTCAATTGCGACTCGTGGATACCTGGATTGGACTGATCCTGATCTATACATCATTCAATCTTAGTTTCGGGATCGTCATTATGCGCGATGTGTTTCGCGAAATCGGCCGGGATATCAGTGACGCCGCGAAAGTCGACGGAGCCAATACCTGGCAAATATTCTGGCTGATAGCGATTCCCCTCTGTTTGGAGGGCCTCGCTGTGACCGGTATCATCGTCTTCTCCTTTTGCTGGAATGAAGCGCTGTTCGCGGCCGCGCTCGCTCCGCAACACGCGGCGACCCTCGCGACCTTCATCCTTGCTTCGCGTGGCACCCAAGGCGTCAACTTCAACATCGCCGCAGTCAATACGCTCCTGGCAATCATGCCGCCCGTTCTGCTGTCTCTGTTCGTGCACCGCTACCTGGCAGGGGGACTGACTTTTGGTGCAGTTAAAGGATAGAATTTCTTCAAG
>CAVTQD010000007.1:0-86046 GCA_963736745.1 uncultured Verrucomicrobiae bacterium | reverse complement strand
TTTAGCGCCCTTTTTGAGGAGATAATCGCCCGCGAAGCCTCTATTTTAGAGGATTGTTAGCTTAAAAATGCCAATTATAGTCACTAATTTTATGTGGCTATTTTCTTGCCTGATCTGAGTTGAATCGGATATATAGGCACCATTGTTCATCAAGCGCACGAAACGAACTCTGCGGGGTAAGGTTTACACCAATCATCTGCTGGTTGAGTCGGTGGCCACTGAGCGTGGTCCGCGCCATCGGGTGGTCTGTTCGCTGGGTTCACTTTCTCCGGGCCCAAAGCGCAGTGGCTTAAACTTGCGCACCATCTCCAGCAATCTTTGAGCGGCCAGGAAAGCCTTTTGGACGATTCCTCGCAGGAACAAGTCGCGCTCCAGAAGCCGGAGGTGGCTGCCAGGGGTCCAAAGAAGCACCAGAGCGGCAGCGACCTAAATTGGGATGAGGTTGAGGTCGAAGAGGCCCGGCAAGCGGGGGCCGTCCACGTTGGCCACCAGATTTGGCAGCGGCTGGGATTGGACGAGATTCTCGCTGGCGCCGGCTTCGGGCTCAAGACGCGGATCCTGACCCAGGTCATGACACTCAATCGCCTGATCGAACCCTGCTCCGAACTGGCGATGAGCGACTGGGTCCGGCGCAGCGCGCTGGAGGACATTTTGAAAGAGAATTTTAGCCGACTCAACGAGGATCGGCTCTATCGGAATATGGATCGGCTCTACGGCAAGCGGGTGCCGATCGAAGCCGCCCTGCGCGAGAAGGAAAGGACGCTCTTCTCGCTCAAGGAGAGCATCCTGCTTTACGATCTGACCTGAATGGCGCGAAGATAAGGCGCATTTAGGATGATATTCTTCTTTTTCTACGTGCGGGTCCTTCGACGGAGTTGAGGAGCACCTGCTGGCTAATAGCTCGCATCTGGTCGATGAGTTTTTCAAGCTTTCGATGGTCGTCGATGGCACGACGAAAAAGTTCGGCCTGTTGGTCGGAAAGGGCGACCGTCACGGTCTTGGCTTTGACTTTTCGGGTCCAGCGCCAGTTGCCCTGTGGGCTTTCGCTCAGGCTGCCTTGAGTCACCCAATCGAGGGCTAGGATCTGAGTTTTGCAGCGCTCGAAGCGTTTTCTGAGAGCCGCAATTTGGGTGGGAGAAAGTAAGTGGTTTTTCATCGAAAAAGCTTGACTGTATATAAGTATATATACTTATATTGGCATGCCCAACTCGACTCCGTTCTTTGCCGCTTTTGGTTCGCTGCTCTTTGGCCGTGCTCCTCGTTCTCGGCTCCAAGAATTGCTCGGCCAATGGCCACAGAGGCCCTCCATCAACCAGTACATGGAGGCTTTTGCTGAGTTTATTCCCCAAACTCTGCTCGGTCGCTCCAAAGAGAAGGTTAATAGCCGGCAGCGCATCTTTAGTCCCTTGGTTACCTTCTGGGCCTTTCTGGCTCAAGTCTTAGAACGCGGCTCCTCCTGTCGTGACGCTTTGCAACGAATTAGCGCTTGGTGGCAAGTGCATTTTCCCGATCAAGGCTCGCCTTCCTCTGATACCAGTGGCTACTGTCAGGCTCGCGCGCGGCTCGATGAGACAGTGCTCCAACAAATTGGCACCCAAGTGGCCGAGCATCTCGAACGCCAAGTCACCAACGAGCAGCTCTGGCTGGGCCGGCGGGTCAAAATTGTCGATGGCACTGGTCTGTCGATGCCAGATACGGCCGCCAACCAGCTCCAGTGGCCACAAAATAGCGGCCAAAAGCCCGGCTGTGGTTTTCCCCAGCTCAAAGTCGTCGGCCTTTTCTGCCTGCAGAGCGGAGCGCTTCTGCAGGTGGCCCACGACAACAAGCACCATCACGATCTCACGCTCGCTCGTCGGCTTTGGCATTTACTGCAACCCAATGAGATTCTGTTAACCGATCGCGGATTTTGTTCCTATCTGGACATTGCCCAGCTGCTGGGCCGCGGCGTCGACTGCGTCATGCGGCTGCATCAGGGCCGTGGGAATCCGGACTTTCGCCGCGGCCGCAGGCTCGGCCAGAATGATCGGATAGTCGTCTGGCACAAACCACCCCAGCGTCTGCCTCACTGGAGCAAAGAAGAATATGATCAGCTGCCCAAAACTCTCACCCTGCGAATCTTACGGTTTGAGATTACCGTTCCGGGTTTTCGCTCCAAAGAAGTCATTCTCGTCACCACGTTGCTCGATCCGAAGCTTTATCCAGCCCAGGAACTGGAAAAGCTCTATTTCCGGCGCTGGAACGTCGAACTGCATTTCCGACAGATCAAAACCATGCTTGGCATGGATGTCTTGCGCTGCCTCACCCCCGAGATGGTTCTCAAAGAACTGGCGATGCATCGGATCGCTTACAATCTCATTCGCGCCCTGATGCAGCGAGCCGCCTTGACCTACGATGTCGACTTGGAGCGAATTTCCTTCAAAGGCTCTCTGGACAGCCTCCATCATTACGCAGATGCCATCTATGCCACGCACCGCAAGCCTCGTAAACAGGCCCAGCTCTTCGATGCTCTGCTTCGCACGATCGCCTCCGATTTGGTCCCGCTGCGCCCCGAACGCTGCGAACCTCGCGCTCGAAAACGTCGCCCAAAAAACTATCAACTACTTACCAAACCTCGTAAAGAAATGTGCACCGCACCACACCGAAACCGGCCGAAGAATCAATCCTAAATGGGCCTTATCTTAGTGCCATTCCCGATCTGACCTCGACCTATTTCGAAGGTCTCTGCTTGTCCAATGCCAAGGCCCAGCGCGGTTATTCGCGCGATTCCCGACCCGATTGCAAACAAGTAGTCGTCGGGCTGGTGCTCGACGGAGACGGTTTTCCCAAAGCCCATGAGATCTTCGCCGGCAATCGCAGTGATTCGACCACCGTGGCTGACATGCTCGGGGTATTGGAAAAGCGCCTGGGTAAAAAGAAGGATGCCACCGTTATCGTGGACCGGGGCATGGCAAACGAGGAGAACCTCTCAGCCATCCGCAAGGCTGGTTATCACTGGCTGGTGGCCGCCCGGCAACCCGAGCGAGTCTGCTATTTTGAGCAATTTGAAGATCAAGCAGGTTGGCAGGAAATTGTCCGGGAGCCTTCGCCGCGCAACGAAGGCCAACACAAAATGCGCGTGCTGCTCAAGCCGGCGCACAGCCCCGATGGCTCCCAAAGCGTTGCCTTATGCTGGAGCCAAGGGCGTACGGAGAAAGACCGCGCGATCCGTCAGAAGCAGGAGATCCGATTTTTGGCCGACACTGAGAAGCTGCGCAAGCGCATCGTCGCAGGCCGCCTGCGGACATCTGCCAAGATTTACGAAGCCATCGGCCGGCTCAAAGAGCGTTACCCCCGGGTTGCTCGCTACTATCTTATTGCCTATGACGAGCAACCATCCGAGCTCTCCTGGCGCGAAGACCAGCAGCGCAAACAAAAAGCCGAATCCCTCGACGGCAGTTACCTGCTCAAAAGCAGCCGCAACGACCTAAGTGCCGAAGACATCTGGCGCAACTATATCCTGCTGACACGAGTTGAGGCTGCCTTCCGCAGTCTCAAAAGCCCGCTCTGCGAGCGGCCCATCTTTCATCATCTGGAGCGCCGAGTCGAAACCCACATCTTTTTATGTGTGCTGGCCTATCATCTCTTGGTCTGTATTGAGCGCGCTTTTCTTGAACAAGGCATCCATACCTCCTGGGAGACCTTGCGCCGGCAGCTGTCCACTCACCAAGTCGTGACCGTGCGCTTGCCCACCGTTGACGGTCGAGTCCTTACCATCCGGCGCGATACGCGGCCCGAGAAGATCCATTCCGAGATTTACAGCGCCCTGCGTGTGCCCGAACGGATCCTGTCGCCAATCAATCGATGGTCCCAAAGTAGTCACTAAACCCGCCCGCGAACCCGCATGAAATCAGCATCTAATTTTGAAAACGCGGAGGGCTGGTTCGGGACCACACCGGTCGGCAGCGTCGGATCACGACGAAGGAAACAAATCGGAAGATTGCTCAGAGACTCGCGGATCAATACGAAAAGGCTTCCAGGACGAAGCGGAGCCTGAAGCAAGCGCAAGCGGTTTTGGATCGACTCAGTGAGGAGCTTTTTACTGCTGACTTGTTGTCCAAATTTAAGTCTGTAAGTAGTTATTTTTGTTTAACTTGAGGACCGGAAGGACGAACCTTCCGGAGCCATATTCTTTGGCTGCGTAGGATTCCACCATTGGCCCGAGATTTTTCGCGTTCTGATCCTCCGAAGTACGCCGGGAGATTGCCTTGTTTTTCATTCGTCGGTCGGTCGAAAGGAGATGTCCCAAGCCGATCGCGGTTTTCTGATTCTTGTCCACGTAGTGTTCTGGCCACCGAATTCCTTTCGAAAAGTGTGCAAATCTCGTCAACGAGCGCGCTACTGAATCGGATGCGCTGAACATCGACTTCCAGTCGTATTTCACTTTCATGACTCTCTCGAATACTTTTCTGACCTTGCTCGCGCGATAGATGGTGATAACCAAAATCTTCCAGCTTAAAATTCATGTTTGTAAACGCAAACACCACGTAAAGACCCGCGGGTGCTCGGGTTAAATATGTGTTCTGGCTGAAATGCCCAAACCTGAGGATCCTTTGGGTTGTCATTTGACCGAGAGATCCGGCCGCTTCAAAACGGAAAAGCAGGCGGGAAACGGGCCGGTAATTTCGTGTGAAAACGCTAACGGATGCTAGCGGAAAGGATGGACATGTTATCACTTTTGTTATCATCCACCCGGTCTTTCTCCGTAAGTGCTTTAATATCAACAACTTGGAGGCGAGGGGAGTCGAACCCCTGTCCTTAAGACCGTTGTTCCAAGCTTCTACATGCTTAGCCGATCGATATATAGAGAGAGTTTAGCGGATCGGCGCGCGTAGCTCACTCTTGTGGCCACGAAATAACTCTCGTCTTCCGGCGCGGTCACCCCGCCTTCTGACCAGCCTGCTGTCGTCGCATCCAGCCTTAGCAGACGTCCGGCCGGACACGTCACGGATTATTTAGGCCGCGAGAGCGAGATCGTTAGTCTCAGCATTTATTTTTTTGACTCGATTTTTTACGAGGCCAACGAGTCTTCCTCGGCATGCCACCTGGATCTCAAATCCTAAGTCGAAACCAGTACGCCCCCATTTTTTTGGGTGCGGCACAATACGCCGTCGCTCGCGCGGAAGCAAATGGGAAGGGCAACGGTCAGTTGGGAAGGGTAGTGGTCAGTTACCAGTTGGAATCAGTTGCCAGTTGTCAGTGTCAGTTGCCAGTAAGAAACCTTCGAATTTTTGTTTTTCCCGGAAATGCCGGGCTCTGAGTCTCGTCATCCGGTTATAGGCGAGGGGCAAATTTAGAAATGCGCGAAGGATATCTTCGCTGACAACTGACACCGGCGACTGACAACTAGTTGTAACATCTTCCTCAGATCTCAAACGCCAATTCGTGCTCGCCGCGACTTTCGTCGAGGAGATCCTGCACCGTCTTCGAGCCGAACAATTCGCGTATCATTTCGCGTGTCTGTCGCATCAATGGACGTAACGGGCAACGGTCGGGTCGGGGCACCCGCACGGTTCGCCCGGTTTTTCCAAGGCGCAAGGCAACGGCGCGATCGGGCCATCCAGCAGTTCGACAATGTCCAGGACGACAATATCTGACGGTCGTTTTCGTAGAGAATAACCGCCGCCTACGCCTCGTTTGCTCGTCAACAGCCCCTCATTTCGAAGGTGCAATAAGATCTGCTCGAGAAATTTTACCGGGATATTTCCTCGCTCAGATAATTCCTGAATCTGATGAATCTTCTCTTTCTGATCCTTGGCAATGAGCAACAACGCTCTGAGCGCATACTCCGCTCTCCTGGAAATCCGCATTCTGCCCTAATAAACCCTAAAACCTACGAAGTTTCTAGAGTATTCGGTCAGGAACGTATCGGCGGGTCGGCGTATCGGTGCATCGGGGTGTGGGGAGCGGAGCGTATCGGTGTATCGGCGGCTGGGCGGGCCGGCATAGAGGGAACGCTTAACCATTAGAATTCTCCGGTGCGGCCGGAGAATTCTGCCGCCAATTCTACAACTCCGGCAACTTCTGAATTCTTGCTCCGACTTCTTGCTTGCGGGTCACGCGCTCAGCTATCGCCTCGATTTGCAGAATCAACGCGCTGTGGTCCAGTTCTTCTTTTCCAGACTGCGCAAGAGCGACGAACAGATCGCAGACTCGATCGGTCAGCGGCAGTCGCAGTCCGAGCTTTCCGGCCAGTTCGAGCGCGGCGCTCAGATCTTTAATCTGATTCTTTATAAAGCCGCCTGGAACAAAATCCCGATCGATCATTCGTTGACCGTGAAGTTCCAGAATTCGGCTTTCGCAAAAACCGCCCATGATCGCTTTGCGAACTTGGGCGGGATCCGCACCGCCCGCTTTTGCGAGTGTGAGACCTTCCGCAACTGCCCCGATGGTGACCGCGACGATGCACTGGTTGGCAAGTTTACAGAGCTGGCCTCGTCCATGAGGGCCTACATGAGTCAGGTTTCCCATTGCGGCGAAAATCGGTGTAGCATCCACTATGTCCGCTTCTTCGCCCCCAGCCATAATCGCAAGTGTAGCCTTCTCCGCACCGATCGTTCCGCCGGATACCGGGGCATCGATGTAACGCAGCCCGGATCTCACCAGAAGTCGGGCATGATCTTCTGCAATCGCAGGGGCGATGGAACTCATATCGATCACGAGAGTCCCCTCGCGGCAGGCGTTCGCGACACCTTGAGTGAAAAGCAGATCGGTTACAACTGCGCCATTCTCGAGCATCAGGACGACAGCCTCAGCGTTACGCACCGCGTCGGCTGGTGATTTGGCTAACCTGGCACCCGCGCTCATGAGTTCAGCAGCCTTGCTGAGAGTTCGATTCCAGACGGTGACTTGGTAGCCGCTTTTGATTAGGTTCATCGCCATCGGTTTACCCATCAGACCGGTGCCTAAGAAACTGACTGGGACGGGGGGATAGAGCATAAGGAACGCTGCACGCCTTTTGTCTTCAGGTCAGGGAGAAAGGTGCCGACGTGTCCACGTGCAGGGGAGATGGGCCGGTGTGTCGGCGAGTCGGAATATCGGAGTATGGCAGACGAAGAGAGCTCGGAAGTCCAGCGACGCCGATACGCCGGTACACCGACACCTCGATACGTTTCTCCTCTCTTGTGGTCAGCAAACCGAGACGGTTTGCTGACTATGGTTCAAAAAAATTTCTCATACATCTCTGCCACATGGTCCCAGGAGTATTTAGCACTAATCCGCTCCCTGGCTCGGTGCTCATCTGCGTCCAGAGGTCCGGACTTTCGTACAGACGCACGATTGCCTGCGCGATTTTCGGGGATTCCTCGTTCAGGTCAAAGAGCAAACCGTTCAGTTCCGGTTCGATCAGCTCCATATTCTCCGGGATCCGGCTCGCCACAACGGGCAAACCGGACGCCAAAGCCTCCAGCACGACGTTCGACATTCCTTCATAGCTGGAAAGATGCACCAACACGGTTGCCGATCTGTAGGCTGCAGCTACGTCGTTCCGCGGCAGCCAGCCCTCAAATGAAACCGCGCCATCGAGCCCATGTCGGCGAGCGAATTTCTCGAGATTCTGACGTTCCGGTCCGTCACCGATTACTCGCGCAATCGCCGGAATACCGGATTGGTTTCTAATGGCCAGCAATATCTCCAACACTCGTGAGACGTTCTTTTGCTGATGGAGTCGGCCCACGGAGAACAGGTCAATGCTGATCGCCGGGTTTGTGAATCAGGCTTGAAATATTCGCAGTCGACAGCGTTTGGAATCACTTTAACCGCGAACGGGTCCGCCATTTCCGACAGTTGTTTCAGACCATGAGAAGGCGCGGAGATGTATCGGGCGTGACGTAAGATGTTCCTGCGAAGACCCTTTAAGCATTCTGTAAAACAGACGAAGACCGGGTTCGGTTCCCGGCACATCGCCGCCACGCAGAGACACGGCATACGGAATCGAGCGGCGGTACTGAACCCAGCGGGCGACGGCTCCTCCCGGAATGGAAAAAAAAGCCAGCACTCGCTCGATCTGGTATCGCCTGCGCAATGCCCGGAGCATGCCAGCAGCCCGACAGCATGTAAGCTGTCATTTGAACCATTCCGGACCGATGAATACTCGTTCGCCACGCCGGAACACGAATCACCGTGATTCTATCTTCGTCCGAGACGCCGCAGAGATGCTTATAAGCCGAGGTCAGCACAACGACGCGATTTCCTCGGCGGGTCAGTGCTGTCACCCAGATTTTTGCTTGCTGTAGCCGCCCCGCCGCCAAGCGGCGGGTATTCGTAATTGATGAGCAAGTATATGGTCATCGGTGGCGTTCAGCGTTCGGCGTTTGCGAGTTCAACGGCATCTTGCTCTGCGCTTAAGAGGCTAGGCGAAGTGTTCCGCAATTTACTTGCACCGGAGCAAATGTTGGAGCTGACGCCGACACAGTTTAATAGCAAAGCCCTGAACGCCGAACGCTCATCTCAATGATCGGCGAGTTCTGCAACAACCACGCGCACCACAGCATCCCGCGGTCGTCGCGTTTGCCCGTCCCGGTGATCAGCTAATCGGCGATTGATCCAGGACCAATCCATTTCTTTAGGTACAGTCGAAGAGGTGAGCCCTAGAGCGCCCGTTTTAAACCAGTTGCCAAGCGGAATCCCAAACCCCTTTTTCGGCCGGTCAATGACTCGATCCGGGATCAGGCCTCGCACCGCTTCCTTGAGGATGTATTTCGTGATCCCGCGCCGGAGTTTGTAGCTGGACGGAATTCTGCGAGCGAAATCCACCACATTGATGTCAAGAAACGGGCATCGCGCCTCGAGCCGGTGCATCATGCTGGCGCGGTCTGTTTTTACCAAAATGTCATCCTGCAGATAAAGCCGAACATAAAATTGAATTGTCCGGTCGACGTCCGTTTTTGCTGACGGGTGGTTCCACGCGGCAATTGCTTCGGCATAAAGTTCTTCCGGATCCGGCTTGACAACCGAAAAGTTGGCCGATTTCCTGGGGATCAAGAGGGCCCATCCAAGCAGGAAGCCAGTACGGCTTTGGATAACTGAGTCCACGCAGCATCCGCTTCACCTTGAAGTCCAGGCTCATGTTCGCGTGTGAAACGGGAAGTCGTTCTGCGACGGAGCGAATCGCACGATTGACGTTGCCGGCCGCTACGGCGCTGTAGAACCTTGCCGGTTTCAGTGCACGGAAAGGATCATATCCCGCAAATAGCTCGTCACTGCCATCGCCGCTAAGGGCTACCGTCACATGTTGACGAGCCAGCTTAGAGACAAGCGCAGTCGGAAGAATGGAACTATCACCCATCACCTCGTCGAGTTTTCCGGCCGTGGTGAGCGCCCATTCCAAACAACCTTCCGGTGAAAATACTTCCTCATGGTGAAGCGTCTGGGCGGATTCGGCGCCTAGACGCGCAAACTCGCGTTCATCGAACGATTTCTCCTCAAAACCGATGCTGAAGGTCTCGATCGAAGGATGATGCCTGCCGGCTAAGGTCGCGATGGTGGTTGAATCGATCCCGCCACTCAGAAAAACGCCCACCGGAACGTCCGCCTGAAGCCTGCGTCGGACTGCTTCGTCAAGTCGCTGGACCAATTCTTCTCCCCAGGCGCGCTCAGGATTTTCCGGCACCGTGTCAAACGGCTCGAGCTTGAACTCCCAATATTTCCGGATCTCGCATCGCAAATCCTTAACGGACACCTTCATCCAGTGTCCTGCCGGTAACTTTCTTGCTCGCTTTAAAAGAGTCCTTGGCGCCGGAATAAATCCGTATGCAAAAAACTTCTGCAAAGCTTCCGGATCGACCGACTCCGGAACTGCCGGATGCAGGCGGAGCGCGGTCAGCTCCGACGCAAAGACAAAACTGCGACTATCGGAAAAATAAAAAAGCGGCTTTTTCCCAAAGCGATCACGCGAAAGAAAGAGTTCATTTTTCGCCCGATCATAGATCGCGAAGGACCACATCCCATTGAGCTTATCCAATAGGCCTGCGCCCCATTCCCGGTATCCGTGCAACAAGACCTCCGTATCGGAATGGTCCGTTTTGAACCGGTGTCCTCGGCTTTCGAGCTCCCGGCGAAGCTCGGCGTGATTGTAAATTTCGCCGTTAAAAGTGATCACCAGTTGATCGTCCATGGTGGTCATCGGCTGTGCGCCGGCAGCGATATCAAGGATCGAGAGGCGCCGGTGGCCAAAAAGACTCTGGAATGTTGATCGATCCAGGTGCCTTCGCCGTCCGGACCGCGATGCGCGAGTGCATCGGTCATCCTATGCAGATCAGCGCGTTCTCCGCCCCCGATAAATCCGGCAATCCCGCACATGGTTTTAACGTTTAGCGTTCAGCGTTCGGCGTTTGGCGTTCGCGCGTTCGGCGTTCGGCGTTCGGCGGGTAGGCGTTTGAGTTCGGATGGTTCGGCAATTCATGCGTTCTGGCGTTCGGGCTCTGAATTTTCGCCCGCGAAAGGTTGAATTGTTCAGGTATCGGATCAGTCCTTGCAGACATTTTGTGGCAGTTTTGCCAAGTTGATCAAGCGTCGGAGAACATCTCCGGTTTCAAATATCCGAAATCAAGCGCATAAATCAATTGAGCTCGAGTTTCGCCTATTGATACGCCTTTTGCAATCGAAACAAACTGAGCAAATTTCGGCGAACGGTGAACGCCAAAGACGCGACCTCAAAAAAGATTGACGATTTTTTTCCTCAGCCCATCGTTGCGGTGCTGGCTTGCGCGAGTAGGCGGCCAATGTTAGATGAAAAAGGCACTTATTACTGGAATCACAGGCCAGGACGGCTCTTACCTGGCCGACTTGCTATTGTCGAAAGGTTACGAGGTTCATGGAATTATCCGGCGAGCCAGCACGTTCAACACGGCTCGCATCGACCATCTTTATCAGGATCCGCATGTTCACGGGGTACATTTGTTTCTCCACTACGGAGACCTGGCTGACTCGGTCAATCTGGTCAAACTCATTTACGACCTTAAACCCGATGAAATCTATCACCTTGGAGCGCAAAGCCATGTGCGGGTGAGCTTTGATATCCCGGAATATACTGCCGATGTAACCGGGGTCGGCACAATTCGGATTCTGGAAGCAATCCGGGAGACCGAGGTGAAGACCCGGTTTTACCAGGCTTCAAGTAGCGAGATGTATGGCAAGGTTCAGGAGATTCCTCAGACTGAAACCACACCTTTCTGGCCGCGGAGCCCGTATGGGGTCGCCAAAGTGTTTGCCTACTGGGCGACGGTGAATTATCGCGAGAGTTACGGACTCCATGCAACAAACGGCATCTTGTTCAATCACGAAAGCCCCCGGCGCGGCGAAACGTTCGTGACGCGGAAGATCACGCGGGCGGTAGCTCGAATTAAGCTTGGATTAGACCAATTCCTGTACCTCGGAAACCTTGATGCCAGACGGGACTGGGGTTATGCGCCGGAATACGTCGAAGGCATGTGGCGAATGATGCAGGCCGACAACCCGGATGACTACGTTCTCGCGACGAACGAAACCCATACCGTGAAAGAATTTGTTGAAAAGGCATTTGCCCATGTCGATCTCGATTGGAAAGAGTACGTTCGCCACGACAAAAGGTATGAGCGTCCCGCCGAAGTCGATTTACTGATTGGTAACCCTGCCAAAGCGAAGAAGATCATTGGCTGGGAACCAAAAGTCCGCTTCGAAGAACTGATCCAGATCATGGTCGACGCCGATCTCGCTCTCGCGAAAGGGAATGCAGAAACGGCTGAAGCTCATCGTCTTTAGCGAGGAAGTGTCAGTAGAAGGACAGCGATCTGTTCGTCGATGTTTACCTTGATCGCGGTTCAGGGTGACAAGAGAACAAAGCGGGAGGCTGCTTGGTGGTAAGCAACCCGTCTCGGTTTGCCCGGTTCTCAAAGGGAAAAGCGACCGTCCAATTGCCGGCACTCGGTAACCGGCCGCACGTGCAGGTCCAAACCTAAAATTTGATCACTTCCTTGGCTTCGCCCTCCCCGTCGATAGCTTGGCTATGTTTGTTTTTCATAGAGCCGACAGTTAGCAGCGGGTGTTGCTGCCTGTCGGCTCATGTCATCTTTGCTTACGGGCCAAGGTAAAGCGAGGACGCTTTACTTACCGCGCTGAAGGTAAAGCGGGACGCTGCTTGGTGGTAAGCAACCCGTCTCGGTTTGCCCGGTCCTCAAAGGGAAAAGCAACCGTCCAATTGCCGGCACTCGGTAACCTGTCGCACGTGCAGGTCCAAACCTAATTTGATCACTTCCGGCTTGGCTTTCGCCTCCCCGTCGATAGCTTGGCTACGTTTATTATTCATAGAGCCGACAGTGTAGAGCGGGTGTTGCTGCCTGTCGGCTTTATGTCATCTTTGCTTACTGACGGGGAAGGAGGTAAAGCGAGGACGCTTTACTTACGAGGAGGCAAAGCGGAACGCTTTGCTTACGTGCGGGAGGGCAAATCGGGTTTCGGTTACCGACTGACTCTGTACTGATCTTTCTGCGCGCTTTGGATCCGCTTGCGTTTCCGGAGTCGCGCCGATCCCCTGAAGATTTCTCGCTGACCGAATGTTATAGATCGCTTTGCCCTGCGATTCGTAAAATGTCCGGGTAATCATCTCAGCAAGGAGACCGAGCAGGATGCACATCATCGCGATCATGAACGCCATTACGACGATGAGGGGTAACGGGGTTGCGATAAATGCGTATCCATGGTTGTATCTTCAGGCCGAGCATCCACAGGAACGTGAACAGGCTGATCGCAAGACTGAAAATACCGCAACCGCCAAAGACGTACATCGGCTTTGCTGCGGCACGATCGAGAAATTTAACAACCAGCAAATCGAGAAGCACTTTTACCACTCGTTCGAGCCCATACTTTGAATTGCCGGTTCGGCGGGGCTGATGGCTCACGATCACTTCGGCGATCTTCGCGCCATGCCAGGAAGCGTAGATGGGTAAGAACCGGTGCATCTCGCCGTACAGCCGGATGCCATCGACCACGTGCCTTTTGTATGCTTTCAGCGAACAACCAAAATCGTGTAGCTCGACGCCGGAGACGACCGAAATCAGTTTATTGGCCAATATGCTTGGAATATTTCGCTTGATGTAATTATCCTGCCGATCTTTTCGCCAGCCGCTGACCACATCGTAACCCTGGTCCAGGAGTTCCAGCATCTTCGGAATATCCGCCGGATCGTTTTGTCCATCGCCGTCCAACGGGATTATTACCTCGCCGCGAGCATGATCGAACCCTGCCATCATCGCGGCGGTTTGCCCGAAATTCCGCTTAAAATGGATGACGCGAACCCGCTGATCTTCCTCCGCGAGCCGATCGAGGATCTCATCGGTTGTATCGGTGCTCCCGTCGTTAATGAAGATCAGTTCCCAAGTGATTCCAATTTGGGTGAGTTCGCGGCGTACACCCTGGCAGACGTCGATCAGCGCGTCCGCCTCATTGAAGACCGGTACAATAATCGAGATATCGATCACTTTCTCGGGTCCTGTCGGCCGATTTTTGAAAAATTCTGTCAAGCGCCTGAAATCCTGTCCGTCTTGCTAGATCAATCAATCTCTGACTGGGATCGCTCGATTGTCAAGCCGTTCAGTGTTCACTGTTCGCCGTTTGGCGTTCGGCTGGGGGCTGGCGACTATTATTGATCGTGAAAATTTGATGCGATATCATCAGATGCATGCGAACCACCCTTGACATCGATGACGATGTTTTACAGGCGGCCAAAGAGTTAGCGCGGCGTGAACGGAAGACCGCCGGCCGGATCTTGTCCGAGCTTGCTCGACGCGGTCTTACGCAGGAGAGGGATACATCCTCAAATGCCCGTACCGCCAAAGGGGTTTTTCTGGGCTTTCATCCCTTCGCTCGCCGAGGTTCGATCGTCACGAACGAGACGATCGACCGGCTTCGTGAGGAGGAGGCCAATTGAGGCGGGCGCTTCTCGATATCAATGTTTTGATCGCGTTGCTTGACCTCGATCATGCACACCACCTTAGAGCAAGAAGCTGGTTGGAGCGCGAGTCTGCCTCAGGGTGGGCATCGTCTCCACTCACCGAAAATGGGTGCATTCGGATTATGTCGCAGGCTAAGTATCCGAGCCCTGTGCGGACGGTAGAGGTCATCAAGCGGCTTCGAAAGGCGACGACCACCTCGTACCACGAATTTTGGCCGGACGACCTGAGCATTCTTGACCAGGCTGTCATTGATAACGTGCGTGTCCACGGTCCGAAGCAGGTCACGGACGTTTACCTGTTAGCCCTGGCAGTAAAGCATGCGGGGAGGTTCGTCACCTTCGACGGCGCGGTTCCGCTCTCGGCTGTTCGCCGGGCTGAAGAGGAGCATCTCGCGGTGATTTGATATTTACCGAGTCTGCAACTTGTGACTCTTGACATCTTCTACGCCTACGCTCGCGTCTCTGCGTCGATCGAACGGTGTCAATGCCTCTGCAACCCAATAAAATCTTTGCATCTCATCCGAACGCCGCCAAATTCCCGCCCATGAAAGTCAGAGCTGGCGATGAGACAGCAAATCGAAGGGAAGAGATGTCAATTCGGTCGGCGGAGCTGTTAAGGTCACTTTTTGTGACGGAGTGATAAGTAAGCAACGGGATTATGAATTAATTAATCGTGAGTGAGTCGCCGATCTCGCCTATGCGCTGGCCTCGAATTTCGATCGTCACACCCTCCTACAATCAGGGACAATATATCGAGCGCACGGTACGAAGCGTTCTGCTTCAGCGTTATCCTAACCTCGATTACATCTTGATGGATGGCGGTTCGACAGACGACACACTGGATCGGATCGCTCCGTACATGGAGCAATTCTCTTATTTTGTTTCTCAGCCGGATGGGGGACAGGCCGACGCCATCGCGAACGGGTTCGCGCGCAGTTCCGGTGAAATCATGGCCTATCTGAACAGTGACGATCTGTTGGCACCGGACGCACTCCATTTCGTGGCGAACTTCTTCAGAGACAATCCGAACATCGATTGGATTTATAGTCATAGGTGTACCATCGATGATGAGGATCAGGTCACACGGTATTGGATTCTTCCCCAGCACAATAATTTTTTAATGCGTCGCTGGGATTATATTCCTCAGGAAACATGTTTCTGGCGACGGAGCCTCTTCGAGAAAACAGGGAATATTGATCGAAGTTATCGATTCGCGATGGATTACGATCTTTTCGTAAGATTCATGAACAAAGGCCATGGTCGGAGGCTCAATCGTTTTCTGGGCGCTTTTCGTGACCACAGCGCTTCAAAAACCAAACAGCTCCTCGAAACGGTCGGAGCTCAAGAGATGCTCAGGGTGCGCCGAAAATACATGATTCCAGCAGCCATTACTGATGGATTTTTTGGACTGCTGCTAGGCAATTGGGTTCAATATGCAGGACGCTATTTCGCTGCCGCGGCACACAGTCTGCCTGGAGGCTTACCAGGTGTTGGGTATGATTACAACGAGGTGTGGGGCGGTTTACTGCGCCCTGGCGAGCTTCAGATCGAGCCAGTCAAGCCAAAGACGACCAGCGAGGAAAACGGGTCTTACATTCCGCTTTGTCCGGTTACTCTGGGGCTGGCTGACCGCCTGCTCTTCGGAACAACGTCCACTCGCGCCGGTCAGGTGGTGACTAATAATATTTACCTGAATTCGAAATCTCGAGTGGCAATCATCGCACCATTTGCGGACACAAATCACCTGAGCCTGCCGAGCCAATCATTGAGCGGGCAAATGACCTCAAGACGGAAAGCGAACGGAGATATCCAGGACCCTCCTCGCAAATCGCCAGGTCGGACGTCCAAGGTTTTCGAAGCGCTCTCCTGGCTGCCTCTCGAGGCCCGCCAGTCAAATGTTGCGCTGGAAGTGCGCGCAGCCGACCACATTCTCGGGCTTACGCGCGACCTCGTTTCAGCAAATAGTGAGGTCGCTTTTCTGGACATTAATTGTTCCAAAGGGGAACTGTTGGATGTATTGAAATCGCTGACTAAGTGGAAACTGTCCGGTCTTGAAGCAAGCTCTCCGGCAGCTGAAGAAGCACGCTCCAAGGGATACCGGGTATTCAATACAACCTTGCAACGGGCCGTAGACGTCCCGGAAATCATCAAAGGCTTTGATCTGATTTATCTTGGGCAGGGTATTCAATGCTTCGACGAACCTAGAGCGAGTCTTCGGACATTGGCAATCCTCCTGCATCTGGGCGGCTTATTGGTTTTAAGCACGCCAAACCTCGATTCGGAACAACAAAAACTGTTCGGTTCGGCTTGGGCGCATTGGAAGCCTGAAAATAATCTATTTGTTTATAGCAGGAAATCGTTAATTAAACTTCTCGAGCAGGCCGGATTCTCTTTGATGAAGCTCCAGACGATTTCCGATTTGGAGTCGACAGCTCTCAGTCTCAAACATCTGGACGATCAATCGGCATCAAATGCTACGTGCGGCAATTTCCCCAAAATACCCGAGACGATGAACGCTGAAGAAATTACCAGAGTCAATCATCTGTTCTGGGACAAGCTCGGGAAAGGGGATGAAATTCTCGCGGTGTTTCGGCGGGTTTCCTGAAGGGAATGAACCAGGGCCGAATTGAATTGTGCAATCGGCGCTCCTGGATTCCGGCGAGGGCATGGCTGCTTTTCAATACCTTGTTCTGTTCGCTCGTCGTTTCCGTCTCGGCTGCCGCCAGCTTGCATGTACCAATTAACAAAGCTGCTTGGGCTATTGGAATATTATGCGGCGTGCTGGCGGCCCTGATCGCCACTGGATCACCGCAATTCGCGGCCTCTCGCGGGCCCTGGTGGCGGTGCCTCCCGGCCACGCTCCTGGTTCTGGCCGGCGTTATCGGGGTGCTTTGGGGAAGTTTGATTAAGGGTGAGTATGTCAGCGTTTCTCCGGACCCCTGGTCCTATTCAGCTCTTGGCGCCTACCTTCAAAATCCAGTAAACGCATTGAGCGATGGCTCGCAGCCTGTATTGAGTTTCGGCTCGGCTCTGATGGGCACAAGATATGGAACAGCCGGACTTTTAGCGCTGTTCGCCGAGATCGCTAGAACAGACACCTGCAGTTCGGCTGGCATCTTTGCTTTCTTAGTGCTCTGCCACGTTGGCTTTGGGTTCATTCTGCTCGCCCGTGCGCTAGGTTCTGGACCAATTCTTTCGCTCGGAGCCGGCTTGTTCGGAGTGACGATCGGATGGGCGCCCGAAATTCTCAAGATCGGCAACTGGGATCAGATTCTTTTCGTTAGCCTGATTCCTTTCACTCTTTTCCGGATTCGGCTTTTGGTCTTTCCGACAAGTCGAATCTCAGGAGTCTTGGGTCTGGGCGTTTGCATGGCAGCCGCTATTTTTTCCTACCCCGAAGGCGCAGCGATTTCAGGAGTGATTTATCTGCCTCTGGTCGTCTGGAGACTTTTAAGAGGAAACCCTCTTCCTGGAAAAATCCGGAAAATCGCGCTTGCCGCCGGCGTCGCGATTCTTCTGAGCATCGTGTATCTGCGGACGTTTGTTTCATTTCTGTCGCACCAGATTTCGGCAAGCAGCACCGTGCTCTTCGCAAAAGGTGTTTTGGGCGGTTTGCTTTCGGCGAATTGGTTACCGGCCATCTACTGTCTTGGAGCGCATCTTACGTCGACTACCTTGCGCGTCCCTCCAAAGATTGAGCTGATCGTTGGGGTACTCTTTCTCGGTCTGAGTTGCGTGGCAGTCGGAACGTGGTGGAGAAAAAGAGACGGAATTCTCCTGACAATTCCGTTCTGCCTTGGCCTGAGTCTCTGGCAAGCTCTGCTGGTACGATACGACTACGGTTTCTACAAAGTGTTGACCATGTTCTGGCCGGTGATGGTGGCGGCAATCTTTGTCGGAATGTCTCAACTGCTCGCAAGGTCTCGTGGCTTGGCTCGGCTTTTCGCAGCATTCGGGTTCTGTGGCTTGGTGGCTGGAGCAGTTTTTGATGAAGTGGACAATTTCCAATACGCACCATGGCGCCACGAACGCAGGATTCAGCCCTTCATTGAACTGAGAAAGTTAAAGGAAATATCCGGAGATGCTCCTATCCGCGTACAGACCGAGAACTGGTTCAACCAGATGTGGGCAATCTTCTTTTTACAGGGATATAAGATCCAGGTTCCGAATCCGCTGCTTTATTTAAAGAATTCTTCGACAGGACTCGCCAATCGAGCGTTGGACCAGAGCGAGGCGACGTTTGTGCTCACCGACGAGAAGAGGCAGGCAGTCATTTGGCACAACGATATTTTTTCGTTGCTGAGTCGTCCAGAACCACTGGAGTTGTTAGCGATCAATGCTCCCAACGATGTTGAAACCGTTGAAGGCGACAAGTTTATCTGGCTCGACAACCGCTTCGCGGATTTGACGATTAGGTCGGACGCCGATCGTCGAGCCTTCTTGGTTATTCCTGAATGCTGGCCGGGTTATAGTCGTCCGGAGGACAAAAAGCGAACATTGATCGTCGAGGCGAATGGCGGATCTGTTGAGGTGCCGGCGGAAGGAAACCTGAAGATACCGCTCGCGCTGAAAAAGGGGAATAATCTAATTCGTCTCGCCTGCAAGGAACACGCCACTGTAGATAGGCTTCCTTCCGGGGATTCCAGAACACTGTTACTCGGAATAAAGGGGATCAGCGTCAGGGCTGCTGATTAAAACGTTTATGCGCTCCCTACGCGGTTGTCTGGTTCGCTCTCGACTCTTCGCCTTTGATCTGAAGTTGCGACACGCGATTGATCCAATCCGAAAGCCTGGTCCACGATAAACCGGGGCCGCTGCCTAACCTCTTCGTAGATTCTGCC
Organism: uncultured Verrucomicrobiae bacterium; assembly: GCA_963736745.1. Taxonomy (GTDB): domain Bacteria; phylum Verrucomicrobiota; class Verrucomicrobiia; order Chthoniobacterales; family JAFAMB01; genus JAFAMB01. The sequence goes on along the minus strand of CAVTQD010000007.1, from coordinate 67,242 downwards.
GATGTACTCCCCTAAGATCCCTATACTTACCAGCTGAATACCGCCAAGAAACAAGACCAGGATTACGATCGTAGGATTACCCAGGGGAAACGGATAGCCGAAGAGTTTTAGTAAGGCGTATAGCAGCCCGATGAGAAATGCGCTTAACGCGATGATAAACCCGATTTGGGTGCTTAAACCTAGTGAACGATTCGAAAAACAAAAGAGGCCGTTGAATCCAATACGCAGAGAACCAAGAAAGCGATTGTAGTTACCTTTTCCAGAAAAGCGCGGCGGCCGATCAAATAGCACAGATGTCTGCCTGAAGCCAACGAGCGCAACCATGCCTCTCAGAAATCCGTGACATTCCTTAAGGCGATTGATTTCGTCCACTACACGCCGGCTAAGCAACCGGAAGTCACCCGTATTGGCTGGGATTTCGACCTCGGCGATCTGGTTAATCAGTTTGTAACCGGCTACGGACACCACTTTCTTAATCCAGGTCTCTCCGTCACGTGTGCGCCTTTGTGCGTAAACGACGTCGAACCCGTCCTGCCACTTTTGGACCATTTCGTGGATCAACTCCGGCGGATCCTGCAAATCGACGTCCATGACAATCGCGACATCGCCGTTCGAATACTGGAGTCCCGCGAGCGTCGCCATCGGCTGACCAAATCGGCGCGAGAACCTCAACAGCTTGATTCGAGAATCCTTCTGTCTTGCTTGGAGAATCAAGTCCTCGGTTCGATCTGGAGACGGATCCAGACAGAAAACGATTTCGTATGCTGAGGTAATTGAACCAAGGATACATGAGATTCGATTCAGAAACTCCGGAACGTTTCCCTCCTCCTTATAGACCGGCACAACAATCGAGACGGAGAAATCAGGTTTGTTCAAGGCGCTCTCGAAAGCGCTGATGCCTCTATCCCTCGATTCCGTTGTAAATCGGTGTGCTTCCATGTGCCTTATCGTTGCACGCTTATTTTTGAGGAGCAACGCATATCCCCGGCGGCAAGGCGGTGTAAGCAAAGCCTCCTCGCTTTGCGTTTTTCGAAGGAGGCAAAGCGAGGACGCTTTGCTTACAAACGGTGCCTTATCGTTGCATGCTTGTTTTTGCGGAGCAACGCATATCCCCTGCGGCAAGGCGGTGTAAGAAAAGCCTCCTCGCTCGAAGGAGGTAAAGCGAGGAGGCTTTGCTTACAAACGGTGCCTTATCGTTGCACGCTTGTTTTTGCGGAGCAACGCATATCCCCTGCGGCAGGGCGGTGTAAGCAAAGCGACCTCGCTTTGCGTTTTTGAAGGAGGCAAAGCGAGGAGGCTTTGCTTACAAACGGTGCCTTTTGGTTGCACGCTTGTTTTTGCGGTGCAACGCATATCCCCGGCGGCAAGGCGGTGTAAGCAAAGCGACCTCGCTTTGCGTTTTTCGAAGGAGGCAAAGCGTGGACGCTTTGCTTACAAACGGTGCCTTATCGTTGCACGCTTGTTTTTGCGGAGCAACGCATATCCCCTGCGGCAAGGCGGTGTAAGAAAAGCGACCTCGCTTTGCGTTTTTCGAAGGAGGCAAAGCGAGGACGCTTTGCTTACAAACGGTGCCTTTTGGTTGCACGCTTGTTTTTGCGGAGCAACGCATATCCCCGGCGGCAAGGCGTGTGTAAGCAAAGCGACCTCGCTTTGCGTTTTTCGAACCAGGCAAAGCGAGGACGCTTTGCTTACAAGGTCTTCTGCAGCCTGAGAACCGCCCGGATGCCAAAAGGATAGCTCACCACCGATCCCAATATTCCCTCGAGTTCGAATGCGGCTGACAGGATCCGAGTGCGAGCTGTTGTTCCGATCTGTCGAGCGACAATTTCTTTCTTTTGGTCGTAGGTCAGATTCTTTCCACTTTTTTGGTTACGTCGTTTGACGAATTTGAATAGCGGATAAACGAGGAAACCCAGATGGGTTGCTTTCAGAATAGCAAAACCTGCGTCCCGCGCTTTCATCGTAAGATCGTGTAATCGGTATCGCCTGAAGTGCATTAGCACTTCATCGTACAAGTCAAAACTAGATGGGTCCGCAGGGACCTCGATGTGCGCGAGTCCGCCTGGCTTGAGTATTCTTTGGATCTCTTTCAAGGCTTTGAAATCCTCGTCGATGTGTTCGAGCACGTTGAGAGACGTCACTCCATCCAGACAGTCATCGGCAAGCGGACAATTTCGCAAGTCAAACTGCAAAAAGGGGGCGCTTCGAACCCGTCGAGCAGCGTTCAATACCAGGTCTGGTAGGTAGTCTGCTCCAATGATGGCAGCTTGGGGAACCTCTCTGAGAAGGTCCTCCACCAGAAAACCGCTGGAGCAGCCTACGTCCAGGATGATCGGGTTGTGGCAGGTCCGGACCAGTTTCATCGATTCGGTCGCCATTTTTCGTGAAGCGATATCTATCGGGTGCGATGTACTGGCTTCCTTCTCGTGCAGCGCAGTCAATTCCGGGCTCCACGCGCTTTCGCCCTGGCTATAAGTCAGAATTTCGAACTGTTCCGAGTCAACAGTGAAGTGGCTGCCGTCCCAAGTCGGGACCTATTTTTCTTTCGCCAATTGCCGGCCACGGGAAACCATTGAGGTTCATAGGACTGAAACGTTTCTCGTCCAGCTGTTGAAGCCTATGCTTCAGGATTTCCCGGAGTATCCAGGCACCCTAGCTTCCTGTAGACGAACTTTCCAACCTGGATCGGCGTCAGCCAGGCGGGCAACTCCAACCCAAGGGTCATGATGTTTCCGACCTTCGGGATCCAAGTTGTTTCGCCACCCTTGAAGCCTGCCGCGGCGGCTGCACGATTGATGTCGCGGCAATTGTACTGAAAGGTGGCCGGATGGCTCAGTGGCCATAGTTTCAGAAGAATTTGGAAAATGAGTTTGTACATCGTCAGAAACCAGTTAGGCACCGTGCTTTCGATCACGACAAGTTTTCCTTCTGGTTGAAGCGCACGAAAGGTCACTTCAAAGATCCGGTTCAGATTTTCGTAGCACTGGGCCACATTCCTGCCGATGACATGATGAAGACAATTGATCAAAATGATCGTGTCGAACCTGTCATGGTCATCGAGATCAAGAACGCTCATCTTTCGCCAGCGGACTTCGGGGTAACGCGCAGAAAAAGATTCGTCGACAAACAGGTCAATAGCTTCGACGCGAGGAATATGATCGATCGGAAAGATAAATATGCCGCCGTTTCCGATGTCCAGAAGCTGCTTTGCCGTCTTGACTTCTTTTGCAGCCGATTCAGCAATCAATCGGTACATCTCCAACCGGCCTTGACTGGACTTGTACCAGTCGTTCTCGGCAAAGAACTCGGCATTCTTACGAATCGCTACATTAGTTTGGCCTGCTTCCTGCTTTTTCATGCCGATTTGCTTCAATGATCGCCTAGGCCATTCTTCAGGGATGTCAAGGTCAATTGACAACGCCGATGCGAGCAACCCAAAACCGGAAATAACTAGTAAACCACAGATTTCACCGATTTCACAGATGACCGAGACTAAGGAGTTTGGGCATTATCCGCCGCAAGAGTGTCTCCGGAACAAGATGTAGTTGGCAGAGACCTGTCTGCCCTTCACCTTTAATCCGCGAAATCTGCGTAATCTGTGGTTTCAAATTCGGAATTTAGGTAATCTCTGCCGAGGTCTTGACCCCACGACCGATAATACACTTGGAATGGACAGGATATTTGTCACCGGAGCCGCAGGATTCATTGGCAGCAATCTAGTCGACCATCTCTTGGCATCCGGCCGCGAAGTCATTGGTTGGGACAATTTTTCCACCGGTCAAAGCCGTTTTGTTGCGGCTTCTTCCGCTCGTTATCGGCTGATCGAGGGAGACAATCTGGATTTGGCAGCTTTAACCGAAGCGATGGCCGGCTGCGACACAGTGTTTCATCTGGCGGCAAATGCGGATGTGAGATTTGGACTGGAGCATCCCTCCAAAGATCTGAATCAGAATACGATCGCGACGTTCAATGTGCTGGAAGCGATGAGAGCGAATGGCATTGCAAGGATCGCTTTTTCGTCAACAGGTTCCGTCTACGGGGAGGCCACCCTTTTCCCGACGCCGGAGGATGCGCCATTTCCCGTTCAGACATCCCTCTATGCGGCGTCTAAGGTCGCGGGCGAGGCGATGATTCAAGCGTACTGCGAAGGATTTGGCTTCGAGGGATACATCTTCCGGTTCGTTTCAATCCTTGGCGAACGGTATACCCATGGTCATGTGTTCGACTTTTATAGGCAACTCGTGGACCACCCCAAGCGGTTGAGAGTGCTGGGCGACGGTCGTCAACGAAAGTCCTATCTTTACGTCAAAGATTGCCTCAGTGCGATGCTGCGAGTGATGAACCTTGAGACCGCCACAAAGGCCAAACACCATTGCGAGGTTTATAATCTTGGAGCCGACGAGTTCTGCACGGTGCGAGACTCGATTTCCTGGATTTGCGGCGCCCTCGGATCTGAATCCTGAACTGGAATTCACTGGCGGCGAGAGAGGGTGGGTGGGCGATAACCCATTTATCTTTCTCGATACCCAAAAAATCCGGGGCACGGGTTGGCAAAACGAACTTACACATTCGAGCGGCCGTTTTGAGAACGTTAGACTGGTTGCAAGGAAATACCTGGGTGTTTGAAAAACGCGCATGAAAGTCGTTGTGCTCGGACTCTGGCATCTCGGCTGTGTGACGGCCGCCTGTTGCGCAAAGTTTGTCGATGTCATCGGTTTGGATTTCGATCAGCAAACAGTCAGCCGGTTGAAGGCGGGAATACCGCCTATTTTTGAACCTGGATTGGCTGATCTGATCCAGGACGGCTTCGCCTCGCATCGATTATCGTTTGAATCCGATCCAGCGATTGCCTTAGCCGACGCGGATCTGTTGTGGGTTACCTATGACACCCCGGTTGACGATGATGACAAGCCGGATGTGAACCCGGTTCTGGAAGGGATTGACCGCTGTGTATCGTTTCTGCCTGACGAAGCGCTGGTGCTGATCTCGTCACAAGTACCGGCCGGCACTTGTCGCTTGATCGAAGGGAGATACCCGGGCAAGCGATTCGTTTACAGCCCGGAAAATCTTCGTCTCGGCAAGGCGATCGAGATTTTTCTTCACCAGGATCGCATCGTGCTGGGGACGCGGCGAGATGATGATTTTGCACGAGTATCGGAGTTGCTGAGCAATTTCTCGATCAACATTCTCCACGTGCGAACCGAGTCGGCCGAGATGATCAAGCATGCGATCAACTCCTTTCTCGCGTTATCGATTACCTTCATGAACGAGATCGCCCGGATTTGTGAACAAGTAGGCGCAGACGCCCGGGAGGTGGAGCGCGGTTTAAAATCCGAGGCGCGGATAGGGCCTAAAGCCTATTTATCTCCGGGCGGTCCATTCGCCGGCGGAACCCTGGCTAGAGACGTCGTGACATTGGATCACTTAGCCTATCAGCTCGGCGAGGAACTGATTTTGATTCCGGCGATCAAGGTTAGCAATGACCAACACAAAAAGTGGGCGATCCAGAAATTGCGTGAAGAACTGGGATCTCTTACGGGCAAGCGCGTCGCGATCCTGGGGCTCACCTACAAGCCCAACACCGATACTCTCAGACGGAGTCTCGCGCTAGAGCTCTGTCGGAGTCTTATAGCAGCAGGGGGTGACCTTAACGGCCTTCGATCCTGTCGTCGCCGCCATGCCGCCGGATCTGGGCAAAATACCAATAACGAGGAGCGTTTCTGAAGCGATCAAAGACGTCGACGCAATTGTTGTCGCTACCGAATGGCCGCAGCTGCTGGACACCGATTGGCAGGAATCCGTGAGGTTGATGAAGCAGCCGATTATCGTGGATGCAAATGGATTTCTCCGATCTAAACTATCCGAATTTGTCGGAGTGAAATACCGGTCGGTGGGCATCCCAAAGACTCTATGAAACTTAAGAGCAAGATCTCGCTGGTCACCGGAGCGAGCCAAGGCTTAGGCAAAGCCATCGCGTATGCATTTGTCAAAGAAGGAGCCCATGTTGCGATCTGTGCCAGGGACAGCAAGCTGGTCGAAATCGTTGCCGGCGAGCTCCGTGCTCAGGCGGCTGATGATCAGAAGATTTTTTCTGCCGCCTGCGATGTCTCTTCCCAGGATCAAGTGGAACACTTGTTTTCGGACATATCCGCACATCTGGGCCCTGTCGAGATCCTGGTGAATAACGCCGGCGTGTACGGGCCAAAAGGCCAGTGCGAATCCGTTCGCTTTGCGGAATGGGCCCGAGCAATCGAGATCAACCTCTACGGCACTTTTCTTCCGTGCCAGTTTGCCATCCGGCATATGAAACGTTTAGGGCGGGGAAAAATCATCAATCTTTCCGGCGGCGGCGCGACTGGGCCTCTCCCAAGAATCAGTGCCTACGCAGCGTCGAAAGCAGCTGTGGTCAGGTTGACCGAGACGCTCGCCGAAGAGCTGCGCGAATTCTCGATAGACGTAAACGCAATTGCGCCGGGAGCTCTGAACACCAGGTTACTCGAAGAAGTGCTGAACGCGGGGCCGGACGCGGTAGGAGAAAAATTTTACGATAAAGCTCTTCAGCAACGCGATTCCGGTGGCGTGCCGCTGGAGAAGGCGGCGAGTTTGTGTGTCTACCTTGCTTCAGAGCTCAGCGACGGAATTACGGGAAAACTAATCAGCGCACAATGGGATACCTGGGAAAACCTGCACGAGTTTCGGGAGCAACTCGCCGAGAAGTGATCTCTACACACTTCGCCGGATCGTCCCGGAAGATCGTGGCTTGAAGTGGTAGGCGCCCGCTTCACTTACTCACGAGGAGAAGGTAAAGCGGGACGCCTCGCCGCAAAAACATTGCAAGTACCTCAGAATCAACGATTCAGTTTTTGATAACACAGTTTTTAACCCAGGGTATTCGATGAAAAGTGTGTCTTTGCTTTGCAGCGCCTATATGCGATCCGCCCCCGTTCAGAACGCCGCGGCTCTCCCAAAATATGCCGGGTCGACCAGACATACTCCAACCCAAAATTTCTTGACCGCGAGGGTGCATGATTTTCAATGACTTCGGATCACAGGGGTTCCAGGTCCGAGCCCTGCCGGTTGCAAAACTTGGTTCAGAGCCGATTTGCGGACGATTTTCTCTCCCGCAAAAGGAGAGCTGAGAAATCCGTTAACCAATCATTAGCCCCTTCTGGGGTCCAAAACGCATCCGACCGCCGACCCGCACTCAGCTGTCAACGGTCGAGAAGGTTCACGTCGTTGCGACGACCCCGATAGCATTCGCCTGATAGATTTATTCGCAGGCTCAGAATACGCTTTTGCTATTCCTCCGCTGACAAGAAACGAAACAGCGATGACTACCCCAAAAGAGCCATATGAAAGGGCTATCAGGTTCCAGGTCTTAATGGCTGGAGCAATCATTCCGGCAACTGCCACGACTACGAAGGAATGGAAAAGGTAAAGTTCGTAACTGAATTGACCGAATAATTCGGGCAATCGCAGTACCTTTGCCGCAATCGACGGCACCGCTTTAGGGTAGGCGCTCCCCAACAGATAAACAGCCGCCCCGAGTCCAATGAGGCTAGGTCCGAAAACAATATTTTGGAGAACGGGACAGCGCAAGTAAAAAAACGTGATGATCGCGAGGCCCGCCCACCGAATAAGTTTCCAGATATTTTGGTGGTTTTCGAACCGCGACAGTGCGGAGCTGACAAAGGCGGTCAAAGAGCCGAGCGAAATAAGATCAAAACAGCTGAAATAATCATACAGCCATCTTGGCGGAGCGCTTGCGCGCCGGAAGGGCCCGAACACCACAATGCCGATAAGGATCGGCACGATCCAGCGGGGCTTTTTCAACGCTCCGAACAGGATCGGAAAACTGAGGTAGAAAACTTCTTCGATCGAAAGGGACCATAACACCAGCCAAGGAAGAGGCAGTCCAGGAACAGAATACATGTTAAAGCGAAACGTGAAGACGTAGTTTAGTATCTGCAAAACGGAATGCCGGGTCTGGTCAATAGTAAAGCCTCGCACGCCGAATAGAGACAAGGTGACGGCAATCAACACCATAAGCGCTAGGCACGGAAAGATCCGACCCAGGCGTTGCGCATAAAAGGCCCTTATTGAGAAGCGCGGCTTCCTCTCATACAGCTCACGTCGCAAAACCTTACCGGTGATCAGAAAACCCGAAATCACGAAAAACATCGAGACGCCGTAATAGCCGGTCCGGACTACGGCGAAGAAGCAGTCGGGCGGAATCGGGCGAAAGTCTGTTGGCAAAAGCAAGGCGGATTGCAGCATCAGAACCGCGGCGATCAAAATCCTCGGAGCCGATCAATGTAAGGATTTCGCATTTCGGCCCATCTTAATGCATTTATGCGCGGTGTGTGTCAATGGGAATGTGGTGCCGAACGTTAACTACACTTCGACGATATCCTTCCGTACCTCTGATTTGGGACGTAAATGATCGGATCTTGGACCAGCCCAAAGCCAACTTTTGGTCTCAAAACCCAGATTAAGGAGAGTAAAGCTGGAGCAAAGCGCCGGTTGATTTATGCGCGCCCGAACTTGCCGCAAAGGGACTACTCAGAACCAGCCGAGCGTGCCCAGTTCAATGAACGATCCATTCTGGCAGAAAAACGCGCCATTTTGCGTCATTCCGTTGCCCACTATTAGCCCCGCGTTGTTAATCGCCACAGCTCCGCCATTGAAGTTAGTCGCTAACTCCTCCATGATTTCCTTGCGATTAACAAAAGGGACATAGCTTCCAGGTGCAATGGTATTCTGACCGGCAATTCCGCCTGAGTCGTTGACTCCATTCGCGAAGCTAACGCCTGTAGGACCACTCAGACTGCGGAGATTTGTGAGCGTGCCGCGTTGGGTAGAGAACGGCTTAATTCGTTTGTGAATCAGAAACATACCCTACGATTTGCCCATAGTGATTGATTCCGGTAGCTCAGGTTAAATCTTCAGGATTTGCGATCCAAGTCTCATGAGTTCGCCGTTCCGGTATAGGCTTCGTCTGCTGTGCCAGGTTCTGGCAGTTCGCGCCCAGATTACCACAGGGCGCGACCGATAGCGCTCGCAATTGCGACAGCGAGACGAGGACCCGGTCTCGGCGCTGTTGCCCAATCTTTAAAAGCCAGGAACATTCCAAGCCTCAATCACTTTGTCGGCTGCCCAAGCGGACAACGGTTCAACTTTGAGCGAATGATTTTGTCACCGCGTGCAGAGTCTTCCGGAACTTTTCAATTGCGTGAAAGTTGAAATTGCCCGAGACCCGCCGCAGGGCTGCCGCAGGTAATCCCATAGGTGGAATACGAATGCCGTAGGATGTTCTGCGCTATTTTTGAGCCCCACTGATTTCAGCAGTGCCTTTTGATTTGACCGAACTTTGTCCGATTGCCCGAGAACACCGCCCCTGATTTCTGGCTAGGTGCCGCATCCATGCCATTTGCCCTACGCGACTGTCGATCCAGGCTGACACTCCGGAATAGGTCAACTCAGTTGGCTATTCATTCCCGAACACGCCTCAAATCCGTTTTATCAGTGGTTCATCGTTTTGATCTCATCTGAAGTGCGGTTCATAGTACCCTGCCAACCCCGATAGTCAGTCACCAGATCAAAAGCCGTTCCCTGCTTTTGAACCGAGAGATCCGTTTTCTTATAGTAATTCAGAGCCGGTTGAATCATCTGATCGGAACACATTTCAGCCCGCCAAGTTTCAAGTTTCATCTGATCACCCTGGGGCATGCGAACCGAATGGTTCGAGGCTAGGCGGTTGATCAAACGGGCGATATAGGCATTGCGCAGATCCTTATCAGGGAAATAAACTGCTCTGCGTTTGACGTCCTCTGCGTGTCGCGTAGGCACTTGCAGCCTGCTCGTAGATGCAGTACTGGTGCAGTTCTCCTTGGAAAACAGCGGTTTAGAAAGGACCGGAACCCGTTTTAGCGCAATATGCGGGACACTTTACCTACCGCGGGGTGATGCGATTTTCGGAAGACAAAGAACTGCATCAGAACAAACGCCACCAAAGTCGCCGGAGGAACTGCGAAGAGCTTGGCGATCAAAATATTGTGTGTGATCGTGGACAGGCAGAGCTGGACGGTAGCGATCGTCGTCAACCAACTGGACAGGACCACGGTGAGATATTGCATGAGCTGGCGGACGTAATCACTCCGCCGGCACCGAAATACCCAGAATTTGTTCAGCAGAAAATGGCAGGTCACGCCGACAAAGTACGCGATTGAAACCGCGACCAGCGGTTGCAAAAGGTGGCTTAACGACCAGACAGTGCTGAAGTCCACGACAGCGACAGTCGTCCCAACCACACAAAATCGGAAAAAGCGATGTATTCTTTCTTGATTCAACACAGCGTTTTTTTTGAAAAGTTGGTATGAAGTACCAGCGAAAACCGGGTTTTGCAATCATTGGATGCGGCCTCATCGGGGACAAGCGAGCTGGTACCCTTCCAAAAGGAGCCTTAAAAATTGCTTGTGATCTCGATTCTGCCAAGGCTTCTGCGCTGGTTGCGAAGCACGGTGGTCAAGCCACCGCAAAATCTTCGGATGTGTTCGTGCATCCGGAGGTCGACATCGTGCTTGTCTCCGTTGCGAATGCTGCCTTGGCACCCTTGGCCATGCTCGCTCTCGAAAATGGTAAGCATGTGCTGGTGGAAAAGCCGGGAGCGGTGAATTCGAAGCAACTCAGTGAAATAGAATCCGCAACAGCAGGCTCGAATGCTTTGATCCGGATCGGATACAACCACCGTTTTCATCCTGCTTTTCGGAAAGCGTACGCAGTTAGTCCGGGAAGCAGACCTTGGCGACTTGATGTTCATTCGTGCCCGTTATGGCCACGGCGGGCGTATTGGTTATGACCGGGAATGGCGAGCCGACCCTAAGTTGAGCGGTGGCGGCGAGTTGATTGATCAAGGCGTGCATCTCATCGATCTCGCGGCCTCATTTATGGGCGAATTTACGACGGTTGACGGACATGCGGCGACCTACTTTTGGGATATGCCGGTCGATGACAATGCGTTTCTCAGTCTCCGCACCGCAGCCGGACAGACCGCCTGGCTGCAGGTGAGCTGCACCGAATGGAAGAACCTGTTTTCCTTCGAGATTTATTTTAAGCGCGCCAAGCTGCATATCGAAGGCCTGGGAGGCAGCTACGGATTGGAGAGGCTTTCCTACTACAAAATGCTCCCGGAAATGGGGCCGCCGGAAACCGTCATCTATGAGTTTCCTCGTAGCGACACCTCGTGGGCGCTGGAACTCGATGAATTTTTGGAAGATATCCGGCTTAACCGCGTTCCGAGCCCAGGTTTCACGAGGGAAAGCGAGTGCTCGAAATTGTGGAGCGGATCTACGAAAATAGCGGATACAGGTTTTAGCGTTCGCTGTTCGACGTTCGGGTCGGCGTCGGAGGCGATGACATTGCTTCGGCGGATGATCTCGACGAATGTACGAGGACCAGCTTGAGTTGTTATTCCTCCAGATCAAACCAAGATCCAGAATATCCATGAGAGAAACTGCGCTGACTTACCGGTTGCGGTGCACTTTGGTACCGATGTCCTGACTATGCCCGCCCATCTCCGAACGGCGAACCGCAAACGGTCGAACGCGTGAACGCCAAACGCTCATGATCATCACTCGTTCTCCCTTGCGAATTTCCCTAGGTGGCGGCGGCACGGATTTGCCTTCCTACTATGAAGAGCACTCCGGTTTCCTGATCGCGGCGGCAATTGACAAATATGTCTACATTACGCTCCACCGGACTTTCGTTCAGGAGCTGATCGTAAAGTACTCCAAGCTCGAGCGAGTCAAGACTGTGGATGAGGTCGAGCATCCGATTATCCGCGAAGCCTTGAAACTCGTCGGTGTCGATGCGCCCTATCTTGAGATCAGCTCGCTGGCGGATATTCCCGCTGGGACCGGTCTCGGTTCTTCCGGGAGTTTCACCACCGCTCTTCTGAAAGCACTGCACGCCTGGCAAATGAACCTTGTCCATCCGGCTCAGCTGGCGGAACAAGCGTGTGATATTGAAATCAATCGGCTAGGAGAACCGATCGGCAAACAGGATCAATACATCGCAGCCTACGGCGGGATTACCTGTTTCAAGTTTATGCCGGACGGCCGGGTGGAGGCTTGGCCGCTTAAGATTTCGGAGGAAACTCTCTATAATCTTGAAGACAATCTATTGCTGTTTTTTACGGGATATTCGCGAACGGCTGCATCGATTCTGAAAGAACAGAAAACCAAAACATTGGCTTCGGACAAGTCGATGGTGGACAACTTGCATTTCGTGAAAGACCTCGGCAGGCAAAGTCAGCGAGCCTTGGAATCCGGAGACCTGAAAGAGTTCGGGCGTTTGATGGATGTTCATTGGCAACGAAAGAAAGAGCGCTCCGGCAGCATGTCGAATCCGCAGATTAACGAGTGGTACGACAGCGCAATGGCGAACGGAGCGCTGGGAGGCAAGCTGATCGGGGCAGGAGGGGGCGGTTTTTTGATGTTCTATGCGGAGGACAAAGCCAAGCTCAGGCACGCGATGCGGGAGAAGGGTCTGACGGAAGTCCGGTTCCGTTTCGATTTCGAAGGTACAAAGATCGTGATCCAGAACTGAGTGTGAAGGTCACAGAGCGGCGCGGAGTGCCAGAGATTGGATTCACCACAGAGGCACAGAGAACACTGGAGATCTGGGAGACGCTTACGCAGAGCTCGAAACTGCAGAACTGCTAAACCCATAAACTCACAAACCGAATGTCTCTCCCCGTTGTTATCCTTGCCGGCGGTCTGGCAACCCGGTTGCGGCCGCTGACGGAAAAAATTCCGAAAGCTCTGGTCGAAGTTGCCGGACGGCCGTTTCTGGAACATCAGATTGAACTGCTGAAACGGAATTCGATCGCGGACCTGATTCTCTGCGTTGGCTACCTTGGCGAGATGATCGAGCAGCGGTACGGTGACGGAGAGTCGCTCGGGGTTCGGATCAGGTACTCGTTTGACGGTCCGAAATTGCTTGGGACCGGTGGAGCGATCAAAAGGGCGTCAGCGCTTCTGCCCGATGCTTTCTTTGTGCTTTACGGGGACTCGTATCTTCCGGTCGATTATCGAGCCGTGGCCGCGGCATTCCAGGAAGCCGGCAAACCCGCTCTGATGACTATTTACGCAAATGCCGATGCCTGGGATACGAGCAATGTCTGGTTCGATAACGGCAATCCGTCTCTACAGCAAGCGAGAAAAGCTGCCGGAAATGCGCTACATCGATTACGGCCTCATGATTTGCACGAGACAGATCTTTGATGACTCTCCGAACGAGGTTCCGTTTGATTTGGCTGACACTCTCGAGAATCTTTCCCGCAAGGGAGAACTCGCCGGATACGAAGTAAATCAACGCTTTTTCGAAATCGGTTCCCCGGCCGGCCTGGCCGAACTCGATCGATTGCTGTCGAAGTAAGTAAAGCGTCCCGCTTTACCTACTCCGGAGATACGGCCCGAAGCCTTCGGGTTATTACAGTAAGGGTAAAGCGTCCCCGCTTTACCTCCTGCGGGAGCAAACCGTCCCGGTTTGTTCCGATTCGAAAAGATAAAGAGAAAAAGTAAAGCGAGCCGCTTTACTTACTTCGGAGGCTACGAGACGCGAGTCTTCGGGTTATTACGGATGTACGCTTCAAATTTCGCCAGATGCTTTGCGCTGCGGATGATGTGATCGAAGCTCTCGTGGCGCCAAACGGGTCCGGACGAAATGAGAATGCGGTTGAACTGGTGTGCGGTGAATGATTTCCAAGAGTGAAGAATGTGAGTCAATTGATGTTCACCGATGGGTGCGACGATTGCGTGCACGTGATTTGGCATTACTACAAATTCTCCGAGGTCATAGCGCACCCCGTCAAAGTGCATAAGGCTGGATTCCATGATTGCTTTGCAATCCTGTCGCGCCAGAATGCATCGCCCGTAACCCGCATCAAGCCATTGGTCGACGATTTGGGTGAATCGCTCGTCGTATTGGCGTTGCTGGCTGTCCGTGCGCGGTTCTGAATTCAGGCGTAGCCAGAGTTCCTTCTCACGCCGCAGCCACTCCAGCTTGGCCTGAGGCAAAGAGTCGGCAAGACGGAAGGTTACAAAATAGATGACTCCTTCCTGCCGCCAATGCGGGAGTTTTCCCCGATGGATGACAAGGCGAGCTTTGGGGTCGAAAAAGAGCATAAAATAACATCACAATAAACGTGTATCTTTCAAGCGTTTTTGCGGTGTTGAAGGCCGGTAAGCGTGGACGCTTTGCCTGATCGCTGTAAGTAAAGCGTCCCGCTTTGCCTGACCGCTGTAAGTAAACGTCCCGCTTTGCTTATTATACGAGGGCAAACCGGGACGCTTTGCTTACTCGGCGGGTAAAGCGGGGACGCTTTACTTATCACAGGGCGTCCCGACCGGGAGAGGCAAACCGGGCACGGTTTTGCTTACTTGGTTGCAAAGCAGGAACGCTAAGTCTTAACTGACACCCATCCTATGTCCTCCTACAGCTCCCAACATCTGGCCGAAACAGCGGAGATCGTGCAAAAACTCGATCCGGAAACCCTCGAAAAAATGGTCGATTTGCTCGCGGATGTACGGATCCGCGGTGGACGTTTGTTTTTCCTCGGCGTCGGTGGCAGTGCGGCGAACGCATCCCATGCAGTGAATGATTTTCGGAAGATCGCCGGGATCGAGAGTTACGCGCCGACCGACAATGTTTCGGAGTTGACCGCGAGAACGAACGACGAAGGCTGGGCCTCAGTATTCGTCGAATGGCTAAAGGGGAGTCGCCTGCAATCGAAAGATGCGGTCATGGTATTTTCGGTCGGGGGAGGAAACCTGGAGAAGAATGTCAGTCCGAATCTTGTGGCAGCGCTGCATTACGCGAAAGAGATTGGAGCTTCCATTCTTGGAATCGTCGGAAGAGATGGCGGATACACTGCCAAAGTTGCCGATGCATGCTGCATCGTGCCGACCGTAAATCCCCAAAACGTCACTCCTCACTCCGAAGCCTTCCAGGCGGTGATATGGCATCTTCTTGTTTCCCATCCCAAACTCAAGATTCAGCAAACGAAGTGGGAGAGCACCCGGTAGGGCCACCGGTTATATGGCACAATGCGATCGGCCGACGAAACGTCCAATTTTTCAGGGAGTGAATCCGCGGGGTTGAAGCTGCCATGCCGTGCCCACCAGGACCGAAGCGATGTACACCGAGTAGAGGGATCGCTCACTTGCCAGGCTCCTAGTGTTCCGGTAGAGGACTGACGCCAATGATTTCGGCGTTGCCGTTACCATCAAGGTTTTCAGCTCCGACAGGAACCCAGGTACCTGACACCTGAGCCAAGGAAACGGAGCTGGGTTCCTGAGCACCATTGGACTGCCAGTATCCGACCAACTTGCTTGAAGTATTAAACAAGAGCAGGTCTGTTCTGCCGTCTCCAGAGAAGTCGCCAAAGCCACTTAGCACCACATCGTTCCCAGGATTGCCAAATGACGAGACCGAACTCCAGAAAAAGGTGCTCATAAACCAGGCGGCGATTTCGCCTGTGCTGGCATTGCGCCAGATCACGGCAGGAGGTGCGCCCGCACCATTCAGGCGTGCAGCGCCCACTGGCAGCCATCCGGACGCGGCTGAAACGACATAGGAGGTTTGCGAGACGAACCGCAATGAGCCGGTATTTTTCCAAAAGTAGATGACTCCAGCTGCACGGTTCAAAGTCACCAAATCAGCGAGCCGGTCGCCGTCAAAGTCGGCCACGCAGCAAATCTGACCTGCGTAGGAAGGCAGCGTAAAATTTTGTATGCCGGCAATTTGGGTGCCGTTCATAAACCAGACGCCATACTGGTTGGTGTTGGCCAGTTGCCAGAAGATGTCAGACTTTCCGCTACCATCGAAATCCCCGGTATTAATAATCGTCCAGGAAAGAGGCGCGAGAACCGATTATCAGCGCTGCTTTCGGTGCCGAGCCATTCATCAGCCAGATACAAACCTTGCCCGAGGTGGTATCGCGCCAGAGAAAATCCTGTTTGCCGTCTCCATCGAAATCAGGAGGATTGGGAACCGTGATGATTGCGGGGACTTGCGTTGCAGGAAGGGCTCGAGATGATGGATTGAATAAGGTTCGTGACGCTCGGTACACCAAGGCCTGTGCAGAGATCGTAGCCCCGGCCTGCGTTATAGATCCCGTTGAGACCGTTGCTCGCCTGTCGTGATATCGCGGAAGCCGCTAGTGCCGTTCAGTGGATAGATTTTCGGGCCAAGGAGACCACTAGAGGGCTGGCCGACGTTAGCCCGTGCCTGATTGATCATCGCGCAAAACCCTGCCCAGGTCGGCGCGCCCCAGCTTGTGCCCCCGACGATGTACCAATTGGCCGTTGAAAATGAGATAGCCACCGGTATTAGGGTCGGCCACCAGCGCTACGTCCGGCACCATCCGATAAGCACCCGTTGGAACCCCAGTCCGTTCTGCCAGCCGGGCGTGCAAAAAACTGGCTGCTGCCGCCGCCGCCATAGAACCAGGCATTTTCGCTGCTGACTGCGCCGGTGGAGGTGTTGAGGTAAAGGCTGGTCCCACCGACCGCGGTAACGTTTGGATCGTTCGCCGGAGACTCTACCTGCACCGGTCCGGAATTGTCCCCAAAGCCATTAGGCCCGGGGCTGGACCCGCCGTCGCCAGAAGAAACGAAAACACTGATGCCTGCGCCTGCCAGTGGTGGCGAAGTACTGGTCATCGGTCGCCATTTGGCCCGCAGGCATGTAGGTCTCGCCTAAGCCGTAGCTGAGCGAGATCTGGTGCAGTGCAGGCTGGGAAGGCAGTTCGTTGATGATCGTCTGGTAGGCCTGATCGAGGTCAACGAATGCCAGATCCGTCGTCGCGTAGATGCGCACTTTAGCTCCTGACGCCATGCCGCTGCTCCACTCAACATCAAGGGTCTCCTCTCCCGATGGGCTCGGAAGCGGCCCGCTGACCACCTGGACTTCTTCGATATTGTTGAGCGATTGCGCTACCGCGTTACCCTGCCAAAATGACGTGAGGTCGCTGGCAGCAGGAAACGTATCAATCACGATGCCGATTTTCTGGCCACTTCCATTCACGCCCAGGCCGTCGGCATTGTAAGCCTTGGCAATCTCTCCGATTTGTGTAAGGAGGGCGATTTCCGATCAGTTTCTGTGGTGGTCCTGATGCAATCTTGAAATGCGCGTCTGGGGCGCAGGTGAGGTTGCAATCCGTTGATTCCCAGCACCGGTCCTGCGATCGCGGCCGATAAACTCGGCGCAATCAGCGCGGAACTGTATTCAGCGCCGGCAAACTTGACCCGACCGAACTTCGTGCCGAAGGCCCGCTCGATTTGTGCCACCGAGCCTCTGAGCGAAAACGCTGAGGTTATATTTATCCGGCGGCTTAATCGCGAACCCCTGCGCAGTCAGCCAGTCAACCACCATTTTGTAGTCAGCCGCCGTCGGGTAGTATTTTGCCGCCATCTCATCGAGCGAAATGATTTCGCCCTTGCCGATGCGTTCCTGAAGTCCGGCAAAATTGCGCATCTTAAGAGCGATTGAAAACTCTATCGTTGCTTCGGCCTCGGCTTGGGTCAGCTCGCTTCGCACGAGCGATGCGGAATCGCTGGAGGTAAGTTGCTTTTCTGCGACAGCGACCGGTCTGATGCTGCCAGGCAGATCGATGCGATCGGTACCTGCCGGGACGGCAGCCTGCGGGGTTTGCGAATGCAAAGAAAAAGCAATTCCGATGAGAATTAAAGCTGTAAGCCCGGTCAAGTTTTCCATACTGCTTCTATATACTGCGGGTGAGAGGAGGTTAATCGGTGTCGGCAGACAGCAAGGCACCGAGACGTCCTACTCGAAGCCCCTTAATAGTTCGTCCGACGTCGTAGTGCAGACGCGGTAAAGTTAAACTGCGGAGCTTTTCAGTTAAAATTTAAATCTTTCTGCTGGGAGACGTCCTATTTGCGGTTTTTTCTGAGAAGACAAAACGAGACGCTCCGCTTTTGACTGCGAGGCGGAGAATTCGCCTAGGAAAATAGTAAAAGGAAGGATACTCACTGACCTCTTTACACTGTCCCTCCTCTCAAGCAAACCTCGGAAACTGTTCGAAAGAGGAAGAGATCAGAACATCGATACTGGAAATCGGGGGTCGAGACGGCAGATACACCGCCAAAGTTCCTGACGCATGCTGCACCGTTCCTACGGTGAACCCGAGAACAATAGTCGAAACAGACTGCAGCGCTCACAAATCTCTGAGAATTTGTGGATGCCGCAGGTTAGGTCGAAGCCAAGTATTGAACGAAAACACGATCGATCGTACTGGTTACGAATACGCGCAGGGGACCATGAAGAAACGTTGCTTTGCCGACCCTGCAATCGACTAAAATCCAAACGCCGAACCGTGAGTGCCGATACGCCGATACGCCGATACGATCCTACGTCGCACCGGGCGGTTTTTCTCGACCGCGACGGCGTCATTAACCGATCCCTAGTTCGCGCCGGTAAGCCGTATCCGCCGGTCACGTTGGACGAGGTCGAAATATTGCCGGGTGTACCTGAGGCGTGCCGATCCCTCAAGGAATTGGGGTTTCTCCTGGTGGTAGTGACAAACCAACCGGATGTTGGTCGCGGGACCGTGGCACGAGAGGCGGTCGAGTCTATTCATGCGTACCTTGTGCGGCGGCTCCCTATTGATCGCATTTTGACTTGCTTCCACGGCGGGGTTGCTTACGGAGATCCGTGTGACTGTCGCAAACCGCGGCCCGGGATGTTGCTCCGGGCGGCCGGAGAGTTCAAAATTAACCTTGCAAAGAGTTTCATGATCGGAGATCGATGGCGAGATGTAGACTGCGGTTTTAACGCGGGATGTACTACGATTTTTATTGACTGGGGCTACGAGGAGAAGTTGAAACGGGTTCCGAACTTTCGCGCGCGTGACCTCCTCAGTGCGGCGCAACTGATCGAGCAACTGGAGCACACGGATCATGCAAGGACTTGAAACACTGAACGTAAAGATATTCGCGGATGGAGCTGATCTCGAAGGAATGATCAGTTTGTACCGTAATCCGTTGATTAAAGGTCTTACGACAAATCCGACACTGATGCGCAAGGCTGGTATTCTAGACTATGAGTCGTTCGCGAAAGACGCTTTAGCATTCATCAAAGATAAGCCGATCTCTTTTGAGGTCTTTTCGGATGAGTTTTCTGAGATGAAGCGTCAAGCGCTGAAAATTCGTGATTGGCAGCGGAACGTGTACGTAAAGATTCCTATCACCAATTCGCGCGGCGAATCGTCGATTCCACTGATCACGGAGTTGACGGCAGAGAATGTCCAGCTCAACGTCACCGCAATACTGACGCTCAAACAGGTCCGAAACGTGGCAGCAGCTTTGCATCCTGACGTTCCAGCGGTCGTCTCGGTTTTTGCCGGGCGTATTGCTGACACCGGGATAGATCCTGTTCCGTTGATGACTGCGAGTAAAGTGCTACTGCAGGAATTACCAAAAGCGGAACTATTGTGGGCTAGTGTCCGCGAGGTTTTGAATATCGTGCAAGCAGACGCCTGTGGATCCGATATCGTGACGGTGCCTCACGATATTCTTAACAAGGCTTTGAAGTTAATCGGCACGGACTTGGAACTGCTTTCCCTCGACACAGTAAGAATGTTTGCGCAAGATGCGGAAAAGGCGGGATTTCAGTTGTGAGCACGAAGATCTCATGGGTGTGCTTTGGCTTATGAGATTTAAGCGCTAGGGAATGACTCCGCGCGGCTGAAGCTGCCAAGTCGGACCCACCAGAATCGAGCCGATAAATACCGTGCAAATTGATCCGCTTACTTGCCAGGCCCCCAATGTCCCGGTTGAGGTCTGACGCCAAATGATTTCGGCATTTCCAATACCGTTAAGGTTCTGCGCTCCGACGGGAACCCAAGTGTCTGACACCTGGGCCAAGGAGACAGAGCTGGGTTGCTGAGCGCCATTCGATCGCCAGAATCCGACCACTCTGTTGAAAGTATTAAATAAAAGCAGGTCGGACCTTCCGTCTCCGGAGAAGTCGCCGAAACCGCTTAGCACCACATCGCCGCCAGGATTGCCAAACGACACGACCGAACTCCAGAAAAAGGCACTCATAAACCAGGCGGCGATTTCACCCGTGCTGGCATTGCGCCAGATCAGGGCAGGAGATGCCCCCGCACCATTCAGGCGTGCAGCGCCCACTGGCAGCCATCCGGACGTGGCTGAAACGGCATATGAGGTTTGCGCGACGAACTGCAATGAGCCGGTATTTTTCCAAAAGTAGATGACTCCCAGCTGCACGGTTGAAAGTCACCAAATCAGCGAGCCCGTCGCCGTTAAAATCAGCGACGCAGCAGAGCTGACCTGCGTAGGAAGGCAACGTGAAATTTTGTACGCCGGCAATTTGAGTGCCGTTCATAAACCAAACGCCATACTGGTTGGTGTTGCCCAGTTGCCAGAGGATGTCAGATTTTCCGCTACCATCGAAATCCCCGGTATTAATAATCGCCCAGGCAAGAGGCGGAGAACCGATGATGAGGGCTGCTTTCGGCGCCGAGCCATTCATCAGCCAGATACAAACCTGGCCCGTGGTGGTGTCGCGCCAGAGAAAATCCTGTTTGCCGTCTCCATCGAAATCTGGAGGATTAGGGACCGTCACGATTGCAGACGCAGCAGGGCTTGCCGTGATTGCTTGAATAAGGCTGGCGACGCTCGGCACACCAAGTCCTGTGCAACGATCGTAGGCCGGTCCTGCGTTATAAAATCCATTGGGACCGTTGCTCCCTGTGGTGATGTGGCGGAAGCTATTCGTGCCATTCAGCGGGTAGATTTTCGGGCCGAGAAGACCAGCCGAGGGCCGGCCGGCATTAGCACGCGCCTGATTGATCATCGCGCAAAACCCGGCCCAGGTCGGCGCGCCCCAGCTCGTGCCTCCAACCGTGTATACTTGACCGCCGAAGACGAGGTAGCCACCGGTGTTAAGGTCTGCCACGAGTGCAACGTCGGGTACCGTGCGGTAAGCACCGGGTGGGACACCAGCTCCGGTCTGCCAGCTTGGGCGTGCAAAAAACTGGCTATTGCCGCCCCCTCCAAAAGACCAGGCGCTTTCGCTACTGACCGCGCCGGTTGAAGAGTTCATATAAAGGCTGGTGCCACCCACGGAAGTAACGTTCGGATCGTTTGCTGGACACTCCACCTGCACGGGCCCGGAATTGTCCTCCCAGCCATTTAGCCCGGGGCTGGAGCCGCCGTCGCCGGAGGAAACGAAAATGGTTACACCGCTGGCTGCCAGGCTTGCGAAGTATTGCGCATCGGTATTCATCTGGGTTGCGGACTCGTAGGTCTCGCCTAGCCCGTAGCTGAGCGAGACCTGGTGTAGGGCAGGCTGGGAAGGCAGATCGTTGATGATAGCCTGGTACGCCGCGTCGATATGGACGAACTGCAAATCCGTCGTTGCGTAGATGCGGACCTTCGCTCCTGGCGCCATTCCGCTGCTCCATTCAACGTCAAGTGTCGCCTCAAGCGAGGGACTCGGAAGTGGTCCGCCGACGACTTGGATCTTTTCGATATTGTTGAGCGATTGCGCTATTGCGTTCCCTTGCCAAAACAACGTGAGGTCACTTGAAGCCGGAAATGTATCAATGACGATGCCGATTTTCTGGCCGGTTCCATTCACGCTCAGACCGGTGGCGTTGTAAGCGGTGGCGATCTCTTTAACTTTGAAAGGAGGCAGATTATTGGTAAGGCTTTGTGGCTGGTGCGACGCAAGTGAAGAGTGAGATCTGGGGTGCAGGTGAGGTTGCAATCCGTTAATTCCCAGCACCGGCTCTGCAATCGCAGCCGGCAGACTCGGCGCAGTCAGCGCAGAACTGGATTCGACACCCGCGAACTTGACCCGACCGAACTTCGTCCCGAACACCCGCTCAATTTGCGCCACTGAACCGCTGGCGAAAACACTCAGGTTATATTTATCCGGGGACTTCACTGCGAACCCCTGCGCGATCAGCCAGTCAGCGACTGTTTTATAGTCAGCCGCAGTTGGGTAGTAAATTGCCGCCATCTCATCGAGGGAAATGATTTCGTCCTTGCTGATGCGTTGCTGGAGGTCGGCAAAATCGCGCATCTTAAGAGCGACCGAAAACTCGGTCGTTGCCTCGGTCTCGACTTGGGTCAGCTCGCTTCGCACGAGCGTCGCAGAAGCGCCAGAGACAAACTGCGGTCCAGCGCCAGTGATCTCTCTGATGCTACGAGGAAATGAGAGCCGATTTGTGCCTGGAATAGGTTGGGCATGCAAAGAAAAAGAGATGCCAACGAGAAAAATCAATAATTTTAAGATTTTCTAATATAATTGTATTTATTGTAAATACAATAACTATTCTATTTGCCGTATTAGTTGCCCCTCGCTGGCGGTATTGGGCCTCACCGAGATTGATTTTCTTTCAGATGCTTTCTTGCGGGCTAATGCCAAATCCCCTCCTGTGGATTCTGCTCGTGTAAAAGAAAACTTCAGGGAGTGATTCTCTGCGGCTGTAGCTGCCAAGTTGGGCCCACCAGGATCGAGCCGATGTACACCGACCAGAGGGATCCGCTCACTTGCCAGGCTCCTAGTGTTCCGGTGGAGGATTGACGCCAGATGATTTCGGCGTTGGCGTTACCATCAAGGTTTTCAGCTCCGACAGGAACCCAGGTGCCTGACACCTGAGTCAAGGGAACGGAGCTGGGTTCCTGAGCACCATTGGACTGCCAATATCCGGCTAGTTTGCTTGAATTATTAAACAAGAGCAGGTCTGCTCTGCCGTCACCAGAGAAGTCGCCAAAGCCATTCAGCACCACATCGTTCCCAGGATTGCCAAACGACGCGACCGAACTCCAGAAAAAGGTGCTCATAAACCAGGCGGCGATTTCGCCCGTGCTGGCATTGCGCCAGATCACGGCAGGAGGTGCGCCCGCACCATTCAGGCGTGCAGCGCCCACTGGCAGCCATCCGGACGCGGCTGAAACGACATAGGAAGTTTGTCCAATGAACACCAATGAGCCGATATTTTTCCAAAAGTAGATGACTCCAGCTGCACGGTTGAAAGTCACCAAATCAGCGAGCCCGTCGCCGTTAAAGTCAGCGATGCAGCAGATCTGACCTGCGTAGGAAGGCAGCGTAAAATTTTGTATGCCGGCAATTTGGGTGCCGTTCATAAACCAGACGCCATACTGGTTGGAGTTGGCCAGTTGCCAGAGGATGTCAGATTTTCCCCTCCCATCGAAATCCCCGGTATTAATAATCGTCCAGGTAAGAGGCGGAGAACCGATGACGAGGGCTGCTTTCGGCGCCGGGCCATTCATCAGCCAGATACAAACCTGGCCCGAGGTGGTATGGCGCCAGAGAAAATCCTGTTTGCCGTCTCCATCGAAATCAGGAGGATTAGGAACCGTGACTATATTTTTGAGAGACGAGACTGGGTTGGGTTGCAACAACCCGAAGACGCCGACCGAATTCATTGTGCCCACGAACACTTTGCCGTTGCAGACCGTCGGCGGGGCAAATTTGGTCGGTGCCCCAAAATTAACTCCGGCACTGGAATAGAGCTCAGTTGCCAGATTCGTTGCATCATAGGCATGCAAGACCACTTGACTGCCGCGATTTTCCTTTATCCAGACGATCCCGTTGGTGTTTCCGAAAGAGGAAATACTTGGGACACCTCCTGGATAAGGAAACGTAGCGGCAGAAGCAGAGACCTGGTACGGGATCGAGAGTGGCGTTGCTGGTAAATTGGAATTGCAGCAGCGAATTCCCCTGAGGATCGTAGTAGATTGATCCGTTGAAATAGGCGGGCGATGACCAAACTCCTCCCGGCAACGCGCCAATCAGCTCCTGGTAGATGTTGTTACCTTGAGAGTTAAATCCTCCCAGATTGTCCCGGTCGAGGACGTAGATGTTGGTGTCTTTTCCAGCAGTGATGGCCAAATGGTGAGTTTGGTTATTGCTGTCTGCAATATCCAATACCAGAGGTCCCCCCGAACCCAGGTCTCCATCGTTGACGGCAGCGGTAAACTGGTCAAATGGCGTGAAATAGTCTGTAATATGAAGGCTGGGCGTTAGCTTGAGGAAAGTGTCTCCGTAGTCGCCGCTGACAGGAAATCCACTGCTATTGAGATTGGTATCAAAAGGGCCATTGCCGGTGGCAACGTACAGGTTACCGGCTGCGTCTACGGCGGGAGGCGATCCGGCCTGCCAAATGCCAGATCCAGAACCGTCCGGGAGATCAGAAGAAGGCGGGGTACCATTCGGATCGGAATTAAGAACAGCGGTCTGGACGAGTGTCTGCTCGCTGTAGGCAATGATCCAACCAGTAAAAGGGGCGGCGTCGCAAAACGATCCCCACGCCGTGTAAATCGTGCCATTGGCAAGCAACAACCCTGCTCGCGCTCTTTCATGTGCGGGGTCAAAGACATTAGCGGGACCGTTTCCCTGGGAGGATGCTTGTATCGTGACCGGAGTTCGAGAATTCTGGCCAGTCGCGAGATCGAGAGCGTGTAACCGTTCATAGTAGTTAGCGTTGTCAGGTGTCTTGCTCATCGCGAGGAGGTAAATGGTTCCGTTCGATCCCATCGCGCGATTGATTACCGGTGTGGAAGTGATCCCATTTTCACCAGGTAGATCTTCGCAGTCGAGACCGTCGGACGGGACCTCCCCCGCGCCGAGCATGGAAACGTGCCAGTAGAGCGTGCCTGAGTCGGCATCGAACGCGTAGACGCTGTCATGTTCTGTAGCGACAATCAAAAGATTATGTAAACCAAGGGATCGGCCGGCCGAAATTACTTGAGCGTTCGAAACGTAAAGTGGCTGCGCGAACACTGCCCCGTCCACCAGGAGATTTCGTATCAGCCCGAACGAGCTCCCGTTGACATTCCATGGCGTTAGCATCCCCTCTTGAGAATTCAAGCCGGTCCGCACGTTGTCATTGTGATAAGTGAGCACGTCCGTGGCAAAACCCTGACTGGTCAAGGCATAGCACACAAAAACGATGGGTAGATGGCCTCGAAGGATATTCATAAGCGGTGCTGATCTAAAATGTTCACATCAGAAAGAAATTCGGCCAGTTCGCTAATCAGAACATGATTTCTACCGTGTTTGACTAATCGGGTATTGGCATGTCCAATTTGGCCGAAATTCCGGCGAAGGTTAAGAGGTTCGTTCGGATAGCACGAGCCGATCTAAAGTATAATCATAGGGGCTATGAAAAACGTGATAATTGGCAAGTTAGTGCACCAGTCACTGACTTGGGCCCTATTCCCTCGACGCAGGGGGCGAGCGTAGATGATATGACCGACAGGCAGCAACACCCGATGCTGCGGCGGCGAGCAAGACGAAAAGTACAAATTGATCAAGGAACGATGGGCTGCGGCTGGAGCTGCCAAGTAGGGCCGACCAAGATCGAGCTGATCGCGATCGAGAGGTTGGACCCGTTCACTTGCCAAGCTCCTAGTGCTCCGGTTGAGGTTTGACGCCAAATGATATCCGCGCTCCCGGCTCCACTCAGGTCTTCCGCACCGACAGGAACCCAGTTGCCTGACACTTGAGCTAAGGGAACCGAAACGGGTGCTTGCGCACCGTTCGAGCGCCAGTATCCAACCACGTTGTTGGAAGTATTAAATAAGAGCAGGTCCGTTCTCCCATCTCCCGAGAAATCGCCGAAACCACGCAATGCCACAATAGTTCCTGGGTTACCAAACGATGCAGCGGAAGTCCATTTAAAGGAACTCATAAACCAGGCGGCGATTTCGCCTGTAGTGGCGTTGCGCCAGATCACCGCGGGAGATCCGCTTGCGCCGTTCAGATAGGCCGCGCCGACAGGCAGCCATCCCGACGCGGCTGAAACGACATACGAGGATTGCGCGACGAACCGCAACGACCCACTATTTTTCCAAAAGTAAATGCCTCCTGCAGAACGGTTGAAGGACACCAAGTCGGCGAGACCGTCGCCGTCGAAGTCAGCCACACAGCAAACCTGACCTGCGTACGAAGGGAGCGTGAAATTTTGTATCCCGGCAATTTGAGTGCCATTCATAAACCAAACTCCGTACTGGCTGGTATTTGCGAACTGCCAGAGGATGTCAGAGTTTGCGTCACCGTCAAAATCCCCTGTATTGATGATCATCCAGGAAAGAGGCGGAGAACCAATGACAACCGCTGCTGTCGCGGCAGAGCCATTCATCAGCCAGACGCCAACCCCACCCGTAAGACTATTTCGCCACAGGAAATCCTGCTGACCGTCTCCGTCGAAATCAGGAAAATTAGGAACGGTGAATACTGAAGGACCCGGCGGCGCACTATTGGTCAATAGCGAGTTGGCTGCGGTTGTGGCGGACACTTGGTTCGAAGGGGCGCTTTCAAGTCCCGCTGTGTTGTAGGCGGTTACAACGAAGTAGTAAGTTTGTCCGGCAGCCAGATTCGGAATTGTGGCGCTGGTGGTGTTTCCGACGTTGAGGAATTGCGGATAGCTTCCACTGGAGGTGCCGTAATACAAACGGTATCCTGCGATTCCGGGTGAGGTGCTCGGATTCCAAGCAAAGGAGACGCTCGCAGTTGCCTCCGCCTGTGACGAAAATCCAACGAAGAGTAACCCAATGGCACCCAAAGCGATCGTCCGTGAAAAAAGCGCCACGAAATTATGCCAAACGACTTGGGGGCCTAAAATTATTATAATCATAATAGAAATTTATATTTTGGGTGGAGCCTGCAGCGAGCCTGCGTGATGCCAACGGACGAGGCTAAAGTCAAGTTTTGATGAGCGTTTTTTCGCAATTAAAGCTTGGCAGTGTCACTTATGCATTGCGCTCAACGAGAAGGAGATGCGACTTGCCGCAATGGGCCGCGAAGGAATGCCGATGAGTGCTGCGAATGTCGATAACATTCGCTGTGTTTTAGCTTCTGACCGCCTACTTTTCACCGATTGGCTTTCACCGCTTGGCGGCCATCCGCTTTCGACCATTACGGCGATCGTAGCCCTGAGATTTCGCTTGGCAATGACGAACGTTTGGCGAAACTTCGTAAGCGATGACGGGCCCAGCTGTGACAAGAGTGCTTTTTGCTTCGGTGAAACGCTCTTTGCCGGTCAGAGTTTTTACGGAACTATTCAGAAGTCGGTACTTGATCCGGCAGTTCTTACAGCGCGATATTTCGATTCGCTACCAAGGCACCTTCTTGGGTCTGTTCTGGTCTTTTGTATCACCATTGCTGATGCTCGCGGTCTACCTCTTCGTCTTCGGGTTCATTTTCAAATCTCACTTTGGCGTAGCAAAGAACGAGAGCACCTTTGATTACGGCCTGGCACTCTTCTGCGGACTTAACCTCTTCAATCTATTTTCCGAGGTGGTACTCCGAAGTCCGACCCTTATTCTGCAGTATCCGAATTTCGTGAAGAAAGTCGTTTTTCCTCTCGAGATTCTGCCAGCCGTGGCGACCGGCACGGCTATTTTCCACTGCCTGATTGCGTTTTTACCTCTGGCAATCGGCTTTAGTATTTCGCGTCATGAGGTACCTTTCACCGTGTTGTATCTATTCGTTTTTCTGGTGCCTTTGGCGCTCCTGACTTGCGGCGCAAGTTGGATTTTCTCTGCAACCGGCGTGTTTTTTCGCGATCTCCAGCCGGTTTTGGTGTCGGCTATCATGATTTTGATGTTCATGAGCGCGATCTTTTTCCCGCTTCTGGCCGTTCCTGCACCGTGGCGCGCCCTGATAAGCCTTAATCCGATGGTCCATTTAATTGAGAGCGCGCGTGCTGCGATCGTCTGGGGGATCGTGCCGGATTGGCGCACATACTTTTTGCTTGTGTTAGGCTCCCTGACCATCTTCCTTCTGGGGTATTTCGTTTTTGATCGTTCGAAGTCGGCCTTCGCAGATGTCATGTAGATCTATCAATTCTGTGGGAAACACCTTGGAAGCAGCCAACGTCTGCAGCGGAGGCTGGGATTCGCTCGTGCATCGCGGATAAATCTTTTTCGACATTCCCTCATGGGGAAAAGTTTTTAAAAAGGGGATCATTCTATGAGGTCAATCGCGATGGAGGAGCCTGAAGTCGAAAATGGGGGTGACGTCTCGCGACCTTTTCTCGATGTGCGGGACGTCTCGAAGATGTATCGTCTTTGGGAATCGCCGCGCGCGCGGCTTATCCATGGCCTTTGGAGTCAGGTACCGGCCTGGGCGCCGAAGAGCTTGGGAAGGTTGGCGCAAGCCCGAAAAGCTGCGTTGGGGCACGATTTTTATGCGCTTCAGAACATTTTTCTTGAGCTCCGCCGAGGCGAAAGCGTCGCCATTCTCGGCCGGAACGGCAGCGGTAAAAGCACATTGCTGCAAATTATTTGTGGCATTCTTCAACCATCAGGGGGAGTCGTTACCCGGGATTGCCGGCGTATCGCCGCGCTTCTGGAACTGGGCAGTGGTTTCAATCCCGAATTTACCGGAAGGGAGAACGTCTACTTGAATGGAGCAGTTTTAGGATTGTCCCAGGGGGAGATTGATTCAAAGTTCGAACAAATCCTGGAATTCGCCGAAATCGACCAATTCATCGATCAACCGGTGAAGACCTATTCCAGCGGCATGATCGTTCGATTGGCATTTGCCGTTCAGGTGCAGCTCGATCCGGAACTGCTCATTGTGGATGAGGCTCTTGCTGTCGGCGATGTTTTCTTCCAGCAAAAGTGTTTCGCTTATATGCGCCGGCTGAAGGAACGAGGCTGTGCTTTCTTGATCGTCAGCCATGATGTTACCGCAATTCAACAATTCTGCGACCGCGGCATTGTCTTAGTCGGGGGGAGAAAACATTACGAGGGCAATAGCCGAGATGCCATTCGAGAATATCACCTTGCTGTCTCAGCCAAGCGGAATGTTAATTGGACGGGCTCCGAGCGCTTGCGTTCAGACCGCGACAGCGACGAGAAGAGAAAGTTTGAAGAGCCGGAACGGTGGGTTGAGTTTGTCAACGCGAAAGACGATGTCACTGCTCCGGCGAAGTTGACTCGGTGGAGTTGCGCGGACGAGTCGGGAAAAGTCGTAGACTATTTCTTTCCGGGCCGGAAGATTAGACTTTTTGTTGAATTCGAGTGCAGAGTTCCAACCCGCAGGGTGAGCGCGGGATTTGCGATCCGGGACAAGTCCGGCCTGCTTATTCACGGGAAGCACCAATATCAGATCGAATCAGAAACAGTAATCAGTTTGGATGCGGCGTTTTCGTTGCAATGCGAATTTTCATTTAAGTGTTGCCTCGCGCCCGGCGATTACACGGTAGATTTTGGTTTGGTTGATATTGTCCCAAATGTAGTACAATTTGCAGACGGTAGCACTAACTCGAATGCGGATGAATCTTTCGAAATACTGTGCCACCCTCCACCTGTCGGAAGATTCTCAGTTGTGTGTGAAACGATTGACCCCATTACGCGCAACGGCCATTTCGGAATTGTCGATGTCGACGCACGAATGCATTTCCGAACGCAGCGGACCCAGCTTTAGGCTCTCACTCGAATTCGCCATGTAGAATTCTTGATATCGAACTATTCGGAGGAGCTTCGGAAGAACGGAATTTAAGTTGGACTGGCGTTAGATAACCAACGAGTGGATGATTGGTGCCTGTAGAAATTTGAATGTCAGCCGGGAGATCCATTCTGAACGCAGCAGAAACGAGTCTGATCACTGATTTCGATGCCAACGACATCTTCGTTGCCGGTTATCCAAAAAGCGGCAACACCTGGGTCCAATACCTGATCGCGGGACTGATATATGGTATTGATATCCGGTGGGCACCGGATTCCTTGATACAGGATCTTGTACCAGACGTTCACTTTCAGCGGTCTTATCGGCGATACCTTTCGCCGATGTATTTTAAGACGCATAATTTGCCGAAGCCTAATTATCGGAAGGTCATCTATCTTGTTCGGGACGGGCGAGATGTCATGGTCTCATATTTCCATCACCTGGCTGCGATCGGTAATTCTGGGGATTTTTTGAAACTCGTTTCCACTGGTGAGGGGCTTTTCTCTTGTCGATGGCATGAGCACATTGAGGCCTGGACGACCAACCCTCATGGTGCCCAAATGATTACCATCTGCTACGAAAAGCTTAAAGAGGACACAGTTACCCAATTGCTGAGGATCTGTAAGTTCGGCGGACTTGAGCGAGAAGTAAGCTTTTTGGAGCGGATCGCTTGGAACTCGACCTTCGAGAATATGAGTAAAAAGGAAAAAGAATTTGGTTGGCTGAATCCAATGTGGCCTCGGGACAAGGCCTTCGTGCGGCGCGGCAAAGTTGGTTCATTCAAAGACGAAATGCCCGCACCGGTGCTGGAAGCGTTTATGAGATATTCGACCCCGACGCTGAGGCGATTAGGCTATCTTTAAAAGGGTGTTACTTTGGCTCATTTGGAAGCAGTCGCTCTGTAGCTGCAGATCGGTGCGGAACAGCCGCCCATCACCGCCTCGTGGCCGCAAGGCGGAGACAGATCAACGCATGCGGGTCCGATTGGCAGGATCAAGAAACCGGTCGCTTGTTGTATTTAAATCCGCATTTCGCGCCTCGCGATCGCGCGGTGTTAGCTTGACGAGAGCCAATGATGTTTGGTAAGGGGGACAAGAACGGAAAAAGTGCCGAGAACCTGGCTGGCCAGCGTTCAGTCGTTTGTTATGACCAGGTGGACGCTGCATCAGTTCGTTGAAAAATTCGAGGAATACACCGCGAGCAATCCTTTGCTCGTTGATATTCGTAAGTTCAATCGGGAAATGATCGCGGCGCTAGACACGAATTGTGGCATTGCCGGTAAGACCGTGCTGGACATTGGTGCTTCGGTCATGGGGTACGGCCTGGAAGCCGCTTTGAATCTAAGGGTGACGCTCTACGAGGGCGTAACGCTTGGCGTCGAGAAGACCTATCAAACACCGGTGGTAGAAGTGACAGACGGTCATGGTATGGCTCGCCTTCGTGAGATTAACGCAGAAAATCTTAGGTTTTCGGACAACAGTTTTGATTGCCTGTTGTCCACCTCGACCTTCGAGCACTTTTTGCGCCCTGATATTGTTTTAGCTGAGATGAACCGCGTTCTCAAAGCGGGCGGTATGGCATTGATCTGTTTTGATGGTGTCTGGTCCTGCTCCTATGGTCATCATTTGCTTCAGTTCGGTAGTATTCGCAAGCTGGTGCCACCCTGGGCACATCTTTTTTTAAGCGAAGAGCAATTTGCTCATATTTTGAGCCAGCGTGAATGGCCGCCGGATGCTACTATAACGGCCCGCGAAGCAGCCAAATACGTTTATCGCAGCGACGAACTGAACCGCCTTAGTATCAGGGAGTTGCGTCATTATTTTGAGAGATCAGCTTTCGAAATCATTTGGATCGCTCCTCTCGTCGACGAACAAGTCGAAGCACGCAGGCCGATTGCCCAGTTCCTCTCTGAAATTCTTCCGTGGAATGCAGACGAACTGCTGACCAGGGGGCTGTCGCTACTTCTGAAAAAGAAAGAGAGGTAGGTCCAATTTCCCCCCGGCAATATCGTTCTTGTGAACGGCCCCTGCAGTAGTTTGACATTGACTGTCGTGCTCGATGCCACGAGGGAAACGTGTGCCAGAGCCTGAATGGAGATCATCCAGTGTAAGAGTTTCAAACGATGCGCAATCTCAGATTTGAGGGTAGCTAGATTAAAATCTATTTATGTTAGAGGATGCTGATATCGAAGAAATTTATCAACAGGTGGCTCCGATCACCATGACGGGTCGTGAACGGGTCGAAGCTTTGATCAGAGCTGTCGAGTACCTCACCGTCAACAGCATTGAAGGAGATTTCGCCGAGTGTGGCGTTTGGAGAGGAGGAAGTATTCTCGCGATGATCTTAACCCTGCGGCGACTGAACGACCGCTCGCGTCGGATATGGGCGTACGATACTTTCGCAGGAATGACTCCGCCCGGTGACGTGGACGTCAGCATCCATGGCGAATCTGCGGTACAGATATACTCCGAGCACCGGGATAAAGGAGCAGGGTGGTATGCTGCATCCCGTGCGGAAGTTGAAAAGCACATCGCCAAGTCGGGTTATCCAATGGAAAATATCCGCCTGGTGGAAGGTGATGTGCACAATACTTTGAAACAAGAATATCCAACTTCCATTGCGTTGCTGAGGCTTGATACGGATTGGTACGAGTCAACGATGTTGGAGCTGCAAACTCTGTATCCAAGGATTGTTCAAAAAGGTGTAATGATTATCGACGACTATGGGCATTGGAGCGGTGCCAAAAAAGCTGTCGACGAGTTTTTCTCGGAAAGCGATTTTCGTCCATTGCTCCAGCGCATTGATTACACCGGGAGGTTGGCTTTGAAGTGTACGTAAATTTAGATTAGGAGCGCGGTCATCCGTTCTGAAACCGAGAGCCGGCTGTACAGGTCAACCGGTCGATTTACGGTTGCCCCGCCGAAGCGATTGTTTATGAAGAAAGATGTGGAGACGCCTTTTGAACGGGCAAGACGGCTTTTTGCCATCGAGGATTACTCAGGAGTTGTTAAAACTGTAGGTCCGTCCGTCCGACCAGATCAGTATGGTCCCGGATTGGCAAGGTTGCTCGCCTTAAGTTACAGCCATATCGGTCGTCACGATTTGGCATTGCAATGGTCCGAAAAGGCGTTGCTTGAAAACCCGCAGGACGTCGAGGTATCTCATTTAGTTGCGGTCGTCCGCGGTGTGTTCGATCCAAAAGAAAAGATGGCCGAAGAGAAGCGGCAATCGCCTTGGGCGAGCGCGCTGCCGATAGACACTCTGAGGCAGATTCAATCCGGTCTCCATCGCATGAAATATCGCGGGATTGAAATGCTTAAGAACCCATTTGATATCGCAATTTATATGCAACTCGTCTGGGATCTCAGACCAGGAACCGTATTTGAGATCGGCACGCACGCCGGTGGGGCTGCAACCTGGTTCGGAGACCAGCTTATTAGTTATGGCTTGCTGGGTCAGGTGATTTCGATAGACCTTCTTCAAACGAGCAATGTCGAACATCCTAGGGTCCAGCTTTTGGAGGGCGACGCGACGAAATTGGCCGAAACTATCAGTCTCGGACTCCTGCAGACTTCGCCCCATCCCTGGTTGGTGATCGAGGACTCAAGCCACGAAATCACAACGTCAGAAGCCGTCTGGCGTTTTTTCCACCCGTTGCTGTTATCTGGAGACTATCTCGTGATCGAGGACGGGATTATCTCTGATTTATTTCCGGATGCCTACCCAGATTTTTCTAGCGGGCCTCATATTGCCATTCGTCGCCTGCTCGCCGAATACCCTGACCTGTACGAAGTCGATCGCCACTATTGTGATCTCTTTGGCCACAACTTTACGTGGTGCACCAACGGGTTTATCCGCCGGAAATAGGACGCGTCAGCCGGGACCTCTTCGCCCATGATCTTAATCAACGTCGGATGCGGTGCGCGTTTTGATATTCGTTGGATTAACCTGGATGGAGATCCTATGGACCGCCGGGTTGAACGGTACGATTGCCGGGAAAGATTGCCTTTTCAAGACGGCATTGTCGACGCTGTGTACTCCTCTCATCTAATCGAACATCTGCCGGCAACTATTGCTCGTTATTTCGTCCAGGAAAGCTTTCGCGTTTTAAGGCCGGGGGGAGTTCTTCGCCTGGTAACACCTGATTTAGAAAAGCTGGCATTCGAGTACTTAAGGAATCTGTATCAGGCATGCGATGGAGATCTCGGCGCAAGGGATCGCCACGAATGGCTGGTGATCGAGTTGTTCGATCAGTTTTCCCGAGAGAGCCCCGGCGGATTGATGCTGGACTATTGGAAACGCAATCCAATGCCATGCGAAGATTACGTCTTGGAGCGTATGGGAGAGGAGGTGAAAAATTTTCTCAACACTTTCCGTGCGGTAATGTCGAAAGACAGAGTGAACGAATCCGAGCACAAGTTGGAGGCGACCGACGATGCGTCGTCCCAGACGCTGACCTTTGAAAAACATCGTTGGCTCTACGATCGTGTTTCGCTAGCCCGTTTGTTGGCCGAAGTTGGCTTTCGCGAAATCGATCTTGTTGCTCACAACCTTTCGAAGATACATGATTTTGAAAGTTATCATTTAGATTCGCTCGAGGACGGCCGTGTCCGAAAGCCCGATTCCCTTTTCATGGAAGGCGTTAAGCCAAAATGAAAGTGCTGCATCTCGGTACTGACGATTACGCCGGCGGAGCTGCCAGGGCGATGTATCGGTGGCATATCAGTCTGCGCAAGATGGGCGTCGATTCTGAGATACTTTGCTTGAACAAGTCTTCCAATGACCCAAGTGTCTCGGTTGCTCTGGCGGATTGGGAAAAGAAATCCACGTTTGAGTACGGCATCCTTCAGCGGTTTTTTATTGAATCAAATCGGACCAAATTTTCTGACACATTTTTTTCGCACCCGCTCGGGTACGCTTCGATCGCTGACCATGAGTTGATCCAGCGCGCCGAAGTTATTCACGTTCACTGGACTTCCCTCTTTTTTCACTGGCAGGAACTCCGACGGATTAGAGCACTTGGGAAATCGATTGTTTTAACTCCGCACGATCTTTGGACGATCACGGGAGGTTGCCACTATCCGGGCACCTGTGACGGATATCTGAAGTCGTGTTTGGATTGTCCGATGTTGCGAGAGGATCCTTTTCAACTCGTTTCGAAAAGTAGGGCTCTGAAGCAAAAAGTCCTTTCAGAATGCGTCGATATTGTCATTAGCCCAAGCCATTGGATGGACAGAACCTTCCGGGAGCTGGAGGTGGTCCAGAAGGTGGAAAAAATCGTTATCCCCTATTGTATTGACGTCGAACGGTTCACTGAAAAACCAAAGGAGCGCACAAAGAAAGAAATAGGGTTCGATTCGGGTCGACGACTTGTTCTCTTTTGCGCGAATAATGTCACGGAGGGACGAAAAGGACTCGATAAGTTTGTAGGTGTTTTGAAAATCTGTGAGGATCGCCCTGAATTTCGAAAGATCCTCGAAGATGATGTCGAATTCGTCTTGATCGGCAAAGGGAGCGACCTGGTCCATATACCGACAATATTTCGAATTCACGGACGCGGCTATGCAGAAACCACGGCCGACTTGGGCCGGTACTATTCGGCGGCTGATTTGATGATTTACTTGGGTCTGGAGGATAATTTACCCAACGTAATTCTGGAGGCAATGGCGTGTGGGGTCCCTGTTTTGGCCTTTGAAACCGGAGGGGTGGGTGACCTGGTTGTCAATGACGAGACTGGCGAACTAGTTCGGAGCGGTGACCTGGCTAGCTTCGCCGCCCGAATGGTAGTTTTGTTGGCCGATCCGAAGAAACTTTCCTGGTTGGGAATGAATGGGCGTGAGAAGGTTTTGCGAGAGTTTTCCGAACAAACTGTAAGTGCGCGGTTGCTTCGCCTCTATGCGAGCCTCGCCGGGCAGTCGCGGAAGGCGCTTCAAAAAGGGCCGGATGATCCCGAGACTGCGGTTTTTGAGAGCGCAGTTCAGGCTGCTATCCGCGCGGCGACGATCGAAGCCTATCGATCGTTTGAGCAGCAGCCCGCTTCTATCAGACCGCAAATATCCAAGCAGGCAGAGGAGATTCGGATACTGCGAGGGTACCTTGAGCAGCTATCTCTTGATCGCGAGAAACAATCCAATAAGCAGGAAAGAGAGATTGGCACCTTGCGAGACTATCTTGCGAAGCAGGAAGAGCAGATTCGACAACTTCATGGCCGTCTTGAGCAGGTATCTATCGATCGCGAGAACCAATCAGCAAAACAGGAAGAGGAAATTCGCAAACTCGAGGGCTATCTTGAGGGTCTGTCACAACAAGTGCATGAACTTTCCGCACGCCTGAATCACGAGAGACAATCGGTCCGTGAACTTTCCGCTGCTCTGGACCGAGAAAGGCAAAAAACTTTTTTTGATCGATTGGGAGAAAAGCTGATCGGCTTTGGAAAAATACCCGAAAAGTAGACATTGTCAGCGGGACGGCGTGGCTGAGGTCTGCACTCTTCTGCAGCAAGTCCTCACCACCGTGACAGGGCCGACCTCATGGCTCCGTTTTATTCCGCGCGCGGATAAGACCCATTGCGCAACACCTGATAGAGCACCCGCTAGGACTTATACCGGCTCAGTAAGAGGATAGAATTTGTTCCGATCGCCTTGGACCCCAAGCCGAAGCACGCATGTGGTGTAGAATATATTTGGTTCGTTTGTACTGAAGCTAACTAAATAGGCGTAGTTAAAATGCTTACCTGAACTAGTAGACGGTCCATTGATTGATATATGGTCGCGGTCTTGATGGTGGTCAGCTGTTTTCGAGCGCCAGGATACCAGATTCCAATATTGACGATATTCGCAGGAATCTGTAACCTTTCGTTTCGATGAAAACTTCCAATAAAGTCGAATATAGGCCCTTTGCAAAAATGGGGCTTAGTGCGGGTGCCGTCCTGGCGCTCGCAATTATAACAGCGGTGCCTGCCTCGGCAGCCAATAACTTCGTCAAGTTTGAGATGGTACGGTCGCCGGCCCTCTCGGCATTCCCCCTATTCGTGCCGCAAGCGCACGGTATTGTCCAGATAACCTCGGTGGGCCCCGTCGAGATTATGGACGTTTTCTTTTCTGGCCTCCCACCCAATACTGGGTTTGATTTCTTTGTAATCCAGGCACCGAATTCTCCATTCGGACTATCTTGGTATCAGGGAGATATCGAAACTAATTCCCGGGGACTGCATCTGAACAGTTCGTTGGCCGCTTTAATATTGAGACTTTTATTGTCGCTCCTGGAGTCACTTCCGCTCCCGTTGTATTCGGACCACCGAATCCGAGCGTGGCGCAAAATCCCATGACTGGACCGGTCCAAATTTATCATCTAGGCCTGTGGTTTAATAATCCGGCCGATGCTGTTGCCGCCGGTGGCCCGGGCACAGTGACGCCTTTTAATGGAGAGCACAGAGGAGGAGTTCAAGTACTGAACACGAGTAATTTCGCGGGCGCGGGACCTCTGTCTGCAATACAGCCTTAGTTCTCCCATTATCTTCAGCGACCTCTCACTGGGCCAAGGCAAAGTTGATAGCTTGACCATCGTACCTCTGAGCCAGGAAGCGCCTGGTGACGTGCCAGCGTTTGATGACTCGGCGGATACGCGGTCTGAGCCGACACTCTGGCCGCTGCGATAGGCGCAGGCAGCGCGCGGGCGGTTCGTTGCTTTCTGATCTCTCCTATGGTCGTTTTCTACTGTTTTACTCGGACCAAAGGTTAGGCGAACCGTTCCTCTATCACTCTGTGGTAAATCGAGATCGTTTGAATTGCCGGAAGCCATGAGGAAAACGCCGGACGACGCCTCAAGGAATTCATCTTTAAGCGATTGCGCAAGCTTTGATCGCTGCAGATCTTCACTAAAGCGAGGCCGATCTCATCGGTATCCTCCGGATTAAATAATAGCGCAGCGTCTCCGGCGATCTCCGGCAACGAAGTCGTTCCGGAGCAGGCGACTGGACATCCGCTTAGAATCGCTTCTGCGACCGGCATCCCGAATCCCTCAAAAAGAGATGGAAAAACCAGCGCGGTCGCCGAAGCATAGAGTGCCCGGAGCTGAATCGGCGTGACGTAACCAAGATGGAGAACGCTTGACTCCAGTTGGAGGCGAGAAATCAGGGCAGGCAAATTGATTCCACCATCCACCTGGTCGAGCGTCCCTCCAGTCAAGATGAGCTTCATATCCGCCGGCAGACGATGCCGAACATCATGAAATGCGGTCAGAAGCCGCTCGTGGTTCTTGTGAGGCCAGTTGTGGGCCGGAAAAAGAACAAATTGCGATCGAATTCCAAGATCCGCTAAAATGCGATCTCGCTGCAGTGGGCGGAGCGGAATCCGGCAAGAGCGGCTGGGTGTAGCCCAGATCACAGACATCTTCTCACGAGCCACGCCATAACGCTTGTGAACTTCTTCGAGCGTGAACCGGGAAATGCAGATTACGTGATTCGCGTTTTCAACGGACGTTCTGAACAGCCTTTCACGAGTGTCGTATACCGCTTGCGAGAAAAAGGATGGGAAGGTCAGATGTTGCAGGTCAGGCATGGTGAGAATCGATGGAAATCCAGCTAAATCCGGATAGGTAAATCCCTGAAACGAGTGTATTAAATCAAAATCGAGCTTGTTGACAAACCGAAGGAATCTCATTTCCCGATTCATGAACCGAGGGGCGCCGGTTGCCTGGGCCGCCGCATCAATGAGTTCAAACCCAAAATCGCGTATTTGCTGAGCAGGGATATCGCTGAAAAAAAACTTACGTCGGAAGGACCGCGGGAAATGCCAGTCGAGCAAAGCACTACGTGGACCATAAAACCGATATTCGTTCGTTGAATCCAGCTTAGATATGGCAGAGGCGAGCTCATAGACAAGTTGTTCAATGCCACCCGCATGTCCGATTCGCATCCACCGCAGATCGAACAAAACCTTCAGTGGTCGTTTTCTGATTCTGGAACGGGTAGCAATTACGGCGTCCGCAAAGCGCGAAGAAGCCGCGTCGACCGCGTAATTCTCCTCCACAAACCGCCTGTTCTGCTCAGCAATCTTATCAGTATTTAAGTGGCCTTTTAGGAGCTCGGTGACGCGGGCCGCGAATCCTTCTGCGGTGTCCTCCAGCCAGAGACGCTCGTTCGGTCGTACGTTGATACCTTCGATCGCCATTGAAGTTGCCACCACGAGGCGTTTCATACTCCAGGCCTCTAAAATTTTTTGGCGCACTCCGCCGCCAAAGCGCATCGGCACGACGTAAACAGCCGCTTGCTGGAAGAAGGGCCTTATGTCTGGAACATCTGGATACAAAGCGGCGTTCGGAGCGGATTCGATTGCCTCGACAATACGGGCATCCGGAAAGCAACCCGCGGCAATAAATCTTGCGGAGGGCAGACTTTCCAGTATCAACGGCCAGATTTCTTTCAGGAAGTAGCTGACGGCATCAACGTTTGGGGGATGCCCTAGATGCCCGGTGAACAAGAGGGTCTGTTGTTTTGGCTTTGCGTTCCGACTTCGTCGCGAGAGAAAAATATCCAGTATCAATCGGTATGGGAGCGACGAAACAGCGGCGTGCGGGGAGAATAGAGCCGCTCCACGATCCCCAGGTCCCTCTCGGAGACACAGGCAGCTCCTTCTATGGAGGCGAACAGCGTTTTCTCTTGCCGCTTGAGATTCTTGATAAGCCTGCCATCTTGGCCGGCTTTCCGAAGTCTTTGTCGTTTCTCCTCCAAGTCTGCCCTCACGTCATGAAAGTAGACGAATCTAGCAGCAAACCCCGGCAAGAATTTTAGCCATGGCTCCGTGCTGCTTTGAAGTAAAACAATCGTTGTCGGCTTTTGTTCCCTCAAGGCGGCAATCAGATAAGGCGCGAGATTCGATAGCACCTGAAGTTGGAGAAATGCGTCTGGCGGTCTATTGTCGATCAAAGCTGCTTTGGTCCAGAGCTTCTTCAGAAGACGGTCTGGCAAAAGGTTGAAAGCAGGTTTCAAAATGCATTCCGCGAAAGGCTCAGTCGTTACCGGTGTCCAGGCGATGCTTTCCGGCCAGAAATAACAGGCGTGCGCCGTTTTTTTCAAATTTGCGATCCCTTCCGCCGGAAAAATCTCATATTTCGGTCCCACCACAGAAACACGATGTAATTGTGCGAGGAAGCGGAGGTTAAAGAAGTCCACTCCCATTTTGCCCGGAAAATAGGGCAGATCCGCACCGAGAAACAAAGTACTCGGCTTGACCTCAGGTAGATCAATCCCTCTCTCGACCCGCATGGCGAGGTTACCAGGAGATGGAATCATCTCGACTAACGTTTCCATATTTTAAATCCCTGTTCAAAAGAATCCACCGTATTCAAAATTTCATTCGAATCTCTGCTCAAGAATCCGTAGAGAGAGCGTCCGATCGTCATCGGTGGCGCCGACGTGACTAGGAACAAAGAAAGAACTCGACAAAATCTGGAGTGTCACCGTTTTTTCTCTGAGCTGTTCGGATCTCCAAGGATACCTCGAAATTGTCAGAGCGCCGGCGTTCCAAGGTTCTGATCGCATGGTTATCGATTAAGAAATCAATTTTCGTTTTCCTGGGCCTTGGAAGAATTAGGTCAAATCGAAATACGAGATTCTTGGCGTCCGCGGGAATGGCGATGGCTTCAGCAAAGTTGGGACCGATCCATCCGTCTGAATACCTTGGCTTGGCATTTTTTAGCGAGGTTGTTTGGCGTAGCAAAGAGCCCTCAATCCAGGGAAAAACCGCGTACGAAAGCGATGGCCAAACCAATCGAGTCCAGGCCAGTTTCGGGGAAATTCGAAAGGTCTGGCAAGCATTCGTGATCCCGGTCGCATATTTTTTGCGGAAAAAAGCCTCTTCGCTGAGTCGGGCATAGTGGCGTGCTCGTTCGAATTTGTCCGGGTTATGCAGCCAGCAGGAGAATGCGCAACGCCACCGCAGTGGAGACCACCATGGTCCCCAATTTTTGCGACTGGCTTGCACGGCAAGCTCCAATACTTCGGCTTCACTCCGAGTAAAGGTTTTCGACGATAAGTGGATTCGATAAGTCGACCAGAGCTGGTCAACTTTATGAAAAACAAAATACCGGCTGAAGCGGCAGAAAAGTTCGTAGTCCAGAGTATGT
The DNA here is from genome assembly GCA_963736745.1 of uncultured Verrucomicrobiae bacterium. GTDB lineage: Bacteria > Verrucomicrobiota > Verrucomicrobiia > Chthoniobacterales > JAFAMB01 > JAFAMB01. The sequence continues at coordinate 26,583 of CAVTQD010000007.1, read as the reverse complement.
TCCTGCGTTTCATCAATGCCTCCGCATTTTTCCCAAACCGTTCTGTGCCAGAATACAGAGGGCTGCGGGATCGTATTCACGCCGCGTTTCCAGATAGCGAGGTGATGAAAATGATCGATGAATTCGCACGGATGCTCGACACCGACGTACGGACCATCTGCTCCAGTAAAGAGGCAGCGTCCCATGACAATGAAACGGCCTTCCGCTGGATCGATTTCCTTCGCCACTCGCTCAAGGCACCCAGGATACAGGGTGTCATCCGAGTTCAGGAACCCAAGAATTGTGCCTGTGGTCTTTTTAAAACCCAAATTTAAGCCTTGAGCCTGTCCATTGTCACTCTCGACAAAGATTTTAAAAATATCCGGATGCAGTTGCGCATAAGTTTGCGCTATTTGCAGGGACTCGTCCGATGAGCCTGCGTCTTGGACAATCACTTCCAAATTTGAGTATTTCTGGAGCACCAGGCTCTCAAGGGTTTCTCCCAAGTAGGCAGCCTGGTTATAGGACGGGACGACGATGGATATTTTCGGCTCGCGCGACATAGGGACATCAACTTCTCGTACCACGTGCAAATTCTATATCGCGTTTGTTGATCTTTCTCCGAGAAACTAGCTGGAATCTTTTGAAATACGCTGTGAGAACGTATCGACCGCCAATGTGGAAACCTGCACGCTCAACCATATTGATCCGAAAACACGAAGCGACTATGAATGTTTTAATAAATCTAGGCTAAACTAAAGGCATAAGGCAATGAGCAGCGCAAGATCCTATTCGAAGTCTCAAGCATGCGGATAAAAGACGCTGGGAAATCAGTTCTTGAACGGCGGGCCACAATCCTCAAAGTCTATATCACCTCCAACAATCGGTTGCTTTTCCCATTCTGACGCCTTACGGGCTCGATAGTCGATGAAGAAGGCCTTAATCACAGGAATTTCGGGCCAGGATGGTGCCTATCTCGCAAGGCTTCTTCTGGAAAAGGGATACGAGGTATGTGGAACCTCGCGCGATGCGCAAATGAGTTCGTTTCGAAACTTGGAAATCGCTCGGCATCAAGGAGCGGTGCAATTGGAATCCGTCGCCTTGAATGATTTTCGGAGCGTCCTCCAGGTACTTTTCAAAATTGTGCCGGATGAGATCTACAATCTCGGAGGACAGAGTTCGGTCGGTCTTTCCTTTCAACTTCCAATGGAAACTCAGGATAGCGTTTATCTCGGGACGCTTAATCTTCTCGAAGCAATCCGGTTCTCAGGAAAGCAGGTCAAGCTGTATAACGCTTCTTCGAGTGAGTGTTTCGGCGACCTTGGCGGCGCAGCAGCTACTGAGGAGACGCCGTTTCGACCGCGCAGCCCGTATGCCGTTGCAAAGGCTGCCGCGTTTTGGCAGGTAGCGAACTACCGGGAAGCTTATGGGCTCTTTGCGTGTTCGGGACTCTTATTCAACCATGAATCGCCGCTGCGACCTGAACGATTCGTGACAAAAAAGATTGTCCGGGCAGCAGTACAAATTGCCAGCGGGAAACAGAAGCGATTAGTGCTGGGGAATACCGCGATACAGCGAGATTGGGGATGGGCACCCGAATATGTTCACGCCATGTTCACGATGCTCCAGCATGATCGACCCGAAGATTTCGTGATTGCAACAGGCAAGAGCAGGAGCCTCGAGGACTTCGTCAGATTGGCGTTTCAGCATGTCGGTCTTAACTGGAAGGAGCATGTGACAATAGATAACAGCCTATTTAGGCCAACCGACATTGCAATCGGGCGCGGAGACGCTTCCAAGGCTGAGCGCGTTCTGGGCTGGCGTCCCAGGTACCAGATGGAAGATGTTGCCAGGATGATGGTAGACGCTTCCAGACTCGAACAAAGTGAGGCGAAAGCGTCTAAGACTTCAGCTGTAAGCTGAGAAGACCGGCCCGAGGCCGTTGTAATCAGCCCTGACTTTGGGAATTGATATGAACAAATTATCATTTGAGAACGTTGGTTGGAACAGAGTATCCTATTCTGAAGCGGACATAAATGTAGTCCAAGGGCAGATTTCAGATCGAGGGTTTCGAATCAGGCCCTGGAATATTGCGCCGTTTCTGACCGAATTTTCAGAATTCATTCAATTGCCGGAGTATGCCGGATCGTACCGAGGATACGGTGGAAAAGATGAGTGCAGTTTTCTCGAGAAAGCCTTGGAGCACTTCCTGAGTTTCAAGATTGCTCAACCAGCCCGTGGAGAGGTCTTTATGGACGTCGGGAGCTGCGTTTCGGTGGTGCCCGATATCTTGCGGCGGTACTACGGTTGCGATTGCTATGCGCAGGATTTGGAACTCCCCACCGGTGTTCATGAGTGGCGTGTAGGGAGCAATGCTGCCCGGATCCCGGTGGCAGATTCAAGCTTGGATGGAATGACTTTGCATTGTACGTTTGAACATTTTGAGGGTAACGCTGACTCTGGGTTCGTCCGCGAATGTGCTCGTTTGCTCAAACCTGCCGGCAAGACGGTCATTTTGCCCCTGTATGTGAACTTAAATTGGACGAATGTGACTGGCGAGACGGACCGGGCTAAACGCGACACCATCGAATTTGACAGCGCTGCAAGTTACTGGTGCGTGATCCCGGAATGGCGAAATCGTTTCGGGCGGCATTATTCCGCATTGGCGCTCCTGGACCGAGTTTTGGACGTTGCGGTCGAGTGCGGACTTGAGGTAGAGCTGCTCAAAATAGTTAATTTCGAACAGGTTCACCCTTCTCTCTGGCTGAGGTGGGCACTTGTTTTAAGAAAAACCGGGTAAGAATAAGAATGTATCATCTCGCATATAGTGGTAGTGCTCAAGCGGGTCTTCGACAAGACGCTCCGATCGGGTTCGGCGGTAGAGGACGGATATATCTGAATAACAGCAACGATCGTTGGAGAACGCTTACGGTAGCGCTGGACTCAATTGAACGAGGCTGGGCGCCTGTACAACGAGTTCACGGGTGTCATCGCCAATTCCCATTGTCTTTGGCACGAAGAAGGTATCAAAGCTGAGATCTATGCGAATTCGCTCGGACGACGGTAGCTTTATCAAGGAAGTATCGATCAGGATTTCATAGTGATCATCGACGCGGCGGAACGATGCGGGACGGCTTGGAAATCGCCGTCCGTTTCAACGGTCGCCGAAACGACGGGTACCTTTGGTAGCCATGAAAAGTTAGCCGGTCCGGAGAGCCGGATCTCAGGAAATCTCTGGAGAGAAGCGCGGAGTGTCTCGATAAACAGTCCGGACTTGGTGACCCAGCCGCCCGCGGGAGCGGAGGCCGTCGCGGTCGGCTTGACGTAGACGGTCGCTGTGAAGGTGCCCAAATGCACGGTGCGGGCCAATACCATATGATCGTTCGCCCACGCTTTAAGATCGCTCCAGTATTGTGCGACGCGCTCGTAGAACGGCCAGACGCCCATTTTCGGAATGTCAGTTAAAATTGCAAAATCGCTTTTTGCCAGCAAGGATAACGCCTCTTCTCGGTTCACACCCATAATGTCTCTTCCGAGCATCGTCCGAAATTCGACAAGTTGGTGAGACTGTTCGAATCCGCTAGTAGTAATTGTGCCACTGTTGAGCGAGTTGATTATGACGTCAAAGGAGATGCTCGGGCTATGCCATCCGTTTTGATTAGCGTATCTGACAAGCCAATTATTAAGTTCTTCCAGGCGCTCGAGCTCGTGGCGCTGAGCGTATTCCGGAAGGTGTCTGCTGGCGCGGTCGAATTGGTTGAATAGTCCGAGGGCGAACACAATTATCGAGCCTGCCGCGAAAACGGTCGCTTCAGACTGGGGCTCTCGACAGCTGATCGCCAAGCGAGCCATGATTGTGACGACGAGCAGGGCCGCCGGCACGCCGACGATGCCGCCGATGATTGGCGATTTAGAGATATCCGGCGTCAACACAATGACTGGTCCCAGGATCGCCCCTAAAAGGAAAATGATTTGGAGAAGAAACGTCTCATCGGGGCGCGAGTTTTGTGCAGTAGGAAGGCCTTTCATTTTGGCGAAGATGCGTGTGCCCAATCCGCAGATTATGCAGATGGCGGATGCCCATAGGAACGTTGGTCCCAAATGATCCCTGAGGATCGATACGGGATAATAAAGCAAATGTCCGCTGAGCCCAACAATACCAAACTCGCGAGCTCGGATATCCCTTTCATGAAAGAACTGCGCGACTACATACTTCCCGTAGATCGCTGTTCGGTTGTTGAAAAGCGCCGGACCTGCGATCAAAGCCAATATACCGATGGATAGGCCTAGATTAAGCAGCCGTTCCTTCATACGACCGGCGAGTTCTACATTTCTGTGCTCACGAAACCAAATGATGACGCAAACTCCAGCAAATCCCACGGAAACACCCACAACGTAAATGATGGCCAAGAAACGGTTAAGTACCAGGAAGGCGGCAAGGAGACCGCATGCGACCGCCCAGCTTCGATCGAGATACAGCTTTGATCTAATGACCGCACAGGCCCAGATGCCGTAAAAACAGTAGGCGAGGAAATCGATTCGAAAATCGAACAGGCCTCCTGCAAAAAACCATAGTGTTCCTTGAGAGAGAATGAGGCCCAGAATCGCGTACCGGAAGGCACGGTGGCTCCAGACCGCCGCGGCCATTGAAAACGCGACGGCTTGGAGACCGCAGAATGAGATAAAGAGTACACACAATTGCGGCAATCGCGAGCCTCCAAGAACAAGCCCCAGGAAGGCGCCCTCGATCGGCAGGGCCAAGCCGCTCATATGCTGGGTACTCCAGAGGTCATCCCAAACCGCGCGCAGACCATACTGAAGAACGTGCTCCTGAAGGCGATAGGCTTCGGTAAGATAAAACGTCTGGTCAAAATATTCTGGTGAATGCCAGTAAATCTCCCTAATATAGAAATTATAGAAGAGGAATGCTTCGAACCCGAGAACCATCCAAAGTATTTTACGGTCAAAATGATGGTCTTTTGGAATCATAATAATTCTGGAGGCAGAATCCCGAATTGCGGGTGGGAAGTTGCGATTGTAGCGCAACTCGGAGCCTGTTGCAACGCGCCCAGGGACCCGCAGAGGTGAACGGCAAAACCTCTCAACGGCGGTGGTTCGTCATTTGTCGATGGCGGCCATTTGTCCGTCTGAGCGGTTGAAGGTCACCAAAATCAGCGAGCCCGTCCAGGCAAGAGGTGGAGAACCATTGACGATTACTGCCTTCTGTGCAGAGCTATTCATCAGCCAGATACAAACCTGGTCCGAGATGGTATTGAGCCATAGAAAATCATGCATCAATCTCGCATTGCTCGGTTCTCAAGAAGCAAAGCGAGGACGCATTGCCTACGGGCTGACTACGGCCGGAGCAGTTGGACGAGTTCGGGTGCCTTCACAACCAACTCCCGCGCGTCATTCTCCGTCTCCTTCGCTTTCGGAACGAAAAACGAGTCGAAATCGAGTCGAATATAAACGTCGTCCTCCGGCGGGAAACTGAGCGACGATGTGTCGATCACAATTTCGTAATTGCTCCCGACGCGCTGGAACGATGCAGGCGCATTCAGCGAGCTCTTGCCTGCGTCGATCGTCGCATCAACGGCGGGGAGTTTCGCAAGGTGCGAATAGTCTGCTGGGCCAGTAAGCTGGACAATCGGAAACCGCTTCAGGACCGTTCTTGTCGCCTCAAGGGTCAATCCATGGCTGGTGATCCACCCGCCCGAAATGCCCAGAATCCTCGCTGTGGGACGTACATAGAGCGTTGCGGTGAAAGTGGAGAAAGGCACGACCCGGGCGACGACCATGTTGTCGTCAGCCCAAGCCTTAAGATCGCCCCAATACTCCGAGATACGCTGGTAAAAAGGATAGATGCCCTTTTTCGGGAGGGTGGTGAATATTGCGAAATCGCTTTGCTTGAGCAACGACATCGCCTGCGCTCGATCTACTCCCAAAACTCCGTTTCCAAGCATTGGCTGAAATTCGATCAGTCTTCGCGATTGCTCGAAAGCGCTGATGGTCGGAGGCCCAGCATTAAGCCAACCCGTAATCACGTCGTAGGAAACTCCAGGATGGCTCCATCCATATTCATTGGCGAGATCGACCAGATTTTTGTCAAGTTCGTCCAGTTGCTTCAAATCGTCGCGATGAGCATAGGCGGGCCAATGCCGGCTGGCCTGGCTGAGTTGGTTGTACAATCCGAATGCGAACACCGCGACCGCGCAGGCAGCAAAAAGCCTGCGAACCAGGATGGGCTCGCGTTGACCTGGCCTGGATGCGACAAATGCCGTAACGGCGACCACGAGCAAGGCCGTCGGTCCACCGACGATCCCGCCGACCACCGCAGACTTGGAGATGTCCGCGGTCAGCACAAGGAGCGGTCCGAGGATAGATCCGACCAGAAAGATAATTTGAAGCAAAAATGTTTCATCGCGCCCAACTGCCGGCTCTTCCCGCGAGTTGCGCCTCACGAGCCGCGAGGCGAGGCCACACGCGATCGCAATGGCTGACGCCCGGAGAAATATTCTTCCCCAGATGATCCTGGATGATCGATTTGGGATAAAATGACGAGATGTCCCTGCAGATCTTTGATGCCCAGCAACGGCGGCGCGGACATACTTTTCTTCACCCACCGCGTGACCGACGACGTAATAGCCTTCAATCGCCCGCCAATTGTGGAGCAGGATGGGAACGGTCACGACCATCAAGAGCGCGGTGGAAAGACCCAGATTGAGTAAACGTCGCCGCATGCGCGACACCAGATCGGCGTCTCTACGCCAGAAAAGGGCAATGATACCGCAAAACAGGGCAAATCCGGCTGAAACACCCAACAGATAAGCGACGGTCACGAAGCGGTTCAAAACCAGGAAAGCGCCGATCAATGCGCATCCAAGCGACCAGTAGCGGTGAAGGAAAAGCTGCGAACGCAGAACCGTGCAAGCCCAAACGCCGTAAAGGCAATAAGCCAGGAAATCTATCCGGAAATCAAATAAACCGCCCCCTTCCGAGAACCAAAGGGTAATTTCCGAGAGAATCAGCCCGAGAGCGATGTACCCATAGACGCGGCGCTGCCAAACGGCTCTTGCCGTCGTGAAAGCGGCGACCTGAAGTCCGCAGAATCCAAGGAAGAGCACGCACAGTTGTGGCAATCTCGTCCCGCCAATAATAATACCTGCCAAAGCGCCTTCGATCGGAAAGAGCACACCCGCGGCGTGCCCCTGGCTCCAGAAGACCTTCCAGAGTTGCCCAAGACCATTCGCGAAAACGCGTTCCTGAAGCCGGTAAGTCTCGATCAGGTAAGAAGCCTGATCGAAATTATCGGGCGGATACCAGGCGATCTCTCTCATGTAAAAGCTGAAAAAGAGCAGCGCCTCCAGAGCGATGAGTCCCAATAGTACTGTTCGGTCGAAACGGTTCTTTTCTGGGATCATGTCATTTTGCAGGAGTTCAGGAGTTGCAGGAGTTCGGCTGCTAGTGGTATCAAATTCTTCATTGTATGGAAGCGGATGTTTCACCGCCCATTCTGCATTCTGACTCCTGAACTCCTGACTCCTCCCCAAGATGATTTCTACCCGCTCCGAGAGATGAATCTGCAGGGCAAACGTGTTCTTGTGACCGGGGCCGACGGTTTCATCGGCTCCCACCTGGTTGAACATTTGCTGCGTGCGGGAGCTCACGTCACGGCCTTGGCCCAATATAATTCTTTCAACTTCTGGGGCTGGCTGGAGGACATTCCATCGTTGGACCAGATTCAAGTTGTCACAGGGGATATTCGAGACAGTCATTTCTGTCTTAGTCTGGTAAAAAATGTGGATTTTCTGTTCCATCTCGCCGCCCTGATTTCGATTCCCTACTCCTATCGCGCTGCCGGAGAGCTACGTGGAAACGAATATCAAAGGCACTCTGAATCTGTGCCAGGCGGCGCTTCAGGGAGCAGTTCAAGAAATTTATCCATCTGTCGACCAGCGAGGTGTACGGCACCGCGAAATACATTCCAATCGATGAGAAGCATCCTCTCCAAGCTCAGTCACCCTATAGCGCCTCCAAAATCGGCGCGGACGCAATTGCGACGAGCTTTTATCAGTTCGTTTCAGCTACCGGTCATCATCGCTCGTCCTTTCAACGTGTATGGCCCGAGGCAATCAGCCCGCGCGGTCATTCCGGCGATTATTTCGCAAATCGCGGCCGGCGCAAAAGAAGTGAAACTTGGCAATCTGACGACGACGCGCGATTTTACGTTTGTCGACGACATGTGCCGTGGACTTCTGGCGGTAGCGGGCCTGGATAGCGGTCTCGGCGAAGTCTTCAATATCGGCTCGAACCAGGAGATCTCGATTGGCGATCTTTTTCGATTGATCGCGGAGATCATGTCCAGCGATGCCCGGATCGAGATCGACCCGGACAGGCTTCGCCCGGCCGAAAGTGAAGTGCAGCGGCTTCGCTGCGATGGCCAGAAACTTCGAGACGCCCACGGATTTCAACCGGAGATCTCATTGCGCGAGGGGCTCAAACAGACGGTCGATTGGTTTCAAAACCCGAACAATCTGCGTCGCTACAAAGGATTCTTATACAATGTCTAAGCGTGCGGTGATCCTTGCCGGCGGAACTGGGACCCGCTTACGGCCTTACACGGTCGTTCTGCCCAAGCCGCTGATGCCGGTCGGCGATTATCCAATTCTCGAGGTGATCATTCGCCAACTCGCTCGACATGGATTTACGCATGTGACGCTGGCCGTCAACCATCAAGCGAACATCCTGAAGGCTTTTTTTGGGGATGGAAACAAGTGGGGCGTTCATATCGACTATTCATTGGAAAAGAAAGCCGATAAGCACGATTGCGCCTCTCTCCTTGATCCCTGATTTGCCCGAGAATTTTTTGCTGATGAATGGCGATGTGCTGACCGACTTCGATCTCTCCGGCTTCCTTGAGCGTCACGTGGCATGCGGACGCTTGTTCACGATCGCTGCGGCTCGGCGTTTGCAGCTGATCGACTACGGGGTTCTGCAGATCGATGCATCACACCGATTGACCGGGTTCTCTGAGAAACCGCGAGATGGAATATCTCGTGAGCATGGGAGTCTATGCGGTCAATCGCGGGATACTCCAATTTGTGCCTCCTGATTCCAAATACGGATTTGATGATCTCATGAAGGATCTGCTCAGAAAAGATGAACCGGTCGCTGTGGAACCCTACGAAGGCTATTGGCTCGATATCGGCAGACCCGATGATTACATGCGCGCCGTCGAGGAATTCGAGCAACGCAAGCCGCAACTCCCCAGAGTGAGCAGCGCGGAAGCGTTTCGCCGACATGCCGGCGTGTCACCTAAAGGGGTTAATAGCCAGGAGCCATGAAAGTTCTGATGGTCTTGCAAATCTTCCGTAAGGACTTCGCTACATGCCAAGCTTCGTGCGGCTTCGATAATGGCGGCGTCCCAATAGAGATACCAAAGCGTCGATGGGCAGCTAACGCGGCAAACATGAGGTCGAGCGTCATCTGCTGGACCGGAAATCGGGTCCAGGAGGTAATAAATCGAACCGCGATCTCCGGGGCTACCCGCGCTCCGCTCTGTCGTGTGGCTTGGACGTAGAATTCCTGATAAACCTGAACGGAGAAAGCAAGATCGGTTCGCAGCAGGATTTGCCGAGAGATGTACGCTTTCGCCTCTTCCTCTGCGGTGCTAATGCGTACAAGAGAATATTGGTATCAACGAAGGCTGCCACGACGATAGAGCTCTTGGCGTGTTACCCGATCAGAAGCTCGGAAGCTTCGATTTTGGCGTAAGATTCTTCCTGTAGACGTTCCAGCCTTTTGAATTCTCTTCGTCCTCGAGAGCGATTCGAGAAACTCTCTCACCAAGGAGCTCAGAGAAGTGTTCCGTTCGGCGGCCTTAATTCTGGCTTTCCGATAAACTTGATCGGGAAGTGATACTGTGACATTCTTCACGGGATCACAGTAAATTGGCACCGCGCTGTAAGCAAAGCCTCCGGCTTTGCCTTCCTGAAACCCGGGATGCTGAATAGGAAGTGCAGGATGAACAGGTTCTGCGAAATCCATGCGATCTGTGGTTACCACTTGTCTTCCGTTTTTGGGATTAAGGAGGCAAAGCGGGGACGCTTTGCTTACGTCAGTGATGGGCTTTAGTCATCTGCGAAAATCTATGCAATCTGCAGTTTGCCACTTATCTTTAGTTTTTGGTGGGATTAAAGAGGCAAAGCGGGGACGCTTTGCTTACGTCCGTGATGGAATCTTCAGAGCAAACAAGTTCTGGTGACAGGGGCTGATGGGTTCATCGGGTTACCGCATCTTGTGAAGGCGCTCCGCGCAGACGGGGACACGTGCGTGCTGACGCATTCGACAACGCCAAGGAGATATTAAGAATTGCCATCTGAATTTCGAAGGTGTTGGCCATGTTTTTCATCTGGCTGCGCGCACCTTTGTCCCCGACAGTTGGTCGGCGCCGTTGGGCTTTTATGAAGTCAACTTCTTGGCACAGTGAATGTACTCGAATTCTGCCGCATTCGCGGGGCCTCGCTGACATTGATTAGTTCCTACGTTTATGGCCCTCCTGCGCGTCTGCCGATTTCCGAAGACGAACCCTTAGTGCGCTTCAATCCGTATAGCCACACCAAGATTCTTGCGGAAGAAACCGGCCTCTATTATCAGCGGCAATTCGGCGTGCCTGTGACGATTGTTCGACCATTCAATGTCTATGGCCCGGGACAGGATCGCAGATTTTTGATTCCAACGATTCTGACGCAGGCCATTGATCCGGGACAGGCTGCAATCGTAGTCGCAGACCTGCGTCCTCGGAGAGATTATATCTTCATCGCTGACCTGATAGACCTTTTGATCCAGCACAGCGTTCCGGAGGGAAGGGGGCATTTTAACGCCGGAAGCGGATCGTCATGGGGAGTGGACGAGGTGATTGCCATGTGAACGAACTTTTACCCGTGCCTAAGCCCTCCACGCCGAGGGCCCGTGCGCCCGGACGAAGTCATTGATGTCGTGGCGGATATCTCGCGTGCCCGCGATGAATTTGGTTGGGAGCCTCGCGTGACACTTCGCGATGGGCTGCGCGATACTTTAGCCTGGATCCAAGGGACGTGAAGAGCGTATCGGTGTGTGGCGTATGGTTTTGGAGAAGCGTCGCGGGACGCTCGAACGCTGAACGTTGAACGCGAGCATGAACGGCGAACGCTTTTTCAACGGAATCTAATGATGACAATCGATATTATTTTGCCCGTTTACGATGAGGAAGAAGGACTACCAATTTTTCACGAGGCGCTCTCGGCTGTCCTGGCCGGTCTTTCGCCGCGTCACGCCTTTCGAGTGATCTATGTGCTCGACCGGTGCCGTGACAATTCGCTTGCCGTTCTCAAAGAGATCGCGACCCGGGATGCGCGTGTCACGGTGCTTCATTTGTCGCGTCGATTCGGGCACCAAATGTCCTTGATTGCGGGCCTCGATCACAGTGATGGCGATGCATCTATTCTGATGGACTGCGATATGCAGCATCCTCCGGAAGTCATCCCGAAATTACTGGAAAAATTTGAACAAGGTTACGATGTCGTCCAGGCCATCAGGACCTATGATTCACAAATTCACCCCGCCAAACAATGGACGTCGCATCTCTTCTACAAGGTCCAGAACTGGCTTTCCCCGATCGAGATCCCCGTTGGCGCCGCCGATTTCCGCCTGATTTCGCGCAAGGTACGAAAGCGTATTTCAGACTTCCATCCGCGAACAGAACCAGTTCCTTCGGGGACTGTTTCAGTGGGTGGGTTTCCGTCAGGCGACGGTGGAATTCGTGAGTCCACCGAGAGTCGCGGGAACGACCAAATATCGAGTTCTCAATCTGTTAACGTTTTCAGCTCACCGGCATCACTTCGTTCTCCAAGGTACCGCTTCGGTGCGGCCGCGGTTGCTCGGCTTTATCATCTCCGCTCTGAGTGTGTTGTATGGTCTTTTTGCACATCACGGTGTATTTGACTGTCGGACATCTTCCTCGCGGGATACACTTCATTGATTGTCGCCGTCTCATTTATGGGCGGCTTGCAACTGACGGTGCTCGGGATTCTGGGCGAATATCTGGGGGCGGTCTTCGACGAGGTTAAACGGCGCCCGCTGTATATTATTGACGAGGTGATCGGACGTACCGCCAAACGGGAGTTGATTCATACGCCCGGTTCGGTCGCCGAACCAGAGAATGCACAGGAACAGGAGACCAACGCCTGTACACGCAAGACCGGCGTTTAACGCCGGCGGAACGAAACGCATATCCAACGTGGTGCCGCCCGGCGGTTTCGATCGAGATCCCGCGGACGCAACCGTAAACGGCGTAGATCGGTACCGGCTGCCCATCCACAGTAGCGGTCCAACCCGGAAAAAATGAATCTGCTGACGACAAAGAAGCTTCGGCCGGATGTTTCCACTTCCCATTGCGAGGCGCGTGTCTTCGAGTTTCTCGCTCAAGATACGGCCCGGCGCCATTTGCTCTCGCCGCTTTTATCCCCTCAACAATCGCCTCGTCAGCAGGGTTGAACCCAGGCCGATTCATCAACGACAGGGCGTCATCCAGGTCCCGCGCGGGAGTTATCCGGCTGATGAAACGGAACCGGGCGAGGGCATTCGGGTTTTCAAAAATCGTGATCCCGTTCGGCGTGACTGCCACGGCGGAGAACGCTTTCTGCGCTCCGCTTCCGGCCTCCGAATCGAGCGTCACCTGTTCGATGGAGCGTCTGCTCTCTGGAGAGAGGACCATCAAATAACGCGTTCCAAGGATCGAAAGCATTTTATAGTTTTGGAGATTTGCGACGAGGCATTGTAGCCGCCCGCGCTGAATCCGGTGACCGCCTGGTAACGTTTCATCCAGAAAGGCCCGTAGTCGTTGATAACCGACAGTGCGCTCAAACATGTTCAACAACGGGTATGGATAAATCTATCGTGAGATGATAAGTCGATTTGAGACGGGAGATCGATCCGAGATCGAAATCGACCGGAAATAAACGGTAATGCTCGCGATCGAATTGTCTGGACCGGAGAAAGCCAACTCCGGTCGCTCTGCGCTCTCGTACAGGAATTCGGTCGACGGATTATCGTACATCCGATGCGAGGCAAAGAATGTGTCGGTCACGATGAGAATAGGAATCGCGATCAAAGCCGTCACTCGCAGCCGCGTCCGGACCAAAAAGAAGAGTATTCCGACGGTCAAAGCGAAGAATAACAGCGGCAACACCAACGTCGGACTGTTCCATGACAGATTTCGGATCATGGCGGCCTTAGCGGTGCCGAACGTGTAGTAATAGTTCAACTGCATCGAGTCCGGAATCGCAACGAACCGCGAGAACCAACCTTCGGCCAAGGAGCGGAGCGTGACCGCAGCCAAAACCGCGCATGCCCATGAGCACGGACATTCGGACGATGGTTCGACGCACCAGGCGTGACGCCGTCCGGCGGTCGTGCGCCCTGGACTGTTGCTAAGAAGGACGTCCAGGCCGATCGCAGCGATGACGCTCAGCGCGAGGCCAACTTCAAACAGGTGTCGTGGCAGGCACGCGAAACAGGTTGTACACCGGCACGTGAAATAAGAGAAGATAGAGCGGAGTCGTCCCGCCGAATGATATCAAGAGGGCGATGACCGCAACTGCACTCCAGAACTTCAGCTCGCGACACGCTGTTCGCCACTGCGGAAATGCCTGCCAGCGCCAAGGTCAGCGGCAATATTCCGATGTACGCGTAGACCTCGGCCACAAAAACGGTCGTGTCCAGGAGCATAGACTGGAATGTGGCGGTCAACCCCGCCGAATAGATCCGGAATTAAAAATGTGAACAGATGCCAGGGTGGGAAATTATCAGACGTGAACATCCCATAGGTAATCCGTTCACGGGTGAAATATGGCAACGATTCAGCGACAGAAAATAACGGCAGGCAACCCAGCAGGCAGCCGATTCCCAGTACCACCGCCTCAGAGAAAGCGATATGAGCGAGCTTTGACCTTCCAGCCTTGCAATAACGGTGAACCGGCAACGCAGAAAGGAATATAGGCGATCACCACCAGCGTTGAGTAAAGCGTGATCTGGGGAAACCCGGCCAGAATTGAGAGCGCCACCGGCACCGCGGCATAGCCCAGATCCAGAATCCGAAGCCGCTCCGCATACCGATGGATGAAATGCAGCGTAAGCGGCAGCCATACAGCCGCGCAAACAATGTACTCATGGCCTTTGTGGGCGGTCAGGAATCCGCACACCATGAATATCAAGCCGCCGATGAATGCCGAATAGTTAGTCAGGCGAAGTGAACCCAGATACAGATACATAAAAAGGCCGGCCAACGCGTAGTGAATGAGAAGAAATAAATTGAATCCGAAGGTGTTCGGAAAGATCGATAATATGAGCAGGCTGGGCGGATAAAATGACTGATAAAGAACGTCGGCAAAAACGAACTTCCCTGATTGCACATACGGATTCCAGGAGCCAAGCGAAGTGGCAAAAGTCTTGGAGGCAATCCCTTGAATGAACCCGTCGCCGCCGCCGATCAAGTTGGTGAGCGGATTAATGGCCCCTGCGTGAATCGCCCAGGCAATGAACAGGTATAGAAACGCGATCATCGCCGAATGCATCGCTGAGCGCGATTTGCGCACGTGAATCGATGACGTGCGATTGTCTGGTTTGCGGTGGGAAATTTCGTCCATCCCGTATCCCCGGATTGCTGACGTGCGAAGAATGCAAATTCACGACCGCCGATCTTACCCTGTCGGAAGAGCAACTGCGGCAACTCTATACGGCTGCTTATTTCAATGGCAACGAATATCGCGACTATGTCGCGGACCGCTCCGTCATCGAAAAACAATTCCGGCTCCGTCTCAGAAGATTGCTGCAATTTGTGCCGGATGCGCGCAATAAGAACCTATTTGAGATCGGTTGTGCCCACGGCTTTTTTCTGGAAGTGGCGAGGAACAATTCCGCTCAGTGGAGGGAGTGGATTATCGGACGACGCGATCGCATACGCTCGCGGAAATCTGGGCGTCGAGGCACGGAGCGCGGAGTTTTTGACCCATCATTTTGCCGTTGCCCCGGACCTGATCTGTCTATGGGACACAATCGAACATTTGTCGCGGCCGGATCTTTACATTCAAAAAATGGCGGATTCTCTCCCTCGGAGAGGTCTGGTGGCGTTGACAACCGGTGACCTCGACAGTTGGCTGGCTCGGGTCAGAGGCAGCAAATGGCGTCAGATACATCCTCCAACTCATCTGCACTACTTTTCTCGCAAAACGCTCAGTCGGTTGCTGCGTCGACACGGGTTCGAAATCAAGTTCATTAGTTCGGAAGGGATGTATCGCAATGTTGACACCATGGCCTATATCATTTTGTGTCTGAGACACAATCATCCTGAACTCTATTCTTTTTTGAGTAAGACTCATCTTCTCAATTGGGACCTGTACCTGGACCTCCGGGACATCATGTTCGTTGTCGCTGAAAAAAAGCATAACGCGCCTTCGGATTGAGATCTGAATATCCAACTCACAGCAAAGCCATCAATGACCTGAAATGAAATGCACCAAGGCAACGGTCCCGGTTGAAATACTGCACTTACATGTGTTTTTGCCACACTCGGGCCTTGCTCCCCTTCAGGGAGCGTTATTGCGGGGGTGGCGACTTCCAGGGTTGAAACCCGGGCTGAGCCCCGTAGCCCGTTCGGGGCATGAGTGATCCCAAAGCGCAGCAACAGATGAACTATCCCAGGGTTTCGGTGATCACTCCATCGTACAATCAAGGTCAATTCATCGAGGCGACAATTCGCAGTGTGCTTGAACAAGGTTATCCGAATCTTGAGTTCTCGGTCTTCGATGGAGGAAGCACCGATGGAACGGTTGAAGTCTTAAGAAAGTATACTGAGCAGCTTAGCTTCTGGCGCTCCGAAAGAGATGGAGGTCAGGCCGCGGCGATCAACGAAGGGTTTCGTCGTGCGACCGGCGAGATCCTCTGCTGGCTGAACAGCGATGATCTCCACTTTGAGAACACGCTTTCGACGGTCGCTGGTTTGTTAGGCTCCTCTCTCGACCAGCCGGTGGTCGTTTACGGAGGCTGCGAAATATTCGACGACCGGACGCACCTCAAAGAGGTGCGTCCGGCGACGCCTTTCAGCCAGAAACTGCTGGAAACAGTCGACTACTTCGATCAACCAAGTGTCTTCTGGACGCGAAAGGCATGGGAGATGGTCGGGCCCCTCGACGAATCCTTACACTACGGCTTCGATTGGGAGTGGTTCCTACGAGCGGGTAAAGTCTGCCGGTTCATTCAGACTGATAATTTGCTTTCGCGGTACCGGATTCACAAGACGCACAAATCCGCTACCGGAGGCAAAAAGCGATGGATCGAACTCCTGACGGTCGTGCGCCATCATTCTTCGCCGGTCGTGGTTGACCATTACGAGTTCCTTGTGCGCAGAGACTTCGCCCGCTGGTGGTTGAATAAGCGGATGCGCTTTTTTCTTGCATTCAAAGGTCCGTTGCGTGGGTATGCGGATATCGTTGCGACCCTTCTCAGTCCTCCGTTCTGGTTCTTGCCCACCGGCATTCAACGAAGCACCCTGTGGCAAATCTCCGGGATAGCGCAACCGACGAAATCATTCCCCCGCCTCCGCGCATTCACTTTTAGACGATGGAGCGCCCTAGAGGTGCTCTGACAATCGAGCTTTGAGCCAGGAGTCGGTCGACTTCTTTGATCATTGAAGTGTATCTGACACTCGGTCGTTGCATGGAGGAAGCACCGACCGAACCTTGAAATCTCAAAGAAGCAAAGTGAGTAGCTGGGTTTCAAGGGGACGGAGGGTAAGCGGAAGTTAAAATCCGTTTGCTGACCTGTATTGATCCCTAGTATGGTCAGGTTCCTCCTCGCCATAAGCCGGCATAGCTCAGCTGGTAGAGCAGCTGATTTGTAATCAGCAGGTCATCGGTTCGAACCCGATTGCCGGCTCTGGACAGCGAAGCCGTTCTGGTAAAGAATCCGCAAAGCAGCCGCTCATTGAAAGAATTCCGCAAGTCGTCCGATGCTTTGCCTCGCATTTCGGTTGCTCTCGCCGTTTTCTCTGCAAAGGCGACGGCGCTGGATCTGTACTGTAACTAGGTCCCAGTCCCCAGGGTCCTCCTTTCTGGCGCGCCTCCTTGGATTTGCGGCCTGGCCGCGCATGAAGGCGTGAACGATGCCCGTAGATCGACGTTCGACAAACTGCGAGGGTCGAGCTAAGGAGTTCTCTTTTTGCCGACGCAGCCGTCCCAACCCTCCGCCCCCGAGCCCAGGCGAACTCTCGGCGGCGTATGTTTAGGTGACGGCATAATCCCAGCATAAACTGTCCTCAAAATCAAAGCCGACCTTATGCGGAAGAGCCACGGTCCGACGTCGCCGAACCGCGGTCCAATCAGGAATGGGCCAGCTGCGTCGTCGCCTTGAAGTTTCCGCGACCCCGTCTTGGGGACATGTTGCTTCGGCATCAAAAGGCCTTACGGTACGATCGTCGCGTCCCTTCTGCGTTCGCCCAGCGGAGGATTGACCCTCCTGCCCGGATGACGCCCCTTTTCGTGACCTTAAGAATCGGCAACCAAAAACTGCTGCGATGGCCGCGACTGCATGTGACTTCCGATCACAGGGCTGCAGGTAGAGCCCTGCCGGGTGCAAAGTAAGTATCAGAGCAGATTGGTTCGCGATTAAGATCTTTTCGGAAAAATCGGTTCCTGAACCGAGAGACTTACCATTCTCTTACCACTTTCGAGGTCTACCCCCGCCGAAATGAAACGAGATAATTATTTTAAACCATCGATGGTGCGCCAGATATAGTTTGCGGAGTGGACCCGCGGTGATCGTCCCGGTCCCGCTCACCTCCATCAAACGCGGGGTGCGTGTTTAAATTGATCCTCTAGCTTTAATGGCACTTCCTAGACGCATGCCTATTATAATAAAAAGGAAGAGTATTATCGCCCGAAAATACGGCGATCTGGAACCTTATTGGTTCCCGACGACAAGCCTGAATTCGATGGGTCCCCTGGGAGACTATCACTGCAGCATGTTTTGGCGAGATTATAAATCTCGGACGGCTGACCATCAACTTGAACACTCAGCAGCCTACTGTCAGGACCGGGAAGGGGAGATGCCACCTCCCTTCCGAGCCACGACAGTCATCCGCGCACATTGCCCTCAATTTATAAGCTCACAAATGGCTCGGTCTGGGCTAGAGAGTCTGATAAATTGTCTTCAAGCTTAGGCCCCCCAGGTTCCCAGTAATCGTGCATAAGGAAGTCACCGGCCTCGACCGCAGAACTCAATAAATTTGTACCTTCAGCGATTCATAGGTAAAATTGTAGAATTCTGTTCAGGCTCCTGTTCCGAGCGCTGCATAGATAAAAGGGGCCCTGTGTTCACTCGCGTCGTTCAGAAGTAAACCGATTAAGATCGAACTGAAAACGCAAGAAAACATTAACAGCGGATACGGAAATTCTATAATTACGAATCGTGTGGGCATGAATTTCCAGAAGGGCACGATGTAGAAAAAGAGCACGCGAAAATCGTGCTCATGATCGTGGCCACTAAAAAGGATCGCAGATTCTTATAGTTTTCTAGCATAGAGTACACTGATAATTAAACTAATTGTAATGAGTGGTCCGACCTGCAACGTTAAATGCGGGGTGGTGGATATGGGGTGCGTGTATTCAAACGGGTAGAAGACGCTCAAGTGGGCGGTGAGAAACTTCAGGTGATACTAAGTGCAGTCGGTACTCCATCCCAATCTACCTTGTGCAATGTTCCAACGTTATGAAGGTAGGGTTTTGCATCGTGATTTGTAATAAAAAGATATTTAACGTTTAGCGAGAGAGTTAAGCCAGTAATAGATGTTAAAGCACATGGCAGCCGCTAAGCCCACCTGCATACCGAGAGATACCAAACGAACAGAGCTACGCAGACCGTACAACAGAAGGCAGAGAAGCGTTATTAGAACTGAGGCCCAGGCGATGAATATTTTATGCGCCAACAAGAATAGATTGATACCGAAAAACAGGGAAACAAAGCGTGGAAATCCGAGAGGATCGGCAACAAGCGGGGACGAGGCACGAAAGCAATATTGGAAAACACCCAAATGCGGCGACCTCTGCCAAAGCCGCACGCGCCATAATGTCAGTGATAAAGTATGGCGTAAAACAAGAATGAGACAGCACCTATGGCGGAATAGGTCTTTTGACAGTTCGATGTCCTGAGGGAACCGTCGGTGCCGAGGAGCCCGAGCCCCGCAAACAGGCAGACTGAAACGAGGATGCTTTTGTAGGCATTCACCCTTAGTATGAGCTGTAGCAGTCCGGAGACAAAAAGAAACAGTGGGTTGTAGTAGACGAAGCTCGGCTGCAACGAGAGTTGCGCATCGTTGGTATAAGAAAATTGCCCCTGCTCAATTGCATGCCTTGCGCTCAAGGCATATCTAACGTGAAATGACAAGTCACCAACCGCGTATAGCGAGTTCCCCCAAACGGGCCAGATATAGTGCCAGAAAAAGCTTAAGTATCCGAGAACCAATATAATGTAGGGCCAATAGAATTTAAGATTGGCGATCAAATGCGTCGCCACTTGGGTAAAAGCTATTTGTCTTTTCTTCATCCTTTGTAAGATCCCTTTTGCCGGATTGGTCCAAACTGCATGCTTATCGTTATCCGGTTGCCTTTGCAATTCCTAGTTTGGAAATGTTGGAAGGTTGCAGGATGCATTGATCAGCTGGGTCGATGTGGTACTGGGCCAACATGCTTTGCCTTTGTAGGCCAATCTGAACAGGCCTGCAATTTAGGGTGCGACAGCTTTCGGGGTTTCACGCTATATTCATTGGTTAGGAAATCGGATAGCGGCTTTTCGAAGGATGCTTATCGCCGCAAAGAGCTGCCAAGGGGCGTGTGTACCGACCTAGGCTCTTTTCGGCGACAGAGCAGTAAAGTATGACTGTAGATCCCAGTGGCTTCAAAACCGAAAAGGATTTTGCGCCAATCAAGCTTACGAGCCTCTAAGAGCGTGAGCCAGCGTTGGATCGAGGAAGGAGTATGAATTGACCGCCGAGAGGCAGGAGCCATTGGCTTTGAGCAAAGCGAAGTTGCAGGAATTCTTTGCAACATCAATACCGAGTAAGTAAGATTTTTTCTTTATCCGGATGTTTTTTTGCAGTACTGGCAGGTGCCTTCCAAAACGACCCTTGTCAATACGGGCTTAGAAATCGAATACAGGGTGCAAAAGCTGTTCGATTGACGGCCAAAGATACGGTTCGGATATAGCGGAAGGAGCGATTCGAGAGAGGTGGTCTAATCTCCGAAGCGAGTTGTCAAATGGCCAATGGTTCGGCGGACACTATCCACCTCTCTGGGCCAAACCTCACTGCTCAAAGGTTGGCCTTACGGGCGGCTAATGAAGGATAATTTGTTGTCGAGGAGAAGATACAAGAGTTACGATGAAAATGGGCCGCCGGCGGCATTGCTATTCGGTCGCTTGTCGATTCAGATATGCTCCTTCGTCGCGCCTTGCCGGCGGCCCATTTTGATCGCAACGGCATTACACCAGTCACTGACTCGGTGCACCAGACGCATGCCTATTATAATAGAAAGGAAGAGTATTATCCCCGAAAATACGGCGATCTGGAACCTTATTGGTTCCCGACGACAAGCCTGAATTCGATGGGTCCCCTGGGAGACTATCACTGCAGCATGTTTGGCGAGATTATAAATCTCGGACGGCTGACCATCGACCTTGAACACTTAATAGCCTACTATACATGAGCGGGAGGGCGCACGACGCCACCCCTTCTGAGCGACTACAGTTCATTCTCGCACACTTCCCTTGGATCTGGGCAGTAAATGGATCCGTCTGAGCAAGAGAATCGGATGCTGAACTGCTCTTCAAGCTGCGGTCCTCCAGGCTTCCCAGTAATCGTGCATGAGAAAGTTAGTCGGCCTCGACCGCTGAACTCGGTCGTGACTGACGGCTGTTGGGACGTCGGTAAAGTTGTAGAATTGGGTCAACGCGCCTATGCCCGAGCGCCGCGTAGACAAAACGGGCCCGCCGTGCTTGCTTGCATTGTGCAAAACCAAACCAACAACGATCGAACCGAAAACGCAAGAAAACATTAACAACCGATACGGAAATTCTATAATCACAAACGGTATCGGCATGATATTTCCAAAACGGGCACGACGTAGAAGAAAGAGCACGCGAATAATTGTGCTTATCAGACGTGACCGCGCAAAAAGGCTCGCAGATTCTCTGTCGATCCTGAGCATAGAGTACACTGATAATTAAACTAACTGTTATGAGTGGTCCGACCTGCAACGTTAAATGCGGGGTGGCTGGATATCGGATGTGTGTATTCAAACGGGTAGAAGACACTCAAATCGGCAGTGAGAAAACTCCAGGTGATACTAAGTGCACTCGGTACTCCATCACAATCTACCTTGTGCAATGTTCCAACCCTTTGAAGGTAGGGTTTTAGCATCATGAGTGGCGATATACAAGATATTTAACGTTTAGGAGAGAATTAAGCCAGTAATACGATATCAAGCACATGGCAGCCGCTAAGCACCCTGCATAGAGAGACACCAAACGAACAGAGCTACGCAGACCGTACAAAAGAAGGCAGAGAAGCGCTATTAGAACTGGTCCCTCGCTGTTTGGTGTGGGTAATTGCTAAGTTAACTCATGTTTGGGACATCCAGATTAAGCTGACCGGCTCGATGGTAGGCTGCGGTTCTGAAGTAGACGAAGTTTCTAAAGCCACGAGCCATTCGTTTTGCTAGCTGGATGATCCCGTTGACGGCCTCGATTGCGGCGGAGGTCAGCTTGGTATCGAAGTAGGCCAGGATCCCATCCCATAGCTGACGAATGGTCATGGCCAAATGGCGAAAAGACCAGAGGCGGCTGCGCGCTGCCCAACCACACCACCACCGCAGTTCAGCTTCGGCTAGCTGGCGGTCGGAGTTTGCGTAAATGGCTTGGAGAGTCTCACGCAGACTCATCGCACGGCCAAGTTGAGTGTAGTGGCGACAGAGGTCTTTACGATGCGCTTGACGCTCTGGACTGAGATTCCAGGGGTTGCCGCGTAAAGTCCACATCGCCCCTTTGAGCTGGGCTCCCTCGCGCTGCAATTGGAGGCGCACCTCCTCGAGGGCTTTGCCAGCCAGCACCATGACGTGGAACTTGTCAAAGACGATCCTGGCCTGAGGGAAGTATTGGCTGGCCCCTTTCATATAGGAGGTGCTCATATCCATCGCGATCGCCTCGATTTGGGAGGGGTCCCCGCCGTGCAAGCGTAGCGCCTCGGCAAAAGCTCCCAGGGCCTGGACACCGCGTCCCTCGACCATCAGGAGCAGACGTGAGTTCTCAGCGTCCAGCACGTTGGTCACGTAGCGGCGTCCGCGCCGGGCACTGGTCTCATCGACGGCGACCCTTCGTACGGCGCTCCAGTCGCTCTTTGAGTGAGCTTGTTCAACGTAATGCATCAAGACCCGCCACAGCCGGGTATCGTGCTCATCGATTAAATCAGCCATCGCATCGACGGGCATCTCCGCGCTGAGCAGCATCATGAGCGCTTCCATCAAGAGGGTGAAACCGCTGCCTTCCCGGGCCCAGGGGACTGGCACCTGATGGACCCCATCGGTGCGACACCAAGTGCGCGGGACCTTGGCCACCAGCTCACAGCGGTACTGGAAAAAGTTCATATGCCGCCAGCGTCTTTCGATGGCGTCGTGGACTCCACACGAAGCTTTGCAGACCGGGCACTGGAAATGTTCCCCGGGCACGTGCTCGAGTCGTAATTCCAAGCGTTTGGGTTCACCCTCAAAGCGGCATTCGGCCACTCGCCATTGCCGACCCAATCCCAGTGCTGCGGTAAAAAGCTCCTCCGGTGTCATCCCTTCTTATTGAGTCCACGGTCACCCAAATGCAAATCCAACCCCCTCCTGTTTGGCTTCCAGGATAACAGACCAAGAGCTTTTGCGCTTCAGAGGCCCGTAGCGAGGAACGAGCGCAGAGGCTCTCGAACGCAAAAGACAGTAACCTTCCCAGCGCGGAGCGAAGTCTGCTCAAGCGAGAAACGGAATAAATCGAGGGGGAGCAGGCCGTTTATGCCGGATTCGACCTTGAACAGGCGTAGCGTAGCGCTATCACGTGGCCAAACCTAACGAATTTAGTTATCCACAGAAAATAGCGGAGAGCCCAAATTTCTAGATTGGCGACCAAAACCGTGACCGTTCGGATGACGGTTTTTAGTCTTGTTTCCATGGTTCTTGGGTTCCTTTCACCGGATTGGGGTAAGCTGCACGATTATCCCGATCCACACGCTTTTGCAATTATTAACGCTATGTCAGGCGCAGGCTCCGATTCCGACCCGCATTCGAGGAAGGTTGCGAGATTCACCGACGAGTGCCTATTCCTGAGGAATAGCTGCAGACTCCAGTTACCGCGCTGCGCGGATGCCCTACTTTATACGCTGACGCTCAAGCGCACGATTCTCTTCGGACGAGAGTCAAACTCCCCGGGGTTCCCTTTTCCCTGGGGTCCTCCTTTCCTTCTCCCCGTCGGGTACTGGAATGCTCAATTTCTTCTTCTTTAATTAGAGGGGATCAAAGGCCTGCGTCTCCTTATTGCTTTTGTGATTACGCTGTGCTGGGATCACGCTGGATTGAGTCGGGACGAAATCGCGGCGTTATTCCGCATGCCCAGCAGCAATTCGGTGGCCCAGACGATTCGGCGAACGAAAGCCCACGACGCCCAAACTCTGAAAGTTTTAAAGAATCAAATAAGTCATAAGTATAAGTTGATTCCGGTGAATAACCCCGGTTCTAGTTGAAGAGCATGTGGCCAAGTCGAACAGGTTATTAAATCAAATCTGTTTAATGAGTCACGCCTAAAAGACGACCGGTTCGATCCCAGGTCGCCCGTTTTCTGGCTCGTAGCATTGCGCTAATTCTTCCCGGCAGCCCGCCAACAGAGGCGAACTTTCGTAGCGAAAAGCTTGTACTTATCTTTTTCGCCAAACAGATCGGGCGCGATCGATCCCAGGCTCTCGAACAGAAAGCCTTGCAGGTCAAACTTCGGTAGACTCATCGATACCGGGCATGATAATAAAGATTCCAACGCGCATCCAGCATAACATCCCAAAAATATGATTTTTCAGCAGAATCTAAGTAAACGGCTGACCCGAATGGCGCGAAGATAAGGAGGGTTTGAGGCGTTTTATGCCCCGGAGGAGGGGCTACATGATTCAAGCCCGGTTTCAAACCCTGGGAACCATCCAACCAAGACGGGTCGCCCTGAATGGGCGAAGGCTCACGTGTGCCAAACTAACGCATATTGCTTCCTAGTGAAGGAATGAGGCGGCCGTACAACAGATCTCCAAACTCTTGTCGGAGAGGATATCATTAGACCAAGGCAATGGCGAGCGATGAGATTGCAACAATCAATATGTGTGTTATTACAGCGCCCGCACTGGCGCCCTTTGAGGGCGCATCATCGTGGGGGTGGCGGTTCCCTGGGTTGAAACCCAGGGCTGAGTCATATCGCCCCTTCTTCGGGGCGTTAAACCATCCCAAACGCTGCTTATCTTCGCGCCATTCACGGCTGACCCCCTGTTCCTGGATTTTGGATTTCGAATCGTGTTTTTCCGTGATCGCGAAGGAAATATCCTCGAGTTGATGGAAGGCTACGGGGACGAGGAACGATGATGTCGCCACAATGAAGCTGATGAAGCGCTCGCCATCTCACTTGTGAGCCTGAGCTAACCGATCTCGGCTCCGTCGAAGAGTCGTGCACACGATCGCCTCCGAATGTGAATTCCACGGTCTACGCCGAAGCCGCTTGGAAGATCTACTTCGGCCGGAGCATCTCAAACCGATCGCGCGTGCGGCAGTACCAATGCGGACTCGCCATGCGGCCGATGACGTGGAAACGCTCGTCGCGAATGCGCAGCGTCTCGCGATCAAACAATTCCTCGCGCACGTGCACGCGTTTCACGAGGCCGATGATGAGTCGATTCTCGCCGATTTGCAGGGTGCCCCATTCTGTGCACTCCAGACTGGCAGGGACCTCCGCGATTCGCGGCGGCTTGACGACGGATGAAGGAGCAGTCGTTAAGCCGACTGCTTCCAATTCGTTCCGCCCATAAGGCAACGAGGCGGACGTTTTGTTCATCGCCTCCGCCACTGCTTCGTCGACCAAATTGACGACAAATTCATGTGTCGCACGAACATTGCGCGCGGTATCCTTCGGCTGGCCGTCATCGCGGTCGCCCGGGCAAAACCCGATAATCGGTGGATTTGCCCCAAGTGCGTTGAAAAAACTAAACGGTGCGGCGTTCAAATGCCCGTCGAGGCTAAGCGAAGTCACCCACGCGATAGGTCTGGGCGTGACGAGCGATACGAGGAGGGCATAAGAGCGGTCGGCATGTTCTCCTTCGAGATCGAGTTCCATGTGAGTGAGTATCGACCTGCTCGGGTCGCCGCACAAGAACACGCTAGAAGTGACCTGAAGCAACTACGCAAACTGACATTCGACTTCGACGCAAATATTTTCCGGCGGCGTTGCTTACCTTGAAAGTTACCGAAAAGCTACGGCTAGGGTGCGGGAACTAGCGTAGGAACCACTCACCGCAACCTGAAACGTCCTGGGAGCTCCAACTCGATAATCCGCAAGAGCTCGTCCATGTGCTCATTGGGGTCCAGCCGATCCTTCCAGCGTTCGAAGCACAGGCTAGTCATTTGGTCGAAGTCCTCCGGCTTGAAGCTCGTAGTCAGCGAGTAAGTTTCGCCATTGCCGTCTGCCGCAAGCACCAGACCGTAGCCGCAGAGTTTCATCTGCTTTCCACCAATATTCGGCGACTTATATACGTGGAAGCACGGGAACGGCTCTTCCCGCAGAAACCCTTCGTTGTCGACCCAAACGTCCAGAGAGCCCCTCTTGAATCGCGACACGCACTCCGCGTTCAGCGTCTCGCATTGAGCAGCTTGCGCCACGTGTCTACATGACTCGCGATTTCAATGGCGACGATCTTACCCTTGAAGGGATCGATCAGAAGTCCGGTCAGCATCGCTGTTGTTGCTTTCGTCCTCGTCTTGGTCGTGCGGTGGCGGATTTGGGTCCACAGACTGGAGATATCCGCCTCAAAGAGACGTGGTCGTTTCATAGGTCGGTAGAATTGCCGGTTGATTCCAGCCATGGTCGCTCTCCGTTGCCAGGGGGAGGGCGACAGACTTCAACCAGTTCTATCGCCTCGATGGCGTCATCCAGCCCGAGCCGGACCTTGTCCAGCCGGGTGTGCAGCTTGCCCTGAAAGCGGTCGCGGAGCTTCTCCACGCTCTTTGCCAGCGCCCAGAGCTCGAAGGCGATTCCTTCCAGCTCTACCCTGTCTTTGGTCGTCAGCCGCTCGATGTTAATTCGTGAGTTTGCAGTCATAGCGATTTCAGGATGAGGAACAGGTTCGGCAGAATTACCTCAAAGAACGTGTAGGCTCCGAGGATTAGCAGAAGAGCAATGAAGCCCGCGAAAATTGGACGGCCTTCCATCAGAAAGCAATACGCAACCGAAGCAGGAATACACATA
>CAVTQD010000006.1:0-100382 GCA_963736745.1 uncultured Verrucomicrobiae bacterium | reverse complement strand
GCATTCGCCGTGCCACGGGCAAAAATTTCGCGTGGGAGCCACCGCCCTACGAGGTCTTGGAGAAGGCCTCACTCCCCATCCGTGAATCGCGAAAACGGGTCGATCTTCGGGCGAATTGACGGTCCGCTTAACTCCTGGAGTGGATTGGGTTACGTGTCCTATGATTCGTTCGCAGTCTCCGTTTCGAGAGCTCATGGACACGACTTTAAGCTGTGCAAACGGTTGTCGGAAATTTCTGAAAAATTGCGTCCGCAATGGTTTTTCCTCGCCGCGCCCACGAGACATGCGGCCACGAAATGCCGCGGGCGCCGCGCATTATCGCGGGTGACTGTGCGACCTAAACCGGGTGCCGCACGATGCCCAGTTTCTGCATCCGACTCCGCAACGTACTCGGCTGAAGGTTGAGTAGTTTTGCCGCGCCTCGCTCGCCCTCGATCCGCCAGTTCGTTTCCCTGAGCACAGCGACGATGTGTTGGCGCTCGACTTCTTCGAGCGACGGGAGGCGGCTTGTGACTGGCGCACCCGGCGGTGATTGAACAGGAGCTCTGGAAGCGTTGTTCTCCGGGCCATCCGGATCGCGGAAAATCGAACAAGGCGGCTCCCTCGACAGTTAGCACAGGTCCTTTGCTCAATACGACCGCACGTTCAATGACGTTTTGCAGTTCCCGGATATTGCCAGGCCAGGAATACGCACAGAGTCGCGACATCGTCTCTCCGGCTACTTGGGTAATGGGTTTGCCCAGCTTTCTAGCGAACTTCTCCAGAAAAAACATGACGAGTAAGTGGATGTCTTCCTGCCGCTCGCGGAGTGGCGGCATGGTTACCGGAAAAACGTTCAAGCGATAGAAGAGGTCGCTGCGGAACTTCCCCTCGCGCACCATTAAGGAGAGATCGCGGTTCGTGGCGGCGATAACTCGCACATCCACCTTAATCGTCTTACTGCTGCCTATCGGTTCAAATTCTTGCTCCTGCAGGACGCGCAATAATTTGACCTGAGTATCCGGAGGCAGCTCGCCCACTTCATCGAGAAAAATGGTGCCACCGTCGGCCAGGGTAAAGCGACCGTCGCGATTTGCCAGCGCACCCGTGAATGCGCCTTTCGCATGCCCGAAGAGTTCGCTCTCGACGAGGCCCGCGCTGATCGCTCCGCAGTTGACCTTCACCAGTGGACGCCCGTGACGTCGGCTGCGATCATGAATGGCGCGGGCGATGAGTTCTTTGCCGGTGCCAGTCTCGCCTTGAATGAGCACCGTAGCTTCCGTCGGCGCCACCTGATCTACCTGCTGAAGCACGGCGAGCAACGAGCGGCTGTTACCCACTATCTCAACGAAATTGTGCTGACTGCGGATTTCCTCCTGAAGATAAATGTTCTGCGCTTCCAGCTGTGCCTTTTCCTTCTCCATCAGCACGCGATCGGTGATATCAAGGAACATTGTTCGCGTGTAGGTGCCGCTGGGATCGGGCCTGGACCACCATTGGATCCAAAAAGGCTTCCCGTTGTCCTTGCGGCGCATTTCGAGTACCACGCCGCTGGTGTCGGTCCCGCGTCCGATCGATTCGAACGCCTCTCGCATCCGGCGCTGTGCGTCGGGGGTATCGGGCGCAAAAGTCTTTCCATAGGTGGTCGGGACATCTTCTGGTTTAATGCCGAGGATTCGTATTGCTGTGCGATTGGCCCGAATGAAACGAGAATCGAGACCTTCATGGACATAAGCAATTGGCGCTTCGTCGAAGAGATCACGGAAACGCTCCTCGCTGGCGTCCAATGCTTTGCTCGTCTCCTGAAGCGCATCGCGTGTGCGTCGTTGCTGCCGCTCCAACTCCGCAATCGTTCGCGCGGATAGTTCGTCGCCCAGTCGCCGCACCTCTTCGTGGGCCAGGCAATCGCCCAAAGCCACGGCGACCGCGCTCGCCACCTGCTCCAAAAAAGACTGCTGCAGATGCCCGTAGGCAGCTTTTTTTGACGACATGAAAATTAATGATCCCAGGATCCGTACGCCAGAGAGAAGCGGCAGCTCGCACAAGGACTGCATCCCGGCTTCCTGCATATCCCGCGCTGTGGCTGGAAAGCGATCGCGCATTTCATCCCGCGCTCCAGCGACAAACCATTCGCGGTTTTGCAAAACCCATTCTGTTGCTGTTCCTTCGGAAGGGAAAACCTTGGATTGGAGACTCTCCGACAGGACGTCGCGCTTGGTCAGCACGTAGCCCTGCAGCTGGTTGCCCTTGGACGGCAGGACGATCCCGAATCGGTCGGTCGGCACCACCGTTTGCAAGCAATCGGCGAGCGCACCAAACAAAACATCGCGATTCAGGTGGTGACCAATGGCACGGTTCACGTTGAGAAGTGCCGCGGTTTCAAGATTGAGGCGACGGAGATCCTCGTGCGCTTTGCTCAACTTTTCATGAGCCTGCTTGCGCTCCAACTCGGCACACCCACGCGCTGCGAATATTTGCAGCACGGCGATGTCCTCTTCCGACGGTTCCATAGGCTCCTGGTGCAACACCGCCAAGTGCCCGAGCGTTCGGCCTTGCGCGTTCCGCATCGGCACACCGATATAGCTCTCGGCACCGATCTGCTGCAGCCAGAGGTCCTCGGGGAATTTCGCCGGCAAGCCAGATGAAGTCACGCAGATGTGACCCGCCGCGACCCGCTGGCAGGGCGTGCCCGGAAAACGATAGGTGAACCCATCGCCAAAATCCGAACCGTCCCAAAAGGCCAGAGATCGTGACTCCATCTCGCTGAGCGTTTCCGCGACAAAGGCATAACGCGCACCCAGCGCCTTGGCCGCGCATCTCGCCAACGACCGGAAGAATTCCTCCCCGGTCGCCGCTGCTGTCCCTTCTGCGATGATGCGGAGCGTCCTGTCCGCACGTTTGTCTTCGGTCACATCCCGCGGACTCATGGTTGCAAGTCGCCGTTTGACTGTTCAAGATTCAGCCGAAAGTTGTGTTTCAGCGGTTCGCAAAATGCGAGTCGCTTTTCCTCGGAAACTCGCAAGTTGCGAGTGGCATGCTTTGCAGGGCTCTCCAGGCTTCTTCGTAAGTTGCTGATAAGACGCCTTTTTTTTGGTTTGCGCAGTCGTGGCACGGTCCCGCTTAAAAGAGTTTCCTAGAAATTGAGCATTTAAGTGGACGGTGTCACAGGAAATTTGTTGGTCCCGGGGCTTTGAAGGTTTTTTGGTACCGGTTTCGATTTTCCGGAAAAGGCCCTGTTTGGCTATTCCGTAGCCGACAGGGCGGCCGTTATGAAGCGCGGCAACCATGGTCGATCGCGAAAATACCGTGTCTTGAACCAATCCTGCAGCGGAAACTCTCTAGCATACCGAAATGGCACAATTGCTGAGCCTTATGAATGACAATAAGAAAAAAGCCGTCATTGTCGATGACCATCCACTTTTTCGAGAGCGCCTTGCTCAGCTCATCAATTATCAGCCGGATATGGAGGTAACGGGAGAAGCTGAAAATACTAGAGACGCAATCGAACTCATTCGGAAGACATCGCCGGACTTGGCGACGGTTGACATCACTTTGAGAGGGTCCAGTGGACTGCAGCTTGTCAAGAGCATAGTGCCCATCTCCATCGGTTTACGGGTTCTCGTGCTCTCCATGCACGAAGAAACGCTCTACGCAGGGCGCGCCCTTCGTGCAGGCGCCAGCGGCTACATCACGAAGCATCAGGCGGCCGACGAAGTTTTAGTGGCCATCAGGCGAGTACTTGCTGGAGAAGTTTATCTTTCGGAGAAGATGACTTCGGGATTGTTGAAGACTCTGACCACTACCGAAGTTAAGATTATAGCCCGGTCCGTTGATTGCTTAACTGATCGCGAATTGGAAGTGTTGGACTTGATCGGGCGTGGCCACACGATTCGTGAGATCGCCGACACACTCCGAGTTGGCTTAGCGACGATTGATACGTATCGAGTGAAGATCAAAGAAAAAATGAATCTCCGGAACGCCACTGAATTGCAGAAATTCGCCATCAGATGGGTCCGTGAGCGCGAGTAGAATCTCGGGATGGCATTGAAACTGCATGGCGCGCGTCGCGTTACGATCCACGCTTGGGACGCCCTGAAGGAGTCGAAGGCTCCGTTGTGTTCACCTCGGGCAATTCCGCTCAGGCTCCCAAATCAGCTTATGCGGCGGCGCCAACGATCAACGCCGCAATCGTTGCCATGGCTCGTGCTTTGCTGAGCGAGGCATCAAGGATTGGCGTACAGGTCAACAGCGTGCTCCCAGGCCCTGTCCTGACAAACCGTCGCAGGACCGATATGGAGAAGTACGCTGCCCGCGCCGAAAATCCGGAGAATTCCACTGGCAATTGCACTTCTTTCGCGGGAGGAATTGGAATGCCTTCGTCGACGACAACGATCTTTGATTCGTTGCCAAACTCAGTGACTAGCGCTTTTCCTCGGTCACGTTAAGGTCGCATTAAACCTCATCAGGACCGAACCATGAGCAAAGGTCACACGATCAATGATTACTACGCCACCGTCTTTCTTCACCGGTACCACAGGGACAATCCGTCAAAGCCAGGCGAGCGCATAGAGATCGTTGTTCGCATTCCCGAAGAGGCAGCAAAAATTTTGTTTGGCTCAGGACGACGTCCAGCAATGATTTCACACAAAATCTATCGACGAGCCGCTCGCATAGCCCGTCAGACCGTAGGAATGCCTCAAGCGCCGTGGGCGATCGAAGGAATTTCCGTCGTGGAATCAACAATGCCTTCCGATCTCCCCGAAACGTCAGTATTTCAAGATACGGATGGATCAGAAGGTTGGATCTATTCGGTGAAGGCTGGTGTCCCGAGACCACCGCCCTCCTTGATCGTGGAACCCGGGGACAGCGTGGAGCGCAGCATCTAGGACGGCGCGACATATTATCACGCGGGTTTTGTTCTGCGTCCTTTAAGACCGCTTCTCGCTTGCGACAATCTACGGAGTAGAACGTGAATCGGCAGTACCGGAAAGCGCAGTCATATTGTGCACTCTTGGTTGCTCCAACAAAAAATCTTTACCGTTTTCCGCAATAGTCATTCATCGGGCCGTGGAATAGTTGATCGAATTTTTCTCGACTAAACTCCGTCGAAAAACCGAGGTCAAGGAGTGCAGATTCCGTACACACATGCAGGTCCTCCCATGCCCGTCCGTTCCGTTGTGACTAAGTTCCGGAATTGCCAAGCACAGGCGCAAAGTGCGTGGCGGCGCTATGTAATTGTCGTGGGAGGTAAAGCGCCCGGCGACAGTTGTTCAAGAGGGCCGGATTCAGTTCACCCACATCCCCAAGTAAATCCATTGGCGAAGGGATAAGTGAGATATGGCTATGCAAACTTTGTCGCTGACAGGATCATTACCAGGAAGGAATGAGATCGATCCTTCATCCGGCTGCAGCATCAGAGCATGCAAGTCCCGGGCCGGCACCATCTTGGCTGGACGCTATAGAGTCTACAAAAAAATCGATTTCGGCATTTTTAAAGCACATGACCTCAGCCTGGATCAGACCGTGATCATTAGGGGGCCATTTCTGTCCACCGCGGGCCAGGGTGACATTTGGCGCAAGAAAGCTCAGCGGCTCGCTTTGGTACGCAATTCGAGTTTTTTGAATGTTCTCGAGGTGGTCTCCGGAAATTCCGGCGACTTTCTTGTCTGCGAGCATCCACGGGGCAAATCGGTTGCAGAATTACTCAGAGAGCGATTGCGCTTTGATGTGGAAGATGTTCTGACTCTGATGATTTCTCTTGCAAGGGCTCTTGATCTTGCTGCCCCCTTTACTTGTTCTCCGAGTTTAATTTCTGCTCGCTATCTATTCACCGAGTCCAACCACTGGACGGCAACTAATCCCGAGGCACGGGCGCTCTCGGAATTGACGCGACTTTGTGTCAGGTTGGATGTGTCGGCACTTCTAACGCCAGGAAGAAACATTGGGTTGCCCTGTTTCGTTTCGAAGGCGCAGAGGCGGGGCTTCAAAAGTGTGGCAGTGCGCCAAGCGGCGCTACTCACCTACGAATTGATGGGTGGTGATCCCAAAGTTGGAGTTGAGGTCAAGCGGCGATTCAGGCCCATCGACGACTTAAGCAAATCGAGTAATTCTCTCCTTTACGATGGTCTGCTAGGCGCACCTCGCTTTAAGACCAGTGAAAGCTTTATTCAGAAGTTGGAAGTGGCGAGAAGATCCGGCTCCAGGAAAGTAAAAACGTGGAGTTTCTCCGCATTGCAGACCAGAGAACCCTCCGTGTCAAATTGTGACACAGATAAAGTGCTCAGAGGATTCAATCGCCAGACTAAGTGTCTTGTCGCTGGGGTCTTAGGCGCCGTAACCTTTATCGCCGTTGCCTTTGCAGTCATGGTCCCAGAACGTCAGTTGAAGGTGGTCGATCTCACAAACGCGGCCAGCCCGTCCGAACCTGGCTCATTGTTCAACGCGGCGTTCCCGATGCTCTTCGGCAAAGAGGAAATGAATGCAAAAAGTATAATCAATGGTCATTTCCCTGTACGAGAACCTCGCGTCAACCCAGGTTTGGCCGAATTTTCAGCGGCGGAAAATCTTGAGCCAATAGAACCCGTTGCCGCGCAGACCCCAAATCCCGTGCACGTCTTGGATTCTCGAATCAATCAGCTCCACGAACAGCCGAATGGAAGCAAATGGTCTCCGGAGCCTAGAGATTCTGCGCGTGCGGTTAGAATACTGATTCCACAAAAGAGGCACAAACCTTCAGACCGCCTTAACGTGAAGATGCGGCTCCTCGCATTGTGGCACCAAAGCTTGGCGCGAAATAGCTCTCGCGGTTGGACGCTCTTCTCGGCTAAAGGAGAAGAGAATAAGGTTAGTTACGCCGCTCACGCGGGGCATTAATACATAGGGGTGAAGCATTCATTTCAACCAGTGCAATAAGTTAGTACAGCGAGTAGCAGACCTTCCTCTGCAGCGGCGGTCATAACTAGTATCTAGGGCTGCTTTGTTGAATTTGTGTTGAACGTTTCCGTCGAACCTCGCGAGCAAAGCCGACTGCCTTGTTGCGACGGATACTACCCACGAACCATTTACTCTTTCGTTCGCTTAGCGGCGC
Organism: uncultured Verrucomicrobiae bacterium; assembly: GCA_963736745.1. Classification (GTDB taxonomy): domain Bacteria; phylum Verrucomicrobiota; class Verrucomicrobiia; order Chthoniobacterales; family JAFAMB01; genus JAFAMB01. The sequence continues at coordinate 93,316 of CAVTQD010000006.1, read as the reverse complement.
CAGCAATGGCCGATTTAGTCCGCAGACTGCCGACTGGAAATCGATGGGGGTCTGGGCGTTGAAGAGAGACGCTTTTATGCTCATACTCAGGACGGCTTTATCATAATGTTGGTGGTCTTTTTGCTTTACCTGATGATGCTGGCGTTGCACTGGGAGTTGGGTGGAATGCCCTTGCTGCTTTGCTGCTCATTCGCACCGATAGCGATCGTGCAATCCAGTATGCCTGTGAAAAGCGAACAGATCAGATGGATGCAGTGACCGACATGCCTGACGGTGTCCCGAGGTTCACTATCTGGGACGACTATGACGGTGAGCGTCTGACTCCTGACACCGACCCGTTGGACGCGTACCTCAACTATCGGGAGAATGTGCGGCTTGGCCGCGTGCGTGAGATGGGTTTTACGCTAACGGACTTCAGGGATTACATTGCGTCTCTCTACCGGCGCTGGGCTGAGCTGCGTAGCGAAGGCCCGCTGGCGACCCTGCCGAAAAATACCGGCGACCGGGGGTATTTTCCTAAGACCGTCCTGACCTCCCGCGCAGACCCGAAACAGCGAGAGTAATATCATGCCCTATGTCGCCAAAGACCCGGGAAATTGTAGATCAGCTTAAAGTATGCTGCGACCGGGAAGTCCGACGAGACTCTCTGGTTGCAAAGGTTCTTGGGGTAGGTCCAAAAGAGATCGCGGACTGGTTTGCAGGCCAACGCGAACCGACTTCGGAACAAATTCTCCTGATTCAGGAATTCTTAGCCAAACGGAAGAACTGGGACAAGTCGGCATGAGTATTCTGTTGGGCGTAGCCTTCCACCCGGCGTGTCCCGGGATTTGATGCTTGTCCTTGCAGCCGTGGCAGGACTCCGACTAACCGAGCTGCAACGCAGCCAACCTGCCCACGGCCACCAGGCGCGCGTGGGGAAAAGGTCACCTTCAGTACTGGCGCTTCAGTAGCAAGCCAAAATTTGCCCTCAAAAACCGTGAAATCTGTTGGTCTGTCAAGATGTCAATGGGGTCAACCCCCCAAAAGGTTCGATCTCTGATGATCGATCTTCTCTGATCTACGATATTAACTGAAATGCTTACCGATATCTCAATCTCGATGGCTTTGCTACGGGTCATGATGTTGTCAGGCTGTGCGTTGCTATGGGCAGTTTCCGACGGGTCAGCGCAGGTTGTTCAATCGGTCCCAGCGATCGCCAGCGTTTCTGGCGACACCTTTACCAACCCACTCCTGCAAAATGGACCAGATCCCTGGGTAGTTTGGTGGAAAGGCTTTTACTACTATTCGGATTCCTCGAGTAAGAATCTGACTCTTCGCAAGACCGCTGACATTACGGACCTTCGCAACGCGAAAAAGAAGGAAGTGTGGGTGCCGGAGCTGGGACACACTTGGTCAAACGACTTATGGGCGCCCGAGCTGCATCGCTGGGGCAATAAATGGTACATCTACTTCGCTGCCGATTCCGGTGACAATGCTTCTCATCGCATCTACGTCGTCGAGAACGAGAACGATGATCCGATCGAAGGTACTTGGACCTTCAAGGGAAAGGTGAGCGACTCAAGCGACAAATGGGCGATCGACCCGACCACGTTCGATCTCAATGGTGAGCACTACCTCGTATGGTCCGGATGGAAAGGGAATAAGGACGGCGAGCAGGATCTGTTCATCGCTCACATGAGCAATCCGTGGACTATTGACTCGCCACGCATCTTGATCTCGAAACCCACTTATCCGTGGGAAGAGCATGGCGACCTGCCCGACAGGCAGGTCAATGTGAACGAAGGACCCGAGTTCATTTCGCATGGCAACAAGATGTTTATAGTTTTCTCAGCGTCCGGCTGCTGGACGGACTTCTACACTCTTGGCTGCTTGAGGCAATCTTGACGCCAATCCCCTCGATGACTGGACCAAAATCAACCATCCATTCCTTAGTACCGATCCGAGCTCCGATGCCTTTGGCCCAGGACACAACGGCTTCTTCAAATCTCCCAACGGTCAGGAAGACTGGATTATCTATCACGCTAATCCGGAGCCCGGAGACGGCTGCAACGATTTTCGCTCACCGCGTATCCAGCGCTTCACCTTCAGCCCCGACGGCACGCCGAACTTCGGTCGACCGGTACCGCTGGGCCAAGCGCTGCAGAAACCCGCGCGGTAAATGCTTTGTAACCCTCCACTGGGGCGCTGCCGAACTGGCGGATGTGGAGAAGTTTCTCCTAATCTGGATTGAAATCTCAAAAAGGGAAACCGCGGGAGAGTGGGAAAGTCGTTTATATCTTGACAATCGAAGCCTGATAGATTTCGTCGATCGATTGCATAACGAGGCATCAAACTCGGGACATTGTTAATGTATTTTACAAAAGCAATGCGTTAGGTTTAAACAGCATCAAAGACAAACGTCGTAAAGAAAGTTAGTCGAAGATCCGCGGAGAATAACTGCATTCAGTTATCGTTGCCGGCGCATAGCAGCGTCGTCTTCATAATCTCTAGCTCGATTTGGGAACGCAGGAGGTAAAGCGGGGACGCTTTACTTACGCAATGATCAGAAGGCTTGGGCCGTACCTCCCGAAGTAAGTAAAGCGGCTCGCTTTACTTTCGAGGAAAGGCGAAAATCGACACCGAGGGTTACGCCTCCGGTTTGGATGTCAAATCCCGGCGCTGAACAAAGAGCTGGCGGGATTTGGATCAGCCTTATCCCGTGTCGCAATGGCACGGAGACGCAAAGTGTGACCGGCTTCATGGGAGAATCGGCTACGCTTTTGTAATGGTACATCGCCTGCCGTGGCATTCCGATTCATAACATGTGTAAACGGAATGACTTATGACATACGGTTTGCCTGAAAATGCTCCGATCGGAACGTCTTGTCGGAAGGCTATGATCGTTCGTTGTTGTTTGCAGTAGTTTAGCCCATGATTCCTGCGATTGGCGAGTCGCTCGAGATCTCGATAGAACAAGAGTGGAACCGCCGGTATGTTTACCATGTCATCGGCCCCAGTATCCTGGCTTTTCGTGGGCCGTATTTAGAAGGAGAGACCCCATGCCTAAAATCAAAGCCAACAACATAACCGTGAACTATGACCAACAAGGAACTGGAGAACCTCTGATCCTCATCCCGTATTTAGCCGCCGATTACGCTTGTTATGCCTTCCAGGTGGCCGAGTACGCGAAGCATTTCACTTGTATCTCAATCGACCTACGCGGGACGGGGGAAAGCGACAAACCCGAAGGCGTCTATTCCACCGAGCTTTTCGCCGACGATGTCGCCGCGTTCATGCAAGCTGCTGGGATCCCGAACGCGCACATCTCGGGCCTGTCGCTTGGCGCCGCCACTGCCATGTGGCTGGCGGCCAAATATCCTAAGAAGGTCAAGTCATTGTCCCTGCACAGTGGGTGGGCGAAGACAGACCCTTTCCTGAAGATCGTGGTCGAAGGGTGGCAGGTAACTGCCAAAGCGCTAGCCAGCGTGCCCGAGATGATTATTCTGAGCATTTTCCCGTGGTGCTTCACGCCCGAGCTATATGCTGCCAAACCAGAGTACATCCAGTCCCTGGCCGAATTTGTGCGGGGCCGGCCAATGCAGCCTCTGGCGGCCTTTCTTCAGGAGTCCAATGCCGTGATCACGCATGATGTGGCGGCGCAGTTGAGCCAGATCACGGCACCAACGCAGATCACTTTTGGGCATCACGATGTGTTGACTTCAACCCGTTTTGCGGATCGGATGACAGGTTCCATACTCGGCTCCGAACTGCTGATCTTTGAGGAGTGCGCTCACGCGCCGATCTATGAGAAGGTCGAGGAATTCAATCAGAAGACCTTGGCATTCTTGCAGCGGCACGCGGTCTAGGTCGTCAACCGATTTGGATCCTCTTAACGTCCCACAAGCGGATGCAGAGTCCGCTGGCCGCAACTTCCTTCGGATCCTACGCCGAAGATTTTGGATCTAGAATTCTGCCAAACATCCTCGACATTTGGAAAAAGCGGCAAAGAAGCCACTCAAATGGAACGAAAGAAAGCGACCGATTTCCCTCAAGGATTGTTGGACCTATTTGACCATTACATTCATGGCGAGATCAGCCGGCGCCAATTCTTGGATGGCGCGACAAAGTTTGCGGTGGGTGGACTAACCGTCGCGGCAATATGGGATACCCTTAAGCCGAACTACGCTCTGGCGGAACAGGTCCCTCAAAACGACGAGCGACTCAACACGGAATATGCGACTGTGCCCTCGCCACAAGGAAACGGCAGCATACATGGATACTACGTACGTCCGGCGAATGCCGACGAAAAATTGCCCGCCGTGCTGGTCATTCATGAGAACCGTGGCCTTAATCCTTACATCGAAGACGTGGCGCGACGTCTGGGAACTGTGAATTTCCTCGCCTTTGCGCCGGATGCTCTTACATCTGTTGGGGGATATCCTGGCGATGATGAAAAAGGGGCAGAACTTTTTCGCAAGGTGGATGAGAACAAAATGTTCGAAGACTTTGTCGCCTCAGTTGCCTGGCTGAAAGCGCGGCCCGAATGCACCGGTAAAATCGGCATAGTGGGCTTTTGCTTTGGTGGAACCATCGCCAATAAGTTGGCGGTGCGGCTCCCGGATTTGACGGCTGCAGTTTCGTTCTACGGCCGCCAACCGCCTGCGGTGGACGTTGCCAAGATCAAGGCGCCGCTTTTACTCCACTACGCATCGCTGGATACGCGCATCACCGGAGGATGGCCCGCCTACGAGGAAGCGCTTAAGGCAAATCACGTGTTTTATGCTGCGTACGTTTATGAGGGCGTCAATCATGGTTTCCATAACGATACGACGCCACGTTACGACGCGGCCGCGGCCAAGTTGGCTTGGCAACGCACGCTCGATTTTCTCAATAAGTACCTCCGGGGTTAGTAACACGCTGCTCATCAGAGAAAATGCACTGACAGCGGCCACGGTCAGTTTTACGTGTCGGGGTTGGTGCCGCAACCAGGCGCCACGCCGTTCGACCCTGAGGCGATCGCTGCGAAAAAAAAACGGATTATGCGCCACGGGTCTGCTTGCCGAGGCCCGGCTGTTCCAAGAAGCTACGGCTCGCGGGTCCGTCGATTCGCCAATTATCTTTGCGCGGCCTTTTTGGGGGTGCGGTTACGGCACGGAAAGCGAGAGTCATCCATTGCCAAGCGGATGTTGAACAAAACGGCTAGGAACAACGAACGTCTACATGCTAAATCGCATTCTCTTCAATCTATTTCAGGTCGCCGTGGTCTTGGCCTTCGCACCTCTTTCCTCTGGTGTGCTCAGGCGGTTGAAGGAAATGGTGCAGTCCAAAAGAGGGCCGAGCATTTTCCAGTCGTATCGAGATCTTTGGAAGCTGTTCCAGAAGGACGAAATCGTCTCTGAAGAGAGTTTGTGGATTTTTCGGTTCACGCCTTACAGCGCCCGCCGCAAAGCGCTTTCGAGTTCGCGCACGTTCCCGTTCCATGTCTGCTGTTGGAGAAACTGCAACGCTTCATTCTGAATTGACGGTTTATCGATTCCCATCTCGGCGCTTTGCCGGCGCAGAAAATAGCGTACAAGTTCCGGTATATCCTCGGGCCGGTTCCGCAACGGTGGGACCGTGATGCAGACGATGTTGAGCCGATAAAAAAGGTCTTCTCGAAAAGGCCCGGCAATTTGAAATCCGTTACAACAGCGACGAAGCCGCCTTCGTTTGCACGTTCTCGACCACCCGAAACCACCGAAGCGTGAATCCGAATCGCGGTGATGATACGATGGATGGGGAGACGGCTCGCAGCCAATATATGACTTTTCCAGACCGGCTCTAACTAACAATGGACGCGCGATGAACAATTGGCCTGCTTCAAGCGTCTATCTTTTATGCCAATTTGAACATCATCTTGCCGACCGTGGTTCCTTTATCGGCTGGGGCGTTATGTGTATCTTGGTAAGAGTATGGGTGAAACCCGTCTTGGTGGTTAATCTCGGGGCTTGCATATGTCTGGCCCTCGTAACATTAATCATTGCCCACAAAGGAGATGTGATTGCTCAAAGGGGGCATTCTGCCGGTAATTTGAATTTCTGTGACGTACCCCAGGCTATCACCACGGAAGATCAAAAGTTTTTAGATGCTGTGTTCCAACAACAAAACCAGGACGATCAGCGACAAACGAGTCCTGTAGCCAAATCTGGTCAGACCGGCGCCAAGGCGGAGAGCGACTCAAAACCAGTTCCCAAGGCCGAATTGATTGTCAATACTTCGGAAGTTAAACGTGCTCAGCTGGTCGTAAATAGCCGAGTAGTTGAACGAGCCGAACAGGTCCGACACAGGGGCCAATAATTTCGCAGTTGACGATAGATCCTGGTGAGCACTGCCTGCGCGATAACACCCGATCGCTCTAAGAACCGTGAGAGCATCGCCCCGCTGAACGCCATGATGCCATTTGGTGTCGCGCGTAAGGTCTAGCCGGCACTCATGCCTAATCGCGAAAGGGCGGTCCATCATGATTTCACGCGCTGGAGGCTGCTTTGACAACCATGGACCCCGAGATCGGCGCGGGCCAATCCAGCGCTCGGTGCTCGGCGATGAAGGCGTCGATCCGGGCCGCCACCTGGGCCGGGAAGGGAGCGGTGCGACGGGCTCTCAAGTCCGCATGAGCGTGCACGCACTCGAAGAGCGAGGAGAGCATGCCCTGGGACTCGTTTACCATGAACATCATATAATGGAAAAGCTTCGAACTCCGCGCGAGAATGCGGGCCCTGATCACCACGGTGTCCCCGATTCGAACTTCGGAGGGATACCAGAGGTGATGCTCAAGATCGAAGCCGCCCGCGCCCGACTCCGCGAAGTAATCCGCGGTGAGCCCCAGCATGGGGTACATCGCGTCCCCGGCCTCGTCGTAGATGGCCAAATACCAGCGCATGTTCATATGGCCGTTCCGGTCCTCGTAGGCGGGCGGGATCACTACCCGATAGACCGCAGGCAAAGACGCGAGTTGATCGAGCGAGATCGCTGGCGAGCGCATGCTTCTCTCCCCGTTCTTAACTTGATCTCCATTGCGGTTGAAGAGTTTTCTCGGCTTTCATCGCACTAGTGCATCCTCTCATATGCCAGCTACATATAAGACGATGCACTAATTGATCATTATCGGGTATGACGAAGATTCGGGGAATCTCGTCGCGGGAGATCGTAGTGGAACTCATAACTTATTAATAAGATCTTTTAACGAGTTCGGAGCTTCTGCCAGTGGGGGCATAGTTGCCGGACAACGCAACGTTATAAACGTAGAGAGTTCGAGAGTTTTAGGAGGTACGAGTAACCCTGCGCAGGAAGTATTTGGAGCCATCGTGGGAGGCAATGGAAGCGAATGCGGATCGACGATTTCCGCGCGGCACCCATGGCAGACGATGAATGTTTCGCGCGCGGGCGTTAGCGGACGCGCATTCGCAATGTCTCGGCGATCGAGTCGAGCAGAATGCTCGTGGTCAGCGCGCCGGGGTCGATGAACCCAACGGTGCGGTCGCCCAATCCTTTCGCCTTTCCGATCTTCGCAACCAATCCTCGCGTCGCTTCCACCCCATCGGCTGCGGCCTTGGCCGCAGCCGCAGCGACTTCTTCGATCGCTCCATTCCCAGCGAGCGCCTTTCGGGCCGCCTCCGCGGCGGGTGCCAGCGCATCCACCATGGTCTTGTCGCCGATCTTGGCTTTGCCGCGGTCCTGTACCGCCTTCAGTCCACCCTCGAAAGCCAGCACCAGGGCTTGAGCGTCGAACACGTCGCCTTTCAGCCCATTGGCGGCGCCCAGAAACATCGTTCCGAATACGATGCCAGAGGCGCCGCCGCTCGCCATCATGAGGGCCAGGCCACAGTCGCGAAACAGCTCCTGCATCGTGCGGACCTCCTTCGCTGTGGCCTGTTCGACTGCGGCAAATCCCCGCGCCATGCCAACCCCGTGATCGCCGTCGCCGATAGCCTGGTCCGCTTTGGTCAATCGCTCCTTATTTGCGATGACCGCACGCGCCGCCGCGGATAGCAGCGATTTCGTTTCCGACAGGTCGAGTCCCGCGCTCATGGGCTCCTCACGCTTTGAGAAATGACTCGTTGGACGCCGGTTGATCGAAATAACGCGCAAGCTCTTCGTCGAGGCGGAACAGCGTGATGCTGAATCCCGCCATTTCCTGGGTGGTCATATACGGACCGATCCGCGTGTCGTGCACCGCCACGCCACGCTGATCCAAAATCTGGCGGACACGCCGGTTAACGATCAAGAGCTCCATCATCGTTGTCGCCCCAAGGTCGTCGATCAGGAGCGCGACACGATCTCCGCGGACGAGGGGAAAGTCTTCCACGAGTTGATCCATCATGAGATCGACGAGCTGATCGGCGGGCATCATTTTCTTCCGCGCCACCCCGCGCTCGCCATGGCCTCCCATGCCGATTTCGATTTCATCCTCGCCCAGAGTGAAGGTCGGCTGGCCCGTCTCGGGCAACGATCCGGGACGGAGCGCGACGCTGAGGGAGCGGATATTGTGTTGTGCGCGAAGGGTCACCCGCTGCGCCTCTGCCAAGCTCAGGCTACTGCGGCACGCAGCGCCGGCAATTTTGACCTGAAAGAAAGAGCCGGCGATTCCTCTCCGACCCTCGCCTTTAGGCAAAGAGACGTCATCCATGGTACGGGCGTACATGACCTCGATTCCTTCGGCGGCGGCCATCTCAGCGGCGACATCGAAATTCATGACGTCACCCTCATAGTTGCCGTACACGTAGAGGACTCCCTTCCCTCGATGGATGGCTTTGGTCGCCTCGAAGATTATCTGCGGCGATGGCGCGGCAAATATGTTGCCGCACGCCGCGGCGTCAGCGAAGCCGGGGCCGACATAGGTTGTGTAGATGGGTTCGTGGCCGCTGCCGCCCCCGATGAGGAGCGCAACCTTGCCATCCTCGATCTTCGGGCGCATCACAGCGTTGACGCCCGGCACTTGGACAAGGCGCCCATGTGACGCGAAGATCAGGCCTTCGATGACTTCGCCGACAATTCTTTCCGGATCGTTGATCGCTTTTTTAACCATGGTGGGTCTCCTTTACCAATTCTGCGGCGTCCCCTTCGAGTCGCACCTCATGCCGTCCACGACAACATGTCTTGACTCCGGTGCGCTTGCCCCGATTTTTCGGAAACTATTATTGGCCTGATTTCTTTTTGACGGTAGATCGAGTACTGGCTTACCCCAAGATGCTCCGCCACTTGCTTGACCGTCTTTCCGCCCTGCAGAACCATCTCCAAGGCTTGGCGCTTAAAGCTTTCATCGTACTTCTTGGGCACGGCATTCAATGATAATGTCCTTTCCATTCCTGGTCACTCTGTTTCGCCCAAAATCTCTGTCCGTCGAAACGGGGGAACCTCATACCATGCGCTTCGAGGTTTTCACCTGCGGCGCAATCCTTGGTCGAAGCAGACACCATTTGGTCCTGCCCATGTCCAAAAATGGGGAGGTTTCTACGAACCAAAAACCGCTGTTCAAGAATATAGGGTCGACAATATTTCCGCAACGAGCTCCAGTTGCGCGTCGGAGAGGTTTTCACTGCGAATCGGACCGAGGATACGTGCCAGTAGTGATCTATTCTGGCTAGGTACAAGAGCGTAACATACTTTGTATGTGTTCTTGTTGTCTACGGTATCGCGCCGGCGACGTTCGCTGCTTGGCAGGAGTGGATAGTAAACAGAGGAATAACTTTCGGTGGAAATGTTTCCAAATTTGCGGCTCGCGGATTGCGACTTTAACCATGTTCTTCAAGCTCGGCGCCAAGCTCAATAACACTGGCGTCGGCTGGACGGATTGAACTTGATGCCAAAAGTAGTCACTGGAGCAGTTGGCGCCGACGGAAAAGAAATAACCCAACAAACTTCCTAACCTGTTGTAAACCAAGGATGCGCCTGCTCACCATATACAATTTTGACAATATCTCTTTTGACAACGAGAGTCTGTCGAGAATTCGGACAAAGGCCGGCTTCATAGAAGCCTGACTTTAACCAAGTGTGCCAAGTTTTGAGCTCAATGAGCAAACTGTTCTCCCGTGAACAAGCCACTCGATGTGCCTGTAGATTATCGGCCTCTCGACGCGATATCCGTCGTTGATTTTGTCGCGGAGATTCCTGCCGCGTGCGAACACTTAGGGAGCGACCCTGCAAGCTGGCTCGCGCGCGAGGTGGGCGACGGAAATCTGAACCTGGTTTTTATCGTCAAAGGTGCGGAGGGCGGGGTCGTTGTGAAACAAGCTCTCCCTTACGTTCGTGTAGTTGGTAAAGCCTGGGCTCTTCCACTTAAACGTGCCTTCTTTGAAAATGAGGCGCTCGCTGAACAGGCCAAGCTTGTGCCGGAGCTTTTACCAAAGCTCTACCACTACGATGCAGCACACGCGGCGATCGTCATGGAATACCTCTCTCCCCACATTATCCTGCGCAAAGGATTCATTCAGGGCATTACATACCCTCGACTGGCCAGTGATGTCGCAGAGTTCATGGCGCAAACACTCTTCAAAACGTCTGACCTTTACCTGGACGCTGCCTCCAAGAAACGGCGGATGGCGCTATTTTGCGAAAACATCGAGCTCTGCAAGATTACGGAGGATCTCGTTTTCACCGATCCCTATCGCCTCGCGAAACTCAACCGATGGACGACGCCTCAACTCGACGACATCGCATCGGCTTTTCGGCAAGACAGCGCTCTCAAGGCCAGTGCACAGCGAATGAAGCTTAAGTTTTTGAGCTCGGCTGAGGCGCTAATCCATGGTGACCTCCATTCCGGTTCGATCATGGCCACACCGGAGAATACGCGAGTGATTGATCCAGAGTTCGCGTTCTATGGCCCAATGGGATTTGATGTGGGTGCGGTGATCGGCAATCTGCTACTCGCATTTTTTGCTCAAGAAGGTCACGAGCCTTATCCCGGCGCACGCGCGAAGTATCGCGGCTGGATTTTGGAGATAGTGGAGGAAGTATGGAATCGGTTCGAAAAGAGATTCATTGAGCTTTGGCGGGAGAACGTTACTGGCGACGCCTATCATGCCAGCCTTTTTACCGACCCTGCCTCCTGGGAAGCATTGATCCTGGAGCAAAGACGTTACCTGCATCGCCTCTTTCACGATGCGCTTGGCTTTGCGGGTTTAAAGATGATTCGGCGCATTCTTGGGCTTGCTCATGTTGCGGAACTTGAGGCGATCCTTGATCCCGATCTCAGAGCCCGTTGCGAACGCCATGCTTTACGGGTTGGCCGATTGCTGGTGATAAACGCTGAGAATTTCGTTAAGATTGATGAAGTAACCGCTGCAGCAGGCGAGGAGTATTCAGACTATGAAAGTTGGCGGTAAACCTTATCGGACCATTTGGCTAAATGATGACGGAATTTCTGTCAGCGTCATCGATCAGACTTTACTGCCCCATCACTTCAAGATCGTTGAATGGCGCACAGTCGAGGACGTTGTGAAAGGGATTCGCAACATGGTAGTACGCGGAGCGCCGCTCATTGGAGCTTCCGCTGCTTATGGCCTTGCCCTTGACTTGCTCCGCGATCCCAGCGACAAAGCGTTTCAGCGGGCCTACGAAATGCTCTTCGCATCCCGACCGACTGCGGTGAACTTGAGATGGGCACTCGATAGGATGCGGGAAGCGCTGCACCTGCTACACCCGAAGGACCGTGCTGCTGCAGCGTTCACGGTGGCCAAAAAGATTTGCGATGAAGATGTCTCGAACTGTTCTGCGATAGGCGAGTATGGACGTTTGCTCATCGAACAAGCCTGGGATAAGACCGGGCGTTTGCGCCCGGTTAATCTGCTGACCCATTGCAACGCCGGTTGGCTAGCAACGGTCGATTGGGGAACCGCTCTGGCCCCAATCTATAAGTCCTTCGAGGCGGGTATCCCGGTTCATGTCTGGGTTGATGAGACTCGGCCGCGAAATCAGGGCGCTTCGCTGACGGCCTGGGAACTCGGCCACCACGGGGTGCCGCACACTGTGATCGTCGATAATGCGGGCGGCCATCTCATGCAACATGGACAGGTTGACCTTTGCATCGTCGGCAGCGATCGAACCACGGCGGGCGGAGATGTTTGCAACAAGATCGGTACTTATCTGAAGGCCTTGGCCGCGCGAGAAAACCAGGTCCCCTTCTACGTCGCCCTGCCTCTCTCCACCATCGATTGGACGATCGAGGACGGAATTAAGGATATCCCGATCGAGATCCGTTCACCGGAGGAAGTCGCGAACATTTCGGGGCGCACGAAAGAAGGTGAGGTTTGCGAGGTCCGTTTGACGCCCGAGGGCAGCCCCGCTCTCAATTATGCTTTCGACGTGACGCCCCGCCACCTGGTCACCGCGCTGATCACGGAATACGGCAACTTCCGAACGATCCCGGAAGAAATGGCAAAGTTGCGACAGAAAACGGAGCACGCTTCAATGGTTGCTGCCGAATAATCCGATCTCTGTGCCGAATGGCCTAACCGAGCTTGGTGCAGCATTGGCGTCCACCAAGCTAGCCCAAGACTTGATCGGCTGCTTGAAGATCCGGTCCTATTGACTTTAAGCCCTCAGGCTTTGACGAGCCGCTCGCCAGGCTCCAACAAAGTTGGCCGCCAAGGGATTGCTCCCTACGAGGCGCCCGCCTGAGCCGACGCGCTGCCCCCCGGTCCCCCGCTAGTCCTGCTTGGCGCGCAGGCGCTGGGCGTAGACGTTGATGATTAGCGCGGTGAGCAGGATCAGGCCCCGGATCAGCACCTTGAGGAAGCTGTCGATGCGGACGTGATCGAGCCCGTTGTTCAGCACGCCGAGTACGAACACGCCGATGATGGTATTGGGAATGCCACCCTGTCCGCCGAACAGGCTGGTGCCGCCCACCACCACCGCGGCGATTGAGTCGATCAGGTAATCGTCGAACTCGTTCTGCTGCGCGCTGCCGAAGTGCGCTACGCCGAGGATGCCGGCGATGCCGGCGGTGAACGCGCAGATGATCATCACCGCGGCGATGATCATGCGCACGTTCACACCCGAGTATTCGGCCGCCTCGCGGTTGCCGCCCACCATGTAGACGTAGCGGCCGAAGCGCGTGTAGGTGAGCACGAAATGGCCGATGGCGAGCGTCAGCGCGGCGAGGATGGCGATCCATGGCACCGGGCCGAGCGAGCCGCCGCCCAGCGTCTTCACCAAGTCGGGCACTGCGTAGGCGATCTGGCCGCGCACCGCGATGGCGCAGATGCCGGCGCCGATCTCCATCATCGCCAGAGTCATGATGAAGGTGGGGATGCCGATGCGCGTCACGCCGAACGCCGTGACTGAGCCGAGCAGCAGCGAGGCGAGGACGGCGAGGACGATGGCCACACCGCCCGGGAGAGGTATGTTGGCGATGTTGACGCTGCTATCTTGCAACGTGAAATAGGCGACCAGGATGCCGGCCGAGTTGGCCACGGCGGCCACGCTCAGGTCGATTTCTCCGCACAGCAGCACGAAGGTCAGCCCGGTCGCGATCATTGCCGTGACCGAGACCTGGGTGAGGATGTTCTCTAGGTTGCCGGCCGTGGCGAAGGACGGGCTGGCGAAGCTGAAGAAGGTCACCAGGACCAGCAAGGTGAGGAACGGCGCGATGTTGCGCAGGCGGCTGCGCAGCCAGCGCGCCAGGCGCTCGCCGGGCGGCGCAGGCGGCGTAACTTGGGGGGTTGTCAGTTCGGCTCCGAAAGCGGTCATTGTGTCAATCTCATGATGCTGCGAGAAGGCGATCCTTGCTGACAAGTTCGCTCGCGAATTCGTGGCCGATCTCGCCCTTGCGCATTACCAGGATGCGGTCGGCGAGGGCCAGCACGGTCTCGGGTTCGGTCGAGGCGACGAGGATGCCGATGCCCCGCTCGCGCAGGCCGCGGACGATTCTGACCACGTCGGCCTTGGCGCCCACGTCCATGCCGCGAGTGGGTTCGCAAAGGATCAGCACCTTCGGCAAGAACGTCAGCCACTTCGCCAGCCCGACCTTCTGCTGGTTGCCGCCCGAAAGCGTCGCCACCAACCGCTCCACCACCGGCGGTACCACATGTACCTCCTTCACCCGTTTGGCGGCGATGCGGCGCTCCTCGTCCGGCCTGAGAAGCAGACGCGACAGCCGATCGAGGATGCTGATCGAGATGCTCTTGTAGATCGGCTCCTGGTAGAACAGCATGCTCCGGCGGTTCTCCGGCACGAAGGCGAGGCCGGCCTGGCGGGCCGCGGCGGTGCTGCGCAGGCGCTGCGGCCGCCCCTGGAGGCGCATCGTGCCGGCATCCGGCTGCAGCTTGCCGAACAGCGTGCGCGCCAGCTCGATCTGGCCGCAGCCCATGAAGCCGTACACGCCCAGCACCTCGCCGGCGCGTATCTGCAGCGACACGTTACGGTAGACGCGACCCAGCGACAGGCCTTCGGTCTCCAGCACCACCGGTGCGTCGAGCCGGCTGTTGAGCTGAAACTCGGCGGCGTAGCCGGCCTCAAGCTCGCCGTGGCCGACGCCGATCATGCGTTCGATCAGCCATTTCTTGTCGATTTTCGCCGTCCGTTCCGTGACTACGCTGCGGCCGTTGTGGAACACGGTCACGCTATCGGAGATGCGCAGTACGTCGTCGAGGAAGTGCGAGATGAACACAAAGGTCGGCCCGGCGTCACGCATGCGCCGCAGCACTGCGAACAGCTGCTCGACTTCAGGCGGCGAGAGCGCCGATGTGGGTTCGTCCAGAATGATGATGTCCGCTCCCGAGAACAGCACCCGGCTGATCTCAACGAGCTGCTGCATGCCGATTGGCAGTGAACCCATGCGCGCGCGAGGATCGACGTCGAGGCCGAGCCCGCGCAGATGGTTGCCGGCCTCGCGCACCATCCTGGCCCAGTCGACGATGCCGTAGCGGTTGGTCGGCTGGCGTCCCAGCAGGACATTCTCGGCCACCGTCAACTCCGGGACGCTGCTGAGTTCTTGTTGTACCATGCCGATGCCGACCTCCAGGGCGTTGCGGGCCGAGCGGAAGCGTACTTCGCGACCGTGCACACGCATGGTGCCCCGATAATCGACATGCACGCCGGCGACGATCTTCATCAGCGTGCTCTTGCCGGCGCCGTTCTCGCCGACCACGCCGCGTATCTCGCCTTTCTGAAGCGTGAAATTCACGTCCTTCAGCGCATCGACGCCGCCAAACGACTTCGATATGCCCGCCATATCCAGCGGCGTCGTCGCGTCACTCATCAATTCCACCCTGCGTTGGGCAGGAGGCGCGCGGCGCATACCTTCGCCGCGCGCCTCCGTGCCTTGTCGCCTCAGATCAAGAAGTGGCTTTCCATCCACATCATGCCCGGTGCGTTGGCCTTGGTGACAACCGGCCCGTCGGTGACGACCTGCTTCGAGATGCCGCCGGGGCCGGTCTTCTCGCCGTCCACCACCGCTGCCACGCCGGCGACGATGGCACCGCCGTGGATTCGGCAGGACGGATTGCGTACGGTGGCCAGCATGCGTCCGTCGATGACCGCCTCGAGCGCCGCAGGCATGGCGTCAACGCCGCCGATCTTGATGCCGGTGCGGTTGTGTCGCTGCATCACGGTGGCGGCGGCCAGCGCCATGTCGTCGTTGTGGAAGAACGCCGCGTCGATTTGCGGATACTTGGTCAGCAGCGTTTCCCAGATCCGCGCGACCTTGGTGACGTCCCAGTCGCCGGGCTGTTCGTCGAGCACTTCGATGTCCGGATAGTTCTTGAGGACGCTGTGGAAGCCGCGCGCCCGGCCCTGCGCGCCGGTATGACCGAGCTGACCCTGGGTCATCACGATCTTGCCTTTGCCGCCGATGGCGTTTACCAGCGTCTGGGTGATCGCCGAGCCCATGAACTCGTTGTCGGGGGCGAGGAAGCTATGGACGTTGATAGTGTCGAGCGGCGCGATCAACGTGTCGAGGTCGATCACCGGGATGCCGGCGTCGATCATCTTCTTCACCGGGTCGGTCAGCGTGCCGATTCCGACCGCCTGAATCGCTACGAAGTCCCACTTCTGCGAGGCCATGTCGTCGATGGCGGTTCGCTGGCGGGTGGTGCTCAGTTCGCCGTCGTACCACGTCACGTCGACATTGAACATCTTGCCCCACCACTCGGCCGCCTGCTTGCCCTGTGCGCACCAAGTGACCTGCAGGCCGGCGTTGGAAAATGCGGCCTTCAGCGGCTTCTCCGACCGGCCGGTGGCTTTCGCCATTTCCGCGGCGACGGCCGGGCTGGCGCCCAGACCGCCAAGCACTGCGGCGGCTCCGGCCGACTTCGCGAGCGTTTCGATGAAATCCCTGCGGGACTGCTTGCGTGGATCGAATTCTGTCATTAGGGGGGGAATCGATGGCTTAGCCTTCATACGACCAGACCTTATCATTCTCCGACGAGATGCCAATGCTATTTGAAGATTTCATGTTTTTCGTTTCCTGTTTCAGGATCACGCATTTGCTTAAAAAGATGAGGGCAAATACGAAAGACGTGGGAGTACTAAGAACCCTGATCGACTGGACCCTTGAGCGGTCCGGTTGCGTTTTCGTCAGGGCAGAGGGCCGGATCGTTTGCGCCTGGGACGCTTACGACGGCGAAGGCACGGATCGATACGCCGAATTTCTCAAGAAAAAGAGCTCAGCGGCGCGAAGAGCGGGAAGCTATCGAGAAGTTTGTCCAAGGTGCGACGTACCGGTGCGTATCGATCCGCAGGCCGAGGTTTCAGGTCCTGGAACAGCGGACATTCTCGACGCTGCGATACGGGAGGACGCAGCAGATTGACGAATCAAATTTTTTCTCTATGACGAAACTGATAAAGGGAAGTTTCGTAACGGCTTTATTGTGCTCAAGTCTTAGCGGCTGTAGCCGTGGAGATAATAATGGAAGCTATTGCAGCCGGTAGTGCGATAGCTGATGCTGCTAGTGTGTAAAGTCCGTAGCTTCGTATTGTTCTCCTGACGATCTTGGCCGAAAGTCATTTCATGGACCTGCGGGATGACTTAGACAGGCTCGCGAAACGGATAGATGCCCTTGAAGCAGAGAATAGGCTCTTAAGACACTGCCTTCAAGACGCTGTGATTCTTTGTCGCACCCTTTACGGATTGCTCGGAACAGAAAGAATTGGTCAATCAGCACATGACCTACGAATTGATCTTAGAAAGAGCCTGGATGAACTACACAAACGACTTGATCTCGAGGATTGCTAAGCCTGCCGGACGATGGGATGAGGCTTGAGAGGCATTCGAATCTTACGGAATCAGCGGATCTCAAAAATAGGTTGGCGCGCACTGTGAGCCTTGGGAGAACGAGTCGGTGATCATTTTTCGTCGAGCTTGTCCTGTCCTCGGATGGCGATTGAATTCAGGAAGTCGTTAACCTTTGTCAGTTCGGCGTTTTCCGCCTTCAGTTGGTTGTTTTCAGCCGCAAGACGCCGGACTTCGTTTTCAAGGTGTCTGATCAAGAGCAGGAGCGCATCGTTACAGTCTTTGTCCTCCCCCTCATTGCCTGTCATAATCCCATATCCATCATTTCGGTTGATCCTTTCCCGTTGCCATCAGCAGATTAATTCACAGAATTGATTCGTCGAGCCTTTGCTGGAACCTGAAGCCGTTTTTTGGTCTTATCGGAGGGTCGAAAAGTTAGCACAGTGACTGCGCCGCTCCTATTCATTGATCTCATTCGGCCGGATCGTTGACAAAGGAGAACGTTGACCTCTGACGGATCAGGCCGGCCTCGACGAGGCAAGGGTCATTGGTCCCAATTACGAGGCCAGTATGTCCAACGAAACCTGCCAAAGACGCGCAGCCGCCTCCGGATCCAGCGCGTAGGCGGCCACGCCGCGGCGACTTCCTGGCCGGTTGGGCTCGGCCTCGTTGCAGTCCTCGAAGTAGCGGCCGCCGACGCCGTCGAGCAGAGGTGACGCGGCCAGCAGCACGGAGGTGGACGCGCCTTGCTCGGGTGTCTTCCACTCGAAATCGGTCGATTGATTCATCCGCGCCTCCATCCGGTTAAGTTCTACCTCATCCAGATGGCGCTGCAGGTTCGACCGGATTGCGCCGGGCATCAACGCATTGACGGTGATGCCGTCGTTGGCCCATCGCCTGGTCGCCTCGACCGCGAAAAGCGCATTCGCCGTCTTGGATTGCCCATACGCTGGCCACGGTTCATAGGCGCGGACGCGAAAGTGGATGTCGTCAAACACGACCGGAGAGATCAGATGGCCGCCAGAGCTGACCGACACGACGCGAGCTCCCACAGCTGCGGCGAGCGCGCGGTGCAGTCCGGTGGCTAGCGCGAAGTGGCCGAAGTGGTTGGTAGCGAACTGCATCTCCCACCCCTCCGCTGTCCGCATCTCGGGTAATGCCATCACGCCGGCGTTGTTGACCAGGATGTGCAGCGGGCCGTCCCAAGCAGCGACGAACGATGCCACCGAAGCTCGATCGGCCAGGTCGAGCGGGGCAAGCCGGACCCTGCCGTTGCCGGTCGTGGAGGCGATGTCTTTGGCGGTGCGGTTGCCTGCCTCGACATTGCGAACGGCGATGGTCACTTCCGCGCCGGCACCAGCCAGGGCCCGGGCAGTCTCGATGCCGATGCCTGACGCCCCGCCCGTGACGATAACACGACGGCCGGTGAGGTCGATGCCCGCCATCACCTCCGCGGCGGTTGATTTGGCGGTGAAGGGGGTGACAAGGCGGTTGGTTGTCTTGGTCTCCTGTTCTCCTGAGGGCATAGTGTTAAAGCTACGTTACACAGCGTTAAGCGAAAAGCTCTTACGCGGAGTTCCGCTAACTGAGCTTTCCCAGTTTCTTTCTGCGCTGTGGCTTTTTCTCAATGCGTCCGTTTGCCACGCAGGTCCCACAGACTAGGCCTTCTTACTCTCTTCGGAAACCGGAGTAATTCACGACCCGAGCACAATCGCAGTATCATCGGAGCGGCGTGAATGGCGCCAGCCGAGGGCGGCCTCAATACATTGACCTTGTGTCAAACAATCCGTAGGGTGAGGTTCTACCAAACCACACCGAATGCGGTTAATCGACCGGTGGTTCGGAAAGCAACCCCCCTTAGACTAAATGAAGATTCTACCGAAAGCACTCGTTGCATTTATTGGGCTCGCCCTCATTGGGTTGAGCCTTGCAGTTCCTCAGGTTATCGCTGCTGGGTCTGACACGCCTGGTAAGCCCAACCAGAGGTACAAGTTTGTTGTCATCACACATGCCACGGCTGTGCCGTTTTTCGTACCCGTCCGAAAAGGCGCTGAAGACGCCGGGAAATTGGTCGGCGCGGACGTGACTTATACCGGCCCTTCCGGATTCGATATTGAGAAGCAAATTGATTTCATCAAATCTGCCATCGCGCAGAACGTCGATGGCATCGCCACGACGATGCCTGATCCTACCGCGTTTAATGATGTGGTGAAGGAAGCAATGGGACGCGGCATTCCGGTAATCGCGTTGAACGCGGACGCGCCGGCTAGCGGACGGCTCGCTTACATCGGCCAAGGTAACTATGAGGCGGGTGTATCTATGGGACAGCAGATCCTTAAAGTTGTCCCCGACGGGGGCCATGTATTGCTGTGCATCCACACGGCCGGAGCGGAAAATCTGGAAGCTCGGATCAAAGGGGTGAAGGATGTGCTGGATAAGCAGAACGGAAAATATTCGTACCGGGTCGTGGCCACTGGGACAGATATGGTCCGAGCGGTATCGCTCATCTCGTCCGCATTGCAGGCGGATCCGAGCATCAAGGGCATGTTCGGCGTAGAAGATGTTACAGGGTCGGCGATTGCACAGATCATCGATCGCGACAATCTGAAGGGTAAAGTAGCGGGAGGTTCGTTTGACCTGGTTGCGGATGTTCTTAACGGAATTGAAAAAGGCGAGATGCAGTTCACGATCGATCAACAGCCCTACTTGCAAGGGTTTCAGAGTGTGATCAATCTTTTTCTGCTTAAGCGATTTAACCTCGCTCCGACCGACATCAATACCGGTGTGGCTCCGGTTACTCAGGAAAATGTCGCAAAGGTAAAAGAGTTGGCTGCTCAAGGATACCGCTAACCCCGCCCTTTCAACACAAATTGGCGCGGCAAAACAGTCCCTTGTCTCCTTTGTTCGCGTAGGATCCCCACTCGGCTCATGTCCGCTGATCTGCTCCGCATTGAAAATGTCAGCAAACGGTTCGGACCGGTACAAGCTTTGTCGGAAGTGTCTTTCTCGTCAGTCAGGGAGAGATCGTTGGCTTCGCCGGCGAGAACGGCGCGGGTAAATCGACGCTGATCAAGATTCTTGCTGGTATTCACACGGCCGATCAAGGTTCTGTCTTCCTCGAACAAAAGCCTTACGCACCCAAGGATCCAAATGCAGCGGGCCGAGCCGGTCTGGCGGTTTTTCACCAGGAGATCCCGATTTGTCCGCATCTCTCAATCACGGCGAACATCTTTCTCGGAACGCAAATGCCGAAAAGACACTTCATGCCGGATTGGCGTGTCATGGAGGCTCGTTGTGTCGATTTGTATCGCGTTCTCCTGGATGAAGATGTTAATCCGCGGGCACTTATCCGCGATGTGAGCGCTGCGGAACGGCAGCTGGCTCTCCTGGTACGAGTGCTCTCGCGCGAGGCGAAGCTGATCATTCTCGACGAGCCGACGACGGCGCTCACACCGCCCGAAGTCGGGCGGCTGTTTCGTGTAATTCGGAACCTTCGCGCGAAAGGCATCAGCTTCATTTTCGTTAGTCACATGCTGGAGGAACTCGTTGAACTTTCGGACCGCATCGTGGTCCTGCGCGACGGACGCCATATTGGCACGTTGGCCAGAGAGGCATTCGAGGTAAGTACATTGTCGAGAATGATTGCCGGGCGGACTCTTACACCGCCGGCGCGCGATTTGCCCAGTAGCGAGCAGCGAACAGTACTCGACGTTCGCAATCTCAGTCTGACCGGCCATTTCTCATCGGTCACTTTTTCGCTGCGAGCCGGCGAGATTTTAGGGATCGCCGGGCTGACGGGGTCGGGTCGGTCCGTCTTGGTCCGGAGCTTGTTTGGACTGCACAAGGTCGAATCCGGCGAAGTGACGATCAATAATCGCCAGATCCGGATTCGGTCTCCGCACGACGCGATTCGACAGGGGATCGGCTATATCCCGGAAGATCGAAAGACACTGGGACTGTTTCCGCATCAGGACATCAAGACAAACCTGCACATCGCGCGAACTGCTCAGCGTCCGGATCTTCTTTTCAAGGACACCGCCGGTATGCGTGACAGCGCCGCGTCGATGAAAAAGGAGCTTTCGATCAAATTCCGCCACGAAGACGATCTCATCGGATCACTTAGCGGCGGTAATCAACAGAAGGTGTTGTTATCACGATGGCTATTGCTCGAGCCGGCGATCATTCTTATGAATGAACCCACCCGCGGGGTAGATGTGGGCGCGAAGAAGGAAATTTATGACCTCATGTTTGCTCTTACCCTGCGAGGTTTTTCATTCATCATTACTTCGTCGGCGATCGAAGAATTGCTAGTGCTCAGTGATCGCGTGCTAGTGATGAATCGAGGGCGAGTGAGAACCATTCTGAACAGAGCCGAAGCGACCAAAGAATCGATCATCCATGCAGCGACTACCTGAACCAACCTACGCCAGCAAAGGCGGAGCCAACGACGCCAGGCATCCGACGAGCGGATTCAGAAGCGCGTGGAGTCGCGCGTTTCTCATGCGCGATTTCGGGATCGCAATCGTGGCCCTGCTAATCGGGTTAGGGTTTTCCTTAGCCTCACCGGTCTTTCTATCCACTTACAACTTGCTGAATTTGCTACGGCAGACGGCGGAACTCGGCATCATTGCAATGGCGATGACAATGCTCATTATCTCAGGGGAGTTCGATCTCTCTGTAGGTGCGATCTATGCCGTAACCGGCGTGGTAACGGGTTTGCTGGCAAAGCACTTCGGGCTGGAGATCTGGGCGGCAGCCATCTGCGGGTTGGCGTCCGCGCTGATTCTGGGACTGCTGAATGGACTATTGGTAACAACGACAAAGATCAATTCCTTCATCGCTACCCTGTCCACGATGATGGTTTATCGCGGAATCGCCATGGTGCTGTCGCAGGGGCAACCGATTTCTTCTTTTCAGTTTGAGACCGCATTCTTCGACATTATGGGCCGCGGCAAGGGTTTCGGTACCATACCGGTGCCTATATTTTGGATGGCGGCATGGGGAGTATTGCTTTTCCTGCTCCTGCATCGAACCGCCTTTGGTGTAAAGCTGTATGCGACGGGGGACAATCCTGAGGCTGCCACACTTGCCGGGATCAAGATTACCCAAGTGAAGAGGGTTGGATTTTTGATTACGTCACTCGCCGCGGGTCTGGCAGGGCTCGTATCACTTGGATACCTCAAAACAGTGACACCGACTCAAGGAACCGGGCTGGAATTGGAGGCCATCGCGGCCGCTGTGATTGGAGGCACATCGATGGCCGGGGGGGTGGGAAGTATCGTTGGCACCTTCATCGGCACGTTTATCATGGCCGAGGTGCGAACCGGACTCGTGTTGCTGGGTACAGACGCCTATATTCAGGATGCGTTTGTGGGCCTTGTGATCGCGCTGGCGGTGATCGTGAACATCAAACTCACAGACCGACGCAATACGAAGAGCTGACAATAACGCATCGCGCCGAAAGGGCTAATGAATGTGTCACGGGTCGCGCCCCATACGCGGTCCTACCTGATGGATTCACAATTCGAGCAATATCTCCCCTGAGCAGCCAGGGGGATTGGGCATCAGGGGGTGAAGGGCGGTTGCGGCCTGATTGAGCCATCAACGTTGTCGGTGACGTTTTGGCCCCCAATGACTGCCGTTGCCGATCCATTTGCGGTGTTGCCCGCACCTCCGCTGACGCTGGACTGCGTTCCGCTGGCGGTGTTGCCATCGCCGCCGCTGACGCTGGCCTGGCTGCTGCAGGCGGTATTGCTCATACCGCCGCTGACGCTGGCTCCGGAGCCGCAAGCGGTGTTGGATTCACCGCCGCTTATGCTAGCTCCGGAGCCGCTGGCAGCGTTATTTACGCCGCCGCTGACGCTGGCCTGGCCGCCACTGGCGGTGTTGGACACTCCGCCGCTGACACTGGCAAGCAGACCGCTGGCGATGTTGTTTGCGCCGCCGGTGACGGAAGTCTCTCTATTGCTGATCGTGTTTAGTTCGCCTGCGACAAGGCCACCAAAAGCAGCTTGGGTGAACTTATTGTACCTTCCGATTACCAAATTATGTGACCCACTGCGGTCAGTACTGCTGAGACTGCCCGGTGGTTCGTCATAGCCAATAATCAAATTGCCAAGACCAATGGGATGGTCGTTGTCGTCCGTAAAGCCCGTGCCGCTGACGATATGAATATTGGCCCCCTTAAATGTGATATTCGGACCAACCACACCAATCTCCGGGTCGGGATCGACGGTGACGAAAGGACCTAGTGCGAGTGCGGGATTGGATTGGACCACCGCCAACTGAACCTGCAGCGAAGAGACCTGTCCTTGCAATATGGAAACAGTTGCCTGCAAGGCGGACACCTTGGCCTCCAAAGCCTCAATTTGCTTATACACTCCTCCCTCATCCTCGCCCGCCCGTGCGGCCATGGGTCCTAAGGCGACCATGAAACCAGCCGTTGTTAAGAATCCGAGAACGGTCAAGCCGATGATGCGCCCAAAGCTGTTTCTCTTTCGAATCCGCGACGGGCGGTTGACTTGTCCAGCGGTCGCCCGACCACTTATGTCCCGATTGTTTGCCACTTCGCATGTGGCGCAATTGAGTGCACTTTTTTGCATTTTTTCTCCGATTGGTCGGCGCTGGCCAAGAACCGGTGTGCGATCGCAAAGAATCGCTCGACGGTCAAAATCGCGGAGCTTGGTCAGAATCGATTTGCTTCATGGGTTCAGGTTTAGCGAAAAATGACGTCGTATCATCTACACCCTCGTCCAACGGTGGTCTTCAGTCTCGATCATTCTGTCGCCGCTCGGATGAGTACCACTACTCGCACCGCTGGCACCGGCATCACGATTACGACCGGGACGACTACCATAGGGGTTGATAATTAATTGCTAGTCAGCGCCAATCGGCACAGGTGATCACTGGCGGAGGCAGTTTCCAGTCCTGTAATGGGGTTGGACCATTGCTCCTAATCCTTCTGGGTAATTCTCCAATAGTCGAATCCGATCTATCTTCGACAGCATCCACCACAGTGTTCTCTAACGAACAATGAAGCAAGGAAAGCTATGAGAGTCCAAGCTAAGCTAACGATCGTGCTGTTTGTAATTGGGTTGACTGCCAATCTAAGCGCTCACCAGACATCGGTGATCATCAATCTTACCGAGCAGGCGGTCTACTTGCTTGAAGATGGCCGGTTGGCATTCATTTCCCCGATTGCTTCGGGCAAAGAGGGTTGGGGAACCCCGACCGGGAGCTTCAGGATCATCAACAAAGACTTGCACCATCAGTCCGGAAACTTCGGTCTCATCAGCGATTCTTACGGCAGAATAGTCAACCCAAATGCGACTGTGGGCTCATACGTCCCTCCGGGATGTCGCTACATGCCTGCTCCGATGCCCTATTTTATGGAATTCCGTAAATACGTCGGAATGCATGCGGGGTATCTGCCTGGCTACCCGGCATCGCACGGTTGTGTCCGGATGCCTGGAGACCTTGCGGCGGAATTTTTTGCCCGGGTGCAGATCGGCACGCCGGTGAAAGTGATCGGGAGCGCCAGAAATGTAACACGGATCAGGAGAGCGATTCCGATCGTTCAGCCTGGGAACGCCGCATATGCGTCAGCCTTTTCTGAGACCGGGCCGGCGTTTGGGCGTGGCAAAAATTTGGCGCAAGTCAGGAGAGCGAATAGCGTATCTTTGTTTCGCTAGAAGGAGCAATGCAGTCGAAGCAGTATGCCATTGAGTACGCTCTTGATCTTTGAAAGGAGGCTTCCTTGCTTTTGAGCTGTTCAGGAGATTTATTGCGCATTGATGTCCGCGTAGGCGAGGGTGGTTGTGACCTTTGAATTGCTCTGGGGCGGATGATGACCGTTGCTGATTTGGAATTAAACGATGAGTACCAATTTTGATCCGTCGGCGTACGCGCGCGATGTTGAGCAAGCTGCGCTGGCGGAAGGGTGGACGGTCCGCTATCTCACGCCGATGGCGAGCGGCACGCGGCCTTGGCTTCATCGGGCAGCGCAGAGTCGTTTGGATGCCCCGAGCATCTATTTTTCCGCAGGCATTCACGGCGATGAGACTTCCGGGCCGCTCGCCCTGCTCCAAATGCTCCGCCAGCCCGATTTTTTTGCTGCCTTCGATACCACGATTTTTCCCGTTCTCAATCCGAACGGTCTTGCTCGCGGTGTCCGTCTCAACGCCGACGACATCGACCTGAATCGTGATTATCGAAACTCTAAGTCGCTGGAAATTCAGAGTCACATCGGAGCGCTTCTGACCCTTGGGCGCTTTGATGCGGCCATGATGCTGCACGAGGATTTCGAAGGAATCGGTGCGTATCTATACGAGCTGAACGAGGTGCTCCCGCCCACTCTCGGCAGTGAGATCATTGCCGCGATGGGACGCCATGTACCTATCGATCTACGCCCGGAAATCGAGGAGGTCCCGGCGCACGGCGGCGTGATTTCCAGGAAAGATTTGGCTCTGAAACTTGGGAGTCTCGAAGATCGCCCCGATTGGGCGGAGGCGATGTATCTGAGCGTTCATCACACGAAAGTCAGCTATACGACGGAAACGCCGATCGCCCTTCCGTTGGAGCAGCGCGTCCAGGCGCAGATTGCAGCGGTGGAGACATTGCTTAAGGCATTAGAAAAGAGGAATTAAACTTCTCATCCTTAACGGCCATCCAGACCGCGCTGCCTGACGTTCCGGCGAACGTGAAGCCAATCGTCAAAATCCAGCAACCAGTTTAGCGGATTAAGTCGAAACAATCGGCCCCACAGGGCAACACGTCTGGAGTCGTGAACGCGCGACTTTTCTGCGATCCAGCCGATGACTTCCTCGTCGCTCGCACCTGTCGCGACGAATTGTTTGAACTCAGCAGCATCAATCCCAGTGAATGCGAAAAATGCGCGGTCCAGCGGACAGTTGTAATGATACGCTCCAGCGCGCCCGCAAGTTCAGCTCTGCATTTGTCTACCGCACGTGCGGCAATAGCACGGTACGGTCCGAGCGGAGCCCGAGCACTGCGCGGAGCAGCTCGCGTCAGGTCCGGGGCGAGCGCCTGAATTCGTTCGTTCACCATGTTTGAGAGTAAATCATGCCTTCCGGTTCGGCCAGAGGATCGTTTTGTGCCTTGCGAAATCCGTTCCGATGACGTTGAAGATGGCTTAGACTCGATGCAGGTCGTCGGGCGGCACCGTAATAAGGTCCGTAGTGAGGTCGTGACACTATTTCGGTATGGCAATAATGGACATTAATCACAGAAATGAAAAGTTGATGGAGCCACTCGGTTCGGCGGCTTTCGAAGGCGCTTTTCGAATAAAGGTGAGGCGACGGAGATGGGCGGTTGCGCTGGTGACATTCGGTATTTCTTTACTGGGGTTCTGGTTGATGCTCGATGTTGTCGGCGTCGGCGGATGGACGCCCTTAAAGATTGCGGAGATGGGATTGTTTGCTCTCTTGTTCACTTCTTTGTCATTCGGATTTACTCAGGCCTTTCTCGGCTTTTTGGTTCTGGCGGAGGGACACGAGCCCTTAAAGATCACAAATACTCTCGATAATAGACGTGCCTCTGGCCGCCACGGCGGTGGTGATGCCGGTCTACAACGAGGATACGCAGACCGTTTTTGGGAACATTCGGGCGGTGCACGATTCGCTCCAGGAGCGAGAAGAGCTGGCGCTCGTATGACTTCTTTATCTTGAGCGACTCGACGGACCCGGCCAAGGCCTCGGAGGAGGGGATGGCCTGGGCCGACCTCTGCCGCCAGACCAACGGGTTTGGTAAAATTCACTATCGCCGGCGTAAACTCCCGGTAAACCGCAAAAGCGGAAATATCGCCGACTTTTGCCGCCATTGGGGTCATCGATACCGTTATATGGTCGTCCTGGACGCCGACAGCGTGATGACCGGGCGAGCAGTTTCATCACTGGTCCGATTAATGGAAGCTAATCCCATGGCCGGGATCATCCAAACCATGCCCAGACTGATAAAGTCTGAAACCGTGTTTGGTCGGATCCAGCAATTCGCCTCGCGTCTTTACGCCCCGGTTTTTGCTGCCGGCCTGAATTTCTGGCAGCAGGGAGTAGGGAACTACTGGGGTCACAATGCCATCATTCGGGTTTCACCGTTCTTAGCCAGCTGCGGACTTCCTGTTCTGCCCGGAAAAGCACCGATCGGCGGAAAGATACTAAGCCATGACTTCGTTGAGGCGGCGCTGATGCTCGATGCCGGATGGCAGGTCTGGTTTGCTTATGATCTGGACGGCAGTTACGAAGAATTGCCCCCAAATCTTACCGAGTACGTGAAGCGAGATCGTCGCTGGTGTCAGGGCAACCTGCAGCACATATGGTTTTTATTGGCCCGGGGCATCCAACCCATCAGCCGCATACACCTGATCCAGGGAATCCTGGCCTATGTGTCGGCTCCGTTATTGGTTCTCTTTGTGCTTATGGGAGCGATGCAGGCCGGGATAGACCGGTTCCGTGGACAGGTTGGGACATTCCCCAGCGCCTCTGCGGGCGTGCTTTTGGTGATGACGGCGGCGTTGCTATTTGGCCCAAAGGTGCTCAGTGTGATGCATCTTTTTTCGCGGCCTCGGGAGCTCGCCAACTTTGGCGGCCCGATGCGGGTACTGGCGGGAGTGGTCTTGGAAACACTTTTTTCGGTATTGACGGCTCCTGTCCTGATCTGGTTCCACACCCGGTTTGTCCTGAGGAATATTGAGGGCAAAACGGTGATCTGGAATACCCAGACACGCGGCGGGAACGCGGGCCCGCGCTGGCTTGATATCGTGCGAGAGTATTGGCCGCTGCCACTGGTTGGCGCCGGCCTGGCTGCGCT
This sequence comes from uncultured Verrucomicrobiae bacterium, assembly GCA_963736745.1. Taxonomy (GTDB): domain Bacteria; phylum Verrucomicrobiota; class Verrucomicrobiia; order Chthoniobacterales; family JAFAMB01; genus JAFAMB01. The sequence continues at coordinate 65,307 of CAVTQD010000006.1, read as the reverse complement.
GGCCTGGTCGATTTCACCGACCTATCTGGCTTGGCTTTCGCCGTTGCTAGTCGGGCTCTTGCTGGCTATCCCGGTGGCCAAGGTCAGCGGGGACACTTATTTGTTCCGCCGACTGTTCCTAACCCCGGAGGAGATCCGGCCGCCGACAGAGATATCCTTGAGATTCGAGCTGCAGCTTCGCGATGGGGATCAATTTGTTCACGCCGTGCTCGATCCTTTCTATAATGCGGTACATGTTTCGCTTCAGCGCGAACGAGCGACAAATTCGTCCGAAGAGGATGACTACGGTGCGGCGCTGGCGGCTAGACTTTTCGAAGGAGGCCCCGGTGTCCTAAGCGCTCAAGAGAGGCGCGCTTTACTAGCCGATGGCCCGACCTTGGCTTATCTGCACACCCTGATCTGGAAAACGCCGGCCGAAAGAATGAACCCGGAGTGGGCAAAAGCGCTGATCGAGTACCGGACGATGATACACGGCGCCTGAAGATTATTCTCTCGGAATCTCGCAAATAACTCTCCCATAATTCATCAGGTAGTAGGCTGCTGGCCTTGAACGGCATAACCGCCGTCGCAGCGAATGTCGGTTGCTGTGATGTTTGCTGCTTCGTCGCTCGCCAGGAAGACAAACACTGCAGCGACTTCCTCAATCGAAGCGACCTTTCCCCTTGGGTGCATCCGGTCGAATGCTAATCTGGCCTTCTCGAAGTCCGAAGCATTTTCCAGCAGGAATCGGTGGAGCATCGGTGAATCGACAGTGCCGGGGGAGACCGTATTAACCCGGATGTTACTTTTCGCGAGTTCGATCGCCTGTCCGCGCGCTAACGCAATCAGGGCGCCTTTGCTTGCTCCATAGACGGAGATGCCAGGGTGTCCGTTGTGACCGGTTACGCTCGCCATGTGAATAATCGAGCCGCCTCCGACCTCGCGCATCGAGGGAATAACAAAGCGAGAGAAAAGGATAGGTGCTCGCAAGTTAACCTGCAGAATCAAGTCGATTGTATCCGGCTCGATCGAGTCTGCGGACGCAATCGGCATGACAGCAGCATTGTTGACCAGGCAATCGATCCGATCGAACCGATCTTTAACCACCGATACGAACGACTCAATTTCCGCGGGGTTCCGGACATCGATCTGTTTCGCGATGACCTCCGCGCCCGTCTCGCGCACAATCGCCGCCGTCTCCAGAACTGCCGCGTTGTTCAAATCGCAAACGGCAAGTTTCGCTCCTTGGTTCGCGAATGCCAAAGCGATTCCGCGGCCGATGCCGTCGCCCGCACCTGTCACGATCGCAATCTTGTCTTTGAGTCTGCTCATTGTAATAAGTCAACCTGCTTTCCTAGTAGTTACCGAAAATAATAACCCATCAGGTGTTCACGCTGGAGCACGTCCAGAATTGCGGGACACTAGGGCGCGGGAGGTGTGCCCACTTCGAAGACCATGGGTGTAGCCGAATACTGCTCGAGTATGAAATCCCAAATGTATCTTTGCAGGTCCCTGTCGACCGGTTCCGGCAGGACGAAGCCGAGGATTGTTCCAGTATGCGCAGCGATCAGACCTACAGTGCGCAGCTCGTTCACCAGTTTCTGCGCCGTGGAGAACCCTCTTTTCGGAAGAATGCGATCATTTAATTCTGCGCTTCGGGTGGCTGCGTGAAGCAGCCTCTCTGTTTCTCCGCTTTTTATCATGCCAGAGAGTTCGTGGTACTCTTTGCTGAAAGATCGACGGGCAATGTCCAGATACAGGACTGCTTCGGTTTTTACTGCTGCCCTTGGATCGGTATCCCAGGCAAGAACAAGGCATTTTGGTGCCCGGGCGACAACCGAAGAGCTTCCGTCACTTGGATTTGCAGCCACGATTAGTTCCGGGTGGAAGAGATAATCCGATCGTTCCACCCGGCACATCAGCTTAAATAAGTCCGGAGCGGAGATCCGCAAGCCACGTTGGTGGTTGATAGCGAGTAACGCGGAAGCGACGTCGATACTGCTCGAACCCAGGCCTTTCCCGCGCGGTGGCGAGCCGCTGATCGTGATGCGATAGGTGCAGTCGCCAATGAACCCATAGCTGGAAGCCAATTCCTTTATCGCCTTTTGTACCTTTGCACTCTCGGCGGGTGCATCCGGATTTATCAACACCGCAAGCGTTTTGGCAGGCTCGACCGATGTCAGTGTCCGGAACGGTGATGAGCCTACAGCCAGAGCGTAAACTATCGGAGCTCCTTCGTTGTCAACTCCTTGAAGCCATTCACCGACCTTCCCGGTGACCCATCTTTTTTGGGCCCCGACGTTGACACTCGGATCGTTCTGTGTTCCCATGCTGGCTAGTTTTTTGACATGTTGATTCTGCTGAAAAGCGCTCCCCGTCCAGGGAACTCTGAAGGGAGGTTGTCTTCAAAGTCTACTGGAGAGGTTTTGCTTGCAACACCTATGGGAGCTGCGAGCAACTGCTCTCCAAGTGCTGGTCGAGTCACCGCCTCTTTCGACAGAATCAATAACCTAGAAGACACCTGCGGATTCATGGAAGACCGTGAAAACCGGTCACAGTTGCGCTGCGGTATCAGGTTACGATTCTCCGCCCGAAAAGAAATTTTTTCGGGCAAAGCCAATCAACCAACCGGTTGGTGAAGGCTGGAGCAAAGGTGTCCTCCTCTGGAGGCAGAACCTGGAGTCCGAATACTTGGCCGCGGGGTTTTTCTCTGCGTATCCGGAGTTGGCTGGATTGCGAGAAAACTTCATCGCAAGGAATGAAGACAGATATTTCCGCCTCGGCATTGGACAAGATGAACCGGAAGACCAAACCTCCCGGTTCGCTTGGTGTCCTCGAGGCCGTTGCGGTGCGCCTGGCTGATCTGCAGCAGACCCTGGAGCCGAAGCTCACTCGTAAGAGAATCTGTGTTTACGCCGGTACTCACGGCATTACCTCGGAAGGTGTCAGCGCTTACCCGAGCGAAGTGACCGCTCAGATGGTGTTGAATTTCCTTAGCGGAGGCGCCGCGATCAATGTATTGGGCCGCCACGGCGGGATTGACATTCATATCGTCGATGCAGGGGTTGATGCCGACTGGCCTGATATTCTCTTGAACGAGCCGAAATTTTATTTTCGCTCCGTCCGGCGAGGGACTTCGAATTTTTTTCGCGAACCCGCGATGGACCAGATCGAGTGCCAACAAGCACTAGAGATCGGGCGCGAGCAAGTTCGATATGCTCTGGACGACGGAATTGATCTTCTCGGTATCGGGGAGATGGGCATCGGCAATACAACAACTGCCTCGGCGTTGCTCGTTGCCTTGTGTGGTCTCAAGGCGGAAGAAGCTGTTGGACGGGGTACCGGCATTGGTGATGTAACACTTCAACACAAGATCGAAGTGGTTGCCGGAGCTTTCGAGAGATACTCTCCGTTCTGCTGCGAACCGGCGGGACTTTACTGGCTGCGAGTTGTCGGCGGGTTCGAAATTGCAGCAATGACGGGCACTCTCCTGGAGGCGGCCAAAGCTCGCTTGCCGGTTGTTGTGGATGGTTTTATTGCGACGGCCGCTGCCGCTGTCGCTTTCAATATCGACCAGAGCTCTCGCGAAATCTGCTTTTTCAGCCATCGTTCAGGTGAACGGGCGCATGGGAAGGCGCTTGAGGCTTTGAGGGTCGAACCTCTTCTCGATCTTAAAATGCGTTTGGGGGAAGGAACAGGCGCCGCCTTGGCGATGCCAATACTTGAGGCTGCCGCAAAGATTTTATGCGAGATGGCTACTTTCGAATCAGCCGGCGTTTCAGGCGTGAACGAAGGGACGAAATAACATCGATGAACGGCCAATCCTTAATAACCAGTATTCGGCATCAGATGAACATTTTCCTTGGTGCGCTGATGTTCCTGACCCGCATTCCGGTTGGAAAACAATACGTGTTCCGAGCGGAGGATTTGCCCCGCTCGATCATTTATTTCCCGAGTGTCGGTCTGATCATCGGATTGCTGGGCGGACTGGTGCTTTTTTGTGCGGAGCGACTCGTTCCGCCGGTGTTGGCGGTGCTTTTGTGTATGGGTGTAACAATTGCCGTCACGGGAGCGCTTCATGAAGATGGCTTGGCCGACGCTGCAGATGGGTTAATTGGAGGATTCGAGCCGAAGCGGCGTCTTGAGATAATGAGGGATAGCCGGCTCGGCAGCTACGGAGCAGTGGTGCTCTGGTTCTCGCTGACGGCGAAGTTGTTTCTCCTGACGGCGCTCCTGGAGAAAGGGGTTTTTCCGGCGGTCTTTGCGCTGGTTGTCGCACACGGACTCGGCCGTGCGGCGACGGTAGCGCTACTTTTCAGTCATCGGTACGTCCGAAGTGAAGAGTCAAAAGCGAGCCCGTTCGGGAACACCGTAACGCACAAAGAGTTTATTATTTCGCTCTTCGCTCCGCTTCTCCTATCGATCGCTCTGCTGGGAAACAAAGCCGTTCTGCCCCTTACCATCGCAGTGGTCGCAACATGGGCCGCGGGTGTCTATTTTCAGAAGAAAATAGGAGGAATCACTGGCGATTGTCTGGGCGCGGCGAATCAACTCGTCGAACTCGGTTGTTATCTATCACTGGTGGTGAAACTGCCGGCAACTACCGCTTGAGACAAATGACTCTAACATTCATGCGCCATCCCCAAATCGAGGCAGGAAATGAACGGTGTATTGGGCAAACCGACGTCGAGCTCTCGCCGGAAGGTCGGGCGGCCCTTCTGCCGCTTGCGGAGGAAGCTTGCCGCTTAAAGCCGGACAAAATCCTGTGCAGCGATTTGAATCGATGTCAGCCCCTCGCCGAAGCAATCGCAGCCCGGCTCGGTCTTCTGGCGGAACCGGACATGGGCTGGCGGGAAGTGAGCTTTGGAACTTGGGAGAACCGAAGCTGGAGTGATATTCAGGCCAGAGAACCTCAAGTACTCAACGAATGGTTAGCCAATTTCGATACGGTCACTCCGCCCGCCGGGGAGTCGTTTATGCAACTGCAAGCGCGGGTGCTGATGACGGTGAAGAGCAAGATTGTCGGGCCAAAGTCTGACACGGGCGTGCCGCAAGCAGGCCGGGGCGAGACACCCGGGCCACATTATCTTGTCGTCACTCATGCAGGTGTTATTCGTGCGGCAGTGTCTGCCTTTTGCGACCGACCTCTTCGAAAATCATTTGAGCTGGAGGTGCCCTACGGCAGTCATACCAGCTTTTGCTGGGATGGTGACCATTGGAGGCCAGTTGATCTTTTCGCAGGCATGATGATCCCTCGACGAGAGCTGGCGTTGTGAACTCCTTTCTCCATTTTGTCCTAGGCGGCAGCCGCAGCGGGAAAAGTTGTCATGCGGAAGCCCTTGCCGTTTCCAGCGGGATGCCGGTTTGTTTTGTTGCGACCTTTGCCACCGAATTGTTGGACGAAGAAATGCAGACTCGCATCGCACAGCACCGGAGTCGCCGCCCAAAGCACTGGAGTACGCTGGAGAATCGCTTCGACCTGCGAAATCAAGTTGTCGAAAATGAAAATACCCTGCTGCTGATCGATAGCATCACCCTGTGGCTTTCGTACCAACTGGAGCGGCGGCGTGCTCCCGAACCAATTCTGGCGGATCTTGAGGAGGCCCTTCAGCTAGCGCGCGAACTTAGACGCGCGGTAATCCTTGTGGGCGACGAGGTCGGAATGGGGGTTGTGCCTGCAACGCAGGACGGGAGGGTCTTTCGCGACTTATGTGGATCAGCCAATCAGCTAATTGCCCGGCACGCGACGAAGGTGGAGTATATCGTCGCGGGTTTGCCTTGGATCCTGAAAGGAGGCGGTTAGCGTTGGCTCAGGCTTTTCACGGGGGTCAGGTGTCAGACGCGGCGCGCGAATTTGGTTTGCCGTACGAGTCGGTTCTTGATTTCAGCTCAAATCTGAACGTGCTCGCCCCTGCCGTTTCCGGCGTCGAATGGGAGCAAAGGGCAGCGGATATCAACCGGTATCCCGAGCCTGATGCGCGAACGCTTGCAAATCGGTTGGCAGAGATTTACCGCTTGGACAGCGACTACATCCTTCCGACGGCGGGCGCCATCGAAGGACTCTACCTGGCGGCCAGGCTGTTCGCGGGTTGCAGGATTGCGGTCATTGAGCCCGGCTTCAGCGACTACAGCCGATCTTTTGCGACCATTGATTGCGAACTTGTGCACGTCATATTGCCGCGGGAATCATGGCACGCACCGGCAGGCAAGTGGATGCATCTGGTCGAACCATTCGACGTAGTTGTTCTTGGTAATCCGAACAATCCTACCGGATCAATTCAGTCGCGAAAGGAGCTGCGTCAACTTTTAGAAATGGAGTGGAGTCGGCCGAAGCGCTGGATTGTCGACGAAGCGTTTATGGAGTTCACTGCAGACCATGACGAGGAAACCCTTCTTCCCATTGTGGAGCAATTTCACTCTTTGATCGTGCTGCGGTCGCTCACGAAGAGCTGGCGGATCCCGGGGTTACGCGCGGGGTTCCTTGCCACGGCCGGACCGATGGAGCGCCTGCGCACAATGCAGCCGCCTTGGAGCATCAACTCAGTGGTGCAGGCGTGGGCGAAACATTTCCTGGTGAAAGAACATCACGTGCAGCTCCTGAAAACTTTGCATGAGCTTCGGGACTCGAAGCAGCAGTTTGAGGCGCAATTGCGTACAATTCCGGGAATCTGCGTGCACGCTGGTGCGGCAAACTTTCTCCTGGTGGAACTAATGGACGAGGCGCTCGACGCTTTCAGCCTCTATCAGCAGCTCGGACGTTGTGGTCTGCTGATCCGTGTATGCGACTCATTTCGCGGCTTAGCGAAGGGCCGCTTCATCCGCCTTTCGGTCAGGACCGTTTCGGAAAACAGACGGTTGGCTGGCGAGCTTTCAACCGTTTGCGCAGAGTTGATTCGGAGAGCTGCATGAAGGCAATTTCTGTTCTCGGAACTTCGTCCAACAGCGGCAAGAGTTGGTTCGCCACTGCCCTTTGTGCGTTGCTGCGCCGAAAAGGACTGATTGTGGCGCCTTTTAAAGCGCAAAACATGTCGAATAACTCCTTTGTCACGCTCGATGGAGGCGAGATTGGTCGAGCGCAAGCAGCTCAAGCCGAAGCATGTCGTCTGCAGCCGACTGTGGAAATGAATCCGATCCTGCTAAAACCGTCCGGCCGGCTCGGATCGCAACTGGTGCTGTTGGGCCGCGCAACGGAACACGTTGAGTCAGCCGAGTATTACGAGTTGATTGAGAAACTGTGGCCGATCGTCTGCGAAGCTTTGGAGTATTGGAAAAAGCGGTGTGACGTGTTGATTCTGGAAGGCGCCGGGAGCCCGGTCGAACTTAACCTCATGAGCCGCGATATTGCGAATCTGCGCCCGATCCGGCACCTGGATGGCAGGTGGGTACTTGTTGCTGATATTGAGCGGGGCGGTGTTTTTGCCCAGATCGTCGGCACCTGGAATTTGCTTGATCGCGATGATCAGGCACGCGGACTGGGTGTTGCCGTGAACAAATTTCGCGGCGATATCTCGCTATTCGGGGACGCGCGCCACTGTTTGGCGAAAAGGACTTCGCTACCATACCTTGGCGTCCTTCCCTTTTCGCCAAAACTTCAACCGGAAAGCGAAGATAGCCTCTGCCGGGAAGCAGAGGAGCACGGTGATGGTGACACGGTCGCCTGGATTCGTTTTCCGCATCTTTCAAACTCGCAGGATTGTCAGCCGTGGCTCCTTGACAGCGGCGTACGCGTCAGATGGATTCAACATCTGCACGGTGTGGATGGCGCGAAAATAGTAATCTTGCCCGGAAGCAAAAACACCCTAGCAGATTTGCAGTGGCTTCATCGGACGGGGATCGCGCAGGATGTAAAACGCGCCGCTCAGCGCGGTGTTCCCATCGTCGGGATTTGCGCGGGATACCAAATGCTCGGCGAGTTGGTGCGCGATACGGAGGGCGTTGCCGGCGACCAAGGGGTTGTGCCTGGACTAAACCTGCTCCCAGTGCGGACGACTTTCTCAAAGACGAAGAAAGTCGTACAGGTGTTTGCCTCTTGGGAAGGTCAGCGATGGCAAGCCTACGAGATCCACATGGGAACGACGATTCCAACCGGTCCGTGTGCGCCCTTATGCTCCGTCGAACACGGCGGGGTTGCGCGCCCTGAAGGTTGTAAGATGCAAAATGTTTGGGGCACCTACTTGCACGGGATGTTCGAATCATCCGCGATCCGCTCAGAATTGGCGAGCCGCGCCGGATTTTCGAATTATCGATCGGCGACTGTCCCGTGGCGGGAACATCTTCAGGGCGTTTACGATGGAATGGCCGATCTTTTGGAGGAACATCTGAATCTGGAGGATGTCTGGGATTATGTGGCGGGCTGATCCTTCCCAGATTTTTACGGCGATCGTGCTGGATCTTCTTGTCGGTGATCCACGCGGCTGGCCGCACATTGCTCGGTTGACAGGTGAACTGTCGGCTCGATACGAAGCCGTTCTGACCCGGAGAGTGCAACGGAGCGTTGGGCTCGGTATCGTGTTCTGGGGACTGGTGACCGGAACGATATTTGCATGCTATGCGGTCGTTTATTGGTTCTGCGCCAGGCTGGGTTCTGCTGCGACATGGCTTCTCAACACCCTCATTATTTACCAGGCGATCGCCGCAATGGATCTGCATCGCCACGTTCGGGCGGTATTTCAGCCTCTCGCGGCGGGTAATTTGGCTGAGGCTCGCATCCGGCTCGCATGGATTGTCGGTCGCGACACTGAAACGCTGAGCGAGCCGGAAATCAGCCGAGCCGCGATCGAGAGCGTTGCGGAAAGTCTCACCGACGCCGTCGTGGCGCCTCTGTTCTGGAGTGTGATTGCCGGCGCTCCCGGAGCGCTGATTTACCGCATCGCCAACACACTGGACTCAACGGTTGGACATCGAACCGACGTCTACGAAAAGTTCGGGAAAGCATCAGCCCGGATCGATGACTTGTTGAACTGGGTGCCGGCCAGAATTTGCGCGATATTCTTATGTTTTTTCCATTCTGCTCGTCGCTGGGGAGCGATATGTCAGGAAGCCGCATCCCACGCGAGTCCGAACGCAGGTTGGAGCGAAGCTGCCATGGCTTATGCTTTAGGTGTGCGCCTCGGCGGCGACAATTACTATGATGGTCTCTGTGTCCGTGGGCCGGTGTTTAATCCTTCCGGGCGCTCTGCAAGCGCGATGGATATCGCAAGAAGTCTCGACTGGATGTGGCGGATTGCCGGGGCGTGTGCCGGATTATTCCTTCTTATATCGTTTTTTCTCTCCCGTTAGTACCCAAACTTCACGCGCCGTATGCATCCAAACGCTTATTGAGGCCAGAGTCTGAAATGAACCCAGAAACCGCACGACCGCGTCTAAAACAAGGTGCCTTCCAGATCTATACAGGCGAAGGCAAAGGCAAGAGCACCGCTTCGATGGGACTCATGCTCCGGGCACTCGGCTGCGGGTTCCGCGTTTATTATCTGCGCATGATGAAGCCTCGCTGGAAAACGGGCGAACTGGCTATCTTACCGACTTTGCATCCGAATCTAACGTATAAGAATGTCGAGCAGGACTGGATTTTATCGAAGAGTAAAAATATCCCGGAACACGTGGAGGCAATGAGGGCTGCGCTCTGTCAAGTGATGGACGAACTCGAGCGCCTCATCGTGAGTTCCGAGTACGATCTAGTGATCGTTGACGAGATTAACTATTGCATCCACCGCGATTTAATTTCGGTGGAACGAGCGATCGCGCTCGTGGAGAACCGGCCCCCAAACGTGGAGCTCGTTTTCACAGGGCGATACGCGCCAGAGGCATTAATTGAGCGTGCCGGGGTAGTCACTGAGATGCGGAAAATCAAACATCACTTCGATGACGGGGTGCAGGCACGAAGGGGGATCGAGTTCTGATGAAAGAGTTAAATCGAGGACGAGGACGAGATCGAGGACGAGGAAGATTTAGGATGACGCGATGATAACCTATCCATCCGACGGATTGATCCTGGCTGGAATGCAGAGCGGCGCCGGGAAGACCGCTGTGACCTGCATGCTTCTCGCAGCTCTGTCCGAACGCGGGCTGGCGATTCAGCCCTTCAAGGTGGGGCCTGACTTTATCGATCCCGGATACCACACCCGATTTGCGGGTGTGCCGTCGCGAAACCTGGATCTCTGGCTAATGAAAGATGTCGGAATCGTTCATGAAACGACGACGCACGGCGCTCGCAGAATCTCGATTGTTGAAGGAGTGATGGGGTTGTTTGATGGAAGCGATGTAAAATCCGAAGAGGGCAGCACCATGGCCGTTGCAAGACTCCTTCGTTGGCCGGTGCTCCTGGTCATTCCGAGCGCCAAAACGGGACGTTCACTGGCTGCCGCACTTCGCGGTTTTATTGCCGAGGCTGGTCCTGACCTGCTTGCCGGTGTGATCTTGAACGGCGTCAGCGGCTGCGGCCATGCAGACTATTTGCGCGAGGCGATCGCTCCTCTTAAGTTGCCGGTCTTCGGAGCGATCCCGGTTTGTTCGGAGCTTTCCTGGCCTGAAAGACATCTCGGGTTGCAGGCTCAAGAGGAGCATAGCTTGCCTGCCCGAACGGAGCTCGCAAAGCTCGCTGAAAGATATCTTGATTTGTCCGCCATTCTCTGCTTTAATTGCGCCCGCTCGGGGGTACCCGGCGGCAGCGGATCCACCCGGTAAAGGGTCCGGATTGGATTAGCGAGAGACAAAGCCTTCCACTTTTATTACGAAGCGAATCTGGATTATCTGCGTCGCAACGACGCTGAACTGGTCGAGTTCTCACCCCTGGACGATTCAAAACTGCCGCCTGGCCTGGATGGGCTTATCATCGGCGGTGGCTTTCCGGAGGTGTTCGCTGACGAACTAGCTCAGAATCAGGCAATCCGGTCAGAAATCCATTCAGCGATTGCGGACGGTTTGACCTGCTATGCCGAGTGCGGAGGATTGATGTGGCTGGCCGAAGAGCTCGTTAGTCGATCTGGACGGCGTTTCCCGATGGTCGGCGCAATCCCCGGGGCGGTGGAAATGACGCCGGGACTTCAGCATTTCGGGTACTGCGAATGCTCTGAGCTGCCAGGCGCCCTAAGCGAAACGTTTCGCGGACATGAATTTCATCATTCACGCTGGACGGCAGAACCGCATCTAGCGAATCTTTGGACGGTATGCCAGAAACGTCTTGGCTCAACACGCCGTGAAGGGTTTCAGAAAAACGATCTCCATGCGTCGTACGTGCACCTTTACTTCCCTGCAAGTCAGGCTGTGCTGCGACCCTTGACGAACAAGACAAGAATGGCGGCTTTATGATTTGCTGTCTCGGCGCCGGTCCAGGCGACTTGGGTTATCTAACTCAACGCGGCCGGGAATTGATCGAAACGGCCGATGTTGTTGCCGGTTTCAGGGCGGTGGTGGATTTGGTCAGACCACTCGTTACCGGAATGAGTGCAGGATCGTTACCATGGGCTATAAGGACCAGGTAGAAATACTGCAGAAGGTTGCTTCGCTGCACCATGAGGGCGCTAAATGCGTCGTCGTATTCATGGGAGACATTCACTTTTCCGGATTTCAATTCCTTGAACGTGTTGAGCGTGCATGCGGTCACTCGGTAGAAACGGTGGCCGGGATTAGCGCAGCGCAGATCCTGGCTTCACGTTGCCGTGTTTGCTTTGATGAAACGTCGTTCATTACTTTTCATCGACGCGGCGATATTGCGCCATTCCAAGAACATCTCGTGCATGCGCTCCAAGACGATCGGAACGTGATTGTCATTCCGCGCCCATGGGATTTCATGCCGAAAGCAATCGCTGCTTTTTTGCTGGCTCGAGGCATCGCACCGGGTCATCAAACAGAAGTCTGGGAACGTCTTACTCAAAACGAAGCCGCCTGGTTGGGAACGCTCGGTGATTGCTGCGCCGACTTTAGCGACATGAGCATCATGCTGATTCGGACACTGAGTCCCATGAAAAGCCAGCTAGAACCGATAGAAATCCGGCTCGGGCGCCTCCGGGGCCGTGGAGAATATTGCTTGTATGAAAGAAGAGGGCAGGGAAACCCGGGAAACTTGATGGCGAGTACGAGGACGAATCGAAAATGACTTCTTCACAGGACATCGGAATACGACATTGTTATCGCCGGACACGGGAGTCGGGACCCGGAAGGAGTTCGTGAATTTGAGCGTCTCGTACAGCTTGTCCAGAAGCGCGCTCGCGGGCGAAGGGTCAACCATGGCTTTCTAGAGTTCGCCCACCCAACAATCGATGAGGCGATCCGCGCCAATATCGCTGCGGGAGCGCAGCGAGTTGCGGTTGTGCCCTGGCGTTTTGCTCGCCGCGACCCACGCGAAGAACGATATACCAAGTGAAGTTCTCGCACTACGGCGAGAATTTCCTCAGACGAAGGTGCATTACGGTGCGGCACTCCAGCTGCATCCATTGGTCCTGAAACTGATGCGCGAAAGGATCATACAGGCCGAGGCTCAATCCCCGCAGGTGCTCAAAAGATCGCAAAGCTGTCTGGCCGTGGTCGGAAGAGGTACGACTGATCCGGACGCCAACTCCGATGTGTCGAAACTTGCGAGAATGCTGGAGGAAGGACTGGGGTTCGGAGCTTCATTCGTCTGCTATTCCGGGACCGCGAAGCCGCTGGTTGCCGATGGGCTTAAGATGGCGGTGCGGCTCGGATTTTCGCGAATCGTCGTTGCGCCTTTTTTTCTGTTTACAGGAATCCTGGTAAAGCGGATCTACTCGGCCGTCGCAGCTCTCGCGATGCGACATCCAGAGATTGAATTTTTGAAATGCGAGTATCTTGGCGTTCACGAACTTCTGGCAGACGCACTGCTCGAACGGGCAGAAGAGAGTGTCACTGGGAGAGCTATAGCCAACTGCAGTCTCTGCAAATATCGGGTGCAGATCATCGGCTATGAAAAGGAAGTCGGTGCTCCGCAACAGGGACACCATTACCACGTGCGAGCGCCGGTGCGGAGGCGCGGGAACGCCTGCCTGCCGCCGCGCGCGAGGTAGTGCCACATCCGATTGAATTGGAAAGTTTTCGAATTATCAATGCCAGCCGCGATTGGTCCGCAATCCCGGAGCCGGAGCGAGATATCCTGAAACGTCTGGTCCACACGAGCGGAGACTTCAATGTCGTTGACGAGGTCTTTATTTCACCGGGAGCGATTCGTGCTGGGATTCGGGCGTTGTCGCGGCGCGTGCCGATCGTAACTGACGTCGCCATGGTCCAGAGCGGGTTGCGGCGAAGCTTGCTCGATCGATTCGCGATTGAGACGGTTTGCACGGTTCACGATGAGGAGACGAGCTTGCTCGCCGAGGCGTCCGGCATCACGCGGTCCGCAGCCGGCATCAGGCGGGCTTGGATGCAGTTTGGGAACCATCTGATCCTCGCAATCGGCGATGCTCCGACAGCCGTAGAAGAAGCGGTGCGGCTGGTCAATTTGCACCAGTGGCGACCGCATCTTGTGATCGGGCTTCCAGTCGGGTTTGTCGGGACTGAACAGAGCAAGGAAAAGCTGAGACGCTGCCTGTCCGTGCCACGGATCACCAATCGCGGGACTCGTGGAGGATCGCCTTGGGCAGCCGCTGTGGTGAACGCGATGCTTATCCAGTTGGCCAATCAGGAAGCAGCAAATGAAGGGCGCCGAAGGAAATCCCGAGCAGTTTTTCCCCTTCCGTTTCGATCTGGACAAAACTTGCGGAAAACGGTTTGAGACGCGGGTATACGACCGGTACATGTGCGACCGCCGCTGTTAAGGCGGCCCTCCTAAAACTCGTCTGTAACGAGACACCGCCGGAGGTCAATGTGATACTTCCGGATAGCCTTACAGTATCTGGCGGTTCCCATCGATCGAGTCTCGGAGGAAGCAGTTGGGGTTGTTCGAGCAGATGTCATTAAAGATGCAGGCGACGACCCAGACCAGACCCATCGCGCGCGGATATTCGCGAGGGTGAGACGAAATCAAAGCGGCCAGATCGTATTCCAACGCGGCGAAGGTGTTGGCGTTGTGACGCAGCCTGGCCTGCAGCTCAAGTTGGGCGAACCGGCGATCAATCCTGTTCCGAGAAAAATGATGATCAACGCCGTGCACGAGGTCCTCGGCGAGGGGGACGAGACTATCGGCCATGGATTTGATCTTCAAATTGGCTGTGAGAGCGGCGAGGAAATTGCGAAACGCACTTTTAATCCTCGACTAGGCATTGAAGGCGGGATCTCGATCCTCGGTACAACCGGAATTGTCGAGCCAAAATCGACCGCAGCTTTTGAGGCCTCAATCGAGGTTTATGTGAGGGTCGCACTTGGGGATGCTCCAGGCGAAATTGTTGTGGCTCCGGGAAACCTCGGTCAACGGTTCGCGCGCAGTTTTCTGCATTTGCCGCTTAAACGGGTGGTTCAGACGGCCAACTTTATCGGCTTTGCCTTGGATTGTGTCGACCGTACGTTGGAAGAAAACGGTTATCGGCTTACCGAGGCTGTGGGTCATTGGCCATCCCGGCAAACTCGCGAAGATTCTGGACGACGTTTACGATACGCATTCCGCGCAAAGTCGAAGCGCCGTTGGCGCGGTTTGCCGAGTTGCCGATCAGTATGGAATCTCCGGCCCGCTCCTGGAATCGATGGCGCAATCGAGAACCGTAGAAGGCCAGATCGAGCTACTAAAGTCCGAAGCTTTCTAGACGGATTTCTGGTGCTTGGTCGAAAAAAGAATCGCCTTTCAAATCTCCTGTCTGCTGATGCATGTTGAGACCGTTTCCGTACGGCTGTTCCAAATGGATGGCAAACCATTGGGAGGGCAACCGTGATCCGATCCGGAACATTCTTCGGAATCGGTGTCGGCCCTGGCGAATCCGGCTCTGATTCCTGTTGCCGCCTGGAACACTCTGAAAAAGTGTCATGTAATCTTTGCCCCTCGGGCTAAGACCATGAATCATTCGGTTGCACGTGGCTGTTTACCGACAGACGAGATTCCGCAAGATCGATTTCGCGAAATTGAGTTCGCTATGGAATCGGATCGGAGCGTTCTCTCCGCGCATTACACGGAACTTGCAGAGATCATCGCCATCGAGTTGCAGTGCAGGGAAGGACGTCGCTTACCTCACGTTAGGCGATCCGTCGACCTATTCGACCTACGCGTACACGCTCGCAGCGACTGCAGGATCGGATACCGGATCTGCAGTACCGAACATTTCCCGGAGTACCGAGCTATTGCGCCGTAGCCGCAGCAGCCGGATTTGCGCTCGGGGAAGGGAAAGAGCGCATCCTTATCTTGCCATGTCCGGCTGAGATGATCGAACTACGATCGATGATCGAGACGCACGACATTGTGGTTCTGATGAAAATCGGTGATCGACTGCCAGCCGTGCTGGCCTTGCTCCACGAATTGGGATAGCCGGCCAGTGCGTTTTCGGTAGTCATGTCGGGATGGCGGACGCGATCCTTTACGCGACATCCGCGGAGATGGATCCGGGAAAAAGCCGGGGCTATCTCTCAACGCTCCTGATCCGGAAGGATATGCCCGAAAAACGTCATTGGGAGCTCAATGATGAAAGTCTATTTTATTGGAGCCGGACCGGGAATCGCTGACCTGATCACAATTCGCGGTGCAAAGATCCTCGGCCGAGTCGCTATGGTGCTCTATGCCGGATCACTGGTCAGCAAGGAGATGTTAGTTCATTGCCGTGCCGACGCTCAAATCATCAATACCGCGAAACTGAGCTTGAACGAGCAGGAAGCTCATTATGCCTACGCTCGCGATCATGACCTGGATGTCGCCCGTCTGCACTCCGGCGATCCGTCCATCTACGGCGCGACCGCGGAGCAGATGCGCAGGCTCGATCGCCTCGGAATTGAATTTGAAGTTGTGCCCGGAGTCTCTTCGTTTGCCGCCGCTGCCGCTCTCCTGAATACCGAGCTGACCAAACCGGAAATCGCTCAGACGATTATCCTCACGCGAACCGCCGGCCGGGCTTCACCCATGCCCGAAAGCGAGGCGCTGCGAGCGCTCGCCGGGCATACTACGACGATGTGTATTTTTCTATCCGGCGGGCAGTTGCCGCATGTCGTTGCTGAGCTTCTGGCCCACTATCCGCCGGATACTCCCGCCGCTCTGGTTCATAAGGCAACGTGGCCGGAGGAAAAGATCTGGTCCGGCTCGCTCGACAAGAATCGTGGATGAGATCGTGCCGCGGGATTGGGAGCTCTCGACTATGCTGATTGTCGGCCAAGCCTTGAAGCAGGACGCGGGAACCGAATCACGCCTTTATGCTGCCGATTACTCGCATCGCTATAGGAAGGCGACAAAGAAAGCGACCGCATGATTTCGGCGATTGGAATCTGGGTTGTTCGGAAGGAAGCGGAGGAACTCGGGCGATACCTTGAGGTCAAGCTCGGAGGTCACCTCGGCGGTCTGAACTATAGCGGCCGCGAAACCAATCGCGACGCGTTTAAATCTCAGTTCGCCGCTTACCGGCAATGGGTTCTTGTCATGACGACAGGTATCGCCGTTCGTTATCTCGAAGGATCGATCAAGGACAAAAAAACTGATCCAGGCGTGGTTGTGATTGATGAAGGTTGCCGGTTTGCGGTTTCCCTGCTGGGCGGTCACGAAGGTGGGGCGAATTTTTTGGCTTACCGCGTCGCGAATTTAACTGGAGCTGTGCCGGTCGTCACGACTGCTACCGAAGCGCTCAAGCCGCTTGTCGTCGGGATTGGGTGCCGCAAAGGGATTCGAGCTGATCATATCGACGCAGCGGTCCGCCAGGCCCTCCTGAAGGTGTCCCGAACGCAAGCTGAAATCCGTGAAATTGCAACCGTCGATCTCAAGGGAGAAGAGCGTGGCATTTTGGAGTGGTGCGAGCGAGAATGCGTGCCATTAAGAGTTATTTCGCGAACGCTGATTCGTGAGCGGCCATGGGTCACGAATGCTTCAGCTTGGGTGCGCGAAAAGGTCGGCGTCGATGGAGTGTGTGAGCCGTGTGCTCTGCTCGCGACTTTTCGCGGACGACTCATTCTTCCAAAAACAGCCTCGAACGGTGTTGCGGTGGCTATCGTCGAGGAGGCTCCGGGCTTATGAGGCCCAGAGGCAAGCTTCAACTTGTTTCGGTAGGCCCGGGCTTGGCCGAGCTGATTCCCCCGCTCGCCGAAACTGCGCTGCGTGCCAGCGAGGTGGTCGTCGGCTACGAACTTTATCTGACCTGGATAAAACCGTGGATCGACGGCAAGGCGGTTCATGCCTATGCGCTGACACATGAACGCGAACGAGCGTCCTTGGCCATCGAGCATGCGCGAAACCGACGCGTTGTGAGTCTCGTTTCGGGCGGCGATATTGGAGTCTATGGAATGGCCGCGCTCGTTCTTGAGGAAATGGCCGAGGAAGATACGTTCGAGTTAAGCGTCATTCCCGGGATTTCCGCCGCTACAAGTTGTGCCTCTTTGCTTGGCTCACCGTTGTCGCACGATTTTGCAACGTCTATCTCTTTCCGATCTGCTTTGCCCTTGGGACTGGATAGAGCACCGGGCTCGCCAATTGGCACAGGCAGACTTGGTTGTCGCACTGTACAATGTTCAAAGCAAAACTCGACAAGAAGGCGTTTACCGGATCCTTCGCCTCTTCCTGGAAGACAAAGCCGCGACGACCTGGTGCGGCGTCGTCCGTAACGGTTATCGGGCGAGTCAGGAATCTTACATCTGCACCTTGGCCGAGTTGCTCGAACGCAGGTTCGACATGCTGACTACAATTATTGTCGGCAACCGGTTTACGCAGCGGAAGCGTGAATTCATTTTCACGCCGCGCGGTTACCGGGCTTGGAACGAGGCCGGGGGCGGACGCCGAAACGCCGAAACGCCGAGACGCTCATTCGATGCCCCGGTCTGGGTCTTTTCGGGAACAAGTGACGGCAATGCCCTGGCGTCAAAGCTTTCTGAAACCGGCTATCACATCATTGTATCCACGGCCACCGAATACGGCCGTGAAATCGTTTCTGAATGTCTGCCTGGAATCACGGTACGATCGGGAAGAATGGGTGTGGAAGCTCGCCGGCGCGAGTTTGTGAATTCCGGTGCTCGGGCCATTGTGGACGCAACGCATCCATTCGCGACCGCGATTTCTTCCCAACTGATGCAGCTTGCAGAAGAGATCAAGATTCCTTACCTGCGGTATGAGCGCCCTCCTGCGATTAGTTCGTATCCTGCCGTTTTCTGCAAAACCGTAAGGGAAGCCGCGGCGGAATCGATTGCCCGAGGAAGCCGTATCTTTTTAGCTACGGGTGCGAAAGAACTGCCCGTTTTTCTCAAGCATGAAGGAGCATCTCGTTGCCGAGTGGTATGTGCGGATAATGCCGGAACCCGATTCCCTGGAACGCGCGCTGAACCTTGGAGTGCCTCGGGCGAACATCTGCGCGATGCAGGGTCCATTCTGAAAGAGTTCGACGAAGTGCTCTGGAGAAATTGGCGGATCGACTGTGTTGTTACCAAGGAGTCCGGCGAAGCTGGCGGTTTCCTGGCGAAGGCCGAAGCGGCCTATTTGCTTGGAATCCCAGCTATCGTCGTGGAGCGACCCCAAGTCGACTATCCGATCGTTGCTAATGATTTCGAAACAGTAGTTAACAGTTGCAGCAGTTGCTCGGCCCCAGTTCGTCCCTGCAGATTTGAAAAACAGAATGGACGCGAAGCGGAATCAGATTCAAAAGCGGTATTATTCGTGTTCAATTCGTGTGCATTCGCGGTTAAAAGACATCCACTATGAAAATACCAGTAACGATCGTCACCGGATTCCTCGGTTCCGGCAAAACCACTCTGATCTGCGGGTTACTGAAAAAGATTCCAGATCGTCGTTTGGCAGTACTCATCAACGAGTTCGGGGAAGTCTCTATCGACGGCACTCTGCTGCGCGCGGCTGGGCAGGAGCATGGAGCCGAAATTCACGACCTGCCAAATGGATGCATCTGCTGCACCATCAAGGATGACTTTTTGCCGGTGATGAAGCAACTCCAGCGCCGGACGCACGAAATCGACCATGTCCTGATCGAGACCTCCGGATTAGCGTTACCAACGCCGGTGATGCGAGCCTTGGCATGGCCAGAGATCCGAAATGATTTTCAACTGGATGCTGTGCTTACCGTCGTCGATACACCGCAGCTGCTTGGTGGCAGTCTCGAAAGCGGAAAGCCGATACCCGGGGTCGATGCTGCCGCAGGCCCCGCAACATGCCGCGTCGGTGGACCTCATCTTGAACCAACAGTTGGAAAACGCGGACGTAGTGGTTCTCAATAAGATCGACGATCTGACCGAAGACTCTCTCATGAAAGCGGAAGAACTGGTGCGCCAAAAGGCCCCGAAAGTTCGGTTCCTCGAACTTGCTCACCATGCGGAACTCGATACCCGTCTGTGTCATGGGATTAAATTTGCATGATGAACTCGTGCAGGAGGGCCTGCACATCGTGCACGAACATCATCACGGCCCCGTACAACAGATGCCGAGCGGAATCGGATCGGCCACTCGAAGACCAGGGACAGTTTGATGGCCACTCTCATACCGGGCTCGGCGCACACGAACATGGCGAACGTACTCATCAGCACTTTCATGAGCATGACACCGGCTGGCAATCTTTCGTGCTCGCGAGCGACGACCCGCAAGACGCAGAAAAATTGAAAGCAGCGGTGCGCGAAATGACTCTGCAGCAGCCAATTCTGCGGGCAAAGGGTTTTGTTTCGATCGAAGGCAAGCGTCATCGGCTGGTCGTGCAGGCTGTACGTAACCGGGTGCAAACCTACTTCGAGCAAAAGCAATCCGACGAGTCGCATTCAACTTTGGTCGTTATCGGATACCATCCTCGCCGCGATCAGATCACGGCATTTAATGAGGAATTAACCAAGTACCGATTGGAGGTAGGCGAACCGTTTCGCATTTGCACGCTTTGAAGAGTGCAAAGCCGGGACGCTTCGCCTGCTTCGCGATTCCGTACGCACTATGCATTGGACATCCGCACAGCCTGGTTGCTTGGACGCTGAGCGGGAGTTGATCCTCATCGATCAAACCCCAGGCGAGATTGTTTTCCTCAGCGCTGCCGATACCGATCTTTCGTGCGTCTCTTCCGTATGGCGTCCAGCGTTTTGGCAATCGGTTGCGGATTGCTAACGCCTTTTCGCTTCGGCAGCCGGTCGCGGCCGATCACTACATTGAGACGGTCGTGCGGAAATCAAAGCTGATCGTCGCCCGGCTGTTGGGTGGACAAGCTTATTTTGCTCACTTCATCCAGGGACTGTTGGATTTGAAAGAAGAGCCTGTCCGCCCGAAATTCTTGATTTTTTCCGGGACAGGATCGGACGAGGAAGAGTTGGCTGCGCTAAGCGATTTTCCGTCGGCCGTCTGCAGGCGAATGTTCGAGTTCTTCAAACACGGCGGCATGGAGAATATTCGCCGCGCCGCGGAGGGTGTCGAGCAGTTGCTCGCGAATCGCGATGAACTCCTCGAACCGGTGCCGATGCCGGAATTTGGAATTTACAAAACTTCCGCGAGGCCGGCGACTGCCATGGTCTGGATTTGTTTTTATCGGGCCTGGCTGCAGGCCGGCGATCTTGAGGTAGTGGACGCCTTGTTCTCCGCGCTGGAGGAGAAAGGATTGCAGGTTCATTGCCTTTACTCGTTGTCGCTCAGGAGTCCTGCGGTGCAGGCTGAGCTCCTGACTCAAGCGCAAGAATGCCGTCCCGATGCCGTCGTGGTGATGCAAAGTTTTTCGATCTGTTTAAATGACGGTGAGCGCATGTCATTTTTCGAAGAACTGGATTGCCCCGTCTTGCAAGTGCCCGTCGCACTCTGCTCAAAGGAGGCCTGGCTCGGCAGTCTCGGCGGTTTGGCCCCGGCGGAGGTCTGCGATGAACGTCGCGCTGCCCGAGATTGACGGTCGTCTGTTCGGCACCGTGATCGGTTTTAAGGAGGAGGAGACACGGCTCGCGGAAATCGAGTTCACGCTGAAGCGGTTAAAGCCTGATTTCTCACAGATCAGTCATGTTGCCGATTGGGTGAAGAATTGGGCTTCACTGCGTCGGGTACCACCCTCGAAGAAGAGACTTGCCATTGTTCTTTCCAACTATCCGAATCGTGACGGTCGAATCGGGAATGGTGTTGGACTCGACACGCCCGCCAGCACGGTGAAAATGTTGTCCCGTTTGAGTGCAGCAGGATACCTGGTAGAACCTTGCCCGCGAGACGGCGAAGAGTTGATGCGTTGGTTACAGTCGGGAGTCACCAATGATCGCGAGCGATCTTATGGGAAGCCTTGCTACCAGGAAATGAATCGGGAAAAATTCGAAGTTTTTCTCGGATCATTGCCGCCGAAACGTCGAGATGAGCTTGGCCGGGACTGGCAGTTGGCTTTTGCGGAAAACGTACCCGTGAGCAGGTATACAACTCGGTAACGTCTTTGTTGGGATCCAACCCCCAAGGGGCTATTCTTTACAACCGCAAGCGATCTACCATAGTCCTACCTTACCGCCGCCACCCGAATATCTTGCTTTTTATCTCTGGATTCGCGAAACATTTGGTGCGCACGCGGTTGTGCATCTCGGTAAGCATGGGAATCTGGAATGGTTACCCGGCCGAAGTGTTGCGCTCGGCGGGGATGATTATCCTTGGCTTTGTCTTGGCCCATTGCCTCATTTCTATCCTTTCATCGTCAACAACCCTGGAGAAGGCTCTCAGGCCAAGCGGCGAACCGCTGCCGTCATTGTCGATCACCTGACTCCGCCGTTGACCAGGGCCGGATTGTACGGCGACCTGGAAAAGATGGAGCGCTTGCTCGAAGAACATGCCCACTGTTTGAGCCTTTATCCAAGCCGCGCTATCGAGCTTGAGCGCGAAATCCGTCAAATGCTGGAGCATTCGAGTTGGCGCAACGACTTGCCGAATGGCACCAAGTCGATCGAGGCAATTGGCAGCTTTCTCTGCGATATAAAGGAAAGTCAGATTCGGTCGGCTTTGCACGTTCTGGGAGAGAGACCAACTGGCGAGCGGGAGATCGATTTTCTGCTGAGCCTGGTTCGTGTTCCCAGCGGGGACCGGCCAGGGTTGCTGGAAGCATTGAACTCGAGCGGCATAGATAGCCGTACCGATGGAGAATGCGAGCAGCTCCCGTCCGGGCCCAAACTCGACGATCTCACTTCAGCCCAACGCGATGCGTTGGAAGCCAGGGCGCGAACGTGGTTAAGCGATATCCTGAAGAGCGGTAGAGAGCCGCGCTCCGTCGTGGCCGAGCTTTCCTGCTTTCGGCGGCGCCGCGCACTGAACGCAGCGGTGTTCTCCGGCAGAGGGCAGGAGTTGCTCTGTTGCTACCGCGTCGGATGACGGGGATGCGCTCACGCGCGATTCGGCCAAAGATGAGCCGGAAGCCCAGACCTCCCCGGATAAAGATCTAGAGCGATTGCGTACGTTCGTGCTACGACAGGTGATCCCGAGATTATCTCAGTGTGAAAACGAGCTGCAAAATCTGCTCGATGGCCTGAACGGACGGTTCGTTCCCCCGGGCCCGGCTGGAGCACCGACTCGCGGTCGAATCGATGTCTTGCCAACCGGGAGAAACTTTTTTGGGATTGATCCCCGCGCTGTTCCCACACAGACAGCCTGGCAATGCGGCAAAGCCATGGCGCACCAGTTGATGGAGCGGCATCGCCAGGAGCAGGGAGAATACCCGCGTAAACTTGCTTTGGTTGTTTGGGGCACCTCCAATATGCGCACCGGAGGCGATGACATCGCACAGGCCTTGTGCCTGTGGGGATGCGAACCAGTTTGGGAAGAAGTGTCGGGCCGTGTTGTGGATTTCCGAATCCTGCCCTTAGGTCTTCTCGGGAGGCCGCGTGTGGACGTCTTGTTGCGTGTGTCAGGAATGTTCCGTGATGCTTTTGGCGAAACGATGCGGTTGGTTGCCGCCGTTCCAAAAAGATTGGCGGAGCAGGATGAGCCTCTCGAGATGAATCCAATCCGTGAATCGTGGCTGCGAGATCGGCAAATCGCGATTGAACGAGGAATGCCTAGCCAGGAAGCGGCTCGGGTCGCTGCTCTCCGAGTCTTCAGCTCGGAGCCCGGCGCCTATGGGACCGGGCTGCTCCCGCTCATGGATGCAGGCAATTGGGAGTCAAAATGCGATCTAGTGGAAGTCTTTTGCCGATGGGGCGGATTCGCGTTTGATAGTGATGGTTCGGCCGACGAGCAGATCGCCCTCTTCCGTGCGCGCCTCTCCGAAATAGATGTGGTGCATCAAAACCAGGACAACCGCGAACACGACATTCTTGATTCAGACGATTATTTCCAATTTCAGGGTGGGCTGCATGCCGCAGTCAAAGAGCTTCGCGGGAGTGCTCCCGCGACTTATCATGGCGATTCCTGCCGTCCTGAACAACCGAGCGTCCGCACCTTGGAAGAAGAGCTCGTACGGGTGATTCATAGTCGCGTGCTTAACCCTCGATGGATTGAAGCGATGCGGCGCCATGGCTACAAGGGCGCCTTTGAGATGGCCGCTTCCGTGGATTACCTCTTCGGCTACGGGGCGACGACCAATCTCATCAAGGATGTCCATTATCAGCAGGTCGCCTGGGCGCTCTTGCTCGACTCTGAACAAAAAAAATTTTTCCGGCGGCACAACCCGGCGGCGCTGGAAGAGGCCACCGAACGTTTGTTGGAAGCGGCTGAACGCGGCTTATGGGAGTGCCCGGACAAGGACACGGTTGCCGCGCTGGAATCAAATTGCTCGAACTGCAAGGCCAACTCGAATGATCTCGTTCCCGTTCACCGCCATTGTCGGAATGGAGGACGCGAAAAAATCGCTGATTTACCACGCGATCGATCCACGCATCGGGGGTACGCTCTTTCTCGGTCATCGCGGCTGTGCGAAGAGCACATTGGTCCGGTCATTCGCCGAGGTTCTGCGCTTAGTCTCAACCGAGACCGCGCCATTTGTCGAAGTCCCTCTGGGGACGACGGAGGATCGTTTGCTGGGTTCGGTGAACGCCGAGGCTCTTGTCGAAAAGAGGCAATGGTCAGGACGAATCGGTTTGATTGAGGAGGCACACGGCGGCGTCCTTTACATCGATGAGATCAATCTGCTACCGGATCATCTCGCAGATTACATTCTTGATTCGGCGGCTTCCGGCCAATACCGCATGGAACGCGATGGGATCACGCGATCTGTCGAAAGCCGGTATATCCTGGTTGGAACGATGAACCCGGATGAAGGAGATCTTCGGCCTCAGCTCACTGACCGGTTCGCGCACGGCGTCCTGATTCGGGATGATTTTAATCATCAGCAACGCGTTGAGATAGTAAAGCGCCGAATCGCTTTTGACGACGATCCCGAGAGGTTTATCGCGGGATTCGTGCCGTCGGTGTCTGAATTGGCGGACCGTGTTGCACTCGCGCGGCGGCGAATAACAAAGGTCCTTGTTTCGGACGATCAACGAATGACAGTGGCTGCGAACGGAAGGGAGCTCAAACTCGAAGGCCTCCGCGCTGAGTTGGCCGTTGTCCGGACCGCGCGATGTGCGGCTGCTTTCGATGATCGCCGTTCAGTCGAAGAACGCGACATTGAGGAAGCGTGGCGCCTTTGCCTTGGGCATCGGCGAACTGATCAATCCGGCCCGCCCAAGTCGCCATCGCCCCCTCCGGCTACGCGCCCGCCTTTGTTCGGGAATAGATCGACAGAAACGTCCAGCGCGCCGCTGGGGTCCCGGCCCGATCCAAAGGTCGTAGGCTTGTTAAAACCCGATTCGTTTTTTCAGTTTCTGACTTGGGTCCGTGGAAGTTCGCCAGATTTTGCGACCGTGCTGGCACGATTAACAAACGCCAAGGTTTTCGTCCAACCACGAGGTTCAATTGCCTGGCTGGAGACGCTCCTGTTTTCAATCAAAAGCGGCTGGCTCGATAACGGAGGCCCAATGCGTCTCCAATATCGCTCGCTTCCAAGCAGGGAAAGCTTCTGGTGCTTTCTGGATGCGAGTCGCTCCACCGGCATGAATCAGTTCCTAGACGCCGCGCGTAACGTGCTTGCCGGAGTGCCGTCGCGCCTAAAATCCTGGCGATTTCATCTTGTCGTCCTTGCCGCAGGGGAAATCCGGTGGGCCACACGAAATGCGACCGCGACAGCTTTTCAGAACGCGCTAGAGCTGGTGCGGGAAGCCATTGGAAAGAGCCAGATTATAGAAGGGATTACTTGTCTGCATCGCGGAAAATTACGCAAAGGAAATGCCCCCAAGGATCGGCTGGTAATCTTTTCAGACGGCCTGGCCAGTCCGGATCCAGGGGAAAATCCGGCCGAGACTTTGATCCGGTTGCGGCAAATTCTGCGTCGGATTGCGCGAACTGGGACACCTTGCGCCTGGCTTCACCCCGTGGCCAGACGCGGCATGAAGCGCTGGATTCCTCAGCTCCTGCGCGGGTTGCCATTTGTTCGATTCGAGCTTTAATCCCAAGTTCCGAATTTGAAATCTGTGGTCTAACCGTTTTCTTCGGTGTTTGGATTAAGCTTGTGTTACTGCAGACTGCGCCTTCGTCGCCCAAGGTTGTCGATGAGCACCGCAATAAGGAGCGTGGATCCGATCACCAAGGTGTTCCAATAAACGTCGACGCCGAGCAAGGTCAGGGCTCCCACGAGAATCCCCATCAACAAGGAACCGAGAAAAGAGCCCAGAACTGTTCCTTCTCCGCCTTTGAGACTGGCTCCGCCAATGATCACTGCAGAAATAACGGCGAGCTCAAGACCAGTTCCAGCCGTCACCGAAGCGGTCCCGAGTCGAGCGGTCATGATGATTCCGGCCAACGCCGCAAGCATACCGGTCAGTGCATAATTAAAGATCTTCAGGCGCTCGACGCGGATACCGGACAAAAACGCGGCACGCTCGTTGCCGCCAAGGTAATAGTTCTGCCGAAAGAAGCGCGATTTGCGAAGCAGAATGTCGCCTATAAGCACGAGGATCAGCGCGATCCAGATCGGGTTCTGTACCGTGAGGAAGTTGCCTTGACCGATAACTTTGAAGGAGGCGGGCAGGCCCGAAATATTCCGACCGCTCGTGATTACGAGAAGAGTGCCACGCAGGATGCTCATCATGGCCAGGGTGGTAACGAAAGGATTGATTCCAATCTTTGCGATGATCAATCCGTTGGCCAATCCGACCAATCCGCCGACTGCCAGACCGAATAAAAGGGCAAAAAAGACCGGCACTCCAGCGGAGATCGACATTGCCGTGACGACGCCGGCCAAGGCAAATGTCGATCCCACGGATAGATCAAACCCGCCACTCACCAGCAGAATGGTCATCCCGATCGCCACGATGCATTCCACCGACACCTGAAGAAGCAGCGCCGACCAATTCCCAAACGTCATGAAAATCGGAGACGCAAAGCTCATCAATACACAGCCGAAGATGATGATGGCCAGGATCATGAACTCCCGGAAATTGGTCAGCCGCCCGATCAGTTGCCGTGACCCGGATTGAGGGCGACCTTCGGACGACTTTTCGGATTGAACCGCAGGCTCCAATCCCCCCTTCACGCCGCCCTCCCTTGGATCGGGGACAACCCCACCCCGGTCGCGGCAAGAATTAGGTTCTCTTCAGTGGCCTGTTTGCGATCGTATTCGGCTACCTTGCGGCCATCGCGAAAGACAATTACTCGATCGCTCATTCCCAGGATTTCTTGAAGTTCAGAGGAGATCATCAGAATCGCCACGCCGTCTTCAGCCAAATCTCGCAGCAACCGGTAAATTTCTGACTTCGCTCCTACGTCCACGCCTCGCGTTGGTTCGTCGACAATCAACACGCGCGGCTTTGTCCCGATCCACATTGCCAGAAGGACCTTCTGTTGGTTACCCCCGGATAGCTGCGAGACCGCTTTACGGATGCTGGGAGTAGCAATATTAAAATCCCGCTTGGCGGCGCCAGCAGCCAAGGCGATTTTCCGATCCGAAAGAAAGCCGAAAGAATTCGCAAAAGTTGCCAATGTAGGCGCCACGCAGTTTTCCTGCACAGACATGGACAGGTACAGACCGGAATCTTTCCGATCTTCTGTAAGATAGACGATACCGCGCTGAATCGCTTCCGCCGGGTGCCTGAAACTAAACTCCTGGTCATCCAGGTAAACTCTGGAAGCTGAATTGGGAGCGATACCTACGATCTCCTGCGCGAGCTCTGATCGCCCGGAACCGATTAGTCCCGCGAGTCCCAGAATTTCACCGCTTCGCAGCTCAAGGGCAACGCTTTGATCATTCAAGCGTTCGTATCGGAAACAGATTTCCCCGATTGGCGGCCTTCGTTGCCCGTACATGTTCGTCAACTCCCGCCCGACCATGCGCTTTACCAGCGATTCTTTGCTAAGTTCCGAAGTTTGGAAAGGTGCCGACGCGTTTGCCATCACGCAGCACGGTCACTCGGTCGGAAATCTGAAAAATCTCAGGAAGATGATGCGAGATATAAAGAAAACTCACACCCTCTGACTTCATGCGCCGAATATTGGCAAAGAGCAGATCCTTTTCCGCGGCGCCGAGCGATGAGGTTGGTTCATCCAGGATGAGGATTTTAGGCTTGAGAGAAATGGCTTTCAGCACCTCAATCAACTGGCGGTTTCCCATTGACAGGTCTTTGACGAGACGTGCGGGTTTAAGCGCGAGATTGAACAAACTCAGCAGTTCTTTGGTTTGGGCGTAAAGACGAGCAGTGGCGACAAAACCGAGAGTGTTGACCGGTTGTCGATTGAAGAAAATGTTTTCAGCGATGCTGAGCTCCGGAACCAAGCTGAGTTCTTGAAAGACGACCGCGATCCCTCGGCGGCCCGCAGCAGCCGCATTTGCAAACTGAATCGGATTGCCCTCAAGCAAGATCTCGCCCGCATCGGGCTGCAGAACCCCGCCGACCATGTTCATCAGCGTGCTTTTGCCCGCGCCATTCTCGCCCACCACAGCATGCACCTCGGCCCGCCGAAGCTCAAAACTGACGTCATCAATTGCGCGCACCCCTGGGAATTCTTTGGTGATGCCTCGAAGCTCAAGCATGTTCGATTCATCCATCGGACAACTTCACCTGTTTTTATTCGAAAACCGATGACTGCGCTGGCTAGCCGCTGGAAGATTTCCTTTTCCTGCCAGCATTGTTGCCACCAAAAAGACGCCTATTTGCGCATGAAATACTGGTAATTGTGCTCGTCGACAATAATCACGCCGGTATCTACTACCGCTGGTACACCGAGGACATGCGCCGCCGCGTTATCGTTGGAGATCGCTATCGGATGGTTCTTCAGATTGTAGAGAATCTGGAGCGCGTAAAAAGGCATGAGGGCGGTTTGCTGCACAACGGTTGCGGAGATCACACCGTCTTTAATACCTTGTAACACATCGTTGCCACGATCCATGGAAACAATCTTCACCGTCCCCTTCTTACCGGCTTCGTTGACCGCGGTCGCTGCCCCGCTGCCGCCCGCCGCTTCCACGCAACCGATTCCACCCAGGTCGGGGAATTTCTGGAGAAGAGACGCCGCGGCCTGTGCCGCGACGCTCGGATCGGATTGGGTATCAGCCACCTGTACCAGTTGTATATCCTTGCTTTCGCCAAAAGCTTTCTTATAGCCCGCGATGCGTTCCTCCAGGTTGGATTGTCCTGGCTTGGTCAATAAGGCCACCTTGCCTTTTCCTCCAATCAACCGCGAGAGCGTCTTGCCACCTTCGTAGCCCGCCTGTAGATTCCCGGTGCCGACGAAGGCAATGCGCTTGGAACCAGGCAGGTCGGCGTCAACTGTGACGACGGGTATGCCCGCATCTTCTGCTTTGTCCACAATTGCGTTCAGGGAAGATTCAAAGCCGACAACGATGATGCCTGCGGGCTTACGCGCGATGGTCTGTTCGAACGCAGTGATCATCGCAGACATATCATAGCTGGCGGGACCTACGTAGGCGGTTTGCACGCCCATCGCTTTGCCCGCCTCCTGCAGGCCCAATTTGTGATCGTAGAAATAGTCGAGGCTGCCAAGAGCAGACACCTCAACATAGAGTTGGTCAGAAGTAGCGGCCTTAGACGGCACGCTCACTGAGCTGACTAAAGCAAGGAAGCCGAGGAGGAAAAGCCTCGAAACGATCGGGTGCGAATTGCGCATAAGGTGGGGGGGTGGAGTTTATCTGTTAGTGAGGGGATGGGCGGAGGAATCAACCAGAAAGCCCGGAGATAGCAAACTGGAAAAAGTGGCAGCTTTGTCAAGAGGCATGACTTTTCATCGTTTTCATTGGATGGGCATCAGATATGGGCGCTTTACCGGCAGTCCGGTTCGGACCGCCTTGAAAAACAGCCAACTGACCTCCGGCAATATACCTGCTATTTTGGGGACAGGACTGCTAGGATCCGGTCGCGCTCACAATCCGTATTCGGACTGCAGGAACTGACTGGTGTCGGCCAGCGCAAGTTGCGTCTCAATAAATCGTCCCTCGGTTTCGGGTAGTTCGTCCAGGGCGTCCTGCATCGTGCCGAACCAGTCGGTTTCGTTCTTGGCAATCCGCACCCTGCCCTCCTCGTGCGCCGTGCGCAGCAACTCCACTGCTTTCCGGGCCACCGCCACACCTGCATGATAGTGTGAGTCGGCGGCGACAATCACGCGCGCCAGCTCGACCGAGGACTCCGGGGAAATGATGAACGCCTGCGGATCGGAGGCCACGTCGGAATCCACCAGCCAACGCTGAAGCATTCGTGCGGACTCGCGCCCGCTTGCGCGCGCGGTGTTCATCAGGCGGCAATCATAAATAAGTTGCTCCATGTAACAGGTCGGAGCCATGCCCCCGAGGAGCTTGATGTTCTGAACCGACTCGTTCGACCAGGTATCACAGGCGGCGGCGGCCAGGTTGCCCATCGGACTGAGGTGCGCGCAGGCCGAGGTCTTGCCTTCCATCGCCATGGGATAACCGGTGATCGCCTTCAGGATCGGATTTTCGTAGCCGCAATCCTTGCCCGGCCCGACTGCGCCGCATTCATAGGCGACCAGCGAACGGACGGCCGTCATGGCACGCACGACGGCGGCGAAGACCCGCGGGATCATCTTCTGTTCAGCCAACACCATTGCCGTGTTTCCAAAACCGCACGCGGTATCCCCTGCGCATTTCACCCCGTTTCTGTCCGCAATCTGCTGAAGATGCGTCCAGAGAAAGCGCATATCGCGTTCGCCGAGGATACAGAGCGAAAACAGGCTCCGCGCCAAGTCGCCATTGACCAGTGCCTCGTCGTGCAGCTCCTTTCCTCCGACTGATTCGATGCTTAACAACTCAGCCCCCGCTGCCGCCGAGCCTTCAAACAATTCCAGCATCGCTTCCCAGTAGCGGCCATGACGCATCAATGGGGGACGCTCGAACTCGCGGTTGTCATTGGGCGTCATGCGCAGAACGCTTTTCAGGCCGCTCTTGTTCTGCTCGCGCTGCATGCCCTCCAGCAGAATCTTCGCTATTTCCAAGCCCCACGCGGGATGCTCCGTCATCGGCGGCAGGGTCTCAAACTCGATCACCACGCCGGGCGCATCAAGCTCCGCAGCCCGGCGAAGGGCCAATTCAATGATCTGCTCGTAGTTGCGGCGAACCTCTCCCATGCTGCTCGCATCGATCGTCATTGGTGGCAGCGTAAAGTTCAGTTCCGGATAAACGGTGCCGCCGCCGATCACCATTCCGCTGCGGGTCGTCAACGGTTTGGGGGCAACGCCAAAGATCAGGTCCGTGGGATCGTCGATGGCAAGGGACTTGAAATACATAGTGGATTGTTTTTTTGTGATACAGAGTCAGTCTCCGCCGAGGAGCGCCTCCACCTTCCCTTTGATCGTGTTCCCGTAATCGGGGGCCGGGGTTCAGGCCTTTTCCTGTAAAATTGCCATCGCCGCATCGACCGCGCTGCCGGCGTCGGGTGCGTAACCGTCGGCGCCGATTTCGCGGGCATATTCCAAGGTGATCGGAGCTCCTCCCACCATGATCTTACAGCTCAGTCCCGCATCGCGAATGGCTTTCACGGTGTCGCGCATCGCGGGCATGGTTGTAGTCAGGAGCGCGGATAGTCCCACCAGCTTAGGCTGATGCTCTTTGATGGCTTCGAGAAACTTCGCGGGGGGCACGTTCGCACCCAGGTCGATCACGTTGATGTTTGCGCCCTTCCACATCATGGCGACGAGGTTTTTGCCGATGTCGTGCAGGTCGCCCTCAACAGTCCCGATAACGGCATTGTGCTCGGGTTTAATTCCCGCCGCGACGAGCAGGGGCTCGAGGATTTTCAGTGCCTCCTTCATGGCGCGGGCGGCAATAAGCATCTCGGGAACAAAAATTTCATGCCGCTTGAATTTCTCGCCTACCGCCGCCATTCCCGGTACCAGGCGCTTCTCCACGATGGAGCCGGCGCTCTCGCCCGCATCAATGCATTGTTTAACCAGTTCTGAGACTTCCTTGCGGCGCCCCGCGATGATGGCCTGCGTAAGAGGATGTACGTCGTCGTTCATGGTGTGTCCCAGATTAATTGATCCTCACGAACCGGTCTTGTACTTTGGAACGTTTCTTTGTTGATTTCGTGCTTTGCGATGCCGTGGGTTTGCATCCAGCCTGCACCGGTCACCAATCTCTAAAGGTTCGTGAGCGGTGCAGGCTAAACCGCCTCAGGTCTCGCGGCCGCCCGGAACTGCCTGGGCGTCGCGCCTTTGACGTCCTGAAAGACCCGGGTGAAATAACTCTGATCGCAGAAGCCGCACGCGCCGCCTATCTCTGCCAGCGACCGGTCGGTCTTAACGAGCAGTTCGCAGGCCAGATTGACCCGGCACTGCCGCAACAATTCCGTGAACGAGCGTCCCGTGCGTTCCTTGAGCAACCGTGAAAAATGGCTCGGCGAAATTCCGGCAAAACGCGCCGTTTCGTCGCGTGAAATCTCCCGGTGCAGATTTTCCCGCATAAAATCGAGCGCTTTTTTGATCAGCAACGGCGGGGTGAAGTCCTCCTGTCGCTCGATGGCGGTCATGAGATTCTCTAGCGTCCTGCGCAGCCATGCGACCAGTAGTTCGTCGTCGTCAATATCCGCTAACTCAGTCAATAGACGAAAGCTCATGCCGAGCAGTTCGGACTGCACTGCACCCGCCTCGACCGCCGCCCTTGAAATCATCACCACCAGCTCCAATAAAAGTCCCTTGAGCAGATCGCTCCGTCCCTCGCCGGCACTGTAAATATGGACGAGCACATGATTGATGATCCTCCTTGCCTCGGCGCGGTCTCCCCGCCGGACGGCAGCGATGAGATGCGGTTCCTGATAAAGGTAAAATTCTCGGATCCGATCGTAAGGCCGGTATTCCAGCAGCGGCACGGCGGGAAAATCATTCATGGCAGCATCAGGTGCTCTATATAGCGGTCTTCAAAGCCGTCCGCCAGATTCAGCTCGAAGACTTCAACCTGCGCGCGCAGCGCCTCCATTTCCCCAAGCGTGTTGCGGTCCACCAGCGCCAGCAAGGCGCCTGCCAGCGCTGTATTGCCGACCACGCGCACCTGTGCTTCGTGAAAGCCCGGCAGCAGTCCGATGGCAATCGCGTGGGCTACATTCAAGTGCATCCCGAATCCACCGGCGAGACAGACCCGCCCCACTTCTTCCGCAGGGACCCCCGCCGTTAGCAGCAGGGTTTCAATGCCCGCCCCGATCGCCGCCTTGGCCTGCAACAATAGCGCTACGTCCACTTCGCTGATTCGCCACTGCCGAGCCTGGCCGACATCCCCAAGGCGAACCGCCCTTTCGTCTTCTCTCACATCGCGGTAACCGTCCGGGATTTTTTCCCAGGCCGCGATTTCAAATCGTCCTGTCTCCGCAAGCAGTCCATTTCGACGCGCCAGCGCCAGAAAATCGATGTACGCCGAGCCGCATACCCCGGTTGCTCGCGCCAATGGAACCTGTCCGATGGTTTCCACCTCAAGACGGAACGGATCGAGCGTAAAGCGCAGGTCGCTCACCGCTCCTTCCTTCGCCCTGGTTCCGCAGCTCAGCCCACAACCTTCAAAGGCGGGCCCGGCTGCCGTCGCGCAGGCCGTGAGCCGACCACCGCTTTGCAGAACGATTTCCCCATTCGTTCCGACGTCCGCCAGCAGGCTCGGGGCCTCGTCGAAAGCCATCCCCGTTACATACACGCCGGCCGTGATGTCCGCCCCAATGTAGCCGCGATACCCGGGAGTAATTGTACGGGCGTTTCCGGACGCAGTCCTTCGATCTCAAGCGCGATTTGACGGGCGGTAAGCCGACGGCCCTCAATAAATCGCGGGGTGAAAGGCGCGACCCCCAGCGAGGAAGGGTCTTCGCCGGCGAGAAGATGGAGCATTGTCGTGTTGCCCACGATCGCTCCCCCGGCGATTCGATCCGGCATCCGCCCCGCCCGCCCGCAGGCGCGCCGCAGCAGGGGCGCAATCGTTTGCGCCACCACCGCATTTTGCAGGGACGCAATGGCCTCCTGCGACCTTGCTTGGTCAATCCGTGTCACTACATTGTCGCCAAAGCGAATCTGCTCGTTGAATCCGCCTGCTCGCGAGAGTACCTCGCCCGTCACCAAATCCACCAGCAGCACGACGACTGTCGTCGTGCCCACATCCACAGCGAATGCCATATCGCGAATACCGGAGACCGGCGCAAACAACGGTTGATGCGCATAAGCCACGGCGATTTCAAACGTCTCGGCAACCCGCGGTTGGTGTTCCATGCGCGAGCGCGCCGGAATATGAATGATTGCGTCACCAACCAGCCGCGCCCGGCAAGCCTGGATCGTGGCGGGCGCATTGACGGGCCGTCCGTCGGTGGCGAGCGTACCTTCGCGCAAAGTCACTTCGCAGCCGCGGCACAGTCCACGCTGTCCACAGCGGGTGTTCAACGGCAATCCTTGCAACGCAAGCACATCCGCCAGCGAATGGGTTCCCGAAGGGATGGCGAATGTCCGGCGTTGGCCGTCTTCCAATTCCACCACGATCCTTTCGCCGCTCTTCATGGTTCGGGCGTTTTGGTTTCCACCTGCTCTGATCGAAGAATGGCTTCGTCCGGAGAGTGGCCCAAACGCGAACCCGGCTCGATGATTTGAAAGCGATCCGCGTCCCAGTTGCCCCAGAGCAAATCACGCAGGAGCGCCGGGTCGCCGTGCATGTGCTCAAACTTCCAGCCAAGCCAGTCGGCGCATCGGCGGGCGTATTCCGCTTCCGCCGCGGCATCATCAGTTCCTAAATCGATATAGGTCGCCGTGTCGTACATCGCCCATTGTTCGCGCTCGGTTTCAATGAGAAAGTCCACGTCCTCGGGATCGAACTTTTTCAGGAACTCGACCCGTTTTGATTCCAGCTGTTCCGGGCCGGGAACACGTCGTTCGCGATTCCAGCCGGGCGTGTAGAAGTAGCAGGTATGACAGCGGCGTTGGTGTTCCGCGTAGATTTCCTTACTGCCCATGAAAACCGTGATGCAGTCGTGCGCACGTGGGATGACGAGTCGGTGCCTCGATGGCTGCAATCCCGCAGTGCCACGTCCGCATAGACCATAGGCCAGCACCACAGCTTCGATGTCGTCCCTTTGTTCCACCTCGGAGAGGGCTGCTTGCAGAGTCGCACGAAGTTCGTCTGGACGGTCGTGCAGCCCCACCTCGAAATACCTGGTTACCATGATGTGTTTGGCGGCGGCCGCGTGGAGCGCAATTTCCCGCTCGAACACCCGACAGGCAAACAGCGCAAGCCGTGGTGGTCGCTCGCCGGCCGACTGTTGTTTCTTCCGTTTGATCATCCGTTAGTGCGACCTTGGCTCGTCTCTGGTGCAATTGCCCATTTTCTCCCTATGAAACTCGCGCGCTCAATCCTGACCGGTTCGTTGCGCGATCAATTCTGTTGGACTTCTTCCAGCGAATGCCCCTGGTTTCCAGAACCAGGCGCCAGACCGCCCGGAGCAGCAGCAGACAGCTCGTCGCTGCTGTCGTGGATGGCTTTGAACATCGCGAGGATATTCTCAATCGGTGAATTTCCCTGGATGTTGTGGATGGAGTTGCAGACGTAACCGCCGCCCTGGTTAAAGATGTCAATGCGCTCACGCACCTCGCGATACACTGCCTCAGGGCTCTGATACATGGTGTGCTGGGTATTGACACACCCACCCCAAAAGGTGATGTCCCGGCCAAAATTTTGTTTGAGTTGAACGGGGTCCATGCCGGCGGCGGAACACTGGACGGGATTTAGAATGTCAAAGCCGGCTTCGATGAAATCCGGGATCAGCTGCCCTACCGCGCCGCAGGAATGGATGAACACTTTCCAGTTCGACTTCCGATGGATGAGATCGTTTAGCCGCTTGTGATAGGGTTTGAACAAGTCCCGATAGGATTCTATGGATATAAACAGGCTATTCTGCGTTCCGAAGTCGGTACCGGTGGTTACCACCACCTGCACTCGGTCGCCGAACATGTCAATGAGTGTGTCGAGGTTCTTCAAAGCATACTCGCACTGCTTTTCGAACACAGCATGAACATAGTCCGGGTGCGCCGCGGTGGCCATATACCATTCACTGATGTCCCGGATGCCTTTTGGATGCTTGAGGAACGGGGCAGGAACCAGAGCGATATCGCCAAAGGCGGTGCCGGGAGCGAGCAAGATTACCCCGTAGTCGCCGGCATTTTGGTCCAACCATGCCACCTGTTGCTGGTAGTAGGCGATGTCCTCCGGGGAGAGCAAGCCGAATTCCTCGAGGTTGTCCTCCGGGTTCAAATTGTCCTCATCCATCGGCTCCTGTCGAATGAGCGTGTCGAAGAAATATCCGCCTTTAGGCATGTGGGCAGAAGGTGGGGCTGAAGTGTCGCCTTCAGGATACATGAGCCAGCCTCCATCGGCAGCCGGCGAGACGTTGAAATTTCCGGGGACAAGACAAGGCGTGCCATCGAACAACGTAAACGGTTTCCAATCAGTGGCTTCGTAACCAAGAAGGTTCTTACGCGGCCAAACGCCAATGACATCCACACCGAGCGCTTCCCTGAGTTCGGCGTCCACCTCTGCAAGCATCTGGTAGGGTTCATGAACACGGGCCAGGGTGGCGGAAGGTCCGATAAGCCGTTGTTTGAGTTGGTGGACGATGGAGGTGTGGATGCCGGTGATCCAGGTGCCTCCGAAGTCTACGCAGACCCGATCTGGTTGGCGATGCTCTAGGGTGGTGATGAGACGTTGGCGCGAGGTCATGGTTTTCATAGATCTATTTGTTGAGGCTGAGGAAACTTACCTCCTGAAGTCGTCGCGGGAAAGTGGCTTGCCTGCTCGCAGGCCCGCCAGTCGCACATGTCCGCCAGACCAGCGGCTGGATGATTCTCTTGTGATTTCGTGCTCTCAATTGCGTACCACGACGCGCGCTTGTAAAGGTTAGACTTACATGGCACGAAATGATCTTCTAAGCGAACTGGTAACAAGGCGACTCTGCTGCGATGGAGCGATGGGGACCCAACTCCTCGCCCGCGGCCTCAGGGGAGGCGAGTGTGGCATGCTGTGGAATGTGGATCGGCCTGCGGATGTACTCGAGATCCACAATGCTTATCGCTCGGCCGGATCCGACTTGATCACGACAAACTCGTTCGGCGGCTCAAGCTTCATGCTGAATCACCACGGCCTCGCCGATCGCACGGGGGAATTGAATCGTGCCGCCGCGCAAATCGCGCACGATGCGGCGGGCGACACCGGATGGGTGCTCGGCGATGTCGGACCATTCGGTGATTTCCTCGAACCGGTTGGCGAGACGACACCCGATCAGTTGCGAGATATATTTCAAGTGCAAATAGAGGCGCTGCTTGCTGGAGGCGCGGATGCGATCCTTCTCGAAACCATGAGCGACCCCGCCGAAGCGGTCGTCGGAATCGAGGCCGCGAAGGCCTCCAAAGCAGGTGTACCGCTGATCGTGACCTATGCTTTTCAGAAGACCTCGCCGGACGTTTTCCGCACGATGATGGGCACCAGCGTTGAGGAAGCCATACAGCGCGCAATTGATTCCGGCGCGCAGATCGTCGGGGCAAATTGTGGCACTCTGCTCGATCTCAAGGATTACGTCGAACTTGCAAAACAGATCGTCGCCGTTGCGGGTGGTGCGCACGTGGTAATCCAGCCGAATGCCGGCTCCCCCCGAACAGAAGGCGAGCGGACCGTTTACGACGCCACGCCCCAGCAGATGGCGTCGACCACATTACAGCTACTTGCCGCCGGCGTACAGATCGTTGGAGGCTGCTGCGGGACCACGTCCGAACATCTTTCAGCGATCAGTCGCGCTGTTAAAGGCGTCACGGGACCATGAGGTGATCGACAAACCGGGCGCTTCGCTCGCGCCTTGAAAAACAGCCAGCTGACCGTCGGCAATATGCCTGTTATTACGGGGACAGGACTGAATGGCGCGAAGATAAGGGCTGTTTGGGATGATTCTTCGTCCCGAAGGGACAGGAGGTTTCAACCACGGAAACGGAACACCCTTGGCGACGCGCCCTGTAAGGGCGCAAGATAGAGAGCGGTGTGGGATTGATCGAGGCAAATCTTACGCCCCTTCAGGGCGAACCGCTTTAATTGAATGCTTCCCGGGTTGAAACCCAGGGCTGAGTCCTGTAGCCCCTCCGGGGCATAGATCGCTCCAAATTCTGCTTATCTTCGCGCCATTCGGGGACAGGACACTAGCACTATACGTGCCGACATAAGTAATTGCGTATTTATACGATTGCACACAGCTTTTTGAGTGCAGTGCTTCCACGGTTCCATTGGTCGAACTGTCGCTCTGCGGTTTCGCGTACGTGATCAAGTTTTGGGAAGTAAACGTTATGTAGGCAAAGTCGGCGCGTCAGTTTCCAGACACGCTCAATCGGATTGAGGTCAGGACTATAAGGCGGCAGAAAGTCTAGCCCAAATTGAGGCATAGCCTCCTCTCTCCAAGCCTTATGCAGGAGCGCGTGATGATACTTCGCATTGTCAATAATGATGACCACTCGTTTACCGCTCCGAAGGCTCTTCCGACGCACCTGCCGCAAGAATTGCCAACAGCTTTGAGCGTTGAATTTTTCCTCTTCGCGAGCGTAAATAAATCTTCCGTCGCGTAATCTTACGGCTCCGAAATAGCCCACGCTTTTGCGCGTCGGCGCGTGCAACAGGACGGGTTCTTTGACCTCCGGCGGAACCCACATTCGGCACCGGGAACCGTGTTGCTGAAAGTGAACCTCATCTAGAGCCCAGAGGTCCACGTCCGGATGAACGGCCAGCCTTCGAAGTTTTTTTGTGCGCCCGTTGCAGAAGCGGATCAGCATGCGCGATGAGTGGACGCGGTTTGCGTTGACGGAAGCCCAACTGCCGGAAGAGTCGCTGACACTGGCGAACGCTCAACTCCACTGTCCAGTTACGCCGTAGCCACTCAGCCAACGTCTTACCATCCCAAAGATTTCCCGTCATGCCGTGGGCCCGTGCACTCTTGCAGAATTACCCCAATCTGCTCTAGCTTGGGCTTCCGAGAGCCGTGCAGGCCTCCCGGGTCTTTCTCCTTCAACTAATCCCGACAATCCTTCTTCATTGAAGCGCTTGACCCAATATTCAACCGTGCGTGTGCCATCCCCAAGAAATTGCGCGACCTGTGGTGCACTCATTCCTTGCGCTACCAAGAGAACACCGTGCAACCGGTGGTCATAGCGGGCTTCTTCAGAACGCCGAATCTCATCTTGCAAACCCACAACATTTCCTCGACATCGTCGATCGTCCTTGCGCGCATATTCCAAACTTAGCAAACTTCAGATAATGCGCAATTATTTATGACGCTCAGTATAGCGTCGTGTGATCGAGTAGGAAACTCCTCACTGCATCCGAGCCTGATAATAGTCCGGCACGACCGTTCCTGGCTTCGTAAACCATTGCTTCACGTCAACGCCCGAATACAATAGAATATTGCCCCACGGATCGAACGCTCCGGTGCGAACTATAAACTTCGCTTTGTGCGATAGCGGCCCAAGAATATCCGCATGCGGCACGCCGTTAACTCAACACCAGCAAAGATGCGGTCGACCTTTTCTTTTAAACGCGGATTATTTTGCGCCATCTCTGCAGCGTAAGCGACCTTTTCCGCGATGAACTCGCGATTGATCGCGGTGAGAACCGTCTCGATGTCCGGTAGGTCGGGAATCACCGCCAGATCGATGCGAGAAACCTCGCTCGGAATCGGAAAACCTGCATCGCAAACGATGAGGTAATCACCGTGCCCCATTGCAGCGATTGCTTGGTTGAGGCCCAGATTTAGAATGCCGTGTCTTTTCATGTCGAATGTTAGTGGGTAAAATGCTGGTCGAATAATTGTCGATTTCTGGCCGGTGTCCCAAGGACGGGATCACTCCAAGGCGAGTACAGGCGAAGGCGCCGCTGCAAGTGGCAAATCGGATGGCTGTCGCAATGTCCTTGCCTTCCGCCAGAGCGACAGCCAACGCCGCAGTGAAAGCATCGCCCGCCCCGGTTGTGTCCACTACCTTAACCGGAACAACAGGAAATTCTCGACGGTCTTCCTTGGTTAATAACAGGCTGCCATGCTCGCCTCGGGTTACGATGACGGTTGTCCCGTACTCGCGTTGCAACTGGGAAGCTAAATCGACAGTCGGGGTTGCGTCATCCGGCTGTAATCCAAGCAAGATTCTGAGTTCTGTTTCATTTGGCGTCAGTAAATCGATCGAACGAAACGCGTCTTTGGGTATAGCAATCGCCGGCGCCGGGTTCAGCACTGTCATTACCCCATGCTTTCGACCTAGCTCCATGGCTGTGCATGCTGCCTGACCGGGATCTCCAACACAGAAAGAACCACGTCACTTTGGGCTATCAGCGGTTCGGCTTGTTCGACAAAGGGACGGTCGATCCACTTGTTAGCGCCCATATCAAGCAAGATGCCGTTCTTTCCTTCCGCATTGACGATAATAAAGCCTACTCCAGTCGGGAGCTTTTTTGAAACGACCAGATGACTCGCGTCAACACCTTCAACCGCATAAAGGTCCAGCGCGATCTTCCCAAGCGGATCATCCCCAATCAGTCCCACAAAGTGAGCCTTCGCCCCAAGTCGGGCCGCAGCGACTGCCTGATTTGATCCCTTGCCACCCGGTCCGAGATCGAACTCAGATGCCATCAAGGTCTCTCCAAAGATAGGCATCCTCTCGGCGCGAAGCGTCATTCCGACGGCAAAACTTCCGACAACCGTGATGATTGGTTTTTTCATGAGATGTTCATGAGACGTTAGTTCCGTGCCACTCCCGGTTGCTGGCCCATCGCGGCAGCCAGGATTCGTTCTTCGCGGAACTCGCTTCTTTCGAACTCCGCTGAGATTCGACCGCCGTGCATGGTTAGAATTCGATCGCACTGGCTGATTAGTTCCGGCAATTCCGATGAAATGATCAACACGCAGATTCCGGCTCCCGCCAGTTCATTCAGGATTCGGTAGATTTCGGCTTTTGCTCCGATATCAATGCCGCGAGTTGGTTCATGCAAAAGCAAAACCTTCGGATCGGTTGCGAAATTGCGGGCGAGGATCACCTTTTGCTGATTACCACCGCTGAGCGTTGCAACCCTTTGATTCAGCGAGCCGGTCTTTATCTGAAACCGATCCACATATTTGCTCGCTAGCGCTCGCATTGCGTTTCGGTCGAAGCACGCCAAAACGGCTGAGCATTTCTTAGATTTGCAGCTGCGATGTTATCTAACAAGTTCAAAACCTGGAACGCGCCAGCCGTCCGACGATCCGACGGTACGATCGCCACTCCGTTGCGTAACAGGTCTTCTGGAGACCGAATTGCCCGCGATTTTCCATCTATGAGGATCTGCCCCGTGATATGCCCGCAGCCCGGTTAGGCAATCGACTAGCTCGTCTTTCCCGGAACCTGGCAGGCCGGCCACGCCAAAAATCTCACCTTGTTTAACGGAGAACGAGATGTCCTTGAGCAGTTTCCGATCGCCCAGCAGGCGAACGGCGAAGACCTCGCGACTGCCAGGCGACTTCACAGGCTGACGATGAAAAAGGTGATCAATCTCTCGACCCACCATCTTGCGGATCAGTTGTTCGATCGAATAAGCATCCTTTGGACCGTCGTCTACGACAGCCCCGTCTCGCATAACTGTAATTCGGTCCGCCAGCGCCAACACTTCTTCGAGACGATGCGAGACATAAACCACCCCGACACCCTGGTCACGAAGGTCGCGAACAATTTGAAACAAGCGAGCGGAATCGTCCGCAGTCAGGGCTGAGTTTGGCTCATCTAAGATCAAAACTTTGACGTTCGTCGCCAAAGCTTTGGCGATATCCACGAGTTGTCGCCGGCCAAGAGAAAGCCGATGGACCTGTTTGTCCAAATCGCCTTCCGGAAACCCAAAACGCTGGACAAGAACCTGGCGCATCATGCCGCATCCGCGAACGATCTACCAACTGCCAAGCGGCGTTAGCCGCAACCCGAGCCAACCCAATATTTTCTGTCGCG
This sequence comes from uncultured Verrucomicrobiae bacterium, assembly GCA_963736745.1. Lineage (GTDB taxonomy): Bacteria > Verrucomicrobiota > Verrucomicrobiia > Chthoniobacterales > JAFAMB01 > JAFAMB01. The sequence goes on along the minus strand of CAVTQD010000006.1, from coordinate 23,849 downwards.
GTAAGATTCGGGCATAACGATAGGTCCTGGTGAACCACGCTTATGCCATTGGCAGACGCATGATGCGGATCTCTCCAGCGCACCCGGTCCCCGTAAAGCAGGATTTCGCCCGCATCGGGCTGAAATTCACCGCCAAGAATGTTGATGAGCGTGCTCTTACCCGCACCATTTTCTCCAACCAGACCATGAACTTCCCCGGGCCGAATCGCGACAGAAACTTTGTCCAGCGCTTGGGTGGCACCAAAGTGCTTGGAGACTTCTTTGAGCGCGATTACGGGTTGAACGTTCGCGGCGCACATTGGAGCCGTCGTAACCATGGCGATTACTATTTTTGTTCTTTCGAAGCCACTATGTAATCTCCGATATTTTTGGAAGTGTAAACTCCTGCACCGGTATCGACGTCCTGGATTTTCTTCCCTTTGAGGACGTCCAAGAGAAGCCGCACAGCGTCGTAGCTTTGTTTTTCGGGCACTTGATCAATTGTTGCCGCGACAACGTCTCCCTGGACCAGCTTGATCGTCTCCGGGAGCATGTCGAAGCCGACGATCTTCACTTTGTCGACCAAGCCATTTCGTTGGACATATTGTCCGGCAGCGGGAGTCGAGCAGCACTCTAGAGACAAAATCCCGTCAACGTTCGGATGGGCTTGCATCGCATTCTCCACCGATCCGTAGATCTGCTGTGGTTCGGTTCCTGTCGTCACTGTTGTGAGAATCTTGATGCCAGGATACTGTCCGAGAGCTTCGCGAGCGCCTTTCTCCCGATCGATAGACCATTGCGCGGCGGCATCGAGCGTCGTGATAATCACGTTCCCTTTCCCTCCCAATGTGTCGGCGAGCAGCTTACCGGCGACCCTTCCTGACTCAACCAGGTTCTGGCCGACAAATGCGAGCCGTTTGCTGGTCGGATTGTCGGTGTTGAAGGTCACGACAGGTATTCCGCGAGCCATTGCCCGTTGGATGACAGGGGCGAGCGCGTCCGTACTCACCGACGAAATGGCGAGGCCGTCGACCCCTTTTTCAATCAGGCTTTCGATTTCAGAGACCTGCTTCTCGGCATCCGCACCGACAGGTCCCACTAGTTTCACGTCGACGTTAAAATCGGCACCCGCCTTCTCGACTCCCTTCCTGATAAAGGGCGCGAATTCATTTGAGACGTCGTGGTAGGAAACACGAATGATGGGCTTCTCGCCCTTCGTCATCCGATCCTGGATCGTGCTTGCGAGAGTAAACGAGTTGTTGTCCTGGGCGGAGACAATGACCGGCAAAAATGCGGCAAACATCAAGCCCAAGAATTTGGTACGGTGCTGAAGTGAGTGGATGATCATGTTGGGGGGTATGGAGCATTGTTAGTTTGAAGAAAAAGTCATTGGTTGCGCCGCAAGGCAGTCCATTTATCAAGGCCGACGGCGGAGATGATCACGAGTCCGATCACGGTGGTTTGCCAAAATGGAGAGATGCTCAGGAGAACAAGGCCATTCCGCAGAATCCCAATGATCAGCGCGCCAAATACTGTTCCGAGAATGGTACCTTCGCCACCCGAAAGCGATGCTCCACCGACGATGGCTGCAGCAATCACATCTAGTTCGAGCCCGACGCCGGTACGACCGGCCTGACCGCTCGGCAGGAAGGCCAGGCTGAGGATCCCGGCGAACCCGCTCAGAAGACCCATCAGCCCAAAAGTGAAAATCTTCGTCTGAAATACCTGGATACCCGAAAGTCGGGCCGCCTTTTCGCTGCCACCAACTGCGTAAACGCGAAACCCGAATGTCGTTTTCGCGAGAACAAACCAGAAAATGGCAGCCACAGCGATAAAGCAAACAAGGAGCATCGGAATGCCAAATACCTGGCCCTGTCCAAGCTCGTAGAATTGATTTACCACCTCCGGTCGACCACCCCGCGTTGTATCGACCGTCACCGGTTGACCGTCGGTAATCAGCAGGGCGGTACCTCGGACAACGCTCAACATACCGAGAGTTGCGATGAACGACGGAAGTTTTCCGTAGGTAGAAAGGATGCCATTGACGGTGCCAATTGCGATTCCTAACGCGAGGCCGACACTCAGCGCGGGGATCAGAGTGAATCCTCTGACGATCAGCATTCCGGTGATGAGACCGCTGATTGCATAAATCGAGCCGACCGAAAGGTCCACCTCTCTGGAAACCAACACGAAAGTCATCCCAATTGCCATGATGCCTAGCAGCGAAATCTGGCGACCGACGTTAAGGAGATTTCGGACGGTTAGGAAACTGTCCGTTGCGAACGTCAAGAACACACAGATCACCAGCAGAGCAAGCAATACACCGGTCTCGCGGGCGGCAATTAGTGAACGGATTCGTCCCTTTAAATCGGTCGACTGGCTTGCGTCTTTGGGAATGGCCTCAGGGGTCATGGGGCGAAGAGAGAGTACTTACCTTGCCGCGAGAATGCTGGCGCGTTGAATCAGGGCGTTAGCGCGGTCAGTGATCGCTCGCTTTTCTTCGTTCGACGCCTTGGCAATCATGGATTGAACCAGTTCCTCGCAACGCTGGCGTACTAGATTGGGAGCTGGATATTTCTCGGAATCGATCTCGTGCAACGACTTGAGCCAGCGATTGCCGTAGGTCGCGTGGATCGTCTCGTCAGCCCAATCAAAATCCATGTCATGTTCGCTGACGGCATCGCCGATCTCCTTGAAAGCCGCCGTCCGCTCGGGTTTGCGACCGATATTCTTGGTCTCGAAGAAATACAGCATTCCGAGTCGGTAGATCGGATCACTACCGCTCGCGCTTTCGTAGATATACGATCCCAGCGGAATTTCCCCGGGCGCGAATCCCCAGGCATCAAAGCGTACCTTGCCCATCGAACAATGGCGGGATTCATCGTAGGTCCAACGCGCGGCATCATAGATCCATTCCCACGGCAAAACATCGGCAAACCCGCTGAGTATGATACCGCCGTGCTCCACTGCCCATACCTCGTTCAGGTGACTGACTGCCGAGCGCAATTGCAATCGCAATCCGCTGCCATACGGAAAATCTGAATCGAAAATATCTGGCCAATAGAAACGGCAGGGCCAATAACGCGAATCGCGTGCCGGCGTGTCTGGGATGTCCCAGGACCGCGAGCCAACCGGCGGCGTAATGACTCGATCGGCAGGAGCCCGGTCGGTTCCGATCCCTCCAAGCACCTTCAACTGCTCATCGAAATCTTTCACCCATGCCCGGCTAACTGCCTCGGTTCCGATTCCTTCAGCCGTCATTTCGATTAGATACCGATGAAGATCCGCAATCTGCTGATCCTTCTCGCGAACCGAAAGTTCCAGGAATCGATACGTCGGGGCATCGGCCAACGGATCAGAATAAGAGAGGAATTCGCGATAAGCATCCCGCAGCGCCGGCAGCACCACATTTGCCAGGGCCTCGACGAATGCTCGTTCGAGAGGAGCCTGGCGGAGCAGATTCAGGAAATCGGCCAGGGGTTTGTCTGCGCCCTCATGCTCCATCAATCGGCTCGGAAAGCGTAGCTCAAAGACCCGTTGGCGTAACGCATTCGCCGTTTCGGCATTTTGCCAGCAGAGCAAGGGGATCTCCAGTTTAAGCTCAAGCCGTGCAAGGCGCGGTATCCAACTCGACGCGCTGACAATTACTGCCCGCTCGCAAAAGAAGAATCGCTTAAGGATCTGGGCTGCATCCAAGCGGTTCCACCGGGCGCGTGGTTGTTCACTTGGGAGATAAAGATTCGCCACATCCATATTTGCGTGCGAGGGGGGTAAACACCAGCTGGCGGTGTCCTGCAACATATCTTGCAATCTCAAAAGAGAAAGCAGGATCATTCTGGGAAACGGATCGGCGGGTCGGTACGCTGAGCCCGCCGATTCGTTTCTCCTGCTTGGGTCGATCAACTTGATTGCGTGAAAATCAGATATAAGCTCGTAAGCGTGTTTGGTTGACGCGAAATAAAAGTCCAGATGAACCAAAAGAGCACCATACACAAAGATCGAGTCAACCACGCCGTCGCCTTTCAGAAACCTGATCGGACGCCGCGCGATTTCGCCGCGGTCCCGGAAGTATGGACGAAGTTGGCGAAGCATTTCGGAACTGACGATCGCAACGCGATTCTCAAAAGGCTCGACGTCGACTGTCGTATTGTTTCATACGATAGTTTCTGTTCCCCTCCAGGCGTTTTACAAGCTGAGATAGATCAGAGCGCCTCGCAGGAGCGATCTTCTGTCGGCGGCATGTGGCGGCGAGTCGAATCTGATGGCAGCAATCGCGATATCTGGGGAGCGCACCGAAGAAGGGTTGCTAATGCCTTTGGCATCCTGGACGAGTTGGCATCCTTTCCGCTCGAGGACGCGAATACCCTCGAAGATTTGAAACAGTATAGTTGGCCGACAACAGAGTGGTGGAATTTCAGTAGACTCCCTGAAACAATTCAAGCCTTCGATGAATCGGAGGCCTACAACATTCGTTACAGGGTCGGATCAGTTTTTGAAACTGCGTGGTCACTTGTCGGCCTTGAGAAGTTCCTGATCGATTTGGCCATCACTCCAGCGTTGCCCTTGTACATCATGGAACGTATCGCCGAAGTCCACCTCGACAACTTGAAGAGGGTTCTCGATGTTGCCGGGGACCTGATTGACATCGTTTACTTCTATGACGACGTCGCATCGCAAGATGCTCTTCTGGTGAGCCCGGAGATGTACCGGCAGTACCTTCAGCCGTTCCACCAGCGGATTATCGACCTCGCAGTTAGCCGCGGCAAACGCGCAATGATGCACTGCTGCGGATCGGTCTATCTGCTGGTCAACCGGTTGATCGATATGGGACTAAGCATTCTGAATCCGATTCAGCCTTCGGCTAAGAACATGAATCCCGAAAGGCTTGCCCAGGAATTCGCCGGCCGGATCGCATTTCACGGAGGCATTGACATCCAACAATTCCTGCCCAAGGCCACTCCCGAACAGGTTCGAGAAAAAGTTCGGTATACCTGTGAGCTGCTTGGAAAAAATGGCGGCTATATTCTCGCGGGATCGCATCATATCCAAGCCGATGTGCCGATCGAGAATGTCCTTGCGATGTACTCTTGAATCTCGCGGCGACTTGAGCGTCCAGGCCTGCCGCTCGCAATTCCATCTTATCAGCTTTCCAAAGTGAAGCCGACCTTCACCGTCACCTGCCAGTGCGCAACCTTGTTATTCACGAGGTGGCCGCGCACCTCGGAGACTTCAAACCAATTCATATTGCGGATCGTTTTGCCAGCTCGACTGATAGCGTTGTTCACTGCGTCTTCGATCCCGTTTTGAGAGGAACCGACCAGCTCGATCTTTTTGTAGATGTGGTCACTCATGAATGTATTAAATCCTTCGGCGTAGCATCGGGCGAGCACATTCAAGGCACGTGGAGCGTAACCCGTGTTCTGTCTCCGAAATAGCAGGTATATTATCGGAGGAGCAGTTGGCTGTTTTTCAAGCCGTGAGCGAGGCGCCCCACATCTGGGTCATACGGGTCGATCAAGCAACGCGGAAAAACAGCCAATTGGCCCGGGACAAATGGTTGCGATGAAAATGGGCCGGCGGCAAGGCACAAGGAGGGGCGTATCTGAAACGATACGTGACCGACGAGCAACGCAGCCGCCGGCCCATTTTCATCGCCACAATTTACCTGCTGTGCAGTGACAGGACCCTATAAGAAAGAACATGAATTTTCTCCGTACGATGTTGAATCCAAAAAGCGTGGCACTGATTGGTGCGACTGAGGCGCCGGGCAGCGCCGGACGCACGCTGATGGAAAATCTGCGCTCCTTTGGCGGAGCCCTCTTTCCGGTCAATCCAAAAATAACCAGCGTGCTGGGCGTCAAAACTTTCTCAGGAATCGCAGATATCAAAAGCCCGGTTGATCTGGCCATCATTGCCACGCCGGCGATTACCGTTCCGGATGTAGTGAGCGAATGTGCGGCGGCGGGCGTAAAAGGGGCGGTCATTATTTCGGCCGGGTTCAGAGAATGCGGCCCGAGCGGCCTGGCGCTGGAAGAAGCAATTCTCTCGCGCCGCGGCAATATGCGCCTGATCGGGCCCAACTGTCTCGGAGTGATGGTTCCCGGACTGGGTTTGAATGCCACCCTAGCTAGAACAATGGCGTTACCCGGTAAGATCGCCCTTATCAGTCAAAGCGGTGCATTGTGCACTTCCATCTTGGATTGGAGCCTGAGAGAGAAAGTAGGCTTTAGCAACTTTCTTTCAGTCGGCTCGATGCTCGATCTAGGGTGGGGCGATTTGCTCTTTCACGTGGCAGGTGACCTCGATACGCGCAGCATCTTGATCTATATGGAATCAATCGGCGACGCCCGCTCGTTTCTTTCCGCGGCACGCGAAATCTCGCTCCGTAAACCAATCATCGTCATCAAAGCCGGCAAAAGCGAAGCCGCAGCGCGAGCGGTCGCGGCTCATACCGGCACCGATTCCTGTAGCGACGAGGTATTCGATGCCGCCCTTCGGCGGGTTGGGGTTTTACGGGTAAACACCATCTCGGATCTCTTTAGCATGGCGGAGGTTCTAAACAAACAACCACGGCCGAAGGGTCCGCGACTGGTGATTGTAACCAACGCCGGCGGCCCGGGGGTTTTGGCAACAGACATGGTGATCGCCCAAGGAGGCGAAATCGCCCAGCTCTCCGATATCAGCCTCCATAAACTAAACGAGGTCTTACCCGCTCACTGGAGCCGGAACAATCCTGTGGACATCCTGGGAGACGCCACCGCGGAGCGGTTCACGAAGGCGGTCGAGATCGTCAGTGCTGACCGGGATAACGACGGCGTACTGGTAGTGCTTACCCCGCAGGCCATGACCGATGCCACCGAGGTCGCTAAGGGGCTTCTAAAGTTTAAGAAGCTCCCTGGCAAACCGATTCTGGCGAGCTGGATGGGCAATGAAGCAGTGGCTGATGGCGAGGCAATCCTTAACGCGGCCGGGATTCCTACCTTCCAGTACCCGGACATGGCGGCTCGCGCTTTTTGTTACATGTGGCGTTATACCCGCAACTTACAGGCGCTCTATGAGACTCCGGCGCTCAGTGCCCGAGTGAACGGTAAACCGGTAAACCACGCCCGAGCGAATGGAATCATCCAGAAAACCCGCAAAGCAAAGCGCACTTTATTGACCAAGATAGAATCCAGGCGGATTCTCGAGGCCTACGAGATACCACTCGGTAAGCCGACACAAGCGTCAGGCAGTTGCGAACTCACCTTGAAGAGCAGAATTGATCCGCAATTTGGGCCGGTGCTCAGTTTTGGCGCGAGGGGCCTATTTGGCGGGGCCAGCCAAGATCAGGCGCTTGGGCTTCCGCCCTTAACCGCTACCTTGGCCCGGCGAATGATGGAACGGACGCGGGTTTATGAAGCCCTTAAAGGTCCCGGGAAGAGCGCATTCGTCAATTTAACGGAGCTTGAAAACGTGCTTGTAAATTTCAGCCTGTTAGTGGCCGAACAACGCTGGATTAAAGAGATCGAAATTGACCCGCTTTTTGTGTCGCCCACTCAAATCTTTGCCCATGGCGCGAGGATCGTTCTTCATCCAGCGGAGCTTAGAGAAGAAAAGCTGCCGCGGCTCGCGATTCGTCCTTATCCGGGGCAATATGTCAGTCACTGGAATCTGGGCGATGGAAGGCCTTTAACTTTTCGTCCGATTCGCCCTGAAGACGAGCCATTGATGGTGACTTTCCATAAGGGGTTATCTGAACAAAGCGTCTATTTCCGCTACTTTGGCGCCATTAATTTAGAGCTGCGGGTTACTCACGAGCGCTTGACTCACATTTGTTTTAACGATTACGACCGCGAAATAGCGATCGTGGTTAGCGGGCAGGCCCCCGAAACCGGAAAAGAAGAAATTTTAGGGGTAGGCCGGCTAATGAAGGTTCTAGGGGCCGACACAGCCGAGTTTGCCATCGTTATCACTGACCATCTGCAAGGACAGGGGCTTGGTAGCCATCTCTTGAAGTTGATGGTGGATATTGGCCGCCAGGAAGGATTGAGAGGCATCTTTGGTCACATTCTGGCTGAAAATTACGGAATGCAGAGAGTCGCCAAGAAGGCCGGGTTTACGGTGGATTTTGACTATTCCGCGGGAGATATGAAGGCCGTATTAACTTTCCCTTTGAACCCGAGTGTCCAGGCAATGTCCCAATGAGCCCAATGGCACAGATCCGAGCGTGCCGAATCCCGCAGATACATTGCGAAGCAGAGGCTTGCGTTTCAGCGGGGCGGTGCTCAGATGCTTGATGCGGGGAGAACAAACATGAGTGAATTTGCTGAACTACACTGGGACGGCAACAAAGTAATGCTGCCCCTGATCAAAGGAACTGCCGGTGAGCGGGCACTCGACATTAGCAAACTGCGGGATCAAACAGGTCTGATAACTCTCGATAACGGCTACGGGAACACAGGTTCCTGTGAGAGCGCAATTACGTTTATCGACGGGGAAAAGGGCATCCTCCGATACCGCGGCATCCCGATCGAGGAGCTGGCGGAGCAATCAACCTTCGTCGAGACCGCCTTCCTGATTATCTACGGAAAACTCCCCACGCATGCCGAGCTTGCGCGCTTCTCTGCTCTGCTGACAACGCACGAGTTAATTCATGAAGACATGAAGTTTCACTTCGAAGGATTTTCGGCCAACGCTCACCCGATGGCGATCCTGTCCTCGATGATCAATGCCTCCGGCTGCTACTATCCAGAACTGCTTGCGCCGCAGGAGTTGCAAGACTTTACCAACGAAACTGCTTTTATCCTCTCTCAGGTTCGCACGATCGCCGCCTTCGCCTACCGCAAATCGCGCGGATTACCGATTGTCTACCCAAAGCCTGAATACAAATACTCAGCGAATTTTTTGCACATGATGTTCTCCAGGCCTAACGCCGACTACGAATTGAAAGCGGAAGTCGTGCGTGCCCTCGATTTGATTCTCCTGCTCCACGCGGACCACGAGCAGAATTGCTCGACCTCCACGGTGCGAATGGTCGCTTCCAGTAAGGCAAATCTTTTTGCGAGCACAGCCTCAGGTGTCTGTGCGCTTTGGGGACCGCTGCACGGCGGAGCAAACCAAGCGGTGATCGAAATGCTCGAACAAATTCACCGCGAAGGCGACGACGGATCGCGTTTCATGGAAGCGGCCAAGGACAAGGAGAGCGGGCGTCGATTGATGGGCTTCGGCCATCGCGTTTACAAGAACTACGATCCACGCGCAAAGATCATTAAAAGGCAATGCGACGAGCTGCTCAAAGTACTGAAGATCAGCGATCCGCTGTTGGACATCGCCTTGCAGCTCGAGCAAGCGGCCTTGCACGACCCGTATTTCATTGAGCGCAAGCTCTATCCAAATGTTGATTTCTACAGTGGTATAATCATGCGCGCCATTGGGATCCCTTTGGAAATGTTCACGGTAATCTTTGCTATAGGCCGCATGCCAGGCTGGATCGCAAATTATCGCGAGGTCAGTGAGAGCGAAGGCGGACGCATTTGTCGTCCGCGGCAGATTTACATTGGCGAGCCGCTTGCATCCTACATACCCATCGACCAGCGTGTCGACGGATGACCACGTCGCGCGACAGCTGATTGTTCCGGAGGTTTCCCTTACTTTAGTCCCTGACTCAGCAATTGAGAGAGCGCAAACCGGGTGACGCTAAAAGGCGTATATTGGTCCATTTCCAGTAGCGTAGAGAGGTGTAGAGTAAGTCGGGCTTTAAACGTAAAAAGAGCAGCAAGTTGTTGAAAGATAGACGGGTTCGAATCCCGTGCCGCTGCCAACAATCGGAAATCCGATCTAATGAAGTTCGTGATCCCTGTGGTGGTAATGATCGTACTTTTCGCCGGGGTTGCCGCTGGGCAGAAAGCGCAACCGATCCCGGCCGTACCTACCTGTTGCTCCGAAAACGGAGGAAGTTCCCACACCTTCAGGAACGCCGGAACCCCAGGCCGCTCCTGATTTGCTCCCGGAATCAAATCAACTCCCGGCAGAGCCGCCGGATTTGCGGCTGCCTTCTCCCTCGATTCTGAAGAGTGACGGCTCCAAGGCGACCCAAAATCTCCGGGCTTTAGAGCAGCTTTCACCCGAGGAGCAGGAGAAGAACAGAGTCAGGTTGTTTGAAATTCGTGCGATCGCGATGCGCAATCCCCGGGTGATTGACCTTCTCAGGGAGGCCAATGGCGCATTGAGCGACGAGGCAAAGCGGGAATTTATGCGCGCCTACATTCACACGTTGTGCTCCCGGATGCGGGGCCTGGATCCCAATTTAAGCCAGACGATTACCGCATTCGAACGTGCTGAGATTCGAAAGTTAGCGGGAGGGCCCTCCCATATTTCTATCGTTTCCCGCGACTTCCTGCACAGAGAACGGCCGCGGCACGCACGACGGTCAGATTGACCTGAAAGCCGAAGGTTGTCGTCTCGCGGCAGCGGACTGGGAAAAGTCGATGAACAACCTGGCTCGGACGCTGGCAAACCTTGTTCCCTTTTCCTTCTATCTGCGGAATCTGCGGTTTGTTTTGCTCCGAAAACGGGAAGCGCCTGTCCCAAAGATGGGAATTAAATTGCGCGTCTTCCCGAACCGCGAGGGAATCTTCAATCACAAGACGCTGATTAACAACGTGTTGCATGATAAAAGATCGTTTGGCATGCGCTGTGCTCTTGTCAATTGCCCCCATGAGAGAGGTCAAAACAGGCTTTCTGATGTTGCTCGTCTGCATTGCACTTTATGTCCAGGTTGATCCACGAATCTGGAGTGGCTTATGCCAATTACTCGCCCGTTGCATGGTTGGGTGGAAATAGTGTACCGTCTCCTAAATCCCTTGAGTTTCGCAGCAGGTCAGTTGGCTGTTTTTCAAGGCGCGAGCGAAGCGCCGCTATCTGAATCATAACGGTCAAGCGAGCAACGCGGAAAAGCAGCCAACTGGCCGCGGCCCGGAGGGTTGCGTTAAACCTAAAATCCGAAATTAGCGCGCGGTAAGAAGGCCTCGTTCTGTTCCAAGCGTCCCGCTTGGCCTCGTGCTTTTTGGAAACCGGGCAAACCGAGACGGTTTGCTTACCGGTAAGGCAAGCGTCCCGCTTGCCCCGATTCTGTGGTTTCGACTTCGGTTAAAAATTGGTCGGCTGCTTCGTTGCTCGTCAGTCACGTATCGATCTAGATATGCTCCTTCCTGACGCCTCGCAGACGACCCATTTTGAACGCAACGAAACTCAAGGGATTTAGGAGACGGTACACTAGCTCAATCTTCTGATTTCTTCGGCTGCGAAGGCCCGTAGACTATGGCATTGAGCAATAGCCTGACAGTCGAGGTCCAGATCATGCCTGAAGCCGGGTTCAAAATTAAAGAGGATACATTACCGGCGCTCAATCGGTTCGTCGATCAACGCCGAGGAGCCTCGGAGCAGTTGCTTCTGTGTTACCCTCCCAGAAAAACCCACTGATTCTCAATTTGTCACCCTCAAAAGTTAGAGCGTTCGCGCCTGTTTCGCTCGGCTTGAAGAACACGTCGCCTTGGACGAAGAGGGGAAGAGTATCGGAATCGTACCCGATCGTCAGAAAATGGTTTCGATTCACTTTGGCTTTAACGATCGCACCGGGAACTTCGATCGGTTTGCGATTCGCCGATTCCTTTTTTTGGGAAGGCGATGGTCTGGTTTTTGTCGCGCTTCCGGCGAGCGGCTTTTCGGTGGAGGCGTCCGGCTTCTCTTCATTGCCGACAACGCGAGACGAGGTAAGTTTGGTATCGGGATCCGCCGCGAATTCGCTGGCGCCCCCGATACAAATCAGGACCCCGCCGTGGCTTACCCAGTCTCGCAGATCACCGAGTAGGCTGTCTGTCGAACGCCTTCTTGTAATGCGAGGCCTGGCCATCGGGCAGAATCAGCACATTGATCTGGTCAAGGACATCCTGAGTCAGATTTTCAAGCGAAACGGGAACGACTTCCAGCCCGCACTTTTGCTCCAGCAGGAACAGCATCAAACCGTAGCTGGTCTGCTCGACCGGCTCATCCGCGAGGATTGCTACCTTTGGAGGCTTTAGGGAATAATTTGTCTCCGAGCCGATGCCGCGACCGTTGTTGTCCGGAAATGATGAACGGATCGATTGGACTGCCACTCCGTACTTCGCCGAGAGTTCGTCAGGATTTGCGCGGAGATTGCCGGGATTTCGCTCATCCCAAAGGATGAAACTGCCGCGAGGAATATCTTTGCCTCGCCGCGCGAAACGCGCTCATTCGACGTGTCAATGCGATATCCTTCTCGCAAAAGCGAATTGCCATTCGCATGGCCGCGACTGGAAGAGGGCTCAAACGCGTAGGCGACCCCGGCTCAACGCGGCTCGGTCCGCGAAGTTCTCTGCCAGATCACCTTTCTCCTACGCAGGGTTAACATCGAGGTTCGGGGACGCCGCAGTCATTGACGTGACATCCACTCGAATCTGCTCATCCGTGGAATAAGCCTCGACTCCCATTGCCAAGGGAAGAGACCAGGCGGTCACGTCGTAAAACTCGTACTCCTGCTTGGCCTCCTCACTCCCTCTGGCTTCGTTCGCTTTGCGCAATATCTTCCTGGCGCTTCAGAAATTCCGAGTCCTGCGGGGTCTCGGTCTCCAGCAGAGCGTCGCCATTCGGCCATAAGGCTGCGCCGTATCGACGACAAATGAGCCTGCGGGAATTGTTTTCTCGCCTGGGCATCGCCAAAATAGTCCGATGCCTTGAGGAGTTTAATGTCGGCGTTTGTTCGAGAAACTTCGATTCCCTGTTTCATCAGGAGTGAGACCAGCTCGCGCCGCCGCTTGTGGATCTTTGCCGGGAATCAGATAAATATTTTCGTCTTCAGCTCCTTGAGAGTCGTTTCGAAGAACTCCCGATAATCTCGGAGCCTGGCTTCGCGATTAGTTGCTGCAACCTCACAGTCGCGAGATCGGCGGTCACATGTTTGGCGATCCCGTCACGGAGCGTCAAAAGCGTCCCATCGTCCCGACGCCATCTGTACCCCAAAGGGCCGCCACCGTCTGTTTCATAAGTCATGCCTGTGGCACCGTGAAGCGAGGACCAACTGTCCCAGTATCCGGGGTAAAAAAGGTCGAACCTCTCGCGCACGAAATAGGGCCATGCATATTTGTCGAACGCGTTCGCGTTTGATTTCCCAAATATCTCCAGCCATTTGATTGTCATTTTCTCTGGCAAATTTGGATTAATCGGAAGCGCGGGAGGCGGGAAGAAGTACTCCTTGGTTTGGCCATGATGATCCGCAAGGACTTGCGGATGCCACTGAAGAAAAGCTCTGGTCGCGGCTTCCGATTCCGGTTGTGACAATGAGACCAGATCGCGATTCAGATCGAAGAAATTGTGGTTCAGCCGCCCGCTGATGGACCACGGTTCTTGGTGCTCGTAAGCAAACTGTTCCGGCCGGCCGATCCCGTGGGCGTTGTACCAGGTGGCGAAACGCTCGTGGCCGTCCGGGTTTTGGCACGGGTTGATCAGGATCAGGGTGTGATCCAGTGCGTCGCGGAGCGCAGGGATCGTCCGAAGCAAGAAGCTGGTAGAGGACCTGAATCCCTGCCTCGAATGCGGCCGATTCGCTCCCGTGAATGCTATAGGAGAGCCAGACGACGATCGGCAGTTTCTGGATCAACTGATCAAGCTCGGGGCCGGCCTTCAACTTCCTCGGGTCGATCAAACTCCCAAGTTGATCCTTGATTTCATCGAGATGAGCCAGGTTGCCTGGAGAACTGATCGCCAGGATGTACAGGGAACGGTGTTCAGGAGTTTTGCCTATCGTGAAAACGCGCAGCCGATCCGAGTGTCTTTGGTACTCGCGCAACAGAGATTCATACAGTGCGTATGTGGTGAGAAAATCGCCACGTTTCATAACCGAAAAAATCTGAAGGCCGGGTAGATCCGAGCGGTAAGGTCCTCTGTCGTAAAAGTCAAACGGACGGCTATTCGCCGGCAAATCAGGCGAATGAGTTTGGGCCTGGAGCTCACCGGTGCAAACGAAGACAAGAAGCGATGAAAGTAGTAAAGAACGCCTCACGCTGAGGCTGAAGAGTAGCGGAGAAGACAGGGCTGCCAAGTCTTCAGTTTCGCGCAATCGAAGCATCGGCGCCCTGGTGCAAATTCGCAAAAGCAAACAGGGCTGTTTCGCTTAAGCAAAACTACAAGGTTTCCGGTGCTGCCAGAAGCGCCATGATCCGGCGCACAAGACGACCCGATTGGCCCCCATCGATGACGCGGTGGTCAAAGCTGATCGTCAACTCCGCTTCGAGGCGCGGAATAAAGCGTTCGGACTTTTCATCCCAGAACGGCCGCTTTTCGCCGTATCCGAGACCGACGATCAGTGTTTCGCTTGGAAGCGGTATTGGAGTTGCCCAATGGACTCCGAGCGTTCCGAAATTTGTCACTGAAGCGATGGCGGGCCGCTTTGCTTCTTCCGGCAAACGCTTTTCTTTGGCGGCCTGGAGGAACTTTTTGTACTGAGCGGGAAGTTCGGCGAGCGGCTGTTTATCGAGGTTCGCGAATACCGGCACTATGACGCCATCCTCCACTTCTACGGCGACGCCGATGTCGATCGATCCGGGAAGAACGATTTTATCTCCGACCAAACGTCCGGCGGATTGAGGGTATTCAGACAAAGCAATCGCTACGGCTTTTGCCAGGTAAAGGGCAGGGCCGGGAGAAGGGGATAAGTGTTTTGCGGTGAACCAGGATCGGTTCGAGGGATATGGAGACGCCAAGCGTTGCAAGCGGCCGCGTCCAGCTCCTGCGCATCGAGTCGGCGACCGCCAGTCGCATAGGAGACGCCTTTTTCGATGGAAGTCGATTCACCCTTCCGAAGTAAGCTTCGAAATCTTGGATTGTTACCCGGCCGCCGATTCCGCTGCCCGGAACAACCCCGGCATCGGCAGGATGCATTCCGAGTTCCTGCAGCCGCGCCCTCAGCCGCGGCGACTGAAAAGCGGCTCCGTTCTGGTCAACCGGAATTTCCAAGTCGTGAGAAGCAGATGCTCCTGAATGCGTCCGAGCGATTGGTCGTTCGAAGGCATCATCGGTTACCAAACGGTTGATCAATCGCCGGTTGTTGTCGCGGCGTTTAATCGTTCAGCATCTTCGACCGACGCTTCGATGTAACCCAGGTACTTCCCACTGGATAAGTTTCGTTGACCTCGGCCGTGAAGCTCTCGATGAGCCCCTTGCAAGGCGTCGTCACGCTCATCACGGCTTTGTTGGTTTCGACCTCGATGACCTCCTGGTCGCTCTCGATCTGATCTCCAACTTTCACGGTAAGCCGGACGACCGTTGCCTCGGCGATCGATTCACCGAGCTGCGGCATGATGATCGGGACTTTCGGCATAGATGCGGGGAATTAGTGGGGTAGTTATGACTGAGTTAACCGTTATTCCTGATTGCCAATGGATGATGCTAAGAATCTTAATCGTGCTTTTGATTTATCGGGCAATTACCACTCGTAAAGTCGGCGCGCGGCGGCAGCGATCACCTGGCTGGAAGGTTTGTGGGCGCCCCAGAGGTTGGGATGAAACGGAATCGGCGTATCTTTGCTATTGATCCGTTGCGGCGGAGCATCGAGGAGATGGAATCCGTGCGTCACCACGGAGGCGATCACTTCCGCGTTGACGCCACCCCAAGGCCAGGATTCTCCAACACAAAGCAGCCTTGCGGTTCTTGCCACCGAGCCCAGCACAGTTTTGAGGTCAAACGGCTTGACGCATCTGAGGTCGACGACTTCGACTTCAATATCTTCCTTGCGCAATTGTTCTGCGGCCGCGAGAGCCTCGTGGACCATTGCACTGTAGGCCACGATAGTGAGATCCCGGCCGAACCGGGCCACTCTGGCCTTGTCGTACGGCAATTGTCTCCGGGAGCGCATCCGATTTCAGGCGATTATAGAGATACTTGTGCTCGCAGAAAATGACCGGGTCATCGATCTCGACTGCCTCCAGAAGCATCGTGTAGGCGTCTTCAACCGTGGCAGGCGTCATAACGACCAGCCCGGGAAAATGGCTGTAGAGCGACTCCAGGTTTTGGCTGTGAAACGGCCCGCTGCCCGGGTTGCCTCCCGACGGTAATCGGATCGTGATCGGGCATGCTACCTGTGTCCGCCAAAAAAGTGTTGCCGCCTGATTGACGATCTGGTTGATGGCCACCGTCGAAAAATCTGCGAACTGCATCTCGACGATCGGGCGCATACCCTCGATTGCTGCTCCGATCGCGCTTCCGACCATTGCATCCTCGCTGATCGGAGCATCCAGGACCCGGCCCGGAAATTCTTTTGCCAGATTCTTGGTTGCCTTGAAAGCGCCGCCGAATGTCCGCGACATCCTGGCCGTAAATGTACACACGTGGATCGTCTCGGAGAGCCTTTTCCTGCGCTTCCCGAATCGCTTCGAGGTACGTGATAGTCATCGAACCAAAAGCGCTTCTGCGATTCTTGGAGTCGCGTAGGGACACCAAGTTTCAGTCACTTGGGTCCGCCAGCGGTTCACGCTGTGCATCGGCCACGGCTTCTTCTACCTGCTGTTTGGCGTTTTTTCTCCAGGTCTCGAGCAAAGCCTCATCCGCCCACTGGCGTTCCTGCAAATAATTTTCCGCTACCTTCAGGCAATCGCGACCGAGCGTGGTGTGAAATAAACTCTTATCCATGTAGAAGGCGTCATCATGTTCTGCGTGGCCGGTCAGCCGCAGGCAGCTTCCTACGACCATTTGCGGGCCATGTCCAGATCGGGCTCGATCTGTAGCGTGCGCAACCACCTCGAGACAGTCGCGGAGATCGGTTCCGTCGCATGGAGTGACCTTCGACGCCGTAACCGATGGCCCGATCGACCAGATCGTTACAGGCGAACTGGCGACTGTTTGGTGTCGAATAGGCGTACTGATTGTTCACGACGACGACAACGAGCGGCAATTTTTCGATTGCGGCCATGTTTATCGCCTCATGGAAGGCGCCGGTAGAGGTTCCACCATCGCCGATTGTTGTTGCGCCAATCGCCGAAATATCCCCTTTAAAACGTCTTGCGAGCAAAGCGCCCGCCACGACAGAGATGAGTGAGCCCAGGTGGCTGATCATTGCATGATATCCCTCGCGCGGATTGCCTCGATGGACGTTCCCGTCACGACCACGGCTCAAGCCGGTACGAGATCCAAAGTGGACCCGGAAGACATCAATCAATGATTCGCCAAACGCAAGTCGGCCGGCCTGGTCGCGGATCAGAGGGCCGAAGATATCGCCAGACTTCAACATGATGCCGATGGCGGCGCTGATCGCCTCCTGTCCCTTGCCAAGGTAAACGCCGCCAGCAATTTTTCCCGCGCGCCACAGGCTTGCCAATTTTTCTTCGACCGTTCGTGCGAGCAACATCCAGTTAAAGGCGTTGATGTATTGTTCCTGGAAAACCGAAGAGAACAACTCCCTCTTCGGCTCCTTGAGGGTATCTAACATAAACGATCAATATCAGCTTATCTCGAAAGCCATGCAATGCTTTCTTAATCATGGCGATCAGCGCATAGGTGGTGGCCGCAGGGCCGTGCTCCCGCAAGCCGGTCTTGCCGTGTGATGGCCATAACATGGTTTCGATCAGTTGGCTTGCGCATCTGCCAAGACGGCTGCAGTTTCGCAGTCGCGCCATTCAATTTTCGTTTGCGGAGCACGAGCGTCTCAGCGAGGTGCAATGAATAGTTTTATGTCGATAACGTCGAGCAACACGCGAGCCCAGACGCACGTTTGCGACCCGATGAATTTCGGTGACAGGTCCAAGTCCCAGTTTGCTACGAATTCGGAATCCGTTTATAGTCGCAACGCGGAGTGATTAAGAAGTACAGATGAACGAAGAGAGAGCGCCCGAATATGGTGGTTTTGGTTCTGAGCCCGCAACTCCTCTCGAATACCTGGAGAGAATCATTGCTAGCCTCCCTCCAGGTGACCCTACAAGAAGCGAGCTGATCGATTTGCGGTCAAACTTTGGCGAGCAAGAAGAGATGATCAGCGAAGCTCGGCATACGATTGAAAAACTCGACGAAGTCATCAAGAAAGTAACTTCCCCGGCGAACCGCATCGGGACCTACCTCGGCAGTCCGAACAAAGAGACTGCGCAAATTGTCGTGGGAGGATCTGACTACTACTGCAACGTCGATCCGAGGATCAATCATTCGAGAGCTGAAAAAAGGAACGCGCGTTCTGGTCAACGAAGCGTACGTGATCGTCGGAGACCTCGGATACGATTTATCCGGTCCGGTCACTAAGATCACCGAGTTGCTTGGCAGCGGATCGTCTCCGAGTCGGCATGGAACATGGGATGCAGTCAGTCGTGCTGCAGAGATGCCAGGACCTGATGAAGGAGACACTGAAAGTCGGAGATGAAATCCGGGTCGACCCGAATTATCGGATTGCCATTGAGGTCTTGAGTCAATCGAAATCGGACGAATATTACCTGGAAACGGTGCCCGAATTGCCGTGGGAGAAAGTCGGCGGTCAAAAGGAAGCACTCAGCGCTATCAAGGATGCGATTGAATTGCCTCTTTTGCATGCGGATCTGTTTGCAAAATTTCAACACCAGACGCCCAAAGGCTTCCTCCTGTATGGACCGCCCGGTTGCGGCAAGACGTTGATCGGAAAAGCGACGGCCTACAATTTGACCCGACAATTGAAGGAAAAAACCGGAGAAGATATGCAGCAGTTCTTTATGCATATCAAAGGCCCGGAAATCTTGAACATGTGGGTCGGAGAATCCGAACGCATGGTTCGCGAAATCTTTCGCAACTGCCCGGGAAAAGCGGAAAGAAGGGTTTTTGCCTTTTGTCTTTATTGACGAAGCCGAGAGTATTCTCGGGACCCGTCGAGCAGGCCGTTACTCGAATGTCTTGTCGACTCTTGTCCCGATGTTCTGCACCGAGATGGACGGGATCGAATCTTTGAACGAAGTCGTTATCATCCTCGCGTCCAACCGGGCCGACTTGATTGATCCGGCCATCCTGCGCCCGGGCCGAATTGACCGAAAAATCAAAGTGGACCGCCCGGATCGCGAAGCGGCTCGAGAGATCTATCGAATCTATTTGAGCGAGGATTTGCCTTATGATCCGGAACTGATCAAAAGAACCGGTGGTATTCCGCAAGCGGTTTCCCATTTGATTGATAAGGTCGTCGAGGCCCAATTTTCTCGTAAGGACGAGAACCGGTTCCTGGACGTAATCTTGCGAAGCGGAAAACGCGATACGCTTTTTCGAGGAGACTTGGTCAGCGGAGCGATTATCGCCTCCATTGTCGAGCGGACGAAAGAATTGGCGATCAAACGCGCAATTAACTCGACGCAGGAAGAGGGGATCAGCGAATCAGACCTGCTCCTTTCGCTGAATACCGAGTATTCAGAAAACGATATTTTCCCGCCGACGGACATTGTAGAGGATTGGCTGAAGCTGATCGACTACGACTCAGAGAACGTCGTCAAGGTTTCTCCCGTCAGAGGTATGAGAGACCGGCGGGAGAATCTCATGTCATTTAATCTGGTCCTGAGCCCAGACGCACCTTTGAGTTGCATGAAGCGGGTTTTTGGTATCGAAACGGAATACGGTATTACCGTGAACGGGGTTGAAACCGTCGATGTAGTGACTGAATCGATCGAACTTGTGCGGTGTTACACCGAGCACGGCGCGTCTGATGAAATGGGATTACGACCTGGAAGATCCGCACCTGGACGCTCGCGGTTTCCGTGCGCAATCCCTGATGCAGGACACCGACGAGTCGGCCTACTATGAGCTCGATAAAAATCGACCCCTCAGTTTCGAGGAGATCAAGAGCGATCTGGTCCTGAGCAACGGCGCCCGCTTTTATAACGACCACGCTCACCCGGAATATTCGACTCCGGAGTGCACTCGGCTTCGAGACATCGTCGCCCAAGACAAAGCAGGGGAACGAATCCTGAGCGAGTGCGTCCGTCGCCGAAATAAAAAGATCGCGCCGGAACGCGAAGTCCGGCTCTACAAGAACAACACCGACTTTATCGGTCACAGCTACGGATGCCATGACAATTATTTGATGAGCCGATC
Source organism: uncultured Verrucomicrobiae bacterium (assembly GCA_963736745.1). GTDB lineage: Bacteria > Verrucomicrobiota > Verrucomicrobiia > Chthoniobacterales > JAFAMB01 > JAFAMB01. The sequence continues at coordinate 3,794 of CAVTQD010000006.1, read as the reverse complement.
GGTGCCCTGGGACCGCCTGGTCAGCGATGTTATTCCTTTCCTGGTGACCCGGCAGATCTTTGCCGGCGCCGGAAAGATGGGCGTTGAAGGCGAAGGATCGTCCGGTCAGCCAGGTGTTTATCAGATTTCGCAGCGGTCGGATTTCTTCAGCGTATTGGTGAGCATCGACACGATGAATCGGCGACCGATCGTGAACACGCGGGACGAGCCGCACGCGGATCCCGGGAAATATCGTCGGTTTCACGTGATTCTAGGAGACGCGAACATGAGCGAGTTTGCGACGGCGATGAAGATCGGAACGATGGCGCTGGTACTGGAGTTGGTTGAAAGACGGGAGGCTCCGCAATTGGAGGTCGCGCAACCCGTTGACGCCACGAAATCGATCAGTCGCGATCCGACCTACGACTGGATCATTGAACTGAAGGATGGGCGAAAGATTTCTGCCATTGATATCCAGCGGATGTACCTGGAAAAGGCTCAGAAACATTGTGACCGGTCGGATCAGGAGGTCAGCTGGATTGCTCGAGGAGTGGGAAAGAATTCTCAATGATCTGGAAGTGGATTTCATGCGGTGCGTCGATCGAATCGACTGGGTGGCAAAAAAATATCTGCTCAATACTTTTCAGGAAAGCGAACGCTCGATTGGACGGATCCGTGGCTTCAATCCATTGATCTCGAGTATCACAACATTGCGTGGGAACAGGGCCTTTACTACGAATTGGTCCGGGAAAATCAAATTCGGCGCATCCTGAAAGAAGACGAGATAAAGACGGCGATCTTTATGCCGCCGGAAACGACCCGGGCTTATTTTCGCGGACGGTCAGTCGCGCGGTTCAACTCTCAAATCCACGCGATTCATTGGGATGAAGTTGTTTTCGACCAGAATTCAGGCCAGCGCAGAGTGTCATTTAACCACGCTTCGACGACGAGCGAATCGATCAGCTGAACACGGTCATTCGCGAGGCGGTCAACTATGAAGATTTCCTGCATCGCTTGGAGAAGTTCGACCAGTGAAACCTAAGGTCTAAAGTAGTTTAGTTGGCGGTTTTCTCGGATCACAAGATTCACCCTGCGGCAACGAACGAATTTGCCAGGAACTTATCGTTCGGCGGTCAACCGCGGCTGCACTCTTCTTAATCGTTCCCGTCGTCGTCCTCGTCCTCGGTTTGTTTTGGCGTGCAGAAATGCCGTTGGGTGGCTCCCTTGTTCGCGGCTTTCTCTCGGCGGAAGCCGCTTTGGCCGGCGGCGGTCAAAGATCGCGAACGAGGACGACGACGAGTATCCTAGAAAGCCGGGGGCTTTTTTGGGTGCGACATGAACACTTTGGTGGCTCGCGCACTTTCGCGGGATGCGCGGTGGTGGCAAGAAGAGAGCAAGCACGGTGGATGGCTTGGCAGTTATGGCCGGTTTCGTTCCTGGTGTGAAGCAGACCCGACGACGAGTATGGCTCCGATGTATTGCGGATGGGTGCTTGGTGGCAGCCTTCCAGCCCATTAGCTCTTTTAATAGAGCCAGGAGGGGGAAGGCTCGACCCCGTTGGGGAGAGTGTGTATTTGACCCGCACGTCGGGCCGAGCCAACCACTCGTGCGCTAAAAGACTTAAAGTATGAAGCGCAAAAGCCGTCGTGCCAAGACCCAAAAAGTGTCTCCGATCAATGACGATCTGGAGTTGATCGAACCGGATGCCGCAGCCGATGTTCTGAACTTTTGGGAGGTTCAACAGGAATTGAGCTCCATATCCCGTGCTCGACACACGGCGGACAGGACGGTACTACGTCACTGTGGGCGCCGGGAGAATTTGGGATGGCATATACTCCGGAGCCTTGTTTGAATCAAAACACCCGCCAGCAGAGACTGCTGCCGGACCTTCAATATTTCGTTAAAATTTGTACCGACGTGAAACTTAAAGGCAAATCCGTGTTGATTACCGGTGCAGGAAGTGGAATCGGGAAGTCAATCGCCTTGGCTTTCGCAAGGGAGGGAGCCTATGCGGCGATCGCAGACCTGAACCTCGGCGCGGCGCAAGTCGTTTCCGACCAGATCAACTCATCCGGCGGCAGAGCCAGCGCCATCCCGATGGATGTAACAAACGAAGACCAGGTCAATGCCGGGATCGAGCGACTCGCGCGGGAATTCGGAACGTTGGACGTGTTGGTCAGCAACGCTGGAATTCAGATCATCAGCTCGATCGTCAATTTCTCGCTCTCGGATTGGCGAAAAATTATGGCCGTGCATCTGGAAGGCGCTTTCCTGACGACCCGAGCCGCAATGCGGACGATGATCCAGCATGGACAAGGTGGGACCATCCTCTACATGGGTTCGGTTCATTCGCACATCGCGTCGCCGAACAAATCAGCTTACGTCGCTGCAAAACATGGCATCATTGGTCTGGCGAAGGCTGTCGCAAAGGAGGGCGCGAAATACGAAATAAGGTCAAATGTCATTTGTCCTGGATTTGTACGTACACCATTGGTTGAAAAACAGATCCCTGTGCAAGCGCAACAATTTGGGATAACTGAAGAGGAAGTCATCAAAAACATCATGTTGCGAGAAACCGTGGATGGCGAGTTCACTTCCCTGGAAGATGTCGCCGCTACCGCAGTTTTCCTCGCGACTTTTCCAAGCAACGCTCTGACCGGCCAATCAATCGTCGTCGGCCACGGCCATTATATGCATTAAGCCTTCCGCCGGCTAAACGTCGCAATCTGCTGCGAGGCAACCGTCACGCTTCTGACTGTCAACCGGCGATTTTGCGCACGTTCTCCTTCTTAGATTCGCATTCTTCCGTCAGGCGTCGGAGTTCGGAAGCGAGCTGCTGCTGGATCTTTTCCACCTCCGAAGATTTTCCAGCGGCTCGTTCCTGCCGGATTTGATCGCCAAGAAGCAATTCCTTTTCAGCTATTTTCGACTTGTACAAAGAATCAATCTCTGCGATCTGCGCGCGCTGATCATCGGTGAGTTTCAAGGAAGGAGATTGCTTCTCAAGTCGTTCCATTGCCAGGTCGTAAGCCGATTTCATGAGAGGAAAAAAGCCCGTTTTATTCTCCCTGTCCAGAAGCCTCTGTCGAGGCATCCCCATCTCCTCGCCCCCCAAATCGTCGTCGTCCTCGTTCGCGATCTTTGACCGCCGCCGGCCGAAGCGGCTTCCGCCGAGAGAAAGCCGCGAACAAGGGAGCCACCCAACGGCATTTCTGCACGCCAAAAGAAACCGAGGACGAGGAGGAGTACGAGAACGATGTCCCCGAAATAGCAGGTACCCCAAATCGTCGTCGTCCTCGTTCGCGATCTTTGACCCCCGCCGGCCGAAGCGGCTTCCGCCGAGAGAAAGCCGCGAACAAGGGAGAGATTGAAGGACATCGATCCCGATCAGACGCGAAAAGCTATCCAAGACCTGATCAGGTTCGGGTTTCCAAATGGTAGCGATCCATCAACGACGCAAACGGTGACGCGAAATAACGGATTAAACCCGAAGGGGAATGGACCAGCGCACCGGAACGTTTCTCCATACTAGGCGAAGGTTTTTCCCTTTTTCTTAAAATTACCATAATGAAGTGTGTATTCCAGATTGAAACCCATGACCAGCGCGGCTACCTTTCACCTCGAGGACGAGGACACCGCCGGTGGGACCGAGAATTAAAAAGTCCCCTTCGCGATCCGTATCGATTCTTTACCGAGAATCCTAGCGGAATTCGGAGAGTAAGCGTTGATCTGATGAAGGTAGGCGAGGCGTCCCCGCTTTGCTCCTGCAGCCCCGGGAAAATTGTCCTCGTTTCGGAACCAGCCCTCATTCAAAC
>CAVTQD010000005.1:0-17663 GCA_963736745.1 uncultured Verrucomicrobiae bacterium | reverse complement strand
CAAAAAGGGGAGATCTGGTATAGCCGGGACGAAGCTATGAATTTGTAAGAACTTCTGCAAGACTGAATCGGTGGAGATTCAGGAACAAAAGGCAGGGTCTTGCCCGATTAAGCAAATCGCCCCAAAGGGTTATGGTCATCATAGTGGATGTTGTTCGGCTCCCAAAACATTCAGCTCCCCGGGAGCATTAAGGATCTTCTTCAGACAACTGCGCCGGCTTTGCATGCTCGCTGCCGCGGTCAAGGAACTCCTGTCGCAGACGCGAGCGCCTTACCGGAACTCGCTTATCCACTCGCCGTTTCCGGTGGGTTCCAGCCCCCCAAAGGCCAGCACGACGAAGAGGGAATCGTCCTTCATTCTGATGGCCGACGGGACTTCCCAATTTCTAGGCCCCTTCAGGGCCTGATCCCTATAACATTATTTTCCCAGGGTGGAAACCCTGGGCTGAGGGCGATTGGCACTTCGTGGCAGGAATTTGGAAGCGAACGTGGTCCTAAGGCTATTCAGGGCCTAATTTATAACGTTATTTTTCCAGGGTCGGGTTGAAACCCTGGGCTTTATACACAATCCAATAGGCGGGGGAAGCGTCGCAAGTCCGGCGACCAGTTCTGATTGTCTAGAAGGCATCGCTCGGTGCGAACATAGGCTGGAAGCTATGCTACTTGCTCTCCAGAGTCTGGAGTGATCTCTCAAGGCCATCCTGCTGATACTCCGCGAACCCACAACCGCGACGCGACGGCGTAATGTAGTATAGGCTTCCAGCCTGTATCGGGGCGCAATCACTTTATGTTTGAGCGCAACCTATTCCCCTATATCTCCGGAGCCCGGAATTCTGGGTCGGTTATCAGTGGGCTCCTCGGGTGGCAGCCGAAACCCTGCGCAAGAACAAAGGAATTGAAACAACAAGACCACAAGAATTGTTGCCGCTGCCCTCATTTGAATACCATTCATTTCGGTCCGTTTTGGCCGCCCGACGTCCGGCGCTTTGCTTGACCCAAAGCATTCAGTTTTCCATTTTTGCCATGAGGCCGATTCTGCATTGATCGAGGGGGTGAGGCAACCAAGAATGTCCGTGCGCTGACGCGAAACAAGGCTATGCGCAATAGACGGCAAACCCGCAAAATTTACCTCAGTCCGGTATTGGCGGACCGTGAAAACGGGTACTCGTTTAAAGTCGTCTGAGGACAATCAGGGCAAAAAACAGCCTAAAGTTGTCGATTATTCCTGAAAATATGGTAAATATGACTCTAATGAGGAAGAGATGTCGCCCAAGAATCTTTGTCCCGTGAGATATGAGCCCAAAATTAATCAGCGGTAAAGTTTGGATACACGTCGGTTCCGATTTCGGGGGCGGCTACGAAAAACTTCCGGAAAACGATCCAAAGTATAAGGAAATCTTACTTTGGATTGATAGTCAGAGGTTTGTTGAACTTCTGGATTGGGTCTATAACCAACGAACCTCGAAGAAAGTTAAATAGAAGGGCCGCGCTGATCAGCTTCGTCGACGGCTCGAGGATGACGGTAAAAATCGTTGCCCTCCCGGATGTCGGGTTCTCGCCGGGGGAAAGATTACATTTTCCTTAATGCCGCCCGGCGTTTGTTAACGACCGCGCCGAATAGCAATTTTCTTTATCTTACTTTGATCCAGGGACTTCGCTCTCCAGGTCGGGCGCAGGAGCCACGGAAGTGGAAGAGAGGGAAGAGACCGCAGATGCTGCCGGGCTGGTTGGAGATGGCGCTGTAGCGGATTCGATCGTCGCGCTAGGCGGCCCAACTGTTGAAGATGGCTCTGGGTTCAAGTGGCCGAATAATTTCGAGAGGAGTTTGGTAAACGTTCCCATTACGGATATTACGCTTTGTTGCAGCCAGTCGCCAATTTAATGTGCAAAGCAAGGGGCCATCATCGAAGTGACGACAAGCATTCTGGATCTGATTGAGGAGACGATGGAGTCGCGCTTCCAAGAAAGTACCGGCACAAAATCCAAAGAACAGATATTGTAAAGCCATGAATGCCGATTGTTGGATTCCACCCGTCGCCCTTCAAAGTGAATGGTACCCGCGCACGGTGCTGAGCGCCCTGCTCGGAATTTCCGAACCGGAGATCGATCATTGAATAGTGGACTATTGACCGTTGTTCACGGTCATATCGAACCCTTGGGAGTATTTTCGTCCAGCGTCGCAAATTCTCGGTCGATCATAGTCTGCTGAAAAGAAGAAGATGAAATTTATGACAGTAGACGAACTGTTCGAACGAATTTCAAAAGTACACGCTGGCGAAACTGCCGCCTCGATTGGGTGCAATCTTGACCCGGATCCTTGCCCGAATTGGTTCTCGCGTTTGGAATGGACGGACAGATTTACCCTCACTATGATTGACTTCTTCTTAGTTGAGGAGATGGACTTCAGCCAAGCGAATTATAACAATCTAACACCCTATGCTGAGGGTGACCCAATTGGGACTCGCTACTATGAATGGCGTCCCCGCCGTCCGGAACTTGGTAGCTATTACTCAAACCATTGGTTTCTGGAGTGGATAAGTGTGGAGACGGGAAATGCCTATCAAGTGCACCTCTTGACAGCGCCTCGCGATTCTGATGTGTGGATTTATTCCAAGTTTGACCTGGACATATTTTTGACCTGGGGTGCCGAGCATCTGGACGGCGAGGACTGCCACTTCGTTTCGCCCAGTTTATCGCAATGGCGTGCCCTTATTGATCGCATTAGCGGCGTCGAAGCGGGGCCGATGGCTGCATAGGCAAAAATAGGGTAGGTCTATTTCGCCGGCCTTGCCGTTTTGCCATACCCGAAAGAAACGCCAAACTACGAAAAAGAGTATAGCAATGAGGCGAGTAATCTGTGCGAGAGGTGTTTCATTGGCCGCGGGGCGCACAAAATGACGCTTGAAAAGCTGATCGGCGTTCTGAAGCAAAATAGAGGGGAGGCAGATCAGAGCGAGAGTCTACTATCTGCCTGAATTTCCGTGAATCATCAAACCGATCAACCAAGCGAGCCGGCGCTCCATTTCCATCAGCCCTTGATCGATCAAAAGGGACCTGATGGAACGCTTTTCGATCCAGTGAACCTCCGCCTTGCGAATGTTAAGAAAATGAACGCATACCTCTGTGATTGTGAACACGGCCTCCCGTTCGCGGTTCCAACGGTTTGGTTTTGCCACTTTTGCGGAGAACTCCATGAGAGGGAGACTAACTGCGCCTGTGGCAAATGCATTCAATTTTATGAGTCCAATTGCGACGGAGAAACTTCATAGCTACTTGCCGCTGCCAGATAAAATTAATGATCCGTTCGATCTTTTGACGAACGCAATACTTCCTCAAGGTACTGAATGACGTCCTTGAATTTCGGGAGATTTTCTGGGGCCGTCTTGATCAAGGCCTCGTGGGCTTCCAACATCGTCTCAGCGCGAGCGCCGCGATCCGTTTCCAGCGATATTGGAAGAGCTTCTCCGTCCTTTTTTATGGCGCTCACGCGTACGGTGAAAAGCTGGTCCAGCCCCAAGCTGCACAATGATTCTGCGTTTCGCTCATTTGGATTGACGACAGACAAATAGCCTTCGCCGAGTTCACGGAGCCACAATGAAATTCCGGCGAGAGTACCCATAAAAGTCGAGTCCATTGCCGGACAATTGCACAAATCGACAATGAACTCGCGGGCACCGCGAAGGATCACCTCCTTGGCAAAGTCTCTTAGAGCCCTGCTGTTTGTGAACGAACCATTTCCCTCCACCCGAATCCAAACGATGCGATCCGCACAACTTACCAATATTTCCGATTTCGGTTTCATGGCTTTGTCTCACGTTCGTCGCTACCGCCCCAGAGCAGCAACTTTGCTTCCTCATCCAAGGTCTCCGATAATCTTCTGACAGGGAGCTGGCGACAGCTCAATCAAAGTAAATCATGCTTGGCTGATGGCGACTTACCGAGAGATTACATCAGTGCAATCTAAGTCCTTCATCGAAAAAAGCCTGAACTTTCGCGAAAGCCGAACCACGCGGAACGTCTTGATTGTGCTGTCGCCAAAATCCGCGGATGAATCGAAACGCCGGCGTGATGGCGATTCCAAAAGGAAAATTCAGGTTTGCGCCGACATTTCCCGGGCCGGTCCGAAGGCAAAAGCTCGCGCCGGATTGTGGGTCAGGATGCGTTCGATCAGTTGATCACTCACGCCGCGCTCTTTAAGCAGCGCCGGCAGAGCCGTAAGCAGCCACACCAGACCCGGCTTGCCGCCGTGACCGTGCCAGTAGCTGCGGCGAGCCATGTCCATACCGACGACGATCTGGTCGGGGAACTCAGGGGCGAGCCTGGCAATCAAGTCCACGGTTGGACACGCGCCCTCCTTCAGGTAGGTGCGAAAGTGTTGATCATACTCCAGCGTCACGCCGCTCGAGAGCAGGGTGCGATGGTAGGCGATGTCCGGCAATCGATCGGCGTGGCTGAGCACCACGTGCACCGGATCCGCGCCTCCGTCGAGCAGCAGGCGTATCTGCTCCTCGCCCGCCGTGCCTTGCTCGGTGTGCGTAATGATCGGACAACCGGTACGAGAAGAGGTCTCAGCTGCAGCTGCGAAAGCTTCGCGTTCGAGAGGCGTGAGCTTTTCGAAGTGCCAGCGACTTTGACCACGCCGGCTCGATAGGGTAGGGGGCCTGCATCGTCGCTGATAGCCTCGACCACCTCTCGCTCGAACAGGTCTGCCAACTTCTCCCGGTCCATTGAGAGCATCGGGTGATTCGGCGGGTAATAAGAAAGAAGGTGCAGGCCAGTCGGACAGACGACGTGTACGCCGCTTCTCTGCGAGACTGTGGCAAGCTTCAGCGCGCAGCGACCTGAGCCGGTGGGCATGCAGTCGACAACCCATCGACCGCCTGCGCTCGCGAAACTCTCGCAGATCGACGCACGCCGCCTCAATATCGTCCAGCAGGAAATCCGGGTGCTTTTCTGCGATGAAGAGGCCGTTAATAATGATGTGCTCGTGTGCGCTGCAGCGCCCCAGTTCGCTGGTTGGGAGGTCACCCAGGATAGTTCGGACAAAGCTCATGATCGAGTGATTCTATGGTGTTGCTCAGAATTCCCTCAGCGGGGCGGCAGGTTGGCGCTACGGTTGCGATGCCAGGCGTCCGCGGCGGTTTCGGCCGGTTGCTGCGGCGGCTCGAGCACCGCACCGATCCTGCGGAGGCGCCCCTGCAAGTCCCGAATATTGATGCAGCGGACACCAGCGCCGGTCTCGATTGAGAGTGCCGCGGCGAGTCCCGCCGCTTGCCCCATGCTCATCGTCTGGCCCATGCTGCGGCAGCTTGCGTGTGCATCGTGCGTCGCGCTGAAGCAGCGGCCGACGACCCACAACTCTTCGCGGCCCTTTGGCACCAGGGTGCCATAGGGCACGCCGTAAACGCCTCCCTCTTGCTCAACATAGGCCCAAACGGTCTCTTCCTCGCCGTCGGCGTTCTGGCGGTGATCCTCGATTGGGGCCCCGCAGAGGGCGATCTGGTCGTCAAACTGCTGACCGCGGAGACAGTCGTCCTTCGTCAAGCGATATTCGCCGTAGACACGCCGTGTCTCCCGCACACCAATGTGATGAGAGAGACCGATGATTTTCGCGCTCTCGTAGCCCGGGACCATGTCACGAAGAAAGTCCTCGTACCTGAACGCTTGCCGGCGGCCTTCGATCTCAGCGGCGGTCAGCTGCTCCGGGTCGGTTGCGTCGGTGTCGCCAACGCGGACGGCAACGGTTGCGATACAGCCCTCTTGCACCATCGCATGTGCGCTGCCCTTCTTGCGTGGCAGTAGATGGCGACCCGATTCAACCGCTTCCTCCATCTTCGCCATCAGCATCTTCTTTCCTCCCTCCACCTCGAAGCGAGCGAGGTCCACATTGCACATGCGAAACGTGGTCGTGAGTGTCTGCGCCGGGTCGATATCGCCGGCCTTCTCATACGGGATTCCCGCCAAGTGGCACAGGTCGGCATCACCGCTGGCATCAATGAAACGCTTGCCGGCCACCCGCAGGAACCCTCGCTTTGTGTGCACGATCACTCCGGTGATGCGGCCGTCGCTTGCGGTTTCCACGTCGCAGAGCGACGCGTGCAGCAGCAGCTTCACGCCGGCGCCCAGCAGGAGCGTGTCCCATACCAGCTTGAGTCGTTCGGGGTTGTAAGTCACGCCAGTGCCGGCGCCGTATGTATTGGGCCGGAGAAAAATGTCGCCCGTGCAATAGAGCGCATCGACGACGCGATCGGGGACGCCGCCTACAACCTTGCGTGGCTGATCGCCGGGTGTGAAAAAGCCGTAGAACGTGTCCAGGATCTGTGTGCTCGTGCCGCCGGCGAAGCCGTACCGCTCGATCAGGACTACCGATCGACCCGTCTCACCCGCCGCGATCGCGGCAGAGCAACCAGCGCTGCCTGCACCGACAATTACGATGTCGGACTCGCAGACGGTCTGGATCGGTGAGGCTATTTTCATTGGTTTTCTCCAACGTTCGTGAAGAGCCTTGCGAGGCGGCAAGCGTGCTCGTCGTAGGCCGCCTCGAACAGCTTCGCCGCCCGTTCGCTGCCGAGGATCACACCGGCTGCCAGCACTTTGGGTGATTGCCCGGCGTCGACGAGGCGCTTGGCGAGTTCCGCTTTGATGCAGTTGACTATTATGCAACCGCCAACGGTGCTGCCGGGCGCCACCGGCTGCTCCAGTCCATCGAGCTTTACCATCCCGTCGCCGACCGGAGCCCCCGTGTCCAAGATGATATCTGCGAAGTCGCCCAGCTTCTTGCCGTCGGCCCGCTTGCTTGTACTGGCTTCGCTATGGGCCTTGCTGACAAGGGCTGCAACAAAGATGCCGCGCCGCTTGAATCCCTCGGCGATCTCAATCGGGACAATATTGCAACCGCTGCTGCTTATAACAAGCGCGCTGTCGATCTCCTTCAGGGAGAAGTTCCGCAGGATGCGCTCGGCGAATCCGCTGATATTCTCAAGAAACATCGCCTGTCGCTGGCCGTTGGAGCCGACAACGCTATGATGGAAGCTCAGCGACAGTTCAACCATCGGGTTAAACCCGGGGAAGCTGCCGTACCGCGGCCAGATTTCCTCTACCATGATCCGGCTGTGACCACTGCCAAAAAGGTGCACCATTCGGCCGGCAAGGATTGTTTGCGCGAAGCGATCCGCAACAAAGCAGATGGCATCGATCTGTCCGCGGATTCGTTCGATCAGACCGGCGCACTTTTCAAGGTAATCTTGGGTGGGGGTCAAAGGTCTCTGAACGCTGGTAGTTCTTTTTATCACTTCTTATCCTTCCCATCATACTTGATTATGGACCAGGATGTTTGAATTCTGCTGGGAATAAATGTCATCGAATGCCGGTATGCCTTATTGTAGGGTAGTCGTCGGCCATGAGTGACGAGCAAATTCGCGCGCGTTTTGAAACGCTTATCCTGCCGCTCATGGGTGATGCATATAACTTGGCTCGTTGGCTGATGAGGAACCAAGACGATGCTGAAGACATGGTCCAGGAATCCTACCTGAGGGCTTTTCGCTTTTTCGCGAGCTTCGACGGAACGAACTGCCGTCCCTGGCTGCTTCGGATCGTCCGGAACACGTGCTACACTGCGTTAGGAGCTCGCAAACTGAGAGAGAAGGAAGTACCACTTGAGGAGGAAGCCGCTGAGGTCGAAGATCAGTTGCCTCTGCCTCCCGTCAGTCTGGCAAAAAAGGCGACGGTTGAAGCGGTACGCGAGGCGATCGCAGCGTTGCCGGCCGATTTTCGTGAAACGGTGGTTCTGCGGGAATTAGAAGGTCTGTCCTATCGGGAGATCTCCGAGGTGACTGACGTTCCCATCGGCACCGTGATGTCACGCCTATCGCGTGCCCGGCACCAGCTCTACCTCCAGCTGGCGGATCGAAAGGAGCGCGATCAACTATGAATTGCCGAGAATGCCACGATTTCATCGATGCCTATATCGACAATGAGTTGGACGTCGCCACGGTAATTTTAGTGGAGCAACACCTGCGTGTGTGCTCCCAATGTCAACAGCTTCTCGAGTCTCGAAAAGTCGTGGGAGCTCTGCTCAGCAATCCGCAGATCCAATTTGAAGTCCCAGATTCCCTCTTAGGGAAAGATTCAGTCCGCCATTCCGGTTTCCGCATCCAGTGTGAAGGACCGATCGGGCGGAAGGTCGATCATCCCCTGGTTCTCTGTTCCATTAGCCTTGGCGGCGGCGGTCGCTGTCGTGCTGGGGCTGGTTTTGCTTTATCCAGGGACAAGACCTAATCGCTCGCGCAACAACTCGCTCGCAGAGGAAGTGATCTCCAGTCACGTTCGGTCCTTACTGGCCACTCATCTTCTTGATGTTCCTTCGACCGATCAGCACACGGTCAAACCCTGGTTTGCCGGAAGACTTAAATTTTCCCCGCCGGTTGCAGATTTCACAGACAATGGCTTCCGCTTGATCGGTGGTCGGTTGGATTACTTAAATGGTCGAGAGGTAGCGGCGCTGGTCTACCAACGCAATAAACATGTTATCAACCTGTTTATCTGGCCTTCGGAAGCCGGTCGCACAGCAGCCGTACAAGCTTTCGTCAAGGACGGCTATAATGTTCTTTATTGGGCTCGTGATGGATTCGAATTCTGGGCTGTCTCCGACGTGCAACAGGGGGATCTGAGGGCTTTTGTGGAACTGGAAATAAAGCAGTCCTAGTATCATTCATGACACCAGTGCGCCAGTCACTAATTTGGTGCACCAGATCGGGATAATCACGCTTGATGGGAATCGACGTCTCATGTCGGGGCTGAAATGCATTGTCTCGGCATTTGCAGCTCATTGCTCACCGACAGGTAAACTCGCTCTGCTGGCGGCGCCTCGTCCATGTGGAGGCTCCAGGCCTTTTCGAGCACCTGGTTTTCGCCTTTGGTCAACCTTGCTATCTGCAGCAGATGGTCGTTCCAGGAGGAAACAACGAGTTCCAAGCGAAACATGTTGGACTGGGTCAGATCTTCATGAAATCGCCAACTTTGTACCCCATTCCGCAGATGGATAAGGCGGACCTGTTGCATCAGGCCAAAGAATTCCTGCCCACGAGTGCAGTCGATCTTAAAGTCTACGGTTATTGACATCGGGCCGTCATGCGGTTGTGGTGTGTAGACGAGGTTGGGAGTAAAGCTCGTGACCCGGGCAGGATCGAGATTAAGCGCCTTTGTGAAGTCAATTGATAGCGGAGCGGCCAAGATCTGGCTGATTAGAAACAGAATTGCCGCTCCAAGCAATGCATGGCTGATTCCGGCTTTGGTGGCGGCACAACCCCAGATCGCTCCGCCAAGAGCCATGGCACCTTGGGAAACCATGATCACGGTGGCGTTCAGGCGGCCACGTGCCCAGCTTGGCATAGCGCGTTGGGCCGCTACCCAGAGTTCGGAAGCAGCCAGGGTCCATCCAACTCCGCCCAACGCCGCGACCACCAGGAAAAGCTCTACCTGGCGAACAAGTGCCATAAAAACGTAAACCAACGCAACTAGCAGATTTGCCAGCAAAATGAGGGTATTTGAAGAGTACCGGGCTCTTATCCATGGAATGACGAACGCAGCCCCGGTAACTGACCCGACCCCCATACTTGCAAACAAAAGTCCAAGATGGCATGGACCGAGGTGCAGTGTCATCAAGCCTACAACGGGCATCAGCGCCGGGATCACTGAAATGAAAAATGCAAAAAGGACATTTCGCGCCAATACGATCTGCAGACCCGGCGTGTAACGAACATAGCGAATGGCCGTCGCGAGCGATCCGAAAAAACTCTCCGGCGGAAGCGTTGCTTGGCCAGTAGCTTGCTTCCACTGGAGGATCGCCATGATGACCACGAGAAAGCAGGCGGCATTTAGAATAAAAACAAAGTTCGCTCCGACTACCGGAATCAAGAGACCGCCCAATGTGGGGCCGACAATTCCCGATATGTTGAGTTGCAAGCCACTCAATGTTACCGCGGCGGGAAGGTCTGACTTGGAAACGATTTGGGGCACAAGCGATATCCACGCGGGTGCGTTAAAGGCGAAGCCAACTCCGATCAAAAAAACGCCGGCTAGTATGACGCCTGGATTGAGTAGATGCAGCCAGCCAAGAATTGCTAAGCCGGCGGCTGCCAAAGCTAACCATAGATTGATCAAACAGAGCAGCTTTTTGCGGTCTACCCTATCCGCCAGGGCCCCTGCAGGCAATGTGAGCAGAAAGAAAGGCAGTGACGCTACTGTCGACATCAGCGATATCAAAAAGGGCGACGGCATCAGCTTATTCATCATCCAAGTTGCGGCGGTGTCGTGAGCCGCCACGCAGGTTCCGGAGATCAGGCTGGCAAGCCACAATTTTCTGAAAACAGGGTTCTGCAATGCGGTCCAGGTCGAGATCTTAGTCATGACTTTGATACCAGCGCGGTTGCGGAATACGATGAGTTATTACCAGAATGATAGTGATGCTCAACGGGATCAGAACCGCCACGAACTAACAGTGCCACATAAAGACTTGAGATCACTGAGCTTATTAGCGACAATTCAATCCAATCGACTGGCAATCGGCCAGGCAAGCCACTGCGCTCCGCCGGTCTGGGATAGTAAGGTTTCTGGTCTGAAGTGCCCTTTTCAGTGCCGCGCGGCCCGAGTCGAACTCGATAATTTTCAGAGTCTGAACCACCTCAAAATCCAACCTCAACGGGTTCTGAATTCCTTCTTTATTAGTTTCTTCGATGATTGCCACCAGAGATCCTTTCCGTCCTGCTTCGTATTGTACAAGACATTGTGCGGCGGGTAATTATTCCCGACGAGCATGCTTCCTCACGATTCGGAACGGGAGCGTCGAGCATCCTTCGTTTCCGTTGAGGACCAGTGCGCCTGCTCTTTGCGCTCAAGGAATAAAATGAAACGAAAACGGGTACGTTATCGTGGAGTTATTAAATGAAACTATATCAACACGTACTTCAAAAAACGGCGCATCCTGCGAGCAGTCGTAGACGGCGTATGGTCCATTATATGCGAGAGGGTGCACAAGTGCACCGTCTCCTAATTCCCCTGGGCTTCGTTGAGTTAGCAGTGGTTCTTGTATGCATTGCCGTACTTGCAACAGGTTGTTCGTCAGAGAGCACTGGTTTCAGGGTAGGATTAATAAGCCCTAAGGCAACTAACCAAGAGGTCACGAAAACTAAATACTGCGGATTGTATCAACCAGCGCGGAGTCCAGCATTTAGCGATCTCTTTGGCGGTTGAATACGTTCATAGATCGAAAAGCCGTCTCGTTCTGCGACTCGCCGATGGGGAATACAAATTACCTGGCCTTGATACTGAGTACTACTCCCGGCGCCCCGGCATAAAAGACGATCAACTCGGCCGGCTGATCCGTAGTGTAGCCACGGTGAGTTGTATTGACGCACTCTGCCAAAGCCTGGCCCGCACTGAAGGCCTTACGTTCCAGCGTGTCCTTCTTTTCTAGAAAAATTTGCCCGGATAAGACATAGCCGGCGTTGATCATCGGATGTTGATGCCAATCCAAGGCGGTATTTCGCGGGACCGTTATCTTGAGAACCGTAATTTGGGGTTGGCTCCTAAGATAACCAGGGAGTCGGGTCCCATCCCAGGATTGCGTCGTCTGAAGCAACTGTTCGACTTTGATGTGGGAGTCGTGAGCAAACGACTCGCTTGATAAAGAGCAAAACCAGCACAAGCCGCCGAGGACCATCGAACGAAGTAACGCTTTGATCATGCCTAAGAATATCGACTCGCCAATGCCGCAGCAAGAGCCGGAGGGCAGCTCCAGCCAACACGCTGCTGGCGATTGAGGTAGCGTGGACTTCCGGCCTGTCCGGCCGAATCACGCGGCGGTGCGTTTTTTGCCTTTTTTCACGGTTCCCAAGCTTTCCTGAAGTGCGACTACCAAGTCGATGACGTTGCTCTTGGCAGGCTTAGGAACCGGAGCCCGACGTTTCTGACCTTTTGCCTTTGCCTCGATCAGCTTCTGGACTTCTTGTGTGTATGTGTCCTTGTATTTTGATGGGTCGAACTTATCAGCCATGCCTTCAATCAGTTTCGTGGCAAGGGATATCTCGCTCGGTGAAGTCTTTTCCTTTGCCGGCAGCGAGAGCTCTTCCATGGATCGAATTTCGCTGGCGAACCGAAGAGCGTTGAGCACCAGACCCTGGCCGTGGGGTTTCAGCACGCAAAGACTTTCTCTGTTGCGCAATACAAATTGGGCAATACCGACCTTGCCAGTTTTCGCTAACGCTTCTCGCAGGAGAGCGTATGCTTTCGCTGCACCCTTGTCTGGTTCGAGATAGTATGGCTTTTCAAAATATAGCGTGGAGATCTCGGACTCATCCACAAACTCCTGGATCTCAATGACAGCAGATTTCTCAGGGCGCAACTTCATCCAGCTCTTCGTCCGAAAGAATCACATATTGATCTTTCTCGACCTCATAGCCCCTTACGATTTCGTCGGGGGGAACTTCTTTTCCGGTTGACTCTGCAATGCGCTGAAAGCGGATCCTGGAGAGATCCTTCTTGTAAAGCATGTGGGAGGCTAAACTCTGGCTCTCAGTCGCGGAGTATAGCCTTACAGGGATATTTACCAGACCAAAGGCAATCGAGCCTTTCCAGATCGATTTCATTCCGGATCGTTATAATAACCCTCAACCGAACATCCGTCCACAGCGGCTTGCAAAAAGCCTTGACGTTCTCTGATATCTTTCACCATGAAATTTTGCACACAATATCTTGTGTTTTATCTGGCTACACAATACAATATACGGGCATGACGCAAACTGCTATCCTCACTCAGTGGAAGTTCGTCGTTGAATTTGAGGACGATGAAACGAAGGAGATATCGGGGACAATCGGGCAAGCCGACACACGTGAAGAATGCGAGGGGCTGATTGAGTGGGACATGCAGGACCATGGCTCCCATGGACGAACCGTCATTAACGCGGAAGCAACCGAGATCTGCGCCAAGTGTGAAGGCGAAGGTAAAATTCCCGCCGGGAACCGTGGACAGGTCATTTGTGAGGCCTGCGGTGGACACCTTGGCCCGATTTCAAACTTGACACTCCTCGACCTGATGAGTGGGGATTCGTACCAATCTGGCAAGGCGAATCTTGGCCCGGACTTTCTGCCTGACCTGAGTGACTGCACGGACTAACCGCAGCGAAAGCGCGATCGGTATCATCAGGAAAATTAAAAAGCGAATCTTCTTGCCGTTTTTCGCCCTGAGCCGTTGAACGTAGTGCCGTCATGTTATGGAGCTGAACGAATGCCAAAGGGCAGCGGTTGAATACGGTTTCCAGGATGGCCGACCGTCCGCGCCTCTTCTTATCATCGCGGGAGCCGGGACGGGAAAAACGAAAACACTTGCCCACCGAGTCGCACACCTCGTCCTGAACGGTGCGGATCCCCAACGCATTCTGCTGCTGACTTTCACCCGTCGCGCAGCCGCAGAGATGACGCGCCGAGCTGCGAATATTCTTGGCGAGGCGCGCCGCGCGTCTCATTCGAATTGGCAGGGATTCGTGCCAGTGACATCGGTTGGTCAGGGACATTTCACGGCATTTCGAATCGATTGCTGCGCCTTCACGCCCACGCGATCGGCCTGGATCCCTCTTTCACTGTTCTGGACCGTTCCGACTCCGCTGACCTTATGAATTTGGTTCGGAACGAATTGGGTCTTCACAAGAAGGCCGCTCGCTTTCCAAAGAAAGACACCTGCCTGGCCTTTACTCCCATACGGTCAATGCATGCTGCGATCTGGCGGCCACCCTCGACGGCGGATTCCCCTGGTGCGCTGACTGGATGGATGAACTCAAAGAGCTGTTCCGCGAGTACGTCGCTGCGAAGCAACGCAATAACGTGCTCGATTATGATGATTTGCTGCTCTACTGGCGCCATATGATGGAGGAAGCCGCCCTTGCGGCAGAAGTCGGAGCGAGATTCGACCATGTGCTCGTTGACGAATATCAGGACACGAACGCGCTCCAAGCGGCGATTCTCCTCCTCATGAAGCCCGATGGCCGCGGCCTGGTTGTCGTCGGAGATGATGCGCAATCGATTTATTCGTTTCGCGCCGCGACAGTGCGCAATATCCTGGATTTTCCGAAACACTTCTCACCGCCTGCGGCGGTGGTGACCTTGGAACAAAACTACCGCTCCACACAACCGATACTCGAGGCGAGCAATGCAGTGATCGGCCTGGCGCCCGAACGCTACTCAAAGCGCCTTTTCTCTGCGAAGCTCTCAGGAGAGAAGCCCCATTTTATCAGTGCTGCCGACGAGCCGGCGCAGGTCCAATACGTGGTTGAACGCATCTTGGAACACCGTGAGGCCGGCCTCGACCTTAAGCGTCAGGCTGTCCTGTTTCGTGCAGCCCATCATAGCGCCGCACTCGAGATCGAGCTCACCCGACGGAATATCCCATTCGTCAAATACGGCGGTCTGAAGTTCCTTGAGGCCGCGCACGTCAAAGACGTCCTGTGCGTCCTTCGATGGGCTGAGAACCCAAGAGATGCTGTGGCTGGTTTTCGCGTGCTGCAGCTTCTGCCGGGCGTTGGACCGGCGGCGGCCAGGAGCGTGCTTGTGCAACTATCCGAACGCCACTTTCTATTCAAAGCATTGAACGGCTTCAGCGTACCAACAGCTTCGACGGTGCCTTGGAGCGAGTTCTGCGCCACGATGGCCCGACTTCGCGATTCGGAGACTCCATGGATTGGGCAGCTAGGCCTGCTTCGGCAGTGGTACCAGCCGCATCTGGAAAGGATTTACGACCATTCGACCGCTCGTGAGGGCGACCTGGAAAAACTGGAGCAAATCTCCGCGGGGTATGCGACACGGGAGCGATTTCTTACAGAGCTCACGCTCGATCCTCCGGAAGCCACCGGCACCGAAGCCGGCGCACCGCTGCTCGATGAAGACTACCTCATTTTATCGACCATCCATTCCGCGAAGGGACAGGAATGGGATGTGGTATTCATTCTCAATGTCGCGGATGGCTGCATACCCTCGGACATGGCGGTGGGTAGCCCGGAAAAGATCGAAGAAGAACGCCGTGTCCTAGGCGTCGCAATGACGCGTGCAAAGCTGCACCTTTATTTGATCCAGCCTCTTCGGTTTTTCCGGAGTCAACAACATCGATACGGAGACTCTTACATGTTCGCGCCGCGGAGCCGCTTCATTCCGGAATCCATCCTCGACCTCTTTGAACACCGAGTTTGGCCTACTGAGATCCAAGACAGTGCGCTCGCACTCGGAGGCTGCCCAAAACGTACTGATATTGCTGCGCGGATGCGCGAGATGTGGCGCTGAGGCCGGGTCGAAGATGAAGGGAAGAGGCTGTGCCTTCAAAGGCTCGATTTAGCGCCCCACGGCTCAAGCTCAGCTTGACTTAATGCAAGGCGTAGAGATTTAGTTGGCTATCGATCTCTCCACTCAAAACTTGCAGAACTTTTGCGCAGTCTTGAATGAGTTCGCTTTGCCTAGGGCAATTGTGGACTTCGAGCGTCATTTGTTTGTGGCGTGGAACTCGAGATTTCTTGAGCAGACGGGTTTGTCCGAAGACGAGGCAAGAACTTCCAGACCGGAGGAGCTTCTGATCTATGGCGAGTCTTGGGTTCGGCTCCCCGACGAGAGGGAAGGGCAGATAGTCGAATACGCCGCCTGCACCGCGAGGCGTCCTTTTGGCAGCAATCCTGCGCCGGGATTTGTCGTCAGGTCTCAAGGCAAAATTGGATACGTGATGCTTGATGTGTTCGACTCGTCATCTGCCGAATTCGAGCGGGGCCAGAACGCAGGTCGGGAGGAAGAACGTAACCGGATTGTCAAAGCCTTTCATGAGGAGGTTGCTTCTTCTATCATTGCAGCTCTCTTCCTGATTGAAACGGCCAAAAGCGAACTGCAAGCGGCCGGATCGCCGCAAGCCGAGGCCGTTGCGAAGGCATCGGACATTCTGGCCGAGACCACCGAGAAAATAGCGCAAGTGATCGGAGAAGCAGACCGAAACTCAAAATGAAATCCCTCAGGCCGCTCGTGAGGAATTGGAGTTCAAATAAGAAGGAAGCGTTGCGCTGGCTCCCACCCGGATCTCGAGACCAGTGCAGGTCACTCGCTGAGCAAAGACATAATCGTCGTCCACCAACTTGTCTGGGGTGAACGGCTTCGGCAAGCACGCCTGGAAACCGGCATCGAGGATGCGGGCGCGATCTGCTTGCGTGACTAAGGCTGACATTGCGATAACGGGTACACTGCCTCCCGTATCCGGTCCCAGGGCACGAATTTGACGCAGCAATTCGAAGCCGTCCATTCCCGGCAGCCTAATGTCAGACAGAACCAAATTCGGATGGTTGTTTTTTACCGCCTCGAGGCCTTCAGACGCATTTCGCGCCACCAGGACGTTTGCACCCAAGTGACCCAGGAAGAGACCCAAATACCTTCGTGCATCGTCATGATCTTCTACAACGACGATCGTGAGATTGCTGAAGCGGTTGGGTGACATACGGCTAGTGGCGAATTCGGTCTGCCTCGGCAAGCGGCGGGCTATTGGACTCCACGGTATTGGTCTTCATTCGTCGAGCAGTGAACGAAATTGATCAGGAGCTTCGACGCATTTAATTGAAGTTTTTCTACGACACGAACTTTAACAACGCGAGTCAGTTTCTGGTTCACAGCCAAAGTCCACCTCCGGTACCGTTCGTTTGCGGATACACCTCTGGGATTGCCCTTTTTTTTGGACCTCGCCATTTTAGCGGCAATCGCCTTGGACGGATGGAATAAACAGATAGCAAAGAGGCGGCCAAGAGGAATTTTATTTTTGCCGTCGAAGCTGTGAAAGTAGGCGTGGAGTTAATGAGCGCTTAGCTACGGGCCTATGCTATACCACGGCGCGGCGCCAAAGCGAGTGGAGTCGCGAACGTGCAAGTGCCTAGTGCAGTGTGATCGTTTGAGGCATACTTGCAGTCCATATGGAAACGCCGCTCTTCGTCTTTGCCCACGGCGCCGGGGCATCTTCTTCGCATCCTTGGATGCAACGCTGGATAGGGATGCTGGCGACGATAGGGACCGTTACCGCTTTCGACTACCCTTATATCAAAAGCTTGAGAAAACGTCCTGATCCCCTGTCCAAGCTCGTCGCGTCTCATCGCGAGGAGCTAGCTCGAGCGCGGCAGGGCAAAGCGGGCGGCCTGTTCTGATCGGAAAAAGTCTCGGGGCACGGGTTGGATGTCATGTAGCGTTAGAAGAAGATGTCGCCGCGGTAATCTGTCTAGGTTACCCGCTGTGCGGTGGAGGTGATCCGGCGAAGCTGCGAGGGGAGGTGCTTCGCGCACTCTGCAAGCCGATCCTGTTTGTACAGGGTACCCGTGACCGGCTCTGCCCGTTGCATCTGCTGGAGAGTGTCCGAAAAGAGATGAAAGCGGTAAACAGGCTGCACATCGTTGAAGGCGGTGATCATTCACTGCTCGTCACCCAGGCACGACTCAAGGAATGCAATGAGACTCAACATAAAGTCGACCAACGCATTCTGGAGGCTATTCGGAGGTTCCTCGAAGAATGTCGTTAGCGAAACTCTGTGGTAGTCGGCTTCCGCGCCGGCGCCGAGGCGAGCAGACCTGTTGTGTGTTTACTTAATCGCGCGGGTGTTCGCACCCAAGG
>CAVTQD010000004.1:0-87132 GCA_963736745.1 uncultured Verrucomicrobiae bacterium | reverse complement strand
TTTTGTGGAACTGGAAATAAAGCAGTCTTAGTACATCGTCTCATGTGTAGCTGACATATTGTCTCGGCATTTGCAGCTCATTGCTCACCGATAGGTAAATTCGCTTCGCTGGCGGCGCCTCGTCCATGGGGAGGCTCCAGGCCTTTTCGAGCACCTCAATTTCGCCTTAGGTCAACCTTGCTATCTGCGGCAGATGGTCGTTCCAGGAGGAAACAACGAGTTCCAACCGAAACATCTTGGAGCAAACATCCGTTATTGTCAGAATGATAGTGGTGCTCTAACGGGATCAGAACCGCCACGAACTAATAAGTCCCACATAAAGACCTAAGATCAGTGCGGTTTTTTCCTTATTAGTTTTCTTCGATGACTACCACAAAGAGATCCTTTCCGTCCTTCTCCGTATTGTACAAGACATTCTGCGGCGGGTAATTATTCCCGACCAGCATGCTTCCTCACGATTGGGAACGGGAGCGTCGAGCATCCTTGGTCTCGGTTGAGTACCACTCTTTGGGCTTAAGGAATAAAATGAAACGAAAACGGGTACGTTTTCGTGGAGTTATCAAATGAAACTATATCAACACGTACTTCAAACGGCGCATCCTGCGAGCAGTCGTAGACGGCGTAAGGCCCATTATATGCCAGAGGGTGCACTATTGCACCGTCTCCTCATTCCCTTGGGCTTCATTGAGTTAGCAGTGGTTCTTGTAGGCATTGCCGTACTTGCAACAGGTTGTTCGTCAGAGAGCACTGGATTCAAGGTAAGATTAATAAGCCCTAAGGCAGCTAACCAAGAGGTCATGGAAACTAAATACGGCGGTTTGTATCAACCAGCGCGGAGTCCAGCATTTAGCGATCTCTTCGGCGGTTGAATGCGATTCATCGATCGAAAAGCCGTCTCGTTCTGCGACTCGCCGATTGGGAATATCTAATTACCTGGCCTTGATACTGAGTGCTACTCCCGGCGCCCCGGCATAAAAGACGACTCAACTCGGCCGGCTGATCCGTAGTGTAGCCACGGTGAGTTGTATTGACGCACTCTGCCAGAGCCTGGCCCGCGGTGAATGCCTTACGTTCCAGAGTGTCCTTCTTTTCCAGAAAAATTGTCCCGGATAAGACATAGCCGGCGTTGATCATCGGATGTTGATGCCAATCCAAGGCGGTATTTCGCGGGACCGTTATCTTGAGAACCGTAATTTGGGGTTGGCTCCTAAGATAACCAGGGAGTCGGGTTCCATCCCAGGAATGCGTCGTCTGAAGCAACTGTTCGACTTTGATGTGGGAGTCGTGAGCAAACGACTCGCTTGATAGAGAGCAAAACCAGCACAAGCCGCCGAGAACCATCGAACGAAATAACGCTTTGATCATGCCTAAGAATATCGACTCGCCAATGCCGCAGCAAGAGCCGGAGGGCAATCCCCCAGCCAACACGCTGCTGGCGATTGAGGTAGCGTGGACTTCCGGCCTGTCCGGCCCGACTCACGCGGCGGTGCGCTTTTTGCCTTTTTTCACGGTTCCCAGGCTTTCCTGGAGTGCGACTACCAAGTCGATCACGTTGCTCTTGGCAGGCTTGGGAACGGGAGCCCGACGTTTCTGACCTTTTGCCTTTGCCTCGATCAGCTTCTGGACCTCTTGTGTGTAAGTGTCCTTGTATTTTGACGGGTCGAACTTATCAGCCATGCCTTCAATCAGTTTCGTGGCAAGGGATATCTCGCTCGGTGAAGTCTTTTCCTTTGCCGGCAGCGAGAGCTCTTCCATGGATCGAATTTCCGCTGGCGAACCGAAGAGCGTTAAGCACCAGACCCTGGCCCTGAGGTTTCAGGACGCAAAGACTTTCTCTGTTGCGCAATACAAATTGGGCAATACCGACCTTGCCAGTTTTCGCTAATGCTTCTCGCAGGAGAGCGTATGCTTTCGCTGCACCCTTGTCCGGTTCGAGGTAGTATGGCTTTTCAAAATACAGCGTGGAGATCTCGGACTCATCCACAAACTCCTGGATCTCAATGACAGCAGATTTCTCCGGCGCAACCTCATCCAGCTCTTCGTCCGAAAAGATCACATATTGATCTTTCTCGACCTCATAGCCCCTTACGATTTCGTCGGGAGGAACTTCTTTTCCGGTTGACTCTGCAATGCGCTGAAAGCGGATCCTGGAGAGATCCTTCTTGTAAAGCATGTGGGAGGCTAAACTCTGGCTCTCAGTCGCGGAGTATAGCCTTACAGGGATATTTACCAGACCAAAGGCAATCGAGCCTTTCCAGATCGATTTCATTCCGGATCGTTATACTAACCCGCAACCGAACATCCGTCCACAGCGGCTTGCAAAAAGCCTTGACCTTCGCCGAATCTCCGACCACGAAATTTTGTACACAATATCTTGTGTTTTATCTGGCTGCACAATACAATATACGGGCATGACGCAAACTGCTATCCTCACTCAGTGGAAGTTCGTCGTTGAATTTGAGGACGATGAAACGAAGGAGATATCGGGAACCATCGGGCGAGCCGACACATGTGAAGAATGCGAGGGGCTGATTGAGTGGGACATGCAGTACCATGGCTCGCATGGACGAACCGTCATTAACGCGGAAGCAGCCGAGATCTGCGCCAAGTGTGAAGGCGAAGGCAAAATTCCCGCCGGGAATCGTGGACAGGTCATTTGCGACGCCTGCGGTGGACACCATGGCTCGATTTCAAACTTGACACTCCTCGACCTGATGACGGGGATTCGTACCACTCTGGCAAGGCGGATCTTGGCCCGGACTTTCTGCCTGACCTGAGTGACTGCAGGGACTAACCGCAGCGAAAGCTGCATTTGGTATCATCAGGAAAATCAGAATCGAATCTTCTTGCCGTTTTTCGCCCTCAGCCGTTGAACGTAGTGCCGTCATCTTATGGAGCTGAACGAATGCCAAAGGGCAGCGGTCGAATACGGTATTCAGGATGGCCGACCGTCCGCGCCTCTTCTTATCATCGCGGGAGCCGGGACGGGAAAAACGAAAACACTTGCCCACCGAGTCGCACACCTCGTCCTGAACGGTGCGGATCCCCAACGCATTCTGCTGCTGACTTTCACCCGTCGCGCAGCCGCAGAGATGACGCGCCGAGCCGCGAAGATCCTTGGCGAGGCGCGCCGAGCGTCTCATTCGAATTTGGCAGGTGATTCGCGCCGGTGACATCGGTTGGTCAGGGACATTTCACGGCATTGCGAATCGATTGCTGCGCCTTCACGCCCATGCGATCGGCCTGGATCCCTCTTTCACTGTTCTGGACCGGTCCGACTCCGCCGACCTTATGAATTTGGTTCGGAACGAATTAGGTTTCTCACAAGAAGGAAGCGCGCTTTCCAAAGAAAGACACCTGCCTGGCGATTTATTCCCATACGGTCAATGCATGCTGCGAGCTGGCTGGAACGCTGGACGCCGTATTCCCCTGGTGCGCTGACTGGAGGGATGAACTCAAAGAGCTGTTCCGCGAGTACGTCGTTGCGAAGCAACGCAACAACGTGCTCGACTATGACGATTTGCTGCTCTACTGGCGCCATATGATGGAGGAAGCCGCCCTTGCGGCAGAAGTCGGAGCGAGATTCGACCATGTGCTCGTTGACGAATATCAGGACACCAACGCGCTCCAAGCGGCGATCCTCCTTCGCATGAAGCCGGATGGCCGCGGCCTGGCTGTCGTAGGAGATGATGCGCAATCGATTTATTCATTTCGCGCCGCGACAGTGCGCAATATCCTGGACTTTCCGAAACAGTTCTCACCGCCGCGGCGGTGGTGACCTTGGAGCAAAACTACCGCTCCACACAACCGATACTCGATGCGAGCAATGCAGTGATCGGCCTGACGCCCGAACGCTACTCGAAGCGCCTTTTCTCAGCGAAGCTCTCAGGAGAGAAGCCCCATTTTATCAGTGCTGCCGACGAGCCGGCGCAGGTTCAATACGTGGTCGAACGCATCTTGGAACACCGTGAGGCCGGCCTCGACCTTAAGCGTCAGGCTGTCCTGTTTCGTGCAGCCCATCATAGCGCCGCACTCGAGATCGAGCTCACCCGGCGGAATATCCCATTCGTCAAATTCGGCGGTCTGAAGTTCCTTGAGGCGGCGCATGTCAAAGACGTCTTCTGCGTCCTTCGTTGGGCTGAGAACCCAAGAGACGCTGTGGCTGGTTTCCGCGTGCTGCAGCTTCTGCCTGGCGTTGGACCGGCAGCGGCCAGGAGCGTGCTTGTGCAACTATCCGAACGCCACTTTCTATTCAAAGCATTGAACGGCTTCAGCGTACCAACAGCTTCGACGGTGCCTTGGAGCGAGTTCTGCGCCACGATGGCCCGACTTCGCGATTCGGAGACTCCATGGATTGGGCAGCTAGGCCTGCTTCGGCAGTGGTACCAGCCGCATCTGGAAAGGATTTACGACCATTCGACCGCTCGTGAGGGCGACCTGGAAAAACTGGAGCAAATCTCCGCGGGGTATGCGACACGGGAGCGATTTCTGACAGAGCTCACGCTCGATCCTCCGGAAGCCACCGGCACCGAAGCCGGCGCACCGCTGCTCGATGAAGACTACCTCATTTTATCGACCATCCATTCCGCGAAGGGACAGGAATGGGATGTGGTGTTCATTCTCAATGTCGCGGATGGCTGCATACCCTCGGACATGGCGGTGGGTAGCCCGGAAAAGATCGAAGAAGAACGCCGTGTTCTAGGCGTCGCAATGACGCGTGCAAAGCTGCACCTTTATTTGATCCAGCCTCTTCGGTTTTTCCGGAGTCAACAACATCGATACGGAGACTCTTACATGTTCGCGCCGCGGAGCCGCTTCATTCCGGAATCCATCCTCGACCTCTTTGAATACCGAGTTTGGCCTACTGAGATCCAAGACAGTGCGCTCGCACTCGGAGGCTGCCCAAAACGTACTGATATTGCTGCGCGGATGCGCGAGATGTGGCGATGAGGCCGGGTCGAAGGTGATGGAAGAGGCTGTGCCTTCAAAGGCTCGATTTAGCGCCCACGGCTCAAGCTCAGCTTGACTTAATGCAAGGCGTAGAGATTTAGTTGGCTATCGATCTCTCCACTCAAAACTTGCAGAGCTTTTGCGCAGTCTTGAATGAGTTCGCTTTGCCTAGGGCAATTGTGGACTTCGAGCGTCATTTGTTTGTGGCGTGGAACTCGAGATTTCTTGAGCAGACGGGTTTGTCCGAAGACGAGGTAAAAACTTCCAGACCGGAGGAGTTTCTGATCTATGGCGAGTCTTGGTTTCGGCTCCCCGACGAGAGGGAAGGGCAGATAGTCGAATACGCCGCCTGCACCGCGAGGCGTCCTTTTGGCAGCAATCCTGCGCCGGGATTTGTCGTCAGGTCTCAAGGCAAAATTGGATACGTCATGCTTGATGTGTTCGACTCGCCATCTGCCGAATTCGAGCGGGGCCAGAACGCAGGTCGGGAGGAAGAACGTAACCGGATTGTCAAAGCCTTTCATGAGGAGGTGGCCTCTTCTATCATTGCAGCTCTCTTCCTGATTGAAACGGCCAAAAACGAACTGCAAGCGGCAGGATCGCCGCAAGCCGAGGCAGTTGCGAAGGCCTCGGACATTCTGGCCGAGACCACCGAGAAAATAGCGCAAGTAATCGGAGAAGCAGACCGAAACTCAAAATGAAATCCCTCAGGCCGCTGGTGAGGAATTGGAGTTCATATAGATAAGGAAGCGTTGCGCTGGCTCCCACCCGGATCTCGAGACCAGTGCAAGTCACTCGCTGAGCAAAGACATAATCGCGTCCACCAACTTGTCTGGGGTGAACGGCTTCGGCAAGCACGCCTGGAAACCGGCATCGAGGATGCGGGCGCGATCTGCTTGCGTGACCAAGGCTGACATTGCGATAACGGGTACACTGCCTCCCATATCCGGTCCCAGGGCACGAATTTGACGCAGCAATTCGAAGCCGTCCATTCCCGGCAGCCTGATGTCAGACAGAACCAAATTCGGATGGTTGTTTTTTACCGCCTCGAGGCCTTCAGACGCATTCCGCGCCACCAGGACGTTTGCACCCATAGTGACCCAGGAAGAGACCCAAATACCTTCGTGCATCGTCATGATCTTCTACAACGACGATCGTGAGATTGCTGAAGCGGTTGGGTGACATACGGCTAGTGGCGAATTCGGTCTGCCTCGGCAAGCGGCGGGCTATTGGACTCCACGGTATTGGTCTTCATTCGTCGAGCAGTGAACGAAATTGATCAGGAGCTTCGACGCATTTAATTGAAAGTTTTTCTACGACACGAACTTTAACAACACGAGTCAGTTTCTGGTTCACAGCCAAAGTCCACCTCCGGTACCGTTCGTTTGCGGATACACCTCTGGGATTGCCCTTTTTTTGGACCTCGCCATTTTAGCGGCAATCGCCTTCGGACGGATGGAATAAACAGATAGCAAAGAGGCGGCCAAGAGGAATTTTATTTTTGCCGTCGAAGCTGTGAAAGTAGGCGTGGAGTTAATGAGCGCTTAGCTACGGGCCTATGCTATACCACGGCGCGGCGCCAAAGCGAGTGGAGTCGCGAACGTGCAAGTGCCTAGTGCAGGCGTGATCGTTTGAGGCATACTTGCAGTCCATATGGAAACGCCGCTCTTCGTCTTTGCCCACGGCGCCGGGGCATCTTCTTCGCATCCTTGGATGCAACGCTGGATTGGGATGCTGGCGACGATAGGGACCGTTACCGCTTTCGACTACCCTTATATCAAAAGTTTGAGAAAACGTCCTGATCCCCTGTCCAAGCTCGTCGCGTCTCATCGCGAGGAGCTAGCTCAAGCGCGGCAGGGGCAAAGCGGGCGGCCTGTTCTGATCGGAAAAAGTCTCGGGGCACGGGTTGGATGTCATGTAGCGTTAGAAGAAGATGTCGCCGCGGTAATCTGTCTAGGTTACCCGCTGTGCGGTGGAGGTGATCCGGCGAAGCTGCGAGGGGAGGTACTTCGCGCACTCTGCAAGCCGATCCTGTTTGTACAGGGCACCCGTGACCGGCTCTGCCCGTTGCATCTGCTGGAGAGTGTCCGAAAAGAGATGAAAGCGGTAAACAGGCTGCACATCGTTGAAGGCGGTGATCATTCACTGCTCGTCACCCAGGCTCGACTCAAGGAATGCAATGAGACTCAACATAAAGTCGACCAACGCATTCTGGAGGCTATTCGGAGGTTCCTCGAAGAATGTGGTTAGCGAATCTCTGTGGTAGTCGGCTTCCGCGCCGGCGCCGAGGCGAGCAGACCTGTTGTGTGTTTAATTAATCGCGCGGGTGTTCGCACCCAAGGGATAAGATGGACTTAAGAAAATTGCTTATCGCTCGATTTGCTCCGGAAGCACATTGATCAATATGACTCCAACCCTCCGCTGCAAGCCTCCTTTTTTCGCGGGTCGAGCAACCTCGGACTTGTGTATTCTTCAGCGACTTTAGAGAATAGGAAAATATATGAGCGAAGATTTCAAAGTCAGCCGGGAGCGAATGATCGAACTGCTCAATGAAGACCTGTCTCGCGAATACCAGGCCATTATCGCCTACACGATCTACAGTCAGACGATCAAAGGCGCCGCCTTTAACAATATCGCGGCTGAACTCGAAAGTCATGCTTCTGAAGAACTTAGCCATGCAATCCAAATTGCTCGTCAGATCGATTACTTAAACGGCACGCCGACCAGCACACCAAAAGAAGTCAAAATCTCCGACAAAGCCGAAGACATGCTCCGGTTTGACCTGGAAAATGAACGGCAAACGATTCTAAATTATCGGCAACGGATTCGCCAAGCCGATGCCATGGGCGAATTCGCGCTTGGAGAGATTCTCCGAAAAATCATAGAGCAGGAACAAGATCACTTGCTTGACTTGGCCGATGCGTTGGGCATAGACGCTCCAAAGATTGGTGATTGATCGGATTGGCGGGAAGTTCACTTTTCAAAATATTCCCGTTTTTGGGGACCCTCGAAAGTTTGGTGGAGAAAATGATGCGGGCCAAGCCACGGAGTGACAGATCTTGGAAAACTTTTTGCTCTTGAAACGGTTGCTTTTGACAAGTTATCAAGGGTTCGGATATTTCAGGCAGTGAGCAATCTGGACCTCAACGACTTACTGGAAGGCTGGCCGCATGAACCGGGGCAGGTAAAGGCCCGAAAGATCGTTGGACGCGACGGGTGCGAGAAAATCCAGCTCAGGATCGATCTCGGCTTGATCCAAATGGAACTAAATGGACGTCCGGATGGAGTTCGTCCGCATGGCTTCGAATCTTTGTTACATTATCACCAAGCCAAATCAGCGATGGTGAAATCTGGCGATCAAGGGTATGCACTTTCTGAAGCAGACATTGCGGCATTGCAACAGGAGGGAGCTCAGTATTATCACCGTTATTTGAGCCTGTTTCAACTGAGGGATTTCCAAAATGTTATTCGCGACACCGAACGGAATCTGGAGATGTTGGATTTCGTCAGCGAACATGCGACCGATGAAGATTCCAAGTGGACCTTGGAACAATTTCGGCCCTACGTCATCATGATGAACACGAGAGCGAAAGCGTCGCTCGAGTTGAAGGATGGCAACACGGGAGAGGCAGTGCGGTTGATCGAGGCAGGTAAGGAAAAGATCGAGACCTTCTATCGATCGATTGGACAACCGGAATGGATCGACTCGAGCAATGAGCTGGCTTTCTTAAGTGACTGGCTAAAAGAGGTCCGCGACGCTGTGCCATTGACGCCTTTGGAACTTATGGAGCGGGACTTGAAGCGCGCCATCGCCGATGAAGCGTACGAGCGTGCGGCGGAACTGCGTGATGCAATTCGTTCACTGCGGATTTCCAAGAGATTGCCGGGTGAATCGATCGATCATTAGTGCACCGTCCCGAAAAGCTGATTGTGTTGCTCGGCCTGCTCTTGTGCGGCGGACTGGGCTGGTTCTGCCTGGGGCGGGCAGCCGCCACCAGGAACGGGTACAGCCTGACTCTCCGGGAAGCCAATGAACACAAGATCCTCTTGATTACCGTCGGCAGTGAGCCGCGAACTCTGGATCCTCAAGAGGCGCAGGGGGTGACCGAGCATCATATAATCATGGCGATGATCGAGGGGTTGGTTGCGCCGAGTATCGACGATCAATCGAAGGTTGTTCCCGGCATGGCGGATCGCTGGGAACACAACGAAGACTATTCTGTTTGGACATTCCATCTCGGGGAAGACCGAAAGTGGTCTAACGGCGAACCGGTCAGAGCCCAGGATTTTGTGTTCTCCTACAAGAGGATGCTTACGGCTTCTTTCGGCGCCCAGTACGCCGAAAATCTGTTTATATTGAAAGGTGCGGAGGACTATTACGTCGGTAAGATCTCCGATTTTGATCAGGTCGGTGTGAAGGCTCTCGACGATCAGACGTTGCGTATCGAACTGGTGGGACCCACTCCGTATCTGCTTTCCCTAGTGCAGCATGACTCCTGGCTTCCTGTTTGTCCGACTGCCATTTTAAAGTTCGGAAGTATCGATACACGGGACAGCAAATGGACGCGGCCGGAGAACTATGTGGGGAACGGCCCGTTTAAGATGAAGAGCTGGTATCCCAATGATGTGATCGAGGTTGTTCGCAATCCGCTCTACTGGGATGCGTCGAACGTGAAATTGAACGGCATCAATTTCTATTCGATTGAGAATTTGAATACGCAGGAGCGGGCGTTCGATGCGGGACAATTGCACAAGACCGACCAGGTCCCGCTTGATAAGGTGCCATATTACCGGCGCGAGCATCCGGAACTCATACGGATCGATCCGTACGAAGGCGTCTATTTTTATCGCATCAATATCGCCCGTAAACCGCTGGACAATCCGAACGTTCGCTTAGCCCTGAATCTGGCGGTGGACCGTGATGCGATCGTGAAAAATATCCTGCGAGAGGATCAAAAACCTGCTACCGGGTACACGCCACCCGGCATGGGGGATTACCAACCGCTGAACAAAATAGCGTATGATCCGGCGCGTGCACGGAATTTGCTTGCTGAAGCGGGTTATCCGAATGGAAAAGGGTTTCCCAAATTCACCATTCATTTCAATACCCTGGAATCACACCGAGCGATCGCAGAAGCGATCCAGCAGATGTGGAAGGAAGAGCTGAATATTGATGTCGCGCTTGAGAATCAGGAATGGAAGGTCTATCTGGACACGCAAAACAATAAGAACTACGACCTCTCGCGTTCCGCATGGATTGGAGATTTCATGGATCCAGTCACATTCCTGAGCATGTGGACGACCGGCAATGGCAACAACAATACGAATTGGGGAAGTCCGAGGTTTGATGCTTACATCGAGCAGGCTGCAAGGACCGGTGATCCCTCGCGTCGGTTCAAAATTCTCCATGACGCAGAAGATCTTTTTCTCAGCGAACTTCCGGTAGTGCTCGTGTACTGGTATACCAACACGTATTTGTTGCAGCCGTCTGTCCAGAATTGGGATCCGCTCGTGCTGGGCAACCACAATTACAAATATATCGACCTGAAAGCTGAGCGTGCAGTAGCCAAATGACCAAGATAATTGTCGGGCGTCTGCTGCAGCTGATTCCAGTGCTCTGGATCATTTTGACCCTGACTTTCTTCATGTCAAAGACGGTGCCTGGCGGTCCCTTCAGCGCAGAGCGTCAGGCGACGCCGGAAGTCGTTGCGCGGTTGAACGCATACTACGGCCTTGATAAGCCGCTTTGGGAACAGTATCTCGGCTATCTGGCAAAATTTGTCCGATTCGATTTGGGACCTTCCTATACGTACCAAAGTGAGTCGGTGAATGAAGTGATTGCCCGGTCTTTTCCGATCTCATTACAGATCGGAACCTTGGCCTTTTTTATCGCTTCGGTGCTTGGCATTACCGCGGGAGTGATAGCAGCCGCGAATAAAAACAAGCTGTGGGATTATTTCCCGATGTCGTTGTCGATGCTCGGGATCTGTCTTCCGACATTTGTGTTGGGGCCAGTACTCGCACTGCTCTTCGGACTGGTTCTGAGGCTTGCGCCGGTCAGCGGCTGGCATGGGCTGAACTATGTGCCGTTCCATCCGATGATCATGCCGGCGGTGACGCTTGGGCTTTTTTATGCCGCTTATATCGCCCGCTTAACTCGAGGCGGGATGCTTGATATACTGAGTCAGGATTTTATTCGGACCGCTCGTGCTAAGGGCGTTTCTGATCATGAAATCATTCTGAAACATGCTCTCCGAGGCGGATTACTCCCGGTTGTGGCATTTCTCGGTCCGGCATTTGCCGGACTCCTCAGCGGTTCCTTTGTTGTGGAAAAGGTTTTCAATGTCCCGGGTATTGGCCAGGAATTTATCAAATCTGTATTTAATCGTGACTATCCACTTGTTTTGGGAACGGTCGCTTTCTTTGGCGTTTTGATTGTCGTGTTTAATCTGGTCTCGGACATCCTCCAGGCGTTGATGGATCCCAAATCCCGGAAATAGCGAAATGAACTCCGCCACGGCACCATCGATTGAACCCGCGTCGATCCGCGTAGAAAAATTGGAGAAGGGGACATCGCTTTGGAAGGATGCATGGTACCGCCTCAGAAAGAATCATGTCGCCCTGTTTGGTCTGTACGCATTTTGTGTGGTCGCCTGCCTCTGTCTGGTGGGCCCGTTTTTCAGCGGCTACACCTACGAGCAGACACAGATCAGTCTGAAAGCTAGTGCGCCAATGGAGCCGATCTTTTTGCGTTCCGAGGCGCTCAAAACCGGTGAGCTGAAGAAAAGTCTTGTTGCGCTCTCAAATTTGGAAGACGAGTTCCTGGATAAACCGAAATCGGATCGCCAAGATATCGTTAAGGAGCTTGCACGAGGCGGCGTCTACCGCGAAGGAAAGGTCACCTACGGGCCTTCCAATCAACGTCACTTGTTTGGCACCGATCCGCTGGGTCGTGATTTGCTGACGCGCGTCCTCATCGGAGGACGGATCTCCCTTGCGGTTGGATTTGCAGCAACGCTCGTCTCGGTTTGCATCGGAGTCTTGTGGGGCGCCATAGCGGGCTTTGCGGGTGGGAAGACTGACACCGTAATGATGCGCTTGGCGGATATTCTTTATGCTTTGCCATTCACTGTGATCGTTATTCTCCTGATGGTGATGTTCGGCAGAAATTTCATCCTGCTGTTTGTCGCGATCGGATGTGTGGAATGGCTTACCATGGCTCGTATCGTGCGCGGTCAGATCATCTCGTTAAAGAGTCAGGAGTTTATCGAAGCGGCGATTTCACTGGGGCTTCCTGGTCACCGGATCTTGTTTCGACATCTGATTCCGAACGTGTTGGGACCAATCATCATCTACGCGACCCTCACTTTTCCTGCGGTCATGCTTCTCGAGGCGGTCTTGAGCTTTCTCGGTTTGGGAGTGCAACCACCCTTAAGCTCCTGGGGTGTGCTGATCGATGAAGGATCCCGCACAATGGAGTCGTCCATTTGGTTGCTGGTTTGCCCTGCATTTTTCTTCTCGTTAACGCTCTTCTCCCTGAATTTTCTCGGTGACGGTCTTCGGGATGCGCTCGATCCGAAATCGTCAAAGGATTGAGAACTCAGGAGTTGCAGGAGTTCAGGAGTTGCAGGAGGCAAAACCCTGCAGCAAAATGAAGTTTCACGGCTTGAATCGAACGCAAATTGTAAGAATTCGTAACAAACGACAAAGGCGGAATTCCGCGTCTCCATTTTGCAACTTCTAAACTCCTGCAACTCCTGAACTCCTGCCTGATGTCTTTGCTCGAAGTTGAAAATCTCCGAACCTACTTTTATACGCGAAGCGGTGTAATTCGCGCGGTAAACGATGTCTCCTTTTCGCTGAGTCGGGGTGAAACGCTGGGAATTGTGGGCGAATCGGGATCCGGCAAATCGGTGACCTGTTATTCCATCCTCGGCCTGATTCCGAAGCCGCCTGGAAAGATTGTTTCCGGTCAGGCGAACTTCGATGGCGTAGACTTGCTCAATTGTCGGGAACAACAGTTGCGGCGGATTCGCGGCAAGAGAATCTCAATGATTTTCCAGGATCCGATGACCTCGCTAAATCCTTACATGCGGATCTCGGACCAGCTTGTCGAACCGCTACTCGTGCACGAAAAAGTAAGCCGGGTGCGGGCGCTTGCCGAGGCGATTGCGAGCTTGGAAGAGGTCGGTATTCAGGACGCGGCGAGCCGGATCAATCTATATCCTCACCAGTTTTCCGGGGGGATGCGTCAGAGGGTCATGATCGCGATGGCATTGATCAGCCGACCGGAGATTCTGATTGCCGATGAACCGACAACCGCACTGGATGTGACTGTGCAGGCGCAAATTCTTGAGCTGATAAAGCAGCGCCAGAAAGATCTGGGAACTGCGGTAATATTCATCACGCACGACCTCGGCGTGGTTGCTTCATTCTGTAAAGACGTCAATGTCATGTACGCTGGGCGCATCGTCGAGTCTGGGTCAACGGACGAAATATTCGCGCATCCGATGCATCCCTATAACGCGGCGCTTCAACAATCGATTCCAGCCTTGCACAAGAAGGGACAGCTATTGTTCACCATTCCCGGAATGCCGCCTGATCTGACGATAGACCTTCCTGGATGTTCGTTTGCCCCCCGTTGTGCGCACGCAACTGATACTTGCATAAGACAGTCTCCTTCGCTCAAGGAGAACACTCCGAACCATTGGACCTCTTGCACCCGGTTCCAGCGGGGCGAGATCTCGGATGTACGTATTAAGAACATTGTTCCGACCGTATGAGTGTATTCCTTGAAGTCGACAACCTCAAAAAACATTTCCCTATTTACAAGGGGACAATTTTCCGTCGACAGATTGGATCGGTCAAAGCGGTCGACGGCATAGATCTTCGGCTTAGGACAGGGGAAATTCTTGGTCTGGTGGGCGAGTCGGGTTGCGGCAAATCGACCCTGGCCCGTGCTATCATGCAGCTAGTGCCGATGACCGCTGGAGCGGTCGTTTTAGAAGGAAGAGATCTTTCGAAAATCAGCAATCGAACCATTCGGGCGGAACGGGTGAATTTCCAGATGATCTTTCAGGATCCGTACGCTTCACTCAATCCGCGGATGACGGTTTACGACATGCTGGCGGAAGCGATCCGGACGAGGCAAAAGGTCGGTGGCAATTTGCTTGTGGCAAAGGTGGCCCAGCTCATGACAACAGTTGGGTTGCCGCCAAATCAAATGCGCCGGTATCCTCACGAATTTTCTGGCGGGCAGCGCCAGCGTATTGCCATTGCTCGGGCCCTGGCGCCTGAACCGAAGCTGATCATTGCAGATGAACCCGTTTCGGCACTGGATGTCTCGATTCAGTCTCAAATCCTTAATTTGATCTTGAAGTTGTGCCGTGAGCGGCAGCTGACGATGATTTTCATTTCGCACGATATTTCGGTGGTAAAATATATCTCCGACCGCATCGCGGTAATGTACCTGGGGCGTCTGGTCGAATTGGGCCCGGCCATGGATATCGTCGATAGGCCGCTGCATCCGTACACGAGAGCGCTTATATCAGCGGTTCCGGTGCCCGATCCTTGGATAGAGCGCGCACGTCGACGTATCATTCTGGAGGGCGATCCGCCGTCGCCCACAAATCCTCCGCACGGATGCGCGTTTCACCCTCGTTGTCCTTATGCAATCGAGGCATGCAAAGCGCGACGCCCCGAACTCGAAGAGAAAGAGCCCAACCGGGTTGCAGCTTGTATTCGGGTCGGAGAGATATAGCTGTTAGTCGCGCCATAGAGCTATGATGCGGCTGAAATCGGTTGATTTCTCCGAATGTATTTGATAGAAGAAGGGTCCCTCCTATGCAAAAGCCTGGCTCTGGCGTTATTAATACCACACAGGATGTCGATCGCTTGGAATTTGACTGGGGTAAAATTCACATTCTGAGCGAGCCCGCCGTTACCGGAGCAATCCGCTTCAGTTTTGGCATAGTTGAACTAGCGGAGGGAAAGGGTCACGCAAGACACAATCACCCCGGGTCTGAAGAGATTATTTACGTCGTGTCAGGACAAGGCGAACAAATGGTGGATGATCAACCGCCGATCAAAGTTGGCCCTGGATCCAGCATTTATATACCTGCGGACGTTTACCATTCTACGGTAAATACTGGAACTGAGACGCTAAAGCTCATCGTCGTATATTCGCCGGCTGGACCGGAACGACTGCTTCGTGAAATACCTGGCTGCAAAGTCGTGGCGGCGCCAAAAACTTAAACCGCAGTTCTCGCAGATACGCCGATACGCGTCCCCTCAATGACCTAGAATCGGATGTGGTTTGTAGGGAGCCTCGAGGTGGGCGAGTTCGTCCTGAGTCAGCCTGAGTTCAGTGGCCTTGACCGCATCGTCAATATGATGCGTTTTTGTTGCGCCGATGATCGGAGATGTTACTCCTGGTTGATGGAGGATCCATGCGAGCGCAATCTGGGCATTTGGGACACCTCGTTTTTTCGCTATCCCGATGACATGCTCGACCACCTCGAAATCGGCTTGTTGATAGTAAAGGCTGTGAGCGAATTCATCGGATTTCGCACGGACCGTTTCGCCTTTATCTTCTGATCGCCGATTCCCGGCCAGAAACCCACGCGCTAAGGGACTCCATGGAATCAGTCCGATTCCTTCGGCTCGGCAAAGCGGATTCATCTCGCGCTCTTCTTCCCGATAAACCAGGTTGTAATGGTTCTGCATGGAAACAAAGCGAGCGTACCCGTGTGCCTCGGCCAGGTGCAAAAACTTCGCGAACTGCCATGCGTACATGCTTGAGGCGCCGATATAGAGGGCTTTGCCCTGGTTGATTACGTCCGTCAATGCTTCCAGAGTCTCCTCCATTGGTGTGGTCGAGTCGTATCGATGAATCTGATAAAGATCAACATAGTCGACCCCTAATCGCTTCAAGCTCGCATCGATCGCATGCCGGACGTGCTTTTTCGAGGTGCCTCGCTCGTTTGGGTTTTCTCCCATTGGATTGAAAACTTTCGTAGCGATAGCTACTTGCTCGCGTTTTACACCGAGCTTTTTCAAAGCCCGACCGGTCACTTCTTCACTCGCACCCGCGGAGTACATATCTGCGGTATCAAAAAAGTTAATTCCTGCGTCGATGGCCTGCCGAAAAAACGGGATCGATTCCGATTCATCGAAAACCCAATCTCGCCATTTCGACGATCCGTAGCTCATGCAGCCAAGACAAATGCGTGATACCTGCAATCCTGTAGTGCCAAGGGATACGTATTCCATAACAATATTCTGCCATGAATTTTTCGCGTCAGAAGAGGTATTTTAAAGACGCAGAAAGAAGCCGGAGCAACTCGCAGTGTTTCGTCTTTCTACCTCGGAGGCGTAGTGACAGGGTAAGACGCTATGACGACGTACGGTATCATAAAGCTTAATTCCGACGACAAGCCGGTTGTCGCGTTGGTTGACGTGAAGGGATCGCAAGATTCCTTCACGGAAACCGATAAACAGGAAATCTCCGCTTATTTCTTCGGTCGTCCTCCTCCTGCAATCATTATGCAGATTGCTCCGTCACAAGATTCCAACCAAAGAAATCATGATAGAGCGCCGGACTACGTGAATAGAAACGGGACACGATTTTGGATGTTCCACTTTTCTGACTGAAGAGCGGCGTTCGTGAGCGCGGAAAACTTCCAAATCGAAAAAATCCAATTGATGCCAGGCGAGTCCAGGCCCGACACCGAGGGACGCTGATCGGCGCTTAGTGACCCTTCTCAAACACTTTCTTCCAGAGGTCGAGCCGCGCTTTTACCGGATCAGGCCCGACTACGACTCCGTTGTTAGTGAAGTTGATTACTCTGTCCGCCGAGGGATCATGACGCGGCCATTCAGGCCGGTCGTCGCCGTTCGGGTCGCCGGTTTTACCAAAGGCGACCCAATAGGCGCTGGCTAGTCGTCCCATCGCCTTGTCAGCATCTGTCACCTTGTCGCCCACGTGCGCTGCAGGGATATTGAAAACGTAGGGGATTTCAAATCCGTGCAATGTGCCCTTCCACTTGTCGCGTAGCGATTCGGCGACGTAGGAAAAGCGGTACCACCAAGTGGGCTGACCGGCACGCACCATCTCGTCGGCGAGATGCCGCGAAGGCTCCACAAGGGTCTTGTCGGCGAGGATTTGCTGCTTCAGCTCGTCCAACGCCTCGTTGCCTGCCGGATCGTAGATCGAGCGTGCCTCGCCGGAGTAGACGCCAAAGAGCGCGAAGAGTCCGTCCTTCGTTTCGGCCATACCGATTCCAAGGTCACGGTCGTTCGCCCCCACCACGGTCGGTACCCTTGCCTGTTCCCCGGCGGCGAATGTCGCTTCGGGTGATTTGGTAAGGAACCGTCCATCGAGGATCGATCCTGAGACGCCAATTACCGGCTGCCCTCTCGACATCCCCGCCAGCACTTCGGGCGCCGAAGCGCCTTCAAGTAGCTTCTCGGCGGGAAGCGCCCGCAGCGCCGCGAGCGCTTCGGCTCCGTTGCTCTCAATGCCAATTGAGCGCGTGTAGGTGACAGCTCGCTTCTCGGCGTCCTCAAGGTCCGTCAGCGGCAGGACCGTTTCGCGTGCTGTCGGGACACCCGGCGATTGCAGGATGGCGCGTTGGAAGAGACCGCGTGAGAGGGGCGAGATCATATGCGCCATGACCGAACCGCCTCCGGCGGACTCTCCAAAGATCGTCACATTCTGCGGATTACCGCCGAAGGCAGCGATGTTGCGCCGGATCCACTGGAGCGCGGCAAGCTGGTCCATATAGCCGTAGTTGCCTTTTGGATCACCGGGCTCTTCTTCTGCTAGAGCAGGATGGGCAAAGAAGCCGAAGCGGCCCATACGATAGTTCATGCTGACGACAATGACCCCTTCGGCGGCAAGCGCGTCGGCGGGATATTGCGGCGTGTTTCCGTGCACCAGCGCGCCGCCATAAATCCACACCATCACCGGCAATGGTGCATTCGAGGTCACAGCCGGTCGCCAGACGTTAAGCGTCAGGCAATCCTCTGATTTCGGCAGATCGTCAGTCTGCATACAAGAGCAGCCGAACGCACTGGCATCAAGCACACCCTCCCAAGGCTTGGCTGGCTGCGGCACGCGCCAACGCAGTTTCCCGACCGGCGGTGCGGCATATGGAATGCCCTTGAAGCTGATGACACCGTCCGCTTCAACGCCTCGAATAGAGCCGGCTTCAGTGATGACAAGTGTCGGATCGGCCATAGCGGGACCGACGATGGACAATTCGAAAAGCGCCAAAGCAAGCACGACTTCGAGCTTGAGATTGAAAACCCTCCACGTAGCGCGCTCTTGATCGACGGCCATCCAAGAAACAGGAAGGCGATGATATGCCCATCTTTGACGGTCTGTAAAGCAGATCGGTTGTGCGTGATGAACGAAATCGGATAGGCTGAACGCATGAGTTATTTAGCATATTTCGAATATGCAACGGTTATTCGTCCCCAAGGAAACCAACTCGAAGGCACTCCCGCGCATTATTTGGTTGAGGTCACGAAAAACGATCCGGTGACTGGTAAAGAACGTGACGAGGGGGAGCTGAAAAAGCTCGCGAATGAGTTCTTGACGCTGGCGGTAGGTCTCGACGTGCAGGAGATCACGGAGTTCACGGCGATAAGCGAATCCGACGCGCTAAAGTTAAAGAAGATCAGTCCCGCCGGGATATATCATGAGGGACGGGTCTTCATCGTCGAGTAAGCCGGAAAAGCTACGGGCTGGTTTATTCCGCGTGGTCCGTTAAGGCTGTTATCAGATCTTTCGCGGAGGAGTGCCAAGATCTTCACGGAAGCGGGAAGTTGTCGGTCTCGAAATCCCGACCCGGAACTTTTTCCTCTGCGGCAGCGGTCATTCGCCGCCGATCACCAGACCAGGAGGCAAGGATTCGCCGAAGAGATTGGCGCGGTCTGCCAAGGCGACCGGGATGTACGAGCGGAGTCTTGCAACTTTGGAGGGGGATACACCGGCTTTTTGCAGTTTTGACGCGATTCTTTCGCGCAGAGACTTTGGCAAATCGACTTTCGGGTCGTTCACGATGCGTCCAGCGCGGAGGAAAAGAGTCTGAATTTCGATCAAGTGCGAGTTAGTCCAATCGAGATCGGATAAGGCGTCGTATGCCTTCTCAACGTGAACCGGCGGCATGACGAATTCGGGTCCGGAGTAGAGTAGACTGCGATTAAGAAGAAGCCCGAGAGCCGCGAAATGCGGCGCTGAGTGTTGTTGTCTCATGGCGAGCTGGTGGGCCGTCCGGAGAAATTGGTCGAGCAGCTCAGTTTTGGTGAGCAGACTAATTCTTTCGAGCGATCCGGCGAGCCGGACAAGTTCCGCAGGCGAGTTAGCTTGCGCGCGCAATCTGGGCAATTCCGGTGCCAGAATCGCCTCCTGCCTTTCACTGCTCAGGCCGCCTGCGACTCGTCGCCAGAGAATATATATCTGGAGCTGGTTTCGTTTGCCCGGGTGTTCGAGTCCTTCAGTATGAATGCGCCAGAGTTCATTGATCCGGGCGTCGTCGCCCGGTGCGCCGAAGCCGGGCCGAAGAAAATAGCCGGCGAGAATCAGCCAGGTTTCCTCGTGTTCGACTGACTCCTTGCGACGCGAGATGCATTCCTTGATCGAGCTCCAGAGCGAGCGGATAAGCAAGTAGTTCCAATTAGCTTTTGGCTTGCCGAGGATTCGTTCCAGATTTTTGAGAAGGTTGGTAGCCGAGATCTTGTCGCGCCTGTCGAGAGGGTTCGAGAAAAGTGTCGTGATCCGAGTTCTTGCACTCTCAAGTCGCTTTGAGTCTATGCCTGGATCAGGGTTGACGGTTTCGTAGTCATCCCGGCCGGCATGCTTTGCAGCGTCCGATTCGTGTGGACGTAAATCAAACTCAAGCGGCCAGGTGCCCGGCGCATCCGGATCTGTGCTGGCGCAGGCAACGCGGAGTAAGCCGAGCTCGTTGATACGGGTCGTGAGAGCCACCGGCAGCCGGTCGTCCTCTCGATTGGCAATGGCAATCCTCGCAGTCGTCTGAAGGAGCGGGAGAGAGTGGAAGTCGCGATCGTTCCAGAGGACGACGGACCCGGCTTTGTCGCTTGACCGACGTGTCGAGTAGTAGGGCTGGAATCGGACTGGGCGATTGATACGGAGTTCGAGACCGTCGGGAGCAACCTGGAATTTTTCTTCTGACGGGGCACCGCTGGGCAGAAGGCAAATCAGCGTGGGACCGAGAGCTGTCTCCTTCCCGCCATCTCTTTTGTGAACTTCTAAATAAATTGCGCGCGCGGCACCCGCTTCGATCTGTTGGGCGCGCTGATGAACGATACTTCCGAAATGCGCGGCTCCTCGTGCAACCGCCAGGCTGGGTTCAGGATTCTCAAGAATCCGGGGCTCAACGCCACGCTGCCATTGAGTGACCTGTTTTTGCAAACGCCGACGCAGCGCCGCCGGATAAAGCGATCCGCCATTGAACAGGATGGCTTCAACAACCGGCCGGTCGCGCAAAAATTCTGCGAGATAACGTGTGACCGCACTGTCGGCTGCGTAAGGAAGCGCCCATTCTCTCAATCCTGCCTGAGTTCTCGCAGGCTGATCATCGGAATTGCATTCGGGAAAAAACCCGTCCAAAACGATCGACTCGATCTCGGCTCGCTCGATTTGAGCGCCGAGTGTGCTCCCGAGCAGGCTCGATCCGCGTCCCGGCACCGAGACGGTGAATACTCGAGTGGGAGAATCTGAGAGGCAGCGCTCTTTGATGTCACGGGAGCGCGCCACAAGAAAATTCCATTGAACTTCGGAAAGCGGCTCGTGCGCCGGCAGCCGCGATTCGATCCGATGAGC
The DNA here is from genome assembly GCA_963736745.1 of uncultured Verrucomicrobiae bacterium. Classification (GTDB taxonomy): domain Bacteria; phylum Verrucomicrobiota; class Verrucomicrobiia; order Chthoniobacterales; family JAFAMB01; genus JAFAMB01. The sequence continues at coordinate 66,332 of CAVTQD010000004.1, read as the reverse complement.
GATAGCAAGATCGATGTTGTCGCCTCCGAGAAGAAGGTGATCGCTCACAGCAATTCGCTTGATGTGCGAAGGCATCGTCTCGAAGCGGGGAGCAATCTCAAAGAGAGTGAAGTCGGTGGTGCCTCCGCCGATGTCGACAACCAGGACGTGTTGAACGCCCGCGTCAGAGAGCTGCGTCGATGCGGCATTTTCTCCGGCGCGACATTCCAGCCACCAATAAAAGGCCGCCTGGGGTTCTTCCAGCAAGCGGACACCATCTGGAAAGCCAGCCTCTCGCGCTGCATCCAGAGTGAGCCTTTGCGCTGCTGCGTCGAAAGAGGCCGGAACAGTAATCGTAATCTCCTGGTCGTCGAATCGCAGTCCCTTGCCGCCGAACTCGCCGTCCCACGCAGCGCGCAGGTATTCGAGGAGCAGCGCGGAAGCGCGGATTGGTGAAATTCGTTTTTCGACTGGTATTTCATCCGATCTCCAAGGCAAGAACGATGCATTGCGATCCACTCCATGATGGCATAGCCACGATTTGGCCGAGTGGACGACACGACCCGGAGATTCTGCGGCCCGTGTTCTCGCGAAGCGGCCGGGAACCCATTCCGCACGCAGCGTGCTGTTGCCGGACATCTGCGCAGCTTCGTCTTCTGAGAGCAAGTAAAGAAATGATGGCAGCGTTGACCCCTCAGAAAATCGCGTGGCCGTTTCCCATTGCGAGATGAGGAATACCTCGCGTTGCGCGCCGGCAGTGCTGAGCCCTTCGAATGCCATGGCACAATTCGTCGTGCCAAGATCGATGCCAATGCTGAATCGCGGAGAAGCCATCGAACGGGGCCGATTTGGATTTTATTCCATCCGGACCTGGTATTCCACCTTCCAACGGCGATCTGAGCTGGTGTGCTTCATCCAGAGCTCGAGATTTCCCAGTTCTGTAACAATCGGATTGATGATGACCGGGATCGCCTGACCTTCCGGGAATCCTTCGATTGCAGGCAGAGTGACTTCGATTTTGCCGGTTTCTTCGAGTTCGCGTTCGGGGTTTGGAACGATTGTACCGGGCGTATCTCCGCTGCGGACCTCGGATGCAAAGAAACGGAAATCAGCCGGTTGCCCCGTGATCAGCCCGAATTCCCGTTCATCGATCAGTAATTCGCTCCCTTCCTCCATGCCCTGAGGCACAACGCAAAGAGCCTTTATCGGGGGTTTGAATCCCGGGATGGCGGGTGCGGACGATTCAAGTCCGATATAATACGAACGTGCAGTGCCCGCCTTGATCCGAATCCCTTGTCCGGTCGCGCGATTGCGTCCGTATAACGCGGCCCCTTTGGCGACGGCCAAGTCAGGTTGAAATCCCGCAAGTTCGCGAACCGGCGCACCTTTGCCCCATGAAACGAGGAGATCGAGGACACGCTTCCTGATTGGAGCCGCGTTGAAGACACCGCCATTGAAGAGAACGGCCGTTGGCTTGAGGTATTCACCGTCCAGAGCTTCCGGTCGTGATTTAACGAGCGAAGTCAGCGCCTCGCTTCCCTTGACGTTTATCAGGCTTCGGGTCAGAAAGCGGGCGAGATGTTTGCTGACCACCGGATCAGACGCATAAGGTAGGCCGAATTCCTGAAGGCCGGCACTTCTGGATTCCTGGGGTAGATCGGTCACTTTGGTCAGCGGAAAAAAGCCGTTCAGAACCACCTGTTCGAGCGTTGCGCGGTTTAACTTTGTGGAGACGGTCTTGGCGAGCAAACTTGACCCTCGGGAAGGAACCGCGACCGGGGATTGCTCAAGCGAAAGGTCCGTGAAGAGATTGACCTTGGCGATGCCCGCGCCGTGCATCAGTGCCAGAAACTGCCAGGAGTCAATCGACTTTCCGGCGGCTTCCAGTTGCGCTCTCAGCGTGTAAGCAAGCGCCAAATCCATGTTGTCGCCTCCCAAAAGAATGTGCTCGCCGACGCTGATACGTTCCACTTCGAGATTGCCATCCTTTTCGGTTATCGCGATCAGGCTAAAGTCGGCCGTGCCTCCTCCGACATCGCAGACCAATACGATATCGCCGCGGCTGACCTGGTTCCGCCAACTGTTACCGGCTTGGGCTGTCCAGGCATAGAATGCCGCCTGCGGCTCTTCGAGCAGGACCACTTTGCCGAAACCAGCCGCTTCAGCGGCGGCCGCAGTCAGATTCCGCGCGATTTCATCAAAGGACGCCGGAACGGTAAGCACGACTTGACCCTCTGCGAGTTCCCACGCGCGGCCCTGCGCGGATTCCGCAAATAGAAACCCTTCCCTCATGTGTTCCAGATAGAGGCGCGAACATTCGAATGCAGAAAGTTTCTGCTCCTGGATGTCGGATTTCCATGGCAGAACGGGTTTCTTCGGGTCGATGTGAAAATTGGAGAGCCACGACTTGGCGGAAGTGATCAACCGATCTGGAACCAGTGCGCCGTGATCCCGAGCAAAATGGCCAATGATTGGTTCGCCGGCACCTTTCGACCACGGCAGTCGCATCCCATTCTGTGGAAACTCTTCTGGATGCGGAATATAAAGGGCCGAGGGAAGGGTTGCTTTTTCGCCGATCTGACTGGGGCCCAGGATCTGTGTGATCTCGACGATTTCGTTGCGGCCGCTGGCGAAATCTTCAAGTGCAATTGCGCTATTTGTGGTACCAAGATCAATTCCGAGGCTGAAACGCGTGTTCATGAGCAGGACACAGAGGAAAGAAAGAGAAGGACATTACCACAGAGACACAGAGTGCACGAAGGGGTCCGAAAATTTAAGTAATTAAAACATTTCTGCGTGTTCTCCATGTCACTTGAGTTCGACCTCGGCTGGGGCGATGGACGGCAATCGCGCCGAACTAGCGATTCGCGGGAGCTTTACGAATTCGGTTTTCCAACCCTTGTGGAGAAGTGTTCCTGTGAAGGGGGCCTCTCCCGCGAGTTTTCCGACTAGTCTGTACTGATCTGCGGAGTAACCGGCTGCTACGGTGACTTGTGTCCCTTCCTCGGCCTCGGAGATGGGGGAGATATTAAAGTATTCCTTTAGGACTTGCTGGCATCCCTGATGAATCACCCTCGCGGCGGCGCCCACTTCTGAATCCTCGTAGGGGGTGATATCCTCCATGAGAAAATCCACCAGTCGGCCCTTTTCCTGGAGCAAGCCAAAGAAAGCCACGATCTCTGCTTCGGCTTGGTTAGCGGCTGGCGCTGGAGGCTGGATCGGGACCGGTACGGGTGCCGGTGTTGCAGTCTGCACGGGCTGGGTTGGGAGCGTCGTTCTTCCCGCCGACAAGAGATACAACCAGAACAAGGAGCGCAATCACCAGGGCCAGCGTTGCAATCGGAACGGTGTGGCCGCCTGTCGCCGGAATCAGCAGCAGGCCATTGAGGATCACGAGTAAAATTGCGCCGACTGCAATATACGGTTTCATTTGAGTGTCTTTCCTTGCAACACATTGTGCAATGTGACCAGCAAATGAGCCACATCGAAAGGTTTCTTGATATACGCTTGCACGCCCATTTCCCCTGCGCTGGGTGCTCCAAGTGCAGAACCGGCACCTGTGACGACGATGATTTTGACCTTCGGGTTCATCTCTCGGAGCACTGCGATGGCTTCCACCCCGCCCATGTCCGGCATATGCAAATCTGTCAGGACGACGCTAATCTCGCATCCTTTCTCAATGTAATACGAAACAGCTTCGGTTCCTTGTGTGGCCAACAGCGTACGATATCCGCTTGACTCAAGGATTCGCTTCGTTACCGACCGTACTGCTTCTTCATCATCGACGATTAAAATCAGTTCTCCATGTCCTTTTGGGGGGGGCGCATCGCCTTGTCCCTGCTTAACCGCGGGCAGTTGCGGCAGCCCCGGCTCCGCCGGGAGATAAACTCGGAATTCCGTTCCGTACCCGACTATGGAGTCGAACTCGACGTGTCCCTTATGACTTTTCACAATACCCAAAACGGTCGATAGCCCCAAGCCAGACCCTTTGTCTGGGCCCTTGTTGGTAAAAAAGGGGTCGAAGATCTTGTCGACGATCTCGGGCGGAATACCTGTCCCTGTGTCCGCAATCCTGAACAGCACATGCGGTCCTGGCGCGAGTCCGGGTCTCAATGAGGCGCCGGCTAGATCTAGCAACACATTTTCAGCCGCGACGGTCAGGGTTCCTCCGTGAGGCATCGCGTCGCGAGCATTCACGGCAAGATTGAGCAGGATTTGATGGAGCTGTGTGGCGTCTCCCAAGATTGTCCAGAGATTCTGTTGCTGCTCGGTTTTAAGAGTGATGGATCTGGGAAACGTTTCACGGATGATCCCGCATATCTCCGCGAGCACATAACGGACCTGCAACTGAACGCGTTTTCCGTCTACGCCTCTGGCGAACGCGACGACTTGGTTCACGATCTCGGCTCCGCGTTGCGCATTTGTCTCGATTGTGGCGAGGATGAAGGGGCTTTCAGGGTCGTTCGCATTTTCTCGGAGCATCTGAGCGCCCATCAAAATTGGGGCAAGAATGTTATTGAGATCGTGCGCGATCCCGCCGGCCAGCTGGCCGATACTTTCAAGGCGTTGGTTGCGCAGGAAGAGCGCCTCCATTTGTTTTTTCTCGGTAATATCCGTGTCGATTGTTAAAATCGATCTTGGATTGCTGATGTCATCGAGCAGCAGCGTCCACCGGCTTTCTACGATCACGTGCGAGCCCCCTTTGGTGGTTTTACGGACCTCTCCGGACCATTCACCCTTTTCCAGCAGAGTCACTTTAGCGGCCTCGAACGGGATGGGATCTTCGGCGCCAATTTTCATGAAATCAGCGCCAATGGCTTCCTTCGCGGTCCAGCCGTAAAGCTGCTCAGCGCTCTTGTTCCAATACTGGATTTCCTCATCGAGTCCTCGAACAATGATAGCGTCGCTGGCGAGACCGAGGAGGTTCGCTTGCTCTTGAATTTTGTGCTCCGTTTTTTTGCGTTCTGTGACATCGATGTTCACGCCTAGAACTCGGATGGCTTCCTGCTTTGCATTGAGAACAACGCATTCGACCCCTTGAATATATCGCAGTGAGCCGTTTTGCCTGGCAATGCGGAATTCGACCTCGCCGTGGCTCTTGTTAGCGACAATCAATCTGCGGGATTCTATAACCCGAGGCAGGTCCTCCGTATGGATGGTCTGCAGCCATCCTTCGTATGGCATCGGGTCCAGCTTAGGCACCCCATAAATTTCGAACATTTTCTCATCCCAGTAAACTTGGTTCGTCCGCAAATCCCAATCCCAAACGCCGATCGAAGCAGCCCTTGTGGCCAGAGTCAGACGTTCGCTAAAGAGCCTCAGCTGCTCAGCCACTCGTTTCCTTTCCGTAACATCGTAAAGTGTTGTTCGGGTCACGAATGAATCGCTGTACTTGTCCTTGACTACCACGGAACTCAACAGCACCGGCAGGATCGTTCCATCCTTGCGGACCATTTCAAGTTCCAAATCCTTGATGCGCCCTTCCGTTTTTGCCTGCGGAAAGCTTTGTTCAAAGATCTTCTTGCTTTCATGCGTGAGAAGATCCTGGAACTTCTTTTTGCCGACGATCTCGGCGTGCGTATAGCCCAGCCAGGAGAGTTCCGTCTCGTTAATTCGTACGAATTCGCCGTTCTCATCTATCGAATCATACCCACAGGGGGCATGATCGTAGAGGTCCTGGATTTCTTCAGCGGCCCGCTTGCGTTCGGTGATATCCTGAGCGGTGCCGCGAATCTTTGTGATTTGGCCGTTTGTATCGCGCACCGCTTCGCCTCGAGCGGCAATCCATCTGGTCGTTCCATCCGGGCGGACCATCTCAAGGTCGAGTTCGTAGGGTAGTCCGGTTTCCAGCGCGCGATCCATCGCAGGTTTGAGGCGCAACCAACTCTGCCGAGTCAGTGTCCGTGGCATCTCTTTATAACTGGGTGGAACTCCTTGCGGGTCTTGGCCGGCGATGTGGTAAAGCTCTTCCGACCAGGCGAATGTGCCGGTCTCGATGATCCATTCCCAACTGCCAACGCTCGCCACGCGTTGCGCCTCTCGCAGTTCGGTCTCTCGCCTGCGCAATGCCTCCTCAGCCCGCCTTCTTTCAGCGAGGTCTCGGCGCAGAATCGCGATAGCCAGCAGTACTACGAGAGTTGAAAAGCCCCCTCCGAGCACAACGACAGAAATTGTTCTTGCACCGCTTTCGCTTGCGGCGGCTGATCTGGCCCGCAACACGTCATCTTCGCTTTCATTCATCTTTTCCAGCAGGGTGGTCAGTTCAATGACGCAGCTCCGCAATTCAATCTCGCGGGCCAGGGGCGGGATCTGTCCGCCGTTTTGTTCCGCGGCCCGGGCCGCCTCCGCGGTCGCAGCCCAGATTGAAAGACTTTGGTCGGTGAGGGTTTTGAGTTCGGCAATCCTCTTCCGCTGGTCCGGGTTATCGGCGGTGAGTTCGATTATTTTCCCAGTGACAAGCGGAATCTTGTCCAGATTTGCCAGGAACTGGGCGAGGTAACGAGAATCTCCGGTCAGAAGATAGTCTCGTCTCCTATTTTCGGCCTCCAGTACGGCTCCCAGGAGATCGGCAATAGATTGTCGGACCTGATCGGTATGAGCCACCCAGTGGTCATTCACGATCAGCTCCCGCGTGCTGTGGTAAGTCACAAATCCGAGAATCACAACCCCAGCGAAAGCAGCAAAGAAAAACGCGTAAACCTTTGTCTCAGTACTGAGCTTCATCGCTGCCCTTGCTTTTTAGCAGACGCCTGGGGTTCTTCCCGGCGTTGACCATTGAAGAAGTGCTAGGCAATCTCCCGATAAGAGTATCAAATTTGACAAAACTATCAAATTTGACCGAGCTAAGTCCGCTCGGTCAGCTGCCTGCCATCACGCAATGGCTATCTTTCCTTTGCCACAACCAGGGCGACCCCTTTCTTGTTTTCCAATAAGTGGTCCGACGCTCCAAAGAATGAATCCTCCGGACGGCCTCGGTTTGATCGACGCTTCGATGGCGAGCTGCGATGCAATTTCACTTGAAGGCCAACCGTATGACCCTCCCAACCGGTCGATCGCGATGCTTGGATAAATTGGAACCTCGCGCGGGTTCACCCCGGTGCTGCGCCACCATTCCAGGAGCGCGGAAAAACTTTGGGCGCTCTTGTCGCGCCAGTAGAGCTGGGGAGAAAGATAATCGACCCAGCCGTTTCTGCAGCCAGGCAACCGGGTCTGCGTAGAGATCGCGGTACTGGTCGAGTTCGACGGTCACATTGGTCGGAAACCCCTTTTTGTAAATTCCGAAAGGACTCACGCCAAACAGGATGTCAGGCCGCGCTTCTTTGATAGCGTCGTGTAAATCCCTTATGAGTTTGTTAATATTCTGCCGGCGCCAATCCGCCTAGATCCGTATTGCCACCGTATTTAGCGTAAAAGGCGTGGTCGGGAAAGGAGCCTTTCGCATAACTGCGGCTGGGGTAGGGATAGAAGTAGTCGTCCAAGACAACGCCGGCGACTGGGTATCGTTCGACAATATCGCGTACGACATTGACCACGTGTTCCCTGACAGCCGGATCTCCCGGATCCAGCCAGAGCGCGTTCCCGATTCGGTGCACAGCGCCGGTAAATCGGTGAGACACGTGATTGCCCGCCCTCGCCTCAGATGCATTGGCCGCTGCTCGATACGGATTGATCCAGGCATGAATGGAAACGCCCCGCTCGCGTCCGACCCGAATAAAATAGTCGAGCGGATCGTAACCGGGTGCCGCTCCCTGGATGCCGGTCAAGTATCGGCTCCAAGGCTCGATGCGGGAGAAATAGAGTGCGTCACTTTCCGGTCTGACTTGAACCATCAACGCGTTCAGGCCGCTGCGCGCCGCCGCTGTGACAATCGCGCGAATCTCCGACTTTTGAGTTTCCGCTGAGAGGCCGACACGTGCCGGAAAATTGAGGTTATAGACGGATGCAACCCATGCACCCTTCAGCGCTTCGGCCTTTACAGAGGAGATGCTGGAGAAAACCGCAGCGACCAGGCAATAGACAACTGCTCGGAAAATCATCGCCTGGATGTTAGTCCGAATTTCTTAATAAACCAAACCTTCACTGCGTTGTTGACCCATTCACGAATTTTATCCTCCCGGTTTCTCGTTGAACGAATTCTTCTGCAAGAGCTCGGTAAGCTGTCGCTCCAGCCCCGTTAGGTTCATACTCGATGATCGGTTTGCCGAAGCTTGGTGCTTCTCCGAGACGGACCGAGCGGGGAATGATTGTCTGGTAAACCAGGCTGGGAAAATGCTTTCGCACCTCGTTCACAACTTGTTGGCTCAGATTGGTCCGTGCATCGTACATAGTCATGATGATGCCTCCGATCGAAAGAACTTCATTTACGGCGCGAATCTGTTCGACCAGGTGCACGATCTTTGATAGGCCCTCCAGCGCGAAGTATTCGCATTGGAGCGGGATTAAAAGCTGATGAGCCGCCGCTAGCGCGTTCGTCATGAGGATACCGAGGGACGGTGGACAATCCAGGAACAGATAGTCAAATCCAGCCTCTTGGTTAAGGCCGGCAAGGACCTCGCGCAGCCTGGTAAGATGATCATCGAGACGTGCTACCTCAATTTCAGCCCCGGCGAGATCGAGGTCAGCAGGAATCATCGAAAGACCTTTAAATCGCGTTGGGACAATTTTCTGTTTGATATCCGCGTGGCCGATCAGGGCCTCGTAGAGGCTGTGTCCGGCAGTGCCTTCCAGACCAAGAGCACTCGTGGCGTTTCCCTGCGGATCAAGGTCAATCAAGAGCACCTTTTTCCCTTTCGCCGCCAGGCAGGTCGACAGGTTTACTGCAGTGGTAGTCTTGCCGACACCGCCTTTTTGGTTTGCGATTGCGAGGAGCTTCATTGGCTCGACAGTTTCGGTCTCATAGATTCACAAGCAAAGGAGAAAGTGGTCCAGGACTGGGGACTTCTGCCAGTTGCCAATTATCAATAGAATGAGATGAACCGGTTGCTCTCTCCTACCGGCAACTGATACTGACATTCGAGTTCAGGGGCAGCGTGATTTGCAGGTGCGATCGAAAAGGGATACAGAAAGATTCCTCTAATCTGGACTTCATGTCTTCCATTCAAATTACAGAACGGTTCCTGATCGACACCGGAGGCTGGCAAGCGTTCAAGTACGCGAAGGCTCTGGTTCAGATGGGTCGAGTCATAAGCTTTAACTATTCGCCGCCGATCCTGCGCGGTCTGGTGCGTGAAGGAGAAACCGAATATCGCGCCGGATTGAAGATTCAGAGTTATACGGACGTCGAGAATCTCTGTTCATGTCGTGACTCCCGGGCGTGGGGCACGATCTGTGCCCATTCATTGGCGCTCGGGCTGGCGTCTATTCGGTCTGAGGCGACAGCTGCAAAACCGGCCGACGCGCCTGTAGCACTCCGCCTTCCGGTGCTTGTTGCCGACAGAGATGGCGCCCTGGGGATGGGGTTTCCGGTCCAGGCGACGGGGTGATGGAGGGCTCATCCGATGAGCTCCGGCTTCAACTCCATATTGTGTTGCCGCCGAATCTCGAGGCGGCCTGTGAGAAAAACCAGGTCGTTGTCGGATTTGAAATTGCGCGAAAAGGCAGCCGGACGCTAGCAAGCGGGCTCGACGCGAAGCAGACGTACCGTTGTTCGGAAATTGATCGGGAGGTGCTCGAACTCGGGCGTGAATTCGCCGGTGGCAAACTTCCCGGGATGATCATTCTTGACCGGGACAAACTGCTCCAATTGTTTCGTGCACTGGTCGGGCATCCGCGTGTCACGCTCGCACGGAAAACTTCGATCGCGATCTCGGGCGAAGCAAATTTTGCCCCGTCTGGAGACGGAAATGCTCCAGGATGGTCGGTGGAAAATAAGTGCGGATAGGTCGAGTCTGCCGGGCGCATTGTTTGTGGGGTCTTCGTCTGTGTGGCTGTGGTCCGACCTTCGATTGCGGCCGGTTTCGCCCGGATTGCCCGCGGCTTATCTGCCTCTGCTGCGGGAGCCGATCACCCTTTCCGCTGAGCAAGGTCTGAACTTTGTCCAACGCGAATTGGCCGCGTTAAGTAAATTTTTTCAATACGATGACTCGGCAAAAACCGGTCCGGTGATAGAGCCTGCTCTACCTGAAGTGATCGCGACGTTTGAAGGATCCCTAAATCAGCTCGGGGCAAAGGTCCAGTGCCGGTACGGCCAGCGAATTGTGACGCTAGGGGTAACCTCGCCGGCCGAAGCGTTTGTGTATAAGGACGGAAACGCGATGCGCTCCCGTAATCTCACGTTTGAGCGCGATTGTCTGCGCCGCATTCAGGATGCCGGGTTTACCGGGCCATCGACAGCTGGCGAGCATCTGCTGCGAGGTCAGAACGCGATCCTGAGCTTTTTCGCTCGTGATCTTCCGCAGTTGCAAAAGGAATGGAAGGTTTCCATCGGCAGCAGGTTCCAGCACGTCACGCGCAACGTCGAACGGATAACGCCGAAACTGCAAATCATCGGTTCCGGCGAAGATTGGTTTGATTTTTCCTTTTCCGTTGAAGCTGGCGATGGCCAGCAGTTCTCGACCACGGAGGTCCAGCGCCTGCTGCAGATCGGGCAAACTGTCACGCGGCTGAGAGATGGACGGCTGGCCATTCTCGACCCGGACGGCCTGGAAGAATTTCAAGCGATTCTCAGAGATTGTGATCCGGCCCAATCTCACCCGGGAACTTACAGAATTGAGCGAAGCCAGGCCGCGTATGTCGATGCAGCCTTTGGCGAATTGGCGGGAGCTTCCATCCAAAGCACTCGGGAATGGGAGAACTGGACTCGCGCACAAAGACAACTCGTTCCGCTCGAGGCTGAGCCGCTTGGCTCATTGGAAGGGATCCTCCGCCCGTATCAAAAGGAAGGCGTTTACTGGTTACGTTTTCTGAGTCGGAACGGTCTCGGCGGGATTCTCGCGGATGAAATGGGATTGGGGAAGACTTTGCAAACTCTCGCATTTCTGCGTACGCTCGATGGACCCTCGCTGGTGGTTTGTCCTTCTTCACTCCTGTTTAACTGGGTGCGCGAGGCACAAAAGTTTGTGCCCGAATTAAAGGTCTTGTGCATTGAGGGCTCCGACCGTGGCAAACTCTTCTGTCGAATTCCCGAAAGTGATCTTGTCCTCACGAGCTATCCGCTGCTGCGCCGCGATATCGATCGGTTTCGGGGTTTCGAATTTTCGTCGATCATTCTCGACGAGGCAACGCATATCAAAAATCCAGATACGCAAAACGCGCAGGCTGCGATGGCGCTGGTTGGCCGGCACCGGTTTGTGTTGACCGGAACGCCGGTGGAGAATTCCGTCCGGGATCTCTGGTCGCTGCTTCATTTTGTTCTACCAGGGTATCTGGGCCGGCGCGAAGAATTCCGGGAACGTTACGAGTTACCGATCAGCCGTGGTTCGCACCCTGAAAAGGCGCGGCTGGCGAAGCGGCTCCGGCCCGTCATGCTCCGGAGGCTAAAGCAACAGGTTGCCAAGGAGTTGCCGGAAAAAATCGAACAAATCACCTATTGCGATCTTTCGCCGGAACAGGAAGAGCTTTACCAAAAGCTGCGTCGGGAAAGCCGCCGCAAACTGGACGAACTCTCGGGAACAAAAGATCAGGGTCGCGCTCGAATTGCGATGCTGACCGCGCTGCTGCGTCTGCGGCAGGTCTGCTGCGACCTGCGCCTCCTGGGCCAGGAGGCTGAGCGACCTTCCGGCAAGATGGAGTTATTGGAAGAACTCTTGGAGGAGGCAATTGATGGCGGACATCGTGTTCTTCTATTCTCTCAGTTTGTCTCTATGTTGCGGCTGATCCGTGCTGCCATGGACGAGGCTGGAATTCGATATGGTTATCTCGACGGCGACACGAAAGACCGGGCGAAGGCCGTCGATGAGTTTCAGGGATCGGACAAGCTACCGCTTTTTCTGATCAGCCTGAAAGCAGGTGGCGTAGGTCTGAATCTTTCGGCGGCAGACACCGTGATCCACTTTGATCCATGGTGGAATCCGGCAGTCGAAGCGCAAGCTACCGACCGGGCTCACCGCATCGGGCAAACCCGCGTCGTGACTGCCTATAAGTTGATCGCCCGCGGGACGGTGGAGGAAAAGATATTGAATCTGCAGCAAAAAAAACGGGAGATGATCCATTCGACGGTCGAGAGCGAAGAACCGGTGATGAGTGGACTATCCATGGCGGAAATCACCGAATTGCTGCTCGAATAACTACGACAGCGCTTGCGAAACGATTCTCATCGGTCAAAAATTCGACGACTGATTGGCAACTCAGACAAATTTTTATGAAATTCACTTTTCTCGGCCATTCGGCCGGATATCTCGAAACTGGGTCGGATCGGTTTCTGTTCGATCCCTTCCTTACTGGCAATCCGAAAGCTGCGGTTGCAGCCGATCAGCTGAATCCCACCTATATTCTGTTGACGCACGGTCACGGGGACCATGTGGGAGACGCGGTCGCGATTTCAAAAAGAACGAGCGCACCGATCATCACAACATTCGAGCTGGCGAATTGGTTGGGTGCCCAGGGAGCCGACACCGTTGCGATGAACCATGGCGGTTGGTGCAAGTTCTCGTTTGGGCGCGTCCGGTTCACAATTGCTTTCCACAGCTCATCGACGATCGAAGACGGGGGTCGACCATTGTACCTGGGCGAACCCGCGGGTGTGGTCCTCCAGACGGAAGGAAAGACAATTTATCATGCAGGCGACACCGCTCTTTTTTCGGATATGCGTTTGATCGGTGAAGATGCGCCCATAGACTTGGCACTGCTGCCTATCGGGGAACACTTCACGATGGGGCCGAAGGACGCCGCCAAGGCTTTGGAGTTTTTGGCCGCGAAGCGCGTTGTTCCGATTCACTACGGCACGTTTCCACCGCTTGTTGGTGATCCACAGGAATTCGCAAGGCTGGCAAAAGGGACGGGAGCGGAAATCCACCTGTTACGCCCGGGAGAATCGCTCGATTTTTAGCCCAAAAGCCGAAGATAAGAGATCAGCATGTTCCTTCTTGGTGTTGCAAAAGGAGCGGTTCGGCGTCGGGGATTTCGGGACTATTTCCCGCGATTATGAGGCGAGTGATCACCGTTCCCTATAACGGCATTCAATAGCGGGATTAAGACCGCCATTCCGCACTCGACCAGAAGAAACGTTTTGATTCCGAGGCTGGCGCTGTGGGAGAGGATGCCGACAAGGAGCGCTACCGCAAGAGGAAAAGCCGCGAGAAGCCAGACGTAATTGAGGATTCGGATTAACTTTTGGCGAGCCATATTCAACGGGAACATCATTCCCTGGATGGTTAGACCACTGTCTTAGCCGCAAGTTTAAAAACATATTTCATGCTCTTCGCTATTTTTGGGGACGGAGGGGCAGGGCGGGCTCCCTTCTGCGAGTACGAGGGCGCCGAGAGCAGGCGTGCGCACGCTTGGACCAGTCACAATGCTTTTCGACGATTTCGTCGCAAGAAGATCAAATCTAAAGTAGGAAACACTTATGTCGCTTCCCGACGGGCCCAAATCTCTAGACATCTGGCAAATGCTTCAGTGGATTACGACGCCATTTTCGTTTATGCGGGGCTGCAGCCGATCGCTATGGCGACTGCTTCACGGTAACGCTCAGCCAGAAATTAGCTCCCGTCGTCTTCTTCAGCGATCCCCAAGCCTTGCAGGTCATTTTGACAAGCGACGATTCCGAGCTCGTTCGATGCACCTGGTGAGCTAAACGCGGTACTCGAACCTCTCCTAGGAACGCAATCTGTGATTGGATTGAGTGGTGATCGCCATCGGCGGATGCGTCAATTGTTAATGCCCTCCTTTCATGGAGAACGGATGCGTTCTTACGGACAACTCATTCGAGACATCACTGAGGAGGTGATGAGCGAGCGGGTCGCTGGGAAAGCCTTCTCCGTGCGGAAGTCCATGCAAAAGATTTCCATGCGCGTGATCCTGCGGGCGGTTTTTGGCTTAAACGAGGGCCCCCGATATCAGCGACTCGAGAGGCTTCTGGGAACGATGCTCGATGGAATGAGTAATCCATTAAGTGTAAGCCTCCTGTATTTTCCGATGCTCCGTCAGGATTTTGGGCCACTGAGTCCATGGGGTAGCTTCGTCCGTGACCGACAGCAAATAGACCAGCTCATTTACGATGAAATCGCCGAGCGTCGAAGCCATCCAGACGCCTCCCGAAACGATATCCTCACTTTGCTCATGTCTGCCCGTGACGAAGCCGGCGAGGCCCTGACGGATGCTGGAGTTGCGCGACGAGTTGATGACCCTATTGGTAGCCGGTCATGAAACGACTGCCACGGCTCTCACGTGGGCGTTGTACTGGATTCACAAATTTCCGATGGTACGTAAGCAACTGTTGAACGAACTTCAGGCACTCGACGGTCCCCTGGATCCCAGTGTTCTATTTCGACTCCCCTATCTCAACGCTGTTTGTTGTGAAACGTTACGGATTTACCCGGTAGGGATGCTCACGTTTGCGCGGGTCACGAAATCGCGTGTTGAGCTGATGGGTTCCTCACTTGAGCCTGGTACCGTAGTGGTCGGCTGCATCTACCTGGCCCATCACCGCGAGGATGTCTACCCAGATCCGGATGAATTCAGGCCCGAACGTTTTTTGGAACGCCGCTATTCTCCTTTTGAGTATTTGCCGTTTGGTGGGGGCGTCCGGCGTTGCATTGGCATGGCGTTCGCCCAATTCGAGATGAAATTGGTGATTAGCGGCATCTTGTCGGGCTTTGAACTCGCGCTGGCCGATACCCGTCCCGTGCGGCCGGTGCGTCGCGGCCTGACCTCAGGGCCATCTCCGTTTCAAATGGTTGTCAAAGAGCACCGTGCGACCGAGCTCGTACCCACTTCGTGAACGCCGTGGCCTCCGTGCGGGGGCCCATCGGAAAGGGGACTATTTAGCGCACGGAGGCCACGGAGGCGGTTCCGAATAGTTCGGGGCTGCGATTCGCCTTTCGACTTCGGTTATTAGGAAGGCTTAATCCAACAAATAATGAGGAAGTAATAGGGACGATCATCAAAGGGGCCGGTCGACAAACCGAGCTAAGTGAAGAACACCTTTTAAATTTGTCTGAGCTCGCCCCTTCGGGTTGAACAGAATTAGTTAGCGAGGCTGCAAAAGACCGACTTGAAAGCGGTCGCGCATTTTTGCCCCCATTATTGTTCGCGCCCTGCAGGACTCGAACCTGCGACCGACGGATTAGAAATCCGTTGCTCTATCCGGCTGAGCTAAGGGCGCTTGCACGAGGAGAAATCGAGGTTTAAATATCTGCCAATGTTTGCGTTTTCTATACCGTCTTCTATACTCGGCTCGAAAATTAAAGCGTCGCTATGCAAACTTGGGCAAAAACTGCAATTCAATGTCTCGTTCGCCATTGTGCTTCCGGGGTCTACTATGCTCGCGACCAGGGTTAGCGGCAAGCTTGTTTGGAAAACTTTGGAAACAGACGTGTTCACGGTTGCCAAAGCGCGGTTACCGGAAGCCCTTGGAAATATCCGTAAGGCTACTCGCACCCAAGCAGATCTAAACGCCGGTTATGCAACCTTCGGTCAAGCCGCCGAGGTTTACGTCTCCAACGTTGAACGCAAGGTCGATCTCAAACCCCGCTCGATCGATTATCAACGCGAAATAATCCGGGCGTTGTTGAAGTCCTGGCCGGAGCTTGGGTCCACGAAGTTGAAAACAATCACCGCCGGTCAATGTCTGAATTGGGCGAGCGAGTATGCGACCAAGGTGAGCCCGAGCCGTTACAACAACGCCGTAGACGCGATGCGCAAAGTTTTTGATCTCGGGATTGCCGGCGGACTCATCGTGAAGAATCCGGCCGCCGACCTGGCAAAGAAAACGCCGCGACCGAAAAAACTTGAGCTGCCAACAAAAGCCGAATTCGCGGCACTCGTGGCAGAGTTGCGTTCGGCCGGCGCCTGGTGCTCCGAACAAGTTGGCGATTTGGTTGAGTTTTTGGCGTACAGTGGCGCCCGGATCGGCGAGGCGCGCCACGTAAAATGGGAAGATATCGATTTGAATCGCGGCATTATCTGGATTCATGGTGATCCCGAACACGGCACAAAGAATTCAGAGCGTCGTGCGCTACCAATTATTGAACCGATGGCGCGACTCTTGAAAACGATGCAAGAGTCTCCGCGGTTTTTTCGTGATCCGACTCGGCAAAAACTCGGATACGTTCTCGGGATCCGTGAATGCCAAAAGGCGATGGACCGTGCATGTTTAAAACTCGGGATAAAACGAATCGTTCATCACAGCTTACGGCATCTGTATATCACGACATGCCTTGAAAGCGGCGTTGACCCTGCAACGCTGAGTCAATGGGTAGGGCATCGGGACGGCAATTTGATAATGAGGAATTACACTCATATTAGGTTCCCGCACTTTTTGGAAATGGCGAAAAAGGTAAGTTTTTAATACCGGCAGCTCTTCCCATCGACGGGAAGAGTAAAGAAGTTGGTATCCCGCTTTTGCTCTGCCAGCAAATCGTAGCAAAATGTCGTCAAGAAAATTTTAAAAAATTTTCTACAATTTCTCCTAGGGGCAATCGGCCAAATTGCTCTTTTCGGACATTAAGGCCGAATCGGCAACTGATTTTTGCCCCTTGGTTGTAGTCTGCTCGCGCATGAAAAAGCAGACTATTCAAGAGCCGAGAGCTCCACACGATTCCATTCCTAGGTTAGCGTACACGCCGGCCGAAGCAGGCGCTGCGATTGGCCGGGACAAATCCTGGATCTACCGGCAAATTTATACGGGCAACTTGCGGATAAGCGCTTCGTTTGGCAGAAGGGCAATGATTCCGGCGGGTGAGCTGGAGCGTTTTGTTAACACGCTCGGTGAGTACCAAGTTCGGAACATCGGTCGTCGGGCACACCGGAAAATTTTGGGCAAGGACGTCGCGGCAAAATGAACCCGATCGAAAACACGACCCGGGTATGTGAAGCGCGTCGCCCTATGCGGGTCGGATCAACACCGGCTCGCGAGCCACGCTTGAACCGATTCCTGGATTGGCCGAGGTGGGGCCGCTCACACATATCGAGGCGCTGGACCTCGATCAGGTCCCGAAGCATCTCCTGGTCCTGGGCGCTGGTTATGTCGGACTCGAACTCGCCCAAGCCTTCCGCCGTTTTGGTGCCGAGGTGACGCTTATCGACCGCAATAGCCGCCTCGCTCACCACGAAGACGATGATATCTCGCAGGGACTGGAAGAAATGTGCCGGGACGAGGGCTTCAACGTCGTGACGAACACGATAGTCACCCGCGTTAAAGGCAAGTCAGGCGGGTCGATCAGGCTCCTCGGCACGCGCGATGGAGTAGAACTTTCCCCGCAAGGAACGCATCTGCTGGTTGCCGGAGGGCGTACTGACTTAGATCGCTTTGCGACGCATCGGATCCAGGCCGTCAGTCGGTTCATCCGGAAAAAGAAGGGCCGGCTCGGGAATCAGCGCGTAAGCGATCGCGAGAAGCTGTTTGTGACCGCCGCACAAGCTTCCGGCTCTTTCTGATTCGTGCTGTTCCAGGTCCACATCGCAGAGAACCATGCGCGTCCTATCTTTTTATTCTGCCGACGGGAAATTTGGTAGGCGCCGGCGAAAAAACGAATGTTCTCACCCACCGTGAGATCCGAGTAACGGCTGAACTTTTGCGGCACATAGCCGAAGCGCGACCGGATTCTAAGTTAATCTTTGCAGATAATGCAGACCGCCGATTGTACCGCTGCCGGCGGTCGGCTTGGTCAACCCACAAAGCATGCGGACCGTCGTTGTTTTACCTGCGTCGTCGGCACCCACGAAAGCCGAAGATTGCACCGGCCCGGATCGACAGCGAGATCCTGTTTACGGTCTGTTTTTTGCCAAATTTCTTCGAGAGGTTCTTCAGGACGATGAACGATTTCAGGCAGTGAAATTGCAGAAAAAAGAAATCTCCGTCTCCTCTGCATGCACTAACTCGTGTAATCGCTTTCCGCATCAAAGTTTTTTTATCGGGCCCAGAAGCGCGCCCCCTGGTAACGCTCGTACGATCTGCCTGATTTCTCCAAAATTTCGACGTGGAAGGCTCGAATGCTGTCCCCCCCGCTGGAAAAACCAAGGCAGATATTTCGTACTGAAAGGGATGGCACTTCCTCGACCGGTCCAGAGATTGGCTGTCACATTTGGCGAATCATTTTCGATCAATAACACGGGTTTCTTGTCGGCTTCGACTCGGACATTCCGCACCATCGTCGTTTGTTTGAACTGGATGCTGAATACCCAACGCATGAATATCTGGGTCGACGGGAGGTAGGGCAAACTCCATTGCCCGGCCGAACGTTTATCTTGAAAGACCGCGATTCGTCAGACCGAAATTAGGGAGCAGGTTGATCGCGTAAGAAAGAACTCTACGGCAACGCTCATCGGCTAAGGGAGCCGATTAGACCCTCGTCCGCGATTGATATGCTTTTCGAGCTAAATTTTCAATCATCACGCACCGTAAGTCGCTGATCTCAAGAGAGTGGCAGCTCTCCGGAGCTTCGGAGGCTTGCTGAACTTTTGAAAACCCCAACGGCGCGATTAGCGATGCTTCGGTGAATCGTGCCGATAATTAATTACTTCCGCGCGCTCGAGCGTCGCGAGACCGCTATCAATCATGGCGTCAACGACAGGCAGAAATGCTTCAATCTTTTCTTGGCTGTCGACCAATTCGATGACAACGGGTAAGTCGGTTGAAACCTTGAACCGCTTAGCTACATGAAGGCGGCTGGATTTCCCAAAGCCCATTGGACCTCGGAGAACCGTTGCGCCAGCCAAATGCATCTCGCGGGCCTTCAGGACGATGGCTTCGTAGAGAGGCCGATGGTGATAGTGGTGATTTTCGCCGATGAAGATGCGAAGCAGAACGGCTTCTCGGGGGATTTCCATAGTTATGGCATTGACAGTCGGGTTTTCAAAAGATTAAGGAACAGAAATATGGCCAAATCTTGGCGACCAGCGCAGTCTGGAGTTGGTCCTACCATCATCACCTTGCGGAGAAAAATAACCAGGAGTCATCAGTTAGCCGACGGCGAGCGGTTATCCCAAATACGGTAGGCAGACTCCATTACCTTTGAATCATATACCAAAGGGTCGCCAAAATCGCCAAAACTGATAGCGAAATTCACCTTAGGCACGTGACAACGTCGTTGCTATGGATTTCAGTAGTATATAAAATTGCATGAAACTGCCCAGCACCTACCTAATAAAAGTTCCCCTATGAAAATCATATCCATCCACGGTTCCGAAGTCTTTGATTCGCGCGGGAATCCGACGGTCGAAGCCGAAGTCATTCTCGAAAGCGGCGTTAGAGCCTCTGCCATAGTTCCATCGGGTGCATCCACCGGAGAACGCGAAGCGGCGGAGTTGCGCGACGGTGATCCGGCGCGCTTCCGAGGAAAAGGCGTGCTGAAAGCTGCGCGGAACATCAGCGACAAGATTGCGCCCGCGCTCATTGGCCGCGACGTGACCGACCAGCGCGGTCTCGATCAGTGCATGATGGAACTCGATGGCACCGAGAACAAAGGCCAGCTCGGAGCCAACGCCATTCTCGCCGTCTCGATGGCCTGCGCGCGTGTCGCGGCGCAGGCGTGCGAGCTTCCGCTCTTCCGCTACCTCGGTGGGGCGAATGCCGCGCTCCTGCCGGTGCCGTGCCTGAATGTCATCAACGGCGGGCGGCACGCGCAGAACACCGTGGATTTTCAGGAATACATGATCGCGCCACACCGCGCGCCCTCGTTCGCAGAGGCGATCCGTATGGGGCTGGAGACTTTTCACGCGCTCAAGGACGTGCTACACGGCAAGGGCTACAGCACCGCCGTAGGCGACGAGGGCGGCTTCGCGCCAGACCTCAAGTCGAACGAGGAAGCCGTCCAGGTGATTCTCGAAGCCATCGAGAAAGCGGGCTATACACCGGACACGGACATCTCGATTTGCCTCGATCCGGCGGCCAGCGAGATGTGGGAAGACGGGCGCTACAAGTTCTTCAAATCCGACCAGTCCACCAAATCGTCCGAGGAAATGATTCAACTCTTCGCCGATTGGGTGGCGCGCTATCCAATCGTGCTCCTCGAAGACCCGATGGGGGAACAGGACTGGGAAGGCTGGAAGGCGATCACGGGCCGGCTCGGTGCGGCGGTCGAGCTAGTCGGCGACGACGTCTTTTGCACGAACCCAAAAATCCTCGCCGAGGGTATTGAGAAGGGCGTCGCTAACTCCATCCTGATCAAGCTCAACCAAATCGGCACTGTCAGCGAAACACTCGACACCATCGAACTTGCCCGCGCCAACGGCTACCACTGCTTTATGTCGCACCGCTCCGGCGAAACCGAGGACACGTTTCTAGCAGACCTCACGGTAGCCGCCGGCGCTGGACATTTAAAGACCGGTTCAGGCTGCCGCTCGGAGCGCATCGCAAAGTTCAATCAACTGCTCCGGATCGAGCGCCAACTCGGGGGATCAGCGCGCTTTGCGGGGAGAAAGACATTCAGCGTGGGCTGACCCCGAAAAGCGTAACCCGGCCAGATTAGTGTTCCCCAAGGCGAGAATTCCGGCGCCACGTGCCGGAGAGACATCGAGAGCGGATTACGCAGCCGCTTTTGGCAACGCTGCATATTGCCTGCGCACGATGAACAAGACCGGGATCGCCGCGAGTTGCAGCGCGACGCAAAAAATGATTGTGCCCGCGATCGTTTGGTCGTACAGGAACCCGCATGGCCGCGCTGCCGAGAAACCAGGACAAGCCGTAGCCGGCCGTGAAAAGCCCGTAGGCCGAAGCGCGCCGCTGTCGGGCCACCATTGGCGCAACGGCGGCGGGCACGATTGACTCATGCACACCCATCCCAAGGCCCCATAACCCCGCGCCGATGAGCGCTGGCCAGAACCCGCCCAGGAATACGAGCGGCGCAAAATTGCGGAGACGAGCGTCAGCGGAATCAGGAGCACGATGCCGACCCGATCGTAGAGCCGTCCGAGCACCAGCGAGCCGGTACCGCTCACGCCCATCGCGATCGCATACAGGATCGGCACCCAATCCTTCGGCACCGTGGACCCCTTTGTGAAATGATACGCGATGAGCGGGAAATCCGCGAACCCCGCCGCTACCAGTCCCGCGCCTGCGAGATAAACCCAGAACACCCGAGGCAATCCTTTCGTCTTTATATTCGCCGCTTCACTCTCCATATCTTCGGGCGCGGATAAAAGCCGCGGGCGGCCAGGAGAGGGCTAGACAGAGCACTGCCGGAAGGAGCAGCGCGGCAAAGGCAAAACGGTACTCGCCGCGCCAGCCAGCATCGCCGCCACCGACAAAGGCCCGAAGAGCGCGCCGAATTGATCCATCGCCTCATGCATCCCGAACGCCCAGCCGTAGCCGATCTCTTTGCCGCGTGAGAGAGCATCGTGTCACGAGGCGGATTGCGAATCGCTTTCCGACGCGTTCGAGGATGATGAGACGGCAGCCCATTCGCCAGCTGGTGCCAGCGCGAGCGCTGGCACCGCAGAACTCTGCACGAAGTAGCCGAAGATCGTGATCGGCCAAAAATTTCCAGTTCGGTCCGCCCACCGCCCCGAGACGAGTCGCAGGCCGTAGCCGAGCAATTCGCCGAACCCGGTGACAAGCCCCACGCCGTCGCGCTCGCCCCAAGAAGCGCGAGGTACGGCCCGAGTACGCTGCGCGAGCCTTCGTAGGTGAAATCAGCAAAAAAGCTGAGTACACCGATTATCAAGACGAATTTCAGCGCGGCGGATTTTTTGTTCATTTCCATAGGGCGCGTTAACTGTCGCTGACAGATTCTACGAAGGGAAACGTGACGGCCCCGCAAGAAAAGCCTGCTCTTTGGGAGGGACTTGCTCAGCGCTTCGCTCGCGTCTACCGAACCGAAGCGCGAGGAATCTCCTGACCAACCAGCGCTTTGTCCGGATGACCTCGAAAAAGAAACTCGCGAACTTTCGGATCAGTTCGCAACTCTCTGGCTAATTCTTTCGGGTTACCCTGGGCAATCATGGCTTTACTTTCTGCATCCAAAAAAATTGAGTTATCGGCGATCGCATAAATTTGCGGTAACTCATGCGTAACGACCACGATTGTTGTGCCAAGACAATCCCTGAGCCGGAGAACTAAGTCGTCCAGGCGTCGGGAACTTATCGGATCCAAACCGGCAGATGGCTCGTCAAGGAAAAGCAACGGTGGATCAAGCGCCATTGCCCGAGCAAGTCCCGCCCGCTTTTTCATTCCGCCGCTGACTTCAGCTGGATCAAAGTCCTCGAATCCTTTCAAACCAACGAGAGCGAGCTTAAACGAAGCGATTTCCCTGATTTCTTTGGCAGGAAGGTCTGTGTATCGCTCCAGGGGCAGTGCGACGTTTTCGGCTAAGGTTCTTTCGCTCCACAACGCGGTGTCTTGGAACAAGACTCCGAATCCTCTCCTGATCTCGTCCTGTGCTTCTCCGGAGGATTTCGAGAAACTTCGGCCAAAGTAAAAGATTTCGCCCTTCTCAACTACTTTTAGTCCGACGAGACACTTCATGAGGGTACTCTTGCCTGAACCACTCCCTCCCATAATCGCCATAATTTCACCGGGAGCGACTGTGAAGGTGATATTTCGCATGAAGGTAACGGCCCCGTAACTCATCTCAAGACCTCGAACATCGATGGCTTGGGCCTTGGGAGAATAGTCTGTTTTGATCTGTTGACGCTCAGATAATCCGCTGCCGTACACAAGCAACTCCTATGATCGTAATCGATCCAGTAGGAGTCATCAGCCTGAGAAATCTGCGGCGATTATTCTGAAAGGTAAACCCCATTACCTACCTTCAAAATCTCCATCAGAAGATGGCAAATCGTCAAGTGTGAATGCGCCGCTATTTTAAATTTTTGAATACGAGTGCCTGTATAGAGATCCCATATTTTCGGAGTCGATGCGAAAATTTCGCTTTCCCACAATGGAAAAGACGCGTATTATAAAGATGGCAATGGAGTTTGCCGTCTCCTGTGTAACAGGGAAAACTGTTTCTTCAATGGGCTAATGACTCCTACCTTACACTGCAATGCGTGGAGGTAAAGAGACATGAGTTCAGTGGAACAATTTGCTACGTGTGCCGAGAGCATTACGGAATTATCGTCACCGTTTCGTGAAGCGCTGACGGAGCGCGTGAGCGAGACAGAAGACATAAAGCATTTAATCTTTAGTCCTGCTTTCGGGACGGCTAAGTTTAAAACACTAGCGGCGGTACTTTGTGTCACCAATCGGCGTTGGCTGATCGTGCTCCGTGAAGACGACGGAAGCACCAAGGTGGCCGAGTGTTCATACGATTCAACGCTGTTAGTCGAGTTAACTCTCATCCTGTTGTATGGCCAACTTAAAATTGATTTTGTGCAGGACGGCAAAGCAAAATCAGCCGCGCTACACTTCAACTCTGTAATGCAAGACATGTACTCTGACGCGGTTCAGTACATTCTGGATGCCATTGACGGCCAAGAAAACATTGCAATGACGTCGGAGCAGAGCAGGGACGAGATTTTCTCCGGCTGGCCTCTGAAGTTTCGGAACTTTTCGATTATTTACGCGCCGAAGAACTCACAGTTGTTGGACGGAGTTTGCTGGAAAGAGATCCGCGGATGTTTTGGCCGAGAATTGGCGCCTGCCGCGGCCGTGTTGGTGACCGATCGGCACATTGTTGTGATTGCTGAGGACAAGAACTCGCGTTGGTTTCAATTGCGACATCACGCTAAATATGGTGCAATCATCACCTATTTTCCGTTGAATCGGCTCGCCGAATTTCGTATTGAGTCGCATCCGCGCTTTTGCAATTTGGAGCTGCACGGCTACGAGGGTCATGGAGGCGAATGGCTGGACATAATTTTTCCACCGGACAACGAGAAAGCGGTCTCTCGAGTCATGAGGGAAGCGAATTCTGGGCGGCTGCATGTCTCCGTGGAGAACAAGTAGAGGAGGCAAAATGTGAAAGTCTTTCGTGTGTTGGTGTTCCCGCATTCAAACGCGTTAGTACTGAGAACGAAATGATGACCTTACCTCTTATCGAGCAAGTTTTCAGGCGACTGCAGCAAGCGGCAATGGTGGAAAGCTAGCAATGCTCTTCGGCGAGGCGAGATTACCGACGCTCTTCTAGCGTTATCTTCAGCCCGCAAACCCCAGGAATTCCGGAGGAGAAATGCTGATCCCGACGGCTCTGCATGGATATTTAAATCTTCGCCATCTCTGAGAATGCTTGTTGACGAACATTGATATTTGACCTGGGAGTGCCTATGGACCTGCTCACACCTGCGGCATTAGTGGCAGCATGTTTCCCTCCGTGGTGAGGTTAGATTCCCAGCAGTGCATTGATTTTATGAAAGGTCCTACGCTTGGTGTGAATTCTGCCGTCCAGAAACCAAATTCTGCGGGCTATGAGATCTTCACGCCGAATGAGGCGTCCAAGTCCCTGTCGAAGCGTAAAGGCAGCGTCGAGCAATTCCTGTTCAAAGCCAAGCCGCGAAACGCGTGCCAGGTGAGTAGCCGTACGATTGCGGCCAAACGGACTGCGAGTGATCACGAGGTCTGTTAAAATCCTGTCGTCGGAAGCACTCTCCGCCGATTCATCGCGCAGATTGAGCCCTGTCCATGTGGGGCCGGTGGAAGGCGAAACAGGTTTGTTGCCGGCGCGCGCCTCGTCTTTGAACACTGAGGTTAGTGATTTAACGGAATCATCTCGCGTCTGAATGATTAAGCGTCTTTTTAGCGAATCCAAACGGTTGCCGAGCTCTTCTGTATCGGCGTAGGAATTGCACAATACGAGGGTTCCGCCCGCTGCGTCTTTGGAAACGATTGCGATCGAACTTGCGATTGTGGCAAACCATTTCTCGAGCGCGAGAGATAACTGTCGTGATTCTCCTGGATATGAAAACGCTTGAGCATGATCAGGATCAACAGTGTAAAGCGTTGGGCTGTTGTAGATCCAGGGCGCGATAAAAGGCCTGGTCTCCAGAGTGCGATCGGAAGGTATGCAAAGCTTGATGCGTACGAAGCGCGAGGAAAATTGCCCAGGCCTTTCACAGACATACAGTGTACGGACAAGAGACATGCGCTTTGACAACTATCCCACAAGCTTTCGAAGTAGTTTCGAAGGAAACTCGGCCCTACCGTTACGCTGGGCACACGAAGTTTGGGTGAAAATGTAACGCGTGTGTCAAGGCGATAGGAGGCTATTTGCTCGAATATTTGATGCCAGCGTTTAACTCTCTCCAGCCAAAGCCTGTCGTTGGAATGTTGGATTTCGTTCAGTTGTTTGGCCAAGGTCGAAGCGTGCCAGCGAAACCGCTGATAGTGAAAATCGCCTTGACTCCTGCCGGTAAAAGATAGCCATCGGGCAGCAATGCCAACTCTTGTTGGCATTTTATGAGGAGCGAATCGATTGCATGCCAGCGTTTAGGCGAAACGTCTTTGCGTTTAAAACCATCCCGAAGCGAGCCGTGGATGTGACGGAGGGACAATTCACTTCCCGTGCAATTGGCCATCGCCTCTTCCAGTTGGTGTGCTTCATCCAGAAAGACGGTGCCGAAATAAGGAAATAGCGAGGGACGATTTGAACGAGTGTTTAATGCCGAAAGACACAGCATCGTATGAGTGCTGAAAATGATTTGGGCATCGTTAACCCCTTCCCTGGCTTTCTGATAGGCTTCTAAGCCGGGGAGCGGCTTGGACAGATCGTCGCAGGAAACCGACGAAGCAGATATTTCAGGAACAATTTCAATCAGGTCGTGAACGAGCCATTGAACAGGGACATGCTTTTTGAGCAACTGGCTGATCTTCGTAGTCGTTGGACCTCCTTGCTCTATCCATGCTTTGGCCCGGGCGGCAGCCTCCGGCCAACTGGGTTCCAAAATTGAAAGAATCTCTTCGAGCTTATGCAAGTCGACGAAATTGCGTTTGCCAAGGTACAGCGCGATTGAGGGTTGACCGATTTTGAGTGGTTTTGCTGTTTTTAGAAATTCCTCCACGAGTTGATAGAGCACGGCAAGGGTTGGGGCGAAGATCCCGATCTTTGTACTGGAAGGAAGTTGCAGAGCGGTCTTGGCGATTACCCTGCTTTTTCCGATGCCAGTACTGCCCTCTAAGAGGGTGATTTTTTTGGCATTGATACCTTTAATTAAGGTGTCCACCATTTCTTCCTGTGCCCGATGCAGATTCCATTTTCGCGCCTCGCTTGCCACAGCAGCGATAGATTGACCGTCACCGTAGTTTTCTGCCGCGCTGACTAAACCGCGAATCAGGTCGGAGCGGGAAAGGGAACTTGGATGCGCTTCAACTTGAGCCGTTAGGATCGCCAGCAAATAGAGAGAAAGCTTCCGAAGGTTACTGGGATGAGCCGGGTGCGGTGTGGGTTCAAGGCCGAAGTTCAGGGCTTTTTCCAACAATTGGCGGGCATATTTCCCGGATTTCACTGTCAAGGGTACGAAAACAGTATAATTCACAATCGATTCTAATCCGATTAGTTTTAGAAATGGTAACCGGAAAGACTTTTCCTGCAATCGATGTAAGAAACAATCGAATCCACATCGATGGCATCCGTTGCAAAGTCGCGTATGTTTCTCGCGGAATCCTTGAACTGTGTTTCCCTGAGCCAAAACATCGCGTTGTATTATGTCGGAGAACAATCCAGGAAAAGGGGAGATCAGGCCTGCGATTCCATTGGACCAGGCCGCACGCCGGAGAAAAATCCGCCGATAATCGAATTTCAATTGTCGTCATGCCGATATTCGAATAAGTAAGTGTAAGGCAATGGGGTTTGCCTTCTCGAAGTGGGGAAACCGCCTGATCGTGTTCCAGGGCTAATGACTCCTGTTGGCGCAGCAGTCGCGTGGACAGGAGTTTTATTATGCTCAATGACTTCTGGTTCGAGTTAGGGATGCAATTAATAGCGGCGGCGTCACGCTTTGGATCTCGGGGTTCTTAGAGGTGCGCCCCACCAATCAACTGGGCGCTCAGTTGGGCACCGTCATCATCAACTCGAAGGCGGTCAACCATGTTCTTCGACGCTAGTTTGTTCGAGATTCCTGCGCAGTGAAGCATTCTCAAATGAGCTCGTTCCACTTTGCGCCTAGGGGAGGCCTACGAACATTGTAATACCGCAGACCCATCAAGTTCCCAGCGATCACGGATCGTTCGCGTTGATTCGGCTCTGCCGAAGATTGTTTCTGCATTGCGACAGTAGATTGAGTCACCGTATGCCAAGCACATCCATCAACTCATTATCGAGCGCTTTCAACTTACCGATAATACCAACGTATGTTTCTTCGATATTCCATCCAGCTCCCTGGGACAAGGCGATCTCGCGATATGGCCAGTCCCGCGAAATCATCGCTAAAATAGGCCCCGCTCTCCGCGATCAAGAATTTTTGCGTTACCTCCTATGGGTCGACAATTCGCACATTCCGCGTAGCGGACTCTCTCCATTTCGGTTTACGAGTGCGCGCCGAGGAAGATCCCTCGACGTTGTGGCCCTGGGACAACAGGCCATCGAACAACTGCTAGCAAAAGGTCATCTTATCGCGACCGCAGTCTCCCAGGAGTTTGGGACATCTCCATTCGACAGACGTGAATTCGGGATGTGTTCGATCGATTTATGGTGCACGCCAATCGCTACAATATTCCTCGAATGATCGTCCAGAAACATCAGTATGAGGAGAAATTCAGTGTGGCGGAAAGAGAGCATAGGAGCGGCAGACCCTCAGCAATTCTCGCTTGACCATGTTGCGCAAATTATCAGGAGAGATCTGATACGCCAAGCCGAACTAATGTTGGTCGATATCCCGGAGGAAATTCAAATTGGCAACGTCGAACTTGCTGACTTGAAGCCGGTTAAGGTCGTCTGTGGACGATATAACCTTTCAGCGAGCGTCCAGTTTTCTATGAGCCACAAATTGGCGGCCATGGGCTGTAGGACATCTCGCATCGCGTGGCTATGGTCGCATTTATCCGATCTGGTCAAAACAATGACTGCATCTGAATTGCTTTGCCGCCAAGCCGGACTTAGGCCAGAAGGACTATCGCAGGCTACGACAGAAACCTGCGTGTTGTGCGGGAGAATGATCAATCCTGGGGAACAACGGTCGAAATTTCGCCCGTTGCCCACGTTCATGGATGCCCCGGGATTGTGCGCTCGCGACAAGTCGAACGAAATTTGCGGCTATTGCGTCCATCTGACAAAAGAAACCGTGATGCGTAAAACACAGCTAGCTTGTATCACGCGCAAACAATTAATTCCTGCCGCGAAGCTTGCGCATAAAAAATGGCTCCTGCTCAATCCACCCGAGCCACCGTTTGTCTTTTTGCAGACGCAAACAAAACTCTCCCACATGATATGGCGAACGCCTCTAACCTTTCACAACAGTTTTGGTATGTTCGCCTCGGGGGCGAGACAGTTAACCGTATGTCTTCCGTCTGGTGGAAAAGGCGATTGAGTGCTTTTCGCGGATCGCAGAGCGATTCGAGCGTCTAACCCCAAGCAGAAGACTGCACCATCCCTTTAGCTCACTTGATTTTGAGTTGCGGAATCTTCACTCTTGGAGAATCCGGCGTGATGTCGCGCTTATTTAGACAGGACCGACCTAGAACTTATCGCGACGTTAAGGCCAGGCGAGTACTGGGCCTTGGCAATCCTGATGACAAGAAAAGATACCAGAAAATCCCATTTCATGCCAGAATATAGAATTGCAGGAATTCTAAAATTAACTTCGCCGCTGCATGTAGCGGCTCCGGGAGATCGCTGCATCGATCTGAATTCTTTGCTCCCTACCTACGGCAAGGGGGGATTGCCGCTTTCTGGCACAATCACATTACCCGCTTGCTTTGTCGGATGAGGAGATACTTAAACGAGGAGCTAGAAAATCGCGCATGGACGTCGGGGTAATTTTTGTGCCAGTGTTTCCTGCCAATGACGTTCGGGGCCGGCTTCGGCGGCTGGCCTCGGAAGTAGTTTTCAAGTTGTTGCGTCACGCGGCGAGCTTTTGACACTGGAAACCTATCACGGAATGATGTGTGGAGCTGTTACGGGACAACCGAGCAAAGAACTGACGTTCGATCTTGCACTCAAATCTGGGCGGCACCCATTTCTTGGACTGTTCGGCGGTGGTCCGCGTCTAGTCAGTTCGTGCCTGCAAATCAACACGTTATGGCCAGTCACAAACACGACGATTAAAGCTGGACTGGTTTCGTATTACTATGAGGATGACAAAGTGGTGAGGCGTGCGAACCGCTTAACGCAAGCGATCTTTTATCGGCGAATCGATGATGCGCTGGTATTCAGCGACGGACGAACGGAACTGATCGTCAAAGAATACTCAACAGCGGTGGCTGATTGGATTAAGCAAATTGGATCCGGTGAACGCAGCAAGAAACAACTGCATACCTTCGCGGCGATTGAGTATGTGATTCCTGGGACACGGTTTTACAGCGAGATGAAAGTGGAGACAGAGAGGGCCAGCTTGGGAGCACTAGGTCTGCTTATCCATTCTGTAACAGCCTTCGCCAACAAGCAGGGGATAGGTGGTTGGATACGCAACGGATTTGGCCGGTTCGAGTCGCAGTTCGATCTTCTGACGCCAGACAGAATTCGAGTGCCGCTAATGACAAAGACCGATGCGGGGTATGAACCAAACATGGATGCCGACCAAGTCGGCGAAGCACTGGATGCGTGGGCCACGGTTTCATCAACGATCAACGCGGCAGAGCTGGAAGAGCTTTACTCACTCCCCCCGGAAAAAAAGAAAGTCGCAGCGTGATGACAGCGTTTCGCGTTCTGTGGCGATTGAGTCAGCCGGTTTGCCTCGGCGATCGGCTGCTGCATCTGGACGCTTTGCTGGCCTGGGCACGCGTCAGGGAAGCTGTGGCATCCGGAACGACGGCTAAGGAAGCGCTAAAAGCGCAAGAAGATCTCCCACTTGAGCGCGCAATTAAAGGCGATAGCCAGGTATGGAAAGCAAGTGCGCTCGTGTTTAAGTTCAGATCCACTCCGTTCCTTGTCCAAATGACCAGGAGAACAAGCCGGGAAGAGCTAGCATTTGCTCGTGGCAGGATAATGACGACGCGCCGCAACCTGATTTCCCAAGGCAGCGGTCCGTTCAAGGATTACGACTTGCGAATCGCTTGCCAGTGGGTAGACAAGGTTGAAGCCTATGGCGTGGGCGATATCGCAGCGGTAGGTTTACTACTAAAGCAGGTATCGGCTCTTGGGAGACTCACCCGTAATGGCTGGGGGA
This sequence comes from uncultured Verrucomicrobiae bacterium, assembly GCA_963736745.1. GTDB lineage: Bacteria > Verrucomicrobiota > Verrucomicrobiia > Chthoniobacterales > JAFAMB01 > JAFAMB01. The sequence continues at coordinate 36,062 of CAVTQD010000004.1, read as the reverse complement.
CGATCTCTGACATGCAGATAATCCCGGATAACGAGGCGCAGCAAAAATGGTGTTATCGCACGCTTCCTTCGGCTTTTGAGCGGACTGAGTGGCACTATCCTGGGATCGGTAGCGTCAAGCCACCGTACTGGAGGCGTGAAGGATGGGTGTCGGTATGGGAATTCGGCGGGATTTTTTAGCGACGAGCGCACACGCGGCGTTTACGCACAGCGCTGATAGCAAATCTGCTTTAGACGAGATGCTAGCAAGGCGGGAAAAAGCTGTAACATATGAGCGAGTGAGAAGGGCAGTCGGAACCATCATCGCGGACAATGCGCGGTGTGAGAATCCGATTTGCGAACAGGTGATTAGCGAGGCTAGTGAGACAAGTCACCGTGCCAGAGGGCGCGGTGTGGAAAGGGGCTAATTACTCCTGTTAACGCAGCACAATTGTTACCGCGCTCCCTGCGCGGTGTGAAGGCCATTGCTCAGCTAAAAATAGAGAGCGCAAAATGCGATCAGGGATCGCTTTTGGAGCGGACCATGATTGAGTACGCATTGAACAATTGTTTTCGATGGTATGTAAAGCGGTTCTACTGGAACGGATCCCCAAAACATTTGAACCAATTCAGGGTTGCATCGGCTTGATCTCTGGTACGCGTGCGGTTGTGGCCACCAATCAATGTCCTGGTTGAGGTTTTTTGTACCCAATACCGAGTCTCTTCATGGCCGGATCCATCTGCAAGCCCGCCGTTTACGGCGGGTCTTATGACATTTCCCGACACACACTTCGATTGCGTCAGGCAGGGCCGCGCGCGGTAAGAAAAATTCATCGAGTAGTCGAATTTCAGTTGTTTCCGCCCGCTATTCGAATAGTTAAGTATCTAAGGCAATGGAGTTTGCCTTCCCCTAATAGGGGAAACCGCCTGACTATATTTCACGGCTAATGACTCCTGTTGACGCAGGCAATGCGTGGACAGGAGTTTTATTTTGCTCAGTAACATGTGGGTCAGCATAACAGGTACAATCAGCGGCCACGGTCAGTTTTGCGTGTCGAGGTTGGTGCCGCAACCAGGCGCTGCGCCGTTCGAACCTGAGACGATCGCTGCGAATATAAGCGGATTTGTGCGCCACGGGTCTGTTCGCCGGGCCCGGCTGTTCCAAGAGCTACGGCTCGCGGGTCCGTTGATTCGCCAATTATCTTTGATCGGCCTTCTGCCAGTGCGGTTACAGCAGAGAAAAGCGACAGTCGGTTGCCGCGCCAGTGTTGAGGGAAACGGCTGAGAAAAAATCAACTTTCGCCATGTTCAATCGCATCCTCTTCAATCTGTTTCAGGTCGTCGTGGTCTTGGCATTCGCGCCGCTCGCGTCCGGCGTGCTCAGCCGCTTGAAGGAAATGGTGCAGTCCAAGCGAGGGCCGAGCATTTTCCAGCCGTACCGGGATTTGGTGAAGCTATTTCACAAGAACGAAATCGTGTCGGAAGATAGTTCGTGGATTTTCCGGTTCACACCTTACATCGTTTTTGTTGCACCCATTTTTGTCACGCTGCTTATTCCTGTTTTGACAAGTTACCCGCTGTTCTTCGCCTTCATGGGCGACATGCTTGGCGGGGGCTTTGTACTCTCGCTCGGCGGTTTCTTCGCGGCGCTTGCGGCGGTGGACACGGCCAATCCTTACGGTCCAATGGGCGCGAGCCGTACCCGAATGGTTGGCTTCCTAGCTGAGCCGGTTTTCATGATCGTCTTCTTCACCGTTTCGTTTGTCGCCGGCTCGACCATTCCCTACATCGTCCAGCAGAAATGGGTGACGCCGCTGGCAAATTTCTTCGCTCCATCGCACGTGCTGCTGATCCTGGCATTTCTCATGTTGATTCTGGCCGAGGGCGGCCGCATTCCCGTGGACAATCCAACGGGTCATTTTGAACTGGCGATGATTGATGAATCCAAGTCGCTGGAATACTCCGGGCGAGGCATGGCGCTAATGAAATGGGGCGGGCACATGAAGCTCTTCGTGCTCATTTGTATTTATCTAAATGTGCTCGTGACGCCTTGGGGGCTGGCGGGCGAACAAACTCTTGGCGCAGTGCTACTGGCCGTTCCGTTAGTGCTGTTCAAAATTTTCTGCTTGTTGCTGGTGTTGGTGATTATCGAGTCGTCTCTCGCCAAACTCCGACTCTTTCGCATTACCGAATTTTTGGGCGCGGCATTCATCACTTCGGTGGCGGCGATGATTGCACGGGTTTTTTTGCCTTGAACCAACACACGTAAATGAGCGAAACGACAAATCAATTGCTAGACAATCTGAACGCTCTTGCTGCCGGATTGTTTCTGCTTACGGCTTTCGGAATTGTGGCGATGCGACAGGTCAGAGGTTGCCTGAATCTGTTCATCGTCCAGTCTCTATTGCTCGCGGCATCCGCCGCACTGTTGGGTCTTCGTCACCAGTCAGAGCATCTCTATGGTGTGGCGCTCGTGAATGTGATTAGCAAGCCTCTTATCGTTCCGTGGCTTTTACGAAAGACATCGCCGGCAGAAATTTACACGCGGCGCGAGATCGATCAGGCGTTGAACATTCCGACTTCCTTGCTCATCGCTTTAGCGTTGGCGATCCTGGCCTATTTCCTGGGGATGCCTTTGTTGAATGCCGTCGGGCCGGATTTTCGCGGACCCAACGTGCCGATTGGCATTGCGGGATTGTTGCTCGGCGCGTTCACGCTCACCGTGCGGCGTGAAGCCGTGCCGCTGCTCATCGGCTTGCTGGTAATGGAAAACGGCGCTTTCTTGACTGGTATTTCGATTTCGCGCAACCTGCCGTTGTTGGTTGAACTCGCGATCGCTACGGATGGTTTGATTATCGTTTTCATTATGGGTGTGCTGACCCGCGCCGTCCAAAAACATATAGGCACGACGGCTGTCGGGACCTTGGCAAGCTTGAAAGAGGCCGCACCGGAGCCAACGACTAACGAGGCGACCAAATGAGCGTTATTGTCATACTCCTGCTCCCGCTGGTCGCTACGGCGCTCGTTTGCATTCCCTTCAAAAGACATTGGGCGGCGGGCGTGACCGTTGTGTCCTGCTTGACCATTTTCGTTTTGGCCGCGCGAGTGGCATGGCTGGTGTCAGCGGGTAACTCCGTCACGGCTACGTTGAAAGTGGGAATGCTAAAATGGATTGCCGTGGACGGCTTGAGCGCGCTGATTCTGCTGTTAATTGCGTTGGTCGGAACCACAGCGGCTATTTTTTCGGTCGGTTACATGGCGCATGAAAATCTAGAGCCCAAAAGGCTGCTGCTTTACTATGCGAACTATAACCTCTTTATCTTTTCGATGCTGGCCATTCCGGTCATGGCCGAGCCGACACTGGTATGGATTGTGGTTGAATTGACGACGCTCTGTTCCGCGTTGCTGGTCTCATTTGAAAATACTGGCGAGGCACTGGAGGCAGCCTGGAAATATGTGGTGTTGTCGCTCATGGGTGCGGCCATGGCTTTGTTTGGATTTCTGGTACTCTTCGCCGCAATGCAGGCAGCAGGCGGTGGCATTTATACTTGGGAAGGACTGGTTGCCGCAGCGCCCTTGATGCCGCCGGCCTTGTTGCAAACGGCGTTTCTGATGATTTTGATCGGTCTCGGAACGAAAGCCGGCCTCGTCCCCATGCATACGTGGCTGCCGGACGCCCACAGCCAGGCGCCCTCGCCGGTGTGCGCACTGCTCTCGGGCGTGGAGACCACGGCGATCCTCTACGTGATTCTGCGTCTGTTTCCGGTGATGAAAGCCGCGCCAAATTCTCACGCCGAAATGTGGGCGCTGGTTCTAGGCCTGATTTCGGTCGGAACTGCCGCATTTCTACTGCTTCAAGTGCGCGACTATAAACGGATGTTTGCCTTTTCCACGGTCGAGCACATGGGCATTATCTTAGCGGCGGTTGGACTCGGCGCAACGGCTGCGGGTTACGGCGCCATGCAGCAAATCGTCAGTCACTCGATGACCAAGTCGTTTTGCTTCTTTGCCGCCGGCGCTGCGTTGCTGGCTGTGGGGACGCGCGAAATCGCGACAGTGCGCGGATTAATCCGCAAATCTCCCGTTGCCGGCGCCGCGCTCATTTTTGGCGGATTAGGCATTACGGGAGCGCCGCCGCTGGCGGTTTTTTTAAGCGAATTTTCGATTCTTAAAGCGGGTTTGAGTCAGAGACATTATCTGGCGACGGGTCTTCTCGCCATCTTCATCGTCATCGCATTTTTTGGCGTGATGCTGCACATCAACCGGATGGTCTTTGGCGCGCCGGAAGACGCTACGCCGACGAACGAACATTCCAGCGGAGAAAAAGAACAAAAACTGCCGTTCAGTTGTCGACTGGCGCTGCTTCTGGCAGCTGTGCCGGTGCTGGTGCTGGGCTTTTATATTCCTAAACCGCTGCAAGATTTACTGACGCAGGCGGCAGCTGCCTTGACGAAATAAATCGCCGATGAACCGCACCGAATTAAAAGAACAAATTGAACGACGTTGGCCTGGCAACGCGCGATGCCAATTCGCTGCGGCGGGTTTTACGTGTGAAGTGACCTGCGACCGCGCCGCGCTTCAGGAATTGTGCGGCCGGCTTTTTCTCGCATGGGAGTTTAGTTTCGCGGGCTTGATGGTCGAGGAAGGTGAAAGTGAGTGGCAACTGCATTACTGCTTTTACGGTGAGGGCGAAGCTGGCTGGGTTCATGTGCTCGTGAACGCCCCGCTGAATGAGACGATTGTTCCTAGCATTGTCAAATTTGTGCATGCGGCGGACTGGCATGAGCGCGAGGCCGAGGACTTGTTTGGTCTCACCTTTGAAGGACATCCGCGACTCGGTGATTTTGTTCTGCACGACGACACCTGGCAGGAAAACGTCGAGCCGATGCGCCGCCATTTCGATCCGGAAGCGGCGATGCGGCACCGCAAGTCGGACGCCGATTGGCGGCCACGACGCATCGTCGAGGAACCGGGCGCGTTCGTAATGCCGATTGGCCCGAAATATTCGGGCGTGACGGAGTCGGCGCTTTTCCTGCTCGAAACCGTCGGCGAAGACGTCATTCGCTCCGTGCCGCGCTTGTTTTATAAATGGCGCGCAATCGAAAAACTCGCGGAAGGCAAAACGGCGGATGAAGTTTTATTGTTGGCGGAACGGTTCGCGGCAACCACGGCCTTTGCTCATGGACTAGCATTTTGTCAGGCGGTTGAATCTCTTTGCGGTGCGAACGTACCGGCACGAGCGCGTGTCTTGCGCGTGTTATTGGCCGAACTCGAACGCCTGCGACAACATGCCGGAGCGATTCAGGAAATTTGCGAATCGACCGCCTTGGTCGTTGCCAACAGTCAGGCCGGAATTTTCGAAGAGGATTTGTTGCGAATTTCCGGCGAACTGACCGGCCATCGCTATTTGTTTGGCCTGCTCGCATTGGGCGGACTGCTCTGTGACCTCTCAGATGATGCGTGCGGAAAAGCGCTTCGCCAGTCGCAGCAAGCCCTGAAACAGTTGAATGAACTCGAACAGAGGCTGCGCGTCTCCAGCAGTTTTCTCGACCGATTGGAAGAAGTCGGTTTCATCGCGCTTAAGGACGCAACTGCTTTTGGTCTTATGGGTCCGGTCGCGCGTGCCTCTGGTCTGGTCCGCGACTTGCGGCGTGCACAACCCTATTTGGGTTACGAAAAATTCGACTTCGAAGTGCCGAGCGAGCAGGAGGGCGATGGTTACGCGCGGTTACGCATACTGTTCGCTGAAGCGAGGCAATCGGTGCGCATTATGGAACAGGCCGTTGCCGCATTGCAAAGCGGTAGTACTCACGAACCGCTCCAGCTTCGAGCGGGGGCGGCATTGGGCTGGGTTGAAGCACCACGCGGGGGAACATTTCATTGGGTGCGTCTGGCTGACAATGGACGGATCGCACGCTACCGGATTGTTCCGCCGTCCTTCGCCAACTGGCATGGCTTCCACCTCAGCGTCGAGAAATTCGCGTTTCAGGACTTTCCGATCATTCTTTCCACCTTCGATTTGTCGGTGGCCGAGAACGATCGGTAAAATGAGAACAACCCTATTGAATTGAAGAACGCATGAGCCAATGGGTTATCAATGGCATTCGCAGGGGAATCAAAAACCACCGCGTATCCGCGCGGGACGGAAAACGCCGCCGGCGTCACGCCCGGATTGCCTCATGGCGGTGAAATCGGATGCTGCAACAGGAGCTGCGCTCGTGGAGCGTTGTCCGACCGAAGCACTCAGTCAAGCCAACGGCAATGTGTCAGTGGATTACCGCCGTTGTGTTCATTGTTATCGGTGTATTCGCGACGTGGAGCGTCCGCTGGGCTGGCAGCAAACTTACGAATGGGCGGCTGTCCGGGAAAACAAAAATGAGTTTGGCTCCGGCGTTTAAACGTTCCATTCACGTCATCGTGGTGGACGCGGGCGACTGCGGCGCGTGCCTCAATGAGGTCAAGCAACTCAATAATCCATATTACAACATGCACCGGCTGGGATTTTTCATTACCCCGACGCCACGTCACGCGGACGTGATGCTGGTCGTCGGCCCGGTGACCGATTACATGCGGTTCGTGCTGCACAAAATTTACGACGCCATGCCGACGCCCAAACGGGTTGTTGCTGTTGGCGCGTGTGCCGTGTCCGGCGGGGTGTTTGCGGGAAGCTTTGTCTGCGCAAAAGGACTGGCGAGCGTTTTGCCGGTGGACGTGGAAGTGCCTGGGCAACCGGCGCCGCCGTTGGCGATTTTGCACGGGCTGCTCGTGGCGGTTGGCCGCAGCACTTCGGCATCGCTCGTCTCACCTTCGCATACAACCGGAGCGAATTCGCAAAAGACATGATGGGAACGCAAACGCTCATCTTCATTTTTTTTTCACTTTGCGGCGCCGGTATTCTGGTGTCTCTAATGGCCCCCGCGCCGCGGCAGGGAAACGTGCTGACGTGGCTGGGCTGTCTTGCTGCGATTGCACTAATGCTGACGGGTGCAAATGCGTTGCTGGGCGGCGACACAATTCGTCGAACGCTCTGGTCGTTGCCGGGATTGACGACGCTTACTTTGGCGCTCGATCGGCTCTCGGCCGTGTTCTTGTTCGTCACGGGCCTGGTCCTTTTTACAGCGTCGATTTTTGCGGGCGGCGAACTTCAGCGCGAATCGAACCGACAGAATGCACGCGCGTTCACCGTGCTGTTGCTGGGTTTGTTTGCGTCTATCGCTTTGATTTTCATCGCGGGCGACGCGGTGCTGTTCCTGCTCGCGTGGGAAGTGATGTCCGTGCTTTCGTACCTGTTGATTGTCCACAACCGCGGTCAGGAGAACGGTCGTGCCTCGGCGGGTTATCTTTTGCTGGCGATGGGCGAAGCGGGAACACTGGCGGCGGCGCTTAGTTTTCTTGTGTTGGCAATCAGCGTGAACTCCGTGGATTTCGCCACGCTTAAATCGGCTGCTCCGGGATTGAGTTCCGGAGGGCACTGGGCAGTCTTTTTGTTTTCATTTTTTGGTTTTGGTGTCAAAGCCGGACTCGTGCCAGTGAACGTTTGGCTTCCGCGCGCATACACCCTCGCGCCGCGCGCGTTTGTTCCAGTGCTGGCAGGCGCAACTTTGAATCTTGGACTCTATGGGATTTTGCGAGTCAATGCTGATCTCATGCCGGCGACACAGGAGGGTCCGGGTTTAGTGGCGTTGGTTGTGGGAACGATTTCTGCGCTGCTCGGAATTCTTTACGCGACCACAGACAACGATCTCAAAACGATGCTGGCGCACAGTTCCATTGAAAATGTCGGCATCGTGGTGGCCGGTTTTGGATCGGGCATGGTCTTTGTCGCGACGAATCATCCGGCACCGGCGGCAATTGCATTCGTTGCCGGCCTGTATCATCTCATCAATCACTCCCTCTATAAGACACTGCTGTTTTTCGGCGTGGGTGCGGTGGAAAGCCAAACCGGCACGTGCGATATGGATCGGCTGGGCGGCATAATCAAATGGATGCCATTGACCGCTCTTGGCTTTCTCGCCGGCACGCTATCCATTGCCGCGCTGCCGCCGTTCAACGGATTCGTCAGCGAATGGCTCACCTTGCAAACCATGCTGCGCTCGGCGGAACTCTCTTCTACGTTGACGAAAATCGTTTTTGCCCTGTGCGGGGCGGGACTAGCCCTTACAGCGGCGCTGGCCGTAACTTGTTTTGTGAAAGTGTTTGCAATGAGCTTTTTGGGAATGCGCCGTTTGGAGGAAAATCAACCCGTGACCGAATCAAGATCCGCTGCGCTGGCGCCGATGGCCATTCTTGCCGCGTTGTGTCTGGCATTTGGCGTGCTACCGACCTACGTAATTCCGGCATTGGGTTCGGCGCTAAATCCATTGCTAGGCGGGAGCGCCGCCGACGCATTAGTACCGCCTTTTTTCGCGTCATCGCCTGTGCACAACACTTTGCCGCCTGCGTTCGTCGGTGAATTCCATGACTTAGGCGCACAAGTCGGACAAGGCTTTCTGCCAGGACGCGGGCTGGTGGTGATGCATCGCGGCGGGAAAGAGAATCCCGTGGTCTTCGCCATGTCCACTTCTTACATGCTCGTGGCGCTGATCGTTTTGCTCGTTCTTACCTACGTGATCGTCCGACTGTGGCTGACGCATCGCCGACAACTAGCGCGGCGTCCACGCTGGGACGGCGGAGTGAGGCGCTTGTTACCGGAGATGACCTACACGGCAACGGGATTTTCCAATCCGGTGCGGGTGATTTTCGATGCGGTGTTTCAACCGACGACGGTCGAGGACACACGCGAGACCGTGGCGGAACATTTCCGCATCGCCATCCGGCGCGAAAAAAGAGAGCGTGCACCTCGCTGGAAAGACTGGTTTTGCAGCCGACAAAGGTGGCGGCGTTTTGGTGTGCGGGTGTGCTGGCCGCAATGCATCACGGACGTTTTAACGCTTATGCCGCCTACGCCCTTTTGTCGCTTTTGATCGTGTTGGTGGTGTTCCTGTTGTTCCAAACGTCTAGCCCGACTTTCGCAGATTTTGGCGGTTTAAGATTTTTTACGCGGCAGCTCCCTGGGAACACGAGGCAAAGAGGCCTGATTCGGCGCGTGTGACAACCTAGCCCATAGACAGAGCGTGCTAGGGGCTGAGAAGATAGGGAAGTGTTTTTGAAAACCCACCGCATCTTCAAAGACGGCAAGGCTCATATCTATTATTCGCTCTGTGAGAGCCTGCGGGTAAGTCGCAAGCGGGTCTTACAGCGTCAGGTGCTGCATTTGGGTGAACTGAACACCACGCAACTTGAGCGCTGGCAGCGCACGATCGAAGTGGTCCAGGAGGATGGGCGGCGTCATCAGATGCGACTCTTCAGTGATCGGCACGGAGAGGTGAGGGCGACGGCGGCTCCCGAGGATGTAGCCGAGGTGCTGCTCTCCAGCCTGGTGGTGCGGCGACCGCGGCAGTTTGGAGCCTGCTGGATAGGATGCAAGTTGTGGGAGGAGCTCGAACTGGGAGAGTTCTGGCACCAAGTCCTTAGGGAGGAAACCGGTGCGGTGCCCTGGACAAAGTGGTCGAGCTTTTGGCGGTCAATCGGCTGATTGCACCGCGCAGCGAGCTTTCTATTCACGAGAAGTGGTTTCCGCAAACAGCGATGGCGGCGTTGCTCGACAGTGATGAGCAAGTGGCGGAAAAGGATCGACTCTATCGGGCGCTGGACCGGATAGTCGAGCACAAGGAAGCCTTGGAAGTACATCTGGCTGGGCGCTGGAAAGATCTCTTCGGTGCCAGCTTCGATGTTTTGCTTTACGATCTAACGAGCACCTACTTTGAAGGCGAAGTTCAAGAGGTCGAGAAAGCCCGCTACGGCCACTCGCGCGATCAGCGGCCCGACTGCCGACAACTGATTCTGGCGCTGGTGGTGACTCCGGAAGGTTTTCCACTTTCCTACGAAGTCTTTGCAGGCAACCGGGCTGATGTGACGACGCTGGAGCAGATGCTCGATGCGGTGGAGCGCAAACACGGCCGTGCCCGTCGGGTGTGGATCTTTGACCGTGGGATTGTCAGCGAAGACAATCTCCAAAGGCTGAGAGAGCGTGGGGCCAGTTACCTGGTCGGCACGCCCCGGGCCCAACTCAAAGTTCATCAGCGCCGCTTGCTGGAGGGCGACTGGCAGTCAATCACTGCGGAAGTCCAAGTCCAACTCATCGCCCAGGATAACAATGAAACCTATGTCCTGGCCCGTAGTCGTACCCGCGCGCAGAAGGAAAGCGCCATGCGCTCCCGAGTGGTGCGCGGCTTGATGCGCGATCTGATTCGGCTGCGCCGACTCCTTCGCCACGGGCGGCTCAAAGACCCCGCCAAAGTGCTTCTGCATTTGGGTCGACTCAAAGAGCGTTATCACCAAGCTTGGCGTTATGTCAAAATTGAGCTCCAAGAGCTGCAACTAAGCTGGCAATGGGATCGCCACGCCCTACGGCTGGCCACAAGTCGCGACGGAGCTTACTTGTTGCGCACCAACCTGGAGGGAAACGATCCGGCTAAACTTTGGACCCAATACATCCAGCTGACCGAAGTCGAAGCCGTTTTCCGTGCCCTTAAAAGCGATCTGGCCATCCGGCCCATTTGGCACTTCACCCCAAAGCGGGTCGAAGCTCACCTCATGGTCGCATTCCTGGGCTACTGTCTGTGGGTGTGTCTCAAACATAAACTCAAGGCCAGCGCCCCCTCCTTGACCCCGTGGCAGTTGCTTGACCAATTTGGGCGCATCCAAATGGTCGAAGTCTGGTTCAAGTTGCGAGCCGGCGGGTGCATCTGCCTGGAACGGGTTACTCAACCCGAAGCTGCCCAGGCCGCCCTTATCCATCAGCTCAACTGGCCGCTACCACAGCAACCTCCTCCCAAAATTTACAAGACCGATCTTCAAAATGTGTGGACAACCTAAGCCCCTTTTTTCGGGCGCTCCAGAGGGAAGGCGCCACTCCGCTTCGCGGAAAATGCGAAAGTCGGACTAGCAGGACTTGAAAATTGCCCTGGGCTCGAAGCGGCACAGAAATAGATTTTATGAGTGCGAACGGATTGATGCTCGTCTTAGTTTTTGCACTGTGCGGTGCGGGCGCACTGCTGGGAACTATTATTCCCGACCGACACAATCCCGCGTTGCTTGCTTGGGTCGGTTCGATGGCTTCCCTGCTGACATTGTGGGTGAGCGGAGACGTGCTTTGGTCGGGACATATTTTTCTAGGCGAACTCTGGACGATTCGTGGGCTGGGGACGCTGATGGTTTCGCTTGACCGTCTCTCCGCCCTTTTTCTGTGTGTAGCAGCGGCGGTGGTTCTGGCCAGTTCCATTTTCTCGGCGAGTTATCTGAAGCGGTATTTGGGACACTACAGCCTAAGGGCGCTTAATGCCTGGTATCTGCTGCTGTTTGCTTCAATCGTGTTAATCCTAATTGCGAACGATCTGCTGACTTTTTTGCTGGCGTGGGAAATAATGTCTGTTTTGAGCTATTTGCTGGTCACTTTCGAGCACGAGCGCGCTGAAACCAGTCGGGCGGCCTATCTCATGCTGGCCATGGGCGAGGTCGGATTCGTGGCGGTGGCTCTGACGTTGTTGTTTCTGGGCACAAGGGCGGGATCGGTGGAGTTTTCGGCGCTGAAATCGGCAGGAATTGGCTTAGGAGCAGGCGCGCGTTGGCTCTTGTTTCTGCTGACATTCTTCGGATTTGGCATCAAGGCGGGGCTTGTGCCCTTCAATACTTGGTTGCCGCGCGCGCATCCCGCTGCGCCGGCCAATGTGTCGGCGATACTTTCAGGCGTGATCTTAAATCTGGGACTTTACGGAATCATTCGCGTGAACCTCGATCTTGTGCCTGTCAACATGCTTGGTGCAGGTATCCTTATGCTCGTCGTCGGAACGATTTCTGCATTGGTTGGAATCCTTTATGCGACCATTGAAAATGACCTCAAGGCCATGCTCGCCCACAGTTCCATCGAAAACATTGGAATTGTGACTGTCGGCCTCGGCGCGGGACTCATTTTCGCTACAGATGGAAGGCCATCGCTGGCGGGGATCGCTTTCATCGCAGCCTTTTATCATATGATTAACCATTCGGTGTATAAGGCGCTTCTGTTTCTCGGCGCGGGAACGCTCGACGACCGCGCTGGAACTCGCGATTTGAACAAGCTGGGAGGACTGATCCGCCGAATGCCATGGACGGCCGCTTGCTTTCTCGTAGGTGCGCTCTCGATTGCCGCCCTGCCGCCGTTCAACGGTTTCGTGAGCGAATGGCTAACGCTGCAAACGATGCTGCGCAGCGCGGAACTTTCGTCTATCACGGTGAAGATTGTTTTCGCTCTATGCGGAACAGCGCTCGCGCTCACGGCCGCGCTGGCCGTGACCTGCTTTGTGAAGGCGTTCGCGATGGGATTTCTCGGAATGAATCGTTCGTCGCAAGCGCAGAAGTCGGCCGAAGCGCCGCGCTCGATGACCGCGCCGATGGTGCTGCTCGCGGTCCTCTGCCTGCTATTGGGTGTGCTGCCGACATTCGTGATTCCAGCCTTGAATCGGGTGTTGCAGCCAATTACCGGCGCGAACGCTGTGGACGCCCTTGTGCCGCCGTTCTTCGCTTCTAACCCACGGCAGGCGCTATTGCCAAACGCGTTCGCGGCAGAGTTTCACGATTTAGGCGCGCAGGTCGGGCAAGCTGTACTGCCGGGAGAAGGACTTGTTGTGATGCATCGGGGCGGTTCGCAAAATCCGGTCGTATTTGCGATGTCCACCTCCTATATGCTTCCGGCGCTGCTCGCACTTTTGGCCGTGACCTATATCGTCGTGCGATTCGGTTTCGCGTGGCGCCGGCATGTCGCGCGCCAGCCGCGCTGGGACGGGGGCGTTCGACGTTTGCTCCCAGAGATGACCTACACCGCGACGGGTTTTTCCAACCCGGTGCGTGTGATTTTTGAAGCGATCCTCCAGCCCGGCGCAGTTGTGGACACACGCCAAACTGTCGCCGATCACTTCCGCACCGCGATTCGTCGGCAACGCGAGGAAGTGCACATCGTCGAGCATTACGTCGTAGCGCCATTGAGAAACGGAGCGTTGAAAGTCGCGAGCCATTTGGCCGCAATGCATCATGGACGCATCAACGACTATGCCGGCTATGGTCTTCTTACTTTGATCATCGTGCTCGCGCTGGCCCTGGGCTTATCGGCATCATCCTGAAGATGCTGTAAAAAAATAAGATTAATAATGATTCGCCTCGTCCCTGTTCTCCAAATTCCCAATCTTATCGGCAGATCGGTGAAAAAATAGTTGCGGGTCGCAAGCCAAGAAACTAAGTTAGTTTGGGAATGGGGTCTCCCAAAAACCGCCGATGAGGCTGATGGCTCCTACGCACTAACTGTTGCGAAGGAGTATTTATGTTCTACATTGGCCCAACGATAGTGGAGTTACGCCTCCGGCAAATCGTCATCAAACTGATGCAGGCTTTGGTTAGCGGCAGGGGGGAGGAGTTGTCGACGCTTCTTGCCAGTACGGCGCTCAAGGAGCCGATTAAATGTGCACTATCTCATATCGTTTTGATGAGAAGGTACTTTTTGGTGGCGACTGGTGGAGGGATTGGTAGCATTGTGCGCTTTGCGATAGCACAATGGATTTCTTCTATGCCGGTGTGGACGCCACTTTCGATTCTAATCATTAACGTAAGCGGTTGCTTTGCCATCTCTTTTTTAAACTTCGTCTCAGATCCATCCGGAGACATCTATTTAGGTCCGCGCAGCCGACTATTCCTCCTCGTCGGTGTGTGTGGCGGCTACACCACCTTCAGTTCTTTCAGCCTTATCTCATTTAATGCAGCCCGCCACGGAGCCCTCGCGGATCTTTGGTTAAATATCGGGCTGTCGCACGTACTATGCCTGTTCAGCATTTGGTTAGGAGCCATAGTTGCCGCACCCTTTCCTCACGCGTCGCGCGCGGTATTACGCGCACTGCGCACCTAAAGCCGCGTAGGAGTATGCTATTGGCTATAGCGCTCGTATTTTTAGGCGGAGCTGCGGGAAGCATGTGGCGCTTTTGGTGGTCAGGTCTTGTTGCTCAACGCTTTGGTGAAACATTTCCATTTGGGACTCTTGTAGTAAATATCGTGGGTTCCACGATAATCGGCATCTTTTCAGGTCTTCTCATGAACGTTTCGAACAACAGTATCGCCACCGCACTTCAGCAGTTGCTGGTTGTCGGGATTTGCGGGGGGTTAACCACATTCTCGTCGTTTAGCCTGCAAACCTATAGCTTAATCGCCGACGGCAGGTGGTTGGCGGCATTGTCTAATATGGTCTTTTCAACCGGACTTTCCTTTGCGTGTGTTGCGCTTGGTTGGCAAATCACACAAGGGATAAACTTTTGATCGTCAACCCTTCATATGGAACTTGCAAGAGACGCATTACTATTGAGGATATTTCTTGGAGAGGGCGACGAGCTGGAGGGAGAGCCGGTGTTCCGGAAGATCGTGCTCAAAGCTCGCGAGATGAATCTGGCAGGAGCCACCGTACTGCGCGGTCCTCTGGGTTTCGGAAGGTCAAGTCTTCTGCACGCTAGCGCCGCTTTCCGTGTTTCCGCGGATTTGCCGATCGTCGTGGAGATCGTGGACACGGAGGAGAAGATTCAAGAGTTCCTCGTGGCGGTGGAAGCCATTATTGGCGCCGGGCTGATTACATTGGAAAAGGTTCAAGCGATCTTCTACAAGGCAAAATCGCCGGTCGCGCGGGGTCGATAACAGAACCGACGGCGATCGAACCCGGCCGGTAAGAACTCAAAAGTTTCCGGACGCTGCCACCGGAACGGTTTAGTGGCGATAACGGTAGACCTGCGCCCGTTCCATGGTGATGAGCCCGCCTCGCATCATCTTCTCCAATTCCGGTAAGAAGGCTGTGATCTTTTGGGTCTCGTCCACGATTTCCACGACGATCGGCAAATCTAAGGAAAGTCGCAAAATATGTGCATTATGGAGGTGAGTAGACCGGCCAAAGCCCATTGGGCCACGCAGCACCGTAGCACCGGCGAGATGGAGTTCTCGTGCTCTCAGCACGATTGCTCGGTAGAGCGGGCGATGCATATATTCATCGGCTTCCCCAAGGAATATTCGCAGAAGCGTACAATCTTCTGGCAGACTCCCTGGTCTTCGGAGCAGGCGACGACTCTCCGGAGAAAAGATTTGGGGTTGGCGGAACCATAACGATATTAGAAGAACTAACGCGAACAGTATCACCGATTTCCGATAAAGAGAAGTCGATTAACAACTTTACTGCAACAGTTACGTCGCTAAGGATGCATCGGCTACCTCGATCAAGGTGCATTTGGATTAAATGCTAACAGCATCTCTATTCCCGGACATGGCCGTCGTCCCGCTGCGACGTTACAGCCAAAACTTTCTCCTTTCGTGCCTTCTTGTCGCCGTTTATGGTGAAGCCGATAGTAGAGATTGCCATCCGCCGTTGCAAGATGAGAACCGCTCTGGCGTCCAACTGTTAATGAATAAGAGCCTTGCATTCTTCGGCCGGCAAGAGCTGATCGAGAATCTCTGCGTCCTTTATGCTCAGCGAAAGCACGTCCTGATCGTTGGGGCTGAGGGGATAGGCAAAACAGCGCTTCTGCGGCAGGTGAATCAAAGTTGCCCGATGTTATTTTGCGAGGAAACATCCAGCCTGCGTCGAATTTGCGACAGCCTCGAACGTCAACTCGGCTGGACCCATTACAAGCTCAATGTCGTCGAACGGAAAAACCGGCTAATAGCGTATCTCGAGCGGCGCGGCGAACCGGTGGCCTTTGATCAGGTTGCATTGACGCCTCCGCGCGTCGCGCGCTTCATTGGGCGCTTAGCAGACCATATTCCGGTCTGGATTGCGTGCCGTTCCGATCACAGCAAGGAGATCGGCAGGGTGTGGGAGCATCTCTACAAATTCACGCGCATCGAATTGCCGCCGCTAACGCGAGGTGAAACCTCAGCCCTTATCGAGAACGCAGTTGCGCAGGGAAATATCCAAGCGGATGCCCGGGAGCACATCGCGTACCTTCACCAGCTAAGCAAAGGCGTACCGCGGATCCTCGAGGAGCTCTTGATAGAACTTGCCACCCGAAAATACAGAATCGACAGTACCTTCGGTCGGCACCTCCTTGAACTCGACCGACGCATTCATGAGATCGCTGACCAAAGCGCCAAGGTACGCCAATAGCACATGACGGCTTTGAGCGGTCCTCGCGCAGTTCAGCTGGCGCCGGCGCTTGCCGGTTCATTATGTTTCTTCTTCGAAACCTGGATTATACAAGATGATTCGCCATTCGTCTTGCCAACGCATTGAGTGCCATCCGGCGTCGCTTTGCTTGCTAATTCGACGACCTTTTCCTGGTATTCAGGCGGAAACCGCACTCGAAAGCATTTACCACCATGAGCGGTGCTGACCTGAAGCTCAAGAATGTGAAAGCGATTGTGTTTTTGAATTTGAAAACCTGAAATACGGCTTCGGGGCATATACGTGACGATCACGCCGACATTGACGTGGTCCTCGTTGACAAACCATGACCGTGATGGCTCGTCTGCGATGGTCACGAGGTGACGATCGGTGAGAAATAGTGCTATTCCCGGACCAAGTTCATGCCGGAATCTTCCGAGGATCGTCGGCCAGTTAATCCCATCCAGGAGGCAGCAGCCGGGAGGCAGGAAATCCCATCCATAATTGCGGAACTTATGCGGCCAGTTTTCTAGATACGTCAAGATCGTTCGATCTTTTTCGCCCGCCGGCTCTGATACACTCTCGATTAGATTCAATACACGGTAAATAGCGTTCGTGTACATGTCCTCAGACACGGTATTAAAATAGCATACACCTGACTTACACTCGGTCATTGGAAGCGTAGACAATTTTCAGCTGACCATGGAGCAAGATGTCTGTTAGCTCGATCAGCAGCGTGTCGGCGTAAAAAGCGCTTGTCAGTCCAACACCTTTCTTTTTCAGCTCACGCACTATAAGCCATTCACGATCCGTGACGCAGAAAACCGACCCGGGCAACGAGGATCTACCGCTTACGAAGGCGGGGCTGTAAATGATATCGTAAATATTATCGGTGGGATTAATAGCCCTTTTAACGGATCACGAAAGGGTTCCGGGCATTCGTCGATGCTGGTAAAGTGAACGGGTAAGTGCCCTACTGAACTCATCAGTTGCTCCTTGTCGAGCTAGCAATTTTCACCAAAAGGAGTCATCAGCCCGAGAGATCCGCGGCTCTTCTCCGACTGGAGGTCGGAAAGGCAAACTCCATTGCCTGAGATGTACTTTTGACGATGAACCGGTTATCGTCAATACGCAGAGTGGGGAAGCCCTGCCAGTTCCTGGGAGGCGAAGTTTTTCAGGGGAAGGCGCCACAAATCCCCTTTTTGTTGCAAAACCATCGATTAATTTACGATTGGCAATGGAGTTTGCCTTTCGTCGGCCCAAGGCGGAAAACCGTTCAAGTGAGCTAATAACTTCTGTCCATCTTAATCGATGTTCAGGAAATGTTTATTCGCGCAACATCTGAGCGTGGAAAATCAATGACCAGAACTGTGGTCCCAAATGCAACCGTCGCCGGGGAGCGAAATTTCGATCTATTGAATGAATATCATCAACTCCGGTTGAGGGTTACGTTTCCAGCATATCGATTCTCTTTTAACCGAAGTGGAGCACATCCTCGTCGACTCGGTGTCGGATTCCCCGTTTAACCGTTACAGCGGTGATACCACGCCGATCCAGCAAAAAGTTGCACACGATTACGTCCTGCGAATACGCGCTGGCGATGGCGAGGATCATGAAAGAACAACAGATTTCTTTCGGAGAACCCCATTGTGGCAGTCGGTGGGCAGCGAATACTGCCCTCCTTTACGCCGCGGTTGCGGTGGACGAACTGGATCCAGATCGCTTGCGCGGCTACGGGCAAATCTCAGATACGGGTCACCATCTTCTTGAGACGATCAGAACGGAACTCCATTCGCTGATCGGTAAACTGCAAACCTATTTGGCACAAGGTGGCAACGAGGACCTGCAAGCGCGCATAAAGAGACTTGAGAAGTTAGCAATGACGTAACACTGCTAGAAGAATCTGGATCGCATCATCACGAGCCACGGTCTGGTCGAATATCGAGACGCTCTGGCAACGATCGTAGACCGACTGGAAAACAAGATTTTCGAGATTGGCGTTTTCGGCCGAGTCAGTTCTGGCAAGTCCTCGTTGCTAAACTATCTTCTGGAAGTCGATTACCTGCCTGTAGGCGTCACCCCAGTCACTGCCGTTCCAACACGAATCAGCTATGGTCCACTCGCGCAGGTGGGAATCGAATTTGCGGATAATCCGCCTGAGATCGTGAGCTTTTCAGAGCTATGGAAATTTGCAACTGAGCAAGGCAATCCGAACAATGCCAGGCATGTTACCAAGATTCATCTCAAATTGCCCACTTCGAGGCTGGAAGAAGGTATAGCTTTTGTCGACACACCGGGACTTGGTTCGCTGGCGACCAGCGGGTCCGCTGAAACGCTGGCGTATCTCCCTCGATGCGATCTGGGGTTGTTGATGATCGATGCGAGCTTGGGCGTCTCCGTGGAGGATTTCGCGGTTGTGGATGCGCTCTATAGAGCGGGTGGGAGCGTAATGATTTTGATCAGCAAGGCGGACCTTTTCAGTCGCGCGGAACGAACGCAAATGATCGAATACGTCGCGCGACAGATCGAACAAGAGCTTAGGATTTTGCCGCCAATCTTCCCGGTGAGTGTCTTAGGTGAATCGTCAGTTCTTTGTGACGATTGGTTCAACGAGCATTTGCAGCCGATACTTAAGTCAAACCAACAGTTGGCCGCTGAAGCCACCAACCGCAAAATTGCAGTCCTGCGGAACGCGCTTACCGCGACCTTGGAGGCCAGGCTGACGGCGGGCGGGCAATCCGTTAACAACCAGCGATCGGAAAAGAAGGAAGTGTTCAATGCTTTTGGAGAAGTAGAGAAATCATTCGATAAAATTCTGCAGAGTTCGTTTGAACTAGGTCGAGGAATCTCCGGTCAGGCCCCGTTGATTTTCAAGGTTACGGTCGACAAGATCGCGCTTGCATGGCTCAATCGATCCGGTGCGGAGTCAAGTGAGATTCTGGCGGCGACAATCACTGAATTTCTTGCACAGCCGATCGCCCGGATGGAAGAGGAGTACAATCGCATAAGGAATCAGGCATTGCATGCTTTGCAAACTGCCGAGAAAGCCTTTCCACACGGGCTGTCGCTAGAATTGCCCAGGGCGTCGGGGATGCCTCCACTTGATCCGGCGTCGCTCGCTCGAAAGCTGCAAGTGCAAGGACCAGTCGCTGACAACTGTCCTGATCTTGCCCCTGGTGAAGTGGCAACTTCATCGTAAAATTCGCAGACAGATATCGTTGGATCTGAGCGATTTTCTCGATCTCTACACAAAGCAACTTCGGAACTGGCTTCGAGAGTCCGTTGATGCTCTAAAGAAAGCGTTTGAATCAGCCGCCGACATGTACCGAATCCAGCTTCAGAACGGCGAAATTCCCATGTCCCAGGATCCGTTGCAAACGTCTGTGGATCTCAATCGGCTGAAAGCGAATCTTTAAGTTTTCTTTTGTTTTTCCCGATGTCAGGTCTTAAACTAGAGATCAGTTGTGGCAATGGAGTTTGCCATTCCGTCTCGACCGGGTAAATTGCCCAATTGCGGGCTGATGACTCCTACCAAACCAAGAACGTTGGGGCGGTAGACGGCAAGCCATGAAACTCCTGATTCTTTCTGACATTCACAGTAACTGGTCAGCTTTGCAGTCGGTACTCGACGCCGAATCTGATTCTGATAAAATTCTATGCCTCGGCGATCTGGTCGACTATGGGCCGGAACCGGCAGCGTGTGTCGCCTGGGCAATGCAACAATGCGGCAAATCCTTCTTTATCCAAGGAAACCACGATTGGGGTGTCGCCTGGAAAAAGGATCCGCGAAGTTCTCCTCCGTTTCGTCACTTGACGGCCTCTACGCAGGCATTCTCTTTAAAGGAATTGTCCGAGGAGATGCTGCACTTTCTAAGGGCACTGAAACCCGTTGATTCTTTCGAGATGCTCGGTAACCGCTGGGTGGCCTGTCATGCGGCGCCGAGCGATCCTTTGTTTCGGTACCTGCGCACTGCGGAGAAAGATCTAGAATACGAAGTAGCGGTTGCTGGGTCGCCGGATTTTCTTCTTTTCGGGCATACGCACTGGCCGCTTTTGAAGCGGATCGGAAAAACGACCATCGTTAATCCAGGGAGCGTTGGTCAACCGAAGGATGGTGACACCAGAGCTCCTTATGCCGTCTGGGAAGATGGCAAAGTCGAACTGCGCCGCGTCGCCTATCCAATTGAGGCCACTGTGCAAGCCTACGCTCGCACTCCGCTAGCCTCTTCAGATGTTGAAAGCCTGATAACGGTTCTTCGAACCGGCGGAACTCTCCCGTCGACTGACCTGGCCGAGTTGGGAATTCGGTAAGAGGTGGCGTACGCCTTTCCGGAGATGACGCAAGGTGCCAAGAAATAGCATGGCCTCCGAGTCGAATACTTTAGGTTCGACTAACGGCGAGGGGAGTTTCCGCGCTGGCGCTCTGCTACCTCCTACCGTCGACTTTGAGTCACTCCGACGATACACCTCTGCGAAGTTGTCAATTGCCAACCAGCTACGGAGCTTACTGGATCTCCTAAAAAAACGCGGCGATGAATCACGCGTGCAGTCATGCGAGCAGTTGATGGTCAAATTGGCGGAGGATCGGTTTACGATCGCGGTCCTCGGACAATTTAAAAGGGGCAAGAGTTCTCTCATCAACGCCATTCTTGGCCGGAATTTACTGCCTACTGGAATACTCCCTCTCACCTCCGTCATTACGATCGTAAAATTTGGCGCTCGCGAACGGCTCGTGATCCAGCGCAAGGGACTTCAGTTCCCTGAACACGAACCGATCGCGGCGTTGCCGGATTACGTCACGGCGCAGCACAACCCAGAGAATCGAAAAGGGATTGAGACCGTCGCGATCGAGCTACCACTGCCCTATCTACGCCGCGGCCTGCAGTTCGTCGATACGCCGGGAGTTGGTTCGGCGATCAAGGCCAATACGGAAACAACTTACTCATTCCTGCCAAACTGCGATGCCGTACTATTCGTTACCAGTGCCGACGGTCCTCTGAGTGAGGCGGAACTTGAGCTTCTGACTGCAATCAGGCGCTATGCCGGAAAAATTTTCTTCGTATTGAACAAGATTGATTTGTTGCCCGATGAAAGTGAAGCAATCCAAATTGTAGAATTCGTCAAATCGCTTCTCAGCAAAGAGCTGGGTGTTCCAGAAATAAACCTGTTTCCGGTATCGGCGCAGAAAGGGTTGGAAGCAAGTCTCAGCCAGTCGGAGTCTCAATTTGCTCGAAGCGGACTCCTTGATCTGGAGAAAACATTAGCACAATTCTTGGCTAGCGAACGGGAAGCCGTGTTTCTCAAAGCCGTAATCGATGGAGCGCGCAGCCTATTGAGCCGGGAACTGAGCGATTCCGAACTGAGAGACCAAGCAAACCAAGTGGCCAAGACCGAGCGGGATCGCCGGATTCACACGATCAAAGCTGAGCTTAAGCGCCTGGAGGCCGAGCGGCTCGAGGTCCTGGACGGCATTCGAGATCAGTTGGTAAAATACGTCTTTGGAGAGGCAGCCCAGCAACTGGCCCGCTATATAAGCGCTCAGAGCGCCGCGGCTACCGTCCGGATGGATACTTTTCTGCGTGCCGGCCGCTCCCACTCTGCGGGTTCGGTGGCGAAACGTTATGCGCAAGCAATCGCACGACGATTCCGGTCACATCTCTCACGCTGGGCCCACCAAAACGAGCAGCATCTTGTACACAGCGTAAACGCCGTCACCGGCGACAGCTTGCAGAGGTTACGGCTGAACCTCGATGTTCTCTCAGTTCTCCCAAGGAAAACATTTGGTCTTGCGATCTCTGAACCAGCCGGTGTCGACGAGGAGCTCGGTGCATTGTCATTGCAACCGAAATTTGAGATCGATATCGCGGAGGGCTGGAGTCCAAGTATTCGCGAGAAGCCTCCGCTTCTGCCCGACTTTTATGGTGAGGCGCTGGCTTCGAAATGATCTGCAGAGGAAGCTGCTCACATTCGTTAGTAAACAACAAACCGAAGCACTAGATATAATTTGGAAACAACTAGAGGAAGCCCTTCGTGCACTTTCCGGTCGAGTCATGGAGTATGCAGCGAGCCAGGACGACCGTGCGATTGCGATTCTATCTGGACGGCCAGATCACCCAGAGGGGGAGTTTCGGGGTGAGAAGGCGCCGTCGTATCGCGATCAACTGTTGGTGATTTTCAAAAACTTTTCTTTGATTCGAGGGCAGATTCAATCTTCTCTGAAAAAATCGCCCGGCACCCGTTTCATCGCTACCCGTCCAATTCCTGTGCCGAGCCTTGGAGTCTCGCTCGCCTCACCGGTCAGGATCGGCGTTCGAAGCGAATACGCCACACGTGGGTGCCCGGTTTGTGATTGCCTTGTCAGCCTCTCGAAAGAGTTTTTTATAAAATTTCAGTATGCACTCTACAATGACGAGCGGGAGCAAGAGTCGTTCGCAGAAAGCGGGGGATTCTGCCCATTCCACACCTGGCAACTGGAAGCAATCTCCTCACCGGTCGGCTTCTCGGTCGGGTGCGCAAGATTGGTTAGACGGATATCTGCTTTGCTCGAGCAAGTAGCATCGTCTCCAGAACGCGCGAACGAAAGACCTCGCGCAACTTTTCCCGGAGCCAAAGGGCTGCAGGGTTTGCGCGTTGTTGCGCGAAGCTGAACAAGGTCAGATAAAAGCGCTAAGCGTGTCCCTGCAGGAAGCCGCAACCAAAGGATTATATGCAAGGTCACAAGGTGTCTGCTTGCGTCATCTTGAGATGTTAATCAATTCCAGCTCCGACGGTAAAACCATCAGATTCTTGCTTCAGACAGCTTCTACCGTTTTTCAACTGATTTCCGAAGACATGGAAGGATTTGCGTTGAAGCGAGAGGCAACTCGGCGCCACCTCGTCAGTGAAGATGAGGAAGACGCCTACCTTCGCGCTATTATACACCTTGCTGGGGCGAAACATAACTGTGCGCCATGGACGTATCGCGATGAAATTTAGCGGAATTGGTTTGATCGAAGACTAGCGATTAGCTGTTGCAAAAAGTCTGGAAATCGCGCAGCAATATTCCCACTTCCACTGAGCATATCTGGAAATATCGACAAAAACAGCCACTGCGATCGCAGCAAGGGCGACCCACGCAACGGCCCAGACCACAGCGGTAGCCTGAGCATGGCCGTTGTCAAACAGCGATGTCGTCCAAAGCAATAGGTAAAACGTGACGATCCATACGGCCCGATCTATGGACAAAATGAGTTTTCTCGGCCGCCTTCCCCAGAACCATTGAGCTCTCTGCAATTCAGCCCCATCGACCGAGATCTTCTTTCCTAAATGTTGAACAAGGAGAGCCCGGGGTGGCATATTTGGATACAACGTATGGAGTCGTCTTTCACGTTCTCTCAAAGGATTCCACATATGTAAGTTACCTCTTTTCTGCGATCGGTTCACTAGCGCTCGGTGCTCAAGGACCATTCCAAAGTTTGCTCGTTCGCGCGGAGCAGTTCCCTGCGACGACACTCTTCTGTGTATGCGACTACTGCATCCGACTATTGAAACACAGAACGCACCGTGCTTGGGCATAAAAAAGACTCCTGCAGACACGCTGATGCATTGGCAGGAGTCATTAGCTCTGAATTAGTCAGTGCAGTTCGGGGAGGGCAAACTCCGTTGCCCTTAGCTCAGATACCTCCAACTCTGGTGAAGGTCAATCCAAAGATATCGGCGGATCACTTAGCGCAAGCTTCGTCTTGCATTTCGTATAAATGGGATTTCGATCTCAATCAGGGCGGTGGGGTTTGCCTCGTTCGGATCCTCCGGAGGAAAAACCGCAAAAATGGGCCGATGACTCGTACCAAGACCTCGCATGCAGCAGGAGATAGTGAGCTATGTTTTTCGTTGCTAGACTGATAGAACGCAATAGTCACATCGAGGATGTAAACGAGCCAAATCAGCGGAATTACGACAATTACTCGGCTCAGCAGGTGCATGCATCTGCGATGCGCAATGCTGCTTCACTCCGGGGAACTGCGACGGGGCGCGAATCCGTCCGGCACATGCGGATTCCAAAGGGGACCTCTACCACTTTGACCTTACACCGCAACTGAGTGACGCCGAGCTGGCAAAAGCAATCAAAGACGTTTCTGCCGACTTCATCTTTTGCGGACACACGCATTTTCCGATGATACGTCACGTGGCCGGTAAGACAACGACAATCCTGGAAGCGTCGATCAGCCTCTGGACCGAGATTCGCGTGCTAGTTATGCGACCTATTAAAGGACGGTAAGTCAGGCTGCATCGCGTAAGTTATGACGTCGGCAAAGTCAGCGAAAAGCTCCATAAACATTTCCAGGGTCTCTTTATCGCGGACAGATTAACGGAGATCCTGGAAAGTGCCACAAACAGTGTTCCTGTGAGGCTTGACGCGTGACTAATGATTTTGGGCATTAGCTGGAACCTGGCTAGTTAACCGTGCCGGTTCTTAACGTTTCTGTTCACGACGTTCGTCGGTTTCCCTCGCATGTAGGCGTCGATATTTTCCACAGTCAGCGCGTTGATGCGTTCTACAGCTTCGATGCTATTGAATGCCACGTGCGGCGTAAACACGACATTCGGCCGGGCGAGTAGCTTCGTATTGTCCATTAAAGTCTGGAGCTGCTTGATTCGTTCTGGATTTTTCAGGCTAAACTCTTCAGAACTTGTCGTTTGGAGATGCGTGACAATGCGCTCTGTGATGATCCTCATAGCGTCTTTTCGCATCACGCTCTCTTCCTCAAGAACATCCAGGCCAGCTCCTGCAACAATGCCTCCATTGAGTGCCTGGATGAGTGCAACGGTATCGACCAAAGCGCCGCGCGCTGTATTGATCAAGACTACTCCACTGCGCATTTTCGCAAAGGCCTTTTTATCGAGCATATGGAACGTTTCTGGCGTCAGCGGCGTGTGCAGCGAGATGACGTGCGAGCGGCCCAGCAACTCATCGAGCGGCACGTATTGCACGCCTACGATTTCTGCCATCAGGGACTGTTTGTATGGCTCGTACCCGATTACTTTCATTCCGAAGGCAAGCGCGATGTGGGCAACGCGCAGTCCGATCCTGCCGGTCCCGACGATGCCCAGCGTTTTGTCTTTAAGATCAAAGCCACGGAGGCGTTCATAGGAAAACTTCGATTGCTTGTTTGCCTCGCGCACTTCGTTGAGTCGCCGTGACAACGCGAGCATTAAAGCGAAAGTATGCTCCGCCACGGTGTTCGCATCGGTACCTGGAACATTTGATATTATTATGCCGCGACGCGTGCACTCCTCCACGTCGATGTGATCGTATCCCATCGAGCGTGTCGCGATCAGTCCCAACTTCCGGTATTGATCAAGTACGGTGGCGGTGACTAACGTGTGAATATAAAGGCACAATATTTCAGCATCCGGTTCGCCTTCCTGCAGATTGGACGCAAAAGCAAGCTCATGCCCGCTGAGCGCTGTTTCGAAGAACAGCTGCTCGGACGCCTCGGCTTCGAAAAAGCATATCTTCATCTTCCTGTTTCAGTCGGTGGATTTCGATGAGGCGCGCGAATTGGTCGGACGCAAAGACAAAGAGTTGAATGGACGGCCGCCAGAGATTTTTCTTTGACGAGAAACTTCGTCAAGCATGAATTTCGTCATCGGTCGAAGCATTATCATAACTCGCTGCTTTTTAGAAACAAATTCCTAGGGTATGAGTTATCAGCCCTTAGGACTTTTCCCATCGCTCGGCGGCGGGAGGCAAAGCTGCATTGCCAGCAATGGCACTACCATAAAGCGGGCAGATGTGAAAGGAAAAATTGACGCCTCGGCCTATACGATTCCGATTTGGTGTTGCACCACGGGCGTCCGGCAGGTCTTCGCCGTTTTGCGCGACGGTTATTCTCTTGCGCAGCGCGCACTAACTTAGTAATGCTAATTTGGGTAATAAGTCCGGCTTGCAAAGAATGGGCTCCGTTGGAGAGCGCTTGATCAATAACAACGATATTAGTGGAGATGCGGAGCAATGAGTTTCGTTTTGCGCTTTTCGTTAAAGCTGAAGTAGAAATTTGTTTGTTCGTTTTCCTCTGGGTACAAGCCGACATCCATTCTGCGACGAATTCTCGCCCTTTCCCTGCTGCTTACGTTTGGCCTTTTAGTTTGCGTAGGTTGGACGGAAAAAACAGCCAATTTCCACGTCGTTGCGACCGGCCAGGTATATCGCTCTGCGCAATAGGATGCGCAACAACTTGCGGAAGCAATCGCACATTATGGTATAAAAGCGTAATCAATCTTTGCGGGAAAAATGCGAATAGAAGTTGGTATCGTTCCGAAATTGAAGTTTGCGCGCAGCGGTACGTGATTCATTATGATCGAAGTCTGTCTGCCAGGCAGGATCTGACTGAAAGTGAAATGGAGGACTTGGTTGGTCTTTAACGACTCGCGCCCAAGCCAGTGCTCGTCCACTGTGAAGCTGGTGCCGACCGTACCGGCTTGGTTTCCGCCCTCTATCTTTCGGAAGTCAATAGGGAAAACCCCCGCAGAGCAGATCAGCAGCTAAGTCTCTGGTATGGTCACGTGCCTCTCATCTTGCCGGGGGTGAAGGCGATGGACCGGTCTTTCTGGAAATCACTGCTGTCCAAAATAACCGTTAGTTGGACGGGTTAGTCTAGTATTCAAGCGCTTTGGCGGCGCCCTGGAGGGGCTTTTCAAGATGAGGTTGGGGTCTCTGGACTATGTAGGCTGCGGGATGCTGTCCAAATCGAAGAGCTCAAGCTGGTCGGGCGGCGTTTCTGGCGGGGTGTCGAAGGGCCGATTAATCCACTCCCATAAGCAGCGGTAGGTGAAGAGGTTCCAGCGCAGGAGGGCGATCAGGTTGCTTAAGGCCCAACCAAATGTACTGCGCTGCTGCAAAATCTTGATCAGTAGCATGGCGATTAATGCTGTCCAAATCTGCGTCCGTACCGCGTTTGCGCTGGTGCCGACGAAGGTCTTGATCTTGAGGCTTTGTTTCAATGCCTTGAAGAATAGTTCGATTTGCCAACGCTCCTTGTAGATGGCGCTGATCGTAGCCGCACTCAGTTGGAGAAGATTGGTCAATAGCCGGATCTCGCGCTGGTTTTCTTGGTCCCACACCATCACCAAGCGCAGATCTTCTCGGCAGGGCGCCCCGGCTATGAAGGGGTTGAGCCGAATCAGTTGGTCTTTTGTGACATTGCTGCTTTTCGGCACCGGGCGATCTTCTAAGACCGCATAATCGGCCTTTTCTTTGAGTCGAGTGACGAAATGAATCCCCTCCTTGGTCCACCGGCTAAAGAGCTTGTAGTCGATGTAGCCCCGATCCATCACCACGATGCTGCCCTTTGGCAGGTTCAAGGCGCGGGCAATCTCGATTTCCGGGACGTTGCCCTCGGTTACGTGCGCATAGACTGGCAAATAGCCGTCATGATCAAGCAGCACGTGAAGCTTGATCGCTCCCTTGGTCTGCCGGTACTTGGCCCAGTCGAACATCTGCAAACAAAGGTCGACGATGGTAGCGTCCAGGCTGAAAAGCTTGTTCTTGAAGCGCAGACGTTTACCGGGCGCCGAGGCCAGAGCTACCTCTAGGATTGCATAGAAGAGTGCTTCAAACAGCTGCCACGGTCGATGGGTGTTAGCGTAGGACAGCGTGGAACGTTTCGGTGAGCAGTGCAGACCCAGATGGCGAAGTTTACCCTCACAACAGCCTAGCCCATCGATGATTTCCCGTAGTGACTTGGCTTGTGCCAGTTGGCAAAACATCATCGCTACAAACTGGCTCCAACAGCTGAAGCCCTTGGCTCCTCGTTCGGCCTTATGCTCTCGGACAAACCCTTCGAAGCGATGCCGGTCTACTAAAGAAAGCATCTGGCTAAAGAGACTGGCGTGTCCTACCATATTGCCGACCTCCGTTGATGGTTGTTTAGGTTTTTCATAATTACCAACCATTCAACCGGAGACGGAGGTCACTACCCAATCAATTTTTTTCGAAACCTTATCTTGGACACCAGTGTCTGGAAATACGTTACCCGCCATGTGTCGTCTGTGGAGAGCAAGGCGGAGTTTGCGGCAGGTCCAGCTCCGCCATAAATCAGCGTGCCGCTGGAGATGTGCAATCATTTTAGTAGGTAGCTCCCCGTGGTCGAAAATCAGGCCTCCAATATGCACAAAACTGCCAAGGTATCTTCTGCAGTAAAATTCGTGTTGATGATTGGCGTGCTTAGTCTCTTCGCTGATTTCACCTACGAAGGTCCCGGAGTATTTTGCGGCCATATCTGCTCTTCTTCAGGCTAGCGGCACTACGGTCGCCGTTGTCACCGGATTTGGGGAATTGCTGGGGTATGGATTGCGGTTGATCTCAGGTCCGTTAGCTGACCGGACCGGGAAGTTCTGACCAATTACAATTTTTGGCTATATTGTGCAAATGGCTTCGGTACCGCTTCTGGCTTTAGCAGCGAATTGGCAAACTGCTGCACTGCTTCTGCACTCGCTGCACCGATCACCCTGGAACGCGTGGGGAAAGCTATTCGCAATCCTCCGCGTGACGTGATGCTTTCGCACGCGGCGAAACAGAGTGGATACGGGAAGGCCTCCGGCGGTTCGGCGTGCTCGAGGCGCCGGATCAATTCGCTATTAGGCCCGCTTGCCCTCGCCGCAGTACTGGCCATGTGCGGTGATTACAGCTAAGCTTTTGCAGCATTACTCCTACCCGGGGCGATCTGTCTCTCTTGCTGTTGGTGGCCCGCCGTGGCAGCGCGGTGATCGGGATCTTGTAGGTTCGATCTCTTTCTGCCGTGAGCGTTTTTTGCGTCCCGGCTGAGCCGGGTGCCATTCCATTCTTCATGGCCGTCCGCAAAACCGCCTAGCCTAGCCCACATCAGATAAATATCCTGTTATACAAATCTTTGCCGAAACTTGTTTGCAATGGTTCGCCTTCAATTAATTTGAAGGTTCGTCCTCCGTCGGATTGCCTTTCAGCCCGCAGAAAAATGGCGTTCTGCGATCTTTCTCATAAAAGCCGTGTGCAAACTCATATAAATGCGTCACGAAGAAGATCTTGATTCGCCTTTCCAATAACGCGGATACGATCTGTCTTGCAATTTCCGAGCCCTCTCTATCGTTTGTTGCGGCAAAGGATTCACTAAACAGCAACATCGAATTCCCCTTAAGATGTTCCACGATATCGTTCATCCTGCTGAGTTCTTCATCAAATTTCCCGCTTTTCATGGTGGTGTCTTCCTCCCGCTTGTAATGAGTGAAAAGCCCCTCGCAGATGTTGGCGCAGAAGGTCTCAGCCGGCACAAACATACCGCATTGCATCATTAGTTGGGATACCCCGATACTTCGCAGAAAAGTCGATTTCCCGCCTTGGTTCGCGCCCGTGATTAGCGTGAGGCTTCTATTGTCCGCGTTTATATCGTTGCTTACAATTCTTTGTCCGAGGCTTAGCGCAAGACAAATATCGTATAATCCGGTAAAGGAATGTTTTCGCTCGCCGGGAGCGACGGGCATCGGGAAACACATTGACACACCCTTTTGCTCGAGCTTTTCGGCTAAATTCAAACAACCGACGTAAAAGCTCAGTTCGGCTCGCAACATGCTGAAAAAGCTCAGAATATGATCAGTGGATTGGGCAAGAGCGTTCGCGACAAGGTTGATCCCGCGGTCGTTTAATTCCGACAGGGCCCTGGCGCCGCTGTCATCGCGCGGATGAAGATGAAAAGTGTAGGAAGGTGGACCTTGCTCCAAGATCCGCCCAATCCAACTCTCCTTTCGGTGGGGCTTACGAAGAACATAATTGGTGCCTTTATTCCCTTTTCCAAGTTCAGCGCTGATCAACACTCCCTCTCGGAATCTTAGTTGCCTGAGATGATTTTGGATGCTCGCAAAATACTCGTCGTCAAGTTCTCTCTGGAGCATCGCAAAAAACACCGTGAAACCTTCCGAGCGAAATCCGCCAGCATTCTCATCGGCGATATTCCTGAGTTCCTTCAGCATTCCCACAAACATCTGCAACACATCAATCGATCTATGCAATATCGCGTCAGGGTAGTCGTGGAAAATCCTCCAATAACCCGTCTTCTCTCTTTCAATCGATGCCACCGCAATATCGTAGATATCCCTGACAATAGAGGAATTGTTCAGGCAATCCCTAAGAATATCTTGGCGATATAAAATTGTATCTAGATCGGTCAAACTGGACAAAACACCCTTCTTCGCGACCTCAAGCAACACTTGGTCACCGAGCGCCATGGCGTCGAGCAATGTGCTTAACTCCAGGTCTTGCGTCAAGGCTTCCTCATGCGGAGGAAATGCCTGCTCCAAGTCAAAATCATGATCTCTATACATGAGAAAGGCTTTCATGCTTGGATGCGCTCCTTTAAACAGGCGTATGTGAGCCGATACTTTTCCGCGATCGATATCGCGTATGCGAGTCCGTCCGCAGGCCGTCTTACTATCTTGTATGTGCGCGATGCAGGATTTTCGGGAACTACCGTGCTGACCATGCTTACGGTTTTTTCACTCAGAGAAGCCAATTCATCGATAAAGGTCACGCAGACGCACAGTAAATCTAACTGTAATATCTTGTCCAAAACGCGTCTGCTCAAAAATATAGCGTCCTGTAATGTTGTGGAGGTGAAGCTCTCATTCATTATGACAATGCTCTGTGGTGTAAGTTGCTTTAGGATCTCATGGATTCTGACTAAATCATCCGCGAGTTTGCCTCCAAGATTCGTAATGTTTTCCTCCTTTTCAAAATGCGTAAATAGCCTGTCGAAAAGAAAGAGCTGCGCTTCTCTGCCAGGGACGAGACAGCCTGTGCTCGCCAAAAAGTGTAACTGCCCGAACGTGCGAGCAAAGGTCGTCTTGCCACCCTGGTTTGGTCCCGAGACAATAAATATGCGTTCCTTGTCTTTGAGATAAAAATTGTTGCAGACGATAGTCGATTGTTCGCGAACCAGTTTATCCGCAAGGGATAAGTCAAAGCATTGATAATCATAAACGTCCTTGCGTTTATCGCGAATTTGCGGGTAGCAAAAGTTTAAACCGGCCCTTTTAAATCTTGCGATATATTCGAGAAACGAGACGTAAAACTGTATTTCTCGGTCAAAACGACCTATCCTATCATCCAAATAATTGCGATTGCTCGTGCAAAAGCTATCAAGGTGAGAAAATATGTCAGGGTACAACAGTGCTACGAAATCCAAGACTTTCTCTTCTACGCTATTCATGTCCGGCCGGGAAGAGAATTTTGCTAAGTAATTTTTGACCGCTCCCTGTTTGAATTTGTCGAATGTTTCCTCAACAGTGGCACTGTAATCAATCTCGGATTCATATTTGCGAACCGTGAATCCGTTACCTTTTATCAGGACGCAGTATTTTACCGTGCATAAATCTGCTCTAAGCTGGTTTATCTCGGCCAGAAGCGCTGTAAAGCGATCGGAGCTCGCGTAGTCCGTGATATATGCCCGGAAAGCCAGAAAGCCGGTCGATTCCAGGTGCGCGTGCGATAGATCATGGACCAGGCGGAGAATTGTGTCGCAATAAATCTCGACCGCATCCAAGAAGCAACTGTGTTTCTGATATTTGTGGTAAAACTTCGCAGCTTGGGCAAGATGCTCGCGCGTCACCCGCATTTGCTTTGAAAATGCCACTATATTGTCAAACAGGAGGTCAGTTTCAAGGTCGCGTAGTACTTCGTGGCGATAGCGAATGGTGTTCAGATCGTGGAGCGAAGTATAATAGAACGGCTTGAGATTATATTCCCCTTTGGCAACCGTGATGGCGTCTATGATCTGATCGAGGTTTAGATCAACAAAGAATTCCGGCGCCTGAGGGGTTTCCTTTACTATGCTGTCTGTAGAGCCTTCGAAGAGTATGCTGTAGAACGTCATGTGGTAAAGCGTCGTTTTCTTAAGGATAGGGAGGGCGCCGGGACGCATTCAAAGAGATCGCGCCGACTACGTGTGGGCGAAATAGCGTTGCGAGATATTGTGCAATGTGCGCGTCCAGGGCGTCGAGCGTGGCATGATCTAGCGCGCGCCGGGTGGTAGCCGCGCAAGCGAGCGGTCATACCGGCAGCGGCTTCGCGCGTGTGCACATTACGGAGCGTTACAGAAAATGATCGCTGCGGGGTCGGGTCGTGATTACAAGAGGGCAAAAGGGAGGCAAGAGGACTTTGACCGGTGCTGATCTCGCACGCGGCGGCACAACTGGTCATGCGGATATCTTCGAAACGCGCCGCACGCTTCTCGCGAGTCCGGTTCCAATGAAACTGCCCTTCTGGAGACGCGAGTAACCGCGATGCCTGGTGTAAGGTGCTAAGTATTCTCGGCGGTACGTCGTGGGGAGTCGCCGCAATCTCCGTAGCCTTGCTCTCCTCGCTCAGGTATTGAGAGAAATATCTTTCCAATAGTTCGCTGATCCATAGTCCGTGAGACCGAGCGAATAGCGAAACGATGTCGATTAAAACGTTACAAAATCGGGATAGTATCTCGTACCTTCCCAGTAGACAGACCAGAAAGTACTGCTTTTGGATCACGCTTTCTACCTCCACAAGTTTGGTGTTAGGTAGGAGTCATTAGCCCAATCTAAGGGCCGTTTGTCTCTAGGTACAGGAGAAGGCAAACTCCATTGCCTACTGGGAGCTTAGGCGATGAGAGTTTTTTTGCAACTAAAACTTAGTGCCGGATTTTGGGCGGTTGTGCGATGAAACGGGCCTTAAACTACCGGCAGAAATGGAATGGGAAAAAGCGGCGCGAGGAATAGACGGATGGATATTTCCGTTGGGAAATCGGTGGTCGCCGGAAAAGCTGTGCTGGCACGGGAGTCATCTACCAACGGAGGATACGGCGCCCGTAGATTTCTTTGAAAATGGCTCCTCGCCGTATGGGATTGTTCAAATGGCTGGGAATGTCGAAGAATGGTGCGCAGATTAGTGCCAACCTAATACTTATGTGCGTTATGCCGCCGGTGTACTGACACTTCCCTCCCATGGTTGTGAACGCGTCATCCGCGGTGGAACTTGCCATCGGCGGAACAAACTCGAGTTCCGCTGCGCGATGAGGCGTGGCAACAGGCCGGCCTTCGCAAATATCATCTTGACCCGAATCCGATGCGCTTGTGATGCACGCTCGCCTTAGGTCAGACGTTCAGGCGCGGGCGGCGTTCGCCCGGACAATCGTTCACTTTTTCGACACGGCGCGGGCGGAAACCACTGCGGAGGTCGGCAAACGGTTGTCGGCAACGTTGCACGCACACCAGCGCCGTGCCGACGAACTGATCGCCATCGTCCGACGCACGGCGGCCGATCTGCTGGAGATTGCTTTCCACGCGCCGGAAAGCGGTGAGGTGCTCGAGGCTCGCCACCATCCTTTTTGGGTGACGGCGCCCCCAGCCCGAGTTGCTTCACGCTGTCCCGCCCGGCGTCTTCGACCGGTTTCTTCCCGCGGCGATGCGCAAAGTTCGACTGCGGCGACGCTTAGTCGAGGAGATCGACGCCGTTTTGCTGCGGAACGTGGAAAACCTGCGTTGGGCGACCCGACAAAACCTTGACAGCCAAAGAGTTGCTGCCCTCAATGACATTCGGCCAGATCTCGGCACGCCCCGGTTCCATCGGTCCCGAATTTGAATTGCAAACCTACGGTCTAAATCGCGATTATTTATGCGGGATGAAGAAGCTTATCTTGTCATTGTCTGTTCTTCTGCTCTGGATGGGCGCGCACTACACGTATGCCGGCCAGTTGCACAACAGCGTTATCGTCATCATTCGTCACGCCGAGAAACCTGCTGATGGCGACGGATTGGCCCCCGCCGGGGAGGCTCGAGCCAACGCCTATGTGGATTATTTCAAGAACTTGACTCTAGATTCCAAACGAATTCATTTTGACTACCTATTCGCAGCGAAGGATTCCCACGAGAGCAAGCGCCCTAAGCTGACGATCAAACCGCTCAGTAAGGCTCTGGGACTTGATGTCAACGCGGATATTAAAGAGCAGGATTATTCGAGTCTTGCGGACGAGCTTCGCTCCGGGCCTTACAGCAACAAGAATATCCTGGTGTGCTGGCATCATGGGAAGATTCCACAATTGCTCGCATCTTTGGGTGCGGATCCTCAGAAATTGCTTCCTCCCAAAGGAAAATGGCCGGAAGACGTGTTCGGCTGGTTCGTTCGCCTGGAGTACGACCAAAATGGAAACCTCAACGTCAAAGTGCAGGATGAGGACTTGATGCCGGGAGACGCCGCAAATCCGCCGCCACAGGTCAAAGCTTCACCAGTATCAAAGCCAAGTGTGATCAAGGAAGTCACTCTAGCTGCCTGCGCAGGGAAGGGAATGGCAGAAGCTGAGGATTTCGGCGTAGTGTCGATGGAGGAGGTTTGACAGCTTTCAGTAAGGGGTTTGTTGCTGTTTTCGCTAGTCTTTCTGGCCGACCGCACCTGCTTGGCCTCCTTTTGGTCTACCTGTTGGCCTC
Organism: uncultured Verrucomicrobiae bacterium; assembly: GCA_963736745.1. Classification (GTDB taxonomy): domain Bacteria; phylum Verrucomicrobiota; class Verrucomicrobiia; order Chthoniobacterales; family JAFAMB01; genus JAFAMB01. The sequence goes on along the minus strand of CAVTQD010000004.1, from coordinate 1,427 downwards.
GCTTTCAGAGAGCCTTAGCTGACCAGACTTGAACCCACAACCAACGAATTAAAAGGGCGCTATGCTCATATTATAAATATCTAAATATAAGGAAGTTATAATTTGCCATTTTTGGTCTTTAGGCCTAGACGTCGCCCAAGTGCGACGACGGTCTCATATTCGGCGAGCTGACCGAAGATAGGTTTAACCACAGGTTGGCGTAGCCCGAGTACAGGCCAGGTCACCCAGTGGGTGCAAAGGTCGTAGCGCTCCAGGAAATTGGTGCCGGGCAACAAATAATCCGCCAGCTGCGCGGTCTCGCTGGGCATCGTGTCAATGACCACCAGCGTCTCGAGCTTAGACAGGGCCTTTGCGACCATTGGGCTGCCAGGCACGGACATCATTGGGTTTTGGAAAACGCACATGAGCATCTTCGGTAAATAGGGACCTTTACCTTCCGCGAGATTCTCGAACATCTGACAGTAGACCCCGGAACTGTGGCCGAGAGGGTATTTAGAAAGCTCGTCAAAACGCGACCGTTTTAGTGTCGCCGCCGCGTCCTCATCGGGGTCGAGCTCGATGTGCTTTTCGCCTCGCCTATCCGGTAACATCAAAGTGCCTGGCCTATCGAAACCGCCAAGCAGCGCGGCAAGGGCCGCAATGGCGCGTCCACCCTGTACGCCGTTCGAGTGGTGTCCAGGTCCGCTCCAGGCCGGTTTCGTCGTGGCCAGCTCGTGTGCGATACGCTCGATTTTCGTTGCCGAGACACTCGTGATGTTTTCAGCCCATTGTGGTGTTTTGTCCTGCACGTATTCGGCGAGCTCTTCAAAACCGATTGTCCATTTTGCGATAAAGTCCTGATCGTAAAGCTTGTTGCGAATGATGACGTGCGCGAGTGCCAGTGCTAACGCGCCATCGGTGCCGGGTCGAATGGCAACCCACTCCTGCGCCTTTGCCGCAGTGTCGGAAAGATACGGGTCCACGATTACCAGCTTTGCCCCACGCTCGATCGCGCGTGTGAGGATGCGCGGCAGATAGACCCATTTGATGGCAGCGGTGGGATTCCAGCCGAACAGTAGAATGTATTTTGACTGGATGAAATCGGAGATGGGCCGGTCATCACCAACCACACAAGTGAATGAAGCTTTGCGAGCGACGTCACAAAGATTCGAATGCATCGAATAGTTTGGCGTACCAAAGAGTTTGCAGAAATCAGCCTGGATATGGGTGAACGAAAAATCTTCGCTCATCCAGAGCAGCTTGTGCGCTTCACCGTTTTCGCGAAGCGTGCGCATTTTTGCTGCTATCTCATCGAGCGCCTGCTCCCACGAAATCTCCTGCGGGTACCCTGGCGCCCGCGCGCTTCTTGGCAGACCATCCGATGAGTTGTCCAGAGGTGGCCGCGTAAAGCCTCCAGGTAGACTCAAAGCGATGGTGCGACCTGACCA
>CAVTQD010000003.1:0-164399 GCA_963736745.1 uncultured Verrucomicrobiae bacterium | reverse complement strand
GCAGCACGAAGAAGCTCAACAGCAGCTGGTCACGGATCCAGCTCGTCCTCGGACGCATCGCTACACGGATCAGCCTGTTGCCAGAATCCTTAGAAGTCTCGCCGAACAAGCCGAAATTAACTATGTCGAGCCTGGCATACCGGAAAACGAGGTAACCTCCATCGTATTGACGAATATGACGCCACTTCAGGCCTTCGAGGCGCTCGCCCGAGCTCATGGTTTTAAGATTCAGATCGACCGCCAGAACGCGGTATACACACTCGAAAGATCTGATATCACTTCTCCGAGCTACTACGAAGTCAGAAGATATACTCTGAAGTATCAGAGCGCAGAGGACCTGATTCAGGCGACTGCCGGTTATCTTGGAATTCAGATCAAGCCGGCAGCTGATTCAAACCCGGCATATCCCAGACCGCAAAATAGTGCGGGAGGTTCTGCCGCCTACACAGGGGCTCAGGAGAACGCCTCTTTTGCTCAATCCCTTTACTCGAGCGGTACAGAGCAAACCAAACCACGATTCATCTCCGGACTTCCATTTGACGACCCTCTTTCGACTGGTGGATTTGGGAATTCGAAGGAAAATGCTGTCTGGGTCGAGCGATCCACTAACTCTTTGATGGTCCGGGCCACTCCGGAAGAGCACGAAGGATTGGCCGAGCAGATTCGCATCTGGGATCGACAAGAGAATCAAATCCAGATTAATACTTACGTGGTTGAGGTCTCGAAAAACGACGATCTTTTCGGCGGAGTCGACTGGAGCAGCACTCTTGGGCAAAACGGTGCTACTTTCACTCTGACTGGAAACGTCGGGGCCACCCCTGTTGGCATCACTTCGGCCGGATTTGGCGGCCCGTTCTTCAATAATGGATTGATTTTGAAATTCCCGGACGTCGCAGTCACGATCAGAGCGTTGGCGCAACGAGGCAAACTAAGGTCAACGAATTCGCCTGTTACGTACACGAGAACAGGCGTGCCTGTGCAGATCAGGAGTGTGACGCAGCAGACAATTTTCCTTCAAACCGCAGCGACGGCAAATGTTCAGGCGACAACTACGCCCTACACGTTCACCACCGGTCTGACAATCGATCTGATAGGAAGAATATTAAAGGGCGGAATTATCGATTTGAAGATCAACCCGGCGCTCTCGACGCAAACTGGCCAATCGCCTGCACAACCCGGAACTAACACTACGGTGCCGGTGATCTCAACTAGAACTGCGACCGCTGACGTCCAGGTAAAAAGCGGCGATGCGGCAGTAATTGGCGGCATCACGGAAGACATTGACAATTTTGCAGAGAATGGAATCCCGGGAGTTCGAAAATGGCCGATTGTAGGCTACCTTTTTAGTACCAGGCAAAAGATGAAGGACAGAACCAATCTGGTGATCATCGTTTGGCCTCGAATTATAAAAGGAACAGCGACAAGGACCGACCGCGTCGGAACCGACGAAACGGAGATGCTCGGCAACATGGCTGACCTGCCGGGAGAACCGCCTCCGGTGCCCTACAGTCGTGAGGGGAAGGAGACGCCATCGAAAGCACCCGCCTACTACAACAAGACAAATCCTAAGCGGCGCAGTACCGCATCAAGTTACTGAACGGGAAGCGGCAATGAAATTGCAGAGCCAATCTTCAATGGGCTTTAGCCTCATGGAAACCATTGTCGGAATTCTGGTCCTGGCATTTTCCGTGGTGGGGTCATTCGAAGCGCTCCGGCTATCTGATCTTAAGGCAAGACACGCGCGTATCGACAATCGGGTAACGGAACTACTCCGGGAAAACAGCGATTATGTCATGTACGTGGCCTACGATCTACTGCCAGCGGACGGTTCCGTTCTAAGTCAGGGAAGCCTATATCAGCTTTATGATTCAGCTTCCCAATGTTGGCAGAAATTCTACGACTACACTGTCACGGCAAACGTCCAGGAATTGAATCCAGGAACTGCTCTGGAGACCAGGAATATCACGCTTAATATGACCTATCAGGTCGATGGCGATTTTCCCTCCTCTCAACTAAAATTACAGACGATCGTCACCGATGCAATCAGCCGCCGCAAATCCTAGGTCTCGATCAGGCGAAGGCGGATTCAGCCTGATTGAAGTTATCGTCACAATTGTGCTTCTGTCCGTAGTGCTGTTCACTGTGAGCCAGGCCATGACGCTTATCCTCGTGCGATCGCTGAATGCCATGGAACTGGCCCGCGAGGAAGACCAGGGAGCAAGATTCGTTGCCAGCGTAACGCTGGCAACAAAAACCGCGACCGCGTGGGGGATCTACTCAGACATGGACGCCTATAGGAGCGGCCCGGAGAATAACCTTGCGCCACAAGGGAACGTTCTTGTCTGTGATTCGCCGACTCAATCTGGAACTTCTATTCTCTACTTTTTTGTCTATGATCCGGTCTCTCAAACTCTGAAAAGATTCGAGAATAACATGAACACCGAGAGAATGACCTTGAAAGGCGTGACGCCGATAAGCGGGCCGATATTCAACTCAGAATCTTGGACTGGTTCAAGGGCATTGGCAAATACCTGTCCAGAACCAACTGCTGACGTTTTCAGCCTACGGAACTCCGCTCCGGATGAGATAAAACACAAGTTTAGAAATGGATCATATACCCAGACCGGGTCGGGAGAATGGATACGTGCTGGTCGTCTGCTTGGCCGTGGTTGCCATCACGGCCACCCTCGTCCTCATTTTTCTGTCGTTCAGCCAGGAGACTGAACAGGCCTCCAGGAAGCGCCAATATCAGGACCGTGGAGAGGAAAAGATTGAGATGGGCATTTTGGAGTTGCGTGGTGCGCTCGAAGAGCAATTTCAACGCAGTGCGCGAGCGGACATCAGTGCTTTGTCAACCGAGTCCGGCCAAACCAGCGGAAGCATTGAGCGCGGCATGTATGATCTAAGAATCGATGCCGTTAGTTCCCGACCCACTATCGACGCGACGGAAACGCACAACACCGTTAATTTGCTATCGTTGCCGGACGATCCTTTCCGAGGAGCTCTGGCTTCAACCTCTGAACTCGATGTCACCGCTGTCGCGATACGACTTGGATCAACCAAGCCCAAGGGGAACTATGATTTTCTTTCTTTACGCTCTAAGCCTGTACTCTCGATCCGCCAGATACCGGTTTCCGAGTTTTCTCTCTATTCGTGGGGCGGCAATGTAACGCTGGACGCCGCGATAACACCGAATATCGGTCGCACCTATGTCAACGGAGATCTCAACGTCACTGGAGGAATCGCGAACGCGTCGTATCCGGTAGCCACTTCCGGGAATGTGAATCTTAGCGGTGGCGCTAGTCTGGAGGCGAGGTCGGCCCCAGACGTTGCGGCGATTGCATTGCCAATAAAAAGCACCACCAGCAACGAATGGCTTTCACTCGCCAAATCTACTCAGCACTCAACCGTGCTGACTGGGAGAGATTTGCCGATGACTATGGTTCAGGCGGTACCAAAAGACGAGTTGACGGCAAGCCCGTTGTCTGTGGCTAGCCAATTCTCAAAAGGAACAGCTTCGGCTGTGGCACCAATGTTCACGCGTCATTCTGGAAGTCTCTGGAAGAATCACCGTGCGTGGCGGCAAACCGGACGAACGAAAGAACTACAGCGCCTACGCAACACGAATATACAACTGCTGGGGCCCGCCGGTCATCGTTTTCGATGCTAAGCGCATCGCTCCAGGTGCTGGAAAAGAGAGCTTTTACATCGCGTCAACGAGCGCGACCGCCGCGGTGTTTATCCGCAATGCAAGTGTACTGACAAGCGATCTGACAATTGTTACCCCGCATCCGATCCTTATAAGCGGCGGCTTCAATGTCCAGGGATCAGCGAGGGCGGCGAGCCTGATCACGGCCCAGGCGGTGTTCGCAGTCCCCTAATTTTGTCGGGAGGATCTTATGTTAGTGCTTAAGAGTATCCATGAAGGGTGCAGTCTGGATGAGACAGAGCAACCGCTGCAGAATCTCTTGAACACGGTTTTGACAAAGGCTATCGGACTGAAAGAAGGAAATCGCGATACTACAGATGTTCTCTTGGAGTACATCGATGAGCTAGATCGGGATTCGGATCTTCTGTCGGCCTGGCAGCGACCATCCTTCTACGAGTGGTTGATGCCGCGATTCCGAGAGCAGACATCTAAATATTATGAAACGGTAACAGATCTGTTTGCCGCGATATTTTGTTCAAATAAAGAGGTTTCCCACGCGGCTATCGATATAAGCAATTTCACGCCGATGTTCGGGAAAAAGGTTCATCTTCCGCCTGTGCGCATTCCTCTGATTCCACTGGCTTACAGGTTTTCTCGCGGGCAAAAGACTGCTGACGAAGTAACAGTCGTGAGCTGGATCCCTGAATTGGCCCAGGCCGTTAAGCAACCGCATTGGTCCGTTTTGAATCGTTTTTTTGGTGCCAGAAAAGTCCATTGTGTTTGGTGCGACCCGGAACCGATTCGGTTGTTTCTGGCGCGGAATGCCGACCGGATTATGATCACTCCGCGTTTGCCGGAGAATGAGGTGGCATTGCATAAGGAGTATGTTAACGGAACTGGCAGACCCTGGATAGACCTTGTTGATTTTGCTCTCCCCGAGGAGCTACTAAAGCGTCTTACTGCTACGTTGTTTAAAGCCGTCCCAATCTATTGGTCGGACAGGATGGCAACGTTAGCGGTGAGCGACAGACTTACGGCGGACGACCACAACTATCTTTCACAAATCTATCAACATCGCGTCACTTTCGCTGAGGTGGATGCCGAATCGCTCCATGTCGAAAAATGGCTTGCGTGCGCGGCCAGCAGCAAGATTAATATTCCCGGGCTCGCCGACAAGCTGAAGCCGGCTGGCGATACCTCAAACATCCACGTCAAAAAAGTCCAGCAGGTTGATCTTGATAGACTCAATCGGCAAATCGCTCAGGGAAACATTTCAACCGAAGATGTTGTCCACCTGATCTTAACGCGAGGCATTGATCTCGACGTATCGGATATTAAGCTCCGCTCGGAGGATCAAAGCGGATTGTTTGTTCACTACAAGACCAATGGTTACTGGATTAAGCCGCTAAGACTGCAGTCGGAAGCGGCGAATCTTATCATTTCAGTATTGAAAGATAAAGCGGCTCTGCGAACTGAAAGGATCGATATCCCGCAGGATGGACAATTCCAGATTGGCCACAATCACAGGACGTACCTCTTCCGCATTCACACTTCCTATCATGTGTCCGGCGAACAGGTCATCCTGCGGATGAAGAGAGACGCGAATTCAATCCGATCGCTTGTTTCGCTTGGAATGCCGGAAAGATATGTCGAAAAGATTCACCAGATTCTGCACAGTCAGATCCGGGCTCATCGTTTTCTCAGGACCGACTGGATGTGGTAAATCGACCACGATTTACAGCATTCTAAATGAGTTCGATCCTCTTCAGCATAACATTCAGACTGCGGAATCACCGATCGAAGTCGTTATCCCGCATGTGAATCAGGTGGAAATCAGCGATTATGGCCGGAACACCTTTCTGAATTGGGTTAGAGGCATCGTTCGGGAGGCTCCCGATATTCTTATGATGGGAGAAATTCGGGATCTGGAAACGGCCGACGCCCTTTTGCGCGTAGTCAATACCGGGCACAGAGTCATCACGACGCTGCACGCCAATTCGGCGGCCATGGTACCGATCCGATTTATTCAGCTCGGCGTTCAGCCTTTCCTGATTGCGTCGACGCTACGCATGGCGCTTTCGCAGTGTCTTGTCAAAATGGTTTGCCCCCACTGTGCCGAGGAAGTGCCTATTCCTGGCCGAGAGAAATTGAAGAAGATGAGAATTGATCCGAGATGGCTGGAGGGTGGCGAGTTCTTCAAAGTTGGACGCGGTTGCAGCCATTGTAATGGAACCGGGTTTGAGGGTCGGAAAGCCCTTTATGAGGCTCTTGTGGTGGACGAAGAGATGGCAAACGTGCTTCACGGTCAACCCACCCCAGAAAAGTTGAGGCGCCTAATGGTCGAAAGAGGGGAGCCGACCCTTTTGGAAAAAGCAGTGCGAGAAGCTGTGCATGGGGTGATAAGCTTGGAAGAAGCGACGCAGCTTGCCCTGGAATTGGCGGAATAGCAGGGCGCCACGCTCCGATGAAGCTTGGAGAGTGGACAACGGTTTTCCGGTGCTGGCCTGGTTGGTTAGGTGCGTGGCCGGCTCCTTTCGGAATGAGGTAAAGCATTTCTTCGCGGCAGCCGGAACCCACCTGCGCAGCTAAAGGGAGGCGTGGGAAAAATGACTCGAGGAGTTGCATTGCATCGGAATTTCCGCAAATACAATAATGTTTTTCCTGATCTACGTGAGTTCCGCAGTAACGTCGTTGCCCGAAGCAGAGCTCATCAAGATTTTAGAAGCGAGCCGTCGAAATAACGTCCAAATCGGCGTTACCGGTATGTTGCTTTACAAAGACGGCAACTTCATGCAGCTGCTGGAGGGACCGGAAGAATCGGTGCGGGGGATGTATGCCAAGATTCTGACTGATCCGCGGCATCGCGGCGCGATACTACTTCTGCAGGGCAACGAAGACCATCGGGAGTTCCAGGATTGGGCGATGGGATTTCACAGTCTGGACGCTGGGGCCTTGCGGCGGCTTCCTGGTTACAGTGATGCACTGAACGTTCCCCTGACCAGCGAACTATTTTCCTCGAATCCCTCCAACTGTTTCAAACTATTTGGAGCGCTAAAAAAGAACCTGTAATGAGGGCACGCAGTCATTGTCCCCTATCCTCTCCGCCAACAGACCTTCTATCGCACCTTTGGCCTTCACCACTCAATCAGGTGAAATTTTCGCCGCGAGCCTGCTTGATTTCTGCCCTGCGTTCTTTGGATTTACGAATTTCGCGCCGGAGCGCTCGGGGCCGCCGGGAATTCCGGCGCCGTTCTTGTTCGGTCGCTGATCTACGCTCAGCGACTCGCTTTTTCCGTATTTCCTCGATGCGTGTGACCAGTCGATTAAAAGCCAACTGACGGTTCCGATACTGAGAGCGCGTCTCCTGGACCGTTACTGAGACGCCCGAAGGCCGGTGAACAAGAGTGACAGCGGTGGAGACCTTGTTGACGTGCTGGCCGCCCGGTGCGCTCGAACGCGAAAAAACCTCCTCGAATTCGTCCAGGCGCAAGCCGAGTCGCCGCATTCGGTTAACTGAGTCTGGATCTGGGCTGAGCACGCTCGAGTCTAAGTCCGGGAGGTTGAAGTTCAAGGTTCGGAGTTCGGGCTGGAGGGGATTGGCAGCGAATCGAGACGCATCCTCTGCCCGAAGTCGAACTTTAGTCGCCGGTTGTCACTTCCCGATTGACGGTCATTCCAGGCCCGCCATATGTTCAATGGATAGTCTGCGTCCTGGCGTGCGCCGGGAGATTCCCTCTGACATGAATATTCACGAATATCAGGCCAAGCAGCTTTTTGAACGATTCAACGTGGCAACACCCAAGGGCGCGCCAGCTGAGACTTCGGAGGAAGCTGAGAAAATCGCCATTGCGCTCAACGGCTCCCAACTCGTAGTCAAGGCGCAGATCCATGCGGGAGGCCGCGGAAAGGGAACGTTCACGAGCGGTTTCAAAGGCGGAGTGAAGCTCTGTAAGACTCCCGCCGAGGTGCGCGAGATGGCGGAGAAAATGCTCGGCCAGACTTTGGTGACGCATCAGACAGGTCCGGTTGGCAAGGTCGTGCGAAAGGTCCTGGTCGTCGCATCGGTCGACATTGAGCGAGAGGTCTACTTTGCGATCCTGATGGATCGAGCAACTGGAGCGCCTGTCGTTGTTGCAAGCACCGAGGGAGGTGTCGAGATCGAGAAGGTCGCAGAAGAGCGCCCGGAGAAAATCATCCGCGAACCAGTTCATCCGTTGCTGGGGCTGCAGCCTTACCAGGCACTGAAGATTGGCCGGGAGCTCAACTTGAGTGGAGACCAATTGAAGGCCGCTTCCAAGTTGTTTCTGAATCTCTACAAACTGTTTCTTTCGCTCGATTGTTCGCTTGTCGAAATAAATCCCCTGGTTGTGACCAAGAAGGGCGAGGTCCTGGCTCTCGACGCAAAATTCAATTTCGACGACAATGCGCTTTACAGGCACAAAGAGATTCTTGAGATGCGAGATGTCGACGAAGAGGATCCTCGCGAGGTTGAGGCGTCGAAGTTCAACCTTAATTACATCGGAATGGAAGGGAACATTGCCTGTATGGTGAATGGTGCCGGCCTCGCTATGGCTACGATGGACATCATCAAGCATGCAGGCGGCGAGCCCGCGAACTTCCTCGATGTAGGCGGCGGCGCGAACGAACAACAGGTGACTGAGGCATTTAAAATCCTGGTTGCCGATAAGAACGTTAAGGCCATCCTGGTGAACATTTTCGGCGGCATCATGCGTTGTGACGTCATCGCCCAGGGAATCATCAACGCCGTGAAGGCGGTCAGTTTACCGGTGCCCCTCGTTGTTCGATTGGAAGGCACCAACGTCGCACTTGGCAGAAAATTGCTTGAAGAATCCAGGCTGCCGATTCAAGCAGCGTCGGATCTCGCAGATGCCGCGAAGAGAGTCGTTGCGGAAGCCAAGGCCAGCTAAACCGACATTGTAGGGCATGAAAATCCTTGAACTAGCATTTACCGCGTATCCAGTGACGGACATGAAGCGTGCGCGAGACTTTTACGAAGGTGTATTGAAACTCGAACCGACCCGGACCTTTGGGGATGCGGATCGACAATGGGTAGAGTACGACCTGGGTCCTTCGACTTTCGCACTCAGCAACATGGCGAAGGAGGAATGGAAGCCATCAAACGACGGGCCGGCTGTTGCTTTCGAGGTCGACGATTTTGACTCCTCGGTGGGCGAGCTTCACGCAAGCAATGTAAAATTCGTTGTTGAGCCATTTGAAAGTCCCGTCTGCCGAATGACAATCATCGCGGATCCGGATGGGAATTCGCTCGTCATCCATAAACGGCACGTTCGGTAACCATTCAAAACCCATGTCTATTCTTGTTGATAACAACACCAGGCTCGTCGTCCAGGGTATCACCGGCAGTTCCGGAGCTTTCCATGCCAAAAGCTGCATGGAATACGGAACCAATGTTGTCGCCGGCGTGACGCCGGGCAAAGGGGGCCAGATGTTTGAGGGGAGAGTGCCGGTGTTCGATACCGTCTACGAGGCGCGGAAACAGACTGGCTGTAATGCGACGATGATCTTTGTTCCGGCAGCATTCGCTGCGGATGCCATCTTGGAAGCTGCGGATGCCGGCGTGGAATTGATCGTCTGCATCACCGAAGGGATTCCTGTAATGGACATGATGCGGGTGCAAACGGTGCTTCAAGAAAATAAATCCCGCTTGATTGGGCCCAACTGTCCCGGGATCATCACCCCAGGGCAGTGCAAGATTGGGATCATGCCCGGCTACATCCATAAACCGGGTAAGATTGGTGTGATCTCCCGTTCCGGCACGCTAACGTATGAGGCGGTTTGGCAGCTGACCCAGCGCGGGTATGGCCAGTCGACCTGTATCGGAATCGGTGGTGACCCCATCAACGGAACCTCCCACTTGGATGCCGTTAAATTGTTCAGTGATGATCCGGAGACTGACGCGTTGATTCTGATAGGCGAGATCGGCGGGACAGCCGAAGAAGAAGCTGCATTCTGGATGAAAGAGCATTACGATAAACCAGTTGCTGCTTTTATCGCCGGGGTTACAGCACCGCCTGGCAGGCGCATGGGGCATGCCGGGGCGATTGTGTCCGGAGGCAAAGGAACGGCCGCCGGAAAGATCGAAGCACTGCGAGAGGCTGGTATTGCGGTGGCGGAAACGCCGGCCAGCATCGGAGATACTCTGATCAACATTCTGAAACATTAACTCAAGCTTATGCCTGTTATATCAAAAGGGTTGGAAGGAGTCGTCGCCACCGAAACACGGCTCAGTGACGTGCGAGGGCAGGAAGGGCAACTCATTTACTGCGGATACGATATCAACGAGCTTGCCGGTAAAGCGTCTTTTGAAGAGGTTATTTACCTGCTGTGGAACCAAAAACTCCCGAATCGATCGGAGTTGGCCGAGCTTAAGAAACAGTTAGCCGCAGAGCGCCAATTGCCGGATCAGGTAATAGAGTTTTTGAGAACCGCTCCGCCGACCGCTTTACCGATCGATGTGCTGCGCACGACTGTTTCAATGTTAGGCCTATACGATCCGCTGCTGACTTTAGACCAGAGACTGGAAGCGACGCGACGCCGCGCCATCAGCATTACGGCTAAGGTCGGAGTGATAATCGCTTATTTTCATCGGGCGCGAAACGGGCTCGACCTTCCGCCGGTCCGCGAAGATTTGAGTGAAGCCGGTCATTTTCTATATTTGTTGGATGGCAAAGACGCATCCAGAAAGAAGACCGAGACGCTTGATCTGGCATACGTGCTCCATGCCGAACACGGGATGAACGCTTCCACATTTAGCGCTCGCGTGACGATTTCAACCCTGACCGATATCTATTCTGCTGTCACCGCCGCGATTGCCACGCTCAAAGGGCCGTTGCACGGCGGCGCCAATGAAGGTGTGATCCAGATGCTCCAGGAAATTGGCAGCCTGGACAGAGTCGATGAATATATAGATCAAACTTTGGCCCAAAAGAAAAAGATCATGGGGATCGGACACCGTGTTTATAAGACGCTTGATCCGAGAGCGCCGATCCTGAAAGCGATGGCCGTTCAGCTCAGCAGCGAGCTTGGGGAACCGAAATGGATCGAAATGTCCGAGCGGATTGCAGCACTGATGATGGAAAAGAAGGGATTGCATGCGAATGTCGATTTTTACTCCGCGACTCTCTATTATTCTCTCGGAATCCCGACCGATCTGTTTACTTGCATATTTGCCATCTCCCGGACCGCCGGTTGGACTGCTCATGTCCTTGAACAACTGGCCGACAACCGGCTCTATCGTCCGTTAAGCGAGTACACCGGCGACCCGGTTGGGAATAAATTCGTTCCAATCGATCAACGTTGAGAGGCAGTGGGTCCTTCTTCTAATCTGCGAAATCTGTGTAACCTGCAGTTTATCTCTTATTCGGTTCGCAAATTCAGCGCAATCTCTTCCACATTTCGAAATGCGGAATTGTGCCAAAGAGGGTATGCGAAGGTTTTAGGATTTGATAGCCATTTTTCTGGTAGAATGGCACTGCGTCCTGGCGTGAGTTCAGTCTTATTTCCTGAATCCCCGATTCGATCGCGCGAACTTCCAATTCTCGCAAAATAGCTGTTCCGACGCCGCGAGTTTGCAGCGTAGGTTCAACCGCCATGTAACGAACTTGACCGTAATTTTCGGCAACCCGATGCAGGCGGCCAATCCCGATCAGTCTTCCGGCGTCGTCCCAGGCCGCCAGATGAATGGCCCGACTCTCGAATTCGTCTTTCTCGGAACCGGGCGGTTGATTCCACGGTTCGCGCAGGATTTGCCACCGAAACGCATAGTACGTTACAAACTCCGGTTCGGTTGCAGGTGGACGAATGACCATGAATGGAGTACAACGTCGGCCCTCTTGCCTATCAACGACAATTAACGGGTCTATTCGCGTTCCCCAAGATTTCGTAACGCGATATTGACCGCCTCCGATACGACAGGATGCCGCATCGCCCACCGGTATTGGAACACCGGATTTTCGTATGCCTCCTCATATGCAGCGACCAATGCTTCCTGGATCTTTGTCCGGGTCACGGGTCGTTTAACCTTTGCCGTCAACTGCTCGATAACCGAGAGGCAATACACAATGACCATGCCGCAGGTTAACGCTGAAAGGTCGTCCATTTCTTCCGTGCAAAACCTAAAAAAATTTTCCCATGTGACGCGATCATGGTCGCCAACCCACGGCTCGGAACCTTCAAAGAACTTGAAATGAATAGATTTCCTCTCTAGATAATCGTCGAGCGTCAGAGGATGTTGGCCTGTGCCAAAGTTCCAACTCTTGGTGATTCTATGCCTGGTTTCGACCGAGGTCGCCATTGTTAAACCTTAATGTACAATGCATTATTGATAACGTTTTTGGGAGATGTAAAGGTAAATAGCTCTTTTGATGCGATTTCCGACGAATTAACGGCTCTCTTAGAAGATACTGACAATGGCGACAGAAAAAAGTTCAATTCAACGGCGGCTGCCAGACAGCGTAATTGATAAAGGTCTAGAGGAATCCTTGCCAATCGGCGTTCAGAAAAGCTATTTCATGCTCACCGAACCAGAGCGCAACCTGCTTAATTTTGCTCTGGAAAAATATCGACCGGGCCAAACCGAACCAATTTTAGTTGGAGGTCAGAAGGACCTTAAACCGGCTTTGCGGCTGGCCGTTAACCATCGCTTGGTGATCGAGGAAATAAAAGGCTCCCAGGTCTTGACGAGTTATACCCGATGGGTGGATGCCGTGCAAGTGCGCGGAATGGAAAATCCCCAAGTTTATCTAACGTTCAGCCCCCGCTTTGAAAATATCTGGCTGGAGTTGAAGAAGCTTTTGCCGCGGTATCTCACCGAGCGACCGGCCAAGCTTCGACTGCGAAGTCAATATTCCCTTCTCCTTTACAATTGGGCCAAAAAGTATGCGACGGTCGGAAGCAAGCGCGTCTCGTTGGACCGACTTCGAAAGGTGCTCGGCCTGGAATCGATCAGAGATGCGGAAGGAAACATGATTCAGGAAGCGCCTTTGCCAGTCTGGGCGAACCTGCGTCAAAGAGCTTTGGATACTGCGATTGCGGAAATAAATAACAAAACCGATCTAAGAATCTCGCTCCAAGAACTAGGACGATCGCGTCATCGACGGATCACGACACTCACGTTCGACATAAAATTCCAACAACTCCACAATGGCGGCAAGAAAGGCAATAAAGGATCAGGCGTGGCTTGAAACTGGCGTCCCGATCGGTCAACGTGGGATAAGCTTTCAGCTCGGACCTGGAGCCCGGAAATAGGCCCCTGAGAAACCCCAAGAAAGGTTGTGCCAAATAAAAAACGATCGTTGCCAAAGCTGACAACCGTGACCGACGAGCAGGTGACGGAGATCAACCGCATTCATTTCAATTTTCCGTATAATTTTGGACCAACGCCAAGACCTGGAACCAAAACCACACTGGCCGAATTTGTCAGAGAATACGAAAAAGAATTTCCCTTCGCAATCCAGGATCTGGTCGACAAATTGAAACTCGATTCATTTGGCGCTGAATCTTTCGATCATCATATGGACAGAAGATTGCTGGCGACTCCTGGGCACTTGAGCGCGGTCACCGTGGCGAAGCTGATTCACTACTGTCTGCTGATTTTGGAAAGCGAAGCGGAAATGATCGCCTCGGCACGCATCGATCAAGGCATGGCAGGTGCGCCGGATGCCCGTGACATAGCCAACGGGGTGGCGGCCAAAGTGAACCGGTACGGGAATCGCAATGAGATACCCGAGTACGATCATGTCGGGCAATTCCTGTTTGCCGTTCAACATCCGATCGTTGGAAGAGCGGTCTCCAACGCCGCAATCAACCGATGGGGCCTGAGCGAGCGGCTCGGAATGCCCACACTGTGTTGATTACCTAAGTATTCGTTACGAACCCGAACGACATTTCGTAGCTCCGATCAGTGATCGAAATTGATCCGGCAGTTGGCGTTCAAAACTTTGTTCGTGACCTGCTATTCATAACGTTATAGACAAGATATATGAGATTGTTTCTGGTCAGTTTTGCGGGCCTTGCCGCATTGGTGATTTTCCAGATCCATTGCAAAGCGGGAGATGACGTTTTAAAGGACAAGATTGTTCGCGCGCCTCTTAATCACAATGAGCCTGCGCTGATTAAGGTAGGAACAGACGGCGTGACTTCGTTGGAGTTCCCCTACAGGATCGAAGCTATCGATGGCTACGGTTTTTCTCCAAATCCTGGTTCTGGGGACGCCTTTCAGATCTCCTACACCAAAGGGGCAAACTATTTCAGCGTTCGTGCTCTGAAACCCGGGGTCACCGCACTGGTGTCCAAGATAGGGTTGCGAAAAAAATGATTGGGTAGTGACCTCCGTCTCCGGTTGAATGGTTGGTAATTATGAAAAACCAAAAGAACCATCAACGGAGGTCGGGAACATGGTAGGGCACGCCAGTCTGTTTAGCCAGCTGCTTTCTTTAGTGGACCGGCATCGCTTCGAACGCTTTGTCCGAGAACATAGGGCCGAACGAGGTGCCAAGGGCTTCAGCTGCTGGAGCCAGTTTGTGGCGATGATGTTTTGCCAGCTGGCACAAGCTAAGTCGCTGCGGGAAATCATTCGACGGCTTAGCCTGTTGTGAGGGCAAACTTCGCCATCTGGGTCTGGAGCGTTCACCGAAACGTTCCACCCTATCCTATGCAAACACCCATCGACCATGGCAACTGTTTGAAGCGCTCTTCTATGCAATGCTGGAGGTAGCGCGAAGCTCGGCGCCGGCCAAGCGTCTACGTTTCAAGAACAAGCTTTTCAGCCTGGATGCGACCATTGTCGAGCTGTGTCTGGAGATGTTCGACTGGGCCAAGTACCGGCAGACCAAGGGAGCGATCAAGCTTCACGTGCTGCTTGATCACGACGGCTATCTGCCAGTCTATGCACACGTAACCGAGGGCAACGTGGCCGAAATCGAGATTGCCCGCGCTTTGAGCCTGCCAAAGGGCAGCATCGTGGTCATGGATCGTGGCTACATTGACTACAAGCTCTTCAGCCGCTGGACCAAGGCGGGGATTCATTTCGTGACTCGACTCAAAGAAAACGCCGATTATGCGGCCTGGGAAGATCGACCGATACCGAAAGGCAGCAACGTCACAAAAGACCGCCTGATTCGACTCAACCCTTTCATGGCCGGTGCACCCTGCCCAGAGGATCTGCGCTTGGTAAGCGTATGGGATGAAGAAAACCAACGCCAGATCGAGCTATTAACTAATCTGGTGCACTTAAGTGCGGCAACGATCGGCGCCATCTACAAGGAGCGCTGGCAAATTGAATTGTTTTTCAAGGCACTCAAGCAGAGCCTGAAAATTAAGACCTTCGTCGGTACCAGTCCAAACGCGGTGCGGACCCAGATTTGGACAGCATTAATCGCCATGCTGCTCATTAAGATATTGCAGCAGCGCAGCACCTTTGGGTGGGCCTTAAGCAACCTGATCGCACTGCTGCGCTGGAACCTCTTCACTTACCGCTGCTTATGGGAGTGGATTAATCGGCCCTTCGACACCCCGCCAGAAACGCCGCCCGACCAGCTCGAGCTCTTCGATTTGGACAGCAACCCGCAGCCCATTTAGTCCACAGACCCCAACCTCATCTTGAAAAATCCATCCAGAGCGCCGCCGAAGCGCTTGAATACAGGACTAACTTGTCCAACTAACGGTTATTTTGGACAGCAGTGGGGTCACCGGGAATCTAACTGTAGTCTTGGATCAGAAGGTATACTCGTTTTTTTTTGCAGAAAGCAGCAACCCGAGTTTTGTGAATATCTTCGGACCAAGCGGCGATAGTGGATTGGCGGCATCCGGTGAGCAAGTGGCTGCAGAATCGAAATCTGAGTTCCTAACATTCAGCCAGCCACCCAGCGACTACTTACCGACGGCCACGACCATCGGACAAACTGGGCTGGATTCGGAACCGCATCTAGGACAAGCGCGTGGAACGGATCAATTGCCTCAACCGGCAGCGTCGCCGGTGAAGCGAGCAGGTTCAAAGAAGGTGGCAAAGAAATCAGATCCGCACGCCGAAAAGAATACAAAGGAGAGCGTTGCCAAGTCGCAGAAGCCGCTCCCGAAGAAGTTGTTTGGCTGGCTGTAGTGCGGCAACTTTATTCGACCGAAGCGGCTTGATCTCTGGTTGCCTATGGGAAAGGAACAGGTCACGGGTTTTGCCGGGAAAGTCGAGCACCTTGAGTTGCAGCATATCATTCAGATCGCTTGCCTGGCTGGTATCAGTGCGACGATCATTATTCGGCACGGAAATCAAAAGGGCTACATCTATGTGCGCGGTGGCCAGATCTTGCACGCAACCGTGAGCGGTGTCACAGGTCAGGAAGCCGTGAACGAGATGGTTGGGTGGAGAGTTGGACATTTCGATTTGAGGCATGGAATCTTGCAAGACATTCCGCGAACATTAGCGGCGAATTCCACCAGTGTCCTTCTGGAAGCTACCCGGATTCTGGATGAACGTCTCGCCGAGACGGATCCTGAGTACGCTCAAACCAAATGCAAAGCGGGCCGCCCTAAATCCCTGCAAATTAGCCAGGGTGGTGCCGCTGATATTTTGAAGCTGATTACCGAGCATCGAGTTCGGAACGAGTGGAAATCGAGACTTGGTAGAGGCTCGCATACAATATTAATGGTGCTGGTAGCCGGTTTGATCGGCTATATCGGTTTCGATAACAAAGAAAAATTCGCCGGCTTAGTGCAAAGCACCGGTAGGAAACCGGTCGATCGGGCCGATTTTGGTGGTCCGATCATAATTCCGTCCGGGCGATTCTACTATCAGGATGGCCAATCAATCGTAGTGCCGCAATTTGATATCGACCCGACTGAGATCAGCATCTGGCAATATGCGGAGTTCCTTGCTGCGGTCGGGGAAAGCCACGAATACGATCATCCGGATCAACCGGTAGCTAAGAGTCACCGAAATTCACAGTGGGATCAAATTTACAAGACGGCTGTAGAGCAGGGAGAGATGGAGGGAGTGAGAATCAACCTGAATTTTCCGGCTATCTTTGTTGATTGGTTCGATGCTTATGCCTATGCGAAATGGAAAGGTCGACGTCTTCCGACCGAGCAAGAATGGGAAAAGGCGGCAAGAGGCACTGGTGGACAGCGTTATCCTTGGGGACCGGACGACCGTGTTGGTACCGCAAATGTCTACCGAGGTGATCCAAAGCAAAAATGGGGCGCGCCGGGCACCTATCCAGAAGATAAAAGTCCGTACGGTGTATTAGACATGGCCGGAAACGTTTCGGAATGGACGAGTTCAGTGGATCAATCTGGGAATCCAGTCATTCGGGGAGGAAATTTTGGCAATTTCAGCGCCGATGTCACCCGGCGTGTTACGAATCAACGCTGCCTGACTCTTAGCGACAGAATCGGCTTTCGGACTGTATCGGACCGATGAAAGGATCACAGAGGAAGAGAAGGTTATAGGGAGAATCATTTTACCACAGAGACACAGAGGGCATGGAGATTGATAATCCTAATTTGGCTCCGGTCTTCTCGGAGTCGTTGTGGCAAAAAAGATCCTCTTCGGCGGTCTTTTGCCCGTTCTGTGACCTTTCTCCAGAGAAAAACGTTTTATTGATTGCGTAATCGTTGTGAACCAGATAAGAAAGTCGACGTGGCATACGTAAATTGGGTTACCTACGAGGCTCAACTAAAAGTGGTTTATTACGGACCCGCGTATGCCGGTAAAACGACGTCTCTGAGATATCTTTCGATGCGGCTTGAAACGGACGTGAAGGAGTTGCCAACCACAGACGATCGGTCGGTTTTTTTCGAATATGCACAGTCGCAAAAATTCCCGAGCTAATAATCTGGAGGTGAAATTTCTCTATTGGACGTTGCCGGGCCAGCAGAAATATCGAAGGACTCGGCACCTCGTCCTAGCCGCAACCGATGCCGTAGTATTTGTGGCAGATAGCCAATACGAAGCCGCCTCGAGGAACCTCGAGATGCTCAATGATCTGGAAGAGCTTCTGTCTGACCGCGGCATGTGCCTGGAAGGAAGACAACATTTGGCTCTACAGCAAATCCCGATTGTCTTCTTTTATAACAAGAGGGATTTGACCGACATCATGCCGGTTCAGTACATGGACATGCTGTTCGGATTGCAGTCTTGGTCGGCCCCGCGGTTTACTGGGGAGGCTACCGTCGGTAAAAATGTAGTGCGAGCAGCGAATTCGGCGGCGACGCTTGCATTGAAGAGGTTGGAGGAAAAAATCTATGGGCCTCAGAGCCAGGATGTTGCCGTTGAAACGGAATAGCGATCAGGGCTGGGGGCTGTTCGAGACTCTCTTGGCCATCCTTTTATCTGCAATTATGACGGGCGTTGTAGCGATGGGAGCCAGGCAGGCACTTGATACCGCAAAGGCACACGAATGCTCCAAGAACCTGGCATTGATCGAGGCAGCGAAAGATGAATTTACCAGAGACAATCCGGGTGTTCCGTTGACCGGCGAGGCGCAGCTGGCGAAGTATCTGAAATACGGAATACCAGCGTGTCCTTCCGGAGGAACATATGATCATGTTCTCGATCTGTCGCAAAGAACGACCTGCTCATTGGGCGCGAATACCAGCAAGGCCAATTACCACACGCTCGTACCGTAGGAATGTCGAGCAATAGTTATCAATCGGAGTGGGAACTAATCGTCGGATTTGTGCGTAAACACAGTTGTAGCGATCTGACGTTTAATCGGCTGAATGTCACCGGGAAGGTCGATAACAGTGTCGTCCGGCTCAGCGACGATGACGCCTTCACACAAAGGGATTTTGAAGGAATCATCCGGTCTCTTGTCAGTCATCGCCCTGATGCGGCAGTTAAGCTTTCCGATCCGATGCCATCTGTGGATTTATGCGTCGTCAAATCGGGGATGCGATTCCGGGTTAATATCGTGCGGGCTCAGGGAGAGCTAACGGCGTCACTCAGGCCGTTACCGGAGAGTCCGCCGCTTCCGAAGGAAATTGGGTTCGGGGAGCTTGTGACCAAGACGATAGCAGGTTACATGAGCGGCTTGATCATCCTGTCTGGTTCCACGGGGTCCGGCAAGACGACATCGATCGCTTCGTTTATACGCGAAATCAACGAGACGCAGACCGTCAAGATCGTTACGATCGAGGACCCGATCGAATACGAGTTTAGAAACGTCAAAGCTGAAATTGTGCAGCGCGAGGTCGGTACCGATTGCAGGAGCTTCGCCGCGGGTACACGGGATGCCATGAGGCAAAGCCCGAACGTCCTTTTTGTGGGCGAAATTCGTGACGGGGAGACGGCTAAGGCCGCGTTCTATGCGGCGGAGACCGGCCACCTGGTATTAGGAACGCTCCATGCGGACAGGGTTCTGGAGATCCCGTCCAGGCTTTTGAACCTTCTGCCGACTGAAGACAAAGGCGTACGGACGTCATGTTCTTTCGAATGTGGCTAAGGCCTTTGTCAGTCAGCGTTTGTTGCGTTTACGCGAAGGGGGGCGGGTCGCCGCCCGCGAGATTCTCCTGCATGTTCCTTCCATGCCCGTTTTAATCGAGAAAGCCAAAGAACATGAGTTTCCACATCTGATGCGGTCTCATCAATCTCTAGGGATGATTGATCTTCAAAGCGACCTGTTGCGTTTGCGCGGAAGGCTCGCACCGGGTGAGTACGAAAGACACAAAGAGGACTGACGAAAGAGGCCGCATGCAGGCAGATGTCCTAGCAGACAACGCGGCCGTGCAATCCCTACCAAATATGCTCGAACGAAAATCAAACATGATCGGTGAATATCTATGAACCTTTCCGCAGAAAGAAGAAACGAGCAGTTTGGGTATACGGAAGAACTACCTGAGCCGTTTACGGCGATCGACCGGAATGAGTTTTCCGAGAATGCGTTATTCCTTTTGGATCGTTATCACATCAACAATGCGAATGACCCGATAGCCATTTTCGTCTCGATCGTTGATAAAATGAGTGCCAACCAGCGCGAGGTTATTTCGCGGTTCGAGTCGGCAATTGCGCTTGCAGGTGTCGAATTCGGCCGCATCGATCTGGCCATCGGAAAAGTTGAAGAAATCCAAAGGCAGGTTGAGGCTTCGATAATAGCTCTCGGCCAGACTCAAAAGGATTTCGCACGGACTACGAACAAGATCCGTCAACGAAGCAACGCCGACATCATTTTTAATCATCTGAAGCCGTGCATTTACGGTTTGTTCGGTGCCATTCTGACGTTGTTAGTCATTTTCATCAGCCTTCGTCTGAAAATTCTCTGAGCGGCTCCAGTTATTGAGAAACGATCCGATGACATTCCCCCAAAACACCGTGGCTGTAGCGGGTACCGGCTTTATCGGTCCGGTCCATGTCGAGGCGCTTCGGCGCCTTGGAATTCGAGTAAAAGGTATACTCGGTAGTTCGCGCGCCAAAAGTGAAATGGCGGCCAAGGAATTGGGTTTGGACAAAGGGTATGTCAGCTATGAAGAGATTCTCTCCGATCAAGACGTGGAAGTAGTACACATTGCCACACCAAACCGGTTCCATCGAGAAATGGTCATCGGTGCACTTAACGCCCGGAAACATGTAGTTTGTGAAAAACCGCTCGCCACAAATTCTGCGGAAACGGCAGAGCTAGTCGAGCGCGCAGCGGATAATCCGAATTTGATTACGGCCGTGAACTACAATGTCCGGTTTTATCCGCTGGCACTCCACGCCCGGGATATGATTCAAAGAGGCACCATTGGTCGCGTATTGAGCGTACGAGGTGCCTATCTACAGGATTGGCTGCTGAAGGAGACAGATTGGAACTGGCGTTTGCTCCCTGAGGAGGGAGGCGAACTCCGAGCAGTCGGCGACATTGGTACCCATTGGATGGATTTGATTCTTTTCGTGACTGGATTGCAGATCGATTCGGTTTTTGCAGATCTTTCCACCCTGGTTCCCGTCCGCCATCGTCCTAAGGTTGGAGGCTCAACCTTTCAGGGGAGAGAAGCTGGCTCAAAGTCCGTTGATACTGAGCGGATCCAGATTAGTACCGAGGATTGGGGCTCGGTACTGTTCCGGTTTTCCAATGAAGCACGAGGCGCAATGTGCGTCTCACAGGTGACGGCCGGCCGGAAAAATCAAATCACATTCGAAATTGCCGGATCGGAAGGTTCACTTGCCTGGGACTCAGAGCATCCCAACGATCTCTGGCTCGGCCATCGAGACAAACCAAACGAGTTGTTGATACGAGATCCCTCCCTGTTGGCGCCTGCCATCCAGACCTTTGCCAGCTATCCCGGTGGTCACAACGAAGGCTTTCCGGACACCTTCAAGCAACTATACCGAGCGATCTATGAGTGTCTCGCGAAGGAGGATTTCCCGGAGCCGAAAATTTTTGCACGATTCGATGATGGTCATAGGGAATTGTTGCTATGCGAAGCAATATTGCAGAGTCATCGTGAGCAGAGATGGATCCCATTGAGAACAATTTAGCTGACGGAAAAAGCTTACCGAATTACTGATTATGCAAATTCGCGTTATGTTATCAGTCTTTGCCTGACTGGTCTCTATCACATGAATTCAGCCAACAGAGATACCTTACCGACACCGCAGTGGCCCTTACCTTTGAGCGGACTCTTGGCTGGACAAAAAGCGTTGGTAACAGGTGCAAGCTCCGGTATTGGTCGAGCTGTAGCCATAGCATTGGCCGAGGCAGGTGCTGATGTCGCAATAAACTTTATCGGTCCTCTGGATGTGGCAGATGAAGTCGTCTCCGCGATTAGAAAGGTAGGAACCAGAGCGTTTTCAATTTGTGCGGACGTATCTCGGGAAGATCAGGTACAAGATATGTTTAAGAGGGTGATTGGAGAACTGGGAACAGTCGATATTCTGGTCAACAACGCGGGCATTCAGAACAATGCACCCATCGACCAAATGACTATCGAGCAGTGGAACTCTGTGATCGGCACGAATCTAACCGGTCAATTTCTGTGTGCGCGAGAAGCCATCCGGGAATTCAAACGGCGCGGTATCGTTAGGGCGGTCTCTGCATCCGCTGGGAAGATTATTTGTATGAGTTCAGTGCACGAGGTCATACCCTGGGCGGGACATGTGAACTACGCAGCATCGAAAGGGGGTGCTCATGCTCCTGATGAGGAGTATAGCGCAGGAAGTGGCGCCCCTTAAAATCCGAGCTATCAGTATTTGCCCGGGAGCGATTCGCACTCCAATGAACGAGTCCGCCTGGAAGGAGCGTGAGGCTTACAATGGATTGATGGCGCTAATCCCTTATCGACGAATCGGAGAACCGGACGAAATTGGGCGATTGGCTGCCTTCCTGGCCTCAGACTACGCCGATTATATCACTGGCGCGAGCATCTTTGTGGATGGAGGGATGACGCTTTACCCAGGTTTTGAAAGAGGTGGCTAATGCTAGTGTCCTGGCGAGACATAATTGGAGGATTAGCGTCATGATTGCGGTTCGAAAAATCGCGCGTGGAGTCGGTAATATTGAACTCCAGGATGTGCCAGAGCCTCATGCTGGCCCTGGACAAGCAGTTATCGAAGTGAACTCGGCGGGGATTTGTGGTACTGATCTGCATATCTACCTCGATGAATTTGAGACCAGACCACCGGTGACTATCGGGCATGAACTGGCTGGGGTTATCGTCGAATTGGGGAGCGATGTCGACGGGTGGAAAGTCGGCGACCGAGTAACCACAGAGACCTATTTCTCCACTTGTGGTCGCTGTTTAGATTGTCGTCGCGGTAGACGAAATCTCTGCATCCATCGCCGTTCCATTGGCTCCAAAGAAGAAGGAGCATTTGCGCAGTATCTGCTAACGCCGGCGTCCAACCTGCATCGCGTTCCCGACGGGCTGGATCTTGAGAGTGCGGCATTGACGGAGCCACTGGCTTGTACGATCCATGGTGTTCTTGAAACAGCGGGCGTTCGCGCAGGTGAAAATGTGGTGCTCACTGGGCCGGGTCCGATTGGGTTGCTGGCAATGCAACTTGCCAAAGTGGCAGGTGCTACAGTCGTAATGATAGGCACCCACATCGATATTGAACGACTCAAGCTCGCGAAGGAACTCGGTGCGGACGGTGTCATCAATGTCGAGGACGTTGAGGATGTAGTCCAAGCTGTCGCAGAATTTTTCGGTACCGAGGGCGCAGATCTGGTCGTAGAGTGCTCGGGCGCAGCCCCAGCGGCAAAGACCTTGATTGATTTGGCAAGCCGTGGCGCTCGTTTTTGTCAAATGGGGCTTTATGGAAAACCTATCACTTTTTACCAGGATGCAGTCTGTTATAAGGAGTTAGTGGTGACGGGTACGAATGCCAGCGTGACCTCCGCGTGGCCGAAAGCTCTGAAACTTCTTGTCCAGAGGCAAGTGGATGCTTCACGCTTAATTACTCATCGCTTTACCCTCGCCGAATGGGATAAGGCGCTCGAAATAGTGAAAAAGAAGGAGGGAGTGAAGGTAATTTTGAAGCCTGGTCGAACGTAAACAAATAGCGCGTAAAAGCGTTGCTTGAGACTCGACAGGAAGACGTGCTTTGGAGCGGATTTCCGCCTTACAGGAATTTTCCGCGCTGCCGAGAATGTATCCCTGGAACAATTAAACAACTCGAGTACACGACAATGTCTGATTATGAGGGCTTCTCGCCCGACCCACAAATCCGATGCAGGGCGTATCGCGTCGGTTGCATCGGAGCGGGCTTTATCATGGCCGATGTGCAGCTCGCAGCTTACAGGCGTGCAGGATTTCCGGTCGTTGGGATCAGTTCCCGCTCCGAAGCACATGCCAGGCAGGCGGCTGATCGGTGGGCCATCCCGAGGGTGCATCGGACACCCTCTGAGCTGATTGAGGATCCGGAAATCCAGATCGTCGACATCGCCTTTCCTCCCGACCAACAGCCCGAGTTAATCCGGTTGGCTTTGCGCCAACCGCATGTGCTCGGGATCCTTGCTCAAAAGCCGTTGGCGATGAATTACGCAAAAGCTTGCGCTCTGGCGAAGGAGGCGAACCAGAGCGACAAGGTAATCTCTGTAAACCAAAACATGCGTTTCGATCAATCGATGCGCGTGCTCAAGCAACTCTTGGTGCGCGGCGACTTGGGCAGACCAGTCATTGGAACAATTGAGATGCGGGCCGTTCCGCATTGGCAGCCGTTCTTAGCGCGGTACGATCGGCTCACCTTGCTCAACATGAGCATTCATCATCTGGACGTGCTCCGCTTTCTGTTCGGCGAACCGATCGACATTTTCACGGCCGCGTCCCCGGATCCGCGGACGAAGTTTGCTCATAAAGACGGGATCTGTATTTCCACACTGCGATTTGAAAACGGAACATTGGCGGTTTCACTGGAGGATGTCTGGTCCGGTCCGCGAGAAGAAGGTTTTGAATCCGACATCTATATTCGATGGAGGGTAGAAGGTACTGAAGGGCTTGCGACTGGCACAATCGGTTGGCCGGACTACCCGGCGGGCTCGCCATCTACCCTGAGGTTCAATTCCCGGAAATCTACGGGCGGCAAATGGGTTCAACCCACTTGGAAAACCCGATGGTTCCCCGACGCATTCGCCGGCGTAATGGAGCAGCTGCAGTTCGCGATTGAGTGTGGAACCAACCCGGAATTGTCGATAAACGACAACCTCCGCACGATGGCCCTGGTAGAGGCTGCCTACCGGTCGCTAGACGAAAGCCGTGCAGTCCGGCTGGAGGAGTTTTTCGCAAACCCGTGACTATTGATTGTTCACCCCAGCCAGGCAAATCGGAAGTCAAAGTCAGACGATTTGAAGGCGGTTATTCCAAGCGCCAGCTATATTTTACTATCATCTACTTGAACAGGCAGACACCGCGTCGAGCACTTCCACTATTGAGCGAATCGGAGTACACTTGATAAGTCAAGGCTCAGCCTGTCTCAGCGGCGCGCTAAATTCGATCAAGGTGCGCAAGCGACCAGTTAGCTCGACCATCACTTATGCAAACGTCCAGCCATCCATTGGCCGATCCGCGTGGTGCGCTTTAACGTTCGCGGATTTCAGTTAGTACACGATGTCTGTGTCCGGAAGAGCGGTTTGTAAACGTTCAAACATTTTAGCAGGCAACCCTATGCAACCCGTCAAGTCGAGCCTTTGTAAGGCTTTGAGATCCCTCAGTTCGTCAACGTTCGTCAGTTGCGTGCAGCCACTGAGATCAAGATCCACCAGCGTTTTGAGATCCTTCAACCCGTCCACACTCGCTAGTTGCGTGCAGCCGCTCAGGTTAAGACCCACCAACGCTTTGAGATTCTTCAGCCTGTCAACACTCGCCAGTTGCGTACAACCGCTCAAGTTAAGAGTCTCCAGGCGTTCGAGGCCTCCTAGCCCGTCAACGATTGCAAGTTGGGTACATCCGCTCAGGTTGAGATTTTCCAACGCATTGAGATTTCTTAAGCCGCCAATGCTCGCGAGCTGCGTGCAACCGTTCAAGTGGAGACTCTCCAAACCTTGGAGGTTCTTTAGCGCGTCTACGTTTGCCACCTGCTTGCAATTGCTAAGGTTAAGATTTCGCATCACTTTGAGACCCCTCAGTGTCTCAAGCTGCGCCTGCCCGCTGTTGCTCAGATCGAGATCCTGCAAGGCTTTAAGACTTCCCAGTGCGCCAAGGTCCGTCAACTGTTTGCAGTTGCTCAGGTCGAGACTCTCCAGGCCTTCGAGATCCTTCAGCGCATCAACGTTTGTCAACAAGTCACAGCCGCTCACGTTGAGCATGCGCAGGGCTTGGAGACCAACTAGCCCATCAAATTTCGCTAACCGCTTGCAATTTCTAAGGTCGAGATCGTTCAAGGCTTTCAGACCTTTGAGCCCGTCAACATTCACCAGTCCTTCACAGTTGCTCAGGTTGAGGTTCTCCAAGTCTTTCAGGTCCTTTAAGCCGTCAATCTCATACAAACGCTTACAGTTACTAAGATCAAATACTCTGACCGATCCGAAATTAACAAGATGAGGAATCGCTTGGCGAAGGCCGTTAAAGTCGGGATTTTGCTCCTTCGCCAAGTAGCCAAATCCTTCCGAATGAAGAAAAATCAAAAAGCGATCTCGTAGAATCTGTTCAGACCGAATCCGGCCTAACCAAGGGGCGGCAAAGATGAGTGCGAGAGCCGCAAGTCCCCAGGCGCCAACAGAAACCGGATACAGAACGCGCCGCACTTTTCCCCATGGCGTTTCAAACGGCCTTCTCACAATTGGACCTAGCAATCTGGCGACGAAGTCGTGCGATATCTCCCAGATCCGATTAGCAACTCTGGTCTCGTGACTAATCTGTCGAACGTAACCGCCAAGTTCCAGATCCTGCAAGAACCCTAAAATCAGCTGCGGTTCCAAACCTGTGGTTCTGCTCAGGTCGCCGATACTCCTGGGATACTTTGTGTCCGCGTCCGTCAGCATCTGCGGCAGGATCTTTCGAGCGATCTTGTGGCGTTCGCTTTGATTTATGAACGCTCGCAGATCATCCGCCAGCAAAGTCCTGGTGGGAAACTCGGCGCGAGGACTCTCAGCGATCCGTGCGAGCACTAAACCCACCATATTTAGAATGATTGGACGAATGAGTCCGCGCGTTCCATCGACAGCCGCCGCCTCAGTGAGAATATGATCAAGGCGTTGCGGAGCAATATCCAGCCCGCTTTCGGGAGCTTTAATGAACCGAGCCGAATCAGCAAAAGTAAACGCCGGGATATCGTGCCAATTCTTCCGAAGAGCGATCGGTGGGACACCGACGGATTCGAGATAAACCCGATAATCGAAGCGTACACTTATCACAACAACAAACCCATGGATCGGGGAATCCAGCAGCTGTTTTAGAAATTCCCTCATTGCAACCGAAACTGCTGAGTCTTCTTTCTGCAAGACGAGCAGCTCCTCAAACTGATCGAACAAAGCATAGAGCCTTGCTTCGGTATTGCTCCTGCGCATCCGCGCGACCGCCCGGCGAACTAGGTCTGCCATTGAAAGGTTCTTCATTCCAGTCGGTGGATCATCCCAAATCACTCCTGAACGCAATAACTCGCGGCGAAGCTCCTCAATGGGATTGTCAAAGCTCCGCACAAGAATCGCTGCGCAAAGCGGTTTTGTCTCTCGCAGGGTCGGAATCACAAACGCGTTAAGCAAGCTGGTCTTACCCGTTCCCGAAAGTCCTGTTAAGATCAGGATCTGTTCGTCTGCCTTTCGCAACCACTCCAGGACCGTCACGTGCATACCGTCGGCTCGCGTAAACCGATCACGGCGATCCTCGCCGTAAGGTCCTATCAAAAAGTAGGAGGCCGGGCTCGCATTTTTCTCACCTTTTGCACACTTGATAAACATTTGTTCGTGGCGCCGCTCAACCAGACGAGGCACAGTCCTAAAAAGAAATACCAGCAGAGGCGGAATAAATGCTAGCCAGGCAGTCCACTCAGGCAATCCAAGTTTCTCAATGACAAACGTCTTGAACGCCAGAAAAGCTCCGAGAGCCAACGGCAACGTAACAAAATATTGGCGAAATTCCGTTAACCAATCTTTGACCTGAGCGAAGCCCAATCCGCTCTTAGAATGAGCTACTTCGGATTTCTTCTTGGAAGCTTTTGCTGCCATAGGGTCTTAGTCGAGTCTCTTGAGACTAAGGAATGTCCATATCAAGATTCATTACGAGTGTCGATCCCAGATAAGGAGGTGTCGTTGTAAGGTCTCAGGCCTTACTAACTGCGCGCGTGATTCCCGCAGTCTAGTTTTGAGCGGCTCCGGCGCGATGCGAGCTTGGCAAATCACTCTGCGCGTGAACAGACCGAGGAATAAAGATCTTGATCTGATCTCATCAGGCGGAGCCTATAAATTTCTTCTCGATAGCAGGAACGCCTCCCATGACCCAAAGATTCCCCCGATCAGCCAGCGTCGACCTATCAAACCCGTTACTCTGTCCGGCTCCAAACAGGTGACAGTTGCGACCAAATTGGGCGGTTTCTAGTGCTCTCGTGAATGGTCCCTCGCTGTTTGGTGTGGGTAATTGCTAAGTTAACTCATGTTTGGGACATCCAGATTAAGCTGACCGGCTCGATGGTAGGCTGCGGTTCTGAAGTAGACGAAGTTTCTAAAGCCACGAGCCATTCGTTTTGCTAGCTGGATGATCCCGTTGACGGCCTCGATTGCGGCGGAGGTCAGCTTGGTATCGAAGTAGGCCAGGATCCCATCCCATAGCTGACGAATGGTCATGGCCAAATGGCGAAAAGACCAGAGGCGGCTGCGCGCTGCCCAACCACACCACCACCGCAGTTCAGCTTCGGCTAGCTGGCGGTCGGAGTTTGCGTAAATGGCTTGGAGAGTCTCACGCAGACTCATCGCACGGCCAAGTTGAGTGTAGTGGCGACAGAGGTCTTTACGATGCGCTTGACGCTCTGGACTGAATTCCAGGGGTTGCCGCGTAAAGTCCACATCGCCCCTTTGAGCTGGGCTCCCTCGCGCTGCAATTGGAGGCGCACCTCCTCGAGGGCTTTGCCAGCCAGCACCATGACGTGGAACTTGTCAAAGACGATCCTGGCCTGAGGGAAGTATTGGCTGGCCCCTTTCATATAGGAGGTGCTCATATCCATCGCGATCGCCTCGATTTGGGAGGGGTCCCCGCCGTGCAAGCGTAGCGCCTCGGCAAAAGCTCCCAGGGCCTGGACACCGCGTCCCTCGACCATCAGGAGCAGACGTGAGTTCTCAGCGTCCAGCACGTTGGTCACGTAGCGGCGTCCGCGCCGGGCACTGGTCTCATCGACGGCGACCCTTCGTACGGCGCTCCAGTCGCTCTTTGAGTGAGCTTGTTCAACGTAATGCATCAAGACCCGCCACAGCCGGGTATCGTGCTCATCGATTAAATCAGCCATCGCATCGACGGGCATCTCCGCGCTGAGCAGCATCATGAGCGCTTCCATCAAGAGGGTGAAACCGCTGCCTTCCCGGGCCCAGGGGACTGGCACCTGATGGACCCCATCGGTGCGACACCAAGTGCGCGGGACCTTGGCCACCAGCTCACAGCGGTACTGGAAAAAGTTCATATGCCGCCAGCGTCTTTCGATGGCGTCGTGGACTCCACACGAAGCTTTGCAGACCGGGCACTGGAAATGTTCCCCGGGCACGTGCTCGAGTCGTAATTCCAAGCGTTTGGGTTCACCCTCAAAGCGGCATTCGGCCACTCGCCATTGCCGACCCAATCCCAGTGCTGCGGTAAAAAGCTCCTCCGGTGTCATCCCTTCTTATTGAGTCCACGGTCACCCAAATGCAAATCCAACCCCCTCCTGTTTGGCTTCCAGGATAACAGACCAAGAGCTTTTGCGCTTCAGAGGCCCGTAGCGAGGAACGAGCGCAGAGGCTCTCGAACGCAAAAGACAGTAACCTTCCCAGCGCGGAGCGAAGTCTGCTCAAGCGAGAAACGGAATAAATCGAGGGGGAGCAGGCCGTTTATGCCGGATTCGACCTTGAACAGGCGTAGCGTAGCGCTATCACGTGGCCAAACCTAACGAATTTAGTTATCCACAGAAAATAGCGGAGAGCCTAGTGAATTAACCCATGTATTGGACTGCACCGCTTTTGTCGCGCACCGACACCGGCGATCCCGGATCGGCAAGTTCTGCCTGCGCGCTGGGGCCGCCTTTCACATCGACCTGGAAGTGTTCGTCCGCTTCGTACACCGTTTTGATCTTCGCCCCCACGCTTGCCTTCGCTTGGCCGGCGACTCTAGACTTTAGCGTCGATCCGTCGTCGAACGTAAAGGCCCAATGGGCTTCGTCGCCGTACTCGGACTGGATCGTGCGGCCTTTAGGGGGTGAGTCAGTTAATAGTTGAGTTGCATAAACGCGGGAAATAGGGACAGGTCAGATAGACGTGGAGAAAGGCAATACCCTTCGTTATCTGACCTGTCCCTCGAACACGTCCCTGTCGAACAGAGGAAGCAGGAAAATGGGGACAGGTCAAATAGGCAGGTGAGAAACGCAGCCTCCTTTCGTTATCTGACCTGTCCCTCGTTTGCGCCAATAGGAGCAACCGCTGCGCTCGGTCGTAAAAATGAGCTACAGGATGACTGCTGCCGCGTTTTGATTGGGCGCCATTGGGTATGACCTTTGCGAGAACTGCCCATTAGCCATCTGTCGTCACCAAACGTTCGGATGATTCAGACAGGATCGCTTCCACAATTCCCTTGTTTGTGTTCCCGCCAGTCTTGAGGGAAGTGCTGCAACTTGGCAGGAGTGGTCGGATAAACTGGACCGATATGAGGCTGGATTGGATGCTGCCCGTAAGCGGGGCCGCATCGGAGGGCGTCGTCCAAAACTCCGACCTCAGCAACAGGATGAAATCGTTGCGATGGTGTCAAACGGCACAAAAACTGCCGCCGATGCCGCAAGGCTTTTCAATGTGCATCCGGCGACGGTCTCGCGACTTTTGGTCCGTCCGTAGCCTAACTACCTAGGCTTAGTTACTCGTTTGATTGTTGAACCTGGGGATGGAACTGGTCGCGCAAGAATTTATAACGCGGGAAATCGGGACAGGTCAGATAGACGTGGAGAAAGGCAATACCCTTCGTGATCTGACCTGTCCCTCGTTTTCGCCAGTCGCGATCGCGGTGCCGGTTCTTACTTCTAACCTTCCTTTGATTTTTAAAGATTGGATCTTAGGGTCGATTCCAGTTCTTACCATTGTGTGGTTCATTGCGTTTTATTTCGTAAACCTCAAAGGCACGCTTCATGATATCGTTGCTAAAGACCTTGGGAAGGTCCCCGAGACTGGAATTGATGTTACGGTCTCCAATCCAGAAGAGAAAAGCGACCTTGCAAAAAACAACTTGCCGGACGCAGGCGGTTGACCCGGTCGTTTAGCATTGCTCGCTTAGCCCTCTAGACTCTCTGTCAAAAGAGCTGCCAAGAAGCTAGCCGACCCGTTGAGAAAATAGCCTTCGCGCACTCTACCCGATCGCGGTAGGGTCCCTACCGCTTAGAGTAGCCTAAGCATTGTAAATGTCGTAACTCAAACTTACGACCTTTTCAGTCCCTTCGAGTCAACATACGACTGCATGGCGCTTCGCGTGACGCTTACCCTACCGCGACCCTCTACCCGATCCATTCATGAAGTTTTTCGGAAAAGAACGCTCGGCAAACGAACGAAAATTAGGTGTTCTTCTCACTTGAGTTTCTTCGCGGACCGCTTTAAATATGCTTTCAGCATCAGGAGTTGTCCGATTAATCGGACACGGCAACCTGGCGGTGGAGACGCCAAGGTGCCATCGAGGCAAAAGTTGAACCTCGGATGTGACTCGCGAGTGCGGGTAACGAAATTCTCCAGTTGGAAACACCAACCGCCACCTGATGCAGGTCGGCGGTTTTTTGTTTTCAACGCTCCTGGTGGGATTCAGAACCGAACAAAATAGCCTACCATGCAAACCAGAACGTCGGATTCGCAAGTGATCGCAGCTTTAGTCAAGTACGCCCAGGTACGTGATACACCCAGTTTTGATGCCGCGATCGATGTTTACATCGACTGGGCCAAAACGGTCGATTCCCAAGACAGACTCCTTCTCTGTCAAGCAATGAACGATGCGATCAGTTCCCATCACGGTCACGGAGTCGAGACGCTCCTCCCGTTCATTGTCGTCGACCCTGATCCCCAAGTCGTAGCAAACGCGGCATTGAAAATGGCTGTGCTATTTCCCGCTCGCCATAGAGATCCTTTGGAGGGAGCGCGATTCTTGGCGCGTCTTACGAAAGCTCGCGAGCATCCCAAACGCTGCGGAGCGATTCTTGGAGGGTTGATGCTGCTGGGAGATGAACGCCTAACACCCCTCATCCGTGAAACATGGGATTGCCTTCCTGCCGAATCCCGAATTGAAGCTGCAACCCGTCGGTCGCCGTTCGTCTGCCGAGCCCACGTTTTGCTTTTGATCGATCTGCTGGAAGAGGAACCGGACGATTGCGTTCGCTCTGCGATCGCCGACACCCTGGGGAAACTCGCCTCAAGCGCGCAAAAAGTCGGCGTTATCGATGCCGAGCGGGTCATTCCCGGTTGGAAGGCTAACGGAAATCCGTTCATTGTTCGCGAGCATTTTACCCGGAGCGAATTCGCCTCAGAGATTGTCGACCGTCTTGATCGGTTATGCGTCGCGGAGGTCGGGACCGAAAAAATGATGCCCCTTGTGTGTCTCCTGTGGAAGGGCTTTGGAGAATAACTTCTTCCGAGGATGTGCCAAAGTCAGGCCACGCCGGGTTATGAAACAAAGGAATTACTATGATAGAAAACGATGGGGCGGGTTGTGATATTAGATCATACACCGAGGGTGGAAATGTTAAGTTTATCGAAGTCAAGACTACCGCGCAGGTGAGCCGACTCCCTTTTAGATGTCCTTAAGCGAGAAGCGCTTTGCTGCTGAGCATCTTGACAGCTATTACATATTACATTTATCGCGTCTTCGAATTCGACGAGGACACATCCTCAGGTAAATTCTTCATTGGCAAAGGAGATCTGAGTTCGAACTTCTCGCTTGGGGTTGTGCAATTCAAATATCTATCCAGGTATCGAATATTGGAATATCGGAATATATCGATGTATTGATGTGCGCAAAAAATGTCCGAAAAACAGAAAAACACGGCCTCAGCGAAGATGAGACTAAGGACGAGCGAGCCGACTGGTGGGGATGCCTTGCTGCCGGCGGCTCGGCAACTGAATGCGTGGGATTACTATTGCTGTGATCCCGCTTGACTAGAAATACCCGAGCTTGGCGTAGCTGAAGGCGAAGGATTCGGGACTTTTCTGGACTGTGATTTTTCGCCGGATGCTTTTTTAGTCCACCAATCGTTGTATTTTTCGATCCAGAGCTCTATGTCCCCGGCTGTTTCGTTCTTGGATGGAACCCAGCCGACAAATTCATCATTGTCCCCGGGCTTGGCGTAGTCGAGCTGGCGCAAGGCTGTAAGCGTACGATTCACGCGCAAGCGTAAGTCTGGATCCTCTGTATGAAGGGCAGCAATTAAAGCTTGGAAGGTGGAATCAGGAGTTTTGTTGTGAAGCTCTATCAGCAGACTCAAGATCTCTTCACATATTTGATGATTTAGATCGCGATAGGCAAGTGCTTGGATAAGCGGTGCGAACAAACTAGCCGTGTCCGCGTTCCGCTCGTTCGCTCGATCCTCAAGAAACTTCCGAGAGCGAAATCGATCCATTCCGGTCGCATTAACCTTTGTGAAGCGCCAGCGGTAATAGTGATCTCGATATCCATAATAAAAGGCGAATCCACCCCAGACGATTGCTATTACGAACAGGCAAGCTACTGCTCCGGCCGCGATACGAGACTGCAAGGTTCCTTGCCAGATTCCTTTCTTATATGCGCCGATTAGCTCGCGCTTAACCAGTACGTGCCTCCAGTCTTCTGGAATCGCCGAACGAATAGCATCCAAACAAATATCGACTTTCCGGCGGATCTTATAATTCTGAAATCTTTCTGGAGTAACATCGTTCGGCTGGGATTCATTAGTGACAGAATTGAGGTCGCTATTAAGTTTCCCACGCCCCGTAGGATCAATAGTTTTGAGATAGGCGAGTTCGATTAGGCTATCCACCTTTTTCGGATCAGTCGTAAGCAGATCTCGAAGTTGTTCTTCGAAACGATCGCTTCGGCGCTTACTCTCTGCAACGATGTGATCTCTAACTCGGGCAGCCCATGCCTCGAAGGGACTCCACAGCTTGGAAATATCACCAGCCAGGGTGATGGATTTCATTTCCCCCATTAGAATTTGGCGGTATCCTATGGCGATAATCAGTGCGCTGAAAATAGAAGTATCATGCAAAGCGCCAGTGTAGTCCAAAAACCAAAACAAAAGAGGCGGTACCGCAGTGTAAGCGCCCAAAACGAGCCAAGTCCGAACAAACCCCCAACGATCGGGAGAGGATGCCATCAAAGCGTTGATTTTTGATACGCCTACAAAAACCCCAACGACCAACGTGATAAGATAACACCAATAGGCGTCGATGTCTGGGGAGTTGATTTCCACGTGAGCCAGATTCTCAGCGTATTAAATCAACCTACGTCATGCGTTGCAATAAAAATGAAGCGTTGGGACGGGCCTGGTACCAGGCTTTCAGAAGTCCATCGCCGTGAGGCTCTCCTTTGACACTTAAGAGGCCATCGCTCATAAGTTCCTCGATAACCGGTTCTAGGGCCTCAGAAGTCAGACGGGTCTTTGAGCGCAGTGTATAACCGTCCATATCCTGAAGCGCCACCACTCGCAGCACGATTTTGGCATTGTCGCTCAACTCAAACATTCTTTCGCATCTTACGCCACAGCGAGGCCTGGCGTCAACTGTAGCTTGGTGCACCTTGCGTCGCTCTCTGACTGCGTTCGTCTGGGGGCCGGAATACATCGTTTCGGCGCGTGAACAGCCCGAACAATAACGATCTGGATCTACTCTCGCCAGTCGAAAGCTGAATTCATTTTCAACTTAATAATATCAAATCGTCGGTCCTGACGCCCGATGCGAAGCTGGGCAGACTTATCAACGCGGGAAATGGGGACAGGTCAGATAGGCAGGTGAAAATCAACCAGCAAGTGGAAACTTCCACCTTCCGGATCTCTCAAGAGCCTGTGTCCGAGACCAAAATGTAGTGCAGAAAGTTGCACTAAACACAGCGTTAAGCAGCTTAAATACTTGATCGATCTTCGCCAACTGCGGAACTGAGCCAGCTAGAGATCGACGACCACTTTGCCGAGAGCCCCGGACTTCACCAACTCATACGCGGCACCGATATCTGACGAGGAGAAGCGCTGTTTGTTGAGTAGCGGTCTGAGCTTGCCGCCGTCGGCCAAAGCTGCCGCCTCCCGAAGAATTACGCCGTGATGGGCCTGGCCCAGGCCGGTAAGCAAAGGAATTAGCGTAAATACACCCGAGTATGTGGCGCCACGAAACGAAAGCGGAGCCAGCGAGTGGGTGCTCCATCCAAGGCAACTCACGACGTGCCCGGTATGGTGCTTGACGGCAACGAAGGAAGCGTCAATCGTTGCCCCACCTACCGTGTCATAGACCACGTCGAATCCCTCACCTTCGGTATGAATGGCAACATACTGCTCCGTGGAAAGGGTGCGGTAGTCGATGGTGGTTGCGCCGAACTCTTCGACGACGTGTTGCTTGTCGGCCGAAACAGTGGCGTAGACCTCCGCGCCGAAGGCCT
Source organism: uncultured Verrucomicrobiae bacterium (assembly GCA_963736745.1). Lineage (GTDB taxonomy): Bacteria > Verrucomicrobiota > Verrucomicrobiia > Chthoniobacterales > JAFAMB01 > JAFAMB01. Next base: position 129,544 of record CAVTQD010000003.1, on the reverse strand, counting down.
TTGCGAGCTGTACAGCGATGTGCCCGACTCCGCCCGCGCCTGCGTGGACCAGCACCTTCTGGCCACCGTGCACTTTGGCATGATCGACGATACCTTCCCAAGCCGTGATGGTGATCAGCGGAAGAGCCGCAGCCTCACGCATCGAGAGCGACTTCGGTTTGACGGCGATCAGATCTGCGTTGGCTACGACGATCTCGGCCAACGTACCCTGCAACCCACCAACGCCGCCCACCATGCCATAAACCTCGTCGCCGGGGCGAAAGGCTGTGACAGTTGCCCCGACCTCTTCCACAACGCCTGCCATATCCAGACCCAGCACCGCGGGCAGAGGCTGTTTGGCATGAGCTGCTTTCCCGGCCCGAATCTTGGTGTCCAGCGGATTCACGCCGCTTGCGTGTACGCGCACTCGCACCTGACCCGCTAACGGAGCACGGCGGGGAAGGTCGACCTGCGTAAAGGCTGCTTCGGGATATTCAACGATGTAGGCACGCATGCGGTTCTCTCGTTCATGCTCCGGATCGCTCGGGCTCATGCTTCCCCAAACTGCAGAAGAACTTCCAAGCAAATCGCTCACAACCCGAAGGGCAGCAACGACAAAAGCCCGGTCGTCCGCTGCGCTCCGGTCCCATTCCAGTCACACCCCGGCGGCTTCGAGAAACTCGACCTCTTTTTCGGGAGTGTGTTGAGACCTTGATGCAGCATTCGAGTTCACCGCGTTCAGATAGGCGCGTGCGCTGGCTTCGATCACATCTGTGCTCGCGCCTTTGCCGGTAATGAGCCGGCCGCCTCCGAAATCGCATTTCAGATTTACTTCGCCCAACGCATCTTTGCCGCTCGAGACCGCGCTGACGTGATATTCCACCAGGTGTCCGCGCTGGTTGAGGATTCGGTCGATTGCTTTCATTGTGGCATCCACGGCTCCATTTCCGGGAGATGAATCCTGTAAAGTCTCTTCCCCTCTTCGCAGGCGCACGGTGGCCGTTGGGATTGTCGCAGTACCTGAAGTGACGTTGAGATAATCCAGTTGCCAGGTCTCTTGCGTCACATCCGATCGAGTCGTCCACCAACGCTCCCAGGTCGTCATCGTAAACGAACTTTTTTTTGTCGCCGATTTCCTTGAATCGGACAAAGATCTGACCGAAGTTCTTCGTCGCTCAATTGGTAGCCGAGATGCTGCAATCGTTTTGCCATTGCATGCCGCCGCTGTGTTTGGTGAGCGGCAGTTCCGTTTCGCCCCAACCGACATCCCGAGGATCCATGATCTCGTATGTCTCACGATGCTTCAGGATTCCATCCTGATGGATGCCGGAACTGTGCGCAAAAGCGTTCTCGCCCACGATCGCTTTGCTGCGCGCTACGATCAGACCGCTCATGCGACTAACCAAGCGCGAAGATTTCACGATCTCGTGCGCGTTCACCTCCGTGTGAAAATCTTTGAAATAGTCGGACCGCGTTTTGATTGCCATCACGATCTCTTCGATCGCGGCGTTGCCGGCGCGTTCGCCGATGCCGTTCACGGTTCCTTCGATCTGGCGCGCACCCGCTTGGACCGCGGCGATCGAATTTGCCACGGCCATGCCAAGATCATTATGACAATGCACGCTGATCACGGCGTCATCGATACACTTTACATTCGACTTTAGATACCTGATCAAGTCGCCGAACTGACGCAGGCACTGCGTAGCCGACTGTATCGGGAATATTGACAGTGGTTGCGCCGGCCTCGATGGCTGCCTCGACAACCTCAGCCAGGAATTCAGGTTCGGTTCGGGATGCATCCTCGGGCGAAAACTCCACATCGTTCACGATTGCCTTTGCCCGTTTCACACTCTCGATCGTGAGCCGGATAATCTCTTCGCTGGCCTTTTTGAGTTTGAAATCGCGATGAATTTTCGACGTGGCGAGAAAGACATGGATGCGGGCGCGCTCTCCTGCGGGCTTTACGGCTGCGCCGGCTGCGTCAATGTCTTTGGGACACAGCGGGCAAGTCCCGCAATGATTGGTCCACGGATCTCGGTTGCAATTTTCTGTACAGCTTCAAAATCGCCGTCGCTGATAACGGGAAAACCGGCTTCGATCACGTCAACGTTTAAACGCTGCAGTTGACGTGCGACCTCCATTTTTTCGCGGAGGTTCATCGACGCCCCTGGGCATTGTTCGCCGTCACGCAGGGTGGTGTCGAAAATAATCACTTTGTCTGACATGTTTGCCTAAAGTTAGTGTGGGAAATTTGGGTTCCGGTGGAGGAGACGATTGGTCAAAACCGATTCCGCCGCGAACGATTCTGACCAGACTAAACGAGACTAGGGGAGGAGAAGAAGATTTGGGGCGCCACTCCCGAGCAGGAAGAGCGCAAGGCTAAAAAGCTGTCCGTTTAAGCGCATCGAGGCGCAAGGATAGCAGCGTGGCCAGAAGTAGTCAAATGAGAATCTTAAGGACCTTGGCATTCGCCGGTTTCGTGGCATTCTTGGCATTATTCATATGAACCGTCTCTGGTCTTTCCCTGAGCCGATCAAGTGGAAGGCGCCTTGGCGGTTTCCCGGCAATTGGATATTGTGCCGGGTTTGGCGTGTGTTCTTGCCAAAATGGGTCTGGTGGAAGAATTTAGAGCGCGCCAGTTTCTGTTTCCCCGATTACGTGATTTGCGTGATCCATTCGAGATCGGTGGAATGCAGAAGGCAGTTGATCGAGTCTTTCAGTCGATCGATCGCCAAGAGACCATCGTTCTGTACGGAGACTACGATGTGGATGGGGTGACTTCTGTCGCTCTTCTGCATCGCATGTTGAAGGCTTTTGGCGCCAACGTTCAGAACCTTCCTGCCGCATCGGCTCGAAGAAGGTTATGGTCTGTCTGAGGAAGGGGTTCAACGATGCCTGGCGCTGCATTCCCCGAACTCTTGATCGCGCTTGATTGCGGAACCACGGCCGCAGATCGGATCAGCGAAATTGAGGCTGTTGGGGTTGATGTCGTCGTTGTTGATCACCACGAAGCAAAAGGCCGCCTACCAGTTTGCCGCGCTTTTGTGAACCCGAAAACGGGTTCGAGCTATCACTATCTTTGCACCGCTGGCCTCGTTTTTAAGCTCTGTCACGCCCTGTTGCGCACGCGGCGGCTCCCGGATTTTGATCTGAAGAAATACCTCGACTTGGTCGCTCTCGCCACGATCGCGGATCTGGTTCCTTTGGTTGATGAGAACCGGACGTTCGTACAACATGGTTTGCGGCAGCTCGAGCAAACCGAATGGATGGGGCTCCGGGCTTTGATGCGATGTGGCCGGCGTGACTCCGCCGATCCGGCCCGCACATGTCAGCTTTCGCATTGGGCCGCGCCTGAATGCTGCTGGGCGCGTTGGAGTAGCTCAAGATGCGCTCGACCTGTTGCTTGCGGATGACACGCAGAAAGCGCTCCTATTGGCGCGCAGCCTTGATTGGCAGAATCGAGATCGGCAATCAGTCGAACAGAAGACCCTCGATGAAGTCTCTGCACCAGCTTGCGACTCACGTTTGTACCAGATCGAGACGCTGCGATCGTTGTGGCCTCACGCGGCTGGCATCCAGGAGTGGTCGGCATTGTCGCTTCGCGTCTGACGAAGCAATTTCATCGCCCGACGATGGTCATTGGGTTTGACGATTCGGGCGAAGGCAAAGGAAGCGGCCGGAGCGTTCCCGGTTTATCGCTTGTAAAGGCTTTGGAAGAATGTGGCGAATACCTGTTGCAATTCGGCGGCCACGAAATGGCTGCCGGTGTGCGAATTGAGTTTGATCAGCTCGAGTCATTCTCCGCGGCGTTCCGGGCCGCGGCGAGAAAGTATGCTCACGCCGGATTTGTTGCAGCCCCGGCTTGAACTCGATGCGGAACTTACCGGCCAGGATATCACCCTCAAATTTCTCAATTGCCACGATTTGCTACAACCGTTCGGGATCGGAAATCCGCAACCGCTCTTTTTCATTCGAAGTGTTGCGCCCGCCGGTGAACCGCGATTACTGAAGGAGAAACATCGTTTATTCACGCTCCGCCATGGCTCGTGCCTTTTGAGTGCAATTCACTTTAACGGCGCAAGATTTCCACTGCCGGAACCGCCCTGGGACGTCGCGTTCCACCTGGAAGCGAATCATTACCAAAACCGAGTACAACTGCAGCTCCATGTCGAAGCAATACGTGCGAAGCGGTGGCGGCAGAATGGTACTGGAAGTGTACGGTGATCGCATGCCGAGGGGCGGATCGAAATTTGAGCAAGCATCAATCCCTCGTGAACGCACTCGACCAGCCGCTTGAAGAGCTCGCCTGGGTGCCGGAGCCGCAGCGAAAATTGATCCGGCGGCTCGGTATCGAGACCTGGCGGCAATTATTGGAGCATTATCCCAGGCGGTACGAGGACCGCACGCGGTTTGCCGCTTTCCCGACGGAGCAGCTCCGAAGAGCCGATCTGTCTTCGTGGAATCGTACAAAGAGATATCCGCTCATTATTTCGGAGGTCGGAAAATCGTCGAGGTGATCGCTGGAGGATCGTTTTCAGCACAGTTCTGAGCGGCCGCGTCATTTGCCGGTGGTTCAACCAGCATTATCTGCAGCGAATGTTAGCTGCGGGTCAGGAGCTGATCGTCTTTGGCCGTCCCAAGCAGTATCGAAAATCGAATCTATCTGGACCATCCGGAGTTTGAAATCGTCGAGGAGGAAGGAGAAGAGAATATTCACATGGGTCGGATCACGCCGATCTACCCGCTGACTGAAGGAGTGCGCCAAAGAGCGTTGCGCGTCGGTGATCTTCCGGGCCATTCAAGAACTACAGGTGCTGCAACCCAGTCCCTCTGCCAATTCGGACTCGCTGTCCGAGGAGGAAGCGCTGAGTCAGATTCATTTCCCGGACAGCTTTGCCAGCTCGGGAGGAGGCGAGAAAGGTCCTCGCGTTGGCGGAATTCGTGGCCATGCAGATTGTGGTGGAACGGCGGAAACGTTTGGTTGCGGCGCTTGCGGGCGACCGTCACGTCGCTTCCGGAGAGACTGACGGAACGCTTTCTCGCTGCGCTCCCGTACCGGCCAACGGCAGCCCAGGAGCGCGCGATTCGAGAGATCCGGCAGGATATGGCAAAAGAGATTCCGATGAGTCGACTGCTTGCAAGGAGATGTCGGCGCGGGCAAGACCCTGGTGGCCGCAGCGGCGATGCTTTATGCGGTTGAAGCCGGTTATCAAGCTGTGCTGATGGCGCCCACCCAGGTTCTGGCCGAACAACATTTCGAAAATTTCCGGCGCTGGTTTCTGCGCTGGATGTTCGAATCGCTCTCCGGACCGGGACGCGCCAGGAGGTTTCCCATCTCGAGCTCTACGGCGATTCCCAGATTCTGATCGGGACGCACGCTTTACTTTACGACCCTGACCAATTCCAGCGTCTTGGCCTCGTTGTGATCGATGAACAGCATAAATTTGGCGTCTTGCAGCGCACGAAATTGTTAGAGAGAAGGCCTGTTCCGGATCTGCTCGTGATGACCGCGACGCCCATTCCTCGGACTCTGGCGATGACAGTTTATGGCGACTTGGAGGTTTCGATTTTGGATGAAAAACCGGCGAATCGCCGGCCGATCATCACTCGCGTCCGGCCATCCGCAAAAATCCCGGAGGCGGCTTCCTTTATTCGGGAACGTGTTGATGCCGGACGCCAGGCATACATTATTTACCCTGTGATCGAGGAGTCGGACACGCTGAGTGTGAAGGCCGCGACGACTGAATATTCCAAGTGGGAGAAATTGCTCGCGCCGATTCGGTGCGGGCTTTTGCACGGCCGGCTGACTCCAGATGAAAAGGAGCATGTGATGGAAGCATTTCGGGAAGGTCATATCGATGTCCTGGTTCTACAACAGTGATCGAGGTGGGCGTCGATGTCCCGAATGCAACGGTAATGTTGATTGAGAACTCGGAACGATTCGGTTTGGCCCAACTCCACCAATTGCGAGGGAGGATCGGCCGCAGCCAACATCAGAGCTATTGTATTCTTCTCACGGATCGAGAAGATCCTGAGGCACTCGATAAACTTGCCATATTGGAGCGGAGCGAAAACGGATTTGAAATCGCAGAGGCGGACCTGAGAATAAGGGGTCCGGGAGATTTGCTTGGAACGGCGCAGAGCGGTTTGCCGCCATTGCGTCTTGCAAGTTTGATCAGGATGAAGCGTTATTGTTTCGGGCAAAAGATATCGCCCGGACGATCCTGGACCAGGATCCTGGACTGCAACAGCCTCAACATCAACGTTTTGCTCGTTTGCTGTCCAAAGCGGCGAAAATGGAACAAATTTAGCTAGTTAATTAGCTAGCACGGCAACAATGAAGAGTTTCCTGAAGTTTTTGGTATTTCGTTTTACTCCTGGCCCTTGCGATTTCGCTCATTTACGTATGGCAAGGCAAGCAACCCGGCCAAGCCCAAGTGAAGGTTGAGAAGTTTACGCCGGCGGACAAACCCAGCCTCGACCTGGATTCCGTGGATGTGCTGCAGCGCTTGGATGACGAATACACGAAAGTGGTCAATGCCGTCGTTCCCAGCGTGGTGAGCATTACGACGACAAAAACCGTGACTCGCCGGATGCCGATCGATCCTCTGGAACTTTTTTTCGGGCAGACGTTTTTCGGATGAGAGCCCGGCTCAGCAGAAAGTCACCTCGCTCGGTTCGGGCGTGATTGTCTCCAAGGAGGGGCACATCGTGACGAATAACCATGTTCTGAATGGGACGGACGATGTCACCGTGCAGCTGAGTGATGGCCGCGAAGAAAAGGCAAAGATTGTCGGGACAGACGGACAGATCGACCTGGCTGTCTTGAAGATTGATCTTCCGAATCTAACTCCTTTGCCGATTGGTGACTCGGACAAAGTGAGAGTCGGTCAGATTGTGATGGCGATCGGCAACCCGTTTGGTCTGGACGAGAGCGTGAGTCAAGGAATTATCAGCGCCAAGGATCGCCGGGCGATGAACGACAGCCAGGTGGAGTTTTTCCAAACCGATACGGCGATTAACCCTGGCAATTCGGGTGGCCCGCTGGTGAATATCCGGGGCGAAGTCATCGGAATTAATACGGCGATTTACTCTGAGTCCGGCGGGAATCAGGGGATTGGATTTGCGATTCCGTCGAACGTGGTCAAGGCCGCAATGAACAGTATCATCTCCAAGGGCAGAGTGATCCGAGGCTACCTCGGAGTCGGGATTCAGCCGGTGACGAAGGATATTGCCGAACAATTCAAGCTCGACAGCGCTCGAGGCGCCCTGGTGACCGACGTCACTCCCGGTTCTCCGGCTGAGAAAGCCGGAATTATCCGTGGAGACGTTATTCGAAAGGTGAATGGGTACGAGGTCAAGGACACGATTTCCCTTGTGAACCGGATAGCCGAATCGGATATCGGCTCAAATCTGACGATCGACCTGGTACGGGATGGCGAGACCAAGACTGTCACGGCCCAAGTCACGGAACAACCGGCCGATCTCGTCGCGCGCATGAATCGCAACCAGAACGCGCCCGGTCAGTCAGGACGTTCGGAGAATGCTGTTGTTTGCCGGAATCGAAGTTCAGAACCTGACGCAACAGCTCCGAGCGGAGGCCAATGTTCCGCCGAACGTGAATGGGGTGATCGTGACGAGTGTAGACCCTGGTTCGCCTGTTGCACAACGAGTCAGGCCGGGAGATGTCATTGAGCAGATTAATCGGCAGCCCGTTTCCAACGTCGATGAATTTCAGCGTGTTGTCGGCCAACTGGACTCGGACCGGCCCGTGATGGTTGGCCTGGCACGTAACCGTCAGCGATCCTTTGTGATTATCCAACCGAATTGAATTATTCGCCCTGAAAATTCACAATTCAATATTGTTATGAGTCAAGGTTCCTCTGGTAATGTCATTGCCGCGCTTGTGAGTTTTTTCATCCCGGGCCTGGGTCAACTGATTCAAGGCCGGATTCTTGCGGCGCTAGTGCACTTCGTCGTGACCGGCTTGCTCTGGCTCATTTGGCTGGGGTGGCTTGGACATATATTTTCCTGTGTCGACGCGGCTCGTTGGAAAGCGCGTTAGATCCGGGCAGCAAGATCAGGAGAATTTATGCACGAATCAACAATAGGCCGTGGGTCCGGAGGGAATGTCATCGCAGCGCTGGCAAGTCTGGTTATTCCCGGACTCGGACAACTGGCGCAGGGTCGAATCTTTTCGGCGCTGCTGCTGTTCGTGTCTCAGGGCTTCTGTGGGTCCTTTCCTTTGGACTTCTCGGGTGGGTGGGTCACGTCATTAGCGCTGTCTCTGGATCGCGGCCCTGTGGAGAGGTCCTCGCCAGCGTCCGGCCACTCGTCAGGATAGACCGATGGATAAATTGCGATATCCCCCGCCCGGAACTGCGCCGGCCACGCTGATAGTGCCTCCGGAATATCAGAGCCAGAAACCGGTGGTATCGCTCACTGAATACGACGCGCACTCTATCGAGGAACGCAAAATCGAGACGATCGATGATCTTTTGCCCTGCCTGGAAAATGACAAGGTAAGCTGGATCAACGTCGACGGTCTCGGTGATACGGAATTTTTTCAGCGAGTTGGCGCTGCATTTTCGAATTCATCCGCTGGCTCTGGAAGACATTCTTCAACCTTGGGCAGCGACCGAAAGTAGACGAGTACGATCGGCCAGCTTTTCATCGTGCTCGACATGGCGTACGAAAAGAAACAAGAAGAGGTCGTTTTCGAACAGGTCTGCATCGTGCTGGCGGAAGAAATTTGTGATCACTGATCCAGGAACGATCCGGGCGATGTATTCAATCCGGTGCGGCAACGATTGCGAGAAGGGTGCGGGAACGCGCGATTTATGAGGGCCGACTACCTTGCCTACGCTCTGATTGACGCGGTGATCAGACCAATATTTTCCGATTGTCGAATCGTTGGGCGAATCAATGGATGATTTTCAACAGACGTTGCTCGATCAACCGACGCGGGAACGTGTGAACGAACTGCACGAATTCAAACGACTTATTGCGAGAATTCGCCGGGCCGTTTGGCCGCAGCGGGATGTTCTCGGCCGGCTGATGCGAGATGAAAGCGGTCTTGTTGCGGAACGAACCAAGCCGTTTTTCCGCGACTGCTACGACCACACCGTCATCATGCTGGATATTTTGGAATCATTCCGGGATGCGGCGCGCAATTTCATGGACATCTACCTTTCGAGCATCAGCATCCGGACCAGTGAGATCATGCGGGTGCTGACGGTCATCTCTTCGATCTTCATTCCGCTCACGTTTATCGCAGGCATTTACGGGATGAACTTTGATCCGAAGAGCAGGGCCCGCTCAACATGCCTGAGCTCGAATGGCCTTTTGGATATCTTTTCGCGATCTGTTTGATGCTCGCTGTGGCAATTGGAATGATTGTATTTTTTAAACGAAAGAAGTGGCTGTAAAAGGAGCTCGGCGCCCAAAGCATCGATCCTTCCAGGCTCTTGCAGATTTTCAGACTCGCGCGATCCAGGCCGGATGATTCCTGATCAAGGCAAGCGCCTTTTTCGTCAGAGTCTTTCCTGGCTCGATCCGATGCCACGGCGACGCGCCGGACGGATGAGGCAACGGGTACCAGGTCAAATGTTCAGACCAAATTTTTAGACCCGCACAATTTGACCGACCAATTCTGTCAGAGCCGGCAAGTCATCCAGGAACTGGCCGATCGCCAATTTGCCGACTGCAATCACGAGTCCAGGTTTCAATATCGCAATCTCCGCTCGAAGCCATTCACCGCAAAGCGCGATCTCTTGCCTGGAGGGAACGCGATCGCCGCCTTGAGAATTTTTACCGGGAAACAGCGGCATACGGCTGCCATATAGACCGTTTGGCGAAATTCCGTTTCAGTGACGCCGATGTCCCTGCTCGAACCATTTGAACATCGCTTTGCCTGCAGTCCAGGCGAACGGACGTCCTAAGATTGGTTCTTTGACGCCTGGAGCTTGCCCGACGAGCATTACTCGGCTCAGAACCGGGCCTCCGGAAACCGGATTGCGACTTCATGTTCGGGCATTTCCGGCACGCGTAAAGCGAATCGACGTGGTGCTGCAACTGCGTTTGTCGTTTTGAAATCGTCCTATTTGATCATGCGCATAAATCTGAGCGGCATCTGAAGGCGCGAAGAACTGCTTCGGCTCGGTCGAAGCTTGCGCGATTCACGTTGCCTAACATGGGTCCTACCCCTACCAGGAGATAACACCTTGGAATTAAAAGACATCAAAGCCATCATCGATTTGATGAAAAAGAACGATCTGGCTGTTTTCAAGCTCGAGAAGGAAGGTTTTAAGCTCGAGCTTGAAGCGCATCGTCCGCCGGCCATCCTTCGATTTCTGTTCGTCCCCGCGCATCAAGTTGTCACTGCCGCTCCGGTGGCAGGCTATCACGGCTCCCGCTCATTCCGCTCCGCCCGTGACCGCGGAAGGACGTCGATGCCGGCCCACAAAGAAATCGCTTCCCCGATGGTTGGGACTTTTTATCGGGCGCCTTCGCCTGATTCCGCACCCTATGTCAAAGAGGGTCAGCAAATCACCGAGGAGACCGTCGTCTGTATCATTGAGGCCATGAAAGTCATGAACGAGATCAAAGCCGAAGTGAAAGGGATCATCACCGAGGTCTTGGTCGAGAACGGGACACCCGTTCAATTTGGTCAGCCACTGTTCCGGGTGAAGTAATCGTGTTTAACAAAGTCCTGATTGCCAACCGCGGCGAGATCGCGCTGCGGATCATCCGAGCTTGCAAAGAACTGGGTATTCCAACGGTAGCCGTCTATTCCGAGGCCGACGTCGACTCGCTTCACGTTCAACTGGCCGACGAGGCGGTCTGTATCGGCCGGCCGCCGAGTTCGGAAAGCTATTTGAAAATCGATCGGATCATAAGCGCCGCAGAAATCAGCGATGTCGACGCGATTCATCCCGGATACGGCTTTCTCGCCGAGAATCGCGCATTTTGCGGAGATTTGCGCGCAGTTGTAATATCAAATTTATTGGGCCTTCGCCTGAGGCGATTCGGATGATGGGCGACAAGAATGCGGCTCGGGAACAGGCCAGGAAAGCAGGGGTACCGATCTCACCCGGAAGCGATGGAGTCGTCGAGACTGAGAAGGAGGCTTTAAAGGTTGCCAAAAAAATTGGGTATCCGGTCATGATCAAAGCGATTGCGGGGGGCGGTGGCCGGGGGATGCGCGCGGCGCACAATGATGTCAGTCTGGTGCAAGGATTTTACGCTGCCCGCGGCGAGGCGGAGAAAGCGTTCGGCAATGGCGGAGTCTATATCGAGAAATTGATCGACCGACCGCATCATATCGAATTCCAGATTATCGGCGATAGCCATGGTCGCCTGGTGCATCTAGGCGAGCGCGATTGTTCGATCCAGAGAAGAAACCAGAAAATTGTTGAAGAATGTCCCTCTCCGTTAGTCGATGAGAAGCTGCGGAAATTGATGGGTGATTGTTCGGTGAAGCTCGCCAAGTCGGTGGGGTACGAAAACGCCGGTACCATCGAGTATCTCGTCGATCGGCAGGGGAATTTCTACTTTATGGAGATGAATACCCGCATCCAGGTCGAACATCCGGTCACGGAGGAGGTGTATGGTTGTGATCTGGTAAAGGAACAGATTTTGATTGCAGGCGGTGCGCATCTCTCTGAGCACATTGCGAGCGCTCAGCCACGCAGTCACGCGATTGAGTGTCGAATTAATGCGGAAGATCCTGCGAACAACTTTCAACCCAGTCCCGGAACGATTGATCTCTATTATGCACCGGGCGGTCGCGGCGTTCGGGTAGATTCCCATGTCTATTCGAGATACACGGTTCCCCCTTACTACGACTCGATGATTGCGAAATTGATCTGCGTGGGATCTTCCCGTGAATCGGCAATCCGGCGTATGACGCGTGCTCTCAGCGAGTACCTGATTTCAGGAATTAAAACGACTATCCCTTTTCAAGCGGAAATCATGCAGAACCCGGATTTCATACGGGGGGATTTCGATACGAGCTTTGTCGAAAAGATGACCGGACCGAAACGGCTCGAATTTAAGCAGTGAACCCGCTAAGTCAGCTGTTTCTTGTACGGATTCGTGGATCTGGGCTACGTGGACCCGGACAAGGTAGCGACGGTGACAGCCCAGCTCCTTCAAGGCGGAGTCGATATTTTGCAGCTTCGCGCGAAAGCAGCATCCGAAAACGGAAATTGTGAAATATGCGAAGGCGATGCTGCCGCTGACCAGAGTCGCTGGAGTACCGCTTATAATAAACGATTATCCGGATCTGCTGAGAGTGGTCGATGCCGAAGGATGCCACGTTGGCCAGGAAGATTTCAGTGTCGCTGAAGCTCGCGATCTGGCAGGTCGCAATTGTATCGTCGGCAAATCGACGCATACGTTGGCGCAGGCCCAGGACGCAGAAAGAGAAGGAGCCGATTACATCGGATTCGGGCCATTGTTTCCAACGGGAACCAAACCCACGGCTAAAGCGATTGGTCTCTCTGAGATCCGAACGCTGCATGAACAGGTGAGGCTGCCGATCTATTGTATTGGCGGCGTGAAATTGGAAAACCTCCGAGAAATCTTGAATGCCGGCGCCAAGCGGGTCTGTATTGTTTCGGATCTGCTTCTTGCTTCGGATGTGGCGAAGCGCACAGCAGAAGTCAAATCTGCGCTCTCTGTTTGAAGTACGACGTCGCGATCAATGTGAGAGTGTCGGAAGGATGCGATCGCCATTTCCAGCGGGGAGCGGTAGAAGTTGTTCATGACCTGGTTCAACGAACCCCGCATTTGGAAGCAAGAGAACGATCATCTTTCTGTTTTTGCCGATGCCCATACGGACTTCTGGCGCAAAACTCATTATGGCTTTGTCAGAGACAATGGACATTTCTATTACGAAAAGGTTTCAGGGAATTTTGAGGTGGAAACAGAGTTTCATGGCAGATACGAGAGTTTGTACGATCAGGCTGGAGTGATGGTTCGCCTGGATGAAACGACCTGGATAAAAACCGGCATCGAATTCGTAAACGGGATTCATCATGTGAGCGCCGTTGTTACCCGGGATTATTCGGATTGGTCGGTTGTGCCTTTTCATAGTTATCCAGGCTCTCTTCGGCTGAGATTGAAAAGGGAGGGCGGTGCCGTGACCATTGAATATTTTGCTCCCGACGGCGGCTGGGTCATGTTCCGCACGGCTTATCTCTCAACTGCCCAGGAACTCGAAGTCGGACGAATGGTGGCGGCTCCGGAAGGGGCGGGCTTTGAAGCGGTATTCAGCGAGTTTAGTGTAAAGCGCTTAAGTTCTTGAAGTGCCGACTCTGTAAAACCGATGGCCACAATGCCAAATTTTGCGTGCGATCGAACCGGGAATGTGTTAAACGGATGTGCCGCTTTAGAAACAGCCTATGCCAGTTCTCGTTGTTGGTTCCATCGCTATTGATAGTGTCAAGACGCAGCTCGAAGAGCGCCGGGAAGTCCTCGGCGGGGCTGCTTCTTACGCATCGATCGGTGCGAGTTATTTTTCACCGGTGAACCTTGTGGGGATCGTTGGCACGGATTTTCCACAGGAATACATCGAACTCTTCAAGTCGCGAGGCATCAATCTTGACGGCATGGAGGTAGTCGACGGCAGAACGTTCCGCTGGTCGGGCGAATACGAGTGGGACATGAATCAGCGGAAGACGCTTAATCTTGAACTCAATGTGTTCGAGACACTTCAAGCCGAAACTCCCGGAGACTTACAAGAGGACGCCGATCATTCTGTTAGGGAATATCAGTCCCGGTTCTGCAAAATCATGTTCTCGATCAAGTGGAGCATCCCGGGTTCGTGGTCGCGGACACGATGGATCTTTGGATAACAACGACAAAGTCTGCGCTCCTTGATCTGGTCAAACGGGTGGATCTTCTCGTGCTGAACGACAGCGAAGCCCGACAATTGACGGAGGAGACCAGTTTGATCAAGGCCGGTCGAAACACTGATCCAGCTCGGACCCAAAGTTTGTCGCGATCAAGAAGGGCGAACACGGGTGCCTGCTGCTGAGTCAGGACCATTTCTTCAGTTGCGGAGCGTTTCCTCTGGAAGACATCCATGATCCGACCGGAGCCGGCGACACTTTTGCTGGCGGGTTTGCTGGTTATCTGGCGGGACTGGAAAAAGAAGATTTCGAATTCGCCGACCTGAAGAAGGCAGTTGTCTATGGCAGTTTGCTGGCCAGTTTTTGTGTCGAATCGTTCAGCCTGGACCGTCTCAAAACGCTCTCCAGAGAGGAAATCGACGAGAGGTACGAGTTATTCAAATTAATGAGTCATTTCGAGTTGATCGAATAGCCGGCGGCGTCATCAAGCCCTTCCTCTCCAACAGCTCTCGCATCTTGGCAAAGTGCAGTCGGGCTGTTCCCTCGCCGGCCGGTTTATTTGTCAATTCGTGGAAGTTAACTATCTTCGGTGAAGCGCGAGTCCAAATCTTTCAAAAACGAACTCGGCTGACAAGGAGACGGACTGCCGTACCTGATGCGGTTGCATGCAATGAGTGATGGTCAGGTTGCGCTTGGCGCGCGTGATTCCAACGTAAAAAAGCCGTCGTTCCTCGTCTAAGCTACCTTCAAGCTTTGATCGGCTGTGAGGCAGAAGGCCCTCTTCCAGGCCGATCAAGAAAACGTGGGGAAATTCGAATCCTTTTGCGGCATGGAAAGTGATGAGAGTCACTCCGTCCGCGCTTTTATCAGGTTCTTCTTCACGTTCCTGATCCAGAGCCGTTTCAGCAAGAAAACCTGACAATCCGTCTGCCGGATCTTGCTTGATAATCCGAAATGCGCGCGAATCATTTCCCGCACGTTCTCCTCGCGGCTAAGTGATTCTTCGGGAGTCTTGCAGCCGCGTCGCAGATCCTGGAAATAGTCGATCTGAAAAAGCAATTCTTCGACTGTTCGGCCAAAATCTGTCAGCGGTTGAACTAGCTTTGTCTCATATTCGTCCATGAGTTCCGTGAACTTGCGAATGGATTCCCGGGTTCGCTGGGTCAGCAGATTCTGGAATGCCTCTGATTCCAGCGTCTCAAAGATGCTCTTCTTGGTCGCTGTTGCTCTCCTGAATGGCCAACTCGATCGTAGACGCTCCTATTCCTCGAGCGGGAGTATTAATGATTCGCAGCAGACTCACGTCATCCTGCGGATTGGCAAGACAAGACAAATAGGCCAACAAATCTTTCACTTCGCGTCGCTCAAAAAAACTGCGTCCACCGACGACGCGGTAAGGGATGTGGAGTCGCCGCAAATTCTCCTCAATCAAACGGGATTGGGCGTTCATTCGGAAGATCACTGCGAATTCTGTCCAGCGACACTGCTCCGGCCAATTGCTGTTTCTGAATTTCGCCGACCACATAGTTTGCTTCTTCCCGATCGTCTGGCACCTCAACGATGCGAATCGGCTTGGCCGTCACCGTTCTCGCTCCAAAGCGATTTTGGCCTTCTCCGCGGGTTATGGCGGATGATGCTGTTCGCGGCACCGAGAATCGCATTTGTGCTCCGATAATTCTGTTCGAGCTTAATAATCTTTGGATGCGGGAAATTCTGTTCAAACTCGAGAATGTTAGAGATTTCTGCTCCACGCCATCCGTAGATGCTTTGATCATCATCGCCAACGACACAGACGTTTCGGTGCGACTTCACCGAGTTGACGCACTATATCAAGTTGCAGGCGGTTTGTGTCCTGAAATTCGTCGACCATGATAAACTCGAAGCGATTTTCCCATTTGGTCCGAATGTCAGGAAATTCGTCTAACAATCGAACGGCCAGGATCAGAAGATCATCGAAGTCCACGGCATTGAAAGTCTTCAACTCTTCCTGATAACGATGGAACACTGCCGATTGCCAACTTCAGTTCGGAGGGGAGGATTTTCCAACGCTGATTCTTTGCTTTGCTGATAAAGTTGCGTGCCAGATTGGGATCCAACTTTTCGTTCGCGGCAGCCAATCGCGGAATGATCTTGCGGATCAGGCCCAATTGGTCAGTTTCATCATAGATTGAAAAGTTAGTCTTGTAGCCGAGCTTTTCGATGTCCTGGCGAAGGATTCTGACACACAAGGCGTGAAATGTGCAGATGGTTAGCTTGGAAGACCTTGCCAGTCTCCCGCATGGAGCCGACTCGATTACGCATCTCGTTGGCGGCCTTGTTGGTAAACGTAACGAGCGAGAATTTTGTCGGCAGCAGCTCCTTCGTTAGCAGGTAAACGATCCGGCGGTGATAACGCGGGTTTTCCCGGTCCCAGCGCCTGCGAGAATCAAGAACAGGCCCTCGGGTTGTTCTGACCGCTTCGAGTTGTTGTGGATTCAGATCGAAAAGTCGCACGTGAAGAGGTATCGGCGTTTGGGAGCATCGGCGTATAGGTGTCGGCTCGGAACCGTCCCCGGTTCGAACGGTGAACGTTGAAGGCCAGGACGCTGAACGTTGATCGCCAAACGCCAAAGCTTTCAGCCTGCTTCGAAGCCGCAGCGTACCGCTCAGCGGCATAATCCCAGTTGATCACGTTCCAGAATGCTTTCACGTATTCCGCGCGACGATTCTGGTACTTGAGATAGTAGGCATGTTCCCATACGTCGATGCCGACGATCGGGGTTTCTTTCTCGTTCGGTTTCGAGATAGGACAATCCTGATTGGGCGTCGTATGTGATTGCGAGTTTCTTGCCGTCCGTGACCAGCCAGGCCCAACCGCTCCCGAACACTTTGGTGGCAGCTTCACTGAATTTTTCCTGGAATGCTGAATAACTGCCGAACGTCCCGTCGATCGCCTGTGGCGAGTTCGCCGGTTGGCTTGCCCCCCTCATTCTTCTTGAGGAGCTTCCAGAAAAAGGAATGATTGTACTGGCCGCCTGCGTTGTTCCGTACCGCGGTTCGGATATTTTCCGGAACTTTGTCCAGATTCAGCAACAACTCGTCCAGGGACATTTTCTGAACCGATTCCGGCGCCTGCGCGATTGCCTTGTTCAGGTTTTCGACGTAAGCGCCATTGTGTTTGTCGTGATGAATCTGCATCGTCAGCGCGTCGATGTACGGTTCAAGTGCATCGTAAGGGTAACCAGAGGTCAGCCAGTTTGAATGGGTATGTCGAGCTGCCGGCACTCGAATCGGCAGTCTGCCCCTTGCAGAAAGGAGGGAGCTACGGTTAAAGCACCGGCGGTCAGAGCCACAGCTTTGATTGCTTCGCGTCGCGTCATCATAGGTTTCTACTGTACATTCAATGAAGGCGGTGGCCACTTTTGAAGCGGCTTGGTTGCCGTTTTTCGCTGTTTGCTGTTAAGGATTGATGACCGGCGCTTGACCCCTTATAATACCCGACTCTTTTTATGAAAACCTCTACTGCAAAACAACCGGCCACGACACGTCAAGCCCCTGCGCGGGGCGAAACGATGAATGGCGCCGAGATCCTTGTCGCCGCCATGGAGCGAGAGGGTGTAGAGGTAATTTTTGCCTATCCGGGCGGGGCCAGCATGCCGATCCATCAGGCCCTGACGCGATCCACCAAAATTCGGACGATTCTTCCTCGGCATGAACAGGGAGGAAGCTTTGCCGCCGAAGGGTATGCTCGGGCCACCGGGAAGCCGGGTGTTTGCATGGCAACTTCCGGTCCCGGAGCAACGAACCTGGTCACCGGGATTGCGGACGCCTACATGGACTCAATTCCGATGGTCGCAGTCACGGGCCAGGTCCCGCAGGAGATGATCGGGCGCGGCGCTTTTCAGGAAACGGACGTGTTCGGGATGACGTTGCCGATCGTCAAGCACAGTTATCTTGTCATGGATATCCACGAGATTCCGCGCGTGGTGAAAGAAGCTTTTCACATCGCGAGAACGGGCCGGCCGGGTCCGGTTGTCATCGACATTCCAAAGAATATCCAGAACCAGATGGCTCAACCGGTTTTCCCGAGCGAATTGACCTTGCGCGGATATCAACTGCCGCCGAAAGCGGATCCGGTGGCCTTGAATGAAATCGTCGGGCTGATAAAATCGGCACAAAGGCCGATGATTTATGCCGGAGGCGGGATCATCTCTTCGGACGCCACGAGTGAATTGCTGGAGTTTGCCGAACGGACTCAAATCCCGGTGGCCACGACGCTTATGGGAATCGGCGGTTTTCCGGAAAGGCATCCGCTTTCTCTGAAATGGCTCGGCATGCACGGAACGGTGTACGCAAACTGCGCCGTCAACGAATCAGATCTTTTGCTTGCTTTGGGAGTTCGCTTTGATGACCGGGTTACCGGGAAGGTCGAAAAATTTGCCGAGCACGGCACGATCGTCCACATCGACATTGATTTCTCGGAATTGAATAAGAACAAGGTCGTCAAACTGCCAGTTCTGAGCGATATCAAATACGCTATCGGCGAGCTCAATCGCTTGCTTGCGGCGGGCGGCTATCGAGCGTGCTTCAAAGGATTTTCAACCTTTTTCCGGACTGGCTCGGCACAGATCCATCAGTGGAAAAAGCGCTATCCCTTGGATTTCAAGGATACGGACGAAGCGATTTTGCCGCAGCACGTGATCCGGCTCCTATATGAAATGACCAAAGGCGAAGCGATCATTACGACCGGCGTTGGGCAGCACCAGATGTGGGCAGGCCAATATTATGACTTTAGTCGATCCGCGCCAATTCCTTACCTCTGCCGGGCTTGGCGCCATGGGATTCGGGTTCCCTGCTGCGCTCGGGGCGAAAGTGGCCTTTCCCGATCGGCAAGTCATTGACATTGACGGGGACGGTTCGTTCCTGATGAATGTTCAGGAACTCGCCTGCGCTCATGTGGAAGGGATTGCTGCCAAGGTCGATCATCATCAACAACCAGCATCTGGGCATGGTGGTGCAGTGGGAAGATCGGTTCTACAACAGCAATCGAGGTCATACGTTCCTGGGCGATCCTCGAGATAGAGATCGGATCTATCCGGATTATGTCGAGATCTGCCGCGGATTCGGAGTGAAGTGCGAACGGGTCATCGACAAGAAAGATCTCAGGCCGGCGCTGCAACGCATGCTGGATGCCGATGAATGCTACGTCCTGGATGTCATGACCCCGTACACCGACATGTTATGCCTATGATTCCGTCCGGAAAAACCTATCGTGACATCATCATTGACGAGCGGCACGGTAAGTTTGAGGGATAGAAATTCGCGACAGACGTAGAAGTTCAGGAGTTGCAGGAGTTCAGGAGTTGCAGAATGAGACGGCTGATTTCTGGTTCAGTCCGAATCCTGCAGTAGTATGCCAAAATGATTTGGTCGCATCCTGAATCGTTTCCCTTCTGGAACTCCTGAACTCCTGACTCCTTCTTCGTTCAGCGTTCCATGGAAGAAAACGATCTTCTTGCTTTCCGCCGTCAAAAGCTGCAGCAGTTACTTGAGCAGAAGGTGAATCCGTTCGGCGGCCGGTTCGATGTCTCCGGGACGTATTGGTGAAGTCCGTCAAGACTTTCGTGGAGGGCGGCCGAGTTCGCGTGGCGGGTCGGATCACGGCGCTTCGCAATATGGGCAAGAGCCAGTTCCTTGGATCGTCAGCGATGTGAGCGGTCGCCTGCAAGTCTACCTGAACCTGAAAGAACTCCCGGCAGAACAAGCAGAAATTTTTCAGCTTCTCGACCTCGGCGACTTTCTTGGGGTCGAAGGGGAAAGCTTTATCACGAAGACCGGAGAACCGACGATCCGCGTCGAAAAATTTCAAATTCTGTCCAAAACATTGCGCCCGCTGCCGGACAAGTGGCATGGGATCAGTGACATCGAAATCCGCAACCGGCAGCGTTACCTGGACTTAATCGCAAATCCGGCGGCACGCGACATTTTCCTGATGAGGAGCCGGATCATTCGCGATATCCGGCGATTCTCTGCATGAGCGAGGCTTCCTGGAGGTCGAGACTCCGATGATGCAGCCGATTGCAGGTGGGGCCGCAGCTCAGCCATTCAAGACCCATCACAAGGCGCTGGACATGGATCTTTTTCTTCGGATCGCGCCGGAACTTTATTTGAAGCGGCTTTTGGTCGGCGGCTTTACGAAGGTATTTGAACTGAATCGCAACTTTCGGAACGAGGGAATCTCCCGGCGACACAATCCGGAATTTACGATGCTGGAGGTCTATTGGGCGTATGCCGACTTTGAGCTAATGGCAAATCTGGTCGAAGAAATGATCTGCACCTTGGCCGAGCGGGTTGCTTGGGTCTCTCATGATCGCGCACAAGGATAGTGAGGGAAACATCAAGCGAACAATCGATTTATCGCGTCCCTGGAAACGGGCCCGTTACGAAGACCTGATTCGGCAGGTGGACGATACCTGGTTTGAGCGCGACCATGACGACAAGCTGAAGCATTGCAAGGAACTGGGAGTGGAAGCGCACCCTGGAATGCAGGAGTTTGAGATCACCCAGCAGGTATTCGAGAAGCTCGTCGAAGAACAGACGATCGATCCTCTTTTTGTGACGCATCTGCCTGTGGAACTGGTTCCCTTGGCGAAACAGAATGTGGAGAATCCTGCCCTGGTTGACGTGTACGAGTTGATCATCAACGGTCAGGAGATATCACCCGGGTATTCGGAGCTGAACGACCCAATGGTTCAACGCCGCAGCTCACGGAACAGATCGGTGAGGAAATCCAGAACCTCGACGAAGATTTTCTGCTCGCGCTGGAATATGGAATGCCGCCCGCAGGCGGGATCGGGGTTGGTATTGATCGACTGGTGATGACGCTCACCGGCGCAGATTCCATTCGGGAGGTTATTCTGTTTCCGCATCTGAAACCAAAATCGCAAGAATGACCACCACTTCCGCAGCTGCGACGATGCCGGAGGTTCCGCCTCAAGCAAATAATTCTTTTCGATTCAGTCTGTTCAACGCAATTAATTTCCAGATCACGCTTGGTGCGCCCATGATGTTGTACGCCAAAGCGTTGGGAGGCAGCGCAACCACGATCGGGATCGTCGCCTCACTGGCGCCGCTCATGACCGTGCTTCAGCTTCCAACGGCTTATTTTATTCCTAAGGTTGGCTATAAAGGATTCGTCTTATTCGGTTGGTCAGTTCGGGCGGCGTTATTGTTCATTTTGCCATTCTGCCCTTGCTCGTTTTTTTCCCGCGACGCGGTACAGGTCGAGCTGATGCTTACCTGTCTTTTCCTGTTTAACGTTGTCCGAGGCGTTTCGACAGGGGCCTGGCTTCCCTGGCTGACAGCGCTCGTTCCAGCAGAACGCTCGCGGCAGCTTTTTGCGTTATGACCAACTCCATATGCAGTGTGGTGGCTTGTTTGCCATCGCGATTTCGACGCTCGTTTTGTGGTCCGGCGCTCAGCCTTGGCAATTCGCTCTTCTCTTTTTCGTCAGCGCATTGCGCCGGAACGTTGAGCCTTCATTTCGTCCGCAAGATTCCTGATGTTAAGATAGGAGAACAAGTTCGATCCTCGGGCCAGCCGGTCCCGTGGTTAGAGATCCTGAAGTATCCTCCCTTTTACCAAGTTGCTGGTCTTTAATGTAGTCTATAACTGGGTTGTCGGTGGCTTGGCCGCGTTCGTCATCGCCTTTCTTGAAGGAAGGGCCGGGTACACGGCAGGAGAGGTACTCGCTGTGAGTCTGGCCGCGGCGGTCGGAGCATTCGCGAGTGTTCCATTTTTTGGTCTTGTGCTTGAACGGACCGGCAGCAAGCCGCTTCTCCGGCTCGCGATGACGCTCTATCTTTGTCGGCATCATTTTTTGGGTGCTGGTCACCAGCGGGACGGTCCCTGCGCACTATCTTTTCGTCGGACTTAATTACCTTATCCTCGGTGTCGCGGGCGGGCTCTTCTCGATAGCGAACACACGGATAGCGATGGATACAATGCCGGAGATGGGGCGGAATCACTTTTTTTCGCTTTTCACGGTTTTCGCCTCTCTGAGTCTCGGACTGGCGCCGATTTTCTGGGGAGTCTTTCTCGATACGTGGGCAAGAACGAGTTTTCGATCGGATTTTTCCAGGTCAATCGATTTAGTATTTATTTCGTTCTGCTGGCGCTGCTAGGAATCGTCACTTTTTTCCTGGCACGCCCGCTTGTCGAAAAGAAAGGTAAACCGTTTGACACGGCCATCCGTGATGTTGTCATTCTGGCGCGGTTGAAGCTTTATGGCAGATTCTTCAACCGCTAGAAGTGTCTGATCGACATCGACTGTCGTCCGACCTGTGCCTAAGAAGATCCGGTTACCCTTTACGTATTTTCTGGCGCTGCGCTATCTGAAGCCGAAGCGCACCTTTATTTCGCTGATTACATTGATCTCGATCCTGGGGGTGGTCCTTGGGATCAGCGTATTGATCATTGTGATCTCGGTGATGACTGGTTTTGAACGGGAGCTCCAGAGGAAGATCATCGGCTTTGATGCCGATATATTGATCAGCGGCAACGAAGTCATGAATAACTGGCGGGAGATCCTGGATCGGACAAGAAAACCCAGGGAGTAGTCGCCGCTGCCCCGTTTGCTCAAGGTCGCGTGATCGTTCAATTCCAGAATCATCGGGCCGTTCCCTGGTTGCGCGGAATCGATCCGGACTTGGAACAGTCGGTTGCGAATTTGAAGCAATTTCTGGTCGCAGGACAATTTGATCTGAGCGGAGACAACGGGATCATAGGTTCGGAACTGGCCTCAACCCTTGGCGTCGGCATCGGGGATACAATCGAAATCTATTCCCCGCACGATATGGGAGAGCTCCAAAAAGCTCTCGATAACGCCGAAGGGAAACCAGACAATCATCAAGAGCTGAAACGGGTGCGCGAACTTATTCTCCCGATGGAAATTACCGTGACTGGAATGTTCAACTCCGGCCGGTACGCGTACGATTCCGACTACATCATCGTGCCATTGCACATCATGCAGGAGGCCTACAGCCTGGGCGGAGGTGTGCATGGGATTGCGGTTCGGACCAGCGACCCGTTTACAGCCGACAAAGTGCGGGATCGCCTTAACCGGTTTCTTAAGCCACCTTTCCAGGCCGTTACCTGGATAGATCTGAATCGGGAGCTTTTTGACGCAATTCGGATTGAGCGTACCACGATGTTCTTTGTTTTGATTTTCGTGGTGATCGTCGCCGCTTTTGGGATTATGAGCACTTTGATCACCTCGACCGTGCAAAAGACTCGTGAGATTGGCTTGATGAAAGCGCTTGGAGCGCAGATGAACCAAATCATGTGGATCTTTCTCGCCCAGGGGATGATCGTCGGATTCTTTGGTACTTTGATCGGGCTCACCAGCGGAATCGCTTTGGTCCAGTATCGAAATGAAGTTCGCGATTTTTTTGCCGCGACGCTTCATATTGAGCTGTTCCCGGCGGCAGTTTACCAATTTTCGGAGATTCCCGCTGAGATTGTGCCGCGGGATGTATTTGTCATCTGCATTAGCGGTTTTTTGATCTGTTCCATTGCCGCTCTCATCCCAGCGTATTTCGCGGCTCGGCTGGACCCTGTAAAAGCGCTGAGATTCGAATAGTGCGTGCGACCATTATGAAGCCGAGGTTCGAACAGCCTGCGAGGCCATTGGGCGATGTGTGATCAAGATTACAATCCTGTTAGGGTGCTGTTAGCGACTTGACTTTGGGCTGATTCTCTTCTCAGCTAATGACCAGGCAGAATGAATGCCCTCTTAAGCGCAGACGTATGAGAGCAGCGATTTTAGACTGGGAGCAATTCGCTTATCGCTACGGGGAATCGGATGGCGAAGAGTTTTCCCTAAGCCAGCTCAATCCAGGCGATCTTCTGCGGGTCGTGACGGAGCACACGAATTATCTTTTCACTGTGATGGACAATCACGAAGCGCGATTGCAATGCTCGCGATCTGATCGACCGTCCGGCAGCGTCAGGATTTCAGGGTGTGGTTTTGGTTTTTCGCATGCGTTTAAACCCGGTTATCTTTTCTGCGGCGGTCGGATGGAATTCACATTTTTGCAGAACGAAAAGCCGACTCGCTACCGGACGACATCCATTCGTGCGATCGTTCATCACCAGAAGGTCTGACGATTCGCGCACCTGAAACATTCACCTGGCCAGAGTAGAGTCAGGAGTTTAGGAGTTGCAGAATGCGTCGCCTCCTCCAGGCTGGCTAAGCTGAAATCCCGGATCAGAGAACCTGGTATGGATCCACGTCGACCGAGACATGCACTTCGTCCGGGAATGTCAGCTTCTGGATGATCGATCGGACCCTGCCGCTGAGATGGCGAATCGCTTTAGTTCGAAGGAGAATCTGGTACCGGTAAAATCCTTTGGATCGTTCGATCGGCGCCGGAACAACCGGATGCAGGGTCACGCCCGGATCCAGTTTTTCACTGATCCGGCGATGGATAGTCTCAGCGGTAAATTCAGCAAGCCGTTGATGTTCGGAGCGAACATGAATCATGAGCAGATGGAGAAAAGGGGGGTATTCGCACCGCTCCCGGAACTCGATCTCCTGCTCCCAGAATCCCTCGAAATTGTGGTGGCGCGCGAACTGGATCGATGGACTAAAAGGGGTCGAGCTCTGGACATAAACTTCTCCGGCCATGTCGCCTCGACCGGCTCGTCCGGCGACTTGGGTCAACAGCTGAAATGTCCGTTCTCCCGCCCGGAAATCGGGCATGTGCAAGCCAACATCCGCGTTGATGATCCCTACCAGAGTGACGTTTGGAAAATCGAGGCCTTTGGCGATCATCTGTGTCCCGACTAAAATGTCGATTTTACCTGTTCGAAACGCCTGCAGTGTCTGGCGATAGGCGTCTTTTCGGGTCATCGAATCGGCATCCATTCTTGCGACCGTTGCCTTCGGAAAAAGCTTGCGCACCGTGCCCTCGATTTTCTCCGTTCCATACCCTGCATAGCGAATCGACGGGTCGGAGCATTTCGGGCATTTTCGCGGTGCCACCGTCGCATGGCCGCACAAATGGCATTTGAGCCGATTCTCACCCTGGTGAAAGGTGAGGGCGACACTGCAATTCGGGCAGTCGCAGACGAAGCCGCATTGATTGCAGACCAGTGAAGTGGCAAATCCGCGCCTGTTAAGGAATAAAATTGTCTGCTCCTTTCTGGCTAATCGGGCCTCGATAGCGTTTGCAAGCCTGCCTGAGATCAAAGGGACATGCTTCTGCTTAAGGTATTCTTGCCGCATGTCGACCACGCGGATCAACGGGAGTTGGCGATCATCGACCCGGGAGGTCAAACAAGCGAGGCGATATTTTCCTGTCTTGGCGTTTTGGTAGCTCTCCAGAGAGGGGGTTGCGCTTCCGAGCAGAATTGAGCATTGCTCGATCTGAGCCCTTACGACAGCCAGATCGCGCGCGTGATAACGTGGCGCTTCCTCCTGTTTGTAGGAAGTCTCGTGCTCCTCATCGACCACGATTAACCCGAGACGTTGAACAGGTGCAAAGACTGCGCTGCGGGCGCCGATCGCGACGCGTGCTCTGCCGTTGTTGAGTTTGTGCCATTCATCGTGACGTTCGCCGGCCGAGAGATGACTGTGGAGCACAGCGATCAAGTCCGCTTGGAATCGCATCTTGAAGCGCTCAACCGTTTGCGGCGTTAAAGAAATCTCGGGAACGAGCACAAGAGCGCCGAGATCCTGTTTCAGGCAACGATCGATGGCCTGCAGGTAAACTTCTGTCTTGCCACTTCCGGTCACACCATGAAGCAGGATCGGGCGGCTGTCTTTGGCGTCTACCGCGTGAACGACCATCTCCAGCGCTCTTTTTTGATCCGCGTTCAGTTCGATAGCGATACTTGGGACGAACTTTTCATTTGCATACGGGTCGCGGTCAGTCGTTTCGAATACCGCCTGCAGCAAACCGCGGTCGATCAGCTGTTGAATCGTACGATCTGTGGTCGCCGCGTGCTGTTGAAGTTCCCTCCAACCGATTGGTTCGGCGACCTCACTCACGAATCGCAAAACTTGCGCCTGACGCGGGGCCTTAGTCTCAAGGGATTTGAACTCCGCTTCCGAAATTTCACCCCTGACCGAAACGATCCGCTCACGCTTGAAACCAAGCTTCCCTTTTCTTATTACCTCCGGCAATAGAGAACGGATCGCTGACTCCACCGGACAGCAATAGTATTCCGCCATCCAGCGCGCCAACTCCAACAATGATTTATTTAAAATTGGACTCTCCGAAATCAGAGCCGATATAATTTTTGGCCCGGGCACAGACGGTGTGTCGACGAGGGCGACAACCGTTGCTAGTATTTCACGTGAACGTAGCGGAACTTTCACCCGAGAGCCGATGTGAACTTTGCCGGCCCACGACTGAGGAATCGAGTAATCCAATTCTCTGTCCGTGGGGTCATCGGTGATAACTCGCGCGTAATTCTGCATGGTGCTTGTGGTAGTCTAATGGCTTTATATCAAAGTCAAAATCGGAACGGTGGGTTTGGAAAAGCATGTCTTTTCTTGCTGAAGGTCGCGCTTGTTCTTGTTCTCTCGTGCGCAGCAGCGGTGGCTTACCTTGTAATTCGGTCGCGTGATCCGGTCTATGTTCTGCGCGAACTGAAGGATTGGACCGATTATCGGCGATTTGATCCCCTGATTGTCAAGGTGGCCCGGGAATACGATCTGGATCCGCGCCTGATCAAAGCTGTGGTGTGGAGAGAAAGCCGCTTTCAGACGGACATGACCGGCCGCAATGGCGAGCGGGGTCTTATGCAGGTTTCAGAGATTGCAGCGCGAGACTGGGCGACTGCAAAAGGGGTGCGGGACCTGCGACCGGAACAGATGCTGACTCCGGAAGTGAACTTGGAGATTGGAACATGGTATCTGAGCAAGGCCGTTCAACGGTGGAATTCTGAAGATAACGCCGTCCCGTTCGCACTTGCTGAATATAATGCGGGCAAAAGCCGGGTTGATCGTTGGGTTCGGACGGCCTTGCAAAAGGGAAAGGGTCAGCCCGTGACCGCTGAAACTTTCCAGGATAGCATTGATTTTCCGTCCACGGCGCGTTACGTAAGAACGATCCTGGCAAGGTACGATTTTTACAAACGACGCGGGCCGTTGTTCGCGGGGGAACCAGGCTCTTTGTAGGTTTGGAGCCAGTCAGCTTCGAGTGCGTGGCTGGGGTCGGAGAACGCTCCCAAACGGCGCGGTCACTAAATACTTGTGGAGGCAACCGCCAGCATCCGATATCGATTGCAGGAGAGAATTTATGAACAATCCCTATCAACCGGCTGAAAAGGCGACGATGTATTTCATTGGTGTCACCACGAGCAAGTCTTCCATCAATAAAATCTTCCCGCTCTGGGCCGAGCACCTCGGTTTAGGTAATTGCCAGTTGAAAGGGATTGATTTCAAACTGCACGATCGGCCGGAGCTTTACCGGGAGGCCGTTAAATTCATAAAGAGTGATCCGTTCTCTCTCGGCGCCCTCGTTACGACGCACAAGATCGACCTTTGCAACGCGTGCCACGACATTTTTGACGCGCTTGATCCTTTGTCGGATTCCATGGGCGAAGTTAGCAGCATTTTCAAGAGGGGCGGCAAGCTCCACGGACGCGCCGTCGATCCGACAAGCAGCGGGCTTGCGTTGGAGGCGTTTCTCCCGCGTGATCATTGGAAGGCAACAAATGCTGAAGTTTACATCCTGGGAGCCGGCGGCTCGGCAGTCGCGTTGACTTGGTATCTTGTCCAGGCGCGTCATGGAGCGAATCGGCCGTCCAAGGTGATTGTGGCCAATCGCAGCCAACCGCGTCTTGATCATCTGCAGGAATTGCACGCTTCATGGAAGTCTGGCGTTCCGCTCGAATGTCACCTGGTGGACAAACCTGGAACTGCAGACCCAATACTTGAATCGCTCATGCCTGGTTCGCTGGTAGTCAACGCGACCGGGTTGGGCAAGGACGCACTGGGATCTCCGATCACAGATGGCGCCAAGTTTCCTGCGAATTCATTTGTCTGGGAGTTCAACTATCGTGGCGACCTGATATTTCTGCGCCAGGCAAAAACTCAGCAAGCAGCGAGAAACCTGACAATTGAGGATGGCTGGATCTATTTTGTGCATGGGTGGACGCGCGTTATCGCCGACGTATTCGACGTGAACATTCCGACTCAGGGGAGCGAGTTGGACGAACTTTCTCGCATCGCGGCAAGCGTCCGGTGATCAGGCGCAACAGGCACAAGTCAATTTTAATAATCCACCGGAGACCTAATCAATGTACTATCAAAGGCCGCGCGTTGTCACAGTCGTCCCGTCATCCGGAGCCTTAATTGGATCGAACGGACACTATCAGAAGGCGATTCAAGATCTTTCCGGCATCTATTTCGACCAACCCTCCTTCGAGCAGCTAAAGAGTGTTCGAGGTTCGCAAGTAGCCTACGAAGTATACGAATATCGTCCTAACGATAACCCAGGCGACCTCATCTTTGGTACGAGCATCTTGTATCCTGGCAAAGTGGGTAACGAATATTTTATGACCCGTGGCCATCTCCACGCGCAAAGTGATCGCCCTGAGATCTACTTTTGTCAGGCCGGTCGCGGCGTTATGCTGATGGAAAATTTGAGCGGCGAGACGAATGCGGCCGAACTGAACCCCAACGACATCGTCTATGTCCCACCTTACTGGATTCATCGAAGCGTTAACGTAGGTACGACGCCTTTGGTTACTCTTTTTTGTTATCCCGCGGACTCTGGGCAGGACTACGATATTATCGCTCGGTCGGGCGGTATGAAATCGCTCGTTGTAGATGACTCGGCTGGCGGATGGCGCGAAGAGAGAAACCCGCGCTATAGTCCGCGCAAAGCGGATGAAATTTCCAAGTTGTTCGAGAATGTTAAGCCCAGCGGCGGGATTGGTAAGAAAAACTAGCCTGCTGCCCGAGCTATGAGCCAGCGTGTTCTCGTCACTCCGCGATCTCTGACGGAAAAAAGAGAACCAGTATTGGGGCGATTGGAGGCGGCAGGTTTCGAGCTGATTTTCGCGAAGCCGGGCCAGTCTCCAACCGAAGAGCAGCTCTTGGAGCTTGTACCGGACTGTGTCGGGTGGATTGCCGGGGTTGAACCGATCTCTGAACGGGTTCTTCGTGCGGCAACAAAGCTGCGAGTGATAAGCAGGAACGGAACAGGAACGGACAATATACCGCTCGGGGTGGCGAAGGAACTGGGAATCAGGATAGCAAGAGCGGAAGGCGCCAATGCGCGCGGCGTCGCTGAACTGTCCATCGCCTTTATCTTAGCGGCTTTAAGAAACGTTCCCGAACTCGACCGCGTTCTCAAGCTCGGTCAATGGCAGCGACGAAGCGGGATAGAGATTTTTGGCCGTTTGGTGGTTCTCATTGGATGCGGTGCGGTTGGCCGCATGGTCGCCCAAATGGCGCTCGGACTCGGCGCCTGCGCGGCTGCGTACGATCCTTTTCCCGACTACTCGTTTGCGCCGACCGTCGACAGCCGGTTTCGCTGGATCTCGTTTGAGGAAGCAATCGAAACCGGCGACGTCATCAGTCTGCATTGTCCGCCCTTGGAAAACGGCATCCCCCTATTTTCGGGGACGGTGCTGAAACGGTTGAAAGAAGGTTGCTGTCTGGTAAATACAGCGCGTGCAAGTCTAGTGGATGAATCGGCAGTGTTAGATGCATTGGAAAACGGCAAGCTTCGTGTGTACGCGACCGATGTATTCGATCCCGAGCCGCCTCGGGCTGGATCGCCACTGTTGGCGCATCCCAGGGTGATCGCCACGCCGCACATCGGTGGATTTACCGAGGAAAGCGTTCGGCGAGCGGCCCAGACCGCCGTTGAAAATCTCCTGGCTGCTCTAAACCCAAAAACCGATGATAGGAAATAACCGCAGATTCCACAGTTTGGGAAGTGTTTGTGTTCATCTGCAAAGCCTTTGGGGTCTTCCCTGAATGGCGCGAAGATAAGGCGCATTTAGGAAGATATTCTTCTTTTTCTACGTGCGGGTCCTTCGACGGAGTTGAGGAGCACCTGCTGGCTAATAGCTCGCATCTGGTCTATGAGTTTTTCAAGCTTTCGATGGTCGTCGATGGCACGACGAAAAAGTTCGGCCTGCTGGTCGGAAAGGGCGACCGTCACGGTCTTGGCTTTGACTTTTCGGGTCCAGCGCCAGTTGCCCTGTGGGCTTTCGCTCAGGCTGCCTTGAGTCACCCAATCGAGGGCTAAGATCTGAGTTTTGCAGCGCTCGAAGCGTTTTCTGAGAGCCGCAATTTGGGTGGGAGAAAGTAAGTGGTTTTTCATCGAGAAAACTTGACTGTATATAAGTAGATATACTTATATTGGTATGCCCAACTCGACTCCGTTCTTTGCCGCTTTTGGTTCGCTGCTCTTTGGCCGTGCTCCTCGTTGTCGGCTCCAAGAATTGCTCGACCAATGGCCACAGATGCCCTCCATCAACCAGTACATGGAGGCTTTTGCTGAGTTTATTCCCAAAACTCTGCTCGGTCGCTCCAAAGAGAAGGTTAATAGCCGGCAGCGCATCTTTAGTCCCTTAGTTACCTTCTGGGCCTTTCTGGCTCAAGTCTTAGAACGCGGCTCCTCCTGTCGTGACGCTCTGCAAAGAGTTAGCGCTTGGTGGCAAGTGCATTTTCCCGGTCAAGGCTCGCCTTCCTCTGATACCAGTGGCTACTGTCAGGCTCGCGCGCGGCTCGATGAGACAGTGCTCCAACAAATTGGCACCCAAGTGGCCGAGCATCTCGAACGCCAGGTCACCAACCAGCAGCTCTGGCTGGGCCGGCGGGTCAAAATTGTCGATGGCACTGGTCTGTCGATGCCAGATACGGCCGCCAACCAGCTCCAGTGGCCACAAAATAGCGGCCAAAAGCCCGGCTGTGGTTTTCCCCAGCTCAAAGTCGTCGGCCTTTTCTGCCTGCAGAGCGGAGCGCTTCTGCAGGTGGCCCACGACAACAAGCACCATCACGATCTCACGCTCGCTCGTCGGCTTTGGCATTTGCTGCAACCCAATGAGATTCTGTTAACCGATCGCGGATTTTGTTCCTATCTGGACATTGCCCAGCTGCTGGGCCGCGGCGTCGACTGCGTCATGCGGCTGCATCAGGGCCGTGGGAATCCGGACTTTCGCCGCGGCCGCAAGCTCGGCCAGAATGATCGGATAGTCGTCTGGCACAAACTACCCCAGCGTCTGCCTCACTGGAGCAAAGAAGAATATGATCAGCTGCCCAAAACTCTCACCCTGCGAATCTTACGGTTTGAGATTACCGTTCCGGGTTTTCGCTCCAAAGAAGTCATTCTCGTCACCACGTTGCTCGATCCGAAGCTTTATCCAGCCCAGGAACTGGAAAAGCTCTATTTCCGGCGCTGGAACGTCGAACTGCATTTCCGACAGATCAAAACCATGCTTGGCATGGATGTCTTGCGCTGCCTCACCCCCGAGATGGTTCTCAAAGAACTGGCGATGCATCGGATCGCTTACAATCTCATTCGCGCCCTGATGCAGCGAGCCGCCATAACCTACGATGTCGACTTGGAGCGAATTTCCTTCAAAGGCTCTCTGGACAGCCTCCATCATTACGCAGATGCCATCTATGCCACGCACCGCAAGCCTCGTAAACAGGCCCAGCTCTTCGATGCTCTGCTTCGCACGATCGCCTCCGATTTGGTCCCGCTGCGCCCCGAACGCTGCGAACCTCGCGCTCGAAAACGTCGCCCAAAAAACTATCAACTACTTACCAAACCTCGTAAAGAAATGTGCACCGCACCACACCGAAACCGGCCGAAGAATCAATCCTAAATGGGCCTTATCTTAGTGCCATTCGGGTCTTCCCTCAGTGCGAGAAAGATCCAGCCGATGCCTGTTGCTCTTCGGCCTCCTGTCTCGGCCCGCTTTGCCATTGGCCGCTCCCGCAGAGGCTGAAGAGCTCTCGGAACTCACCGCATAGCTTGTATCTCGGACGACTCTTGCTCAATATTCTCTTTTCCGGTAATGAAAAAGTATGCTCGATGGAATCTACAGCTTCCAGATCACATTTCTCGGCACGGTTATCAAAGGTATTGCTATGGCCGAAAATGACAGTATCAGAGGTTTTAACTGGAGCCACGTCTATAAGATTGAACGCTCGGAAAAGCACGGGAAGACTTATTGGTATGTTACGGAAAACCCGCACGCATCGGAGACGCAAGGGTTTGTCCGACGCGGATTTCCGGCGAAACTCGAAGGCGAAGAGCTAGAAGACCGATTTGCGTTCGAGGTAGCGGGGGAAGCAGACGACAACGACAAGGTATCGATCCAGGGTAAACGGCTGTGCGATCTACCGTAGAAACGTTTTTTAGTTAAGACTTCGCCCAACGTTAACGGTGCGATGTCCTCGAAAGCCTTAACCGTGGTCTGAGTCGCTCAGTAGTTCTCCAGCCGATCCTCCGCGTCCTCTGTGCGGCAAATGGTCGGTCTGGAATTTCAGGTCGGCGCTAAGATACCGCGCGAAGCGAGTTCGGCAGCTTGCTTGAGCGCGACCAGCAGGCTTCGTTCGTCAGCCTTTCCGGTACCTGCAATGTCAAAGGCCGTGCCATGGTCGACGGAGGTTCTTACTACCGGCAAGCCCACCGTGATGTTCACCCCTGTCTCGATGCCAAGCACCTTTATCGGGCCGTGGCCCTGATCGTGATACATCGCAACGACGATATCGAAGTCGCCCCGGCCAGCGCGGAAAAATAGAGTGTCCGCCGGCAGCGGTCCCTCCACGTTCCAGCCCCGCGCGCGGCAGACGCGCACGGCAGGTTCGATTTTCGATTCCTCCTCGCCGCGGCCAAATAGACCGTGCTCGCCTGCGTGCGGATTAATACCGCAAACACCGATGCGAGGATGAGCGATTCCGGCGCGTTCAAGGGTTTGTTGCGCGCGAGCGATAGTGCGCTCTACTAATCCTGGCTCGATCTTGTCGATGGCATCAAGCAGACCGAGATGCGAGGTGACGTGTATAACCTTGAGTTTCGGCGTCGAGAGCATCATCGAGACTTCGGGAGTGGAAGTGAGATGCGCGAGCAGCTCGGTGTGGCCGGGGAAAATATGGCCGCCGGCGTGGAGTGCTTCCTTATTTAATGGAGCTGTGCAAATGGCGTCGATCTCCCCTCTCTTGGCGAGTTCAACGGCGCGAACAATAAATTGGTAAGCAGCGTCGCCGCAGATGGGCGACAACCTGCCCCAAGGCAGGTTTTCAGGAATCAACCCTAAATCGATGCAATCCACGATCCCGGGTGTGAAATGGGCCTGCGAGTGATTGGCCATCGCGTTTACTTTGACTCTGGAGGCTACAATGCGCCCCGCCTCACGTAGCCGAGCGGCATCGCCAATAACCAACGGACAGCACCAGCTGTATACCTCGGGATGGCCGAGGCTTTTCATGATGATCTCCGGGCCGATGCCAGAGGCATCACCCATTGTAATTCCGATGGTGGGCGGAGAAACGTTGTTCACGATATCAAGTTATCCCCTATGGGTCTTGGAAAAGGAGCAAGACCTTCTTTGCGACGGCTTCGCCAAGCTTCAGATGCGATTCCGCACTGAAATGAACGCCGTCGATGCCGTCGGTAGCGATAACCTTCCCGGCGTCTAGAAAAGGGAGGTTCGCCACGGCGGCTGCGTCTCTGAACACTGAGCCCAGCTCAAGACTTTTTTGGTGGCTCCCGGCCCATTCTTCTGGATCATGAAACCCGGTTCCCAGCGGCGGCGGAGCGATCAGCAGAACTTTCGGCGCCCGATAAATTGTCGCAACACCCCCTTCGCACTCTTCAATCAGCCGGACAAGTCCGAGTGCCGCCAAAGCGACTTTATGCGCGCTTCTGTTAAAGCGCGTTTTGAGGTCGTTCGTGCCGAGCATAATAATCACAAGATCGAGCGGGAGATGACTTGCCAGGATTGCGGGCAGAAGCTTGGCGC
The DNA here is from genome assembly GCA_963736745.1 of uncultured Verrucomicrobiae bacterium. Lineage (GTDB taxonomy): Bacteria > Verrucomicrobiota > Verrucomicrobiia > Chthoniobacterales > JAFAMB01 > JAFAMB01. The sequence goes on along the minus strand of CAVTQD010000003.1, from coordinate 95,729 downwards.
CGTTGAAGGTGGCGCCTCTGAGGTGCGCCGAGGGCAGATCGATCTGAAAATCGTCGAGGTCGGTTGTCCTTCCGCTCAGGGCTTCTTCCACAACTTCGACGGTGGAACCTAACCGAGCGGCCACCACTCCGGGCCATCGGGCGGATGAATCATATCTTGTCGTCAGCTCGGAGGCGGCGCAAGGCACAAATCCCCACGAGTTCGAATCGCCAAACACCAAAATGCGTTTTCGGTTCATAGATCCAAAATATTCGACTCGGTCCGGTCGTCGCACGGACAGTCCGGACAGGTAAGCGACGATAGCAGCTCTCCCGTGGACCGTCACTGCAAAGAGGAGAGGACCTTCTGAATGGCGCCGGCCGGCTCAATCGACCAAACTCTGCGCCAATCGACTTGACCGCAAATGCCCTGCAAGGTGATGGATAGTGAGAAGCTTTTATGGGCAAATCTATTACCGTTATCGGAGCAGGCCTCGTCGGGCGCGGATGGGCCATTGTATTCGCAAGAGCAGGCCACACGGTACAGCTCTTCGATGTGACTTCGGAAAAGATTGCAGATGCGGTCGAGGCTATCGAAAATAATCTCGCTGATCTTGCCTCGCACGGACTTGTTGCCAATCCCGATGAAATTCGAATGCGGATCGTTGGTACGACCGATCTGGCGGCGGCGCTTCAAGAGGCAATCTGGGTTCAAGAATGCGTATTTGAGAAGATCGATATCAAAAGAGAAGTATTTAAGGCGCTTGATGAAAAAGCGGCCGGAGCCGCCACGCTGGCCAGTTCCACATCAACATTTCCTGGATCGGCTTTCACCTCTGATCTGCGCGGGCGTCATCGTTGTCTCGTAGCGCATCCGATCAATCCACCTTATTTGGTTCCCTTGGTCGAAATTGTTCCGACTCCATGGACCTCTCCGGATGTAACCGAAGGAGCACGCGAATTCATGGTATCGCTCCAACAGGTGCCTATCGTGTTGCGGCGCGAAGTGCCGGGATTCGTCGTCAATCGGCTTCAGGTCGCGCTGCTTAGCGAAGCGTTCCGTCTGGTCCAGGATGATGTGATTGGTGCCGTCGACCTGGATCATGCCATCGCGGACGGGCTTGGATTGCGATGGGCTTTCATGGGTCCGTTTGAGACCATTGATTTGAACGCGCCCGGCGGAATCAGGGACTACCTCCAACGCTTTGGTCAACCCTTCTACGAGATCGCGGTGGAGCAGGCTCAGGCCCGGCGCTGGGAGGAGCCATTGATCACCGAGGTCGAACGGGAGCGTAGGCAGGTGCTGTCTGCCGATCACCTGAAAGCACGCCAGCGTTGGCGTGATTTGTATCTCATGTCGATCGTCGCGAACAAGAAATCAAGAACCTGAATACCGGCTTACCGCAACCGATTGATCCGTGGGAAATAGCCCTTCGTGGCTTCATCAGCGGAATTCAGGATCAGCATAGCGGTTTTTGAAATTGCGCCAGATTCGAGAAACGCCTTTAAGAAGATATGAACAAAAAGGTTGCATGGGGAGTGCTGGGCGTTGCCAACATCGCTGTTAAGAAAGTCCTCCCGGCGATGCAGCGCGGCGAGTGGTGTCAAATAACGGCCATCGCTTCGAGGGATCTCAAGCGGGCGGAGCAAGCTGCAAAAGAATTGGGAATCGGTAAGGCCTTCGGATCTTATGAGGAACTTCTGGCGGATCCGGAGATCGAGGCCGTCTACAATCCGCTTCCCAATCATCTGCACGTCCCGTGGTCCATCAAGGCCGCCGAGGCCGGAAAACATGTCCTTTGTGAAAAACCGATCAGTCTTACGGTGCCGGAGGCGATATCGCTTTTGAGGACTCGTGATCGTACCGGCGTGAAGATCCAGGAAGCCTTCATGGTTCGTACTCATCCGCAATGGTGCAAGGCTCTCGATCTCGTCAGGACGGGAAAAATTGGCACCCTCCGATCGGTGACAGGGTATTTCAGTTATTTTAATCGGGATCCGAAGAATATACGTAACATCCTTGATTGCGGCGGCGGCGCAATGATGGATATCGGCTGTTATCTGGTTTACACTTCGCGCTTGATCTTTGGAGAAGAACCGACGCGAGTGCTGGGGCTTACCGAAAGGGATCCGGAGATGCAAACCGACATCCTGACATCCGGAGTACTTCATTTTCCGTCCGGTCAGTCCATTTTTACTTGCAGCACTCAGGTTGCTCCTTACCAGCGGGTACAAATCATCGGTACCGAGGCCCGGATAGAAATAGAGATTCCTTTCAATGCTCCTCCTGATAAGCCGTGCCGGATTTTCAGAGATGAAGGGGGCGATCTTTCCGGTCGAAGTGCGCAAATTCTGGAGTTTGATGTGTGCGATCAGTACACCATACAGGGAGATCTTTTTTCAAAGAGCATCCGCGAGGGAACGGAGTTGACTGTCCCGCTGGAGGGCTCGGTCAGGAACATGGCAGTAATCGAAGCAATTTTTCGCTCGGCCGAGTCTGGCGATTGGGAAGAGCCGTTGACTAGCGGTCTGTGATGTCCTGATATTGGACATCCGTGAACTCAACCGAAGGCCTACTATGAGTAACTACGATCGCATCAAGGCAGAGTGCTTCGAAGCAAATCTTCTTTTGCCGCTATTCAAGCTGATTGACCTGACGTTCGGCAACGTCAGCGTTGCCGATCCGGATCAGGGGGTTTTTGCGATTAAACCGAGCGGCGTCGATTACGCGCTTCTGACAGAGAACGACATCGTTGTTATCGACATGGAAGGGCAGGTGGTCGAAGGCGCGCTACGGCCCTCCTCCGATACACCCACGCACCGACGATTGTTCCGGGCATTCAAAGGTGTGCGTTCAGTTGTCCACTCCCATTCGCGCAACGCCGTCGCATTCGCCCAGGCCGGAAGAGGCATTCCGTGCCTTGGTACCACGCATGCAGATTACTTTTATGGAGAGGTTCCGGTAACCCGACCAATGACTCCGGAGGAAGTTCGCTCGGAATACGAATGGGAGACAGGGAATGTGATTGTCGAGCGGTTCAAAGATCTTGATCCCGCCGAAGTTTCGGCCGTCCTGGTCAATGGACACGGGCCATTCGTGTGGGGGCCGAGCGGCAAGAAAGCGGTCGAAAACGCACTAGCTTTGGAAATCGTCGCCGAGATGGCTCTGAAAACCCTGCAACTAGACTCGCATGTTCAGGCGATCGAAAAGCATCTGCTGGACAAGCACTACCTTCGCAAACACGGAGCTGGCGCCTACTACGGTCAGGTTTGAGCAACCAGAGAATTCGAATGACCAAACCAATTGTGTTCGGTCTCGTCGGCGGCGCCTGGAGAGCGGAGTTTTATTTTCGCATCGCTCAGGCTTTGCCAGGACGATTTCGGGTAGCTGGCTGCGTCGCGAAGAGCGAATTAACCCGCTCGCGGGTCAATGCAGCTTGGAATATTCCTGTCTTTGAAAACATTGGCGATCTGTTGAACGAACAGCCGGAATTTGTGGTTACCTCGGTGCCGTGGGCCTCCTCCGAGCCTCTCCTGGTTGAACTTGCCTCTCAGAATATGCCGGTCCTCGCGGAGACCCCGCCCGCTTCGGATCTGGAGGGACTGATTAGATTATGGCAAAACCTCCCCGACAATGCGCGGATACAAGTTGCAGAACAGTATGTCTTCCAACCACTGCATGCTGCCCGACTGGCTTTTGTTCGTTCTGGGAAATTGGGCGAGATCAGCCAGGTGCAGGTTTCCGCTGCGCACGGTTACCATGGTATTTCCCTGATCCGAAAATTTCTGGATACCGGCTATGAGGACGTCGCGATTCGGGCGTTTGAATTCAAATCGCCGTTGGTAGCCGGTCCGGATCGATCTGGTCCCCCATCGGAAGAAAAAAAGAAAGAATCCCTACAGACGATAGCCTACCTGCAATTTGATCGTAAGCTTGCGGTCTTTGATTTTACGGCGGATCAATATTTTTCCTGGATCCGCTCCCAGCGTCTGCTGGTTCGAGGAGAAAGGGGAGAAATCAACAATCTGGACATCAGTTACCTGAAGGATTTTCGTACTCCGGTACGGATTCGATTTGAAAGAAATGATGCGGGTCAGATGGGAAATCTTGAGGGGTACTACCACAAGGGCTACGACGCAGGAGGTGAGGAATGGTATCAAAATCCATTTGCGCCCGGCCGGCTGTACGACGACGAAATCGCAGTCGCGACCTGTCTCGAATCGATGAGACGCTATCTGGAAACAGGGAACTCCTTCTACAGTCTGGCAGAGGCGTCTCAAGACCATTATCTGAGCATCATGATTGGTGAAGCGACCAGAAGCGGAAGAACATTGGAGAGCGCGCCCCAGGTCTGGCAGCAATCGGGGGGCTAAAGGATCGTTCGGCGTCGGCAGGGAGTCCGCGGCCGGCGTGGAGCCTAGCCAAAAGCCCAGCTCGGCAGATTTCACTTGCCTATTTTGCGGCGCCGAAATCCGCTTTTAGCGGGTGACGTTGCTCGTGAAATAGATTGACACCGGGGTCCGAATGGACCATGGCTCGGAAATCAGCTTTTGATGGCGAAGAAGAAGCTCAAATTACAAAAGACAAAGCCAAAGCGGCTTCGTCCCCGCAAAGAAGTTTCGGTGATGGCTTGGGCGGTTGATTCCGGATCTCGGGTCTTACTGGTTCGTCAAACTGCCGGTCAGAAACTCTGGACACTTCCTGGTGGTAAGGTAAAGACCAGAGAGTCACTGCAAGAAGCGCTCTTAAGAGAGGTGTTCGAGGAGACCGGCTTGAGAGCGCAGGCGGAGGCGTGGATCGACATCATGGATCGACCCGATCGAGCAACGATCATGATCCTGTACGCAGTGAAGATCCTGGACGAGCCTGCTGTCCTGGCGAACCGTCTCAGTAAGGAAATCAGCCATGTCCGTTACTGCATGAAGCTTCCGAAGAACGCGTCGCCTTCTGCGAGCTATTTTTGGAATAAGTTCAAAGCGAATGCTGGACCAATAGCCGCGACAGCGCAGACTCCAGCTGCAGTCATTTGGTCGGTACCCGTATGATCAAGCTGAACCCACGCTCCGGCGTCCATATCCACGTCAACACTTGAACGACTCATGCTCAAAAACATTGATCTGACGCGTGAGGTTTCCAAGGCGGAGTATAAGCGGCTCAAAGGTGATGCGGATCTGAAGCTGGCCGCCCTCCAGCGACAGTCCAAAGCTCTGGGCATCCCCATCATTGTCGTTTTTGAGGGATGGAGTGCGGCCGGTAAGGGTACACTGATTAACGAGATGATCCTGCCTCTTGACCCGCGGGGATTCAGTGTCTATAGCGCTCGCGTTCCAACCGAGGAGGACGCGTTTTATCCGTTCCTGTGGCGTTTTTGGAAGCGAACACCAACCCGTGGCCGGTTGGCGATTTTCGACCGGAGCTGGAACCGTCTGGTGATCGTCAACAGGGTGGCGGGGCTGATCAAAGGGGAACAATTGCGTCAAGCATTCGATGACATCCGATCGTTCGAACGGCAGCTGAGCGATGAGGGTATGGTGATCGTCAAGTGCTTCCTGCACATCTCCAAGAGTGAGCAAAAGCGACGGTTTGACGCCCTCCGGAAGAGCCCGGCTACTGCCTGGCGGGTGACCAAGGAGGATTTGCTGCAACACGAGCGATATAGCGACTACCTGGCGGCAGCCGAAGAAATGCTCACAGAAACGGATGCCGATTATCGCTCCGTGGACTGTCGTCGAAGCGCACGATAGACGGTTCGCCACGCTCAAAATTTTCGGCACCGTAATCAACGCGTTGGAGAGAGGGGTCGCGGCTGCTGAGCGCAAGGCCGACGCGCCGGCGATACCGCTGCAAGGGCCGGATGCGGCTGTTAACAATTTCAAGACGACCGCGCTCGACCATGTCGACCTGTCGAAGTCCTTAACACCTGAGGAGTACGACGATCGCCTGAAGAAAGCCCAGGCGACATTGAGGGAGTTGGAGCATAAGATCTATTTGCGTCGGATCCCCGTGGTCATCGCATACGAGGGATGGGATGCGGCCGGAAAGGGGGGGAACATCCGGCGGTTGACGCAAAACCTCGATCCGCGAGGGTACGAAGTGGTGCCTGTCGCGGCCCCGAATGATATCGAGAAAGCTCACCATTACCTCTGGCGCTTCTGGGCGCAGATGCCCAAAGCTGGACATATCACTATCTTCGACCGGACTTGGTATGGACGCGTGCTGGTTGAACGGGTGGAGGGCTTCTGCACAGAGACCCAGTGGCGGCGAGCTTATCGGGAGATCAACGGAATGGAGCAACACTTGGCACACTTCGGCGCGGTGATACTGAAATTCTGGCTCCACATCGACCCTGACGAACAACTTCGGCGTTTTCGTGAACGTGAGGGAATGTCCCATAAGCAGTGGAAGATCACTGACGAAGATTGGCGCAATCGGGAAAAGATTGGTCAATATCGCGAGGCTGTGGAGGAGATGTTGTTTCGGACCAGCACTCCGTACGCGCCATGGACAATCGTGGAATCCAACTGCAAACGGTACGCCCGCGTTAAAGTGCTTGAGACAGTCTGCAAGGCGATCCGAAAACGCATCGGTTGAGATCGCGCTCCGGCGCGATCCGGCGCCACAGTGGTAGGGTCGCGCTCCCGCGCGATCCGGCGTCGAACGTCCAGAGCAGCAGCAAAAGGAAGCGTCGAGACGCGGAGTGCCGGACGCGCTGGAGCGCGTCCCTACCGGCACCAAAGTGCCACAGTGGTAGGGTCGCGCTCCCGCGCGATCCGGCGCGGACGTCCAGAGCAGCAGCAAAAGGAAGCGTCGAGACGCGGAGCGCCGGACGCGCTGGAGCGCGTCCCGACCGGCCAAAGATGCCACAGCGGTAGGGTCGCGCTCCCGCGCGATCCGGCGTCGAACGTCCAGAGCCCAAAAGCAGCGGTAGGGAGCGCTCGCGACGCGCCCGAGCGCTGGCACGCCCAAAGCGCGGTAGGGTCGCGCTCCCGCGCGACCGGCGTCGACACAGAGCCGCAAAGCGCGGTAGGGTCGCGCTCCCGCGCGACCGGCGTCGCAACGCCAGAGCAACAGCGGTAGGGTCGCGCTCCCGCGCGACCGGCGTCGGCAGCAACAGCAAAGCGCGGTAGGAGCGCGCTCCCGCGCGACCGGCGCGGCACAGACCCAAAGCGCTGGTAGGGTCGCGCTCCCGCGCGATCCGGCGTCGAACGTCCAGAGCAGCAGCAAAAGGAAGCGTCGAGACGCGGAGCGCCGGACGCGCTGGAGCGCGTCCCTACCGGCACCAAAGATGCCACAGCGGTAGGGTCGCGCTCCCGCGCGATCCGGTGTCGAACGTCCAGAGCAGCAGCAAAAGGAAGCGTCGAGACGCGGAGCGCCGGATGCTATAGTCGGTAAATTCTCGCTTCCCAGGCTTCTAAGTGAAGGGTCGATGCCTGGTCTTCTTGTCCGCCTAAGTTCGAAAGAATTAGCGGGCCGGTTTGCAACCCATTTGGTAGCGAGTACTCCAGCGTGTTGGTTGAAAAATTCAAAACGATCAGGAATTTATTATCGACAAGCGTGCGCGTGTAAGCAAACAAGAAAGGATTCTCCGGGTCGAGGTCCATGTAATCGCCGTAAACAAATGCAGGATTTTCCTTCCGCAACTCAATCATTTGTTTGAAGTAATTATAAACTGAGTTCGGGTCGGCTAGTTGCTGCCGGGCATTGATTTCTTTGTAATTCGGATGCACCGCTAGCCATGGTCTAGCAGTGGTGAATCCGGCGTTTGGCGAATCATCCCATTGCATCGGAGTTCGACTGTGGTCGCGGCTCGTTTTCCGCAGATGCGAGAGATATTCATCTGCATCGAGCCGGTTGGTTAATACCTCTGTTTTCCATGCGTTTTTCACCTCGATATCGTCAAATTCTTCGATCTTCATGAACGGGTAATTGATCATTCCCAATTCATCGCCTTGATAGATGAAGGGCGTACCCTTTAACGTGAGCAGCATTGTTGCCAATACTTTTGCCGAAGGCACCCGATACAAAGGGGAGTCGTCGCCCAAACTGGAGACCGGGCGCGGATTATCGTGATTAGACAGGAAGACCGTATTCCAATTGTTAATGTCCAATTCCCTGTCAAAGCGCGCGTAGATCGCTTTTAAATCGGGCAGAGTCCACTGTTTCCATCTCCAACCTTGACGGTTAATCCGGACAACGTCGAAGTGGAAGATCATGTTCAATTCCTTGCGTCTTTCGTCCACGAATAGCGGCGTCTGTTCGAGTGTCACTCCAAGGGCTTCGCCGACCGTCATGACGTCGTATTTCGACAAGACTTCTCGATGCATCTCCTGCAGGTATTTGTGGAGCATCGGACCCGACGCGTAAATATGCTCAGGATGTGTCTCATATTCCTCGGGATAATCCGGAAAATACCGATCTTTCGAGATGAAAGGGATAACGTCCATCCGGAACCCGTCGACCCCTTTATCCAGCCAGAATTTCATGAGGTCGTAAACCTCGCGTCGCACCTGCGGATTGTCCCAATTCAAGTCGGGCTGCTTTTCTGCAAAAAGGTGGAGGTAATATTCGCCCCTCGCGGCATCTTTTTTCCAGGCCGATCCCGAAAAGAATGAGACCCAGTTATTCGGTGCTTTGCCTCCCTTGGCCTCTCGCCAGATATAGTAGTCGCTGTACGCGCCGATCTTTGACTTGCGACTCTCCGCAAACCAAACATGCTCGTCGCTGGTATGGTTCACGACGAGATCGACGATCATTCTCATATTGCGTCGCTTAATGCCCGTTAGCAGTTCATCGAAATCGGCCATCGTGCCGAACTCCGCCATGACTTTTCGATAGTCGCGAATGTCGTATCCGTTGTCGGCGTTTGGGGAGTCGTAATGTGGACTTAGCCAAATAACGTCTACGCCTAGCCTTTTGAGATAATCAAGTTGAGAGGTAATTCCGTTCAAGTCGCCGATCCCATCGCCGCTTGAATCTCTGAATGAGCGCGGATAGATCTGATAGACGACGACTTCTTTCCACCATTTCCTTTTGTAACCGTTCGCGGTAGTGTCACTCTCAATAGGAGGTGATGCTTTCATAGGTCTACCAGTTTAAGTTAGAGCGCTATTCTTCACCGTCATAGTAATCAAGCGGGTCGGAGCGCATCAGTCTGGACTCGGGGGATCGTACGAGCCATTTATTGCTGTCAGGGTAATAGCAGGACTCGCCGATCGGATTGTCCGCGACGATAAGAATAGTGAGATCCTGGGGACCGTTATTTGTCAGCTGGTGCGGCTGGCCAGGTCCGAAAATAAATGAATCGCCGGCGTCGATCTCGGTCGTGCCATCCTCATGCCGCACCATCCCACTTCCTGAAATGACATGGTAGAATTCCCACTGTGCGCTATGTGAGTGATAGGGACATGCAGTTTTGCCCGGCGGAATACGGCTGATTTCAACGTCGAACGGATGCCTCTCGTTCAAATCTGTAGACCTCGGTTTGCGGCCGAGAGCGATCGAGATCTCTTTGCTTACGCCTCCGAATTTTCCATTCGGCGAACTGTAGGAATCCTCCGCAATATCCTTCAAATTGATCTTATACATGGCGCTGATCTCCGGCCGGCAAGGCATTTCAATCCTGAATCCGCAAAAACAGGGAGTAAAGATTAAACCCAAAACCGAAGATAAGAGAATCAGGGCAATCTTTTGCTTTTTGTCTATTCTTCCGGTGCGACGATCACTTGTACCCGAGCTTCTTTTAGGGCCCGAGCTAAATCGCCCGGGGGTTCCTCATCTGTCACCAATACCTGAATCCTGTCGAGCGAAGCGATATGCGCGAAAGAGCTATGGCCGAATTTCGAAGCATCTGCCAGCACGATGGTTCTTCGCGCCGCGCAGATCATGGCCAGGATCATGGAGCATTCTTCAAGGACGGTTGTCGTCAGGCCTTCCTTGACCGCAATTCCCCCAACGCCGATCACTGCCGAATCGACACTGATAGTCCCCGCCGACACGAAGCCGACTGGGCCCACTGTCACTTGTGCATCCCCTTTGTATTCGCCCCCCAGAATGTAGACATTGCTGAAGCAATCGGGCGGCAGCGTTGCCGGAACGCCAAGATTATTTGTGACCACTGTCAGATTTCGTCTGTCGGCCAGTTCAGCGGCGAATAGTTTGGTCGTTGAACCACCGTTAATGAGCAGAGTTTCCCCGTCGCCGATGAGGCGGCTGGCGGCTCTGGCGATCCGCCTTTTTGCCGGGATCCTCGTACTCATCCTTTGGGTAAACGGCGAATCCTGGTGGACGAGATTATCCATCGCGACGGCACCTCCATGGGTTCTTTTTATCAGGCCCTGCCTCGCCAAAAGATCAAGATCACGGCGTACGGTATCACCCGATACGGTGAAGTGGCTTGCCAGTTCGTTCACGGTCATTTGGCCGCGGGCACGGATCAGTTCGACCAATTCGAGATGCCTTTTGGCGGGCAACACGTTTTCGCGGATTGAATCATCTGAAGTCCCCATAGGCTGCGTACTTAGCGCCGATATTGGCATAAATACATTCAAAGATCACTGGAAATATCCTTGACTATGCATAGGCTGGCATATAATTGAAATGAAATATGCATAAAACAGCATCCCCCAGGATTGATGTTCCGCGAAATTATAGTTCCCTTCCGGACCTTAGTTCGGATATGCGCCATGAAGAGGAGAGCGTCGGCGCGAATCCAAAGACCGCGGAGGGCATTGCCAGACGAGATTTTATTAAACGGACCGGATTGGCCGTTGCCGGACTGACCACCGCCTCAACTCTTTTGACCCCGGTTCGACGCGGGACCGCGGCCGGCGCGAATGTCAGCGAAATAACATTTTCCAGCGCCAAATTTTTCGGCAAAGAGACGATCGCGGAGGTTGTCCAGGCATTCAACGGTTCGCAGGACAAAATCCATGTGACCTACAAGGAGTTGCCTCCTCCAAGTTCGTCCACGGAGGTGCATCAGGGGCTGGTGCAACAGCTTGCGCGCCGCAATGGCGACCCGGACGTCTTTACTCAGGATATCATCTGGATCGCCGAATTCGCCGCCGCAAAATGGGCACTTCCACTGGACGAATATTTCAATCCGGAAGCCATGAAGGAATATTTCCCGGGCGTGGTTCAGGCCTGTACGTGGCAAGGAAAGCTGACCGCTCTTCCCTGGTTCATCGACTCCGGTATGTTGTATTATCGGAAAGACTTGCTGGACGAACTCGGCGCCAAATCTCCCGAAACCTGGAGTGAGCTGATTGAGAGCGCCAAAAAACTGACCGGGTCCGGCAAAGCAAAGTTTGGATTTCTCTGGCAAGCGAAGCAGGCCGAGGTCCTGGTTTGTGATCTGGTTTCCTTTATCGGATCGAACGACGGTGCGATCCTGCAACCGGATGGCAAAACGGTATCGATTGCGGACGATGCTGCGGTCGAAGCCGTTCAACTGATGCACGACTTGATCAAGAAGGATCAAATCACTCCGGAGGACGTGCTGAGCTGGGACGAGGAACCTTCTCGTCGCCCATTTACCTCTGGTGACGCGGCCTTTTTGCGGAATTGGTCTTATGTTTGGAAGATTTCTCAGAACAAGGAGGATTCGAACGTGATTGACAAAGTGGGCGTGGCGCCGCTGCCCCATTTCCAGGGAAAGAAAAGTGCGGCATGTCTCGGCGGATACCAGTACGGCGTCAACGCCTCAAGCAAGAAAAAAGAGGCAGCTATCGAGTTTGTTCGCTGGATGTCTTCGCCCGAGACCCAACTTCGGTTTGCCAGCCAACTTGGTCTATGTCCCACTCGGTCAGCTGTTCTGGACGATCCCAAGATCGCGCAGGAGCAGCCGTTCATGCAGCAGCTGAAGTCTGTATTTATCGGAGCGATCGGGCGGCCGGTCACTCCCAAATACCCGCAAGTGACGCTGGTATTGCAGTCGGCGATTTCCAGGGCACTGACCAACGGAGACGTCAAAAGCGAGCTGAAGACTGCCAAAGAAAAGATCCAGGCGATCGTAAAGACCTGAAGTTGTCTGGGGCTGTTGCGATGGCTATCACTGAAGTTCAGAGCCAGGAGACCGCGCAAAAGTCAAAGGAGATCCGGATTGGACTTTGGCGGCTCGGCCCTTTTGTATTGCTGGTTCCGGCACTTGCCTCGATCGGGGCGGTTTCCGTTTATCCAGTATTTCTCGGGCTGTGGCTCTCGTTTCGGGACACCACCCTGGCATCGCCGACCGACAATTTTGTCGGGCTTGGCAACTACGCCCAGCTCTTCTCTGATAGCCAGTTCTGGAACGCATGGACGCACACTATTCAGTTTACCTGCACGTCGACGCTGGCCGAAACTTGCATCGGACTGATGATTGCCCTGGTGCTCAGCGAAAGATTCCGAGGCCGCGGAATAGTTCGTGCCGCAATGTTAGTTCCGTGGGCTATTCCGACAGTCGTCACTTCGAAAATGTTCGGCTGGCTGTTCGACGGACAAAACGGGATAGTGAACTATCTTTTGCGTAGTGTCGCGCTGATCCGGCATAATGTGGATTGGTATGGCTCGCCTGATTATGCGCTAACCACTATTATTATCGCTGACGTCTGGAAGACGACGCCCTTTATAGCGCTGCTTCTTCTGGCCGGTTTACAAACTATTCCTGGAACACTATTGGAGGCCTCCGTTATTGACGGAGCCAACGCATGGCAACGCTTCTGGCACGTCAGGCTGCCGCTGCTGGCTCCGACTTTATTGATCGCATCCATGTTTCGAGCGCTGGACGCTTTTCGGATATTCGATCTGGTCTATGTCTTGACGGGTGGGGGTCCTGCTGATTCAACCGAGGTTCTTTCAACGCTAACCTATAAAAACCTGTTCTCAGCGCTCCAGGTCGGCTACGGATCCAGTCTTTCGACCATGATGTTCATAACAGAAATTCTGATCGCGGTGGCTTTCGGTCTGGTTCTTTTAGGTAAAATGCGGGAAATAGGCCAATGACTAATGTCATGGACTATCGGCAGATTTTGCCATCGGGCTTCAAACTTCCTTCGTGGGATCGCGTTCTCATCTACCTTCTTGCGGTGTTAATCGTCTGTTGGTCAGTCGGTCCATTTCTATGGCAGATGTCTACTTCGATACAACCTGACCGGGAGTTAATGAATCCGACGCCTCATCTTTTTCCGTATCCGATAACCTTTCAGCATTTTGTTAATATATTCACGGCCAAAAGTTTTCATCGTTATATTATTAATTCGGCTATTGTCACGATAACTACTACTTTTCTTTGTCTGTTCTTTGGGTCTATCGCCGCATACGCGTTAGCTCGCCTGGAGATTCGTGGCCGGTTTGGAATTCTTGGATTTGTTCTGGGAGTTTCAATGTTTCCGCAGATTGCGATTGTGGCACCGCTTTATGTGTTGGCATCCAGCTTCGCCTGGCTGGACACCTATCGCGTTCTTGTCGTTATCTATCTGGCTTTAGGCTTGCCGTTAGTGATCTGGGTTCTGTTTGGTTACTTCCGGTCAATTCCGCAAAGCATCGATGAGGCTGCTCGTATCGACGGGGCGCGGCCTTTGATGATTTTTTTCAAGATCACTTTGCCGATCTCGCTTCCTGCAGTTGTCACGACGGGGCTTCTCTGCTTCATCGCGGCCTGGAATGAATTCATGTTTGCTTTGGCCTTTACCTCCGATATTAATCATCAGACGGTGCCCGTTGGAATCGCTAACTTCACAGGACTCCACTACGTACCGTGGGGCGACATCGCCGCTGCCTCGGTAGTGGTCACGCTTCCGCTGGTCATTGTGGTCCTCATTTTCCAGCAACACATCATCAGCGGCCTGACCGGAGGTGCGCTAAAAGAGTGAAAACCGATGAATGGAGAAGGGCTTATGAGGCTCTGATCGAAAGTTTGCCCAAATATGTTCAGGATGCCCGGGCGACGATTTGTGGGTTATCTACGTTCGTGGACGGTTATCTTCGTCTGCATGAAGCGGATCCGCTTTTGAATGCCGGCGAAGGAACGCCGGCAGCGGTGCTGGCGCGAGAACTCGTTCGGAGGGCGAGCACGGGAATTGGCGGAGAATTTTATATGGACTGGCCGGAGGGGGGAAGGTGGCTTGAAAGAAACCTACGGCTTTCGAGCTGGGGAGTCGGCGGAAGTGGGGCACAAGCTGCGCAGACACTTGCGATCCTTGGAGCTCCGGCGCTTATGAGCCTGGAAGATCGCAGCCGGCGACAACTTTCGGTCTTGCATCCGAACATTCTGGTGGCAACCGAAGGAGGCGTCGTCAGGTGCGGAGAACTCCCGAGGGCGCGAGGAGAGAAGTCCGCTCATTACATCTTTGAATTTACCGCGGGAACACAAGTGGGATCGACTGTTCTTAAGCGTTCCAGCCGAACGATTGTCCGCTTCGGAGACGAGCGATTGGACAACGATCCGGACTTTGCCCGTGAGAGTATCACTGCAGCTGCGAATGCCGGAGCCGGCATACTATCCGGCTTTAATGAAATCAGTGTCCAGAACATGGACGCGTCCCTGAAAGAGACTGTTGCGCTTGCGGAAGCCTGGAAAGAGCGCGGCCTGAAAACTATACATTTGGAAGTCGGTGACTATGGAACGGTTGAAGCGAGGAACAAAGTGCTGAATCTCCTGGGAGGAGTCATCACTTCGATAGGGATGAGCTACTCAGAGCTTTGCGCGCTCTCAGTTGGATCGCGGGACACGATTGGAAAAGCGTGCGAACTCGCCGAGATCTTGAATCTCTCGCGATTGTGCGTTCACTCAGACACCTGGACATTGACTATCACGACAGGTGATCCAGAACGCGAGTTTGAGGCCCTGCTGTGTGGTTGCCTGCTGGCTTCTGTCAGGGCGGAGAGAGGATACCCATGTCGACCAGTCGAGGTACCCGCCCACGCGCAGTTTCATCCTCTGTGCTGGGAGAGGTTAAGCAAGTCGGGCGAGCGATCAGTCGTCAGTTGTGCCGCGCCTTATCTTGAACGGCCGGCAGGAACGATTGGTCTCGGTGACACTTTTTTGGCCGGAACCCTCCTGGTTCTCGGCGGCGCGGAGAGCGCCAAAACAAACGTTAGAACAAAACATCCCTATGAAGACACAAAATAACATTGATCCTGGAAAACTCCGAAGCCTTCAGCGAGTAACTACGCCGGACGGGTTCTTTCTGATTTGCGCGCTGGACCACTTATCGGATTTTCAGGAGCTACTTGATCCAGATCCCAAAACGGTTGATTATCGGCGGACCGGCGATGCAAAGATAGCGATAATACGTTCGTTAGCTTCCGAGTGCAGCGCGTTTTTGTTAGACGCCCGATACGGGTTAGCCCAGGCGATCGCTTCGGGTGCGCTCCCTGGCTCGGTCGGGTTGATGGCCAGCATTGAGGACGAAGACTACAAACCGACAACCGTTCATCGGAAGACCAGGTTCCGCGAAAATTGGAGTGTGAAACAGATGAAATTGCTGGGCGTCGATGTTTGCAAACTTCTCTGGTTCTATCGCCCGGAGAGCGAAGTCGCCGAGCATCAGCGTGACGTATTGCGCTCGCTAGTGCGTGAATGTGCAGAACTTTCGATCCCTCTGGTGGTTGAACCGATCTGGTTTCCCCTCGAGGACGAAGATCCAAAGAGTGAAGCTTGGAGACAACGCCGAGTGAGAGGAATCGTCGAAAGCGCGCACGAAGCCAACTCCTTCGGAGTCGACATCCTCAAAGTCGAGTTTCCGGGTTATGTTGAAACTGAGGAAGGCAGAGCCAAAGCGCAGGAAGCTTGCAAGCAATTGGACGCCGGGGTGAGCGTACCCTGGATGCTGTTGTCTGCGGGCGTCGGCTATGAAGCGTTCAAGACTCAAGTAGAGATAGCCTGTCGCGAAGGTGGATCGGGGTTTATGGCAGGTCGGTCCATCTGGCGCGACGCGGCGTCAACCCATGATCCGGCGAAACGCGAGTCGGCGGCAAAAGACGCGGTGAGACGCCTTTCTGAACTGGCGGCAGTGACGCGCCAGCATGGAAGGCCGTTTGTGCCACGCCTTGAAGGAAACGAACTGGTGCGAGCCTTCCCCGAGTTTTGGTACGCAACGTGGCATCGTTAAAGTCTCGGCCTCCGGGCGGAGCGGATCCCCATGTTCCCGGAAAAAATTGTCTGCCTGATCGGTGAATCTGCCGATATTTGCAATCGACTTGGCGCGGCTGATCGTGTCGTGGCGGTGAGCGTTTTCGCGCCAAGATCGGTGGAAATGGGGCTACCTCCTATCTCAGGTTTTTTCGGGTTTAAAGACCGTTTATGCCGTTCGGAATTTCCTGCTGGTCGCGGCCATCTTGATCGATTTCGCTTCCTACCAAAATCGTAAATAGAACAAAAGCGAAGAGCACTAACGCCACGGCAAACGCAGCGATGATATCCTTCAAACTACTCGGACATTCTGCTGGCGTCCGTGGTGCTAGTACCGGGGGAGACTTTAATTCGGCGGTCATATTTTTTCGCGTATTGGAGCTTGCCACGATTTCTGCCGCGATGAAATGACCCGAATGGGTAGGGCTCCACAATAGTGAGGCTGGCGCGTCTTACGGACTCAGGAACTTCTGGTCCGAAGCGGGCCGACTGGAATCGGGATAACTAACGCGATCATGGGCCCGATTGCGTTCGGGCGGAAAAACGAATTATAAATTCCCTCATCTTGAGGCAAAAGTCGTGCTTTCACGCTCCAAGAGTGTTGGTCGGATTGTACGATTTCGCGGCGCACGGCCCGGATTGTCCAGTTGGTCGAGCAGACATTGAACGGAAAGTTTTCCGAGTGATGAGAAGTCCTGTTTAACTGTTGTCAGCGGCGGCCGGAGATAAGCTGCTTCGGGGATATCGTCAAAACCGGCGACTGAGATATTTGCCGGGATGCGGATGCCCGCTTCTTCAAATGCTCGTATCGCTCCCAGCGCCATTTGATCGTTGGCAGCGACCAATGCGGTAAATTCTTGAGGACTCGCGGAAATCAGTTCCCGAGTCGCCTCAAATCCTCCGCGCGCAGACCAATCGGCTTCGACAATCGGACCCGGTCTGAGACGGGCAGATTCAAGCTCTTTTAAGAATCCTCGAAACCGCAGGCGAGCGGCACGCCACACTAGCGGCGCGCGGAGATAAGCGATGCTTGCATGTCCTAGCGAAATCAGGTGCCTAGTCACCAGGCGCGATCCCTCTTCCTGATTTACGAAAACGGAGTGCGCCTTGAAGCTGAAGTCCGAATCGATAGCGACAAGCGGCAGATTGCGGCAGACATCCTTCAGATGTTGAAGATCGATCTCGAGTGGAAGATGAATTAGAACCCCGGCTACCTGGTGGGAACAGAGTTGATTCACAGCACGGCGTATTTCGTCGACGCTTTCTTCAGCGATTCCGCAAAACATGACGCTCCATCCCAATTCCTTGACGCTTTGCTCGAGATTCACCATAATTTGCGTGGGACCGTAAAGGCCGGCACCAAAGGTGACGACGCCCACCACAGAAGAGCGTTGGCTGACCAACTGGCGTGCGGTCACATTGGGGCGAAAGCCGAGTTCGTTCATGACTTTCAGCACCCGTTCGCGTGTGGTATCAGCGACGTCTGGCATTCCATTGACCACGCGGGAAACGGTTTGGTAAGAAACTCCGGAGAGAGCCGCGACATCGGTCATGGTAGTTCGTTTAACCGGGGAAGCGGGGCGCAATGAAGAGCCTGAACTGCTGACCATTGATAAAATTCGACTTGGGGGATGATTAGGGAGGCGTTCCGAAGATTTCTCTGTGAACGTTCACAACGTTTCGATTGTTTGCCCCTGCTGTGCAAGAAAAAAATAGATTGATCCTGAAAATCGAGCGGCGGTCCGAAGCGGCGAGCGATCGGTGGTAGGATAACTAACCCGCGAATTGAAAATGTTAGACCGATCCCTGATCGAAACTATCAAAATTTGCCAAAATTGCAGATTTGCGGCGTCTATGCGGGAGAACTCGCCGCGCTGAGTAAGGTTAGCACTTAGTGAGTTGGGCCGAAACGAAACATTGCTAAAACGAAACATTGTTAGTGATTTGAAATGCCTTTAAAAATGAAGGGAAACTCAGCGGAAGGGAAGACATCGGACGCACCGGAGAGCAGCATCCGTGCGGTGATCCTTCCTTGGTCCTGTCGTTTAATTTCACCTGCCCTCTTCTGTCCGATTGCCCACGATTCAGGCGCGGTTCACGTTTTATTTCATGAAGGTAACCTCCTCGAATGTTGCTCCGCATCCGCAGCACACAGAGCAACATCGCTGAGCGATCAGAAATATTTTCGACCCGGGAAAAACTTTTTGCCAAGCTGGCGCCAAGGCGCAGATTAGATCAAACTCCGCAAAATCTTATTTCAGACAATCAGAAAAAAACTCGCTCCCAAATGGCCGTTAAGAATCTCAATCCGTGACTCCATTTTTCTCAGGCAGCTTTCGGGATCGAGCTTTTGGACTCTACGGCTTTCTGGGCTGCGTCAATTTTGGTGCTTGGCTCTGGGCGTTTCTGGCATTCCACGACAAGCCGGTGCTTCTTGGAACCGCTTTTCTTGCCTACACTTTCGGCCTGCGGCATGCCGTAGATGCTGATCATATTGCGGCGATCGACAACGTGACGCGAAAGTTGCTGCAGGAGGGCAGGCGCCCGGTTTCTGTCGGCTTTTTCTTTTCTCTCGGTCATTCAACGATCGTCGTTGTTGCGTCTCTGATCGTTTATTCCGTTGCCGCGGCAGCGGAAAAGAAGTTCGACGTTATTAAAGACATTGGCGGGACCATCGGGACTTCGGTTTCTTCATTTTTCCTGATCGCAATTGCCGTGATGAATATAGCTATTCTTCGAGGGGTCTGGCGAAGCTTTCAAAGGGTGCGAGAGGGAGGAATGTACGACGACCAAAGCCCCGAGATGCTCATGGGGGGCGGTATGATGGCTCGTCTTTTCCGTCCGCTTTTTCGAATGCTTTCCAGTCCCTGGCACATGTATCCGATCGGATTCCTATTTGGTCTCGGGTTCGATACTGCAACTGAGGTTGCTCTTTTGGGAATCTCCGCGGCGGCTGCAGTGAAAGAATTGTCCGTTGGTGCGATGGCGGTATTCCCGATGCTGTTTACCGCCGGGATGACATTGGTTGATACGACGGACGGCATTCTGATGGTCGGGGCCTACGGGTGGGCCTTCATCAAGCCCATCCGCAAACTTTATTACAACCTGACGATCACTTTCGTGTCGGTCATTGTGGCTTTGATCGTGGGCGGCATCGAAGCCGTTGGCCTTCTGAAGGATCAACTAAAACTGAGTGGTGGCTTTTGGGATTTTATCGGCAGTTTAAACGATAATTTTGCAACGCTGGGTATTTTAATTATAGGAGTATTCGTTTTGAGCTGGCTAGGCTCGGTGATCATTTATCGCGTCAATGGATTCGATCGCCTCGAATCGACGACGCCAACAATGCCTGAATAGATTCATTCCGGGCGCAGATTGCGCAAATTCCACCGCCTCCTCCGTGGCCTCTGTCCGATCATGAAAGTTTCTTTCGGATGGATCTCGCACGGCGGCGCCAAGGAGTTCATATAGGCGGTCCGCCCCGTCAGCAGATCCGCGGGAGTTGCTCGCCTGAAAGCATGTCAACGACGCGGCTCCCTCCGATCCTTGTTTTCATGAAAACAAACCCGGGATGGTCGTCGGTGACCGAACCAATGACCATGGCTTTCTCACCAAGCGGATGTGCACGCATGGCCGAGAGTACGGTAGCGGCATCTTCCACGGAGACGATTACCAGAAGCTTTCCTTCGTTGGCTACGTAGAGAGGGTCGAGCCCAAGTATTTCGCATGCACCTTTGACCTCTTCGCTAATCGGAATCCTGGCTTCTTCGAGGTAAATGCCAACGCGGGCGCTCTGGGCGATTTCGCTCAGTGCACTGGTGATGCCGCCTCGGGTCGGATCCCGCAGAACGTGGACATCCGCAGCGGCGGCGAGCACGGCGTTCACCAGACCGTTTAAAGGTGCAGTGTCGCTTGCAATCTCCGTTTCGAACTCGAGTCCCTCGCGGACAGACATGATCGCAATTCCATGAACTGCAATTTCACCGCTGACGATGATTTTATCTCCGGGCCTGGCGCGCCCAGGATGAATGTTCACCCCTTCAGGGACAACACCGATCCCGGACGTATTGATGAAGATTTTGTCTGCCTTCCCGCGATCCACAACTTTTGTGTCGCCTGTAACGAGAGTGACCTCGGCTGCTGCGGCTGCCTGTTGCATAGACATGACCACAGCCCAGAATTCCTGCATCGGCAGGCCTTCTTCCAGAATAAAACCAGCCGACAAATAAAGCGGCTGCGCCCCGCACATGGCAAGATCGTTGACCGTGCCATGGACCGCCAGTTTTCCAATATCACCGCCTGGGAAAAAAATGGGACTTACGACAAACGAATCAGTGCTGAAGGCCAATCGTGTGCCGTTCACTGAAATAACCGCGCCATCGTGCTGAACATCCAACCACTCGTTGCGGAACTGCGGGAGCAAAATCTCCTGGATCAATTGCTGGCTGAGCTTTCCGCCGCTCCCGTGTGCCAAGACAATTTCCCGGTAGTCGGATAACGGCAATGGACAGGCGCCCATGAGTGCGCCCAGATCACTGGCGTTGCCCTGATCCTTGGCATCGGGCTTTTTCTCAGGTAACATCTTCAGCTCCCAACGCGATATGAGCCAAGTCCCAAACGCCGCACGTGCGTTTGAATGTCGGATGCAAGCTCTTCGCGGCGTTATTATTTGGAGAACCGTTGAATTGATTCATTGGGCTGATATTGGCAAACCCACAAAAGGCGTTTGATACCCGCATCCAGCAGTTTTACGACAGTGGCCCTTCGCCGATTCCGATCTGTTCCACGCTACGCTTTTGCTGTTGCCGATGCCTCCCATAGGCATAATAAGCCGCACATGCGCCTTCTGCGGAAACCATCGTTGCGCCGAGCGGATGCTCGGGTGTGCACTCCTTGCCGAACGCAGGGCAGTCGTGCGGTTTTTTAACCCCTCTTAAGACCATTCCGCTGATGCAGATGGAAGATTCTTCAGTGACGATTTCTTCCACTTCAAATAGCCGTTCGGCATCATATTTTCGGAATTCCTCCCGCAGCTTATACCCGCTTTTTGGGATCGACCCAACGCCGCGCCATTTGCGGTCACAGACCTCGAAGACAGAATTCACCAGATCCTGCGCGACACGATTGCCCTCACGCTTAACGACGCGCGGATATTCGTTCTGCACCTCGGCGGTGCCCGCCTCGAGTTGGCGCACCGTCATGAGGACGCCTTCGAGGATGTCCAGGGGTTCAAATCCGGTGATGACAATCGGAACCCGATAACGCGCAGCGATCGGTTCGTATTCCTGATAACCCATGACCGTGCAGACGTGCCCCGGCCCGAGAAAACCCTGCACGCAGTTGAGCGGCGACTGCAGAATCGAGGCCATGGCAGGTGGCACCAAAACATGGGAAACCAAGACAGAGAAGTTTGTGATCCCTTGCTTTTGAGCTTGCCAGACCGCCATTGCGTTACCGGGCGCGGTGGTCTCGAACCCGATTGCAAAGAAGACGACTTTCTTGTTAGGATTGGCCCGAGCGATTTTCAGCGAATCCATCGGCGAATAAACAACGCGCACGTCTGCACCTCGTGATTTCAGGACCAACAGGTCGACGTTTGAGCCGGGCACTCGAAGCATATCGCCGAACGAACAGAAAATCACATCCGGCCGTTGCGCGATCGCATGCGCCTTGTCGATCATCTCAAGCGAGGTGACGCACACAGGGCACCCGGGGCCGTGCACGAGTTCGACTTCGTCCGGTAAGAGATGGTCGATGCCGTACTTGACGATGGTGTGCGTTTGACCGCCGCAGACCTCCATCAAGATCCAGGGCTTGGTCACGATGCGACGAAGTTCGTTGACCAGTTTTCCGGCCATGGCTTCGTTGCGATATTCATCGATATATTTCATGCGTAGCGCTCCTTGATCGTTAAGAACCGCTTTTCAAGCCTCCGGAACCTCAAGCTCGGCGAGCTGATCCATTTCTGCCAGGAGTTTGTAGGTTCGCGCAGCCTCTTCTTCATCGACTTTGCCAAGGGCAAAACCAACATGGACAAGGACATAGTCCCCCATGTTCACCTCAGGAGTATATTCCAGACAGACCTGCTTTACGATGCCGCCGAAGTTGGCCTTGCCCATCCTGACGCCCTGCGGGTCATAAGAAATTTCAATGAGCTTTCCAGGAATAGCCAGACACATAATTATTCTCCGTTGTACTTTTCTTATCGACCTTGGCGATCGCTACCCCATCGCAAAGCAGAATCAAGTCCCCGATTTTCGCGGCGGCTACCAAGTCGAGCAAAACGTTCTTCATCGCTCCACCCACACGGATTTTCCCGATCCGCATTTCACCTTCGAAAGATACCGCGACGATTTCGCCGTAGAGCAAGTTCATCGGACTTCAATTCCTTTAGGACGTGCTAGAGCCAGACTGAATCGGGCGGCGGCGACGACCTGGCCGAGCGCAATCCCGCCGTCATTTGGCGGCACGCGCTGATGCCAATACGGTTTAAAGCCGGCGTCCAATAATCGTCGGACAGATCGTTCGACGAGGTACCGGTTCTGAAAGCATCCACCGGTAAGGACAATCCTCGGTTCTCCAACCTTTCGAGCTATCGCAACGATGATCTTCGTTAATGTATTGTGGAATTTTGCCGAGATATGTCCGACGGGCTGCCCCTTTTGGAGGTCGATCAGAATCTCGGGAATCATCGGCGCCCAGTCCAGGATGCATGGCAAGCCATCCGCAACTGCGAATGGATAGACTTCGTCATTGTCCAGTTCGATCGAAAATTCCAATTCCATGGCAGCCTGCCCTTCGAAGGTGACTCGCTGGCGCAGTCCGAGAATCGAGGCCACAGCATCGAACAATCTGCCTGCACTGGATGTGAATGGTGAATTGATTCCTTTGCAGAGCATTTGTTGAATGACAGCCAATTCCCTGTCTGAAAAACTGGATATCGGCGCCAGCCTGCGATCGGAAATTACGTTATCGCCCCAGATTTCAAATAAAACCCCCAACGCTGTTCGGCGCGGTTCTTTGACCGCCGCCTCGCCTCCGGGCAACCGGAATTGCCGAAAGTGCGCCACACGTTGGAACGACTCTTTATCGGTCAACAAAAATTCTCCGCCCCAGACGGTGTCGTCCGTACCGTAACCGGTGCCATCCCATGAGACACCGAGAACCGGGTCGTCCAATTCGTTTTCGGCCATGCAAGCTAATACGTGCGCAAAATGATGTTGGATTTGGTACAAGGGAGTTCGCATTCGCGCGGCATGCTTTGTTGAAAGGTAGTCCGGGTGCATGTCGCAGGCAATCATGCTGGGCTTGGCTTCGTACAGCCGCGGCAGATCCGTTATCGTCCTACGAAAGGCCGAGAAGGCTTCGCTCGTTTCCAGGTCGCCAATGTGCTGGCTGATGAAGATTTCTTTCCCGACGCTTAGTGCGACGCTGTTTTTCAGATGGGCGCCGACCGCCAAAATGCACGGGAGAGATTTTCTAACTTGGACCGGCAACGGCGCGTAGCCTCTGGCTCGGCGCAGTACCATTTCGCGGCCACAGACCACACGCGCCACCGAATCATCCATGTGGCGGACGATCGGTCTGTTATGAACGAGGAAGTAATCGGCAACTGCTTCCAGCCGCTTCAACGCCTCAAACTCATCGGTGGAGATGGGTTCATCGCTCAGATTGCCGCTTGTGGTGACGACTGGGATCCCTAGCTCTCTAATCAAGAGGTGGTGCAATGGTGAATAGGGTAGCATTACGCCGAGATCGGGATTGGCCGGCGCGACCGCGGACGAAAGCAACGATCTTTTCGAAGTGCGCGAAAGCAAAACGATGGGTGCTTCGGGAGCCAGCAACAACCTCTCTTCCAGTTCCGAGACGTTGCATTCCTGTTTAACCAGATCAACCGAGGGATACATCAAAGCAAAAGGTTTCTCCTCCCGGCGCTTGCGTGCTCTCAAGCGTCGAATCGCGTTGGCGTTGTAAGCGTCCACAATCAGCTGGAACCCGCCGATTCCTTTGAGAGCGAGGATTTGTCCGTCACGAACGATTTCAATCGCGCGCTTCAATGCCTCTTCTTCTTTTCCGAGTACCGTTCCTTTTGCGTCCCATAGCTCCAGGCGTGGCCCGCAACGCGGGCAGGCATTTGGTTGCGCGTGAAACCTGCGATCGGAAGGATCGTGATATTCGCGGTCGCAGGCCGGGCACATCGCGAATCGCTTCATCGAAGTGTGCGGACGATCGTACGGCAATGCCTCGATAATCGTGAATCGCGGCCCGCAATTTGTGCAGTTCGTGAATGGATAGCGGAACCGCCGATCTCCCGGATCGAAAATATCCCGGAGACAATCTGCGCAGACCGCTATGTCGGGCAATATCAAAACGGTCTTTCGACCGCTCTGATCGCTGTAGAGAATATCGAAACGTTCGTAACCTGTGGCATCAAGGATTGAAAACTCCAGACTCTGAATGACTGCGCGCGGAGGTTTCTCCTTTTCCAGGCGAGTAAGAAACGACTGAAGTTCATCTTTCGCGCCTTCCACCTCGATGAATACGCCCTGCCCAGAATTTAAGACCCAGCCATTTAGCCTAAGCTGGGTTGCCAGCCTGTAAACAAATGGCCGGAATCCAACTCCTTGGACCAATCCGCGAACCGTAACTTTCGCACGTTCCGCTTTCACGACGTGAGGGCCACTTTCACGATCCCCTCTTGGAGAAGCAGCGGGAAAGGATCCAAATGCGCATTTGGCATCTCCGCGCACCGTCCGGCATGCTGCACGTCAAAGCGATGGCCCAGAGGACAACGCAGCAACCCTGCTTCCAGAGTCCCGGTATCGAACGGCATGTTGCAGGCTGGACAATTGTTCCGATACGCGTACAGGTTTCGGTCGACTCTGCAAACGACGAGTCGCTTCCCAGCGACGCGAACTGGCATCCACGCCCCATCAACAAGTTGTTGCGCATTCTCCAAGGTAATCCAGTTTGGTCTGGCGCGTTCCGGTGGCTGAGCAGCGGTTGCCTGAGTCACCTGTTCGGCGATGCCTTCCACTTCAAAGCCTGCGAGGTCAGGACACGCCTCTTCTATGGCATGCCGAATGGCCAACTCCAATGTGATCGCGGACGAAGCACAAGTCTTGCAGGTGCCTTGGAGTCGCAGTCTGGCCCCTTGGCCTGTCAGGCTGATCAGCTCCACGTTGCCTCCGTGGCTCTGAAGGTACGGGCGCACTTCGTCCAGCGCGTCGCGCAAACGAGTTTCCAGATCCGCAGGATGCAGATCGTGAATGAGCAACAGACCGCGGACGACCTTATCTTCGACCAGACGCTGATAGGCCTTCTGGCCGCCGGGTCCGGATTCACTCACAACCTGAAGAATTCTCGCCAGACCCTGGCCATAGAATGCGAGGGTTGCCTCCATGAACTCATGGATCATTTCGCGCGTGGACGGGGTAGGGAGCGCCTCGATCCGCTCCAGCAGCAGCTGAATCCGCGCGCCTTGCGAATTCATGGCATCGAGTTGTTCCCGCGCTTCATTGGCCCCCGCGGGCCAACTACTCTCCGTCAAATCGTCGGCTGTCAGGGAAGGCTCATTCGCAGAAGCGCTCATATGTCTCTTGTTCTTAAGCTAGAGTCTGGTTCCTCTTTATCTTCGGTGTCTTCGCTGAACAATCACCGTCAGGTAATACATTGGATAGCCTTAATCGCACAGTCGTTACCTTCCACCGGTTCTACGGTGCCTTGACAATCGGGGCACTCAAACGTCGGTATCGGTGCGGCAGAGAGCGCGTCCGACCAGTAGTTTGGGCGCCCACGGTAGGAGCAGCTCGGGCACTCCACCACTGCCGGAACATTTTCTATTTCGAGTGTTGAATTCTCCAGTGCGGTTTGCTGGGTGATCGCCGTGTAACAGAAACGCAATTGCTCCGCCTCGACGTGACTCAACTCTCCGATGGCCAAACGTACACTTATGACCTTCTTCACCTCATGCGCGTCCAGAAACTCAAGGACGCTATCTACGACCGACGATGCTATCGACAGCTCATGCATCCGCCGCCAACTGTCACACGGCTAGCAGAGAAGTCGTCAGTTCAGCCAAACCAACATCGTTCTTGCAACTCGTGGGGATGACCTTGATGTCCGGTTTGAGTTTGTGCACGTCGGCAGCCAGGTCTTCAACGCTGACCTCCATCGCCGCGGCCAGATCAACCTTGTTCACGACGACCACGTCCGCCCCAAGGAACATGTGTGGGTGTTTTCTGACCATATACTGGCCCTCTGTGACGCTTACCACAACGACGCGCGCCTTCGAACCAAGCGGAAACTCGGCGGGACAGATCAGGTTGCCGATGTTCTCAATAAAAATCAGCTTCAGGTTCGACAGATCGATCTTGTGCAGCGCTTTCCCAACAAGGTTTGCGTCGAGATGACAGCCGTTGACCGTGGCAATCTGGACAACGGGCACATTTTGTGCCGCGATCAGATCCGCGTCCGTGCTCGTTGTTGCGTCCCCGTTAAAAACTGCGACTCCAAAGCGGTCTTTCAACCTTTCCACGAGCCGGCCGATCAGGGTGGTTTTCCCGGATCCGATCGCGCCCATGACATCGATCGCGACAATGCCGTGACGATCCAGCAAGGATCGGTTCTCCTTTGCGAGTTTGGCATTTGCCTCCAACAGGCTGTGCTCCAGCTCAATGTCGTAAATCTCGTCCGGGGATGCTTCAATTATTTGGATCATCGCGCTTTTCGCTATTCACTTTTCACGCCGGCCAAGCCAGCAAAGAGGGTGGGAGTGTGCATCTGCTTTAGGATCTTTCCGTCGCCGAGGTACATATGCACGCCGCAAGGCAGGCAGGGATCAAAGCTCCGCACCGCCCGCATGATGTCAATGCCCTTAAATTTGTCCGGACCGTTCTCTTCGAAAATCGGCGTATTCTGCACAGCATCCTCGTATGGACCGGGTGTGCCGTAGGTATCGCGCGGATTCGCATTCCAAGGCGTGGGCGGGTAAGGATGATAATTGGCAATTTTGCCTCCACGAATCACCAGGTGGTGAGAAAGCACGCCCCGCACGGCTTCATGAAATCCGCAGCCAATCGCTTCTTGAGGCACTTTGAAGGGGGTGAAAGTTTTTGTTCTTCCACAATGGAGTTCCGTCATGGCCCGCTCCGTGAAATACATTGCCGCGGCCGCAGCATAGGCCTGGAAATAGGTTCGGGCGCGGTTTCGCTCGATGGCGTTGCTCCATTTGGGGATCTTCCACTCAAACTCCACTTCGGGTTTCATCGCGGTTTTTGGCAAAATGATCTTAACGCTATTGCCGGTCGCCTTGACGTAACCGATATCCACAAGGCCAGCCAAAGCGGTCGCCCAGAGGCGAGCGATCGGACCGCCGCCCGTGTCGAGTGCAAGATGGTCGCCGGTGCGTTTGTCATACCAGCGAGGCGACATCACCCAGGTGTATTTGCCGCCGAAATTTCGTTTTTGCGGTTTTGGAATGGTGGTCTGATTCCATGGGTGGCGCTTGTCAACCGGGTTACCGAGCGGGTCAGTCGACACAAATGTTTCTTGGTTATCCCAGTCCTCGTAGTAAGACGATCCGAGCAGAATGCGGATTCCAAGGTTAATATCGATCAGATTCGTGGTGACTAACTCGCCATCGACGATAACACCCGGTGTGACAAACATCGCCTTACCCCACCGATCCATCGTCTTATAATCGTAGTCACAGACGTCAGGGTCCTGAAAAGACCCCCAACAACCCAGAAGGATACGCCTTTGGCCGACCTGCTCGTAGCCGGGCAGCGCCTCGTAAAAGAAATCAAACAGATCGTCATGAAGCGGCACTACTTTCTTCATGAATTCCACGTATTTCATCAGGCGGATGAGAAAATCAGTAAATAACTGGACCGAAGGAACCGTTCCGACCCCGCCTGGATAAAGTGTCGAAGGATGGACATGCCGTCCTTCCATCAGGCAAAACATCTCCCGGGTCATCCGACTCATTTGCAATGTTTCCCGGTAGAATTCGCCTTCAAAAGGATTGAGAGACTTCATGATATCCGCGATCGTGCGGTATCCATGATCATCCACGTGGGGCGCCTCGGTTTTCTGGGCTTTTTCCCAAACCCCAGGATTCGTTTCGCGCACCATTTTCTCGCAGAAGTCGACCCCGACCAGATTGTCCTGGTAAATGTTATGGTCGAACATGTATTCCGCAGCTTCGCCAAGGTTGACGATCCACTCTGCGATGGCGGGCGGTTTGATCCCGTACGCCATGTTTTGGGCATATATGGAGCATGTCGCGTGATTATCGCCGCAGATCCCACAGATTCTGCTGGTAATAAAGTGCGCGTCGCGGGGATCCTTATTCTTCATGAAGATGCTGTAACCCCGGAAGATCGAGGAAGTGCTATGGCACTCGACTACTTTCCGGCTCGCAAAGTCTATCTTTGTAAAGATCCCCAGACTCCCGACGATTCGGGTGATGGGGTCCCAGGACATCTCCACGATGTTGCTGGCT
Source organism: uncultured Verrucomicrobiae bacterium (assembly GCA_963736745.1). GTDB lineage: Bacteria > Verrucomicrobiota > Verrucomicrobiia > Chthoniobacterales > JAFAMB01 > JAFAMB01. Next base: position 67,134 of record CAVTQD010000003.1, on the reverse strand, counting down.
TCTGGACTCACTTCCGTCGCTGTAGCTGTCGCGGTTTCCATTTGGAGGATTCGATTTTAAGGCGTGTCGTTGTCGCTTGCGTGGGATGATAATGCCTGCGCTTTGGGTGCGGCATCATCCATTGCCATAGTGCGCAGGTTGATAGCCGGTCGTTAACTCGGAACGCCGGTGGCGCCATCGGGGTTCCTTGTTCGCTGTATGCTGGGTGATTGAGCGGAGACTTCGAACGACCAGGCCATACAAGCTTGAAGCTGTTGACGAGACGACTGCGCCCGGAGGCGGGTCCATGAACGGCATGAATTTATCCGGGAAGCCCGGCATGGTGCACCCGATGCAAATGCCGCCCACATTTGGGCAGCCGCCGATACCGTCCATCCATCCGCGCTTCGTTACGTTGCAGTTGACCACTGGTCCCCAGCAACCCAGTTTCACAATGCACTCGGGTGAACCGTATTCCTTGGCGAAGCTTCCCTGTTCATAATATCCGCCGCGATCACAGCCTTCATGAACTGTTGTTCCGAACAACCAGGTTGGCCGAAGCTGTTCGTCAAGCGGGATCATCGGTGCTAAGCCGGCCACCTGGTAGAGCAGATAGAGGAGTGTCTCCATCATGTTATCTGGTTGGACCGGACATCCGGGGACGTTCACGATCGGTAGCCCTGCTTTTGAGCGCCAGTTCCAGCCTAGATAATCGGCCAAGCCCATCGCTCCGGTGGGGTTGCCTTCCATCGCATGAATTCCTCCGTAGGTAGCGCAAGTGCCCGCGCATACGATGCCGAGAGCTTTCGGCGCCAAACGATCGATCCATTCGTTTGTCGTGATCGGTTGCCCTGTTCTGTAATCGGTACCTAGCGCCGCCCAGTACCCTTCCTTTTTGATCTTTTCATTTGGAATGGAGCCTTCCATCACGAGCACGAACGGGTCCAACTTCCCCGCGGCCGCTTGATACCAATACTTCAGGAAGTCGTCGCCGTTTTCGTACGCGATTACCGGGTTATGAACATGAACTTTCGGCAAGCCGGGTATAGCGCCCATAACCAGATCTTCGATGCTGGGCAGTGACGCGGCGGTAATCGACACGGAATCTCCGTCACATCCCAGACCGGTCGTCATCCAGACGACATGGATTTCGTTGACGTCGGGGGCGCGGTGTAAAAGAGGAGCAGCTGATGCCATTGGCGGCGAAGCCTCCTTTCTATGAGGGGGTTAGAAGTTGATCTTCAGTTTAACCAGATAGAGGGTCAAGTTGACAGATTATTTTCCTGAGAACGACGGGAATGCGTTAGTTGCAAACCGGAAAAGCTTCTGGATCGTCACTTTTAGATCGATCCCGGCAAATCGTCCGGATGCATCTTCACATGTTTCGCATCCGTATATATCGCTGTATTTCGGGCAAATTCGCGACAAGCACGACCGCAACTATTGCCAGGACAATGAGCCCGAGGGTGCTGGATTGACGCATATGGTTCACCTCCTTCCGACAGTTTCCTTTTCTACTTTTGGGTTCTCGTTCAAAAGATCGTTTACCAGGGACTTGATCAATTCAATAGCCTGTGGAATGGCCCTTGCCACAGATCCGCTTAAGCCAATTTGTCCATCTTCAACCTCCAAGACCTCAGGTTCGCACCCGATCAAATACAACTTTCCAGGAGAATCTTCGAAAGTTTGCAGCATCTGAAGGACCCTTACCGGATTCATGCTATGAGCGTCCGCCACTTTTTCGTCGAGCTGGCCGAGTTGATTCAGATCGGGTTCGATCAGATAAACTGTGCCCGGCGACTGGCCTTGTATGGTGATATCGACCAGAATCGTCACGTCGTACCCATCCATCATGGCATAGGCCAAGTCGTAGCTCCGGATCCCGAAATCCGTGACACGCACTTCGTCCGGCAATGTTTCGCGCGTCAATTGGCGCGCGACTTCGCTTCCGAAGGCGTCGTCGCCCAAAAAGATGTTGCCGACTCCAGCAACCAGGATCTTGCTTGGTCTGCTCATTCGCTACCCGGTCAATGGTTCGACTTCATTTAAGCCGTAGAAAAAACGATGCCCGGGCTGTCGCAGCATCCCCAAATCTTTCCCGGGATCCTCTTCGAGCACCAAGGCGAGGTAAACCCGGTTCTCCGCATCCTGCTCGATCGATTCGATCACCGCGATTTTCCCCTCCAGGGCAAGATCCATCACATCCGCCCGGCCCTGCGGTTTAATTCGGACGCGATGGCCAATCCTTAGATTCGTCCCGTTGACGGTTGCACTTTCCTGCCTTGTGCAAGGGTTGAAAAAATCTTCGCTCGAGAATGTATTGTCGCGAATTGTGCCGTGCATTTTCCAGAAATCCTCTTCTGGCAAGGCTTCGGTGCGATTCAAAATCTGCCGGGCATGCTCATCGATCTGGCTCATCTCCCACTTTTCCTGATCCGTCATTGTCAGTACACGCAGCGCCAGTATCTCGTCGATCTCAGTTCCATCGAAGAATTCTCCAGGGCTTTCCGGTGCGATCTCGGGATAATCGTACAAAATGATGGGTGAAGAGAGCATCGTACATGCGTGGCCTGCTTTTTCGCCAATGAGTACCGGCCAGGTGCCAATGTTAGAGCAGGCTGCGGCCGCTTTCGCGTATGCTTCAGGCGGATCCGTCAGGGAAAAAAACTCGCCACTGGCCGATTCAAGAATTGTGTGGGTGGAAGCAAACGTTCGCATGAGAACCTCTTCCTGCTGAGTCAGATCAAGGTCCGACAAAGAAGTCTGGTTTTCGACTGTCACGCTGATTTTGAAAACCTCTCCTCCAAGGGGCTGGACGGCGATTTTTATCGTTCCTTCCACGCTTTGCTGTCGCCTGATGATCGCACCTATCACCCGGTTCTGACGATCACAAATTGGTTCGAAGGCAAGGGAGCTCAAAAAGTGAAAAGGGAGCGACAGTGACCGATTGATAAAACCATCCAGTGGTCGAGGAGTCGACCGGATCTCCCGTTCAACCGCTTCTTGCCACGTCTGATAAAGCTTTTCGTCGATGCGCAGTTCAGGAACAAACGAAAACGAACCAATATCGGTGGGTAATTCTCGCTCCGGAGCCGGAAGCAAGCCGATTGTCCGCGCCGTCTGGTGGAGAAAGCGCACTCGGACCGCCAGGGTTGGTATCTCGCTACCTCGGCTTCTAACGAGGCATTCCGTTTGCATTGCAGATGGTTCCGCTCCGTTTTGAGCCACAGCGTAGGCCCGCGGATAGACCCTGCCGAACGTGAAGCGTTGCCGATTCTTGCGTGAAGAGGCCCTATATGGATAGAGGATATAGCCCTCGTACAGCACTGCATTCGCAATTCTATCGACTGTCGACGGATTCATACTCTGTTAGCAACCGTTCAATTGTTTGCTCCCACGTCGGCAATCCTTGGCTGCGTTTGTAAGCGTATAGCTTCTCAAAGACATGCCGATGCAAGGAAACCCACGCGCTGTTGGGGTAATGGTACTCCATCAGTTCCTGCCAGATTCGCACCGGCATGGAGTAGATACACTCTTTCTCCCAGGGAATCTGTTGTGCCTGGAGTCGTCCATCCGGTGCAGCGTAAAAAATTGTTCCGCTGAATAGGAAGAGAAGCGGTACTTCCCCCTCATTCAACGCGTAAAAATACTTTGTCGCAGTGATGTTGAGGTCATAGGTGCACTGAATCGGCAAGACCGCCTCTGTCGCTTGAACAAAAGGACGAACCGTCGTGTTCGCGTGGGTCCAAAGACGGTTACGAAGAGTTTGTCCCCATCGGCCCGGAGTCCCGAACAGATCGCTCAGTTTCTCTCTCTCTTGATCATCATACGGACGACGGGCTGATTGAATTTGAATCTGCGCCTGAGGAATTACTGCCTGAATCAATTCTGTTTCAGGCGAATTGTTCACCTCTACGTGGAAGTGCAGGAGCGGGATGAGTCCGCGAGCGGCGGGTTTTACTCCGGTCACCCTGAAATTGAGGTCAGGCATCCCTAGACTCCAACGGCGTTACTAGCTCGGAGCGTGATTCCATCTGAAGACGAGCAAAAAAATTATCGACTTCCCTCCAGACAACTTCCCCGCCCGCCAAACCTCGCCAATGCATGCGAATCAATCCGACCAACTCGAAGCAGACATCGATCGGCGCGAGGTAATATTCGCGTTTTGTTTCCACTCGATTTACAAGGAGTGCCTCGATGTCCGGTTCCATGCGCGCCAAGGCGAGATTGTGTGCTGCTAATACGTCCCAAGCCTTGAGCGGCAAAAGCGACTCCGTCGCCCCGGCGGGACTGGGATACATCGCTTTCGTTCTATTTTCCGGAGTGGTACGGAAGAAGAATGCGAGATCGATCGGAAGCGCCAGGCTTTCCCATTCAGCGTCCGTCAAGTTTAGTTCGGGCAGTGAGCAGACATCTCGCGGGATCAGCTTGAAACGGCCTCCGAGCACAGTCTGAAAACGAAGTGCGCATGAATCACAGGCGCAAACGATCTGCCGATTGGACATTTCGAGCATGTGGCGGTGTTCGGCAGCGAGGCCGACGCTGCAGAGTTCACACCGCTTCAGGGTGGGGCGCGGCCTGGCGAAGCGGCGCAAGGTGGTAAACACCGTCTCACGTCCGCCCAGCGACAAATTCTTGTCGGCGAATGACCGCTGCTCGTGATTCTCGCTCACCGTCTTACAAAGTAGGCACCTACGAGGTGCCGGACCGGTCGCAGTGCTCTTTTTTTTGCATCATCGTGATCCTCCTGTAGTTGCTGCTCCGATTGCCGCTGATAGGGGAGCGGCGGTCCGGTTCCATTAAACGCGACACCGGTCAACTGAGTTGCCCTTTACAAAATTCTTCTCTGAAAAGCCTTACGGCATTGCGGGATGGACTTTCAGTATGTTTACGATATCCGCAAAATTGAGCCGTACAAGGCCATAGATCGCCTAATCGGTTAACGGCCGGCAGCCGACATCTATCCCGCTCGAGTCGATACTCCTTACATCCGCCGCGGGATTTTGCTGCGCTTGGAAAGCAGGCCTCGACACGAAGGTAAACGCTGATTGGGACCGGAGCTACGATCGACGATTCAGACGTTCGGTGGAGGAATCACGCGTACCGGCGTACCGCTTAGCCACGCGGCGATGTTTTCGACTGTGTCGCGATAGAAGATTTTATAGGTCTCGTTCGTAACGAAACCAATGTGAGGTGTCACGAGCAGCCGGTCTAAGGAACGGAACGGATGGGATGCCGGGAGCGGTTCGACGTCATAGACGTCTAGCGCGGCACCCGCAATGGCCCGAGTTTTCAGCGCATTGACCAGGGCTTTCTCATCGACCAAAGGACCGCGGGACGTATTGACGAGATACGCAGTCGGTTTCATTAAGCCAATCTCCTTCGCGCCAATGATCCCTTTGGTGCGCGGACTCAGCACAAGATGAATAGTCACAATGTCTGATACGCGGAACAACTCATCTTTGCCGACAAGAAGCGCACCGTGTTCCTCCGCGGATTCGTGCGTCAGATTTTGACTCCATGCGAGAACATTCATCCCGAATGCGCGTGCGATTTTTGCGATTCTGGCGCCGATGTTGCCCAGACCTGCCAGGCCAATTGTTTTGCCCTCCAGATCGCCGCCCACCGAAATTTGCCATTCCCCTCGCTGCACCGATGCAAATTCTGCGGAGATATTGCGGATCATTGCGAGGATCAGTGCCCAAGTCAGTTCGATGGCTCCATTCGAGACGTATCCAGTGTTACACACCGTTATGCCGCGCTGGTTAGCAGCGGCCAGATCGATCGAAGCATTTCGGAATGCCGTCGAAGCGATCAGCTTTAAGTTCGGCAACTGTTCAAGAATAGAGCGGGTAAGAGGAGTGCGTTCCCGCATGACGCACACAACGTCGAACGGTTTCAGTCGCTCAACGAGCGCCGCGGAATCGGAGAGATGGTCCCGATATACAGTAATATCGACTTTCCCTTTCAGCCGCGACCAGTCCGCTGATTGTAGTGCCACGCCCTGGTAATCGTCGAGAATTGCAACTTGAACCGGTCTGTTGTTTTGCATCGGAAAGTGAATGGATTGAACTCTGGCAGGCCGTACTTGGCCGGCCGGCACCATCTTACAGTCGGTTTTGATACCTTGCACGCGACCGCGCGACAAGAGTAGGCTCTTGGTTGGATGCAAAACTTCATGCGGGTCGAATTTTCCACGGGGATCGGTTACAAGGCCGCACGTTTCGTAGTTCTGACTGAGTTGCCGGAAAACGTCCTCGAGGAGATTCGAGCACAAAAGCTGAGTCCGCAGACCAAGTCCTACGCCGTGGCCCTTAAAACTGCCGAACAGGTGCAACTGGTCGATCCCGGCCTAAGGATCATTTTGTTGTCGAATACCCCGGGAAAGGTGAAGAACCCTGATGCGCTCGGCGAACCGGCGTATATCGACGAGGATGGATGCAAGGCTTGGGTAATCAGAAAACCGGGAACGGATCATTCCGGGGCTCATAAAAGGCCTTTATTCTGAAGCGAGACTTTCGCTTGATTTATCGACGTGAGATAGCATGATATCAGCCTGTTTGCTCTGGTTCAAAGCGCGGTAGATCGTCAGATGAGGTTCTCTCGATGGTGATTTGAAATCCGGTCCTCGGGAACGGCTCTGGAGCTGGCATAATCACTAATTATTTGATCAAGCTCATGAAGCTTTATGTTGGAAACCTGTCATTCGATACGTCCGAAGCTGATCTTCAGGATATCTTCGAACAGTTTGGTACTGTTAAAGGAGTCTCGCGTCATAAATCGATCGCGAGACCGGCCGTTCGCGCGGTTTCGCGTTTGTGACGATGGGCAACGACGCGGAAGGTCGGGCGGCTATTGGCACCTTGCATGGCAAACAGTTCGCTGGTCGGACCATCACAGTGAACGAAGCGCGGCCGAAAGAGGAACGTCCGAGGCGATCTGTCTCACAGTCAAGGCGCTAGCAGTGTTGGCGGGACGCTGGGAAAACAGCATTCGCAGGGTACCCTCCTTACAGGTAACTGCACGAGGTTCTGTTCAGCATGTCCAATGAACCGGCCATCTCAGTCGAAGGTAAAATCGTTTCGATTCTCCCTGGAACGATGTTTCGGGTAGAGCTTCCCAATAACCAGGTGGTGCTAGCGCATATTTCGGGTAAGATGCGAAAGCGTTTTATCCGGCTCAATCTGGGCGATCGAGTGAAACTCGAGATGTCGCCGTACGATCTAAGCAAAGCGCGGATTGTTTACCGTTTGGGATGAGCCCGCCCGTGTTGAGCGTCGAAGAATGAATGTCAGACTAATAATTTTCATAATGAACGGGATTCGGTCAGTGTGTTCGTCCTGCAGGTCCCATTCCCCAGGCCCTCAGCGACAAAGAGAATCACAGCATGTTTTCACGGATCCCTTTCGAGAAAGTTAATTGGCTGATTAGCTCGTTTCTTATCGGCACTTTGTTTTTGGCAGTCACCGCCGTGCCTGCTTATCTTTATTTCTTCGGCTTGGATACATTTCAGGTGGTGCTGTTTTTCGTGATGTTTTTTTCGTGCGGATTTTCCATCACGATCGGATATCACCGGCTCTTTTCACATCGGACTTTTGAGGCGCATTGGTTCGTGCGGCTCTTGACGTTGATCTTCGGCGCGGCTGCCTTTGAGAACTCTGTTCTCCTCTGGTCTTGCGAACATCGCAGCCACCATAAGCATGTGGATCACGATGACGACCCATACTGCATTTCCAAGGGACTATTCCATGCTCATATCGGTTGGTTATTATTCAAGCTCGACCCGCCCCCCCCATTCGATAATGTGGCGGATTTGAAAAAGGATCCTCTTGTCATGTGGCAGCACCGCCACATCCATTGGATCGGCGCGCTTGTATCCTTTGTGCTCCCATCGACCATCGGATTTATTTGGGGCGGATGGATTTCCGCCCTCGGCGCCTTTCTCATTGCGGGAGTGGCGCGCATCGTCGTTCTCCAGCACTGCACTTTTTGCATCAACTCGCTGTGCCACTATCTCGGCGAGCGCCCCTATTCCTCAAAGTGCAGTGCACGCGACTCGTGGCTTATGGCGATCGTGACCTTGGGGGAGGGGTATCACAATTATCATCACGAATTTCAGTATGACTACAGAAACGGGGTTAAGCCTTGGCAATTCGATCCGACAAAATGGATAATCTGGACACTTTCCAAGATCGGGCTTGCCAGAAACCTTCGCCGCGTTCCGGAGGAAAAGATCATTTTTGCTGAACTGGCCGAGGCGCAGCGTCGGCTGGAGACTATCCTGACCGGCACAGAGCTCACTGAGGCAGCGTCTGCAAGCGTGGTGGCCGCTAAGCACCGTCTGCACGCGATCGAAAAACAGTGGGCCGAAAAAAGATGCGAGCGGACCGAACCGCCTCGTGAAATGCTTCCGGCACTCCGGCGCGAAATCCGGGAGGCAATGCGAGTTCTTCGCGAGTTGAACGAGCCGGGCGTCGCGGCCGCTTAAACCAAAAAACCGAAGGTCTGTCTTATCTCATTCGGTTTCATCCGGCCTTCAGCCGGAATCAGAGTGTTGCAGAACTCTGAACCATTCTGCGTCGCTTGTCTTTCGGGAGGGGACGAAGCCCTCCAGCCCTCGAGGAACCGAGGGCTTCTACGCTAGTCAATCAGGAAGGCGCTGCTCGGCCGGGGATCAATGATGCCAATTGCCGTGGTGCCCCCTGTAATACCTGCGACTATAGTAGCCGTTGTAGTATCGGTGACGCCAGTACGGTCCGTAATGACCATAGTAACCGTAACCATAACCGTAATACGGCCCGCCGTAGTAGTACGGATCGGGTCCGTAGTAAGACGGTCCATAAAAAACCGGGAACGGAATCGGCGGAAGTGGCAAACCAAAGGCAAAATTAACGCCTGCGCGCGCCGGCGGCACAGAGAGAAACGCCAACCCCGCGACGACTAGCAGGAGAACAACAAGCTTCTTCATATCAACTACGTTGGACGAGTATAGTGACGAATTCGATCAAAGTTAATGGCTAAAACTTATGGGCTTGATTTGAGCAGGGCCGTTGATCTTTGGATTGCACTCAGGAAATGTTCATGGACACTCCATTCCGGACGGCGGGAGGTACTAAAAAATTGAGAAAAGCGATCTTGCAAAGGGTGCACTATGCCTGGGTAGTCGTGGGGATTACATTTATCACTCTGATCGTTACGGCGGCCGTCAGAGCCACGCCAAGCATTTTGATCGTTCCGCTTGAGCAGGAGTTTGGCTGGACGCGCGCCACGATCTCTTTCGCGATCTCGATTAACCTTTTGCTCTACGGATTGAGTGGTCCGTTCGCAGCCGGGGTGTTGAATCGCTATGGTGCCCGCAAAGTTATGATCCTCTCCCTGGCGCTTCTCTCAGCCGGTGTTGCACTCACGACAATGATCCGCAACTCATGGCAACTGGTCTTGCTCTGGGGGATTCTTGGCCGCGCACCAGATCGGCGCCGCCACCATCGCCTATCTGGCTGAGTTCATCCGGAGCATGGACGGTAGTTATGATCTCGCATTTTTTATTTCCGGAACGGCCTGCATTGCCACTGCATTCGGAGTGTTGTGTATCGGAAGTGGCCCGAATTTGACAGCTGTCCGACCTTTGGCGGAAGCGGTGCAGTAACAATGGAATCGCCCGGCTCTGCTCCTTCCTTCCACCTCGCAGTCACTGACTTAGTGCACTAGCAACTTGACCCGAAGTGCTTACTGCAAAAGGAGGAATACGGCGCTCAGGGCGGTGATGGCAAAAAGAAGAGCCAAAGCCAGCACTTTGGTCGCGTTTATTGAGCGAAACTGAATCGGGCGAGGTGAAACCGGAGAAACATTCGAGACTGATTCAAGCGCCTTCGACATAACAGTTGTGGGCCGGTCTTTTTTGCAGACATGTTCGAACGAAGGCTTTGTGCCTCGGATTCGTCACGCCCTGTTGAGAAGTTTGATCGGCATTCAGATGAATTTCTTAAGCTCTCGTCATATTTTCGGTAAATTGGATCTGTGGCCCCGCAGTTCGGGCAGCGTGTCACGCGGACGATCGGCAGCGCATCCCACTCACATTCAACTTGATGCCGTTTTTTTCTCAGATCGCGTGCTGGAGTATTGTCCCATCCGCGCTTGTAGGTTATGACGAGGGATCCCTCCTGACATTGCCCGAAAAAGGCGGTTCGATGCGTCACTCATTTTCCTACGAGATTCGGAATCAGCCCACCGCTCTGCAATCTCTGAAGCAGGAGCTGGATTCGACGCTATCGCCCGAGCTGAAAGGTTTCGACGTTCGTGCTACGGTCCTGCTGGTGATAGACGAGCTGGTGTCGAATCTTTTAAAATACGGCTTCAGCGTCGAACCCGATCAACGATCCTACTTAAAGATCGAGTTTGATGAGGACTGGCTGGAGGTCGAATTGAAAGACAACGGGAACCGTTTTAATCCGTTGGTGCAACCAGAACCAATTTTGCTTGGCCAAGAGCTATCGGATCGATCGGTGGGCGGTCTCGGACTATATCTAGTTCTGAAAATGATGGATGAAACGCATTACGAGTGGATACAACCGTGGAATTGTCTGAGGTTGAGAAAGAAAATGAAGAAGGCCTTGAATGATCGCGAAAACTGAAACCTTAGGGGGATGCAAAATTTTGCGCGTCAGCGGCCGCATTGATTTTGAATCAGCTCTGGATTTTGAGCATCAGATCAACGCGATGATTCAGGAGACCGGCGACTATTACATCATCGAGTTATCGGAGGTGGAGTTGCTGAGCAGCGCTGGTCTTCGGGTGATGCTTTCAACGGCGAAGCGCGTGGCCCATCGCAACGCCTCTCTGGCCTTAGCTGCACCGAGCCAGGTTGTTCGTCAGGTCTTTGAGATTTCCCATTTCAATCTGCTGTTCAAGATCTTCCCGTCTGTCCCGGCAGCGATCGCGGGTTTGAAGGGCACCAGCGAAGTGGTCCAGCCGGAGCCAACTGCCCAGGGATCTCTCCAGCGTCCCGGTCAAACCGGCTCAGAGGAAGCAAGAACTACGGATTTAGTTGTCCCGAGTGCCGTGTCCGCCGCAAAATCGTCGCTGCCGCAGAAGATCGAAGCGCCCCGGCCAGAACCTCCACCATCTGTTTTGCCGCCCTCGCCAAAAGTTGAGGCAGCTCGATCTGAGCCGCCGCCAATTCCGGTGGTATTGCCGCCTCCCCCGGCCGTGGCGGCACGTTCCGTGACAGTCCCTCCCCCCGAGCCGGCACGGCAGCCACCTGCCGTTCCGCGATCGGCCGAAACTCCTACGGTCGCGCCTGCGCCGGTACCGCCCCTGGTTGAGGAATCAACGAAAGTGCCAGCCGCGACGGCAGTGCCAAAGCCGTCGCAAGCGCGACCGGCACCACAGACCCCGCCGCCGCTACCCTCTGCAAATCAATCAGGCCCCGTATTGCCCGGGCCTTTGCCGCCACCCGTTGCGCGCAAAGAGGGCTCAGTGATACGACGCGAGGCGAAATATCCGGCACTGCTGGAGGTTCGGGCAGAGGGAACCAGCTATCCGTGCAAGGATGGCGACGTCATCGGTACGCTGGGGGGATTAGCACAGTCGTATTTTGGCCAGATCACCAATCTCGCGCCGCGCCACTTGCTCATCGGCCAGCTCCAGGGGCGTTGGTTTGTCTTCACGCCAAAAAACGTGCAGCACCCATTTATCCTGGACGGGGTTGTGCTCCGGGCCGGCGAAAGAATGATGCTGCAGTACGTGGAGCACCAAGTCGAATTCAGTGGATACGTGTTCGGGTTTCGGCTCATTTCTCAACAGCCAAAAGAAGGATTCTTTGTCACGAATTTTTGGCCGTAAACCAGGGAAATAATGGACAGGAGTCATTCACGATAAGTGATTCAGAAGTCAAGCAATACTGGCGTCGAATCGACCCCTAGCCGAGGTGAAGCCGGTTCCATTCTGCAACTCTTGAACTCCTGCAACTCCTGACTCCTGATTCACGGCGCGACGGCCCAGATCTCAACCGCTCTATTTTGATCGGGACGTTTACCGTCCAAGAGATCGGTACTACCCATTCCGACGCTGTGAATCACATTCAAGAGGTTGGTTTTATCCTTTAGCACCCTCGTCACGTTATCGGCTCGCTGCTGAGAAATCTGCAAATTCGTTTTTGGATCCCCGGCGGCGTCGGCATACCCGGCTACGACGAACACCACTGTGGGATCACTGATCTTATCTTCGACTTCTTTTGATTTAAAACGTTTCGTCAGATCGTCAGTTGCCGCGCGGCTCAGAGCCGTTTGACCGGTATCAAATCGAATCACCAGCAATCTCTCCATCGAACGCGCTGTCTCCATCTTTTCGCTCAGCCGCTTTTTTTCTTCCGCGTTGAACCTGGGCATTGCATTGATTCTCTTCAGAACGTCCTCGCGAGTCGCATCCACTTCGGATTTCGTAAGAGTCGCCGGAGGTTGAATCTCGCCACCAGCCGCGGCGGAAGCGTCGGAATCTGTGCGCGCCAGGCTTTGGTTCTGGGTCGGGCTCTCGGTCTGATTGACAGGAGTCGGAGTTGGTTGCGCACCGGCTTTCCGTTTTTCCTGTTCCGACGGTCGGGGACGGCAGCGGGAAAGGTGTTTCAGTCGGGGCAACCACTGCCTTTTCCTCGCTGCTCGACGAGGAATCGGGCGTTGACGTGCTGTTCGGCGAATTTGACGGCTCGTGCTGCCACTTGATCGTCGGAGGGAGACGGACTCACGCCTTTGTCCTCGTCCTGATGGACATCCGTTGATTTCTGATTGGTCTCTTATCTGTTAAACGCCAAATGGAAGATCTGATCCTTGAAAACAAATAATGCTGCCCCGCCGCCAGTGAGAATTAAAAGCAACAGGAGTCCAAGCACGACGAGAGTTTTGGCGCCGCCCTGCTTCGAGCTATCCACGACCAGCGGTTGGCCGCACTCAGGGCACTTCGAATCGGCCGGGACGGGAATTTTTTCACCAGTGTACGCAAAACTGCAGCCGACTTTATTTTTGCAGACGCCAAACTGAGGTTTCATAGAGGTCCCACGATCATACCCGCGAACCGAGTTGAAGTAAGAAAAATCTTTCGGTGCACAGAGACTTCATTCAGATGTCTGCCATTAACAATTGAGCGCATTGACAAAATGAGCTACAAGAGTCCGAGAAAGCAATGTGATTAACCGCGGCGACTCAGTGGAAAATGAAGAAAAACGGACCCTCGGACGGGATCTGCGACTACTGGAATTAATCGTAGATAACATCGATGACCTGATCGCAGTAATCGACTCCCAAGGAAGGCGAGTTTGGAATAACGCGGCCTACGCAAGAGTGCTGGGATATTCGGTAGAGAGTCTGGCGGGTAGTAACTCGCTCATCGAGGTTCATCCCGACGATTTGCCGAAAGTTCAGCGAGCCCTCCGGGATTCGATGCTGACTGGAAGTGGCCGGCGAATCGAATATCGGCTCCGGCACCGATCCGGGCATTACGTTTACCTTGAGTCACAAGGATGGGTATTGCCGGCGAGCGACGACCGAGAGCAACTGCTTGTGGTGATATCTCGCGATATTTCTCAGCGGAAAGAGCTTGAGGAACGACAGGCCTCGTTGTACGAGCAACAGTCTCGCCAGGCCAAAGCGATGGCCTCGATTGTCCATTCGGCCGACTTTCAGCGGTCGGATGTTGAGCACGGATCAGAAATTGTGCTCGACTTCCTTTGCAAGACGCTGAAGGCGGAATCCGCGGAACTCTGGAAATTGGAAAGCGGGGAGGAGGGGCGGTTTGTTTGCATGCGAAGTCTCCGTGCTCGACATGCGAACCTGCGATTAATCCGGATCGCAAGCCTCGAGTCGCCCGAGTTGCCCGCTTTGCTGAGACAATATCGAGTTATCGCCTTACCCGATGACGCCGCTGACTCGGAGGATCTTGACATCGGGAAGGCACTTTTGCCTGGCAAAGGCACTGCGACCCATTCCGGATCAAATTAAGCGCGAGAGCTTATCCCGGAAGAGTGCAAAAGGGTTGCTTGCTGCGGTCTGGCTGGGAGGAAAACCGGCGCGGATTTCTGTTGATCGCAACCAGTGATTCGAGTCGGGTGTGGTCGATTTACGAACGAAATTTCTGCGTCGCTCTCGCAGATCTGGTCTCGTTGCTTCTCGAGGGCAGCCAACGTCTCGATACTCTGCAAGCGCTTCAGCTCAGTCAAAAATTGATCAGCGCACAACTTGCGGACGCTGCAAGTTACGTTCGGTCACAACTACCGGTAAACCTGTTCGATTCGGTTCGGACCGACTGGCGGTATCTGCCCAGCTCAGCGCTTGGCGGTGATGCGCTCGATTTCTTTTGGATGAATGAAGATCACATGGTTATCTTTCTCCTTGATGTCGTGGGACATGGAGTTGGATCCGCTCTGTTGGCTACCTCTATTCTGCATTTGCTGCGCCAACGGGCGCTGAAGGATGGCGATCCGCTCGATCCGGTTTCGGTTTTAGCTGCGTTGAATCGCTCTTTTCAGATGGATGAGCATGGAGACAAAGTGTTTTCAATTTGGTACGGCGTTTTCGACAGGGTAAGCGGAATCATCCGATTCGCGACGGCCGGCCATCCGCCCGCTTTGCTGATTTCACCAAGGCGGCGACGGCGAGCCCGAAGTAACCTGGCTTAAGGCCAAAGGACTCTGGATCGGGGCAACGACGACCGAAACCTTTGAGGGCGGAAGCGCGATAGTCGCTCAGGACGCCGAATTATTTGTCTTCAGTGATGGTCTGTACGAGTTTCGACGCCTAATGGCCCGATGATCGGGCTGGAAGGTTTCGGTCAACTCCTGGTGGACCTTTACAGCTCCGGCTCCGCGGATCTTGAAAGAGTGTTAACGGCAGGTGAGCCGGATCCATGGATCAGACCAATTCGAGGATGATGCGTCGATCCTGAAGGTTCGCTTCGGCTAGTGTACCGTCTCCCATATCATGGTGATGTCGCCAGGCGCTAGGATGGGCGATTGAGAGCGAAAACGATGGAACTTAATCGGGGGCTGAGCCGGCGGAGTTCGTCTTTGTGGGCATTGGCCAGTTTGTCGAGTACTTCGAGGCCGTGACCGGTGAGTGTGACGTACACTTGGCGCCGGTCTTCTGTACTGGCTACGCGGCTGATCAAATTTTGTGCTGCCAGACGATCGACCAAGTCCAACGGCACTGTGGTGCGCGATTTGCAACTGTTCAGCAAGTTCTCCGATGGTCACCGAATCTCGACCCGGAAAGCCTTTAATCGCGAGAAATGCCTGGTACTGGCGAGGAGTCAACCCAGCGGATGCGGCTGCGGACTCGCTGAAGCTGAGGAATTGCCTGAGATTATAGCGGAACGCAGCCAAGGCTTCATACTCTGCCTTGGTCACACGGGCGGAAGCTTTTTTTTTGCCGGCGTTCACTCCTAGCGAAGTTTGATACCGTGGAAGAGAGCAAAAAGTAAAGTTTGATTTATATCGGGTAACGATAATAAATGGCAGCTTCCAGGTTTTCGGCGAAACTCTTATCCGAACGGAGCGCGTCACCTCCCGCAAACTGGGATCGGCAATCACCTGAAAAGCGCTGCAAAAATGTCAAGGAATTTACGCCGTCCTCTGATTGCAGGCTCAAGAGTTTACCTGCGTCACCCTGGTAAAAGTGACATGCTTGAATTTACGCGTCTGGTCACGGTGAGCCGGCGTTTTCTCCATCCCTGGGTCACGCCAGCATCGACTCCGGAAGCTTATGCACGCTACCTGGTGTACTGCCGCCGCAAATCGGTGTGTGCGTGCTTGGTTTGCCGGAACGGCGATTCCAGGATAATGGGAGTTTGCACCCTGTCTCAAATATTCCTCGGCAATCTGAAGAGCGCTTATTTGGGTTATTGGATAGGCGCCATGTTCGCCCGGCAAGGGTATATGACCGAGGCGCTCGATCTCTTGTTATCACATGCATTCGAAAGCCTGCGACTGCACAGGATCGAAGCAAATATTCAGCCGGAGAACGGGATTTCAAAAGCGCTCGTTGCGCAACATCGGTTTTCGGTTGGAAGGGTTTTCTCCGCGGTATCTGAAGGTTGCAGGCCGCTGGAAGGATCACGAACGCTGGGCGATTTGCCGCGAGGAATGGGTGGAAAGTGTTCGGAGAGGGCACTCTTGATCCGGTAGTCTCTGGTTTCTTTCCCCTTGTCCTTTACCGGTTGCTGAACGGCGCTCGTGATGCGCGAGATTCGGCAAAAGGAAATCGGTTACGAGTAAAATCGTGAGTACCAGGACGAAGTAGCAGGTGAGTTTTCAAGTGTCGATTTGCCCTGCGCCCTCTGCTGCGTAAAGTTGGCTCGTGCGCAAGACTCAGGAGAGTCATCTGATTGAGATTCTTTGCTTCCTTGTGGACAAAGGAGTGCAGTTCGTTGTCGCCGGAGGCGCCGCTATGGTGCTTCACGGGATTCAGCGGATGACGCTTGATCTGGATATCGCGGTCTCCCCGGATCCGACGAATCTGCGGCGGTTCATTGCAACACTGAATCAACTCAAGTTCATTCCACGCGCTCCAGTACCTGCAGAAACGATCCTTCATCGGGAACGGATCGAAATGTTAATCCGTGAGAAGAATGCCTTGGTGTTCTCGTTTTGGTGCCCCGGGGAACCGTACAAGCAGATCGACATGTTCCTGACCCGCGAAAACAGCTTCGATGGCCTGGTTTCAGATGCGCGTGTGCTCACTGTGTGCGGGCGAACCGTTCTGGTGGCATCCCGGCGGAAGCTCATTGAGATGAAGCGCCGGATCGATCCCATTCGCGACAAGGACTTAAGCGATATTCATGCTTTGCAAGACATTGAGAAGACGAGCCAGAATCCAGATTCGGCGATTGTGAGCGCGGGTCCGATTCCCTAGCCTCGGTTCGAAATGCTATGTCCGAAGTGCAATGCGGTTTTCGAGGAAAGGTTTTGTCCTCAATGCGGTTTAGATTTGCAGATTTACGCTGACGTGGCGGTTTTGAAGGGAGAAGTAGAATCTCTTCGGCAGCTCATTCTCTCCGCCAACCGGCCCAGACCGGAATTCGCCGCGGACCCGGCCGGCCCGAAAGAGGGCAGCAGCGTGGGAGAGAGGCGAAAAACGCCTCCACCTATCCCACCGGCACTGATCAAAGCCGCACGGGAGAAAAGCGCGTCCGCGGAAAGCTCTGCCGAACTCGCGGTGGGTCAGAAATGGCTTCTGGGAGTTGGTGTGCTGATCCTGATCATCGGAATCGGATTTTTCCTCAAATATGCATTTGATCAGGAATGGATTGGGCCGGCGGTCCGGATCTCGATTGGGTTCATCGGCGGTATCGCGCTCTTGTTGGGCGGAAGCATTTGTCATCAGCGAAATCTTCGAGGCTTGGACATTGGGATTGGGGCGGTTGGTCTTGGAACGCTCTATCTCACAAGCTATGCGGCTTCCCAGGTCGATCGATTGTTACCCGACAGCCTGGCTTTGGTGCTGATTTTGCTCACGACCGCGATTGGCGCGAGTTTGGCTGCTCTTTGGGCTTCCCAGGCGCTGGCGATTCTCACGTTTCTTGGCGGTTATGTTGCTCCTCTGTTGTTTGCCTCCGCGCGATTCGATCCCTGGCTTTTCCTCGGATACCTCTTTATTCTGACCGTCGGTGGGCAGATTCTTGCTTATGCCAAAGACTGGAAACCCCTCTATTGCAGCTCCGCTGCGTTGACCTGGCTGTCGCTCGCCGTGTGGTCTCAGCGCGACTATCGGAGAGACTGGTTTCTCGAAACATTTGGCTTCACCCAAGTTTTGTTCGTGGCCTACTCCATCATGCCTTTTTTGCGTGCCGCCTTAAGAAAGGAATCAAGTTGGAGCTGGGGTTTCCTGCTGGCGGTGGTCAATGGGTTGCTTTGCTGCTGGTATTCAGACTGGCTGCTTAACTATCAGAAGTCGCCCGAATCCCTCGTCAGCTTGAGCTATGCGATCGTCACGTTAGGTCTTGCATTGGTATTCTGGCGCGGGCGTGTCCCCGGCCTCTTGTCGAGCTGGCTCATCGCACAAGCCTGCGTTTTCCTTCTCGTATTTTGGGAGCAAATCCTCACCGACGTCCTGGGTGACGGTCTTCTGGTCCGCCGAGCTAGTTGTCCTCTATTGGTCGGCAGCCAAATGCAATGACCGGACACTTTTGTCAGTCACGTTCCTCATTGGGTTGCGTGTCTTTTTTCAATATTTTGTCAATGCGATCGCTATCGTCTTCGAACCTGCTAACACTGCTTTGTTTACGGAGGGGGCTGTTGGGAGATGGAGCGCGGGACTCTCAGTTGTAATTGGCTTGCTGTCTGTTGTGTGGTTGGATCGATCCGGTCGTATCGCAGCAGGACCCCATCAGTGGTTGAATCGCACATTTGAGTTGTTCGGGGTCGTGAGTCTGTTTTGTTTTGTCAATCTGGAATTAGATCGGTTTACCAATCAGTTCATGCGCCGAATTGAGATGGCCGGCTTTTCGGTTTTATGGTCCCTGTTCGCCGTCGGACTCATGTTAGTGGGTGTCTGGAGGCGCCGGAAGGCTTATCGTGTCTCGGCGATTTGTCTTCTGATTGTCACAGTCTTGAAGGTGTTGGCTTTCGATACCGCGGAAGTTTCGACACCCTATCGAATCTTGTCTTGCCTGGTGCTTGGCGCGATATTGGTTGCCGTCTCTTTTTTGTATTACCGGTTCAGTGAACGCCTGGGCGGGAAGTAGGGGACACATATCGGTGTATGGGCGGGTCGGCGTATCGGCGTTCAGCCGTTCAAAACGGTTGCCGGGACCGACGCCGACACGCCGATCCATCGAAATGTGCCCCCTAAAGTCCGTTGGGGTGTCGCATAACGAATTCCCTGGCTGGGCGGCTGCGAGTTAGCCATTGCGGCCCGTGTTCGCCGGCGCCGTATCCGGTATCGAAGCGGAGACCTGCGACCACAAGAAAGGAGTGTCCTCGGCTGGCGTATACGGTGATCCAGCTTCCGGAACCACCCTCTGCATAACCTCGAAGCTCGCTGGATGGCGTCGGGGTATTCATCCTGCCGATTGAATGGAGCACAAACGATACTGCGCCGGAACAATCGTAAGCGGAGTCGTAAAAATTTTTGTGTCCTCCGCCGTATCGATAGGGTTTTCCAATTAGTTCGTTTCCTGCATCAATTGCTTCTCTCACCAGCCCCGGCGCGGTGCGCGGGGCCACCGCGTAACCATTGTCCAGAGTAGCGGTTCGACCAGGGATATAATGATACACATACGGCGGGGTACTAACACACCCGGTCAAAACAGAGGCGACCGCAGAAATCAACAAAAACCCCAATCGAAAATACTTGAGGCGCTTATGGTCAATCCAAAGGGTCACGCTGAATAATCAAAATCTGATCCGGGTTTTGAAATCACATCTAAACCTTCAACGGACGTCAATGTTGAATATTGAAGATCTGTGGCCATAAGCTCGCAACTCTACGCGTCGCGCAACTGTGTGACCGCCGCTTCGAGAGAGAAACGGTCCCCGATGGAAAGAACCTTTGTGCCCTTACGGATGCGGCCAACCAGCCCGGCAAGTACTTCGCTCGGTCCGAGCTCCAGGAACAGGTTGCATCCAAGTTGATCAATCATGTATTCGACGCTCTTAGTCCACCGGACGGTCCCGGTGACTTGCCTTGCGAGGCTTTGCAAGATTTCGGTTTCTCCAGAGACTGTTTCGGCCGTGACATTGGCGACAACTTTTGTCGCCGGATTGGCAATAGGAACCGTTGCCAGGTCTCTTGCCAATTTTATTTCTGCAGACGCCATCAATCGGGAATGAAACGCTCCCGCCACATTCAGCGGAACGGCTCGCCTTATACCATATAGCTTAGCGAGATCGACCGCTTTACGGATGTTTTCCACATCCCCGGAGAGAACAATCTGACCGGGAGAATTCTCGTTAGCTACATCCACGTCGGCTTCTTGAGCGATCTTGCGCACATTGACTTCGTCACCACCGATAAACGCGGCCATGGTCCCTGAGGTAGCGTTGCAAGCCTCTTCCATATAGCCTCCACGATTCGCGACCAATCGAAGACCGGTCAAGAAGTCGAAGGTGCCGGCAGCAGCGTGGGCTGTGAATTCCCCAAGCGATAATCCCGCGGCTGCCACAAACGGGAAATTTCCCAGCTGCTCCCGAAGAACTTCGAGAACGGCAATTCCGTGCACGTAAAGTGCCACTTGGCAGCGCGACGTTCTAGTGAGTTCCTCGATCGGGCCGTCAAAAGCGATTTGGCTGATCGAGTACCCGAGTGCGGCATCGGCGGCGGCAAATCGGTTGGCCGCCGCCGCAAACTGTTGCGACAAGTCTTTCCCCATGCCGACTTGTTGGGCGCCCTGCCCTGAGAAAAGAAGAGCAATCGATTTTGCCATTGAGCCAGAATGAATTGCGAACGCAGGCGTTTCAATCCCAGAACGGTGGTCAGTGGTCAGTGGTCAGTAGTCAGTGGTCAGTGGTCAGTGGTCAGTGGTCAGTGGTCAGTGGTCAGTGGTCAGTGGTCAGTGGTCAGTGGTCAGTGGTCAGTGGTCAGTGGTCAGTGGTCAGTGGTCAGTGGTCAGTGGTCAGTGGTCAGTGGTCAGTGGTCAGTGGTCGGTGGTCGGTGGTCAGACGTCGGTGGCGGTAATGGTAGATAGTCGCTTTTGGCCAGTAAGAGGCGACAACTTCTTTAAGCGCAATGCAGCGCCCTTTTGCCGGGAAATTCTACCGACCTCCGATGCGCCCTGGCCCTACTGACCACTGGCCACTGGCAACTGACTACTTCCTTGCGCATTTTGAATTGCTGGCTTTGCCTATGCGCATCGGCTTGATACGATGGAGGTTATGCGGGCGATCCAGCCGATTTGGATTATATCTTTCTTCTTGATTCTTTCGTGCGGTTTTTTTTCCGGACTGCGCGCACAAACTACTTCTTCAAGCGACCCACTCACACAGGCGCAAATTGAGAACCAGCGCGCCCAGGCTACCTATTACCAGCGTCAGGCGGATAAGAGAGGCTTCTGGCGGAATCTGCGTGAGTACGGCGGACCGATCGGCGCCGCACTGGCGGCGGTCGTGGCGATCATTTCCTTTGGCTTAAACTACCGCGCCACACTTCGCAGCCGCGCAGACGCGAAATTTTACGAGGCGCTGAACCTTTTTGCCGATAGACAGAATCCAAGCGCTCGATCGAATGCAGTCGGCTTGCTCGAACAAATGGCTTCCACGAGGAAACGTTTCTATCAGACTGCGTTTGACCAACTCTCCGTCGGGCTGCTTGCAGAAAGGGAGGATGCAGTGCGCAATGCGATTCGAACTGCGCTCAGCCGCTTGGTGGAACTGGATCCCGCCATAGCGCTCGCGAAGCTGCAGGCGACCAATCGAACGTTGCGGGACGCGCTGGCTGAATCCTTCTGCAGATTTTGTGTAGCGGCCGGAAGGAAGACGATCGAACAGATACCCGACGCGGTCTGGGAGGAAGCGGAGGAGGCCACCTCTTATGATCGGCAGGCTTTGACCGGTCTGCTGCAGCTTGTACCGAAGGATAACCTTGTTGCGGCTTTGACCGAAGGAACGAGGATAAATCGGACAATAGTCAAGTGGGACAACGACGATTGCAGAGCCAGGGCTCGAATTGAATTGAGCGAAGGCGCAGAACGTTTGCGAACAAATATCAAGTCAATCAGTGAAGCGCTTTTCTCACTTGGAGGCAATAGAGGACAAGGCTCTTTCTCCGGTTCCTCCGCTCACCTCAAAGCGCCAAGAACCATCTCGTTTGCGTTTCTTGTCGGCGGAACTTTTCGTGATCTGCAAGAGTGCAGGATCTGCCGATCTATTCTTCATGAAGCCAATTTTGCTGCGGGTAATCTGACGCGTGCCGTGCTTCTTGATTCTGACCTCTCGAACGCAAACCTCGCGAGTGCGAAACTGTGCCAGATCAAATGCAGCGGCACAAAACTTGTCGGAGCTATCCTGAAGGAGGCGGATTTGACCGGAGCCAAATTTCAAAATACTGACTTGTCGGGCGCCGACCTCACCGGGGCCAAGTTTCGGAACACCTCGATCGCACCGGCTGCATTCGAGCATACCGAATGGTGGAAGGCTGATTTCAGGTACCAACGCGATCTGCTGAGGGCGGTCCATTCCAAGTACAAGAAGGACCTGCCGGACCTCGAGAGTCTATATGTCCGCGGTGAGATCCATCGGTCGGTGCTCGATTTGATAGGAAAAATCACCGAAGACCGGCTTTAGGCATTTAAATGGTTATCTGCACTCTGCTCCCGGGGCTAAAGTTTTTCACGATTATGCCGATGGGTATTTTATGGCTCATAATTCCCCAGGAACGGTGACTCTCGGAGATCTTCGGCCTCAAGGACTGCTCGATCTTTATCGGCAAGGCACGACCTGGGTCGCGGCAATCCGTCTGCGAGACGGCCGTTTGACTAACCTCCCACTGGAGGAATCGGTGACGACCCGAAAAGCGGCTCTTCAATTTCTCAAGATTGAGTTGGCTAAGTTAGCGCTGAGCCCGGTTCCGAACTAACGGCAGCCACGGCATCAGGGAAAATCTCAACTAGTCTCAACGAGAGAAATCTCGCTTTGGACGAATTTTCTCTTTTGAATCTTTTCTTAAAGAGGCGCATAGTTTCTTAACCCTATGGAAATCGCTGGCTCAATAGGCGCGATCCTGGCGCATAAGGGCTCTGCAGTCTGGTCGATTGCTCCAAATGCAATGGTCTTTGATGCCATTCAGCTTATGGCGGACAAGAATGTCGGTGCGCTTCCGGTGGTAGAGAATGACAGGCTGGTGGGAATAATCTCGGAGCGCGATTACACGAGGAAAGTCATTCTGAAAGGTAAATCGTCGAAGGAAACTCCGGTCAGAGATATCATGACTGTCGAACCGGTCAGCGCGCATCCTGGCGACAGTGTCACCGAGTGCATGCAGGTGATGACGGACAAACGGGTTCGTCATCTACCGGTTTTGGAAGGGGCCAAAATGATTGGCCTTGTCTCGATCGGTGACTTGGTAAGGAGAATCATTTCGGCTCAAACGGCGACAATCGATAATCTCGAGAAGTATATTACCGGGGACTATCCTGCCTGAATACGCCGAAATTCTGGACTCTTAATAAATCAATTGTACTGGTTTTGATCGGGGGCTTCGCGGTCCTTCTAGTGGAGATCCGTTATGACCATCGTTCTGTCGTGGGCGAAAGCGCAGTGGGCTGGATTCCGATCGTCTATTCGATCTTGATGATAATCGCTTCCGTGGTCGGGCTTCTCTTCTGGAGACGAGGCGGTCGACAGGCTCTTCTCGTTGGATTTTTGCTTGCGATACTAGTTGGACTGACCGGGTTCTGGTTTCACACGAATGGGCATTTGGGTCGTTCTGTTAAGCACGAGCTCTCCGCGTGGGTTCGTAAAATCCCTGATGAGGACAAGCCGCCAGCGCTTGCTCCTCTGGCATTTGCCGGGTTAGGATTTCTAGGTGCGCTTGCGTGCGCAAAGCGTTTTCAACCGCTGACTTCGGGTCCTTAGGATGTCGCAGGCCTTTGGGTGAGAGGCGTCCTGCTCAGCGGTCAACGCCAAAGTCGTTGACTGCAATTATCCATGGCCGTGTGACTAGTCGGAATGACGTGCAGCCAGGAGCAGGTCTCTCCAGAATTTGTTAACGATGTTCAGCGGATAATCCGCCGGCAAGCTAGCCCGAAGCTGAGCAACTTCGGCGTCGTCCGGGACATCGCCGCGCGCCTGCAGGTTCAGCACTCTCCAGCCGAGATTTCCTTTTGCCAGAAACGCCACGATGTCCACCGGTCCGTAAGTCATTTCACCGTTCACTTCTTCTCCTCCGCCTTCAAAGAAAGCGTAGCGCCCATCGATCTTTAGGACTGCAATCACAAACTTCGCGCCTCGACGGGCATCTTCCTCAAATTGGCCACCAAGCTTTGCAACGCTTGCCCGCACCGCGTTTGCGATTGCGACGCGTTCCGGCGAGCCGACCGCCGGTGTGTAAGGCTCAGTGAATCCATTGGTACTACCCACAAAGATCAACAGTGTCAGCAGCGTGCGAATATTTCGGACCGGGAGTGGCATTTGTGGGTTCGAACGCTATAAAAGCAAAGGTTACTTGGCAAACAAACTTTCTTCGCCTTAACGGCGGCGCTCGAGAAGCCGCAGATCCTGAATCGGGCGAAGAGGAGAGACGGCATACAGGTGTTCTTCTTGCCTTCGACTCTGCTTGATTGATCCTCGTGCGATGGAATTTGCCCGCATCATGGACTTCGCGTGAGCTGCAAGCGACGGCTTTCCAGTCCACACACAAGCCGATACGTCGACACCTGGTCTTTTGTGTTTGCCTCTTTTTTCGGTTTTTGGGTTAAAGCCAAGCCCGGCGCATCAGCCACATTTTCACGAGCTGTGTCAGAACCACGTAACAGAGCAGCGTGAGAAGAAGGATCGGCCAATACAGGGCTGGCAGATGCACGAATCCTAATGTAGCGGCCAACGGCGAAAACGGCAGCCACATGCCGATGCACATGATCACGACTGTGGTGACAGTAAGCGCCCAACTGGCATGGGCCTCAATAAAAGGGATCTTTTTTGTGCGGATTACGTGAATGATGAGTGTTTGCGTCATCAGCGATTCGACGAACCAGCCGGTCTGGAAAAGCGGGGCGCGAGATATATCCCAGCAATGAAAAATGTACAGCATTACAAAGTAAGTAGAGTAGTCGAAAACGGAACTGATCGGCCCGATAAACAGGATAAACCTTGTGATAGCCCCGATCTCCCAGGTGCGTGGTTTGGCGGTCTCCTCCGGCCCGACGTTATCGGTTGGAATCGGAACCTGTGAAAAGTCATACAGGAGATTATTGGTGAGCACCTGCAATGGCGCCATCGGCACAAACGGCAGGAAGGCGCTCGCACCAAGCACACTGAACATATTCCCAAAGTTGGAACTTGCTCCCATACGGATGTATTTGAGGATATTTACGAAGACTTTGCGGCCTTCGATCACGCCTTCTTCGAGCACCATGAGGCTCTTCTCCAAGAGGATTACGGTGGCCAATTCCTTCGCGATATCGACGCCGCTATCCACAGAGATTCCGACATCCGCCACACGCAGCGCGGGGGCGTCATTAATGCCATCACCCATAAATCCCACGACGTGCTTTTTGTGCTGCAATGCGCGGATGATTCGCTGCTTGTGAGCGGGGGAAACCCGTGCAAATACGTGGACACGCTCTGCGCTTGTCGCGAGCTGTTCATCGGTCATCTTTTCAACCTGGTTGCCCAGGAGGAGTTCATCTGCCGGCAGCCCGACCTCTCTACAGACTTTCCGCGTCACGAGATCGTTGTCACCAGTGAGCACTTTCACGGTGACTCCGATTTTTTTAAGCGCCGCAATCGCCTTTTCCGCTGTTTCCTTCGGCGGATCCAGGAACGCTATGTACCCTTTGAGAATCAATTCCGATTCATCGTCTTTCGAATAGGTGGCGCTTTGCTGGAGACGTTTGTAAGCGACGGCAAGAACGCGAAAACCGTCCATGCTCAATTCCTGATACTGCTCCATTAAGTCACCGATAAGGATTGGCTCCATCGGGTGAATCTCGCCCTCCAATTCGAAGAAGCCACATCGAGGAAAAACCGACTCAGGTGCACCCTTCGTCAGCAGTCGATGATCTTTCTCTGGCGTTTCGACGACTACCGACATCATTCTGCGAGAAAAATCAAACGGGATCTCATCAATTTTCCGATAGTTCTCGTTCGAAGATTTTTCGTGGATTTCGCGATACTTCAGCACGGCGCGGTCGAGCACGTTTCTTAAGCCCGTTTGAAAATGGGCGATGAGATAAGCGTCGAGCAGCACGTCCTCGTTTTCCTTCTGCATTACGTCACAGAAACGCTCGAGAATTACGCGGTCGAGCGTGAGCGTACCGGTTTTGTCGGTGCAAAGGATGTCCATGGCGCCGAGGTTCTGGATGGAGTTGAGACGCTTCACGATGACTTTCTTTTTCGACATCGCGAGCGCGCCATTCGACAGGCAGACGGAGACGATCATTGGCAGCATCTCGGGCGTTAACCCGACTGCGACTGCGATAGAGAAAAAGAAGGCCTCTCCCCAATTATGTTTGGTGATGCCGTTGATCAGGAAAACGAGCGGTACCATCACCACGATAAATTGGATCATCAGCACCGTGAACCGTTGCATGCCCCTGTCAAAACTCGTCTCCACCTCTGGCCCGATGATACTATTGGCCATTCGCCCGAAATAAGTCTGCCCTCCTGTGGTCGCAACCACCGCAGTCGCGCTGCCGCTCTCGACGCTTGTCCCAAGAAAGCAGACATTTGCTAACTCCAACGGCGAGATGCCTTCCCGCGACTCTCGGGCGTCAAGTTTCTCCACGGGTAATGACTCGCCCGTCAGCGCCGCTTGAGCGACGTAAAAGTCTCTGGACGCAACCAGGCGCACATCCGCGGGGACCATGTCGCCGGCGCACAACCTCACAATGTCACCGGGGACCAACTGCCTGAGCGGGATTTCTCCTTCCTGACCATCACGCAAGACCGTCGCAGTCACACTGATCATCGCTTTGAGTTTTGCAGCGGCGGCGTCCGCTCGCGACTCTTGGACAAAACGCAGCGCCACGCCGAGGATCAACATCAGAGTCATCACGCTGCCGCCGCTTAAATCACCCGTTGCGAACGAGACGGTGGCCAGGATAGCGAGCAAAACCACCAAAAGGTTACGCGCCGCGTTAAAGAGCCGCGATAACCAGCCGCGCTGCTTTTCTACCGCGACATCATTGGGTCCATATTCAACTATACGCGCCTCAGCCACAGCTTGGGACAGGCCGTCAGAAGAAGTCTTGAGCTTCGTAAAAACGTCGGTCTTTTCAAGGTAGGCCAACTCCGCCAAAATCGGCGAGGCGCCGATCAAGTTGGCCTTTGGCTTCGCAGTCGTCTTCTGGGGCGACGGTTTGGTAAGGTTCATTGTCAATCTTTGAAGAGGCAGTTCGAATGGAAAGGAGATGGTTAAAAGGATAAAGACAACAATTTGAACCAATTTGAACGGGACTTCTCAGATCTGTCGGTCACTGATTTCTCGGGTCCGCCAGGAGAGCCTCCCGGTCGCATATTTGGATGCCATGTCTTTCCTTTTCCGGCGATCATTCTCCGCCGGATCTCCGAGGCTTTCCAATATGCCTCTCGAATTGTTACGGTACTTTTACAGTATGGCATTGAGACCGGTAGGGTCGCGCTTCCGCGCGATCCGGCGCCGCACGTCCCGAAAAGGTGCAAATTTAAAAATGGCATTGGGACCGGTAGGGTCGCGCTTCCGCGCGATCGGGCGCTGCACGTCCCGAAAAGGTGGAAATGTAAAAATGGCATTGAGACCGGTAGGGTCGCGCTTCCGCGCGATCGGGCGCTGCACGTCCCGAAAAGGTGGAAATGTAAAAAATGGCATTGAGACCGGTAGGGTCGCGCTTCCGCGCGATCCGGCGCTGCACGTCTCGAAAAGGTGGAAATGTAAAAATGGCATTGAGACCGGTAGGGTCGCGCTTCCGCGCGATCCGGCGCTGCACGTCCGGAAAAGGTGCAAATGTAAAAATGGCATTGGGACCGGTAGGGTCGCGCTTCCGCGCGATCGGGCGCTGCACGTCCGGAAAAGGTGCAAACGTAAAAACAGGAGAAACCAATGGGCAAGAATCAGCATCAAAATTCTCGCCAGTCATACGCAAATGCAATGGTAACCCGTTGACAAGAGTATGCCGGCAACCAATTTAACGGAGTGATATTCACTCAGCGAAGTTGGAGGAAAGTTGAGAATCCCCAGCGACTGCTAAACAAATGACTCCAATTCCCGCAAAAGTCGTGAATGCCGACAGGCTAGGTGATCAATATCTTATAACCGTTCTAGTCGGTCGCGAGAAATACGAAGGCACATTCGAAATGCTGAATTTCGGCAAAATGAATCCGCACCTGGGGTCGTATCGCAATGGTTGGCTTGACCTTGTTTATCATCAAAATCCATGCTTTAAAGCAGGACAATCCTTCCCACTTTGGACGACTCAGTAATTCAAGCCATTCCCCGTTCCCGATTAGCTAGCTGAATGGTCTGCTTTGGATGTTTCGGTGTACCCAATCACCTGCCGGACTTCGTCCACTTTCCAAGCGTCTTCTGAATCCGGCCCCATATTTCGTCTGCCTTCCCTTGCGAAGAATGTCCGAAACGCTGCTTTAGCTTACCCTTCAGCTCATTCCACGAGCCTTTGAATTGAAGCTTGTTCATGGATTGTTTGACAGTTCAGCAGCTACTATCGTTCGATCGCGTTTTGAGTATCCAACGGCGTCTGCCAGATCAATATTTTTAACTTCTATACGACTGTTCTGTATTTCTTGGACGCCTAGTCTGATTAACCAGCCTTCAGCGGCTTGGTGTGCGATCGCGACATACAGATAGGGAATCGTAATTCGTCTGGAACAGTATTGGAGAATGCGGGAAAGGCAACGAGACTATTACCTGGATCAACGTGCCGGCACAGATGCTTATATGCCGCTCTTATAGTTCTGGCGGCACCGAGATAATTACGAATATGGCAGTCGGGAACGCAGAATTAATAAGGCTTGGTCTCCGCATAAAAGCTTCACGGAAGTTTTTAGGCCGGAACCAGAAGGACTTTTCTAAACTATGCGGATTAGACAGAAGCTATTTTGGCGGTGTCGAACGCGGCGAACGTAACTTGACCTTTTTCAATCTTTGCCAGATCTGCGCTGGTCTCAACTGCGACATCGCCGCTGTCACTAAAGGAATCCCGGAGCCGGGGAGCCCCTCCGAAGTAGCCGGAACACCGAAAACCTCTCAGACGTAAACCGTGATTGCGTTTCAGACTCCAGTCAAGTTTCAGGTCCCTGTGCTGGCGCTTCCCATTTCAGTTCTGGGGTCCCCTGAAAATACTCTTGCAGTGCGACCTGGACTGGCGCGGCATCCCAGATTTCGCTGCAATACTCTCGGATCGCACGGTCGGAGGAGAATTTTCCCATGCGGGCCGTATTGAGAATCGTCATCCGCGTCCAACGGTCCTTGTCATAGAAAGCCTGGCTGATTCGGTCCTGACAATTGACATAAGATCGGTAGTCCGCGAAAAGCATGTACTCGTCCCATTTCATCAGGGAATCAACGAGTGGCTTGAACAAGTGAGGGTCGCCATGGGAGAAGTGCCCGGAATTGATCAGGTCAATCGCTTCCCGGAGCTCCGGGTCAGATTTGTAGTAATCCGACGGATGATAGCCGACGGACCGCAAAGCCTGAACTTCCTCAGCCGTTAATCCAAATAAAAAGAAGTTTTCTTCTCCAACTTCGCGGCGAATTTCAATGTTGGCGCCGTCCAATGTTCCAATTGTTAATGCCCCATTCATAGCAAATTTCATATTGCTGGTGCCGGAAGCTTCATAGCCCGCCGTGGAAATTTGCTCCGAGAGGTCGGCCGCAGGATAGATCCATCGACTTTGCTTCACGTTATAGTTGGGCAGGAATACCATCTTTAGGCGATCGCGTACGTCCGGATCTTGATTCAACACGTCTCCCACGGCGCTTATCAGCTTAATGATCAGCTTAGCCATGAAATATCCCGGGGCCGCTTTGCCGCCAAAGATAAAAGTCCTGGGCACCATCTCGATCGCGGGATTGCGCTTGATGCGGTTGTAGAGCGTAATGATGTGAAGAACGTTCAAATGTTGCCGCTTGTATTCGTGCAACCGTTTGACCTGAACATCAAAGATGGTCTCCGGGCTCACCGTTACGCCCGTCAGTCTTTGAATATAGCCGGCCAAGTCCTGTTTATTGGTCTGTTTGATCTTTTGGAACTCACTCCGGAACGCAGAGTCTTCCACTAATGCCTCGAGCTTTCGGAGATCATTGAGCTGTTTGATCCAGCCATCCCCAATTTTCTGGATCACTAGACTGGAGAGTCGAGGATTGCTCGCAACTAGAAATCGGCGAGGGGCAACGCCATTGGTGATGTTGATAAATTTCTGAGGCCAAAGCTCATAGAAGTCGTGTAGCGTTGTCTCCTTAAGAAGCTGGGAATGCAATTCGGCTACTCCATTGACGGCATGGCTGCCGACCGTAGCAAGATAGGCCATCCGGACGTACCCATCATCGCTTTCATCAATGAGCGACATCCGGACAACCCGCGAAGTGTCGTTCGGATACTTGAGGCGGACTTCATCCAGGAAACGTCGGTTAATTTCGTAAATTATCTCAAGATGCCGGGGCAGGAGGCTGCCAAATAAGCTGAGCGGCCACTTCTCCAGAGCCTCCGGCAGAAGCGTGTGATTGGTGTAGGCAAACGTGTTTTTGGTGGTTTGCCAAGCCGCATCCCAATCCATCAAATGTTCATCGACTAACAATCGCATAAGTTCGGCAACCCCAATCGATGGATGAGTATCGTTGAGTTGTACCGCAAATGTTTTCTGGAAATTGTCTAAGCTCTTTCCCCGGCGGAAGTGGATCCGGATCATGTCTTGCAGGGAACAGGAAACAAAAAAGAATTGTTGCTCCAGACGCAACTGCTTTCCTTGAACAGGCTCATCGTTCGGGTAGAGAACTTTAGTGATGTTCTCTGTCACGACCTTGTCATGAACGGCGCCGTAGTAGTCACCCACATTAAACTCGTGAAAGTCGAAAGATTCTTGTGCTTCCGCTTTCCAGAGGCGCAGGGTATTGGCGGTGTTGACCTTATAGCCAAGGATAGCCATGTCGTGCGGTACGCCTTTGACGACCCGCGCAGGAATCCAGCGTACTCGAGAGCGGCCTTGATCGTCGCGGTAAGTTTCGGTGTGACCGCCGAAGCCGACTTCAACCGCTGCCTCAGGATGAGGAATCTCCCAGGGGTCGCCAAGTCGCAACCATTTGTCTGCGACTTCGACCTGCCAGCCGTCCTGAATCTCCTGGCTAAAGATGCCAAATTCGTAACGGATACCATACCCGATGGCGGGAATTTCCAGGGTTGACAAGGAATCCATGTAACAGGCGGCAAGACGTCCGAGTCCCCCATTTCCTAAGCCCGGTTCTGCTTCTTGTTCGAGCAGTTCATTCAGATCCAGACCGCATTCCTCAACAGCTTGGCGCACTTGATCGTAGATACCCAGGTCGATCAGGCTGTTTCCCAGGCGCGGTCCCAGCAAGAACTCCGCGGATAAATAACAGACGACTTTCGGTTCTTCTTGTCTGAGGTAGGTTTGAGCTGAATTGATCCAGCGGTGCAATATGCGGTCACGCACCGTATAGGCCAGCGCCATGTAGAAATCATTTTTCGTGGCGATCGCCGGAAACTTGCCCTGCATGTAGAAAAGGTTATCCGCCAGGGCGCGTTTCAGGTTTTCCACATTCAAACCGGTGCGCTCATCCTCATCGGCTGAATTCCGGCGGTCAGAATCTAGTGATACTTTTGCGGATGGATCCATAGTGAGAAGAGAAACCAACAATGTTCAGACTGCCAGGATAGATCTCAGCCGCGGCTTTGTGTAAACTACACGTGCCTCTGAGCCTCTCTAATACTGCGTTCGTACCGTCCCGATTGCTTTCAGCTATAGCAAAAGATGATTCGGTAGCGATGGGCACATCCTGATCGAAACTTTAAAAAAGGAACTGGAACATGACAAAGATCAAGGCTCTTGACGCATGGGAAATTCTTGACAGCCGGGGCAAACCAACGGTTGCCGCCCGAATCACTTTGGAGGACGGAACAACAGGCAATGCTTCCGTACCCTCCGGCGCTTCCACCGGACGCGCTGAAGCTCATGAACTACGAGATGGCGAAAAGCGTTACCGGGGTCTTGGCTGCAAGAAGGCGATCGATCATATTTGCGGCCCGATCGCTGCTCTTCTGGTCGGTTCTTCATTCGAGAACCAGGAACGGCTCGATCATCAGCTTCTTGAGCTGGATGATACCTCTCAAAAAACGAAGCTGGGTGGCAACGCGCTTCTCGCCACATCCCTCGCATTTGCAAGAGCGATGGCGAATCGGCGAGGGGATGAACTTTTTCAATATTTTGCATCGCTGCTCCCTCATCCCAAGCCGCGAATGCCCGCCCTGACGATCAATCTATTTAGCGGCGGCAAACATGCGTTTGGCCAAGTCGCGATCCAGGATGTCCTGGTTGCGCCGAAGGCGGGCACCACGATTGCCGATCAATTGGCAGTGATGTATGACATCTATCAGGCAGCGGCAGAGCTCGTTGTGAAGCGGTACCAAGTTCGGCCATTAAAAGCTGATGAAGGCGGACTTGCGCCACCCTACAAAGATAGCGCAGAGATGGTAGCGCTCGCGATTGAAGCCATCGACGCAGCCGGGTACAAATTAGTCAAAGACGCAGCGTTAGCAATCGATCTGGCCGCAAGCCATTTCGTGACTCCGGGAGGTCAATACCAGCTCGATGGTCAATTGCTCTCCCCCGAGCTACTCATCGAAACAATTGAAACCTGGACCGGACAGTATCCGATCGTCAGCATTGAAGATGGCTTGGGTGAAGAGGATTGGGATCACTGGCCAGTGCTACGCCGTCGGATCGCGGGTCGAGCCCTGACTTTGGCCGACGATTTAACCTGTACCAACCGCGAACGTATTCGTCGAGCCGTCGCAACCGATGCAGCGGACGCCCTACTACTAAAGGTGAATCAGGTTGGAACGCTGACAGAGGCGAGAGACTCGTTTCTCGAAGCGAAAGAGGCGGGTTGGCGGGTATCCATCAGCGCTCGCAGTGGCGAAACTGAAGATAGCTGGCTGGCTGACCTTGCGGTCGGATGGGCCGGCGATTTTATCAAAGTCGGCTCGATCACCCAATCGGAACGTCTCGCCAAATATAATCGCCTCCTCGAGATCGAGCATCGTTTCGGTCCTTGGATTTGAGAAAAAGAATGCCAATCACCGTACAGACCTACCGGGATGCACCGATTCAACGATAACGTGACAGCCAGCCCACAAACGCCGTCTGGATACTCGCCTGTCCAGCGCGCCTTTCGCCTTTGGTCGGTCCCACTCAACGCGAGCAAACTACAGGCTGGAAACCTGTTCTACTTTGCGCCCTGGCTCGGTCGCTGCGGGCGCGCGGACGTGATTGCAGAGCGCTTTCGCTCCTTGGCTCAACATGTCCTGAGGGTGATGTAGTACAGGCTTAAAGCCTGCATGGGGCATCCACAGCGGATGGGTCGTATAACTTCGTCAATGACTTCCGCGTTTCTTCAGCGTCCTGTTCAAGGCGCTACTTCGGCATCGCCGGCGCTGGCGGCCATCCGTTGTTCGCTATCGGCTTGTTCGTTGCCTTCACTTACCAACTGCTCCGAGATAGTCAGCTCGTTGTCCACCTGGCATTTCCTGCACGCGCCAGCCGACATCCTCGGGCGATTCATCCCAGACGGTGATCTCCGCGGTCCTCGTTGAGACTTCCGGGGCGAGACTTTTGCCATCGATCTTCTCGGCAGCCTCCAATATTTCTTCATTGAGGGCGTTGGCATTCTGCAGAACATTCGGCTTGTCGGTCGGCGGTTTTATACGTTTCATTTTTTAATTTCATTTTTACAGCAAATTCAGTTCAACGCGTCCTTTGCTCATTCGATGCAGGTGTTTAGGTGTCGCCGCTTTTGCGAAAAGGTCAAGCGGATGAATTTCCATTCACAGACCGGAAAGCCGCCTCCTGAACCTCCGGCAACTCCTGAACTCGGTCGAGCGGCAGCAAAGACCGAGGCTGCAACAGCGAGCCTAGGTCTCAGGCGCGTATAAAAAAACTACGTCCTGCTATTGTGGCAGGGCGTAGTCCTCTTAGTCACGATCAACGACTTAAAACTGGTTCGTTGGTCTAACGGAAGCCTTGCTCGATCAGGGGAGCAATGGCATCGACGTTAGCTGGCGTGACTTCGCCTACACCGGTGTCCTGGTGCAAACCGGGGATGAGGTACTTCTTGGTCAACCAGATTTGCTGTACCGGGTCCCAGCCCTGGAGGTACAGAACCTGGTCAAAGCTCGCCACAACGTAGCCGGCCTTGATTCCGGCGATGACGTCCGAGCCGAGGTCAATACCACCGACCACGACGTCACCGGGTTTCTTGCCGGCGTCCTTGAGGATCTTGGGCAAGATGGCGGTGATCTGACCGTGCTGTGTTCCGATGGCCTTGAGGCCGGGATGGGCCGCAAGATAGGCCGTCATTACCGGGATACCCTTGGTCGGATCAGAGTCGATATCCTGTGTGACGTCGAGTTTCTCAACATTGCCCTTGCCGAGAGTTTTCTCCAGCGCATCAAAGCAACCCTGAGAACTCTTACTGCGTCCTTCCTGATGGAAGATGTCCCATACGAGGGCCTTGTCGCCGGCCTTGAGCTTTCCGCTGTCAACCATCGCTTGTCCGGTCAGGTAACCACCCGCATACAGGTCAGCACCGGCATAGCCGAAGCCCTTGGCCTTGTATTTGGCTTCGATGTTAGGCAGCGGGTTGTTGCCGCTGGTGACAATGATACCGGCGGCTTCAGCCTGGTCAACCAGTGGTGCCATGGCGTCTTCACCGGGGTGGCCCATGATGACGATGCCGTCAGGCTTGGCGGCAATCGCCTCCTTGAACTGGTCGATCATCTTTTTGGAGTCCCAGCTTGCGTACTGCTCATGCAGTTCGATGCCGAGGGCCTTGGCTGCGGCTTCTGCACCGGTGGTGCGGGCCAACACGGAGGCAATACCCTTATCACCGCCCATTTGCATATAGACGACGATGGGTTTGCCTTGGGCGCCGGGGGATTTCACGGGGGCTATTGCCAGGACGAACGCGGACACTAATCCGAGCGCCCTAATGGTAGAAATACGCTTCATTTTCTGTCTCCTTATTTGAATGAATCAGATTCTTTTTTCAGCGATGTCGCTGAGGGGGGTATCTGATTGAGATTAAATAAGCTTCCTCCCTTGGTAAAGGCTAAACACCGCAACAAACGGCTGCCGATCAGTTCGGCGCCGTGTCGTCCTTCTGTAGCAGTTCATGGGCGGGGCTGGCTGCAACTGGTGCTCCCCATTGGCGGAACCGACTGGAAAGTGCGGCCATGTTGCCTTTGCCCGTTGCCGCGTTGAGCACGATTACCGCAGCCATGACGACGCCTTCCACCACCTGGACCCAATAGCCGCTGATCGTGGTCGCTACCACGCCGGCTGCCAGCGAACCAATGACATAGGCTCCGAAAACTGTACCGAATATGGAACCTGCGCCCCCGGCAATGGATGTCCCGCCAATAAACACTGATGCCATGGCTGGCAGGAGAAAGTTGCCCTGGTCGGGGTAGAACACGCCAATGTCAAGGGTGACGATAATTCCTGCAAATGCCGCGATCATGCCGTGCAAGGCGAAGAGCCTGATGCGGGTCGCTTCGACGTTAACGCCCATCACCCGCGCGACGTTGGCATTGTCACCGATAAACATGATGCCCTCACCGAACTTGTGCCGGTTAAGGATGAACCACAGCAGCACGGCCAGCCCCAACGCCCAGAACGCCTGAACAGGCACGGCGCCAAACAGTCGGCCTACAAAAAGCTCGTGAACAAAATTCTCCTGGCTTCCCTTGAGTGTCACCTGCAGTCCGCCCGCAAGCAGAATCGAGATGCCGTACCAGAAAAAATTCGCGGCGAGGGTTGCCATTATCGATGGTACGCCGATGCGTGCGACCATCACGCCGTTGATATATCCCACCAGAGCGCCAGCAGCGAGGGCCAGCCCGATGCCAATCCAGGCTCCGTAGGTCGGGTCAAAGGTTTTCCAGGCCCAGGAAAGTGCAAAGCCCGACAGCGAAACAACTGCCGGGAAACTCAAGTCGATCTCGCCTGCGGTAATGACGAGCGTCAGCCCCAATGCAGCAATGAGCGTAGGTGGAACCGTTTCCAGGAAGGATATATAGATCAGCGAGTGCGTGAAGACGGCGGGGG
This sequence comes from uncultured Verrucomicrobiae bacterium, assembly GCA_963736745.1. Classification (GTDB taxonomy): domain Bacteria; phylum Verrucomicrobiota; class Verrucomicrobiia; order Chthoniobacterales; family JAFAMB01; genus JAFAMB01. The sequence continues at coordinate 31,184 of CAVTQD010000003.1, read as the reverse complement.
CGGCAATGATCAGCGCAATGTACAGGACCAACAGCACCATGGCTATTGCGAAACCTTCCAGCCGACCCAGAAACTTAAAGAGTGACCTGACGGCCTTCATGGTTTTTCCTTGTCTTTCAGGCCGTGGGCGTAATCGAGCAGAAATCCATCTAAATCCTTCAGACTAATATCTTTTTTCGGAATGCTTGCGCCGATCTCACCACGATCCAGAACGATGAAGCGGTCGGAGACCTCATAAACGTCAGGAATGCTGTGGGAAATGTAAATGCTCGCCTTGCCGCCCTCTTTGATCTTGTGGACAAAGTTGATTACCTTCGCCACCTCCTTGAGAGACAAAGCAACTGTTGGCTCGTCTAGAATGATGAGGTTGGCCTCGAAATGCATCGCACGACCAATGGCGATCCCCTGGCGCTCACCCCCTGAAAGCTGGCTCACATTGGAGTCGACCGTGATGCCCTTGCCGCGGAAGCCAATGGTGTTGATCATAATTTCGTTGGCAATGGCTTTTTCCGTTTTCACATCGATAAAGCCAAAGCGGTTCACAATCTGCCGTCCGATAAAGAAGTTCCGCCACAGAACCTGTTTTTCACCGAGCGATTTATCCTGGTACACGGTTTCGATGCCGTGCGCGTGGGCGCTTTGGACGTTATAGCGGCGGAAATCGACTTTGCGACCTGCAACGTATAATTCGCCCCTGGTTGGCGGAAACACGCCCGTCAGGATTTTCACCATCGTCGACTTACCGGCTCCGTTGTCACCGATCAGCCCCACGATCTCATTGCGTCCAACTTCCAGGTTGATGCTAGTCAGAGCGCGCACCAAGCCAAAATACTTTTCGATGTTGACCATCCGCAGCGCGTGTTGTTCGACAGACTCTTGAACCGGGTTGTTCACCACAGAGGGCCTTCCTATAGGTTTATTGGGGATGAAAAACGATAGTTGACTAAGCACGCAGGCTCAACTGCATTCGACTCGACGCCGCGTTGAGATGTCCGCGCCCGAGTGTAATTTGAAACAAGTCAAACCGGGATACATTTTATGAATTACCGAAAACTTGGGAAAACAGGATTGGATATTTCAGAAGTCGGCTTCGGAGCTTGGGGAATTGGAAAAGGAATGTGGGTTGGTGCCTCCGATGATGAATCGGTCAAGGCTTTGCATCGAGCCTTTGATCTTGGGTTGAATTTTGTGGATACGGCTCTCCGCTATGGCGATGGGCACAGCGAAAATCTGGTGGGAAAAGCGGTCAAAGAGCGGTCAGAAAAGATTTCTGTCGCAACCAAGGTACCGCCCAAGAATGGTCAATGGCCTGCCCAACGCGGTGTGCCTGCGGAGAAGACGTTTCCAGCTGAGCATGTCATCGCGTGCACAGAAGAGAGCCTCCAAAATCTGGGACTGGAGAGGATCGACCTACAACAATTTCACGTTTGGTCAGACGAATGGGTCGATGAAGGGGATTGGCTGGACGCGATCCAGACGCTCAAGAAACAAGGGAAAATCAGGTTCTTCGGTGTCTCGATCAATGATTACCAGCCGGAAAACGCCGTGAAATTGATTGAGAGCGGGGTAGTCGACACGGTGCAGGTTATCTATAACATATTCGAGCAAGCACCTGAAGATCACCTGCTTCCCGCGTGTGAGAAGCATCGCGTCGGCGTCATCGTAAGGGTCGCTTTGGACGAAGGTGGGCTGACAGGGAAAATAACGCCGGATACGAAGTTTGAAGAAGGTGATTTTCGGAACAGATATTTTCGTGGCGATCGAAAGCGAGAGGTTTATGAACATGTGCGGAAAATTGCCACTGACCTGGAGATCGGCTTAGAGCAGATGGCTGAAACAGCGCTGCGTTACGTCTTAAGCCAGGATGCGGTTTCAACAGTCATCGCCGGGATGCGCTCCATCCGGAACGTCGAACAGAACTGCAGGTTAGGGGATGGGCACGGACTTCCGAAGAAGGTCGTTGAGCAGTTGAAAGCGCATCGGTGGGCGCGAAACTTCTACCAATAGGACATCACGAAATCGGAGCCAGATCTTCGTTGTCCACCGCTTGCCTATCCCAGAACGGCCCGGGTGTTGATTTGCGTCCTGCCAAGATTTCAGCGACGCTCTGGAAGGTGAGAAGTCTCCCTTTCGAAACGCCCTGCAGATCCAGGATTTGAAGGGCACAGAAAAAATCAAAACGCGTGGAAACCAAATGAGCCAGAACCTAAATCTGCTCCGGCGGAAGTATTGCCATCCTGCCACGCTCAGTGGCAAGAAAACCCATTATCTCTTTCCGTTAGAGAAAGAGTGCGAGCAAGGGAAAGCCCTTCTTGCAAAAGCGCCAGAAACGCTGCTGCACCTCCAAGAGTTGGATCCGTACGGTCTTCAACAGACCTATCGAGACGAGGCTACCGGTGCTGAATTACCGGTCTTTGCCGTCTTCGACCTAGAAGGTGATCACCGCCTCGCTTACGAAATCACTACGGATTCGGTTCCCATAGCCGCCAATCCCACGAGCCTTCCCGCATATATTCCATTTCGGAAGACCCAGACATCCGTATTGCGGATGAACGAACGCAGAATGAATGCCGAACGGGCGGCAACCCGAGCCTCTCTAATTCTGGGGATCTTCCCTCCACTGGCTTATCTCTTTGCCCACATTACGGCAATGGACGGCGCCGCGGTACCCTATGCTCTTGTGGGAGGTTGGCTCGTTAGCGCATTGCTGGCATACCTGCTTGGCCTTACTTTGTTAGACTGGCTTCTGCCTTGGAAGAAACTGGTCATCAGCGCAGAATTTAACGGTATCCTTCCGGAAGAAGCCCGGGAAAAAGCACTTGCGGCCAAGGATCAATTTGACAAGCTGTACCTCATAGTCGACCAGCAGCACCGTTGGAAAGGCACACTCTTAGCCGACCCAAGGCCGCGTGCCTTAGACCCGCTGCTGATCGGCGAATTGAAACGAGGCCGTTGCCGAAAATTTATCCTGATTCACCAATTCGATCTTACTGAGGCTGAGCAGTACCTGGCTGACGAATTTGCGACGAAGCCGGACGGAGATTTTGCCCCTGCTTCGACAACCGAATCTTGAACATAACTCCGCTCGGCAATCACCGTACAATTCGGTGTTTGGCGGCAAGCAGTGGGCCGTCACGGTTCCTTCGATAGTGTTTCGTACAACCACAAGGAAAAGATTATGTCACAAGATAATAACGCCCCGGTCTGGTTCATCACCGGCTGCTCCACCGGATTCGGCCGCGAGGTGGCCAGGCAGGTTCTTGGCCGCGGTTGGCGCGCCGTCGTCACTGCGCGCAACCTCGAACAGGTGGCAGACATCGTTGCAGGGCATCAGGACAATGCTCTTGCCGTGCCGCTCGATGTCAGCGACAAGGATGCGGTCGCCCGCGCCGTGCGAGCGGCGGAACACAGGTTCGGCCGCATCGACGTGCTGGTTAACAATGCCGGTTACGGTTACCTCGCCGCCATCGAGGAGGGCGAAGACGACGAAGTCCGCGCCATGTTCGAGACCAACGTCTTCGGGCTGATCGACGTGACCAAGGCGGTCCTGCCCGGGATGCGCGCGCGCAAGAAAGGCCACATTGTCAACGTTTCCTCCATCGGCGGCCTTGTCAGCTTTTCGACCACAGGTTACTACCACGCTACGAAGTACGCCGTCGAAGGTCTATCGGAATCGCTCGCGCAAGAAGTAGCACCGCTCGGCATCAAGGTGCTGATCGTCGAACCTGGACCTTTCCGGACCGACTGGGCCGGCCGTTCGATCAAGCAGTCGAAGACGCGGCTTTCCGATTATGAACAAACCGCCGGCAAGCGCCGCGCGGAGACGGAAGCACGCAGCGGCAATCAGGCCGGTGACCCCGTCCGTGCCGTTCAGGCGATCATCAAGGCCGTCGAGGCGAAAGACGCACCGTTGCGCCTTCTCCTCGGCAAACTAGCACTCGATCTCGCTTACAAAAAGCTGGAAACGCAGAAGGCAAATTTCGATGCCTGGGCGGAAACGACCTGCGGCGCGGACTTTCCGGACGCGGAGCCGAAAAAGGCTGTCTGATCACATGCAGATCACGGTTGTTGCGCTCTACGGCGACAAGAGCAGTGATTTCGCGGCGTTGATTACGCGGTGTCAAGAGTGCTGCCGCGGCGTACTCGGTGTCGGTTTCAGACCATATGATGCGTCTCAGATTCATGCGACGATTTTCGGTTTGGAACGGAAGATCGGCTCACCGTTCCACAATGCCAACTTCTCAAGGTACCACTGGCGCGATCTCGTGATGAACCTGGAGGGCATTCTTGATTACCTCCGTCACTGCGGTCACTTCCCTTTGGAGGTCCAGGTCGGCGGTTATGGGAAACGCGACTACCCGTTCATCAGCCGTCAGGCTTGCCCTTACGAAAGGTCGTTCTCAATCCAAGGTGATAAGGTGGTCGTGATGGGTTGGCCTATTCGTGGCAAGCCATTCCAGCAGCCACCCACAACCCCGTCCGCCTGGGTCCAGGAGGCAAGACTTTATCCGCTCACACTCGACGTGGTGCGGCACGCTGCTCAAGCCTACGGTGTCCTCCATGCCTATCATCGCGCCCTGACCGATGTCGATAACGATCTGTTCTTTCGAATAGGGCTGCTCGTTGACCAAACATCATTGATGGACAGGGTGCGTGACATACTGGAAGCCGAAGTTCGCCAGTTCCTGAGCGAACAGCCACCTTTGATCCTCGACATACGCCTCGAACAGGTATCAGTCGCCCTTTACGAAGAAGACTCTTTGCCTCCGTCGTCCACTCGGGTGTGGTCATTGGCCGACCCGGACCTGACGGCGTCCGCACTCGTGGAGCACCTCAGATAGTCGGCTCGCCGGCACGAATCGCGATACGCGGCGGGTGTAGCCAGTCACCAGTCACGTCCCCGCCGGGGTGCGTCACGCTTTTTGCGCAGGCTCGCACCAATACTGCGATTGAACGACAGTTTGCTTGTCATACAGTCGCAGGCAGCGCCGAGTCCTCTTCCGAACGCCGCACGGCTTTAATCTCCCGCGAGCGCCAAATGAAATAGATGGCCGGATAAACCGCCAGTTCCATTACCGTCGAGGTGACAATGCCGCCGATCATCGGGGTGGCGATGCGTTTCATGACGTCCGCGCCCGCGCCGTGACTCCACAAGATCGGCACAAGGCCGGCGATAATGACCGCGGCGGTCATGGCTTTTGGGCGAACGCGTTTGACCGCTCCGTGATAGATGGCATCACGCAGGTCACCCAGGCTGAGCATTTTTCCTTCGCGAATCCATTGTTCGTAAGCCAGATCGAGATACAAGAGCATGACGACGCCGGTTTCGGCATCGAGGCCCGCAAGCGCAATTAACCCTACCCAAACGGCCACGCTCAGGTTATACCCCAAGGCGTAAATTACCCAGAAAGCCCCGACCAACGAGAATGGAACCGCCAGAAGGACAATCGCGGTCTTTACCGCCGAACCGGTGTTCAGGTAAATAATCAGCACGATCAGGAGCAGGGTGAGCGGCACCACGATCATGAGCCGTTGCTGGGCGCGCAGCATGTATTCGTATTGACCGCTCCAGACGATATTGTAGCCGCTGGGAACTTGAACGGTCTTTTGGGCGATGGCTTGGTTGACAGCGCTCTGGGCCCTCTGAACATAGGTGCCGATGTCGATATCTTTGACGTCCACGTAGACCCACGCATTTGGTACTGCGGCTTCGCTTTTAATGCCCATGGGAGCCCGAACGATCGTAATCTTTGCCAGTTGGCCCAAGGGGACCTGGGCACCGCCCGGGGTCGGAACGATAATCTCGTGCAAGGCTTCCAGGTTTTCCCGGAAATCGCGATCGTAGCGCAGGTTGACCGAGTAACGTTCCAGCCCCTCGACAGTGGTGGTAAGCGGCATGCCGCCGAGGGCTACCTGGAGCACGTCCTGCACGTCGCCTAAAGCCAGGCCGTAGCGAGCGATCTGGTCGCGATCGATGTTAAACTCGATGTAGTTGCCACCCATGACGCGCTCTGCGAACACGCTGGAAGTGCCCGGCACCTGCCGGACGACCGCCTCGACTTGTTCGGCGATCCGCTCAAGCACGGCGAGATCCGAGCCGGCGACCTTAATGCCTACCGGCGTCTTAATCCCGGTTGCAAGCATGTCGATGCGGGTTCTGATCGGCATCGTCCAGGCGTTGTTCAAGCCCGGAATATGTATTGCGGCGTTCATCGCGTTAACCAACTCGTCGGGCGTGCGACGCCGATGCGCGATGACTTTGCCTGCATTGTCTTGAATATCCGTTATGGGCCATTGCGCTTCTGGCTGGAGCATGATGGTCGTTTCTACCATGTCGAAGGGAGCGGGATCAGTGGCGGTTTCGGCACGTCCGATTTTTCCAAAGACGCGGAGCACTTCAGGGAAAGATTTGATGATCTTGTCTGTAACTTGAATTATCTCGCGCGCCTTTGTGGCCGAAATGCCGGGAAATGTTGTCGGCATATAGAGAAGGTCGCCTTCGTAAAGCGGAGGCATAAACTCCGAGCCGATGTTCTGAAATGGGAACGCTTTACCAAAAGTGCTGGCGAGCTCTTTCATTTTACCTTCAGGCAGTCGCTCTGTGACCAGCGTATTCCATGGGAAAAACACCCATACCACGGTCAGGATGGCGGCGATGATGACCGACCAGCGCCGTTTGATAACAAAGTCGATCACCGGGTGGTAGACCCAGATCAGAAATCGGCTAAGAAGGTTTTTCTCTTCGGGAAGAATTTTTCCACGGATGAAGTAGCCCATCAGAATGGGCGCGAGGGTAATAGAGAGCAGCGCGGCCGCAGCCATGGAGTAGGTTTTGGTAAAGGCTAGCGGCTTAAACAAGCGCCCTTCCTGGGCCTCCAGCGCGAACACCGGAATGAATGAGACCGAGATGACAAGGAGTGAGTAAAAAAGCGTCGGACCGACTTCGACCGCAGCATCGCGGATTATCTGCCAATGGGGTTTTTGGCCGGCGTCACGCTCAAGGTGTTTATGGGCGTTCTCAATCATGATGATTACCGCGTCGACCATGGCGCCAACGGCAATGGCGATACCTCCCAACGACATGATGTTTGCGCTCAAGCCTTGCCCGTACATGACTAGAAAAGACATCAGCACCGCCACCGGCAGAATGATGATAGCCACCAGCGCGCTCCGGAAATGCAGAAGGAACAAAATGCAAACGGCAGCGACGACCAGGCTTTCCTCTAGAAGTTTTTCTTCTAATGTCTGAACGGCTCGATCAACCAGCACGGTTCGGTCGTAGGCGACGGTGTAGTTCACATCGGCCGGCAAGCCTTTCATGGCTTCGTCCAGCCTTTTTTTCACGTCGACGATCACCTGTTTGGCGTTGGCGCCGTAGCGCACCACCACGATGCCGCCGACGGTTTCTCCTTCGCCGTTAAGTTCCGCGATACCTCGGCGCATATCGGGCCCTAGCTGGATACTGGCCACCTGTCCAAGCAGGATAGGCACACCGTTTTGGCCGGCGCCGAGAGACACCTTCTTCAAATCTTCGATGGAATTGATGTAGCCGCGCACCCGTAAGATGAACTCTTTTTCGGCCATTTCCAAGGAACGGCCGCCGACTTCGCCGTTACTCCTTTTTACCGCCGTACTGACATCGGCGATGGATAGGTTGTAGGCCCGGAGTTTGGTCGGGTCGACCGTGATCTGGTATTGCTTTACGAACCCGCCGATCGATGCGACTTCCGAGACGCCTTCAACAGAGGTGAGTTGGTATTTGAGATACCAATCCTGCATCGAACGTAGTTCAGCCAGGTTGCGCTCTTTGGAGTTCAGCGAATACATAAACGCCCAGCCAACGCCTGTTGCATCGGGACCTAACGAGGGCGAGACACCCTGCGGCAGGCCAGAGGAGAGCGAACTCAAGTATTCAAGTACCCGGCTGCGCGCCCAATAAGGATCGGTGCCGTCTTTGAAGATGACATAGACAAAGGAGTATCCGTAGAATGAGTAGCCACGAACCACCTTCGCGCCCGGCACCGAGAGCATCTTAGTGGTGATCGGGTAGGTGACTTGGTCCTGGACGATTTGTGGCGCCTGGCCGGCCCACTCGGTATAGACGATGACTTGCGTGTCCGAGAGGTCTGGGATCGCGTCCACAGGAATATTGCGTACCGCGTAAGTTCCGCCAATCACGAGCGCGACCGTCCCCAAGAGAACGATAAACTTGTTCTTAAGCGAAAAGTCGATGATAGCTCTGAGCATAAAGCGGGGCCCTAGCGGTGATGTTCTTTCGGCGCGACCGTTGGACTTGGGGCCGCTTCCGGAGGTTTGCCATTCTCAGCGTCCTCGCCCGGGATAAGCGTCATCCCGCAGATGGGGCATTTACCGGGATGATCGTATTGGATGGATGCGTGTTCAGGCATGGGGCAGATCCAGCTGATGGGAGCGACTTGCGCTGTAAGCACCGACTGTGCGACCGATTCCGTGACTGTCGAAGCAGGTTCGGGAGCAGCGTAGCCTTCCTTGGGCGGCTCCAGCATTTTTTGAACCGCTTCCCGTAGCTGGCTTTCAGAGTCGAGCATGAACTGGGCGGAGGTAACGACCGACTCACCTTCTTTCAAGCCGCCTAAAGCCTGATACATATTGTTGTCCGCGCGCGGGCCTAAGGTTACGACGCGCGGCTCAAACTTTCCTTCCTCGAGTGCCACAAAAACCGTGTTCTTTTCGCCGCTGCGCAACACTGCTGAATCAGGTACAAGCAACACCGATGGTTCGAGCTCCGCTCGCACCTGGACGCTCGCGAACATGCCCGGCTTGAGAAACAGGCCGGGATTATGAAATTCAATGCGGACATGAGCCGTACGCGTCTTTTCGTCGACTGTAGGGTAGATGTAGGTAATCCGGCCTTTGAACTTGCGGTCAGGTAGATAGGAGAGACTAACTTCGGCTTCCTGCCCGAGTTTCAGAAAACCTAAGTCCTCTTCATAGACCTGCGCCTGTACCCAGACAAGATTCAAGTCGGCCAGGCGGTAAAGCTTCATCCCTGCTTCAACCATCTGACCCTGTATCACTAATTTCTCAACCACGATGCCGTCAATCGGGGCGTTAACGCGCAGCGTTCGCTGCGGTATGCGGGTCCGCTCCAGGTCCGCGATTTGGTCATCAGAGATATCAAAAAGGGCTAGTTTCAGCCGCGCGCTGGTTTTAAGTCCCGATGCGCCTGAGACCAGGGCCAGCACGTATTCAGTTTGTGCGCTGTAAAGTTCTGGCGAGTAGATATCAAAAAGCGGCTCCCCTTTGTGCACCTCTTTGCCTGTGGAGTCCACATAAAGCTTTTCTATCCAGCCGCGGAACTTTGTCGTTACGTCCGCCAGCGCGGTTTCATTGTAATCGACGACACCGACAGTGCGGATAATGCGGTTCAGGGGTCCTCGTGTTACTTTCGCGGTGCGCACGCCCATCGTTTGTATTGTCACCGGATCAACCGAAATCACCGAAGTAGTATCCTCGGTGCCTTCATAAACTGGCACCATGTCCATGCCCATGCTGTCTTGACGCGGCGTTTGGCTGATCTCGCCGAGCAACATGGTCGACTTGTAATACTTGATTTTACGCGGGGCCGTAGCGCCGGCTTGAGCGGTTGCTTTGGGCACCGCCGCCGCGCGAGGTTTTGTTTCAGAGACGGGGCTAGCGTCCGGCTTTGAGTAGGCACTCGCCAAAGCAATGACGAGCAAAGCGAAGACAAGGGGTCGTGCGATCGGGTTCATTTTAAAATCTTTTTTCCACTTTGATTTGGTGCCGGATTGCCCGTGATAGCTTCCAGTTCGGCGGTTGCCACTTCGTATTCCGCGAGACGATTAAGCGCCATTGACTCAGCGTCCTCGAGAGTGCGCAAGGCGGTGATTAACTCCAAAAAGCCACCCGTGCCCGCTTCGTAAGCCGCGCGGCTTGCATCGATAGTTTGGCGCGCAAGAGGGAGAATTTGGTCACGGTATAGCGCATATTGGATGGCGGCGGTCTGGATTTTCTGAAGCTGGTCCCGAACCATGCCGAGCGCCTCTGCCCGCGCTGCGTCAAACGCGCGCTGTGCGCTTTCCAGGCTTTTCTGTGATTCCACAATTCCAGCGGCATACTTTTTCCGATTGAACCAGGGCAGGGAAATGGAGACGCCGACGTCAAACTCGCTAACTGCCTGGGATGCTTCGTTATATCGCTGAGCCTTAATATTGAGCGTCGGATCGGGAACCCACTGGCGGTTTGCGAGTTCGAGCCGGAACTTCTCCGCCTCGGCTAAGCTCTGTGCGCGCTGAATTTCGGGCCGACGAACCAGGGTGATTGATTCGATCTTTTCCAAAGAGAACTCGCGCGGCATAAAAACAAGTAGCGCAGGCTGGCCCAGTGGCGATTGCGCTGGTCGGTTCATCAACACATTGAGCGCCGATTGTTCCTCGGAAATTTGCCGCTGAATGGCAGCGCGAGTTTCCAAGAGCTTTGCCAGGTCGGTTTGCGCGGTGAGCACGTCGGACTGCGTAGCGGCGCCGGTTTCGTACCGCGTCTCGATAATTTTGATAAACTGGCTTAGTAATTCTTCGTTGCGTCGGCTGACTTCCAGTTGCCCGTATCCGTTAGCCAAGCGGCTGTAGGAGCCTCGCGCGCGTGATGCTGCATCAAGTTCCGCGCGCCGGTAATCCTCGAACGCCGCCCCTGCTTCCGCGGTCGCCGCCCGGGCCCGGCTGCGATTCTTTCCGGAGACGGGCAACTCCTGCTCAAGGGTTACCGTTTGATTCATGAAAGAATTCGCCGGAATATTGACAAAGCGTCCGGCCACCGAATCTACGCCGAGCCGCAAATCCTCCCAGGCGCTTGCTTGCGGTACACGCGCTTTGATCATCTCCCACCTGGCCCGCGCCGATTTTACCACTGGATTTTCCCGAAGCACGACACCAACGGTCTCATCGAGCGAGAGACTCCTGTCAGCAGCCGCGGCATGCCAAACCAGCTGACCCGCAACAACACAAATTGCGATCAGAGTTTTTAGACCGGCATTTCTATCTGAAGATCTGGGCATAGAGAGCATTTCATAGCATGCGTCAAGGAGTTTTATAGACTCCTAAATCGAACAACCTGTGCCTGTTGGTCTCGGAAATCTTGATCGCGCGCCAATACATTCGAGGCAACTACTGTGAATATCAAAGTCGCAACTCCAAGAGGTTAAGTTATAGCTAGCCACCTATTCGTCGTGTGGATGCGTTTCCGAAGCCGGAGTTGAATTTTCACTCGGCCGAAATTCCGAATGCCTTACTCGGCCGCCCCGCTGCGCGATGTAGACCGCGATCCCAGAACAAAGAATTGCTAAGATCAGCGTCAAGGCCGCTAACGGCACACCGGATTTCGGCCATTTGATCGGCACAAGGAGAGCGGCCGTGGCAAACGCCGCCAACAAATAGAAAGCGTCGATCGTTTTTTCAGCTCGATCCATGTGTTCATCGAGCGCCTCCGCACCTGCGTCATCACTGATGCCGCGGATTGTCTTGTAGGACCTTTGGCCAGACACGAAGACTGGGTACGCAGAAGATCCGGCGATGAGTGCGAGGACAAGGGCTGTAATTTGGGCAGATCGGCTTCGAAGGATCAATGCGATTGCCAGGGCCAAAGCTCCCAAAATCGTGCCGTAAATTGGAAGATGATTCAGTACGACGTGGATATATTCGGGTCTCTGAAGAAGTTCTAATTCGGTCATAAAGAGGATTCAAGTTTCTGAATTGGTGGCTTTGGAGGCAATTGCAGCGGCAACGGCCGTGGAACAAAACCCGAGCGTGGACAATTCGAAGCCCGCCCGGGCGCGCAAGAGGTCAACGGCAGTGAGCATCCCCGAAAGCGTTCCGGGCTAGCCGCCTTTAAGTTGTGAGTGGGGGAGCATTCTCGCGCAGAGAACGCTTTAACACAGTTTCAACGAAAAAATTCCCCACTGGCGGGCCGGTATCGTACTCCGTGCTCAGTAGGCTTCTGTGCGGAGATCGTACTAGAACGAGATGGCCGACCGCCATCAGATCGATCCCAATCAGGACAGGTTTGAATTTAGACTTAACGTAAGCCAGTTCACAGCCGGGGCTTAGCAAGCCTTGGCAACAGGTCAACATTCGAGAAGGAATCTCGTTAGAAGCTGCAGAACCTTTAGAAGTTTCAGAGCAATGGCAGGTTGAAACAGCCCTGCTTTGAGGTCCTTTCACGATTCCCAGCAAACAATGGTGGGTCCCTGTAAACCAGGCCAGAGCGGCTACGACAGCTACCGTTGTGTTAAACAATCTCGCCTGGCCAAACCACATCAAAGGACCCTTCTTCCATGAATATCTGCTTCTCAACCGAAAAAAGCTGCCGGTGATTCGAATCCATCCAAAATAAAGGTGGCTGCGATCGGCTAGTCCTGCCTTCAATGGATGCCTTCAAACGCAGTGCCGGGATCTTGGGATTTGAGTTGACCCAAAGCAGCGTCTATTTCCTTAACGGCCGATTCCGCTTCCTTTTGGTTCCCTTCGTCAGCCGCGCTGTGCAGGTCGGTAATCGCACTGTCCAATTGCTTTAACGCAGCGGTCATTTTCTGGCCTTTGTCTCCGCCTAACATGCTGCTGTGTTGCTTCAGCGTTCTAATAGGCGCCCGGATTTTCATGCTCGGATCGTGAATTCCATGCAGGTTCTTGGATTGAACAGCGGTTTCCAGGCTGTTGATCAACTCCTGAATGCGGGACCAGGCTGCTTGAGCTGAATCAGCAGCGCCTTTCTCTTGCTGAGCCCACAGCGATGGCACCAGGACGGCTAATCCAAAGGCGATGAGCATCCCAAAAACAGATTTTCCACCCACGATTAGACAGAACTTTTTCATAATTATATTTAATGCTAGACGGTATTTTGAATTGACGAACCTTTTAATTTTTTTCTTCGTGCGACCGAGGCGGTAGACTAGTCCGACTCGGGTTCAGCGGGAGCCATTTCCACGAGGCAAGCATTTTAAAACATCCGCTTGCAAATACTTCAAACCACGAAAGCGAAAGTCTGGCTCATTCTATAGCTTTAACACAAAGAAGGGTGACGATTCGCCAAGATTGGTAGAGCGATATCTTAACTCAAAGCTCGATAATTGAGCGGACCTTGGCGATCTATGAGTGTCAAAACAAATTCTCTCTCTAACTCTCACGAAGTTAGAAGCGCAATAAAAGCGGCGAGCAGCCTGGGAAAAGGATCTTGGAAAAAGGCAATTGATCTAACGCTGTACCTGCTCTTTTGTGCCTTGGCTGGAACCGGAATGTTGTTGAGCTATCGTTTGCCGCACGGTGCTGGTGGTGGTCGCACACTTTTTCTTAGTTTAGGGCGGCACGAATGGGGCGAGATTCATACCTGGCTCGCTTATTTGGCAGTCGCCCTCTTAGTAGTTCATCTTCTTTTAAACTGGCAATGGCTTGTCAAGGTCGCCGCTTTGAAACACATCTGGCGAATTGCCGCTGGCATCCTCACCGGCTTGTTCATAGTGGGGGCGTTCCTCTTACTGCCGGTAGAGAAATCCGCGCAGAATGGCCAGGAAAACGATGTGCACCTCCCAATTGATCGCTAGCCGAACACGGAACGCAAAACGGACTCCACGTCCGCAACTTAACAGGGCATGGCGCGCTTGGAGCTGCGGCTACCCAACACTGAAAAACTATGAATACAGCTTTGACTCCTGAAAACCCGATTTCTACGATCTCGGCCGCTGATGCGCAGCAGAAACGTCTTGAAGCCCTATTTCTCGATGTGCGTACCCCACTCGAGTTCGAAGAAGCCCACATTGAGGGCTCTGTCCTGATGCCGCTTGGAAATTTGAATGCCGAGGAAGTGAAGCGATTGGCCGCGGGCAAAAGCGCCTGCCTTCTCATTTGCCGATCCGGCAACCGCGCGCGCCAAGCTGCCGAGAAACTGAAATCGAGTGGATTGCCCAGCCTTCAGGTCCTCACAGGCGGAGTGCTTGCCTGGGATGCCGCGGGGCTGCCGCTCAATCGCGGGAGCAAATCGATCTCCCTCGAGCGTCAGGTCCGTATCGCCTCGGGCGCACTCGTTTTCATGGGAGCCGTGCTGGGCTACTTCGTCAACCCGGTTTGGATCGCGCTGCCCGGCTTTGTGGGGGCGGGACTCGTCTTTGCCGGTATTACCGACACCTGCGGTATGGGAATGCTAATGTCCTTAATGCCGTGGAACATTCGTCGACGCCCTTCCGTCGGCTGATGCTCCGCCCCGGGGCCGACCGCGAGAACTCCTTAATACTTTTCCGGAACGAACCGACGGTTCGCGACGGAGGCGATATCGTCATAGGCGTCTTTCTTGGATCGGTCGGGAAGCTCCACCTTTTCCCGCGGCACTTCCTTGTAAGGAATCAAGCTCAGAAAGTGCGCGATGAGGTTCAGGCGCGCGCGGCGCTTATCGTCGGAGCGGACAATGTGCCACGGTGCGTGTTCTGTATCCGTGGCTTCCAGCATTTGATCCCGAGCGCGGGAATACGCATACCATTTAGTGCGTGAGGGCAGATCCATCGCGCTAAGCTTCCACTGCCGTAACGGGTCCTCGATGCGCGCCTCAAATCGACGCTTCTGCTCCGCGTCACCGACTTCCAGCCAGAATTTGATGAGTTGGATGCCCGTATCGACGATGTATTTCTCGACACTGGGGCAGACCTGGAGAAAGCGCCGGTGCTGCTCTTTCGAGCAAAAGCCCATCACGTATTCGACGCCAGGGCGGTTATACCAACTGCGATCAAAGATCACGATCTCACCCGCCGCCGGGAAGTGCTGCATGTAGCGCTGCAAATAGATCTGCGTCTTCTCGCGGTCCGATGGTGCCGGTAGAGCGACGACGCGGAAAACGCGCGGACTTACGCGCTCGGTAATGGCCTTGATCGCGCCGCCTTTTCCCGCCGCATCCCGCCCCTCGAAGATGACTATGATGCGCAGGCCTTCCTGCCTCACCCACTCCTGCAGCTTGCAGAGTTCGACCTGAAGCTTACGCAATTTCTCTTCGTATTCCTTGCGCGTGAGTTTCGCTTTTTCAGGAGTCGTTTGGGGGTCATTCCGCATGGGGGGGATCTGCCTTTCTGTCAGATATTGTATATCAAAGCAAAGATGTTGTCGATTTCAGTCGAATCGTAGACGATTCGCGACTTTGGCCGCTAATTCATGCTCCTGCGCAGGTCGACAAGCGCCTGGTCGGAATCGCTTACCTGGATCAATCCAAGACGAGGATACTCGAGGTCGACGATCACATAAGCAGTTACCGACAAGACAACGGCGAAAGCGGCGGAGTGCAACACATTCAGACGACGCCGGATCGCCATGTCGTACCCCGCAAACAAGGAACACGCGAGAGTCAGCGCGCCGAGCATCGCGAAGATCATCAGTGGCGGATGAAGTTTAGCGGCCTCCGTTCGCGTCGTGGTGATGTCGAACATCGCGTTCAGCGCGGGCAGGAACAGCATCGGCGCTTGGGCCGTTCCAGTTTCCCGCGAGGAGGAGACAGCGAGTACCCATATCTCGCCCTGCAACTTCGCCGATTTCGCCAGCTCCACTTGCACCCCCTCCCTGTCCGGCACCTTCCGATAGACCTCGATCCTCGAGTCCAGGTAACGGCGGAAGAGATCTCGCATGGGTGTCTGCGCATCCGCTGGGAGCAGAGCGATTCGCAGCCACGCTGTCCCAATGTCATTCACCTCTTCCACGACGAGAATCCGCCGCGCATCAAAGCGGGTGAGCGCCCCGGAGAACGAAAATGCGAGGATTAAACCCAACAATCCAAAGATTGCACCCTCGATCGCACCGAGGCCTTTTGAGGCACTCTCTCCTTCCTCCGCAAGCTGGCGGACGCCGATGCGCCGCCCGATCTCGAGCAGCACGAGGATGCCGGCGGACAGTACGACGGCGAAGATGGTTCCAGCCAAGATGACGTTCATGGGGATGGCGATCTAAGACTCGATGAGTTCAAACACCGGCCAAACCTCCCTCGCAAAGAGCGCCTGGCTGGCGGATCGCCGAGCCGTTCTGGCGCGATGGATTCCAGCAAGTTCATTGAACCTCAGAGTCTACCACAGACCAGGAAACCATAACACTATTTTTGATAGTTTTCTGAGCAATCCAAGTTGTAACAGTTCCGATAGAAACAGGCTCAGGTGTGCAATTCAGCGGAGATTTATTGATTGTGGCGGTGCACGAAGGTGGTTGTTTTTCGCTTCACACCCGACCGAAGACACGGTTGACTTATTTCATCGGCCGGTAAAGATGGAAGGGATGGAAAAGGCGCGTTACTCAAGGAGGTTCGTATGGCAATGACACCTGACCTGGATACCGCAAGAATTGAGCGCACGATGATAGTCCTCGAGTACGAGGATGCCAAACCAAAAATCAAGCGTTTCCTCGAAGAACCACTCGAAGACCCGGAAGCCGAACCGGCGGTGCCTACGGACTGGGATTTATCTTTCGAGGAATATCTCGAAGAACACAAGAATTCGAAACTTCTGTTCTGCTGGTTCGCACCAAGAGTCGGAATTGTCTTCAGTCCCTCCGATCACAACGGGATCTGGGCAGGACGTCTGGAAGGGATCAAGGGGAAGGGGACTCTGCCCGCATACGTGCTGAAGGTTGTGGAACGGATAGCCAAAGAAAAAGGACTGGCTTAGTCGGCGAACGAAAGATTTCCGTGGATAGTTGGAATGTCTACTACCCGCTCTATGACTGCTTTGCTTGCCTGACCAAAGTTATTTGTCCTGAAATTATCAAGAAGCCGATGGCGACCATCCAATCCTGGAACAAACTTGATGATCGACCCGATCGTGTCATTGCCCAAATCGCGGAGGTTCTTGCTCCTCGCTTGAGGGCGTTTCCGGCGCGTGACGGAAATTGTCAATCAGAATATAGATACTTATCAGCAGCACCCAGAGGGGGAAGACCATCATAATCCATTCAACATGGCGCCCGCTAACCAGTAGAAGCAGCGCAAAAGCATAGCCTATAAGAGCGATCCAGCGTGGTGTGAAGCCCGTGCGGATCGCGAGCGTGGACGTAGAAATCATGAACACCGCCGCCATCTTTACCGTGTAAATGTTCATGATCTCGTACGTTGCGGCGCGGGCGAAGGTGAAAGTCGCCGAAGCGAGTAGTCCTTCGGGCTTGGCAGAGTAGGCTAAGATGATTCCGCCGGCCACCGCCGCCGAAGTGAACAGCATGGCGAGAAATAATAGGCCGCTCCCCAGAAAAACGGTGCTAAAGAAACGGTCTTCATACTCGCCCAAGCGGTCGCGCAGGACACCGATGAACCATAAGAATGAGATGCCGGCGAATGGCACAAGGTTCAATCCCAGAGCAACTGTATTCGAGCTAGTCCTGAGCCACACCCCCGCTTCCAGCGGATCCGCGCGGACCGAAAGCCGGAAGAGTATAAGACCGGCAATAAGGAAAATCGAAAAGAGAATGCCGGCGACGGCGGCGGCACGCGGCGTCTTTAAGTCGTCCCGGATCAGCGTTACTCTCTTCTTCATCTCTTGTTAGTCGGAAACAATCGAGCGGATTGTGCATAATGCTTCGAGTGCTGCCCAAAAACCAAATTGTAGAGAAATTCGATTGGCTTGACCAGCCCGATCAAAGCATTGAGAGCCAGTCGTACTGCTGTGTCGGCTGGCGTCAGAAGCGTCAAAAAACGGAAATGCAAGCGTGTTTCCCCGGTCCGCCCACTGATATTGTACTACTCGCCGTATTGTTGCTGGTGACTCGTGCGGAAGAAGTTTTTCGACATTTTCTTCCTGGCCAGACCGTAGGAATGCCTCAGGCGTCGTGGTGATCCATGGCAAAAGCTGGTATTGATGGCAGAAAAACTCGAGAGCGGAACGGTGCCGCAGGACGTTCATTGAGCGCGTTGCCGTTCCGTAGCCTGCGACCGCGATTCCGGGCCATATCGTTTTCAAGTTGTCGTCTTTCCTATTCGCTGATTTCTATCGATTCAGCGCCGCTTGGATCGCGGCGAACAAGGCATCTTCGCTGAAAGGCTTGAGCAGCAAGTCCACCGCACCTCCAGCCACGGCCTGTCTCCGCTCGTTGTCGCTCACATGCGCTGTCACAAAAACGATCGGAATTCGCTTGTCAGCGTTCGCCAGCGGATAGCGGCGATCGACGTACTGACAATCAAATCGGACATTGAGTCCGGCGTTCTCGAGGTGATGCCGTGCGACTGGGCCGCCGTTCATGCGGAAGCAGAACGGCTATCAGCAAGACACACGGCAGAGGGCGGACATCGAAGCATGGACATCTTGCACGTGGCGACGGCGCTCTCGATGGGTGCAAGGGAGTTTCTGAGTTTCGATGGAAATCAAACCAGACTGGCGACCGCGGAAGGGCTGACAGTGAGGCCTTGAGGGCTGGAATAGCGTCTTTGGACAGACCTGAGGTTTGGTCTCTTTCTGATTTTGACGGAAAAGGGGGTCGGTCAATTTGACTGACCCCTTTGGCGCTTCTCGGTAGCTGTCGAAGACCATCCGACGCGTCGAATGTCCCATTTCCAGGGGCCTGGACGAACCAAAGCCGGTGGTAGTCCGAATAAGAGGCGAACGAATGCCGCAGCCCGTTGTTCGGTCAACGTGGCAGTCCAATCGCTGCGGCGAGGTTCCTGATGGCTGCGTGATAGGCCCGGAAGCCCTTTTCCCACAGGGGACCAGTCATGCTCGCGTACGGTCTCAACCATGCGGCCAGATTTGGTGCGATACGCTCCAGGCGCTGCTTGATATCGGCGAAATGTTTTTCGGAGAGTTTGGCCGCTGCCTGGTCGCCAGGTAATCGGCAAAAAGGACGGTCACCGGGACCGATCCTCGCATCCGTTCCAGGGTTCGATGTGAAACTCAGTAGCATCCCAAATCGACTTTTCGAACGGTTCGAGCCTCTTTGCGCATTTTGCGGCCAGGATCCGCAATTCCTGCCAAATTGCCGGTGCGTCTTCGCCTTCTTTTCAGATCCGCCTCTCCCATTTCTTCACTTCCTCTTTGTCTTTTGCTTCGGTGGCGAAAAAAAGGCGCTTTCGCTTTCCGTTGACCTTGAGCCCATCGAGGTAATAATGGTAATCGCGGTTTCCCTTATACGGAAGATATTCGCTATGTTCGGCGCGCGATGCGCCGTTATTCGTATATTTCCAAATTCCGGCAACTGCGAATAGGCTGACCTAGAGTCATCGAAAAGCTATCGAATCGAATCTGGAAGCCGAAAGAGGAGGGATGGCTGAGCGGTTTAAAGCACCGGTCTTGAAAACCAAAATTCCCCCTCGAGAAATTTTACCTCCCTCGAAGGACAGCTGCCAGAGCCGAACAAAAACGAACTTTTCCGAATCGAAAATTGGCAACAAATCGGCAACACATTTGGGCTTGCGGTTTGTTGCCAGACAATCGGCAACAAAGGGAACCTCTCCAACGATTCGCAACTTTTTAAGACTATTCTTGGACAAAAGCGTCCCAACGATTCCGACTTGGTCCAGCACCGCGGTCCTCACTCTGCTTTGAGTTGGGACCAGGGATTGGCGCCGCTGGACGCTGACCTGCCCTACGCTGGACCCGCGAAGAGCCTAAAAAATTGGCAACAAATTGGCAAAAGATTTGGGCTTGCGGTTTGTTACCAGATAATTGGCAACAATTAGTCTTCGGTCGGCCATAGTTAGCTCCATCGCACTTTTGTTGGTCAATCCAAACAGCACCCTACGGCCTAAAGCCTCGTGAGTCTAGTTCTCGCGTTTTTCAAGCTGTCTGGCGACTGGACTGCAGACCCTCTGGAATCGCAGTGCCAGTCCGCTCGGCCCCGACTCTATCGCCAATGGTTATATGTTAACGTGACCTAAAGAATTCCTTTCATCATGCTCAAACGAACCTCGACTCTTGGTCTTTCTGGGTCAGCCGCAGGCTACCCACGTCTCGGTCGTTCATATTTCGAACAAGCAAGTTATCAAGCCGTTCAGAGGACAAGCTATATCGGTTGTTTGGAAGACAAGCGCACTCAAAAGCCTTTTCTCTTGAGGAGTTGCCTTACGGAACCGGATGAATTCGGCCATTTTTGAAGCTGTCTGGCAATCGGCTCGCGGTTGTCGTGAGTGTTGAAGGGATGCTGGCCTGGAAAAGGGAATTCCGGCGCTCATCTCACGCTATTGTTTAGCGGGCAATCATGACTTATGGCCTCGAGCCTGGTGCATCCAATTCATTCGAGCCCAACTCATTCAGATGCAGGGTTAGCCGGTGGCTTCCGAGTGAATATTTCTGGAGCACCCGCATTCGCCGGATTGCGTTACGTTCTTGGCTCAACTGGTTGTTGAGAAACTTTAGCGGGAAAGGGGAAAGGGCTCTGGGTTGACCAGCGGAATAACTCCCTGGTCGCTGCGGTAAAGAAACGACCCGGAAGGTGCAAATACCAGCCACATCAAAATGTTGGGGTCTGAGTGTACATAGCCAATCGCCATCGCGGCGAATTCCTCGTTATATACCGCCGGAGTCATTCGGTAACACTTCGCGGCTGAATCGTAGTCGGTCACTTGAATCCAGCTCCCGCGATGCTGCCTCTCCCAGTCGGCGAAGTCCTGCAAAACCAGCGGACTAACACCGGCGCGGCACTCAAGGGTCGAAAGAAATGCGCAGAGCATGGTTGCGGCGGCCAGAATCCAGGTCAGCTCGATACGAGGGATCATGAAGTCAAGAGCTCCACTGATCAGGCTATTTCGGGCCACCATCCTCTGCAAGCGATGCGATCGGTCTGGCTTGTCAACTTTCAACTTTGATGCCTGACCGAACGAGATACTGAAATTGGCAGTGGTATTCATAGTGTTTTGAGTTTTTTGCTAGCGACTGTTGGTATGTGTGCCTTGCAATGCTTTACAAAACCGTTTGGGGTCCCCGAGTGTCAGAGTTGACGAAAATAGTGTAATTTTTTTAGCGATCGGTTACCATGTGCTTCAGAAACGGCGGATTCCGATGAAATCGGGCGAGAGCTCAGTGGCAGGTGGCGCGGGCCTATTCCACACCACGCGCTGGACGCTGGTAATGGCTTCCGCGCACGACCAGAGTCAGACCGGGCGAGCGGCTTTGGCCGCCCTGTGTCAGATTTATTGGTACCCGCTCTATGCTTTTGCGCGCGCGCGCGGTCATTCACCGCATGATGCACAGGATCTAACGCAAGGGTTTTTCCTGCAGATTCTTGAACATCGGGCGCTGAGCCAAGTGGACCGGCTAAAAGGCAAGTTCCGTTCGTTCCTGCTAGCCTGTTTTCAGAACTTCCTTTTGGTAGAGGCGCGGCGGGCCCACCGACTTAAGCGGGGTGGCCAGTATCAGTTTGTTTCCCTCGACCTGGCGAGTGCCGAGAGCCGCTATCGACTCGAGCCAGTAGACTATTTGACGGCAGAGAAGATTTTCGAGGCCCGCTGGGCGGTGACATTGCTGGAGCAAGCGATGACGGTTCTGCGCCAGAAATGTCTTGCCCAAGAAAAGCAATCAGTCTTTGACACGTTAAAGGTGTTTGTCGGGATTGGAGAAAGCAGACCTGAAGCCTCCTACGAAAATGCGGCAAAATCGCTGGGTGTCGGCGTCGGCACAGTAAAAACACTCATCCACCGGCTGCGCAAGCAATACTTTGCCACTGTGCGCGAGGAGGTTGCCCGCACCGTCTCAGATCCTGCCGAGATTGACGAAGAGATCCGCGCGCTCTGTGCCGCGCTAGTCGCTGCCGAAGGATGGCTGCAGCCGTGAATAGCGAACGTCGATGGATCTGTTCGAGCTGTGGCCGGGAGTTTTCCGCCGGGCTGGAATACTGCCCGGTTTGCATGCTTAGCGGAGCGCTCGCGGGAGCGGCATCTGGCGCGCGTTCTTGCGAGGCGGCGCTGGCGCCTCCTGGAGAACCGATGACGCTGCGCTTTGGGCATTACGAACTCCTTCAGGCCGAAGACGGTCGACCGCTCGAGCTGGGTCGAGGTGCAATGGGCGTCACTTACAAAGCGCTCGATGTTGATTTGCGGTGTCCAGTGACCTTGAAAGTCATCAACGGAAGATATCTCGCTGACGAATTGGCCAAGCTTCGGTTTTTACGTGAAGCACGAGCGGCGGCCAGTGTCCGTCATCCAAACGTCGCCTCGGTGTTTCACCTGGGTCAGAGCGGCGAGAACTACTTCTACGCGATGGAGTTTGTCGAAGGGCAGACCCTGCACAACCTCATCAAACAAAGTGGGCAGCTGGAGGCAAAACTCGCGCTGGAAATCGCCGGGCAGGTCGCAGCTGGTTTAGCCGCGGTGCACAAAAAAAACCTCGTCCACCGCGACATCAAACCGAGCAATATCATGGTTAGCCTTGACGAGCGCGGTCGTCCGGTGACGAAAATTATCGACCTTGGGCTGGCGAAAGCGATAGAGGAACCGCTTACCGAAGCGGCAATTTCAATGCCTGGAGTTTTTGCCGGGACACCGGAGTTTGCCAGTCCGGAGCAATTCGCAGGGGTTAACGTGGACATTCGGTCGGATCTGTACTCGCTTGGCGTGACGCTCTGGGAGATGCTAACCGGTCAAGTGCCTTTTCGGGGCTCTCCCGCTGAGGTGATGGATCAGCATCGGCATCGCCAGTTGCCGGTCGAACAACTCAAGGGCGTCCCACAGCCGCTGGTCGTCTTCCTTGAACTGCTGCTGGAGAAGAATCCGGCGCAGCGCTTCCAAAACCCGAGCGAAGTCTTGGAGGTACTGCCCCTGATAGCCGATGCCATCTACGCAGGGCGCCGCCTGGTGAAAACCATCCGCGTTTTTGTTTCATCGACTGGTGACGTCCAAAAAGAGCGGCATCTGGCGGATCGAGTGATGCGTTCGATGGCTGCAGAGTTCAATCTGTCGGTGAGTATCTCCTGTCCGAACTTCAATCGCCTGACTGAAGACCTTGATGGACTGGGCACAGAGCAGGCGAGAAATGACGGAAGGTTGGTTCTATGCCCCTATTTTTGGGAGTATCAGAGTTTTGGAAGAGAAGGAGAGGACCAACGACAAATTCCGAACACCGCGGAATTTGAGCTAGTAATTTGCATTCTTTGGTCTCGCCTCGGCAGCCCGTTTGCTCCGGTCTTGAAACTACCGGATGGCAGCCCGGCCGCCTCTGGGACAGAATATGAAATTGCCTGGGCGTTGGACCAGGCAAGGAAAAATGAGGGCGTTCCGCGGTTACACGTTTACCGCAACTGTTCGAAGCCGATGCCGCCGTTGGAACCGAAAGAGGAGCGCGAAGCCTTTGGCCGGCAATGGGACTCCGTCCAGGAGTTCTTCGCGCGTTGGGAGACGAAGAGCGACAAGGACTTCGTCGGCACGTTCAACAAGTATTGTAACCTACAGGAGTTTGAAGAGCTCTTCCGGGGACATTTCCGCGATTTTCTGGGGGGACAGGTAGACCAAGAGACCGGCCAGAAACTCTTGAGCAGGAAAGTACGCCGCTGGAAATCCAGCCCGTTCCGCGGGCTCAATGTTTTCGATTTCGAACACGCGCCTATCTTCCATGGAAGAACAAAAGCGATTGGGAGAGTGTTGGAAGGCTTGGAAGGCCAAGTCAGAGCGCAACGGCCTTTTGTGCTGGTCGTGGGTGCGAGCGGCTCAGGAAAAAGCTCGCTGGTGCGCGCGGGCGTGCTTCCGCTCTTAACGCAACCGGGAACGATTGAGGGGGTCGGACTGTGGCGGTGGTCAGTGACCAGACCCGGAGCCGGTGGAAGCGGCGGTGATTGCTTCGATGCCTTGGCGGCAGCGTTACTCGAGCCCGCTGCGTTGCCGGCCTTGCAGGATCCGGAATCACCGAACCCAATCCACGACCTTGGGACCGAACTGAGGGAGCACTCCGGCAGCGTCGCCCTCCGGGTCCGCGACGCGCTCGATCACGCCGCGCGGGAATGGAAAATCCAGCATTGCCATTTCCTGGAGGAAAAAGAACGCCAACTCCGGAGTTCGGGAAGATTGGACGACGCGGACCTGGCTCGACAGCAGAGGGAGAGGTTAGAGCTGCCGAAAGCCCGTTTGGCGTTGTTGGTCGACCAGTTGGAAGAATTGTTCACGGGCGGCTTTTCACTGGAGATTCGGCAGAAGTATATATCTGCGCTCGCTGCTTTGGTTCGGGGCGGCCGAGTCTTTATTCTGGCGACGTTACGGAGCGACTTTTACTCTTCGTATCAGGAGTTTCCAGATTTGATCGAGCTCACCGAGCCGAGTGGAAAATTTGATCTCCGGCCGCCCACCCCTTCGGAGATCGAGAACATGATCCGGTTACCGGCCGAAGCAGCCGGTCTGCAATTCGAGCAGGACCGGGAGACGCGTCAGCGCCTGGATCAAGCGCTGCGCGATACTGCCTCTGCCACACCAGAATCGTTGCCGTTGCTCGAGCATGTTTTGTCGTTGCTCTATGACCAGCAGAGCACCCGGGGCGATGACTTGCTACGGTGGTCGGATTATCGCGAACTAGGAGAATTGAAAGGCGCGCTTGCCAAGCACGCCGAAGCGGTATTCAGCACTTTGGGACCGGATGATCAGAGCGCCTTTCCTCTGGTGATGCGGCATCTGGTCACGTTGGGCCAAGGCGAAGAGGAAGTGCCCAACCGGCGCACGGTGCCTTACCGTGATCTCGTCGCCTCAGGGGAAACCGGTCAGGATCAGAAGGCCGGTGCAAAAGGCTTTGTTGATCTATTCGTTGAAAAACGGCTGTTGGTTGCAGACACCGATCCCCAAGGAGAGGTTACCGTGAGCGTCGCGCACGAAGCGCTGCTGCGGGAATGGCAACGGGTCAAAGAGTGGCTAACCGAAAACCGCGAGTTTCTGCGGATGCGGGACCGCCTGGATTCGAGCCTAAGGCTCTGGGTAAGCCGGGGAAAGCAAAAGGATGACCTGCTCGAACCGGGGCTCCACCTGGCGGAAGGTGAAAAGCTCGTCAAAGACTTTGGACCGTCGCTTAACCGGGAACAGATTGATTACGTCTACGCAAGCGTTGCTGAACGAAATCGGCGCAAGAAGGCCCAGGCCCGAATTCGTTACGCGGTAATGACAACCCTCGGCGTGCTAGCGATCGTAGCCGGATTTCAATGGCTCCGGGCTGAGCGCCAGCGTCGGAGCGCCGAGAAGAACGCCGCGTTGGCCCAAGCGGAAGAAGCGCGCACAAAGAAGGCGTTAGCATCTGAAGCAGAAGTCGCCGGGAAACTCCACGACCAATTGCGCCAAGCGAGTTGGGCAAGCTTCAACCAAGCCGAGCGTCAGTTCCAGTTTGGAGAGTGGCAAGAAGGCATCGCCCTTCTGGCGCGTGCGATCAAGTTCGACCCGTCAAATGAAGTCGCCTCGGAGCGATTCTTTCAAGAAGTGATTGCCCACCGTGAAAAGGCGTTGCCGCTTCCCATCGCCTCTTTTAACCATCAAGGTGAGGTCGTAGGCGCGGCGTTCAGTCCGGACGGTACTCGGATCCTGACGGCAAGCGCAGACAAAACTGCCAAGCTCTGGGACGCGACATCCGGCAAACTCATCGGCTCGTTTGATCATCTTGCTGGTGTCTTGCACGCCTCGTTCAGTCCGAACGGTACGCGGATCCTGACGGCAAGCGTGGACAACACCGCCAAGCTCTGGGATGCTGGCTCGGGCAAGCTCATCGCGTGGTTTCAGCATCAGAATTGGATCTGGCACGGCGCATTTAGTCCCGACGGTACGCGGATTCTGACGGCAAGCGCAGATCACAGCGCCAAGCTCTGGGATGCGAGTCGGGCAAGCTCATCGGCCCTTTTGATCATCAGGATGAGGTCTTACAAGCGGCGTTTAGTCCGGATGGTGCTCGAATTCTGACAGCAAGCCGAGACAAAACCGCCAAGCTTTGGGATACGGCCTCGGGCAAGCTCCTCGCCTCCTTTTGGCCACCAGGATAGCGTCAACGACGCGGCGTTTAGTCCGGACGGCGTTCGAATTCTGACGGCAAGCAAAGACAAAACCGCCAAGCTCTGGGACGCGGCCTCGGGCAAGCTCCTCGCCTCCTTTGACCACCAGGATAGCGTCAGACGACGCGGCGTTTAGTCCGGACGGTGCTCGGATCCTAACGGCAAGCGCGGATCACAGCGCCAAGCTCTGGGACGCGGCCTCAGGCAAGCTCATCGCGTCCTTAGACCATCAGGATAGCGTCAACGACGCGGCGTTCAGTGCGGACGGCGCTCGGATACTAACGGCGAGCTCGGATCGCACCGCCAAGCTTTGGGATGCGGCTTCTGGGAAGCTCCTCAATTCCTTTAACCAAGAGGATGAGGTCTTACAAGCTGCCTTTAGTCCGGACGGTACCCGGATCCTGACGGCGGGCAAAGACAAGACCGCCAAACTCTGGGATGCGGCCTCGGGCAAACCCATAGCCTCCCTTTGTCATAAGGATACCGTTGAGAACGCGGCCTTCAGTGCGAACGGTACTCGGATCCTGACGGCAAGCACGGATCACAGCGCTAACCTCTGGGACCCGGCCTCGGGCAAGCTCATCGCCTCCTTTGACCGTCTAGGTTGGCCCTTTCACGCGGCGTTCAGTCCCGACGGCACGCAGGTTCTGACAGCAAGCACGGAAAATTACAGCGACCCGCTCGCTAAGTACCAACTTCTCACGCCTTTCGACACCCAGCACGGTATCTACAGCGCCAAGCTCTGGGATGCTGTCTCGGGCAAGCTTATGGCCTCCTTTGCCCATCCGGATGAACTCCGCGACGCGGCATTCAGTCCAGACGGTGCTTGGATCCTGACGGCAAGCGCGGACGGGACCGCCAAGCTCTGGGATGCGGCCTCAGGCAAGCTCCGCACCTCCTTTGTTATCTCTAGCGGCGCGCATCGGGAACAGGTTATCCGCGTGGCCTTTAGTCCGGATGGCACCCGGATCCTGGCAGCTAGCCAGACCGACGGCAACGTCAAGCTCTGGGATGCGGCCTCAGCTAAACCCATCACTTCCTTCGCCGATCCCGGGATTGGAAATTTCATGTACGTGGCGTTTACTCCTGACGGTGCCCGGATCCTGGCGGCGGGCACTGAAATGGCCAGCCTCTGGGATGCGGCATCGGGCAAGCTTATCGCATCCTTTGCCCATGGTCCGATCTGGCAATGGTTTCTGGAGGCGGACCGGCCGGTCCTTCACTTTAGTCCGGACGGTGCTCGAATCCTGACGGTCGGTGCGAATAGCAGCGCCGAGCTCTTGGATGCGACCTCGGGCGAGCTGGTCGCCTCCTTTCCCCATCAAGGCGAGGTCTTTCAAGCGGAGTTCAGTTTGGACGGTTCTCGGATCCTTACGGCAAGCAGAGACAAAACCGCCAAGCTTTGGGATGCGGCTTCGGGCAAGCGGATTGTTTCCTTCGAACATGCAGATCGTCTCAATCATGTGGCGTTTAGTCCTGACGGTGCTCGGATTCTCACGGCGAACGGGGACAACACGGCTAAACTCTGGAGTGCGGCCTCGGGTAAGGTCATTGCCTTCTTTGACCATCAAGATACGGTCCCGTGGGCGGGGTTTAGTCCGGACGGTACTCGGATTCTGACGGTAAGCTGGGACAAGACCGCGACCCTTTGGGATGCGGCTACTCCCGTCGAGTTGGCTCGGCCGGTGAAAGAAGCGGGTGGCGACGCGGCGAGAAGAGGCGGCTCGGTTTCGATGGCCAACTCACCCACGCAGCAAGTCGAATCGCTCTCAGTTATTGCCAGTGGACTCGAATTTTCAGACGAGGGTTCGCTCATCGCAGTCGATGAGGAACACAGATCAAAGCTGGCGAAGGAATTGAAGGACTTCGCACAAGGCGTTGGACCTGGCGCGCGTTTCATACGGTGGTTTTTCAGTACGGGAAGTGATCGAACGATCTTTCCGGCGAGCGAGGTTAAAATTGCCGAGTGGGCGGACAACGCCCTGTTAACGAATCCAAACGTAACCGAAGAATGGGTGCGAAACGCCCTAGTTCTCTTGCCCAATCACCCATTGCTGCATATCGCGCTGGCGGGATTTGAGACAGACCCTAAGAGCGCTGACTTTCTTCGCTCATTTGGCTTAGCGAGGCTGCCGAAAGAAGGTTTTATTTGCACGCGCGCCGGCGAGATGCTGCTCGCACAAGGCCACCCCGAACTCGGACTGACCGCGGTCGATAAGGGGCTTCTCGCCGATCCAACAGACCTAGCGGCACAGCGTCTTCGACTCAAGGTCCTGGACGCGACGGCCCGATGATAGCTTCATTGGATCGCAGTAAATCTTAGTAGCCATGAAGCGCTTGCAAAGCGCGACAAAGTCTGCCCGGGCCGACATGGTAATTCCCAAAATAGTTTTACCTGAAAGCTCCAACAGGCGTCTCTCCTAGTTCGAAACTTTGTACTCCTTTCCTTATATGCCGCCTATCCCAATTTCGCAAACGTGTTCCATCGACATCGATCAAAAGTTGCAGCCCATAAGCATAAATTAGTCTTTCCTGTCGCTTCACGGTGAACACGGCCGGGTCGCCCGCCTGCGCCCGTCTTAGCACCAAGACCGCGGTCAACGGATCTGGTGTTCCCAGCTTAGCTTGTTGCGGGCGTGCAGAACGACTTGATGCCCCGTAAAGTGTCACTTGTTTTGCGTCTTGCCCAATACTTGAACAATAAGGATTCAGTTAACGTTCCATTCCCATCTCGCGAACTATTTCCGCATGGCGCGCCCTCCAAAGATCGGGCATGATTGGATCTCTGGATTGCGGCTTCAACCTACTCAAAGCTTGGACAAGCTCCCACACTGACTTGCGCTCGCCAGGGTGCATCACCGACTGACGTAACGCTGCCTTGTCGCGCGTGTATACATGCATGGCTTCTCGAGCCCGCGACAGGCTGACGTACCAGCCTTTCGCGTCAGCGCCGTCCGGCAACACGACGACCTGGTCGACCGTACGGCATTGGCTTGCATATGAGGTAATGCAGACGCCTTGATCGATGCGCGCACCGTCACGGCGCATTCGCCGGCCATCATGCAGGACGAGCTCGGTATCGGTGATCTCCCGCACCTCGGGCAATATCGTTGTTCTTGAACACGTTTTTCCCTTCCCTGAATCCTGCCGTAACTCGAATCTGATCTCCTACGCTTACCTGCATCGTCGAGGAAACGAGCACGTCCCACTTCCCCTTAGCAGATGGTCTGAACTGCCGGACCTTCCCATTGCGCTCGAGAGTCACGGTCTCGCAATTCGTTCCTCTCACGGTCCACTTCTCGCCAGGCCGAAACCCTCCCGCCGTGCGCGTATGGAATCCGACCACTCGGCCTGGCGCATAATGCAGGAGATCGCGGCACGATTCGGGCCCGAGATCCATTCGGCGAAGAACGGTGACCGCGTGATCCTCCGCGCCTATTGCGCCTTCAGCCTTGAGTTGCTGGCGCACGATCGCGGCGACTTTGCGCGCCTCCTCATGGCGAGGAGAAATCATGAGCGACGTTTTGCCCGCCCGGAGTCCTCCGAGATGCTGCTCGACCGCTCTTTTTCGGAGCAATTCTACAGCATCGGTAACCTCTTTGATGACTCCATGCTGCTCCAGTTTTTCCC
Organism: uncultured Verrucomicrobiae bacterium; assembly: GCA_963736745.1. Lineage (GTDB taxonomy): Bacteria > Verrucomicrobiota > Verrucomicrobiia > Chthoniobacterales > JAFAMB01 > JAFAMB01. Next base: position 1,626 of record CAVTQD010000003.1, on the reverse strand, counting down.
AGCCGTGCTCGAGCCGGCCGGCTTTCGAGATCCTCGATCGCCGCTTTCAGTGCCGGCACTTTTTGCCTTTGCGTCTGAAGTAATTCGACGTACCGGACGGTGCCGGACTGTTCGAGAATGCGCAGCGCATCCCCGCGTTCGACCGACCTATGCTGAGCGCTATCGCCGACCAGGAGTACCCTGGAATCATTCTTTTGCGCATGTTTCACGAGCCACAGCATTTGCGGTATGCTCAACATCGATGCCTCATCAATCACAATCAGGTCCGCGCTTTCCGGCCTGAGCTGGAATCCTTGAAATGTTCGCGCTTGGAATCCGGCTTTGCGTAAGTCTTTTACGCTGGCGTCGGTCGGGGAAAGGATTGTAACGGTCTTGCCCACAGCAATCGTTGCTTTCTCGACCTGCTTGAGAAGATGCGATTTGCCGGCTCCGGCAATCCCGGAAACATCCATCACGAGATCCCTTGATGCCAGGATGTGCTCGAACGCCGCGCGCTGTTCGTCAGTGAGTTCCCCTGCATCAAATCCGAAGACTCGCCCTATCGGCTTGCATGTATCCCAGCCGCCCCGCACAAGATCCAGGAGCTGTTCCTCCTCAAACTTCGCCTGATCTGTGGTGATGTGCGCACCATCGAGCTGGATGAACCGATGGCCTTTGACATACCGCTCTACTTCCTCGACAGACAATTTTCCACAAGCCCGCTTCAGAATCTCGGCCGTGAGTACGCGGTCGCGTGCAACCGAATGTTTGGCGAAATAGGCTTCGACCGCGATTTCGCGTGGATCGATCGGCAGCTCGAGTTGAGGCCCGGCCTTTGCTGCTTCTGGCGTAATTGAGTCCCAGCGCTCTGGTCCCATTTGCTGACGCCAATTCTCGATCTCTGCCTTGCCGTGGAAAAGCTTTGTTGTCTTGCTATCACGCTCGTGGCGCGCAATTCGGCTTTCTTCGTCCGGTGTCGATTCCCTTTCTTCTGACAGAGTGTCAATCAGCTCATTTCTTTTGGAAAATAATTCCACCTCTCTATCAGTGATGCACGCCATCTCCCACTGGTGCCAGCCCCTGTCGGTTCGCCTGAGCTTGTAACCGGACTCCATCAATTTTTGTGCGAGCAGGGTATGAAAATATTCCTGGAAGTAGCCCTTATCAGCAATCAGCCCCCTGAATTGGCCGGCTTTCCATCGCTTTCAACCGGATCAAATGTTGCGTTGTGAACGAAACAGTGGACGTGCCAGTGTGGATCGCTTAGTCCATTAATCGGCCGAGATTCGCGATGGAAGAACATTGAATCAAGCATCTCGCCCGTTCTGCGATCCTCGTGCAGGTCTCCTTTCCGGACCTTGCACTGCATCTCGGTTTCCATTGCGTGCATCGTTTCATCCACAGCCGACCTTGCGATATTCTCGACAACCCGATCGCCTGTGATTGCCAGGTATATGCTAAGCGACTTGGGAACTCCGAACACCAGCCCATAGCCAACCTGCCGGTTGCTCACCGCTTCGCCGTTTTTCCGGCGGCTTGTGTTCATGCGTGCCGTCAGCCGCTTGCCGCTCGTCGGATGTTCGTTTCTCAGCAATGCGACGAACTGTGACCGCTTAACAGGACCACGGAGTCCTAACCGTTCGGCGC
>CAVTQD010000002.1:0-203862 GCA_963736745.1 uncultured Verrucomicrobiae bacterium | reverse complement strand
GTGCATGGATTGCAGTTTCAATGGCCAGTATTTAATCCCCAGAAAACCCTGGTTTTCGTTACATCCTCAGATGGTCACCAAAACATGCGTTATTCATGGCAGTATTTTTTGCAGAAGCCATCTCAAAGGCGCGATTCAGAAACGGCTGTCGGGTTCAGGCCCTTGAACCGCCCCGATACAGGCTGGAAGCCTATACTACGTTACGCCGTCGCGTCGCGGCTGTGGGTTCGAGGATTATCTGCGGGATGACCTGGAAGATATCGTTCCAGACTCTGGAGAGCAAAGTACCATAGGCTTCCAGCCCTGTATTTTGTCCGCACCGAGCGATGCCTTCTAGTGTCCTGTCCCCGAAAATACGAGGTATTTTGTGGCTATTCTAAATATGGGCCGCTGCGCGCCGTAGCCCTTCGGGGCATTAAACCATCTCAAACTCCGCTTATCTACCGGCCGTTCCCATCAGGGGGGCCAATCACAGCGCTCAGGTATCGCTCGAATATCTTACACTAGCTTACCAATGCAGCATCCTTGCTTCGCATCAAGGCACGGGAAGGAGCGGCACCAAAATTAACACGATCGCGGTAGTGCCGGAATTCAGATAAACGAGGTTGGCAAATGGCGATTTGTGATCTGCCAGGTAGGAACCAACAACGTCCGCACCAAATAGTGCCATATTCCGGAATGACAGCATCAGCGAGTAGCCGAGACCTTCACAGCCCTTAGGCGTCGCCCGCGCCGCGAGATCCAGCAGAGTGACTTCAGCAAGCCCGAAAAAGAACCCATTTTGACATTCGATCAACACCGCTCGGGTCCAGCTGGAGTAAAAGAGATAAACCAGGGTTCCAGCAGCCGCCGTCGCTATTGCGATCACTAGCAAAGCCCGAATCTGGAAGCGCTTAATTAATTGGCTGTAGAGGATCGCCGCCAGAATTGCGAATGCGCCGCCGAAGACGCCGAGATTTCCGATCGCCTGCTTAGAGAAATGTAGTTCATCCGTCTGCATGTAGAAAAGCGGCGTGCTAAATCCGGGTGAGAAATAAAACAAGGCAATAAACAGCAGCGCCATCCAAAGGTTTTTCGACCGCATGATGGTTTTCAACTGTTGGCCGGCGTTTTGAAAGACCACGCCGCTTCGGTCTTGAGCGACACGCTGCTCCTTCATAAAAAAGTAGGCGATTGGAAAGATTGTCAGAGCCAAAACGGCATTCGCTCCTGTTGCCCACATGAATCCGGCGGTTGACAACAAACCACCGAAAGGTCCCTGAACCAACGTGCAGAAATTATACACCAGCATTCGCAGCGAAGTCAGGCGGCCCGTGGCGCTCATGCGTTGCCCTGCCTCCACCAGAAAGGCGCCGATGACCGTTGACGCCATGACCATAAAGAGATTCACCGTCATGGCACCAAAGAGCAGCGCCCCGTATTTGTGCGGAAGAAAGTTCATGCCAATCCAGCTCAAGGCTGTCAATACCGAGCTAAACAACAGATAGTGTCGCCGCCGTGTCCCAAAAAATGGAAACGCATCAGTGAGTATGCCGGCAAACGGCTTGAGATACCAAGCCAACCCGCACCAGAAGAAGAACGCCGCCATCTGCTCGCGAGTGACGTGCACATCATTCTTAAGGAGGAACTGCAGCGGCAACTTTCCCAGCGCCTGAGGCTGCGGCATCGTCGAGGCAAAAATGCCAAAGATGATGATGAGAGCCAGCGGGAGCAGATTGCGATTTTCGACGTTTGTCCGGGATCCGTCAGTTTCACCCATATGAGCCCTATCTTTATCCTGAGGATTAATAGAATCCAAGCAGAGGATAAATTAACGAAACCCTAGTGCACCAAGTCAGTGACTGGGTGGAATATCTCCCAGGCCGTATCACCAATCCAAATAAAGGGAGCACCGTTCGCCCTGACAAGAGCCCGTCGATTCTCGCCGACTCGCAGTGGAACCGAACCCTCAAACGGCAGGGCTGATTTCGGTTTCACCGTTGCACCCGATCCTGCGACTCATCCTGCCAGGTTCCCGTAGTTCCGGTTACGGCTTCTCGCAGGAACTCCGCAAAAAGGTTCCCGTCCATTTTGCCCTCAGCAAGATAACGCACTGCTTGGAGCAGCATCGACTCGTCGTAGTCGTGGTCCATTACGCCATTAATCTCTAAAAATACGAGCGCGGTCACTAACGCTGTTCTTCTATTTCCGTCCTTGAAAGGATTCTTCCGCAAAATGGAACAGGCGTATGCGGAAGCCTGCTCAAAAACATCGCCGTCTTTCAAAAACGCCACATTCTGCGGAGCCTCAACGCACGAATCAAGCCCTCCAATGCTCCGCGATCCGCGATCTCCGCCATGTTCTTCTATGACGGCGTCATGCAATTCTCGAATTTGAGAAACCGTCAGATAGAGGTATGGAGAACCGCTCATCGCTCGAGATTTCGAATCGTTGCCTTGTATTTGGCAAAAATCCGCTTCGTCGCTCGTCGAAAGAGCTTTTCGGACACAAAGCATGGCGAGCCCTTGACTTCCACAGGCTGGCTTTTAGAACGTCCAAAGAGCTTTCCGATGAGCGCCACCGGTTTGAGAATTCTCTCAGAAACGCAATCTTTCAATCCTAAAAACGAGCGAGCGTTGTGAAGCTCCAACACTAGCAACTGACACTGGCAACTTCCTAAGCGTCGCGCCACTGACGATAGATCGCACCTTGACCGTGCAGAACTCCGTCGCGGTCGATCAGCTGCCAAACGGTCACGTCCTCGATCCAGAAGCGTCTTCCGGATTTGGCAATCCGCAGTCCACGGTACCCGGTGGCGAAACCATGGCGCTGAACGAGATCCAGGAGACGTTGGCGCTCTTCGCGGTTAGGTTCTTCGGCGGTCAACCGCGATCGAAGTGAAGTCAGTTCGTCCCAGGTGTATTCAAAACACGTTTGAGCCGCCTGGTTGCCATAGATGAAGATCGGATCAGGGTCCGAGTTATGCGCCAACACACAATAAGGCGCCTCTTGATAGAGCCAGAGCGGTGCGTGTTGATTGTCCTGTTCGGCCGGAACCAGTGGCGCGTCGACGAGACGAGAATAGCTGCCCGCGAGCAAATCAAAAAAAGTGGGATCAACCGCCAAGTTCATGGGTTTTAGAGACCGTTCAATGAATTTGAGTAGTTGGTATGCGTTCGATGTACAACCAATAACCAGAAATGGGGCTGGTCAGATTGATAAGGTTTTTTCGGACGGAATTGGTCTCGCAGGGAGTCCACGGAATTCACGGTGGAAGTCTTAGCCGTTGATCAAGCGTTTGTTCCATCCAATCCGCCCACCATGCGGTATTTTCTTCGCTTGCCACGCGGCCGGCGCGGGCCAATTTGTGCAGTGAACGACATGAAAAAACAACCCCCCTGCAGCGACTACGTCGAAACGTCCGGCATTATCTTCTTCGCCCGCATGCTTGACAAGATCCGCCTTAAGGCCAGAGGACTGTTGCCGGAGGGCTATCATTTGGGGTTCTCCGATCCCACCAGCTTCGATGCACGGTTCTGCCGGTTCTGGGAGATCGACTACGATCAACTGGCGGCAAAGACACTCGACGGCGGAACGAATGAGGAGCTGCTGGATTGGTGCTTCGAAGGCAGAAGGCGTCCGAATCAGGATCAAATCGTGGTTTGGAATTCTTTCATCATCAAGCGGGGCTGGCGAGACGACGGTGCTCCCGGTTTGACGATCGAAAAAGAGCTAAGTGGATTCGCTGCCCGCGACGACCTCCAGACGTACGTAGACCTGCACGACGCAGAAGAAGGCCGTACCCCGAAATTTGCGCCCGCTTCGGCTGGCACATTTATGTCCAGGTTTTGAAGATGGCTTTGACCCCGATGAATACTACGGCCTCCATTCCCATTGCGGATTTCAAGAAACTCGTGAACGACCACTCGTCGCTCGCGATCATCGACGTGCTGCCCGTTGATGCATTTCGCGAAGCCCATCTTCCGGCCGCCGAGAACTTCTGCGTTTACGAGACTGGATTCGTCTCGAAGGTCGTTACGGCGCATCCCGATTTGCGCCAGCCGATTGTTGTCTACGGGGCAGACAGCAAAACGCTAGAGGCGCAGGTCGCAGTCGAGAAACTGCAAAAAGTCGGTTTTCAATCACCTCGTTTGCTGGAAGGCGGTCTGAGTGCATGGCGTGCAGCCGGCCTTCCAGTGGAGAGTGGCCCGGTGCGGAGAGTACCGAAGGAGACTGGATTTCTTCCATTCGATACGGATCGCAGCGTGGTCTTCTGGACCGGGCGCAATCTCTTCAATCATCACACCGGCACCATTCGGGTGAGCGGCGGCGGCATCGAGCTACGTGATGGCGCGCCCGTGCGCGGCTCCGTGCAACTTGACATGAGTACCCTCGCAAATACCGACCTTACCGATCCGGCATTGAACGCGATGCTGATCGCGCATCTGCGGGACGACGATTTCTTCGCCGTCGCTCGCTTCCCACATGCTGAATTCGTACTCGGCACAGCAGACCTGATTCCCGACGCCCGTCCTGGCATTCCGAACTTCCAACTCAATGGCGAACTAACGATGCGTGGTGTGACTCGTCCGCTCTCCTTCCCGGCCGTAATTGCCCGCAAATCGGACGGCACTTACACCGCGCAAGCCCTGATCGCCGTCGATCGCACGGAATGGGGTGTTCTTTACGGCTCATCGCGATTCTTCGCTCGCCTTGGCGAACATGTGGTGAACGACCATATCAATCTGCACCTCAAGGTCTTCACCCGGACATGACTCAAAGAGATCAATCAATCTCCAAAAACGGCGGCCTAGATGTCCTAACTGATGGTTGAAAGAGCCGACACGTCGCATGTGCCCGAAGCTCCTGAAGGACCGGCCGAAGGCAATCTCGCCTCGAGATCGTTCAGTACAATATCCAATGGGAGTTTGACGCTGTAGTTGCAGAACATGGTTTCAGCCGTCGCAAAGCTCCCATTCTCGTAATACTTATTTGCGGGTGCTCCTCCACCGCAGTAGCCGTAGTAAGCGCATGAGTCCTTGCAAAGATTGATCCCAGCCAGAATGTCCGTAAAAACCGAGCGAAACTTCTGACTCTCCACCGCCTCGACAAAGTCGACCGTCAGAATGTTGCCAAAGCTGAAAGATCCATAGGGCGATAAATTCATCCCTAAGAGTTCAGGAGAATACGTAGAATAGTTCCCGTCGCAATCTACGTTGAGGATGCCAAAAGGGCGGACCTGTTCGTTGAAGTGAGGAAAATCTAAGCTGCGCAAAGATTTTCTGTTCTGGATTTTTCCCAAAGCCGCATCGAATTCTCGAATTCGCATCCGCCCTTCGTCTGCCTTTTGCAGTTGAAAAATCGTAGCCATAAAAGCTTCCACGCTTTCGGTCGTCGGTCCTGATGAGGTCAGCGATGACTCGGCGTTCTCGCCTTCGATCTCCTCGATGTTAAACCCAAGTTGAGAGATGCCGAGGTCGTAAAAAAAATGGTAAATCTCCTCCGCGCGTCCAAGCGACTGCCGGGTGATTACGCTGATTACATGGAATGGAATGTCGTGAGCCTGCAACTGGCGCAGTCCCTCTATCGCCGCATGGTGCGAACCTCTCCCCGATCGAGTTTTGCGATGCGCATTGTGGATATCGGCAGGTCCGTCGATGCTCAATCCGATTGACACCTCGTGATCGCTAATGAATCTGCACCACGCCTCGTTTATCAATGTCCCGTTGGACTGCATACAGTGGCGGACTACAGCTCCTGCCGGCGCTTTCCGCCGAATTTCTTCAAACATTTTCTCGTAATAAGAGATCGGCACCGTCAACGGCTCTCCGGCATGCCAGATCACCGTGAGGGGACACATTATCAAATCGGCGGCGAACACTTTCTCGATTGTCGCGGCGACAACTTCCAAAGGCATCCGTTTCTTCGATGTGCGATTCGGAAGATAGCAATAGTCGCAGTTGATGTTACAAAACGGCGACGGTTGAAGAACTAGCAAACTGATCCACGGATGGAGTGGATCGTAATTCAACGTTCGATGGGGATCAGTCTGATTCATCGAGTGTCAGCTGTGATTCTGAGTGAACGGAAGATGAGCGCCGGCAACTCAAAGTTGGAAGGATGTCTACCAGTTACCCCAGTTGTGCCAGTTGTGCCAATTGTGCCAGCCGCCATTACCCCAGCCGCCGTTACCCCAGCCGGGATGCCAGTTGTGCCAGCCCCAACCCGGATGCCAGTTGTGCCAGTTACCCCACCACATTGGCTGAGCGTTCGGAGAAGTGTCGCCCTGGTTGACTTGCGTCCCCGGACCCTGACCGAGTTGTTCCTGAATCTTCTGAACCCGAATCTCCAGCTGTTTCACTCCGTCCGCATCGGCAGAACCGGAATTGGAAGCGGCGGCATTCGTAGCCGAAGCCGAGCTCAACATCAAGCCGCTAGTCAGCGCAAAGAGAGCGCCAAGCGATTTGGCAAGCGACCGTTCATTGGGACGCTTTGAATCATTGGATCCTGAAGTCATAAGAGCGCTTTTGTTTGCAGTATGATTGTTAGATTAAAGCTCATTGGCTGCCTCTTTGGTCAGTTTCTCCCAGTATGCTTCAACTTCGGAACCAAGCTGATTATCCCTGATTAACAAACTCCCTTCCTCGGTTTTCGGGTTGACCGTGAAAAAGGCTTCGGCCGCTTTGCCTAGCCACGATTTGTCCAGCTCATCTTTTGCGTTAGGTCGCTCATCTCCCTGACCGAACGCCACCTGCGCCACACGTAGCAAGCGCAGCGTGTTGTCACGATCCTGGGTATGCAGCGAAACTTCAAAGAACTTGTCTTGGAAAAAATGATAAACAATCGTTTCGAGCTTTACGGGACCGAGTTGGAGGTTTTCGTCCTTCTTGGTATACAGCTTCAAATCTCCCTCGTCTCTGTCGAGAGTTAATCCTTGGAATTCCGAGAACGACGTCCCAAATTTCTGGCCGCGGAACCCGGTCGTGGTGTCGAGTCTCGTGGTGTGTTCAGGAGGTACTGGCAGTTTATTCGGTTCCTTGGCTAGAGAACCGCACGTACCCACGGCCGCAATCGTCGCGGCGAAGTACGCCAAACGGGAAAAGCGTACAAGTCCACTCTTACTGTTGAACATAAGTGTATAAAAAAGGCGGCGACGAGGCTCTCCTTCTTAGATCCATTCTGTCAAGGGTAAAAAAGCCCCTCATATCCTGTCCCCGAAATAGCAGGTATATTGCCGGAGGCCAGATGGCTGTTTTTCAAGAGGCGCGAGCGAAAAGCACCCATATCGCCGGGTCATCTGAGCCTCCGTTGCGAAGGTGATTCAAAACATGCTGCGGACGAACCCCATGGAGAATCTATTTGGTTTAGGCCACTCTCCAATCAGTGCCCGCATGTGCTACTCTTTGCGTCATGCCTTCGAAACCCGACAGGTGGAATGCCAAAACAAGCGTCTGAGTCGCCGGCACTTGATAGTTCGGACGAACGACACACCTCAGTATGGCTAATTTGAACATATCTCGTCGCGATTTTATCTCCCGAGCTGCTCTCCTGACAGGGGGATTAACTGCCGGTTTGCCTATAGGCCGTGCACAGACTTCAGACGCGCCAAACGCCGAATCATTTCGAGTTATTTTTGCGACAGATTCTCATTTGATGGCCAATAATCAGCTTCGTTCGGAAGATGGTCTCATTGCCGCCCTCTCTGCGATTGAAATCGTGACGCCGAGACCCAATTTAATCCTTTTCGGAGGGGATCTCACACACGAATCGCCTCAGCTCGATTTTCCGGCAGCCGAACAACTCATCGACCGATTTCTGAAGATCTGGAAAGATCACACAGACTTGCCAACATTTTTTACGTTTGGAAATCATGACCTTGTTGGGACCAAAAATAGTTCTGTCAATCGTGAGGATCCAAGGTTCGGCAAAGGACTGTATCGTATGCGACTCGCGCTCGAGCACACTTTCTACTCTTTCCGAAAAGGAGGGTGGCGATTCATCGTGCTTGATGATGTGCTACCGGAGCCGGACGGATCTTACATCGGAGAGTTTGTCGAAGAGCAGCTCGTGTTTTTGCGCACCGAATTACGGACAGATTCTCAAACCCCGACTCTCCTGTGTGGCCACATTCCGTCGGTTTCCGTTCTACCCAACTTGAGCGTCTGCGGCGAGACTACGATCAAAGGGTTGAACATCGAGACTCCGGCCTCCCTGTTGGCGCACAATGCCGCCGAGTTGCACGACGTTTTCAGCCAGACCAACGCAAATGTAAAACTTGTCCTCGCTGGCCACCTGCATCATTTGGAGCAAATTCAAATAGACGGCGTGTCCTATATAAACGGCGGCGCAGTTTGCGGAAATTGGTGGAAAGGAGCCCAAATGGGATGCCCAGAGGGTTTTATCGTGCTCGATCTGAACAGTGACGGCAAAGTTGCCGCTGAGTACCGATCCTATGGCTGGTCGGCAGCAAGCTGAAAACGAAAGTATTGCTTCCTCGGAGATGACAGAGGAGCTCGTCGGCGATCAGAGCCTGTAAACGATCCGCGCCTTGGTGACATCGTAAGGAGACATCTCCATCTTCACTCGATCCCCCACGGTCAGACGAATAAATCGTTTTCTCATCTTCCCCGAGATATGGGCGAGGACAAGATGCTTATTGGAAAGCTCTACACGAAACATTGTTCCAGGGAGGACAGAGGTAATCTTTCCTTCAACGACGATTGAGCTCTCAGTAGGCATGGTGTCAAATTGCTTGCGGAACGGGATAAAGATTTTGTGAATCACCTCGCCGTCTTTTGGAGACGGCGTGTGAATTGATCATTCCTGGATAGGAATAGACTGAACAGGCAGGTCCCTTTCTAAGGAAACCTGCCTGCTTGAGATTGAATTCTGCCTACCAGCGCGATTTCGTAAAAGAGCGCTTTGCACCTTCGTCCTTCGGGCGGGCTTCGTTGACAGTAAGATTGCGGCCATCGAGGTTTTTGCCTTCGAGAGCACCTATTGCGGCTTTGCCTTCTGCAGCGCTGCTCATAGTGACAAAAGCAAATCCGCGTGATTTGCCCGTCATGCGATCGGTGACGAGGTGAACGTCAGTCACAGTTCCGTACTGTGCGAACAGGTCTTTCAAATCAGGGTCAGTGGTATTAAATGAAAGATTTCCTACGTAGAGTTTCATGGTTTGGTGATAGAACGAATGCTAGCTACAAAGCCGTTCCCGAGAACCGGGTTTCAAATCACCTTTGAGAAATTCAACCGACGATCTTCCGCGCTATGAACAAAAACAAACGAACGTCCCTACCTTCCGTCATATCGCTCAGAACACAAGACAAAGTTTCCAAATCGCCCGGTTAACTCGAATTTGCCGGCCACTCCCTGGTGACAAACCTGGCCTGATCCGAAATGGATGAGTGCAATCGATAGATCTATCCTTTTCTTGGGTGAATTGGGAGACCTTTGACGGGGGCGCAAGGTCAATCAGTTCGTTGTTCACTTGCTTCCCGCAGGCAGCGAAGCGTCGACTTTCTCGACTGAATTCTCTTTGCTGTTATTACCTTCGTTCCGATTGGAAATTCGCTCCACCAGATAAAACATCGCCGGGATCAGAAAGATCGCGACGAACGTCGCCGCCAGCATCCCGCCGATCACCGTCGTTCCGAGAATTTGCCTGGACGCGGCTCCCGAGCCGGAAGCCTCCCAGAGCGGTACGCAGCCCAGGATAAACGCAAACGCAGTCATCAGAATCGGGCGAAGGCGCAGCCGGGCGCCAGCCAAAGCGGCATCCAGGATTGGGGTCCCTTTTTCATACTCGGACTTGGAAAATTCGACAATCAGGATCGCATTTTTTGCCGCTAGCCCGATCAGCATGACCAAACCGATTTGGGCATACACGTTGTTTTCAAAGATGACCGAACTATGACCGTAAACGTCGGCTCCGAACAACCTGGCGATCAGCGCCACAAACGCTCCTAGCACCGCTATCGGAGTGCAGAGGAGGACGCTGAACGGCAACGACCAACTTTCATACTGGGCCGCTAGAATCAAAAAGACGAAAAGCAGCGATAATCCGAAGATTGCGGCGGCCGGCACCCCTTTCTGAGCTTGCTGTTCCTGGAAGGACATGTCCTTATAGTCGAATCCCATTTCCTTTGGCATCGTCTTGGCAAACACATCCTCGAGTGCTGCCATGACTTGGAATGAGCTGTAGGTCTCCTTGCCAGTCACATTGATTTGGGCGCAGCGATGCAGATTGTAGCGCATCGTAAACTCCGGCCCGAACCGCCGCTCGATCCGTGTCAACGCAGAAAGAGGGACCGGATTTCCATCATTGTTGCGAACGTAGAATTGGCCGACATCCTCCGGTTTTGTGCGATATGGACCATCTGCCTGCAAGTACACCTGCCATGTCCGTCCGAACCGGTTGAAATAATTGACAAACGAACCGCCCATGAAAACCTGGACGGCCTTGTACACTTCGGAAAGTTGAACGCCTTGCTTAAGGACCTTGTCTTGATCAACATCAAGATAATACTGTGGAACATTCGGCAACAGAGTTGTCGTAATCCTTGCAATTTCCGGGCGTTTCCGGGCCGCCTCCATGAACTTCCGAGTCTGTTGAGCGAGAAAATCTACGTCCATCCCGGCGCGATCTTCCAAGAGGAAAGTCACGCCCCCTGATGCTCCGATCCCGGGGATTGCCGGAGGCGGGAAAACAAATGCAGTGCCCTCCGGAATTTTTGCAAGCGCTCCATTGGCATTGGTCATCATTGCCCTTAACTGCTCCTGCAGATCTGCGCGTTTTTTCCACGGCTTCAGCGTAACAAAGAAGAACCCATTGTAGGTAGTGTTGACGCCACTCAGCAGGCTGAATCCGGCAATCGACGTCACGTCCTGCACCCCGGGCGTGTTTCGGAGAATATCCGAAACCTGTTCGGTAGCGGCCACGGTTCTTTGCAGTGACGCTGCATCAGGCAGTGTAAGATTGGCATAGAGATAGCCTTGATCCTCAGTTGGAACGAATCCGGACGGAATCTTTTCACCAAGTAAACCGGACGCAACCATGACCAGGATCAAAAACAAAACGCAGAAAATAGAGTGCCGCATCAAATAGCCGCATACACCGACATAACCATTGGTGGCGGCTCCGAAGATTTTGTTAAATCCATTGAAGAAAAAACCCAATGGCCCGCGGGACTCTTTCTTGGGTCGCAGCAGGAGGGCGGCAAGCGCCGGGCTCAAAGTCAAAGCATTAAACGCGGAGAAAATGACGGAAACCGCGATCGTCACCGCAAACTGCTGGTAGAGCCGGCCAGTGATTCCGGGAATAAACGCGGTCGGAATAAAAACGGCTGCGAGAATGAGCGCGATTGCGATGACAGGGCCGGAGACTTCTTCCATCGCCTTGAGCGCGGCCTCTTTTGGCGACAGGCCGTGTTCAATGTGGTGTTCGACCGCTTCGACCACAACAATCGCGTCATCGACGACGAGACCAATAGCCAAGACCAGTCCGAGAAGCGATAGCGTGTTGACCGAAAATCCTAGGAGAGGAAACACTGCGAATGTGCTGACCAACGAAACAGGCACGGCACACAAGGGTATGAGAGTCGCTCGCCAACCTTGGAGGAAAACGAATACGACCAGGATGACCAGAAGCATCGCTTCCGCCAGAGTCTTGTAAATTTCCTCCATCCCTGCAGTCACCGCGAGAGTCGTGTCCAAGGCGATGGAATAGCTGATCCCCGAAGGGAACCGCTCTTTGAGCTGCGCCATCAATTGCCTGACGCCCTTCGCGGCATCCACGGCATTGGAGCCGGGCAACTGGTAAATGGCAAGGACCGCCGCTGGTTTGCCGTTGAAGGTGCTGGCCATCGAGTAGGTCTGAGACCCTAATTCGACCCGCCCTACATCTTTGACTCGCACGAACGCGCCGTTGGGCTCCGCGCGTATCACGATGTTGCCGAACTGCTCCTCCGTTACCAAACGTCCCTGTGCCAGGACGGTGTTTGTGAAGGCTTGTCCAGGCGGTATCGGCTCGCCTCCGACCTGGCCTGCCGGGTTCACGGTATTCTGAGCGCTAATTGCGCGCTCGATTTCTGGCGTCGTGATGTTCAGCGCCGCTAGCTTGTTCGGATCAACCCAGACCCGAAGGGCATATTGACCCGCCCCGAAAACGGAAACGCTGGCGATACCGGGCACCCGAACAATCGGATCATTCAGATTGATGTAGGCATAGTTCGCGAGAAACTTGGAATCGAACTGGCCCGAGGGCGAAGAGAGCGAAATAACCATCAGCGGCGCTGCAGTCGATTTCGCCACCGTAATTCCGTAATCACGGACACTGGAAGGCAATTGGGACTCTGCCTGTGATTCCCGCATTTGGGTCAACACCTGATCGATGTTCGGATCAGTCGTAATATCGTAGTTGACCGTCAACTTCATCGTCCCGTTGCTCGCATTCAGCGAGTACATGTAATTCATGTGGTCCACGCCGCTCATCTGCTGCTCGATTGGTGTTGCGACGGATTGCTCTACTGTTAATGCATCTGCGCCCACGTAGGTGGCGTTCACCGCGATTTCAGGCGGAACGATATTAGGATATTGAGCAACCGGAAGTCCGACGAACGAGACGACCCCGACGATCACCATGACGATGGAAATCACCAAGGCGACAATTGGACGATTGATAAAGAATCTCGACATATGGGAGTTCCAGTGAAGGGGAAATGTATCGGCGTGTCGGTGTCGAGTGTGGGCGTTTGAATAGCGTCATCAACTTCGTCGAGACCTCCTGGTCACTATATATGTGTCGAAAAGCTGTCTTACTCCCCCAGACGCCGATACGCCAATACGCCGACCCGCCGACACACTTCCCCAAGCCGCCGGTTGATTTGTCCTGGGAAGCGTCCTGAGTTCCCTCGGTCTTCAATGAATCGGTGTAAGGTTTGGCAGACACCGGTATGCCTTGACGGATTTTCTGAAATCCCTCCACGATTACCTTTTCACCGAGCTTCAGCCCATCCTTAATCACGATCAACGGTCCATACACCTGCCCGATTGTCACCGCACGGATCTCCGCTTTACCGTCCGCGTTCACGATCCCAACCTGAACGCCGCCTTGCAATTCAGATATTGCCCTGTGCGGAATCAACAAAGCGTTTGGAATCGTGCCAATCTCGGCCCGCGCTGTCGCATACTGCCCGGGCCGCAGCGTGAGTTCAGGATTCGGAAAGGTAACAGCGATCTGAATGGTGCCTGTCTTTAAATCGACCTGGCGATCGACGAAAGCGAACTTTCCTTTATGGGCATAAATACTCCCGTCGGGGAGAATGAGCTCCACTTTTTCCGGACGTTTTTCCTCGGGTACCGCCATCATTTCCTTCAGGCGATCGGCAAATTCCCAATAGCTTTGTTCGCTGATCGGGAAGTAACACCAAATTGGATCGATCTGGGAAACCGTCGTCAATACCGTATTAGAGCCGGTGCCAACCAGGTCCCCAATCTGCGCCTCCTGCTGTCCGGCGATGCCATCCAGCGGCGAAACGATCTTCGTATAGTTCAGATTCAGTTGGGCATCGTCCACAGCTGCCTGCGCTGCCGACACAGCGGCTAATTTGGTTTGGTATTCCTGCGTTTTGTTAGTGTATTCCTGTTCAGAAATAACCTTTCCAGCGAACAACTCCTTCGCCCGCTTCGCGTCAAGCTCGACTCCCAGCATAGTTGCCTTTGCTTCCGCCAGCTGGCCTTTTGCTTGATCCAGAGCCGCTTGAAAAGGCCTCGGATCAATCTCGAACAGCAAATCTCCTTTCTTCACGTAGCCGCCTTGCTGATAGGCGATAGTTTGGAGATATCCAGTTTCGCGTGCTCTGACTTGCGCATTCTGGATTCCATTCATCGTGCCCACCCATTGGCGAATCAAGGGAACATCCTTTTGGACAACGTCGGTAACCAGAACCTCGGGGGGGGCACCAGCCGACGTTTCCGCGGCCGGTTTCTTACACGAGGTGAACGCAGCCAGAACAAATAATGCTGCCCAGCAGATGGAGGGAACTTTTTTCATCAGTCTATCGTTATCTCCTGCCAGGAGAGATCCCCCCGGGGTGCAAATTATTATAGAAACCGCCTAGAAATAACAAGTCCTCTTGCGGGTCATCAAGTGCAGACAGGTTCAAGCTGAGAGCTTTTTTTTATCGATCAGGCGGGTCTCCAGTAATCATTCTCCCGTGTCGGTCAAAGCAGCTCGACTAAATTCCATTTTCCCGCTCTCTTGCGACTGGCACTTCCGTTTACCGCGCAAAGACAGTACACTTGTGCATCGTCTCATAGGTAGCTGGCATATGGTTGCGTTGAAAATGGGCCGGCGGCAAGGCGTGGCTCGTCGGTTACGTATCGATTCAGATATGCGCCCTCCTCACGCCTTGTCGCCGGCCCATTTTCAACGCAACCCTCCGGCCACAGCCGGTTGGCTGTTTTTCCGCGTTGCTCGCTCCTTACATATCAATCTAGATATGCTCGTCGCTCGCGCCTTGAAAAACAGCCAACTGACCTGCGACCATATGCCAGCTATCCATGATACGATGCACTAGCCTAGTCAATGAGCGCTAAACTTGAGGATTACGGCTTTGTCGGAGACACCCAGACGGCGGCCCTGATTGGAATGAACGGTTCCATTGACTGGATGTGTCTGCCGCGGTTTGATTCTGCCGCCTGTTTCGCAGCTCTTCTTGGAGGAGAACAAAATGGCCATTGGCAGATCGCACCCGCTCGACCATGGCATAGGGCGAGCCACGCGTATCGAAGAGATACTCTTATTCTGGAAACCGAGTTTGAGACAGACCATGGTGTTGTCCGTCTCATCGACTGCATGCCGCCGCGTGACTCTTTTCCGGATGTGGTCCGAATCGTTGAAGGCATACACGGGCAGGTAGCGATGGAGATGAAGCTGGTGGTCCGTTTCGACTACGGAACCACTATCCCATGGGTTCGACGGCAAGGCAGTCAATTGACCATCATCGCCGGGCCCGATGCTCTGGTGTTTCGGACCGATGTGAAAACGCGAGGCCGAGGCCTTTCCACTGTGGCGGAGTTTACGATAGCCGAAGGAGAACGAAAATCGTTTGTGCTAACATGGTACCCCTCCCATGAAGAACCGCCGAAGGAGATTGATCCAGGGCACGCAGTGAGCGAAACCGAGAGCTATTGGGTCGATTGGGTCTCTCACCATACTTGCCAAGGGGAGTGGAGGGACCTGATGGTCCGTTCACTTATCACGTTGAAGGCTCTGACGTACGCCCCGACCGGCGGAATTGTCGCTGCTGCCACGACCTCTCTGCCAGAGGAACTCGGAGGAGTGCGCAATTGGGATTACCGTTTCTGTTGGCTTCGCGACGCCACATTCACACTTTATTCTCTGATGCAGTCCGGTTTTACTGAGGAAGCTTCAAAATGGATCGAATGGTTATTGCGTGCAATAGCCGGAGATCCCGCACAGTTGCAGATTATGTACGGCCTGGCAGGCGAGCGTCGTTTGACCGAGTTCGAACTGAAACATCTGCCTGGGTATGAAAATTCCAGGCCGGTGAGAATCGGAAATGCAGCGTCCGAACAGCTCCAACTCGACGTCTATGGCGAGGTAGTGGACGCGATACACCTGGCGCGAACCGTTGGGATCGATCCTGGAGAAGACTCCTGGCGCCTGCAGCGGCTCTTGGTGAAATTCGTCGAAAACAACTGGAATAAACCCGACCATGGGCTTTGGGAAATCCGCGGTCCGCGAAGGCATTTTACACATTCCAAAGTGATGGCTTGGGTGGCAATCGATCGCGCTGTTAAAGCCGTGGAACAGTTCGGACTGGAAGGGGACCTTGAGCAATGGAAAGACCTGCGGCAAACGATTCATAGGGACGTTTGTTTCCATGGCTACAATCCAGCGCGGAAGGCGTTCACACAGTTTTATGGTTCGGACAATCTGGACGCCAGCCTCTTGATGATACCGCTGGTCGGCTTTTTGCCGCCCGGCGATCTGCGCGTCAAGACGACCGTAGAACTCATCCAAAAGGAGCTTCTGGTGGATGGATTTGTCATGAGATACCATCCGGACAGCTCTGCCGAGGTGGACGGCCTTCCTCCTGGAGAAGGATCATTTCTTCCATGTTCTTTCTGGCTTGTTGATTGCTTATGCTTGATGGAACGCCGCTCGGAGGCGCATACGCTTTTCCGCCGTTTGCTAACTGTCTGCAGCAGCCTGGGTCTGCTTTCCGAAGAATTCGACCCCAAGAGGCGGCGGCAGGTAGGAAATATTCCTCAGGCATTTACTCACGTCGGCCTCATTAACTCGGCCCGAAACCTCTCACAAGGTCACGGACCCTGTCATCACAGAAGCAAGCAATAAAAGGGAGGAGTCAGAAGTTGCAGGAGTTCAGGAGGATGCAGGAGTTTTAGCCTATTCGAATTCTTCCGTGGCATAAAGCCGATTAGAATCAACCTTCACGGACCGTAAAGCGGTCGCCCATTCTGCAACTCCTGTCCAACTCCTGACTCCTGAACTCCTGACTCCTGACTCAAACCGTCTCTTTGTTGGCCTCGAACTTCCGTCGACGTGCAAGACGGCGCTGTCCGCACTCAACCCGCGTCTGACTGGCTTGCGCTGGATTCCGGAAGTACAGCTTCATCTGACGCTCAGCTTTCTCGGCCAAGTCGAAGCGTCTGCGCAGGAGCGACTACGACAGGCTTTGGGTGAGGTGCGCGTACCGCCGTTCTTTCTGCCGCTACGCGGTGTCGGCGTGTTCAACCTGCACGGCTGGCCATCGGTCGTCTGGGTGGGAGTGGGCAAAGGGCATCCTCATCTTTTTGCGCTGCATCACCGGATTCAGGATGCCGTCCTTCGTGTGGGTCTCGAAGCGGATCTCAAACCATTTCACCCGCACGTCACCATCGGACGCGCCAAAGGTATTTCCGAGCAGGCGCTTCAGCCGTTTGTGCGTAGCCACGTGGATACAGAGTTCGACCTGATCAAGGTGACCGGCTTTGCGCTGTATTCAAGTGTGTTGGCGCCGGGAGGCGCGACTCATCGGGTAGAGATGCGGCAGGAATTCTGATATGTTTTCGTTCTCAATTCGCCTCAACTCCCTTCCTTGGCGCTTAAAGTCGAGTTACCGCGACGCCCTTTGTACCGCGAGCGGATTGCCGCCAAGCGCTCCATCCGTTCAGCCGCGATCTCCGTCAGTCGCATACCGAGCTGCTGATAGATCCAGCGAACGATCGCCAAAGGATCCGACACTAGTTCCTCGTACTTCACGTCGATAAACCGCCCGGCCAATTGAGGATTAGCCTGTCGAAACGAAGTAATACGCTCCATGCCCTCGACCATCGCCCGAGTCTCTCGGATTTTGGTCTCTCCGTGATCGCCCGCCCGGCCGAATAGCCCCTCCAACACCTCGGCCAGTTGAACTAAGGACCGCAGCACGTCAAGCGGATTGCGGTGCGTCTGGATGATCACCGCATCAGGGAAAACTGTCAGCAGGTTCTCCAAACCGTACACGTGATCGGGAGACTTTAGAATCCATTGTCTGGTCGGGCCACACAACTGGAGGTATTGCAGAAAGCGCTTCTGCCAGACGTATGCTGGGCCGAGGTCTGCGGAGCGTAGAAAAGCCTCGTAAGTCGGGATGCGGCAAGTCGAAACGAACTCTTCGGACAGCAGCGTGTAACTATGGATCGCTACGCACTCATGAGGTGTCCGGGCACGCATCGGGTAAACCGAATCCGACTGCGGCGCCAACTGGCGGAACCACCATAAACATGCTTCAGCTTTAAGCACCCGCGGATCTACTTTGCGACGCGCACCGTTTTGACCCGGAATAGGAAACATCACTTCCCAAACCCGGGGAGTCCGGTTTTCTGGATCTTCCGCCATCAATTCTTGCAAAAAAGTCGAACCACTCCGCGGCATACCGGTGATGAAAATGGGTCGCTGAATGAGCGAGGCGTTCAGCGCCTCCGACTGCCCACTCCACGCGTGGTTTAGACGCAGTCGAGTCTCAAGCAGTCCGCGCAAGTGAACCCACATAAGAAATCGACCCACTGGGTGAAGGTCCGCCTGAAGTTCGAGACTATTCACTAGAATGGAAAGAGCTGGTTCGATCGGCGGATCGCCAAAATGCACCAGCCCGGTCCGACGTCTCGCTTCGGCACACAGCGCCTCACTTTGGAGCAACCAGAGCCGCCGGCTCAGGCCATCTCCGAACCTCCTAGATCCTGCTTCCCATGCCTTGAGTCCATTCGGCTGGCGAATTCGTGGTTGTCGCATTTTCCGAACAGTTCCTAGTACTGAACACCAGGCGCGTCAATTGGGCCTTTGGTCCAACGCGCCAGTCAGCACGGCAACAAACGCGGGGCGGGCTCCGGCCTGGCTGCCAAGGATTTCGCTTCCTCCGATCTGTCGCGGAGATTATTCTTTGCCATCCCGAAAAAGTTCCATAGTCTTGCCCAATTCTCTTTTCCAGCGGCGGTATCTGATCTTAACAGTTGCTAAATCGTGGATGTTGGCGCTCCAAACGTATTCGTAGTCGATGACGACCTGGGCGTACGAAAGGCTCTCGAGCGCTTATTGCGCTCCGCCGGGTACCAGCCTGAAAGTTTCGCTTCGGCGGAGGAATTCCTGTGCCGATCCCAGTTCGAAGGTCCTGGTTGCCTTCTCTTGGATATACGATTGCCCGGACTCAACGGTCTCGAAGTGCAACAGATGCTCGCCGACGCCGCTCAGCATTTGGCAATCGTATTCATTACTGGCCACGCCGACATCCCGATGAGCGTGCATGCGATGAAAGCGGGAGCTGTGGATTTTCTGCCAAAACCATTCACAGACGACGACCTGTTGCAAGCCGTCTCGGAGGCATTGAATAAGAGCAGGAGAGAACAAAACGACCAAACGGAAGTCGCCGAGCTCCGAGCGCGGCTTTCGACCCTCACGGCGCGCGAACGTGAAGTCTTAAGTCATGTCGTTGCGGGTCAACTCAACAAACAAGCCGCCGCTGATCTCGGTATCGTCGAGAAAACGGTCAAGGTTCATCGCGCCCGAGTGATGGAAAAAATGGGCGCGCGCTCGCTCGCCGAGTTAGTTACGATGACCACGCGATCTGGTCTCTGCGGGCCGTTTCAGCTAGATCACATTTTGTGACTACCTGCCATCTTGCACTAAGGTTCCGTGGGCCGTGCACCACGTCTGAGCGGCCATACTCTCTGGATCATGGCGAACAGAAAAGCGGTGGTCAGTCCAAACAGAAGCATCCCGTTCAGCGACTCCAGAGCACCCATCATTTGCCATTGGGTTTCCAAAAAGAGGTTTGCGTGGCCGTAGCTTGTCATTGCGCTGAGCGAATAGAGCATCGCGGACTTGTAGTCGGGTAGAGCACCTAAATGCCGGTAGGCGGTTGCCCAAATGGTTACCTCGATACCGTGCAAGACTGTAGCCAACAATGCAGTTATGCCCATGACCACCGCGAACACGGGCATAAAACGACGACGCTCGACCACCCTGCTCAGAACGCGGACTACTCCATCATTGACGAATTGGAGACCCAAAACGTGGATGAGAACGCTCAGCACGATCAATGGCAAACTCCAGACCCAATTGAAGGTCCAATCGCCCATATCAACCGGCTTGATAAGTTTCGAGGGCCAGGAGCCGAACATCGGAAGTGCAGCATATGAAGGAGCGCGAACTCGACAAAAAAAACAACTTTCCCCCACCCTCCCGGGCAGCGCTGCCCTCGCGAATTGTTCCGCTGCGACTCAATTTGACTCTCTGATTAGAAGGTGGATCTCAGGCCGAAATTGATCTGCACAAAGTTGTTTGTAGACCCGTCGACTATGTATAATCGGTTTCGCCGGAGACACCACCGGGGAGCCTACCTCTCCTGATAGCGCATTTCTATTGGACTATGGTCCAATAGACTGAATTGTAATTCGTGTCCTAGAATCCGGCTTAAATGGCTGACACTTCGTCTCGCGACCCTTTCAGCAAGAAAAAAGCCATTTTTCCCTTTTGGATCGTGCCGACTGCGATGAAAAACGGTCCGGGGCACGGGCTCGCTTCATTTCCAGTCTATAACTCGCTTTGCCGGATTTTTGTTGCGCTTGTCTTAACTCTACTCATCGCGTCCTGTGCCTCGTACGGGCCGTATTACCCGAATACATCGGCTGAACCGCACAAATCAATTCGAGGACCCGAGGATGGGCGTTATAAACTGGCTTTTATCGAATTCGGTGATCAGGGATCGGCGTTGGATACTTCACAACGAAAAGCTGCTCTCGAAGTAATACACGACGCGAAACGTCCATTGCTTTTTGTTTACATTCACGGCTGGCAAAACAACGCGAATTCACGCGACGTCTGCCGGTTCGAGCACTTTATCGATACAATGTCGCGTTTTCCGGAAATTAGCAGACGAAAGCTGAACGTGATTGGCGTCTACATCGCATGGCGCGGTATCGATCTGACCGTGCCCGGGCTAAAATTTTTTACGTTCTGGAGTCGCAAATCCGCCGGCACAACGATCGCCGCGCAAAACGGCTGCCTTGCCACGATCAGCGAGCTGGCGCTGGCTGCTCGCGCGCCCGATAAGACGTTTCACCATTGCGTACTGCTGGGCCATTCATTTGGCGGACTGGTGCTCGAGAACACAATTTCTCATTCCATCCTTGATGCCAGCAGCACCGGCGCGCGCAATTCCAGCCCATGGGACATGGCCGTGGCGTTTAATGCGGCAGACAGCTCGATCGGCAGCCGACAGCTAATGTCGGAACTCGATTACCTTTATAAGTACGACCCAAAACGACACGCCTACCTGGGTCGGACTCCTGGGGCCGAAGAGGGCAGCATCTTGGACGAAAGCCGTCCATTTCTGATCATTCTCCAATCAGAAAACGACCAAGCAACCGGACAATTCTTTCCACTTGGTACTGGACTCTTTAATATAGTCAATCTTCGCGCCCATTGGGACAAAGTCCCTGTACCAGGCAGCAGTGGACAAAAAGTATCTGAAAGCGAATTCTATGACCGTACGCCCGGCAACAATAAGTATCTGGTTAATTTTCATGTCGTTCCACGCGGCGAAACCACTCCTCCGCCGGGCCTGAGAGCCAATGAGAACAGGGCGTTCGAAGCCAATATCAAAGAAAACCACCCGGACTATAGCTTTTATACGAGCGAGCATAACGATGCCCACGAAGATCTCTTCTGCCGGAATGGGAACTATAATCCGGGTGAATACCGCCCAGCGACAGGACGGGAAATTTGGCGGAGATGGCAATTTGTGTATACGGGAAATGCCCGCGTGCCATGCTGGATCGTGCGGGTTCCAAAGGAGATAATTTGGGGCCACGGCGGATTGTGGAGCGACAACTCGGTCGCGATGCTGGGTGCTCTTTTTCGAATACACTTTCCACTGACGGCGGAAGGCACGGTTGCTCCTCCGCGGCGGCCCGGCGCGCCAGGAACCCCTGATCTTCGCCAGTTGGAGCAAGACAAAGCGCGCTGACAGGCTTCGTTTCCGAGGCCGAGCACCGCAGCACGCGCTTCGGGTTGGTTGCAATCCCACCCAAAGTTCTCCTGTTGCACTAAAGTCCAATTGAATTTGGCGGTCGGGTTGGGCTAAACTGCGCGGAGTAAGGCTTGCGTCCCTTAGCCAAACCTAGCTTCAGTTAAATCAGAGTTATGCAGATGCGGGACAGGCCCGCGAAATAAGACGAACTGGCAAGAATGGAAGAGAGAAATATGGCAGAAATATCCCGGCTCATGATTCTGATCGGAGTGGTTGGTTTTCTGGGAGCGTGTTCAGACGAACAGATTCCGCCGGCTCGGTCGCACGCAATGTCTTCCCCTAACTCTGCGATCGTGCGAAAAGTCCAGATCGCTCTGCGAAATCGCGGCTACTATGCCGGCGTTGTCGATGGGTTTCTCGGCCAAAATACCGCGATCGGAATACAGAGATTTCAACTCGATCATGATCAAAGAGTCAAACCAGTCATTGAACGATCGCTTCTCGTCTCGCTCGGAATAGCGAGCGATCGGCGATATGAACGCGTAACTTTCCCGCAAGAATGAAAACTTTGCTATTTCGAGTGATGCCGGGACTGATCGTGCTTGGACTCACCGCTTCGGTTGGTCTCTGCGACTCCGAGGTCAAGGTCGGGACCTCTGGGTCCCTCACAGCTTTCAGAGTCAAAGCTTGTTTCGGCTGGGCGATAAAAATCAGGAATGACTCCGAAGAAACCTCCAGGGCTCTGTATGCAATCAACGATTGGGCCGACTCCAAAGTTGTTCCCCCTCATAGCACTGCTAAAGCAGGCTTTGTCCTCGGAAGAGAGATTCCCAGCTTCCGCTTCGCACCTTAGTGCACCGTCTCCCAAATCCCTCGGGCTTCGCTGAGTTCAAAAGGGGTCGGTGCACTAGGATGAGTCGATCTGTTTACAGATCCGTGCGCAGGGCAAAAAGCGAACTCCGTCAAAAGCGCCTAGCTACGCGAAAAGGTATTTGAGAGCGAAAGACGCCGGATGTTCCCGTCGATCGAAACCTATTGAACATCAAATTCGTACCTGAACTCTTAAGCTTCGGTTAAGACCGTCGATTCAGGAATCCCGAGTAAAGCATCACTTATCCACGGCATCTGCAGCGACAATGAAAGAGGGCGTTCTGACCCACATCTCAAACCAGCTTTCCATCGTTTTGGCTATTTTCTTAGTCGGCTGTGCTGGCGATCGACAAAATGCGACCAGTGAGCTCAATCCGTTTTTTCCCGGTGGAACCCAGGCTCGACAGAGCGACGAAGGCGAGGACTATACTTCTTATTGGGAAGGTGACGGAATTGCCGGCAGTCCGTCTATAAAAATAGATCTTGAGAACCAGCGCGCCTATTTTTACAAAGACGGCCAAATCGTTGGCCTTTCAGTGGTCTCCACCGGTCGAGAGGGTCACGATACACCTCCAGGTAAATTTCGCGTTACCGACAAGGATATTGACCACGTTTCAAGCCTCTACGGCGATTATGTCGACCAATCCGGACAAGTCATAGTCCAAAATGTGGAAAACGAAAAGGATCCACGCCCTCCGGGCACCGTTTTTCGAGGAGCGCCGATGCCATACTTCCTCAGAATCCATGGAGATATTGGCATGCATGCCGGTTACCTCCCAGGATATCCGGCTTCCCACGGCTGCATACGTTTACCGGAGACCATGGCCTCTAAATTTTTCCAATATGCACCCATTGGCACGCCTGTAGAGATTCGTTAACTTGCATCGCTGACAAATCCGTAAGGGATTTGTCAGCGATGCGAGCTGCCGGCTAACTTCTTCGCGTGCGCGAAGCATGGCTCGTTTCATCCGCACCGGCGATCGCCAGAGCGATGGCGTCAAGGAGCGCTTGACCATCTACCGGTTTGCTGAGATACGCCGCCAGGCCGCCGCCAGTCGCGCGTTCGAGGACCTCGGGCGTATCGCAGCCAGTTATGATTATGACCGGCACGCGTAAGCCCGTCTGTGCAAGCTGGGATTGAACCTCAAAACCGTCCACCTGCGGCATGTGCAGGTCCAGGACGATACAGTCAGGCGTGTGAACTTCCAAGGATTTCAAGAACTCCGCTCCGGAAGCGAAAGTCTCCACGTTCAGCGCTGCTGATCGCAGCAACCGATTGAGGGCTCTGCCCACCGATTCCTCGTCGTCCACGAGAGCGATGAGGGGCAGTGCATTGTTCATTCAATCGGAACCTTAGCACGTGCGTTCCGGCAAAGATATTGGACCTTTGGCCAACCACATGCACCCCGCGTGTCGCTTGTGCATTATCTAATAAAATAGTCGTCGCCGATATGCTACGCGATGCCTTCCTCGTTTGCGGGCAGCGTAAACTGAAATGTCGCACCGCGCTCCGCGTTATTAGTGACCCAAAGCCTGCCTCCATGAGCGTAAATGATCGTGCGGCAAACCGTGAGCCCCAGCCCCAGACCCACTTTCTTGGTCGTGAAAAAGGGTTCGAAGATCCGCTCGATTTTTTCGGGCGGAATGCTTCTGCCGTAGTCGGCCACAGATACCCGCACCTCTTTGTCATCCGTCAGTTCGGTACGAATGGAAAGCCTACGCTCTATTCCCTCGACACCTGCCATCGCGTCGCAGCCGTTGACAATGAGATTGAGCAGCACCTGCTGAAGCTGCACGCTGTCACCGTTAACTACAGGTAGATGCGACGCGAGTTCAGTATGCACGGCGACATTTTGATTCAATAAGTCGCTGCGCAGCAGCCTCAGGACGTTATTTACCGCCTCGTTCAGGTCTAGCGGCTGAACTTGCACCTCCCCCTTTTCTAGCAATAAACGCAGGCGTCGGATGACCTCGCCGGCGCGCTTGTCTTCTGCCACGATTTCTTTGAGGATATCCTGCAACTCGGCAGGATCCGCGGTGCCCTGCGCGAGGAACCGTTGCGCCGCTTGCGCGTTGGCGAGAATGGCCGTGAGCGGCTGGTTTAGCTCATGCGCAAGAGAGCCGGACAACTCGCCCATCAATGTCACGCGTGAGAGGTGGGCCAGCTCATTGCGCTGCCGCGCCACTTCCAGCTCGGCATGCTTGCGCCAAGTAATGTCAAGCGAGACGCCCCGCATGCGGAGCGGCTTGCCGCAGTCGAATTCGACGCGTCCACGCGCGGAAATCCAACGCACCTGCCCGTCTTGCTGCGTGACTCGAAATTCGCTCTCGTACTCGCCGTTACCCTTCACTGCCATGGCCACGCTTTGGCGGACCCTTTCGCGGTCCTCCGGATGCAGCGCATCCAGGAAGCGTTCCAAATTGAGTTTGTCAGAATTCGCAAAGTTTATCAGCACATGGCCTTTGCCCGAGGTCCAAATCTTGTTTCGTGGAATGTCCCAAGTCCACAAGGCCAACTCGGCCGCACTTGCTGCGAGGCTCATGTTTTGCTCGCTCTCGCGCAATGCCTTCTCCGCCCGCGTCTGCTCGGTGATGTCAATGCACGAACCGATATATCCGGCAAATCCGGCCTCGGACGTGTATCTCGGGACACCGCTATACAGAACCCAGCGATATTCTCCATCGGCGCGCCTCAAACGATACTCCATGGTGAAAGGCCTGCGCGCGTTGAAACTGGAGATGTAGGTCTCAAGGCAATGTTGAATATCTTCAGTATGCACGCCTTCTGACCAGCCGTTTCCCAATTCCTGTTCCACCGTCCGGCCCGTGAACTCAAGCCACGGCTTGTTAAAGAAATTGCAGAGCATGTCCGTGCCCGACATCCACACCATCACAGGCGCAGTATCGGCCAAGATACGGAAGCGCGCTTCGCTCTCTCGTAGCTCAGCCTCGCTCGCCTGCAGGTGTTGGACGAGTTCCGCCGCCTTCACCACCTCCAAACTCAGCTCATACCCCATCGCCGCAAGGATGGGCAAAAAGAAGACACTGATCAGGTAAGGTGATTGGATGATACCCGCGTTCACCAACGCCGAGTACACGCCCGCCGCAAAAATGAAAAACATCATGCTGCCCCCAACGAGCAGCGCGCGGCGACGGTCAATTTCGTCATTTCGTCGCCAGAGGGTGACAGACGCGTCCAACACAAACAACAGGAGCAAGAGCGAGCTCAGTTGGCCAACCTTGGTCCATTCATTACCGATGCCTTGGGCAATCGAGATCGTCTCTCCTCCAAAAATCGTCCTCTGCCGTAGAGCCGTGATCTGCGTATAGTTCAGATTCGGCACGGAGCAAAATTTGATGATCAGAGCCAGCAGCCGCAAGCCGCAGACTGTGTAACCTAGCCACGGTCGCCCAGCGCGGAAATGGAGCCTCACAAACCCTACGATCGAGATAACCGCGCAAAAAACCGGGAGGTGCGCCCACCATACTACCCTTCCGAATTGCTCGGTGGTGTGCGCGTGCATCGCCAACAATTCGCACGCAGCGATCGCCGCCACCGAGACTGCCGTTGTCGAGAATAGGAGATGAGCGAGTCGCGCGGTTTGCTTGAGCCAGATGATCAAGTGCACTCCGGCCAGGGTCAGGCACGCAGAGGCCGACATCGACCAAGCAATCGTTATCCAGTTCATGCTAACTTTTGCCGCGGCATTCCAAGAAATCTTGCTTCACGGACAAAATCACAAAGACTAATGAGTTTGAA
The DNA here is from genome assembly GCA_963736745.1 of uncultured Verrucomicrobiae bacterium. Classification (GTDB taxonomy): domain Bacteria; phylum Verrucomicrobiota; class Verrucomicrobiia; order Chthoniobacterales; family JAFAMB01; genus JAFAMB01. Next base: position 177,717 of record CAVTQD010000002.1, on the reverse strand, counting down.
CATAGATCATTTGCTCCAAGCTTATGAATACCAACATTGCTGAATTGATCCTCAAAACGCTGGCCGCTGCGGGGGTCAAACGCATTTATGGTGTAGTGGGTGACTCGCTGAACGGACTCACCGAAGCGATACGTAAACAAAAACTTATTGACTGGATTCCGGTCCGGCACGAGGAGGTCGCCGCTTTCGCAGCCGGGGCCGAAGCACATCTTAGCGGGTCGCTTGCCGTTTGTGCTGGAAGTTGCGGTCCGGGAAATATGCATCTAATCAATGGCCTCTATGATTGCCATCGGAGCCGAGTACCTGTGTTAGCTATCGCGGCCCAGATTCCCAGTCCCGAACTTGGCAGTCAATACTTCCAAGAAACCCGACCGGAAATTCTCTTCAAGGATTGCAGCCATTACTGCGAACTCATCTCGAACGCCGCTCAAATGCCTTGGACCATCAGGCTGGCAATTCAGTCTGCTCTCGGCCAGAGGGGCGTATCCGTAATCACGATTCCGGGAGATGTTGAATTGTTGGAAGCTCCCACCGACGAGCCACGCCTTTTCAGCAGCACGCCGCCTGCGCCGACGATCCGACCGTCCGAGGCAGACCTCCGCAAACTCGCCGGATTGCTCAATCGTGGCAAGAGGGTGACAATTCTTGGCGGGGCCGGCTGCGCAGGCGCGCACGCGGAATTAATGCAAGCCGCGGAAGCCTTAAAGGCGCCAATAGTCCATGCGTTGCGCGGCAAGGAGTACATTGAATACGACAATCCGTTTGATGTCGGAATGACGGGTTTGCTCGGCTTTTCTTCCGGCTACTACGCAACTATGGACTGCGATGCCCTTTTGATGCTGGGAACGGATTTTCCTTATCGGCAATTTTATCCGGAAAAAGCGGCCATCGCCCAAGTCGACCTGCGGCCGGAAAACCTCGGTCGTCGCACCCGGCTCGACATGGGCCTTGTCGGCGACGTGCGCGACACTCTTGCCGCACTCCTGCCTATGCTGGAGGAAAAGCAGGATCGCGCTCATCTCGACAAGGCCTTACGACACTATGCCACCAACCGTGCAGGCCTGGATCACCTCGCTACTGGTACGCCGGGGCGGAAACCTATTCATCCCCAGTATCTCACGCGCGTCGTCAATGAAATGTCGGCTGCTGACGCTGTTTTCACCGCCGACGTCGGTTCGCCCACAATGTGGGCCGCGCGCTATCTGACAATGAATGGCCGGCGGCGACTGCTCGGCTCGTTCAACCATGGATCAATGGCAAACGCCATGCCGCAGGCCATCGGGGCGCAGTTGGCGTTTCCTGGGCGGCAAGTGATCTCGCTTTCCGGCGACGGTGGATTCAGTATGCTGATGGGCGATGTCCTTACTATTCGCCAGCTCAAGCTGCCGGTTAAGATCATCGTATTCAACAACGGCGCGCTCGCCTTCGTCGAGCTTGAGATGAAGGCCGCGGGTTTAATCGAACATGGAACCGCTCTCGATAACCCCGACTTTGCGAAAATGGCCGAAGCCATCGGCATCCGTGGATTTCGCGTGGAAGATCCCGCCGATGTGCCGGCGGCTATCCAATCGGCCCTGGCCCATGAGGGACCGGTCCTCGTGGACGCAGTGGTCAATCGGCAGGAACTCTCCATACCTCCAAGAATCGAACTCGCGCAGGCCAAGGGATTCAGCCTCTATATGCTGAAAACGGCTCTGAACGGAAAAGGCGACGAACTCCTCGATCTCGCGAAGAGCAACCTCTGGCGATAAGAAAAGGAACGCGATCCGGAGCCTTCGGCGCTGCTCCAAGGTCGCACCGAGTTGCTGTTGCCTTTCAGCACATCGGGACATCGCCCACATGATCGCAATCGCTCCTGAATCCGAGATTGACCGATCCCATTCGCGCGACCGCGAGAGAATTAATTTACTACCTGAATTATTGAAGCGGAGGCCAACCGCGGCAGCAAAAAAATGCAACTGGATTATCCTACGCGACATGCCTCACCGACTCAAACTCCAAAAAAAGGAACTTGCCAAACTGCGCAAATGCGTCAAAGGAGGGCACATGAAAACATGGGCTATATTGGCATTTGCTCTGGGATTGCAGATTTCGAGCCGCGCCACAGAGGATAATGTCCGGACATTTCGCGCGATTGATCCAGATCAGCTCGAAGCGAGAGTGCCGCACGGATTCGGAAAAGTATTCGTTGAGGCCGGCCGCCGAAACAATATCGACCCTCTCATCTTAGCCGCAATATCCGCTCATGAGTCAGGTGGATGGAAGAGCCGCGCCGCCCGGGTTAAGAACAACTGGATGGGTCTAATGGTACGGAGCGGAGCCAAACGTTTTCCAACACCCGAAGCCTCAATTTTTTACGCGGCGAAACTTCTCAATCGCAGACCATTCAAAGGGCATTCCACTCTTGCCAGCATTGCTCCCATCTATTGCGCCACAAATCCAACAGACTGGAAGAAATCGGTGCATCAATGGAGTCTCCGACTGATGCCGCAATAAATTTTGTTTCGTGCGCCTAAGTTCGAAAATTAGCTTAGATGAATCGACCGGTGCATTAGTGCGCCAAGTCAGTGCCTGGTGCACTAATTGATCAGCTCCTCGGTCAGCCGCGACCACACCTGCTCGGCCGTTCGCTCAAACTGTAGCGGGGTCACCGCTATGCCTCCAGCGGAAATCACTTCGGTCTCGCTGCCCGTTGCATCCAGGCATTGCCCACGGGTGATATGCAACCAGCTGTAATCGCCACCGCGAGGATCGATACGCGTGGTCACTTCCACTGCCTTCATTAATCCTTTCCCTTGGCGTGTTACGGTCAATGGCCCGGCGTGCTCGGCAGGCACATCAGGAAAATTTACGTTCAGGCACGCACCATCGGCCCAGTCTGCCTTCAGAAGCCTTCGGATGACCCCAGGTGCCAACTGGCGTGCCGTGTCCCAGCGCACCGCGTCGCGATCGGAGAATGCCTGGCTGAGCGCGATGGAGGGCACACCGAGCAACAGCCCGGCCATGGCGCCTCCGACTGTGCCCGAGAAGACCGTCTCCACGCCCAGATTAGCGCCCCGGTTAATCCCGGACAGCACCAGATCGGGAGGAGCCGGCATGACCTGGCGCGACGCCACGAATACGCAATCGCCTGGCGTACCGCTGACTCCAAAACGGCGATCGCCACGCCTGCGGACGCGCAGCGGTGTGTGCAGGCTGATGGAGTGGGACACGCCACTCTGGTCATGTTCGGGGGCCACCACCCAGACTTCGCGTGCCAAAGTGGCCGCCACCGCCTCCAGCACTGCAAGTCCGGCTGCATCGATCCCGTCGTCATTGGTAATCAACACGCGGCTGATTGGTGAATAGCGCTCATTCATTTCTGTCTCTCTTGTTGAAATACCGACATGGAGAACTCAATTTTCAATTCTGACTCCTTATTTGTGGCAACAAAAATAACACCTCCAAAGCAATACTGGCTTTCAACGACGTCATGCTATTCGAGACGGTACCCTATGCTCCTTCGTCGCGCCTGGCCGGCGGCCCATTTTGATCGCAACGCCACTACATCGGTCGCTGAATTGGTGCACTAGTGGGATGGACGTCCGTGATATGATTTCCAATAGTTATTTACGATAGAAAGATCCTGAGGAAGGCCCTGGGTAAACTTTTTGTGATAAAATCCGTTAGGATCGTCCGTGTCAGATAGCCTGTTGTATCCGCGGTGCCCTATTATCTTGTCTTCAACCACAAGGCTATCGTGGTGAAAAATAGGATAAAGAAAAATGTCTATGACACGATCATCCTCGAATTCAACCTTGTAAGAAGGTAAACGTATCTTGGGACTTTCTGGGTAAATCGAGCGATCTTCGACTCTTTTCCATTTGCCGACGTTATCTAGATCAAAGGTGTAACTTTCGTAGATCTTGGCCGTGTTATCCGGCAAAAAGACAAAGAAAAAGCCCTGCATCCGATTGATCCAGATATCTATGATTGGATTGGCCTCACTCGGCGGAGTTGGTTTAGGCTGGGAAGTTTGTTCCATTTTGCCAAGAAGAACGAGCAACGTGACGCAACAGGCGCCAGCACAGGCAAAAATAAGGAGGGGAACAATCGCAATACGCAACCGCATGGGGCTAACCATCCTGGCTTTCTTCTCACTTTATTTACCGATTGTTCCAGACAGTGCAAGGACTATAGAAATAGCGTCAATCAGTAAACCTTTGTCAGACATTTTGAAGAGAACGGCAATCATCATGCCAGGTTTGATCGCCAACGGCGCCGCTGGCAACAAAACCGAATCCTTGATTTACTGAAGTCACATGAAGCCAGGTTCAATGCTTTTGCGATCATGAAGATCGCGACCTTCAATATCAACAACATCAATCGGCGGCTAACCAATTTGCTCGCCTGGCTTGGCGAAGAGCAGCCCGATGTTGTTTGCCTGCAGGAGCTCAAGGCGCCGGACGCGGCCTTTCCCACCGAAGTTATTCGATCGGCCGGCTATGAAGCGGTCTGGCAAGGTCAACCCACCTACAACGGCGTCGCGATCCTCTCGCAAATCGGCACGCCGATTGTCACCAGACGCGGCCTTCCGGGCGACTCTAACGACACCCAAAGCCGGTACATCGAGGCCGCTATTAGTGGTGTGCCTCATCGCTTGTCTCTATTTGCCCAACGGCAATCCGCAGCCGGGACCGAAGTTCGACTACAAGCTGGCCTGGTTCGATCGGCTTATTGCCCACGCCCGGACACTATTTGCTGAAGGCGTGCCGGCGATCCTCGCCGGTGACTTCAATGTTGTGCCCACAGACTTGGACATCTATCCGACACAGATCCTGGGCCGACAATGCTTTAACGCAACCCGAGAGTCGCGACGCGCTTCGCGCAGTTTGCTGAAGCAAGGATGGATCGACGCCATTCGGACACGGCATCCCGATCAGCCCATGTATACGTTCTGGGACTACAAGCGAAACCGCTGGGCGCGGGACGCTGGATTGCGAATCGACCAGCTTCTGCTCAGCCCCAATCTGAGAGGCCGCCTGGTCGACGCCGGTGTCGACAAATGGGTGCGCGGCGAAGACGGCGCGAGCGACCACGCGCCCGCTTGGCTCGTTCTGAAGGATCGCCCGAAACGGGACGCAGCCCTCACAAGCAAATCGGGCAAGCCCAACACGCCGTCCACACCCGTAAGGTGCGAGCTGATAGCCAACTACGACATCAGTTGGGCCATTGGCATCGAGGCAAACAATATTCGGGCTACCAATCGCCTTTCGTGTGGCCTTAAATTGCAGCTTCCCCACGTTCTGCCGTTCGAATCCGTATGCACTCTTCGATGCTTAAGACGAACACTTTACCATCGCCGATCTTTCCAGTCCTGGCTGCCTCCACAATGGCTTTGACGGCTTTCCGCACGCGATTGTCTGATATCACGATTTCAAATTTCACTTTTGGAAGAAACCCAACAGTATATTCGCTTCCTGGATAGATTTCTCGATGACCTTTTTGAAATCCAAAGCCTTTGACTTCGCTTACCGTCATCCCTCCAATTCCGAGCTCTGCTAAGGCTTTCTTAACATCCTCCATTTTAAAGTGTTTAACTATCGCCTCGATTTTCTTCATACTTCATTCAGATACTGCCGCTGACGCATTGGTACGTACCTCGGTGATTCTCGACGCTGTGATTTGTTCTTCGGACTCGCTTGACTACTAAGTGACATAGTCGTCCAGAGCGGCGGAGAGATTCCGCCTTCAAAACTTCAGGCACGGAAAAGCACGATGGGAGGAGAGAGAATTAAGGACACTCGTGCCATTAACTCACGAAGTCGAGCGTAATTGTCGCGATTCCCCTTATTAGTGGAACTCGATGAGCCGATGCAAAAAATAGATTTCCAAACGCGGTGCCATCCGGTTTAGTTGCAAATGACAATGGGAATCACTAGCCGGGCGCATGAACCGCACTCAGATGCAAGGTGACAATGCTGGCGTATGGAAGGGGCAAGGAACTGTCGCCCCCCTTGTGCCTGGCGCAACTAATTCCCCTGAGCTGGAAGTCAAGGATGCGCAACTCATATTCGGCGCCATCTGGCGGGAGCTAGAGGGGGAGTTCGGCCGCAGCCGGATGCGCTTCCCCAAGGAGTTGATCCTGCTCGGCGGGGCGCCGGGCGCGGGCAAAGGCACCAACACCGACTTCATCCGCAAGCTGCGCGGCATCGAGGCGCCGCCCATTGTGGTTTCCCAGCTCCTTGACACACCGGAGGCGCGCGCCGTCAAGGCACGTGGCGGCATGGTCGGGGACCGGGAGGCGGTCGGCATCCTGTTGCGCAAGCTGCTTGAGCCTGAGCAGCAGAACGGCGCGCTCCTCGACGGCTTCCCGCGCACGAAGGTGCAGGTAGAGTGCCTCAAGCTGCTCTTCGACGAGATGATCGCGCTGCGCCGGGAGTTCTCCGGCACCCCGGAGGTGATCCACTTCAAGGAGCCAATCTTCCACATCATGGTGCTGTTCGTCGACGAGGCGGAAAGTGTGGCGCGCCAACTTAAGCGCGGACGGCAGGTCGTCGCCCACAACGAGGAGGTCGCTCGCTCGGGCGTGGGCGAACGGTGGGAGGAACGGGCGACGGATTTTAGCGAGGGGCTGGCACGCAACCGCTACCGCGTGTTCAAGGAGCAAACCTACGACGCGCTGGTTTCCCTCAAGCAGATCTTCCACTACCACTTCATCAACGCCCAGGCGCCCATCCCCGAAGTGCAGGCCAACATCGTCCGCGAGCTGGAATATCAGAGCTCACTGGAGTTGGACCCGCGCACCTTCGACCGGCTCCGGGGGTTGCCGCTGGCCAGCCAAATCGTCCGCCACGCTCGCCAGGACCTCGTCCGCCGGTTAGACGGCTACGAGGTAGAACAACCAGAAACCTTCGGGCGGGTGATCGAGTTCATCGAAGGCAAGATGATGCCCATCGTGGTTCGCCACGCGGTCTCGGGCATCGCCAGCATCAACTCCGAAGACCTGCTCTTCGAGGATCCGGCCGCCCTGACGATGCTGATCGACGTCTTCTCCGAGCGCGGCTTCCACGCAACGGTGGACATCACCCGGATCGGCGTGCCACTACGCGTCGATCTGAAGACCGGGGAGATTTACTCTCAGGAGAAGAAGGTTTTCCGTTTCAGCGTGCGCTTCAGAAATCCGGAGATCCGAAGTTAGTCCGCGATAGGAACCACGCGGGTCTTTGACCACCCGTGTGTTACGATGTCGCCCCGCTCAAGGCGGCCTGCAGTTTAGCTTCGTCCTCGTGGGAGAGGGAGGTCTTCAAGACCCGGCCACCTGTTCCCTTCAGCTCTTCCAGCACTTTGTCGGGTGTGGCTTTTTTGACCAGGACGAAAAGGGTCGAACTGCCGGGTGTCATCGTGGCTGCAAGCTCCTTAATGAAGGTATCATCGATTCCCAGATCAGTGAGCGCTCCGGAAGCCGCGCCCGCCGCGGCACCCACCGCCATACCCAGCAAAGGGTTAAGGAAGATCAGGCCGATCAGGGATCCCCAGAAGCCACCGCTGACCGCACCGGCGGCGGTCAAATTAACGGCCTGGTGCAATTTAATTTTGCCCTGGGCGTCCTTGACAGCGACTACCGCGTCTTCAAGGTCCAGCAGATATTCGCTTTGCAGCTTCCGCAGTTTCAGACGGACCTCTTCAGCCTTATACGGATCATCGTACCCGACCACGACTAATGTGCTCATATGTTTTTGTATTCTCTCTATGCTTAATTTCCTTGATTGGCCCTCTGGCCCAAGCCTTTTGTCGCCGGTCGCCCCAAAGTACTCAAGCGCCAAACCGTACGGCTCACAAATTTACGAAAATGGCGCTGCGTCATCCGCACTTCTCGACCAAGCCATTCCGCCGTTGTTTTCGAGACGATTTGCGCAGTTCATCCGGTTCCTATTCTTAGGCTTCTTACCAAGAACGAAAACGACACTCACTGGAGGTGTGGATTCAGGAATCGGTTCTGCGAGCTGTTGCCCGTAAAATTCGGCAAGGGTTCGGCGTGCAAGATCGGATTCGTGAGGTATCATCGGTGCGCTTAACATCACATGGCTACATATCCCTATAAAGATTCTCAGCTATCAATCGCTCAGCGCGTCTCCGATTTGTTGGCGCGAATGACGCTGCCGGAGAAAATCGCCCAGATGTACTCTCAGTGGCTGATTCTGTCTGCAGACGGCAATCATCGGATCCGTACCGATGCCTTCTGCCAAACTGTGACAACGGAAGACGTAAAAACAATGCTCAGGCTGGGAATTGGACAGATCACCCGCCCGCTTGGTACGCACCCTGTCAATCCTAAAGAAGGGGTGCGTGCCCTGAACGTCTTGCAAAAGTTTCTCGTCGAGGAAACCCGCCTGGGCGTGCCGGCGATATCTCACGAGGAATGTTTGACCGGGCTGATGATCAAAGGGGCAACAATCTTCCCTTCGGCATTGAACTATGGATCGACCTGGAATCCTGACCTTATTGAAGCGGTCGGCCGGGAAATATTGAAAGAGGCAAAACAGGTCGGATGCCATCAGGGGTTGGCGCCTGTCCTGGACGTATCCCGCGATGTCCGCTGGGGACGAACCGAGGAGACAATGGGAGAGGATCCCTATCTGGTAGGGGTTCTTGCCACCCGCTATGTCAGGGGCTTGCAAGGGGAAAATCGCGAACTGCTGGCAACCCTGAAACACTATGTCGCACATTCTTTTAGCGAAGGGGCTCGCAATCATGCTCCGGTGCATCTTGGCTTTAAAGAGCTGAACGACATTTTCATGCTGCCGTTTGAAATGGCGGTAAAGCAGGCTCATGCCGGCTCTGTGATGCCCGCCTATCACGATATCGACAATGAACCCTGTCATGCGTCCCGCTTCCTGTTAACCGAAATGCTGCGCGACCATTGGGGTTTTGATGGTCTGGTGGTCGCCGATTATGCAGGCATCAACTTGCTCCATGCCCACCATGGAGTAGCCAAGGACAAGGCCGAAGCGGCCGCCCTCGCATTTGGTGCGGGACTGGATATTGAACTGCCTGGATTTGAATGCGCAGAGCACCTGCAGCAAGCGGTCGAACGTCACCAAATAAGCGAAGAAAAAATCAATGAAATCGTGGCACGGGTCCTGGCCGAGAAATTCCGCCTTGGCTTATTTGAAAACCCCTACGTTGACGAAAATCAGGTGAGCCTGCAATCCGACAGCTCGAAGGACCTGGCGAAGAAGGTGGCGTTGCAATCGGTCGTCTTGTTGGAGAATAAGGGGATCTTGCCTCTTGACGTCTTAAAGCAGCCGAAAGTGGCCGTGATTGGTCCGACGGCAGACGATCAGCTGGCGATGTTTAGCGGATACAGCTTCCCGGTCCACATCATTATCGCCAACATGCAGGAGGAGCGCACCCAGTACGCAAAAACGCCGCTGCAAGCCCTGACCGAACGCTTTGGTGACAACAACGTGCGGTACGCGAAAGGCTGCGATATCCTCACCGAACGCAACTCGGCCGCGCCGGTATTTCCGGGCGACGTCGATTCTGAAGCCGCGAGCCTTGAGCGCACTTCGCCGATCAGTCGGGATACCTCGCAAATCTCGGGCGCAACTGCCTGTGCGCGCCAATCCGACGTCGCTATTGTCTTTGTGGGAGACTTGGCCGGCCTGTTTCAAACGGGCACGGTGGGTGAAGGCTCGGATACTGACAGCCTTCAATTGCCTGGCGTGCAGGAGGAACTCTTGAAGCAGGTCGTCGCGACCGGCACTCCAACCATCATCGCCATGACTTCCGGCCGACCATACGCCTTAAACGGTCTGGAAGACCAGGCAGCGGCAGTTCTGTTGGCCTTCCAGCCTGGGCAGGAAGGGGCTGAAGCAATAGCCGATCTGCTAACCGGTAAGGCTTGCCCGAGTGGGCGTTTGGTGCTTTCGATACCAAAAAATGTCGGTGCAGTGCCCTACTATTACAACCACAAACTCAAAAGCGCCGGCACACCCATCGCGTATCACTTCGGGAGCAAGTATTGCTTCGGCCATGGTCTGAGCTATACCCGGTTTGAATACAGCGCGCTGAGAATCGAGCCGGATCGCGTCAATATCAATGACGGGACCATTGCGCTTTCCCTGGAACTCGAGAATGCCGGCCAGCGCGAGGGTTGCGAAGTGGTCCAGGTGTACGTACGGGATGTGTACGCTTCTCTCGTCCGCCCTGTGAAGGAGCTGAAGGCCTTTGAGCGAGTGAACTTGCTTCCCAAACAAAAAGCCGTGGTGAGCTTTGCCATCCCGGTCGATATGCTCAATTTTACCAGCATGGACAATCAAAGGATTGTCGAAGCCGGTGAATTTGAGATCATGGTCGGCGCTTCCAGCAGTGATATCAAAATGAAGGGCAAGGTCGAGGTAGTTGGCGAAAACCGCGTGCTCGACCGCCATTGGCGAATGGAAAGCCGGTCACACGTGGATCTTTTGAACACGCCGTGAACACAATCGTCGCAGCAGGCCGGAAATCGGCTCCAGTAAAGGCACGGCTTGTCGGCGCCGAGGCCCAAATGCAAATGCCTGAATAATCAGCCTTTACTCGAAGTGTTGGATTTGCAATAGACACCTCTCCAACTTGAATTCAGAACTTTGCGATATTTAACAACACTAATGAAGCCTACCATTGCGGCAATCGTTATTGCGGTCCTGACTCTTGGGTGTGTCAGTCAGTCCGCGGGCCCGAAGTCTGACCTTGTGAAACGAGTCGAACAGAGTAAAGACGGGAAGATTTCGAAAGAGGAGTTCGTAAGCTGGAACGTCGCACGAATGTTCAGGCTCTATGACTCGGGCGGCAAAGGGTACGTTACGATTCAGGATTGGCGCAGGCTTGAAGGACCTTCACGAGACGCTCAATACAAACGCCTGGACGTCAATCACAATGGAAAGATCACTTTGGCGGAAGCGGAAGCAAACCCGAAGGTTCGGGCGTTGCTCGGTGGCACTTTCGCCGATATCGACAGAAATCACGACGGTTGGATTGACCGCAAAGAGGCTGCGGCCTACCTGGAGAGAAGACAAAGCTTCGTGCCGTAATGGGCGCGGACGCGCGACCCGCGGTAGGGTCGCGCTCCCGCGGCGATCCGCCACACGCTCTCGCGGTAGGTTCGCGCTCCCGCGCGATCCACCGCGCGCTTCGGCGGTAGGTTCGCGCTCCCGCGCGCTCCGCCATGCGCTCTCGCGGTAGGTTCGCGCTCCCGCGGCGATCCGCCACGCGCTCTCGCGGTAGGGTCGCGCTCCCGCGGCGATCCGCCACGCGCTCTCGCGGTAGGGTCGCGCTCCCGCGGCGATCCGCCACGCGCTCTCGCGGTAGGGTCGCGCTCCCGCGGCATCCGCCACGCGCTCTCGCGGTAGGTTCGCGCTCCCGCGGCGATCCGCCACGCGCTCTCGCGGTAGTAGGTTCGCGCTCCCGCGCGATCCGCCACGCGCTCCGGCGGTAGGTTCGCGCTCCCGCGCGATCCGCCACGCGCTCCGGCGGTAGGTTCGCGCTCCCGCGCGATCCGCCGCGCGCTCCGGCGGTAGGGTCGCGCTCCCGCGCGATCCGCCGCGCGCTCCGGCGGTAGGGTCGCGCTCCCGCGGCGATCCGCCACGCGCTCTCGCGGTAGGTTCGCGCTCCCGCGCGATCCGCCACGCGCTCTCGCGGTAGGTTCGCGCTCCCGCGGCGATCCGCCACGCGCTCTCGCGGTATGGGTCGCGCTCCCGCGCGATCCGGCACCGCACGTCCGGAGAAGCTGCAAACGCAAAAACCCGAAACTAATGGGCAAGAGATGTGCGGCGGAGCAACGAGTCTGAATCGATCACCACGACTCCGCACGCGCCGGAAACAGGGATTAATTCGCTTGACACCCCGCCCCGTGTAAGGATTTGGTCACTCTAAAGAGATTGTCGGGAAGGCTCCTGCCGAGGGAGGGTGCCGCCAGAAAAAGGTGTTGGCAGCTCAAGTGGCCCTTGAATGGTTTGATGGGAACGTCTACCTGAATTCGATGAAGGAGACGATTTAGCCTGACCCTCCTGGCCTTTATTCTTCTCGATTAGGGCCGATTCCGATAGCCTTGCTCCCGTGACTGACTACCAGCCCAGGTCTATCAATGTGAATTTCGACCCCCGGTCGATCCTTTGGCTTGTCGCGATTTTCATTGGCTTCCTGCTAATCGCGTTCCTTTTGGTGACGTCTTACTACACAGTGGGAGCAGATTCGCAGGGTGTAGTGCTACGTTTCGGGAAGTTTCTAGCGACGGTCGAGCCAGGGCTGCACTTCAAGCTCCCATTTTTGATCGACCGCGTGATCGTCTTGCCAACAAGGCGGCAGTTGAAGCTCGAGTTTGGCTTTTCCTCGCCGGGCCAGCTCACAAATCCGATCCAGGCCGGCGAGGAACCGGAGGAGGAAAAATCAATGGTCACCGGGGACCTGAATGCGGCGCTTGTAGAGTGGGTCGTGCAATATCGCATTGAAGACCCGAGGCAGTATCTTTTCGACGTAAGAAATCCGTCGGAAACCCTCCGCGATTTGTCAGAAGCCGCAATGCGTGAAGTAGTCGGAGACCGCACAGTCGACGAACTAATCACCGTCGGCCGGCAAGGCATTGAGATCGAGGCGCTCAATCGGATGCAAGAATTGTCCAAGTTGTATCATCTCGGCATTCGCGTGGATCAGGTGCAGTTGAAAAACGTGAACCCGCCCAGTCAGGTACAAGCTTCTTTCAACGAGGTAAACAGAGCGCAGCAGGACCGTGAAAACGCGATCAATATCGCCAATGGGGAATACAACAAGGTGGTGCCGAAAGCCAAAGGCGAAGCCGACCAGACAATACGTGGGTCGGAGGGCTATCGCTTCAAGCGAGTCAATGAGGCCGAGGGCGACGTCGCGGCTTTTAGCGCTGTCCTTCAGCAATATATCAGGGCGCCTGAGATCACCCGCACCCGGCTTTACCTGGAGACAATGAGCGAAATCCTGCCTCAAACGGGGCAAAAGATCATCGTTGACGAATCGCTACGGCAATTGATTCCTATCCTGCCGCTCTCGACCAAACCTGGAGAGGGACTGAAATGATGAAGAAGAGTGGCATTTTCGCGGCGCTAATCGCGGTCGGCCTTGCCTTGTTCCTCGTTCTCTGTGGCGCGTTCTACACGGTTGACCAGACCGAGCAAGTGATCATCACACAGTTTGGGGAACCGGTCGGCAACCCGATTACAGAACCGGGTCTGCATTTAAAGACACCATTCGTGCAAAGCGTGAACGTCCTCGACAAGCGCTTCCTGGAGTGGGACGGCGCCCCGGTCGCCATTCCCACCAGGGACAAGACCTACATTCACGTTGACACATTCGCGCGTTGGCGCATTGAAGACCCAAAGACGTATTTCGTTAGGTTACACGATGAGCGCAGTGCCCAGTCGCGCCTCGAAGACATCCTCGGCAGCGAAACGCGCAACTCAATTGCCAAGCACGACCTTATCGAAATCGTGCGCACCGATAAAAACCGCCAGCCATTACGCGACGAGACGCTCAAAGGTGGTCCAACCGGCACTATTGGCGTTCTCCCTCCTATTCAGTTCGGCCGCCAGAAAATCGAAGAGGAAATCAAAGCAGCCGCCGCACAAAAGCTGGCAGAATTTGGCATCATCGTGCTCGATTTCCGGATCAAGCGAGTAAACTACAACCCCGATGTCCTCGATCGAATCTATCAGCGGATGATTAGTGAGCGACTCCAGATCGCACAGCGCTTCCGTTCCGAGGGAGAGGGTGAATCCGCACGCATTGCAGGCCAGCGCGAGCGCGACCTGAACGAAATTCAGTCTAATGCCTACAAGCAGGTCCAACAGATTCGAGGCGAATCTGACGCCAAAGCCACCGAGATATATGCCCGCGCCTATACGCAGACTCCGCAAGCGGCCGAGTTCTACGCATTCCTCAAGACCCTGGAGATATATCACAAGATCTTCACCAAAGAATCCACCTTGGTGCTCTCCACGGACAGCGACATATTTGCCCTGCTTAAACACGCCGCCACGAAAACAACCGGCTCGATACCGCTTGAGACTCCGGCAAAACCGCCACCCTGAGAAATGGACCCGAACCGCGATGAGCCTCCAGAGTGACCGAGAATAACTAGGGCGATCAACCAGAAGCTCACGAAGGTCATAGAAGACAGAATGGTCGAAGCTGGCGGGATGGCTCTAGCCTGAGTTTCGCAGTTTGAAGCGCCTAGTCGTCGTAAGTGGTTCATTTTGAGGAATGGTATCGTTCCAAATACCCTCAGGTTGTCCACACAAACTGATTTTAGTCGCGGTAGAATTTCGGCGGTGGTTGCTCAGTTAATGACAAGCCCAAATTCCCAAAAGTCACTCCAGCCGCGCATGACTTCTCGACCGTTCAACGGCAATCGGCATCAACCCGGAATCTGATCCAGAATAGCCTGAACTCGTCTTTCCAGTTTGGCAACGTGCGAGCCGCGCCAGTAAGATTGCCCACAACGCGGACACCTCTTAAAGTCGTTGTAGTACAAACGTGTCAGCGGTTCCAGCTGATCGATCACTGCTTCTTTGGACACGGTCGCCAGCAAGCCATTGCAGCGCAAACATCGGACAAAAGGCGCGAGCGCCCGGGCGAGGCCAAAGCGCCGGATCACTTCCACCGTCTGTTTCATCGGATTCTGGGAGCGCGGGAAGTACCCCGTTTTCACAGCGCGCTGAATCAGCAGCGGCCGATCGCGGGTTAACAGCGCGCGATTCTCTTGTACCATCGTGGCCAGGAGCTGGCGGTCGTTTGCGTCACGGCTGTAGCTCACGTCTATCCCAAGTAACCGCAGATCTCGTGTGAGCTTTCCGAGATGCCCGTCTGCGACAAAGGCGTGCATGTCGCGCACCTGCAATCGAAAACTCGAGAAAGGGGTAGCCGAGATGGGGTAGACTTCGAGCGCTGTGTCCGCTTCCAAATGAAAAGAGAAATCTACCGGTTGTCCGTTGACAACGATTAAGTCGACTTCGGGATGCGGCACACCAAAGGACTCTATCACGTCTTTTACCGACGTCTTATAGCTCAAAAGCCGTCGGATCGGCTGCAGCTTGTCCTTGTTTTTAACGAAGATACCGAGATCACCGTAAAAAGAGACAGCAACAGAAAACCTCTTTGCAGCGCTGTTACTGGAGTCGCTTGACCGCTCCATGATTATTTAGACGAGAAAATACTGCCTGGATGCCAAGCAGATACCTCACCTGTCGGCACGAGAAGACTCTTCCAGAAAAACATCGTCTCTACTACTTTTCTGCGTGGCCCGTTCGTGATGGGTACTACACCGCGCCGCAACCGCGGCGACGATCAAGAAAATGACAACAGCGACGTGCCTCAACCGCTCGCCTTTCTGAGATTGTTTGAATTTGATTTTCGTTGCTCTTTGAGATGATTGCGGCGTATCTACACGGTCTCCTGCTCAACGGCTGGAAACAAGTCCCGCCCACGTATGCCAGGCTCCTTCGCAGGGCGCCGATAGATGGTGCGCCCGTCGCGGTTCGGGGGCAGGACGGAAAACTAAAGCCTTTGATTCGGCCAAGGCAAGCGATAATCCTCTAGCGACGCGCGCCTGGCACTGTGGCTGAGAAAATTCCATATCAAAAAGAGACGCCCTTTATCTGGTTTCTTCTATTGTCTGTAGCCTTGAACATCGGGGCGGCTTTGTTTGGTTACTATTTGAAATTTCCAGAGCAAAAGACCGAGCCGGATATCGAATTGTCCGCAATTGACGCAAATGATGTGCCGCCGCTTGCAGAACCGAACGCTGCCGAGCCGCCGCCAGCTCCACCTGAGCCTGTTTTGCCTCCTCCGCCTGCGCCACCTCCTCCGCCTGCGCCACCTCCGATTACTGAACCAACGCCGCCGTTAGACGAACTGCTGGAGTTCGAAGTGCCAGAGTCAACTCCAACCCCAACCCCAACGCCAACGCCAACGCCAACGCCAACGCCAACGCCAACGCCAACCCCAACGCCAACTCCAACCCCAACGCCAACGCCAACGCCAACGCCAACGCCAACGCCAACGCCAACGCCAACGCCAACCCCAACCCCAACTCCAACTCCAACCCCAACTCCAACTCCAACCCCAACCCCAACTCCAACCCCAACTCCAACACCAACGCCAACTCCAACGCCAACTCCAACTCCAACTCCAACTCCAACTCCAACTCCAACTCCAACCCCAACACCAACACCAACACCAACACCAACACCAACACCAACACCAACACCAACACCAACCCCAACACCAACACCAACGCCAACTCCAACGCCAACGCCAACCCACCAACAGCCAACACCAACGCCAACACCAACCCCAACCCCAACCCCAACGCCAACACCGACCTCAGCGCCAGCGCCGATAACGACACCAATACAAAGGCCGGAGTCCACACCCCCTCCAGCGCCGGAAAGTACTTCAACGGCTACGCCGAGCCGGGAGGAGCACCTAAAGCCTAACAATAGACCGACCGGTACCGGTCATTCTAACTCGAATGGCATTCCTGGCTCTGTCAAAGGCGGTCCCACAGGCGCACCAGCCGGGACCGGGAATGGCGGCCCACGAGGCAGTCTCCTGCTGCGGAGTCCGCGCCCTCCCTATCCACCGACGGCATTGCAGATGCATATTGCTGGGGACGTCAAAGTGCGGATTACGGTCGAAAATGGCAATATCGTCAATGTGGAGGCTTCGGGCCCGCCCATCCTCGCCAGCGCTGCTTCGCGTTGGGTGAAGGCAAATTGGAAATTCAATCCCGCAGCGAATGGAACGTATACTCTTCCCGTGAGTTTTGTTTTGCATTGATTCCTCGCCTGCGCCGCAACCAAGTTTCGTGATGCTTTCTGAGTAGGGCAAGCTGCCTGTCCAGGTCGCGAACACTGCCGACTCTCCGGAAGACGAAGTCGTGCTCAGCTCCAAACATGGAAACATGGAGAATGTCAGAGGTGCCAGCCATCGGTTGGCCCCCATCTGGGACTGCAGCCGTGGTGTGACTCTAGCGGGTTAGCATCTGTAACCTATAAAATAATATTTGACAAGTTACAGGTGGTGAGGAATGAGTAACTATCAAAAATTTGATAACATTTTATGACCGACCTCCTCGGACGTTCCGTCACGAAAACAGCCTTCAACTTCGCGGCCCTTTCTAGGCACCATTCGCAAGCGCTGAAAAATCCTCAGTTTCTCGTCCATTGGGATCGCTGAACCACGCCCAGCGCGAACCGATTTAACCAACTCTTCGATAAATAGACGCCATGGCCTCCAAATACATGCAACTCGTGCTCACGCCCGCCGTGCAGCAGGCCCAGGACAAATACTTCGGGAAACACCAGGAAGTGGTGAAGAATGCCCAGGATATCGACGCGCTCACGCAGGATGAAGCTGACTTCATTGCCTCACGCGATAGCTTTTATATGGGGACCATAAGCGAGACAGGCTGGCCCTACGTGCAACACCGCGGAGGTCCGCCGGGATTCGTAAAGGTGCTGGGACCGAATCTCATCGGTTTCGGAGATTTCAAAGGCAACCGCCAGCTAGTCAGCACGGGCAACCTCGACGTCAACGATCGGGTCGCCCTTTTCATGATGGATTACCCGCAGCGCAGCCGGCTCAAGCTGCTCGGCAACGCTCGGGTGCTAGATGCGCGCGAGCATCCCGAGCTGACCGATCAACTTGTCCCCGAGCCGCTGCGCAGCAAGGTGGAGCGGTTGTTCCTCATCCAGGTCATTTCCTACGATTGGAACTGTCCGCAATACATCACCCCGCGCTTTACGGCCGCCGAGGTGAAAAATTATGTCGCTCCCTTGAAAGCCCGCATCGCCGAGTTGGAAGCTCAACTGGCTGCGCGCGACGGCCCGACGCGAGGGGTCATCGATAGCAAAACCTCCAGTCAGAACGAAATCTAGTGCACCGTCTCCTAAATCCCTTGGGCAACGAAGCCCAAAGGATTTGGGCGACGGTGCACTAGCCTAACTGTCGTTCACGGCACGCCCCAATTCTTCTTAAGTTGATTTATGCTACCGTCACGTTGGCGGACCATCGTAGTTCCAATCGATGTGATGCAAGGTCCTTACGCATTCGCCGGCTCTGTGCCGAACACCGACCCAGGTACAATATTCCTGATCAATGAGTCGAGGTGAGCACACGGCAATAGAAGCAAGGCCGCACGCTCCGCTGCGGAAATGGTCTTTCCTGGGTCTTTCGTTCCATTTACGGCTATCGCCGGCTGCACTATGAAAATGCTGAAACTTTGGGGACGAGATCTCGTTGTAAGGAATTGAGGCCGCCGACCGGCCGACAACGAATGCCGCAGTAATGGTGGTAGAAGGCAAATTTCAAAACAGCTCGTTTCTCGCCTCAAACAACCAATTGGAGAAGTCTATGCAGGAAGAACGATTCAGCAAGCTGAGTGAAAAGATTCGGGGGAGCTTAATTACCTCCGCTAGCGACGAATATGAAATCGCTCGCAAAGTGTACAATGAAATGATCGATCGTCGTCCCGTCGCGATCGTTCGTTGCGCGGACGTGGCGGACGTTAGGGCTGCGGTGAATTTTGCGCGCGAGGATGGTCTCACGGTCGCGATTCGCGGTGGAGGCCACAGCGGGGCCGGCTTGGGCGTTTGTGATCAAGGACTCGTGATTGACCTTTCACCAATGAAAGGGATCCGAGTCAATTCCGCGAACCGCACCGTGCGGGTGGAACCCGGTTGCACACAGGGCGACGTCGATCACGCCACTCATGTGTTTGGATTGGCTGTACCTGCCGGTATTGTCTCCTCGACTGGCATCGCAGGTCTCGCTTTGGGTGGCGGGACGGGTTACCTGACTCGGAAATACGGTCTGACCATTGACAACCTGATCGAGGCCGATGTCGTGCTGGCCGACGGGAGCTTTATTACCGTCAATGAGTCCCACGGTGAGGACCTCTTCTGGGCCTTACGTGGCGGCGGAGGGAATTTTGGCGTCGTGACAAGTTTCGTTTTCCAAGCTCATCCCGTAAGCACGGTTTACGCCGGACCGGTTTTTTGGGAGGTGAAGGACGCGCGCCGGGTGATGGAGTGGTACCGAGAGTTTCTGCCGCAGGCGCCTTTGGAGCTTTGCCCGTTTCTTGGTTTGAAGACGGTGCCCTCGACGAACCCCTTTCCTAAGGAGCATTGGGGAAAGAAAATCTGTGCCTTGATCTCCTGCTACAGCGGACCAATGGAGCGAGCGGAAGAAGCAATTAGGCCGATCCGCAAAGAGCTTCCGCCACCGATCCTTGACTGGATGGGACCCATGCCTTTCCCGGCTCTGCAGGGCCTGTTCGATCCGCTGCTACCCAAAGGATTGCAGTGGTACTGGAAAGGCGACTTTGTCAAAGAGCTTTCTGACAAAGCTATTGACGCGCATTTGGAGTGCGCCGCCAAGGCTCAGAGCGAACTCTCGTTGATGCATCTCTATCCCATCGACGGCGCCGTTCACGACGTGGGGCGAAGCGAGACAGCCTGGGGCTTCCGGGATGCGACGTGGTCCATGGTCATCGCGGGTATCGATCCAAATCCCGCTAACGCCGAGGCGCTCACGGCGTGGGCGAAAGGATACTGGGAAGCCGTCCATCCATACACGTTGGGAGGCGCCTACGTAAACTTCATGATGGATGAAGGAGTCGACCGAATCAAAGCGACCTACAGAGAAAACTACAATCGACTGGCGGAAATCAAAAGGAAATACGATCCCCACAATTTCTTCCGCATCAACCAGAACATCAAACCGGATTAAGGCGTTTCCCGAGAGTTGAAGAACCAAAATCGGCGGTTTGCTAATGTTGGGTGGGTAACTAGTTTCTGGCTCTCTTCAACCGCTTCATTCTGTGCATGTGATGAAATCGAGCAGCCAGTCAAACAAGAACAATAGCAGCCATTAACATTTGTCTGGCATGAAGCATCGGTTAAACGAGTTCCTCCAAAACGCCGCATTCCCGGCCGTTGTATTGGCCTTTGCCAGCTCTTCTATTAATAATAGTGGGATCCCGAACGTCCGGACAGGACCTTTTGCGGATCATCCCAGAATAGCAAGCACCCCAATTCGCTATATCGCTCCGATGAAGGGAGCAGCATGGGACCAGCTGGCGAAAAATCCTGCCTTGCAAAGGGGATTGCAATACCTGCCCTAAATAGGAAAGCCTTCATCGAAGGAAAAAATGATGGGAATTAGGTTACAAACAAGCCAGGCAGACCAGATAAAGCGAGACCTGACCGTGTCCAGTTTTGTCTTCACGGTTGTGTTAGTAGGCGTCCTTTTGGCCGCTCATACTGACCGGCCGGTTTTCTGGCTTCTCATCGGACCCGCCCCCCTGGGAGTCCTGCACACTATAAGGACTTTTTTGCAACAACGTGTGAACCGGCAGAAAGGGCTGCTCGCTTTGCGAACGGTCGATGACACCTCCAAACTGTATTGAAGAAAATTGCACCGCGGATGACAAAAAACGAGTTTGGCGACCAACTTAAGCCTTAAGGCGCGACGGACTCAATTTTGGAAGCCGCGCTTGGAAGCGGCCTCAGGTCGGGGGCAGAATACGCAGGCATGGCGGACCGGAGGCTCCGGCTTCATGGCTCCTTCTCGGAATCTCAGCTTGCATGACACAGCCTTGCAAGTCATAGAAGACTTTTGTATGGACCGCGATCAACTACGAGCCATGCAGGCTCCCGTAAAACAGAGGTATCTTACCGATCCGGCCTCGGCGCTCGTGACCCTGCGGGCTGAAGGCGCTCTCGGGGAGAATGCCACGTGCAGCATCGCAACAAACAGCGCCCTTGTAGCGGCCGGCCTCCACGCTGCTGCAGGTGGTACCGAATTGACGGTTTGCTCGGGTGACATGCTCTTGCAAGCGCTGGTCGCCTGCACCGGCGTGACCATTGGCGCCGTCGCCACGGCTCTCGGCATTGAGCTACGTGGCGGCGCTGTGACCGCGGAAGGCGATCTCGATTTCCGAGGTACCTTAGCCGTCGCGAAGGATGTCCCGGTCGGCTTCAAGGAGATCCGGATTCAAGTTTCCTTGAATACCGATGCCAGCTCCAGCCAACGAGAGAAGCTCCTGGCATTGACCGAGCGGTATTGCGTTGTTTATCAGACGCTTCTAAATGGCTCGAAAATAACTATGAGTCTTTGAACTGCGATCAATCTAGTGCACCGAGTCAGTGACTGGTGCAGCACTAGACAATCACTATAAAGTCCAGATTCGCAGTCATATGACAGGCGCTGACACTACCGGCGGCCGAGCCAAATATGTCGAACACTTCACCAGCGCAGTCCGCGTGGGCCCAGATGAAGAACAATACAAGATAGGTGACTCCAGCCGTCATTGAGAAGCTGTTGTTCACGCCATCAAACTGATCTAACATGTATCCGGTCTGAGAATCACCATCGTGTGACCACGACGTCCCGTCATTCCAAAGTTGCAAGAAAATCGCCTTCGAAGGATTAGGGGCGCCAGCTTCGTACACGATGAAACCTGGTCCGCCGCTATTATGCGCAGTGTAGCCCCACGTTGAATCGTCGTCCCAGCTGTAACTATAAGGCATGAATGGCCGGAATGCCGCGGTCCTGTCGACAGGAGAGCTGACAAAGAACCCGAATCCCGCAGATGCAGTACCGCTGCCACCGTTACCCACAATTTGTCCGTTGTACGAATCACGCGTACCGACGAACAATCCCGTCTCTGAAAAAACGCTGCCGTTGGCGAACTCAAACGGAAAGTTTGGAGGATTCGGATTGAAAAAATTCATATCCCACGGCGGCGCCAGAACATTGACCCCGGGATGCAAGGACATAAACGCCTGCTCCATGGGACGCCGTTTTGCCGATGAAGTGTCGTGTGCCTTCTGACGCTGCCCGTTCATGCCATCTGCAGCTGCTTCTTGCGCCTTGCGCAGGGCAGCTATGCGGACGGCACCTTGCTTGTCTTGCTTGAGGACGTCCCGTGAGGGGGCGAGTAGCGAACTCAATTGTTCGTCGGCCAGCTTGTATCTGTTAAGTCTTTCCTGAAGTTTGGCAGCGACGAGATTCGTCACCGTTTTCGTGGCGGTCGCAACAACTTTCTTGTCAGGGGAAACGCGCAGCACCCGGTCTTTCTCGGCATTTGCAGGAATCCCTCGCATAGCCAATGCCTTGTGCATTTCATCGTGGTCACTAATACCATGAGATGTGATAATATTAGCCATAAATGATCCTTCCTCCGTTTCGATTTGAATGGATGTTTAATATTAGTATAATCAATCGCGTCTACCCCATTTCATCGATAAATAGGAGTTAGGCGTCTTGATCGATCGAGACCCATGACCAATTGCGTCGAGAAGCACGACGCTCAGGAGAGGGTATCGGGTAATAGGCTATATATCTGGTATCAGCGAAGAAGGACAATTACCCGAATGGATGACATGGAGATAATAGTAACTTTCGGGACATTCGGACTCAGGCACCCGGTGAAACAATTGCTAGGATCACGCTCCCGCCGCGATCCGGTAGGGTCGCGCTCCCGCGCGATCCGGCAGGCTCACGCTCCAGCGCGATCTGGGTCCCGCGTCATCCGGTAGGGTCGCGCTCCAGCGCGATCCGGCGCCGCGCCATCCGGTAGGGTCGCGCTCCAGCGCGATCCGGCGCCGCACCTCCAGAGAAGTTGCAAATGTAAAAACAGGAGAAACTAAGGGCCGAGAGCGGGTTCGCGGAAGCGGCAAAAAGAAGCGCCGAGTGGTAGAGCGTCGGACGCGCAGAGCACATTCCTGCCGGCACCGGCCCAGCTTTCATCCCTCCGGTGCATACTAACGATTCAACGCTCACCGGAAACAACGGCCTTCCTGTCTATTCTCTTTTAGAACGCTTATTGGACAGAAGTGGACCAGCCCTGGGATTGAGCACCTTCGTTTGCGCGCCCGTCAATTTATACGGGTGAACAAAACCACAGCTTGTTTCCCTCGCTATCCAGGAAACTACCGACATAAAACTCGTCGTACGCTTGCACCGGATCGGAAATGGTCACACCGCGTGCGCGGAGAGCCTCTTCGGTTGCCGGCGCATGTTCGGTTGCGATCGTAACCCGCGGATTTGGCGCTTCCGTAGGAGGTGCGTACCAGTTTGTCTTGAGCATCAGGATCGTCTGACCCAAAAGATAGCCAACTTGCTCGGTGCCTTCGTACGCTGGCGGCAAACCGAGGGTTTCGCCGTAGAATTTGTTTGCTCGCTCAAGGTCAAGTGCCGACCAGGCAATCACCTTAATGCGCTGAAAACCAATGGAGGGAGTGTTCATGTGAGGACGATGAAACTGAATGAGGAGAAAAAGAAGATTTTTAACGGATTTCTCAGCTAAGTGGCCGCTTCAAGTTCATGCTTATCAGCCGCTTCCGACACGAATTCCGGCTCTTCGCGCAGTCGCGACACGATCCTGAAAATGATCGTGCTTTTTTTGGTCTTGATCCTAATCACCATCAGATTGCGCGATCGCGTTGGGATCACCCGTATCCCCGGTCGGGAAGCTGCCTTGGTACCGAACGATCCTTTCAGCCAAAGCCGGTCAGATCCGTCTCTGACGCCGTGGACGCGGGCGAAGAACACCTACGTTGGATCTTTCGTTCCATTTACGATCATCCGTCAATACTCTACGAATAGACCGAGCAAATAAATGTGCTGTCATTTTGGACATAAACGCCGACAGTTTTACCAGTTGCCAAGAGTGAAAAAGCGGGGCGCAGAGTATTCAGGAGATAAGTGACGCGCTGCTGGCTGAGAGCGGCGAACTCGGACGGGCAGAAGAGGCGCTTCGCACAAGCGAACAGCGGTTGCAGGATATTTTGGACAACACCACTGCCGTCGTGTTCGTTAAGGATCTTGAGCTTCGCTACGTTTTAGTGAACCGCGAATATGAACGCCGCCATCAGGTGCGGCGTGACCAAATCCGCGGGAAAACGGACTTTGACATTTTTCCTCATGATGTTGCCGAAAAGCTACGGGCAAACGATCGGCATGTGATCGAAGCGGGCATGCCCATCCAATTTGAGGAAACTGTTCCGATGGCAGAGGGCGAGCGACAGTACGTCGTCGTTAAATTTCTGCTGCGGGACAGCAAAGCGAAGCCGTATGCGGTTTGTGGCATCGCGACAGATATCACAGAATTGAAACGGGCGGAAGAACTACAGGCCAGGCGCGCGCGCCAAGCCGCGCTGCGCGCAGATATTCATGCAGCGTTATCCGGCGGAACCGAAAGTGCATTGCAAACTATGCTGCAGCGCAGTGCTGAGGCCATCGTGCGTCACCTCGACGGGGCTTTCGCACGCATTTGGACCCTCAACGACCGACAAAACGTGCTGGAGTTGCAGGCCAGTGCAGGTCTTGTACACCCGCTTGGACGGCGAACACGCCCGCGTGCCAGTTGGCAAACTCAGGATTGGCCTCATCGCAAAGCAGCGCAAGCCCCACCTGACAAATGAAATACTAAACGACAATCGGATAGGTCATCCCGAGTGGGCGAGAACAACAAGAAATGGTATCCTTTGCGGGCTATCCTCTGCTGGTCGAAGGCCGTCTGGTTGGTGTTTTGGCGATGTTCGCGCATCAATTTCTTGGTCAAGACACTCTTGAGGCGCTCGAGGTGGTGGCTGACGGTATCGCACAAGGCATCGAGCGAAAGCGGGCGGAGGAGAAACTGGCCCGACTGAACCGGACGCTGCAAACGCTCTACCAGTGTAACCAGGCCCTGGTCCGCGCGACCGAGGAGTACGAACTGTTGCAGTCCGTCTGCAGGATCCTCGTCGAGGTCGGCGGCCTTCGGATGGCATGGGTCGGCTACCGCGAATTCAACGAAGACAAAACGGTCCGACCGGTCGCTCAGGCCGGATACGAGGCCGGGTACTTGGGACGAATCAACATTACCTGGGCGGATACCGACAGGGGACGAGGGCCCACGGGCACTGCCATCCGGACGGGCACCACCTGCTGGACCAGGGACAATCTGACCGACCCGAATCATGGCTCCGTGGCGGGCCGAAGACCTCAGGCACGGCTACGCCTCGTCCATTTCCCTTCCGCTGATGTCTCACGGCCAAGCATTCGGCGCGCTCGCTCTCCACGCCGAAGAGCCCGATGCCTTCACTGAAAGTGCGATTGAGCAGTATACGGATTTGGCGAACAACTTGGCGTATGGAGTGATGGCGCTCCGCACGCGCGAGGAGCGCAAGCGGGCAGAGAGCGAAATTCGCCAGCTCAACGCTTCCCTTGAGAAGCGAGTGGCCGAGCGCACGATCGAACTCGTGCAATCGAACGACCAACTCAAGCGCGCTGAAGAACAGTTGCGCAAACGCGGCGAGCAGGTGCAGATACACCGCGACGTGCTGCTTGAACTGGCGCGCTCCGACAAATCGGACCTCGAAAAAGCTCTTCAGAAAATCTGTTCGCTATCGGCGGCAACGCTTGAGGTGGCGCGCGTCAGTTATTGGTCACTGCAGGAAAATGATTCTGCCATTGTTTGTGAAGTCCTCTATCTGCGCAACGCCGAATAGCTGTGACGAACAGTTCAAAGGCACCCGGCTAGGCTTCTCTGATTGTCCTGCCTATTTTGAGGCTTTGGCCGCCAAACGGCCGATCGTTGCCGACCGCGTATTAACGCACCCGGCCACGAGCGGCTTGGCGGAAAATTACCTTAAGCCACTTGGCATTTCTTCCATGCTCGACGCACCCGTCTGGATGTGCGGCGAGGTCGTCGGCGTTCTTTGTCATGAGCATATCGGCCCGCCTCGCGACTGGTCGGCGGAGGAAATTGACTTTGTTTCAGCGCTCGCGTCGATGGTTTCGCTCGCGCTGGAAGAATCAAATCGCGCGCGTTCGGAACATCTGTTGCGCGAGTCCGAAGAAAAATTTCGAGCGCTGTTTGAAGGCACCAGCCAGGCGGTTGTTTTGCATGACGAAAATGGAATTTTCGAGGCGAATCCAAGTTGGTTAAGGCTTCTAGGCTATTCCAGATTGGAAGATGTTATCGGCAAGCACCCCGCCGAGATCTCCGCACCGATTCAACCTGGCGGGGAAAGCGCTGAAAGCGCTGGAAAGAAAATACATCGCCAACGCGCTAGCCAACGGCAGTGCGCGTTTTGAATGGATCGTGTTGCGCCGTGACGGTACTGAAGTGCCGATTGAAGTGTTTCTTACGCCTATCCAACTCGGAGGCCGACAGCTTCTTCAAGCCGTCTGCAACGACATCACCGTGCGCAAGCGCGCCGAAGAGGAATTGCGGAAGAGCGAGGCACGGCTGCGAGAGAGTGAAGCGCGCTTCAGCACGGCCTTTCGCGCCAGCCCGGTGAACATCACGATTTCGCGGCTGAGCGATGCAAAGTTCATCGAGGCGAACGATGCGTTTGTACGTTGGTTCGGTCTAGAGCCGTGACAGAATAGTCGGTCACGACTCACAGGAGCTGGGCATATGGGTGAATCTCGAGGATCGCGAGAAGTTCCTGGCGGATCTTCGGCGCGACGGTTCGCTGCGCGAGGTCGAGTGCCAGCTACGCAGCCGGCGGGGCACTGTCCACACGATGCTGCTCTCGGCCGACGTCATCGAAATCAATCGGCGAGCCGCACATGCTCGTCTTCGGCCTGGACATCACGCAACGCAAGCAGGCCGAGGCCGAATTGCTTCGGACGCTGGCGAGAGAGAAGGAGTTGGGGCAATTGCGGAGCAAATTTCGTGTCGATGGTGTCGCACGAGTTCCGCACGCCATTGGCGCATCATCCAGTCTTCCGCGGAAATCATGGACGACTACCTCGATCAGTTGGAGCCGGCCGAGCGAAAAGACCATCTGCAATCCATCCGCAAAAACACGCGACGCATGGCCGGGCTGATGGAGGAGGTGCTGCTCATCGGAAGCTTCGACGCAGGCAAGATGGAATTCAAGCCCGCGCTGTTGGAACTGCGGACATTCGTGCGAAGGCTCGTGGACGAAGTCCTGTCGGCAACTGACCGGCGATGTCCGATTGAATTCTTGTTTGCCGAAATGCCCGGCAAGATACAGGCCGACGAGCGCTTGCTGCGGCACATTTTCACCAATTTGCTAACCAACGCGGTGAAATATTCTGACGCAGGGCGGGTGGTGCGATTCGAAATCGCGCGCGCCGGAGCAGACATTGTTTGCACCATTCGTGACCAGGGCATCGGAATTCCAGAAGCCGACCGAGAGTGGCTCTTTAACGCCTTCCATCGGGGGCGTAACGTCGGTGACCGTCCAGGAACGGGTCTTGGTCTGGTCATCGTAAAGCGCTGTGTCGATCTGCACGGCGGCAAAATCAAAGTGGATAGCAAACTGGGTGAAGGTACGTCAGTGACTGTGAGGCTGCCTATATTCAGCCCAGAGTCCGGCGCCTGTAGGCGATTGGGCAAACCCGCAGTGAAGCGTTCAGCGC
This sequence comes from uncultured Verrucomicrobiae bacterium, assembly GCA_963736745.1. GTDB lineage: Bacteria > Verrucomicrobiota > Verrucomicrobiia > Chthoniobacterales > JAFAMB01 > JAFAMB01. The sequence goes on along the minus strand of CAVTQD010000002.1, from coordinate 150,282 downwards.
ACCGACCCAGAGAGGCCTGTCCGCCAAACCCGGAATATACTGAATGAAAAAAATTTTGGTGATTGAAGACGAACCGGAGATGCGTCGCAATCTGACGACCATCCTCCGGCTGGAGAAGTTTCACCCGCTGCCTGCCGAAAACGGCCGCGTCGGCGTCGAGCTGGCGAAGAAGGAAAAGCCCGACCTCATTCTTTGCGATGTGATGATGCCGGAACTGGACGGCTACGGCGTCATCGCTGCCCTGCGCGCCGACGCAGAGACCGTCACCATCCCGTTCATCTTTCTTACCGCGAAGGGCGAGAAGCCCGACATCCGGGCCGGAATGAATCTAGGTGCGGATGATTATCTGACCAAGCCGGTCGCCAAAGCCGACCTGCTTGCCGCCATCCACTCGCGTCTCGAACGCGCCGTCCAGCAAACGGTACCGGAGTTCAAACCTAACTTCGATTCTGCCAAACCGCTGGAGGAAGTGCTTGGCTTAACTCCGCGCGTCGCCGAAACACTGCTCTGGCTTGCCCAAGGCAAAACCAACGGCGAGATCGCAATCATTCTCGGCAACAGCGAATCCACGGTGAAAAAGCATGTCCTGGAAATTTTCGATAAGCTCGGGGTCGAGAACCGAACCGCAGCCGCCTGCGCGCCCTGGAAGTGCTCAGTTCGCCGGCGGCTCACGAATAGCTTCCAACAGGTCCGGGGCTAACGTCCTATGAGCCGCTTGACGACCTTGTTCTTGGGGTCGGCCTTACTCAGCGCCTCGACCTCGAGCACCTCCAACCCTCGAAAAGAGACATCGCTGATCCCGCCTGGTTGAATGACTGTTGCGACCTCAGCAAATTCCTCCTCCACGACATATGCAGTCTCCTGCAGGAGAATTGTGTTCGTCCCACTGCAACCTGATCCAGTCGTCGGTACACAGGAAGACTTCCTCGATCGTGAGCGGGAATTTGAGACAAAGGCTGACAGCGCGGTCGCGCTCATCCTCTTTGAGGAGAAAGACCCCGCGGGAATTTTTTCACCCGCGTCAATCGGGGGAAACAGTTAGTTGAGGACCGAGTGGCCCGGCCGTGCCGGTAGGGACGCGCTCCCGCGCGTCCGGCGCTTCACGTCTCGACGCTTCTTTTTGCTGCTTCTGCGAACACGCTCTTGCCCATTAGCTTCAGCTGTTTTTACGTCTGCACCTTCTCGGGACGTGCGGCTCTGGAGCGGGTCCCTGGCAGTCTCAATGCCGTCGGCTGGGCAAATCGGCAAACTCAGTGGCTTGTTCGCCGAGATGCAGTTTATACGACCCGCGTAACGGCTCCAAATTCGGGACTACTCCGTCGAACTAGCGATTATTTTTGACCGCAGTGACCGGTACCTCGACAGGTGGCATTTAGAAAACCGGAGGCCACGATGACACCTGAAAACCAACAACGATATCAGGATCACACGCGATTTCCACGCGCTTCCTTTGGATTGCTTTGGAGGTTTCCATTAGCGTTGAGACGATCCTCCCTGTTATGGCATCGAGCTGAACTTCGGGGGATACTGCGAGTCCTGGGAGTCGGAATCGAATGTCCAGCTGAGCTTGCCATTCTCCTTTTCTAATTCGGAACTCTTGACTGTCCGGTTAACGACCTAAGCAAGTGCGGTCCTTCTCGCTTGCATCTCTATGACTTTAATTTGCTTCTTAACGTGGCCTGGGATTCCTCCGCACCGTTGGTGCTGACAACCACGAAAGCGACCATTGCGATTGCCCCAACAAAAGAGCTGTTTTTCTCATATTCACGAATTAGTTGACTGCCCTGAGGCATTTATTGTTGAAAAGTGTGGCACGTTTTTGGCAGGTAGCTCTCTGAGAGCGAATGACAAGAGGATTTCGCCCGTCATACGCAAACACAACGGTAACCCGTTGACAACAGTATGCCGGGAAACAATCGATTCGAGCGATGTTAACTAATACGAACTGGACTAGAAGCTGATCCTTATGCTGACTCCACAAATGAAAGACGACTTGCGAAACGCAACCTGGACCTGGAAAAAACCGGCAAAACCATCAACCGGATTACTCGGCAAAACAAGGAAACAGGTCTCCATTACCAGCCGCGTCTCAAAATTCTGAATAGCTTCACACCTCCTTCATTCGATAAGGGCGGTCATGTAGCAAGACGCCAACCGTATAGTTCGTCCTTATCCGTCAGAGTAGTCTCCGTTATACATCGCATCGATATCTCTGCGAATGTTCGACTTGGTTTCATCGTCGAGTGGTCCTAGCTTGGCTTCGATCTTCGCTGAACCACCTAGCGCGCCAAGTCAGTGACTGGCGTAGTGGGTTGCGATCACAATGGGCCGCCGGCAAGGCGCGACGAAAAAGCATATTTGAATCGATACGTGACCGAGGAGCAACACCGCCACCGGCCCTGCGCGCAACCTCCGGATCAGTGGAAATGCACCAACTGTGGCGCCGTTCCAATTCGATGCCTTGTTGGCGCAAAATGCGCCAGACTTGATCGGGGGAAACTCCAACCCTCCAACAGTTTGCGATCTTCCACACCTGGTTCGATTCGACCCGTTGCCATCGGCCCAGCAAACCAAAATCTTCAATAAATATAAAAGAACTAAAGCAACTAAGTACTAGTGTTCCTTCGTGTTATTGCCAGCCAGCCGGGTCGATCGACGCTTCTGCGGCTTCTTTGCCGCCCTGATCCGTCCGCCATTTCGTGGCCACTAGCCGGCGGCCAGTAATCCCGTCGGAAGCCTTCGAAACCAGCCACAGTAACGGTGGTACCACGATAGCAGGATCAAGCAACGCTGCTCGTGCTTCTTCCGGCACACCGTCTGGAATCATGCCGGTAAGGGTAGCTCCTCCGGGTAAAAGTGCATTCACGGTCACACCCGTGCCTGCAAGATCCTTCGACCAGATAACCGTTTCCGATTCCAGCGCTGCCTTCGACGGCCCATAAGGCGAGAAACCGCGGCGACGCATAGTCTCGTAGTTCATCGAGACATTGACAATCCGTCCCCAGCCCGCCTTGAGCATCACCGGCACGGCGCTCCTGGCCATCATGAAGGGGCCGTTCACGTTGGTATCGATCACCAGGCGCCAAGTCTCCGGCGCGACTTCCCAAAATCGTGTCGGCTCGGTCAAGAATGCGTTGCTGACGTACTTCATGCCTCGGCCGGCGTTATTGACCAGAATGTCGAGGCGCCCGAAATGTCTGATCGCTGTTTCAACGATCCGGGAGCAGTCGTCCTCTTGGGTCACGTCGGCAAGGCCATGGAGTACACGGACCTCGCCGCAGCTCTGCTGTGCCTGCCGTGCCACTGCTTCGAGTTCGGCACGCTCGCGGGCGGCGGTTGCGACCACATACGCTCCGGCTTGCGCAAGCCCGAGTACCATGGCTCGTCCGAGCCCGCGTCCCCCGCCCGTGACGATGGCGACGCAGCCTGTGAGTTGAGTCATGTCTACGATTCCTCCTTGTTCAGTGCTAGTCCGAAGTACAGCCCCTCCTGGGGACCGGCATCTTCAAGAAGAATCGTAGCACCATTGTCTTGTTCGCACAGCGGTCTGAATATCCCGAGAGAGCCTTCTCCCCCGTGCGTGAGGAGCAGGCCCAAATGTCTGCTGTTATCCGGCAAATGCGCGCTGCAGACCTTCGATATCGAGCTTCTTCATCTGCATCATGGCCTGAAAGGCCCGTTGGGATTTTGCGGTGTCGGGATCGTTGACCAACTCAGGCAGAACCTGGGGGACAATCTGCCAGGAGAGGCCGAACTTATCCTTCAGCCAGCCGCACTGCTGCGCTTCCGGATCGCCGCCCTCGGACAGCCGCTCCCAGTAGTAATCCACTTCCTCCTGCGTCGCGCACTCGATCTGGAACGAGACGGCCTCGTTGAACTTGAAAATGGGGCCGCCGTTGAGCGCGGTGAATGATTGTCCGTTCAGCTCAAATGCCACCGTCAATCACCGACCCGGCCGGCTTCCCGTGGATTTCCTGTCCGGCCTCTGGATAGCGCGAGATGGCGACGATTTTCGAGTCTTTGAAGATGGCGGTGTAAAAGCGGGCGGCATCTTCGGCTTGGTGGTCGAACCACAGGCAGGGGCTGATTTTTGTGGGCATGATTTCTCGGTGGTTTTGGGTTTCGGAATGGATTGTTTGTTTCATCTGGTTGACGATTGGGAGGTGCGCGCCCGGACAAACGTGGCGAACTTTTCCCAAGGATGGTTTCTTTTTTTAGCTAAATCGTGATCTCCGTAGAATGCTGCGCTCCTTTCGTAGACGAATTTGCCCTTTAATTTCGTGATCCGAAATCCCGGCCTGCGATCCGCTTTGCCGGGGATGCAACGCTTCGGCTGGATGATCGCTCCCGAGGTCGGGTTAGCGTCCGGCAGCCCGGCATCGTCCACGATTTAAGTGGGGTCCGATAACTGGAGATGGGCATCGATCTCCCTGGCAAACCGTCTCGCCACTTCCACCTGCTGATGAGCAATTCTCGCTGAAAAGCCAGTGTGACTGGCAGGATTGAGCAAGGAATTGATCTCACTCCGCCTCAGATGCTCCGAAACTCGGTGATCGGCTGCCAAGCGATCAGGAAAAGATATGCTTTGGGACGCCGCGGCTTGCGCCGCTTCATACACCACATCGTGCGCGTGCTGCCGGCCAATCGTCTTCCCAAGTTCTAACATAATGGCTTCGGCGCTGATCATGCCGCCGGACAATCCAAGGTTGGAACGCATACGTTCGGGATTGAGCCGCAATCCGTTAACAATCAGATGGATGCGCTCAAGGGATTCGCCGATGAGTATTGAGCCTCGCGCGACCGCCTCAAACGCGATGCCGGGGCAATGGTCCGCTTCATGTTCGCTTTGAACAGCTTCCAGGGCCAGCGGCACCAGCGCCCGAATTTCTGCTGCAATACTGAGGATATCCCGGCAAAGCTGCGGATTGCGCTTTTGAGGCATCGTCGAACTGCCGACCGTGCCTCCCGGTACGGGTTCTTCGACTTCTCCGTATTCCGTTTTCATCAAGATATAAATTTCGCGGCCAATCTTGCCACACGTCGCACCCAGCAAGCCAAGCACGCATACAAGTTCAGCAAAATGGTCAACAACGCTGCGGGAGGGAACTGGCATCGGCGCAAGGCCCAACCTCTTCGCAATGCCGTCTTGCACTTCGGGAGCGCGATCGCCAAACGACGCAAAGGTCCCCGCCGCGCCACCGACAATGGCCACGAAAAAGCGCGGTTCAAGCTGACGCAAACGGGTGACATGTCGGCCCATTTCGTCGATCCAACTGGCGACCTTCAAACCGAAGGTGATAGGAACCGCATGCTGACCGTGTGTACGACCAGCCATGACCATCTCCGCACTCCGCTCCGCAAGGTCGGCCAGTGCCGTCATGATACTTCCCAGAAGGCCAAGAATAACTCGGTGAACTTTGCGCAGAATCAAAACATCGCCGGTCTGAGTGATGTTTTGAGTGGTGGCGCCCCAATGTACCCAGCCGCCATGCGGTTCACCGACGACTCGATCTAGTTCGAGGATTAATGGCATCAATGGATGACTGGTGCGTGCAATTCCTTCCCGTATACGTCCAAGATCCAAGCGCTCGATACGGCACGCCGCCGCAATCGCATCCGCGGCCTCACATGGAATCATTTCAAGATCCGCTTGAGTCAAAGCAAGCGCCGATTCAATGGCAAGCCATGCCTGCCATCTTTGCTCGGTACTAAATAGCACCTCGATACCCGAATCAGGCACCCGAGATGCAGTAAACCGCCTGCTCATACCGCCTTCCGTCGCCAAAGTCCGTACGCTCTATAACCTATTATCATAGTGTTCTCCTGCTCAGCGTGGTTCAGGAAGAAGCTAATCGATGGAAAGTTTTGACCTTTCTTTTTCCAGTCAAAGATCATGGCCGGCATAAGAGAGATCAAAGCTCTTGTTGCATAGTGGAAAATCCGAGATGCCGTTTTCGCGCACCGCCAGGGCGACTCCGTACCAATTATGAAAAGAAGGGTCCTTGATTTTCACTTGAGCAAGCTGGCCGTTGGCGTCGGTGAGAAGGACATGGGCAATTTCGCCGCGATGACCTTCGGTGAGGGCGATCGTGAACGCGTTTTTTGCCAGCCCTTTTGGTAAAGTTTTTGGTTTCGGGGCGGGAAGATGATCGAGTTGCTCGAAAATGAATTGGATGGAGTTGTGGATTTCCAGCGCCCGGAGTTTGGCCCGGGCATAAACGTCGCCCGAATTAAGAGTCGGGGACGGGATGGAGGAATAACGGTATATGCCGTGGGGAAAATCCGCGCGCACATCGCAGGCGATGCCGGAGGCACGCGCGGCGAGTCCAACCAGGCTGACAGCCCGGGCCTGCTCGGTGGTGACGGTCCCGGTGCCCTCCATGCGGACGAGCGCGGAGGCAGAATTAAAAAAAAGCTCTTCGATGTCGGAGAACTTCTTGAGCACTTCACCGAGGACGTGGCGGGCTTTTTCGATCAGGGGCGGATCAAGGTCGAAGCGGACGCCACCAGGGATAATCCAGCCCCGTCCAAACCGGTTGCCACAGATCCCGGCGGTGAGGTTGATAACAGCGGTCCGCAAGGCGCCGAATGCCCCGGCGGGCAAAGCGAAACCGATATCGGTGGCGATACCGCTGAGCGTCGCGAGATGCGTCGCTACGCGCTCGAGTTCGGCGGCGATGCCGCGCAGGGCTTGATCCCGCAACGAAGGCGCAACCTCCGCTAGCGCTTCGATGGCGGAGCAAAAGGCCGTAGTGTGAGCAATCACAGAGTCACCGGCGATCGACTCAACGAGTACGAGCTGTTGCGACGCCTTTTGTTTCGGCAAAAGCTTTTCTACGCCCCGATGCTGGTAGCCAAGCTGGATTTCAAGATGAAGGATCTCTTCGCCAAAACACTGGAACCGGAAGTGTCCGGGCTCGATCACGCCCGCATGCACAGGTCCAACACTGACTTCGTGAACCTCCTCGCCTTGAACACGGTAGAACGAATAAGGCTGGCCGTCTTTGCGCCAGGCATAGGCTTTGCGAACCGGGCGCAGCCAAGGATGTCTCTCGGGCTCTATGCCGGTCTCCTCGTAAAGTTCACACTCGAAATAGTTCATGCACGAAATGTTGTATGACAGCGCGGCATAGGTCCGCCGTCCTTTTGCGGCAAACACCGTGTTAGTCAGGCAGAGCTGTCCATGCTGGTCAGCGGAAGCCGGCGCGAACGCCATCCAGACGCGGTTTTGGTCCTTCGTCTGCTGGCTGAAGAGAAAACAGGGCGGGCACCGGCGGCGAGCAACTCACGGGTCGCGGTGAGCCAATCTCGCATGCTCAGCGGGTGTTCTCTTTCGAAGTCAATCATAAAGGGAGCTTTAATCTGGCGCCAATTCATAGCCTCACTCCGAAATTAGCGAGGATTGAGTGCAGTGTATTAAACAACGCAGCCGGCTGGAAGATCGCTAACGGCACTGACGCCACTACCGCGTAGAGACTAAGTGCATGAGATAGGTTTAAGCGCTCCGTGATCGCGAACCGCCGGCGATCGCGGCCTGCGCTTGTGGTGTGCAACATGCGCAACACGACACGGCTCATGCCGATGAAGATCACCATCAGCAATGAGAGAAATAGCCAGAGTGGCAGCCAATTTCGCGGCGTGAATCATTCCTTTGAACACAAACAGCTCGCTGAAAAAAATCCCGAATGGAGGCGTGCCGAGATGTAGAAAAACGCCAGCGTCCATACAAAGCCGCTCCAAGGTAAACGGCTCATCAGGCCGGTGATCGGCTTGATTTCGCGCGAGCCGTAGCTGCGGTGGATATTGCCCGCCATGAAAAACAGCGCCGACTTTTCCAAATGAGTTGAATAATAAATGGAGCAAAGCGCCGAGCAATGCGAGGCCGCCTATTCCGACGCCGAGCGCAATGATACCGAGATGCTCAACGCTCGAATAAGCCAGCAGCCGCTTGTAATTTCGACTGCGCCACATGTAAATAGCCGCCACGGCGAGCGAGAACAGACCCGCAAAAATCAAGAGCTTCTGTGCAAAGGCCCGCACATCAGTGGATGCCACGACTTGATAAAACCGCAGCAGCGCTGTACGGCTGTGCTGCGCAACGAACCTGACATCAGTGCGGCGGCTGGCGCCGGCGCATTCGAGTCGCATCAATGTCGCCGGGATGCATCGGCGCAAGCCGATCTTTGCGCTCAGTCCGACAAGCGACAAACACGAAGCTTGCCTTTAACCAAAATGGATTGAGGTGTGGCGCAGCTTCGGTCATGCGAGCCGACGACGAACGCGGTGTAATCAGCAACGCCACGGGCCGAAAGGCCAAGAAACACAATTCCGACGAACAGGAAAACCAATCCGATGCGAAACGAGAAATAAATATTTCCAAACGGCCTCGAGCGATTCCTTGGAGCGGTAAAAATAGATGAGCGGAACAAGGCTGAATGTCGTTAATTCGATGACAACCCACAGCATTGCGAACTGCTGGACGACGAGAACAAGCGTGTTCGCCAGGAGATAAAAATTTAGCGCCGGATAAAAGAGGCGCTTGGAGCGATCGTATTCTGGCCCCTGCATTCGTTGCAAAAAACCCGGGGAGTATAGCGTCACGAGCACGAACGTGTGCGACAGAATCGTAAGAAAAAATGCGGCTAGCGGATCGATGGCCAGCCACGCAGCCGTCGGGAAACGGATCTTTTCCCGCGATACGAGACAGTAAAGCGACGCGAGCAGATGAGCTACGCCGTGCAGCAATGTGATGCGATGATTAGCGCGCGGGGAACGGCTCATGCGGTAACACGGACGCAAGCCAGCGGCAGGATGAGGAGCGCGAAGAATCGTGATCATCTTTCATTCCGCAGCACCGTCAGCTCCGCGCCCTTGCTTCCGGGAAATGCGATCTGAGCTGATTGATCGCGATTCCCATGAGGAAAACGAGCACGAAGAGGTCGAGTAATCCGGCGAGCTCGATCGTCCACGGCATTTCGGCCTGCACCCCGAGACAAGTAGGAAGAAGACCATTTTCGATGATGAGAAAGCCGATGACATGCGCGAGCAGCAGTCGGCGGCGCACAATCAACAACCCGCCTGCGGCCATGCCCGCAATGGCCGCGCCGAGAGGAATCACCTTCACTGGCGTTAAGCGCGACAATTGATTTGCGAGATAAAGAATGCTCCGATTACCACGGCAGCCATCTGGACAAGAAAGGCAGGATGATAATGGCGTGTGCGGTCGCCATGCCGCATGTCGAGATCGCGCATTATTTTCGACGATGTAAGTGGGAATGAGCACTGTGCGAACGAGCAACACGCCCGCTGCCACAACGAGATGAGACCAGGCGAAGTCGTGAAAAAACGCCAGTGTGTGAACTCCCGCGACGAAGCATCCCTTGCGACACGAGAATCAGCACGTAAGCCGATAGCCGGTCGTCACAGGCGAGATAGATCAGCGTGAGGCAAAACAGGATCGTCAGGACGTTGATCATGGCTGGTGGGAGAACGTGAAGATCAGGATGTTCAGGATGCCGATCGCGGTGGCGAAGAGGAGGAACTGCGGCACGAGCACCAGTCGGAAACGCGCCATAAGCGTTTCGATCAACGCCAGCGCAGAGGCGAGTGCGACGAGCGTCGCGACGAAGACCAACAAGCCCGGAACCACCGGGCCGAGCACGCCAAACGGATTCAACAGAAGCGCCGCCAGCGCGCAGTAGAGCAAGCAGTTTCAGCGACGCGGCATATTGGTAAAGCATCAGATCGAAACCGGAAGCGTCGAGGATCATCACCTCGTGGATCATCGTCAGCTCCAGGTGCGTATTCGGATCATCGACCGGCATGCGCGAGCACTCGGCCATCATCAGGAAAAAGAGCGAGAGCAGACCGACCGACACGAATACGACAAAGAACGGATCACGCCACGAAATGTTCGGCAAAGCATCGTCTCAAACGAATAACGCCGCGTGACAATCGCCAGGCTACCGATGGTAAAAAAGAAAATTGGTTCCGCAAAAACCGCAAAACGCGCCTCGCGGCTTGCCCCATCCCTTCGAAAGCTGCTGGCCACATCAAGCGCGGCGAGGATTTGGAAAAATCGCCCGAGCGCGAGCATGTAGGCAAACAGGATGATATCGCCGGAAAATGAAACGGCAGCCGGCCGGCCCAGCGGCAGGAGCAGGACCGGGAAGGCGACCGTGCACCACACCAACGCCGGCGCAAAGCGGGAAATAAATCCCCCGCTTAAGCTATAGACGGTCTCTTTGCCTGCGAGCCGCATCAAGTCGTAGTAAGGCTGGAACACGGTCGGACCGAAATCGTCCCGACAGCCGCGCTTTGAGCTTGTTGACGATGCCGGTAAGCAGCGGCGCGCCTGCAAAAAACAGCGCGCACGCAAACCACGACAGAGGATCGGAAGAGAGATTTACCATACGAGCGCGCAGAGCAGGTAAAAAACAACAGCGGCGAACATGTACAGGACATAGTGGCGGATATTGCCGCTTTGAATCCACCGGAACGCAGCGAGTGTACGCCCGATACCGCGATTCAAAGCTAGCCAGCCATTTTCCATCCGGTCGTGACAGTGCGAATGGAACGAACGCGCGGCGGGCAAGATGCCTTGGAGCGGTGTCCAATGCACGGCAAGAGCGAGCATCGGACGACCGAGTCGCACCAATTCCTCGGCGAAACCGGAGGCGGTGTATTGCATGCGCGGAGTCACTGCCGCATAGCCGCAACCCCAAGTCTGGCGGAGGCGGACGCCCGTTCTGGCTTGCTGCCAAAATTTAACGACACAGACCACAGCCACAAGCGCCAGAAACAACGCGAACACAATCTGCAATTGCCCCAGCGGGAACGCCCAATCGGAGGGTGGTTGAGCAGCGCCGACGAGCTCGCCCAACGCCGGGGAAGCAAGGCGCAGGCCCGCGGCAGGAAAAATACCAATCATCGCGCACAGCCCCGCCAAACAGAGAAGCGTTACCGAAGACAAGGCTGGCTCGCTCTGCCGTCGGGGGGTGACGCCGGAGCGGTTTTGGCCGAGAAAGACAATGCCGTAGAGCTTCGTGAAACAAGCCACGGCCAACCCGCCCATGAACGCGAGCCCAACCGCCGCAAACAGCATCGCGAGCGGCGCATAACCCCGCAGCAGATCGCTCCCGCGGAAAAAACTCTTGTAAATGATGAACTCGCTCACGAAGCCGTTGAAAGGCGGCAAGCCGCAAATCGATATCGAGCCGACCAGGAACGCCGCCGCCGTCACCGGAATCACGCGAGCGAATCCACCCATTCTCTCGATGTCGCCGGTGTGAGCGTGGAGATAGACATTGCCCGCGCCGAAGAAGAGCAATCCTTTGAAGATCGCGTGATTAAGCGTGTGCAGGAGCGCACCGGCAAATCCAAGGACAACCAATTCAGGCACCGCATAGGATCGGCCCAACCAGGCTACGGACAAGCCGAGTCCGATGATGCCGATGTTCTCCACCGAGTGATAGGCGAGCAGCTTCTTTATGTCGTGCTGCGCTAGCGCATACCAGACACCGAGCACCGCGGAGACCAGCGACACGACCAGTAATCCCCAGCCATAAGCGGCGTCCGGTGCCGGCAGGATCATCATCAGCCGTGCCATACCATAGATGCCGGCCTTGATGTTGATCGCCGAGAGCAGGCTCGAAACGTGTGCGGGCGCGGCCGGGTGCGCGTTTGGCAACCAGACATGGAACGGCATGAAGCCGGCTTTGATGCCGAAACCGGCAAAGCCGGTGAGTAGAACGAGCACCAGCATTTTCGGATCGTAGCCCGCCTGGTGGGCGAAGTCGTCGAAGTTCCAGCTCCCGGTCAGCTCATTCAGAGTGAGGAAACAGACGTAGAGCAAAAGGACACCCGCGTGCGTCGCCACCAGATACCAGAATCCGCCGCGGCGGACGTCTTCTCTACTTCGATCCAAAACGATCGAGAAGTAAGCGCCAAGCGCCATCAATTCCCATACGACGAGAAAGACGAGTGCGTTCTGGACAACGGTCACAATCTGGAGCGACAGGATCAGCAGCGTGAAAAACCACAAGTGCGTCCTAACGGAAAGACCACGTTCAATGTAATGGCGCAGGTAGCCAATCGCAAAGAGACTAGCCGCCAGCGAAAGGAGCTGGAACGTAAACAGAAAGAACAGAGAAAGCCCGTCGAAACCGATCACTGCCGGTCCGGTGACGGGGAGTTCAAAATGGTATTCGACCCGCTGATACGCCAATAGCGCGCTTAGCGAGAAACTGAGTCCGCACGCGAGCGCAACCGCGTTAAGCAGATTGGACGCGACGTTGAGTTTGCGCCCGTCGCGCAGCAGCGCGCACAGACCGAGGTTTAGCACCTGCAACGTCAGGCCGGCGACAAAGAGAAGGATCATCTACGGAGTTTTCGCTTTGGAGGGGTTGGCTTTGGGTACCACCTGCTGAATCAATTCGAGGATTTTTTTCGGCTGCGCCCGTTTCCGCAGCAGCTGAAGGAACTCGGGCTGGCGAAATATGAACGCCAGCCGGGCGAGCAATTCCAAATGCTGCTTGGGCGCGAGGCTCAGCAGCAGAAACAGCGTGTGCACCGAATTGCCGTCGAGTGCGCCCATCTCAATCGGTTCACGTGTGAAGAAAATGCCAAGGACGGGTCTGGATAAATTGACAACCACCGGCACGCGAAGATGCGGAATTGCCAGCCCGTCACCGGTCGCCGTGGTCATGAGCTTCTCGCGACTGATTAGCAGATCGTAAATTAGTTCCTTATCGGCTTCGGGAGGTAGTTCGAAAACATCCAGCGCCGCGCGCAGCACCTCAGCAAAACTGCGGCCTGGTACGTCGTAGTAAAACCGCTCCGGTGCGAATAGTTCGGCGAGCGTAGGCAGACCTGCAGGCTCTATTTCTGCCACGCCTAAGTTTAATGGATGACCGCGTGCCAGCGCCCATTCCAGGATGGCTTGCCGGTTGAATTGCAGGCGGCCCTGCGCGTCAATAATAGGCAGCTTTCTCGAGTACGCCCACTCGCGCACCTTATTTTCAGCAACACCCAGTAAGGCAGCGACTTCGTTTGAGTTTAGCTCCATAATGCTCACCGCGCGCTGCTGGCCGGTGGAGACGGAAGTTTGCCCAAAAAACCGAGGAGTCCGTGGATGAAAGTCAGCGGATGCGGCGGGCAGCCAGGAATGTAAAGATCAACTTGGTGCTTCTCGATAAACTCGCGCGCGAGCTGGTCGGAACCTTGAAAAATGCCACCGCTGATCGCGCAGGCGCCGAAGAGGATCAACAACTTCGGCCTCGGCATAGGTTCGTAGGTGGCTTCCAGGGCATGCGCCATCGCGCGTGTAGTCGTGCCGGAAATGACGACCCCATCCGCGTGCCGCGGCGAGGCGACAAACTCGATGCCAAAGCGGCCCATGTCGAAGTTCACATTGCCAAGTGCGTTTAGCTCCAACTCGCATCCGTTACAGCCTCCCGCCGAGACGGACCGCAGCTTGAGTGAGCGTCCGAATAGCCGCCGAATTTCCCGCCTGCAGCCTTGCGGCGAAATGTCACCGCCTTCGCGCAGCAGCAATCCTTCACGTGAAGTGGCCGCCATTTTGTAATCATTGGTATAGGTGATAGCGCCTGCAGGACAGGCCTCGGTGCATAACGGACAAAAGACACATGCGCCCAGATCGATGGTCAGCGGATTTTGAGAAATGGCGCGCGTCGGGCACGCATCAACGCACACCGAGCAACCGTCGGCACAACGCGAAGAGTCGATCTTCGGTTTGGCGCGAAACCTCTCAGGCAAAGTTGCTGCAGCGACATCTGGGATCACCGGTTGACCTTGGGCGAGCCGTACCGACACGGCTTTGGAAAGGCGCAAGTTCATCGGTGCTTACACGGGGTAAATGCATTGTCCGGCATCAAATTTTTGTTTTAGCGGAATTGATCCGGACATTCAATTCTCCTGTGTGCCCAATCGGCTCGAGGAAAACGGAACGAGTCGGAATAGGGTCGAATGCGTGCGGCGCCGACTATGCGCGCTTAGCATGGGTGTGCTTTGCTTTGCGAGCTTTTCGGACTGGGATGCCGTTCAACGCAGCAGCACTCGGAGGAGCCAATTCACCTTCGGTCCAATAGACGAATACTCCGCAATTGTCACAGACACTGAGCTCCTCGGGTTTGCGACGTAAATCGGCTAGACGGCCGCTGGGGATTGATAAGTGACATGCTCCACAAACTCCGCGACGCACTGGAGCGATGCCTAATTTGCCGTGGGCCTTACGGCCATCGTAATGGTCCAAAATTGCAGTGGGCAACGGTGCTCGTAGAGATTCGATATTGTTCTGTATCTCTTGGTACTTCTGAGTGTCCACAGACAGTTTTTGCAATTCTGCGTCAAACTGGGCCAGCTTGCGTAAGGTTTGAAGGATATTCGTCGCCTTGTTCATAAATTATTTCACTAAACGCAATAATTGCGCCAAGAATCTAATTGATTTTTAAGTTACTTATCCATAATAACTTACGTATGAACTAAGGATTTACAAAAATCATGGTCTCTATCGAGGGTGGCAAGCAGGTGCAAGAATTGCACTTGTTTGTCGATTGTTGCGCAAGCAACTTCCAGTGTGGATCTTGGAAAAATTTGCATTCTTGTGCTCGATAGAAGTCCGAAATCGGCTGACTTCATCGGGAAAATACTCAAGTCGATTGGATGCCAGGTGTCTGTGACCACACATGAGTCCGAAGCGATTGCCCTCGCCGAAAAGCAGATCTTTAATTTGGTCGTGGAATGCCTTCGACCCTGATACGGTGGATGCGATTGCTTTCATGAATCGCATTCGGGCGATTACGCCCGATACCCAGTTCATTTTCATCAGCGAAAAGGGGACGATTCAAATTGCGGTGAATGCTATTCGGAAAGGTGCCTTCGACTACCTTTCGAAACCTATCAAGGCCGCTCAACTGATCGAATCCGTTCGCAAGGCGTTAGATTTTCAAGCTTTGATTGCCGAGGATCAACAAATCAAAATGCGCCTGCGCAAACGCTCCGATCCGGATATCTTCGCCGGAAGCAGCAGCGTTATGTCAGAGATCGATCGTCTCATCCGGCAAATCGCTACAACCGATGTAACCGTTTTGATTGAGGGGGAAAGCGGTACCGGCAAGGAAATTGTCGCCCGGGCCATACATGAGAGAAGCCACCGGAGTGCCCGCCCTCTTATACCCGTTAACTGTGCAGGGTTGCCTGCCAATTTATTGGAATCAGAACTCTTTGGCCACGTTCGCGGAGCCTTCACCGGCGCTTTCAGCGATCGAAAAGGTCGTTTTCAACTCGCCCACAACGGCACTTTGTTCCTGGACGAAATCGCGGATCTGCCTCCGAAAGGACAAGCCGATCTGCTTCGGGTATTGGAGGATGGGATTTTCCGGCCTGTGGGAAGTCAAAAGATCGAGCGAGCCGATGCCCGTATCATCGCGGCGACCAACAAGTCACTTGAAACCGAAAGCATGAGCGGGCGGTTCCGAGAAGATCTCTTATACAGACTCAATGTAGTGACGATCTACCTCCCCCCTTTACGCGAACGAGGCGAAGACATCCCTCATTTAGTCAAATCATTCGCGGAGCACTACTGTGCAAAGCATCGGCGTCGGAGCAAGCGCTTCTCCACCGAAGTCGTAAGCATTTTTCAAACCCTCCCTTGGCCTGGTAACGTACGCCAACTTCGCAATATTGTTGAGCGGCTCGTCGTCACCATTCCGCGGCAGACGATTGGCGTTGAAGACCTTCCTTCAGCACTGGTTTGTTCTGTGAGGCCGGAGCGAACTTTCTCTATCAGACCCGGAATGTCTTTGGCTCAAGTAGAGGCGGAACTGATCCGACAGACACTCGTAAACGTCACGTCCAATCGGACTGAAGCAGCCAAGAAACTGGGAATCAGCCGGCGAGCACTCCAATACAAAATCAAGAGTTATGGACTCGCCGCCCTAGACAAACGGATCGCCGTTCAATAATTTGGAATTCTGCAGCTCGACGCGCTCCAGAAAGCAAAATGCAAGCGCATACTCACGGACAAGGTGTTCGACCACATTACCCAGAAACCGAAGAAAGAGGTAAACTACAGATTACAGCATCTGGGACAAAAATGCAGCCGGCAGAGCTGGGGAACAATCAGTGAACCGTGGATTCTGCAACCCCAACCCAAATTTGGGTTTGTATTCGTCGGCTCGCAGTGGACTTTGAGCAGTTACGACCTGGAACCGGTTCTTCTCCTTCAAACCCGCGGTGAGATGGCCATCAAACAAATTGATGCCAATGAGAACAAGCCGCCTTTCCAGAATCCGATTCGGTACTTAATAAATTGTCTTGAAGAGAATACCCCGATTGAGGGCCCATTGGGGTTAGAGGCTTTGCCGCGTAGGACAAAAGATCGTCGATCTGGCGATTGAGAGTGCGACGGCAAAGAAGACCATCCCGTACCTCTAGCAGCCATGACAATGATGTCATAGTAATCTTTGACCACCTTTAGCGGCTACCGCCATGCATCAGTCTCTAACGATCCAGGCTCTGCGTCCGTCCTTTGCAATGACGGGCTCCGCTTTTGCGATGATAGCCTCGGCGTCACCCTCGAAAAAGGTTGCGACCGGCGCCGCCGATAGTTCGGTCTCGTTCGGCAAAACCTCCATCAAACCGGTTCGTAAGGCCGTCATTTGGGCACGCCCCTCGGCCGTACCGAGCGCCTGACTTTCCCAAAAGTCTTGATCTTTGTCCGCAAGTTCGACGAAGACTCTGAAGCGCGGATCTGAAGATTCCCCTTTGGAGGAACCGATGAGTTCGAAAAATTTTGGCGTTTTCATGTCACAACTTTACTCGTATCAGACTTGATCATCGGATTGTCCCAACCTGTGCTTTTCCTGAGCAGAAACCCGGCGAGATAAAAACTCTGCCTTGAAAGTAGCGGCTCGAAGACCTATCCCCAGTCTTGGTAGTGCGAGGCTTCGGCGCCGGATCGCGCGGAGCGCGACCCTACCAGTCTCAACGCCATTGGGGATCGCGGGGGTCAGAAACGGGGGATCAGAAACGGGGGACAGGTCAAATATCAGGGCTCAAATTTGCCGGACACGGAGACCCAGTATTCACAGCTGACGTTTGTCCAGAGGGTTTGCTTCGGCCTCAAGGCCCTCAACGGCCACAAAACGTTCGGCTAATTGACCTGACCCCGTTCCTGCATCTCTCTCTGGACGTGCGGCGCCGGATCGCGCGGAGCGCGACCCTACCAGTCCGCCACCGGGATCGCGGTGCAGTTCGATGCGACGATAATGGCGGCATATAATAGTTGGGTCAGAAACGGGGGACAGGTCAAATATCAGGGCTCAAATTTGCCGGACACGGAGACCCAGTTTTCACAGCTCACGTTTGTCCAGAGGGTTTGCTTCGGCCTCAAGGCCCTCAACGGCCACAAAACGTTCGGCTAATTGACCTGACCCCGTTCCTGCATCCCGACCCCGTTCCTGCATCCCTCTCTGGACGTGCGGCGCCGGATCGCGCGGAGCGCGACCCTACCAGTCCGCCACCGGGGATCGCGGTGCAGTTCGATGCCACGATAACGGCGGCATATAATAGTTGTGTTTATCATAATTACTATTATATTTAATAATGATTGGAAACTCTAACCAGGGGTCGGTCACGACTGATCCGAGGCCATCAACTCGATGAGAAGATCGCTTGTGGCGGTCCTCTTACTAATGAGCTGCTTGACTTTCCAGTTAAGCGCCCACCTCTCCAAAGATCCTCGAATAGTAGCATCCGACCCCGGTATTACCGGAAAAATGGCGACAGGCTATTGCCTGCCTTACGCGATCGCTTTGGGAGACCTGCTCCTGGAACGCTCAGGTATTTATTCGCAGGGAATTACAGTGGCACTAGAAAATCCGGCGACACACAAGCATCTGGGCACTCACATTTTTGTCAGCTACCTGGACAGACAAGGACAACGATGGGTCGTCGACAATAATCGTCTGCAACCGACCCGGGTTTTTGGTGATGACCCACTCAATTGGGCCGTGGCCGTCCTGCACCGGCAGGAGATGACGGCGGCCGATATCCATCTATTATTCATTACGCCCTTGCCAGCCTCCAAACCCAAGGACAAAGCACGCTTCAGTAAGTGGCTTGCTTGGTACCACACCCCGGATTATAAGAAAACGATTGTCAGACAGCAGCAGGATCAGCAGCAGCTCGGGAGACTTACGCGTTAAGTAGAAAGCATCCCCTCAATGGTCCAAATTCCGGCAAAAGCTCTAACTGCCAACAGGCTGGGGTGACCAATGTCTGACAGCCGTTCGGGTCAAGCGCGAAAGATTTTCAGTCAGAGGCGACTCGGAGGAACGCAATAAGTTCGGGCATTCCGTGGCTCTACCGGGACAAGTGACGCTATCAGAAGAATTGATCGCGAGACTAAGTCGCTTGCAGCTTGCGCATCATTGAGCCGAGCTCACTTTGCTGCTGGGCCGCCAGTTTGAAAATCGGCAGCCGCGCTTCATAAACTTCAACATTCGCCGGAATCGGAGACGACACCTCTTGAGTCGCGTGAAGTTCCTTGACTCTGGAAAAATTTTTCCACATGCCCGTTCCAACCGCCGCGAGCGCGGCTGCACCAAGGGTCGCCGTTTGCTGATCAATCCTGCTTTTAACCACTGAGCAGTTGTATACGTCCGCATAAATCTGACGCCAGAGCCGGCTCCTTGCCCCTCCACCAAAAATCAGGATCTGGTCTCTGACCTTCGTCATCCGGCGGAGTTCATCAAGAGCAACCCGCAATCCGAACGCGATTCCTTCGAGCGTCGCTCGCACGATGTCAGCCTGGGTATGACTGAGATCAATTCCCACCAACGCTCCGCGCACATCAGGACCACCTTCAAGATAGGTCCCGCCCGCCAGCGTTGGAACGAAGAACAACCGATTGGCTCCCGCCGGAACTTGCTTCGCCAAGCACATGATATTTTCGTAGGAGAGTTCCTGTGTCTGTTCGTCCGCACCATTCGCCTGCAGATTGCGACAAACCTGAGCCCGCACCCATTCGAAACTCGTACCGGATGAGAAGATGGATGTGGCAGAGTTGAACATTCCAGGGAGAACGTGCGTAAACACAAAGGGACGCACATAGACATCGAGCAAAGGCTTTGCCGAAGTGACGGCGATCCAACTGGACGAGCCCAAAGAATTGTAGACGTCCCCGTCATCGATGTTTCCCGCCCCTAGCGCCATACAACTGTTGTCGACACCACCGGCGACAACCTTGACCGAACGCGGCAAACCTAAGCTCTCGGCTGCCTCGGAAGTCAGTTCCCCCAGAATATGAGTCGAGGAAACGATGTCAGCAAACAAGGAACGGTCGAGCCCACTGGCCTGGAGCAGCTCTGAATCGTAGTCCCAACCTACCAAATCGTAGATGCCGGAACCCGAGGCGTACGAGAAGTCCGTGGCAATCTTTCCAGTGAGACGATAGTTAATATAGTCCTTCGTTCCCAGAACTTTAGCGCATCGGGCGAAGACGTCGGGCAGATTTTTCTTCAGCCACAACACCTTGAAGACTGTATACAGAGGAGGTGGAAAACCATTCCCTGTTTTCAAATACCAGTCATGCTCATTAACTTTCTTGAAGAAGTCAATCACTTCGGCGGTGGCTCGGCTATCTGACCAGATTGGAATGCTTTCAAGGAGCAAGTTCCCCGCAAGGTCGATCGGTACGCATCCCAGGCTATGGCCTGACAAACTGATCGCTTCCACTTGCGAGACGTCGATTCGAGTATGCGATATCAGACCGCGAATGCTTGCTACTATCGCTTGCCACCAATCCTGGGGGCGTTGCTCGTGATATTGAGGTGCCGGATGAAACGTTGGGTAGGAGCAACCGTATTCCGCAATGCTGTTCCCGTCCATCTCGTAGATGGATGCTTTGTTGCCGCCGGTCCCGAGATCACACGCGATCACAAAACGTTTCATAGCGATAATACGAGAACAAATTCCGGTTTCCGTACGTGATGGATCACTTCGGCAAAGTAGCTAGGATTGAGGCCCAGAACATCACCGTTCGAGATCAGCTTACTTCGAGGGGGTTATGAGGGGGTTACGTTCAATTCACGGCTCCGATAACGCGCTTCGCACTGCGACAGAATAGCAATCGCAGCGCCCGTGTTAATGCCAAAACGCTTTACCCCAAGGGCCAACATATTTTCCATCGTGTCCAGATCACGAATTCCCCCGGATGCTTTGACCTTGATCGCACCATCCACAAACCGAGTAATAAATCCCACCCGATCCAGTGTGGCTCCTGAAGATGTCCAGCCAGTCGAAGTCTTCACAAATTCTGCTCCTCCCGAAATGCAAATCTCACAGGCGACTTTAATTTCCTCATCGGTCAGGTAATGAATTTCCAGAATCACTTTGACCGGAATGGGAGCAACTGCATCGACCGCTAATCGGACTTCGTCCAGAACGTACCCTTTATCCTTTGAGCGCAAGCGCCCGACGTTGATCATCAAGTCCATCTCTTGCACCCCTGCCTCGACCAGATCGCGCGCTTCCGCCAGCTTGATTCGGGTTGTGCTTCCTCCTGAAGGGAAACCGACCGGGGCGCCGACAAGCGTGTCCGAGCCAGCAAGTTGATCCCTCAGCAGCGGCACGAAACCCGGCAGAACATGCGCTGCAATAAATCCGTAGGATCGTGCGACTCGCGCCAGTTCCGCAACGTCGGTGAGATCATGAAAGGTCTGCACCGCGCTGATGTCGATTATCCGCGCCAACTCCGTCGCTCCTAATTCATCAGCCATCGCGACTCTCGAATTGTTACCGTGTCCTTTGTGAATCGAGCGGCCAGAAAGTGTGGCCGTTCGGCTTTCTTCGGAAGCGTACAAGTTCAGCGCCTAGGGTGTCAATCAACTACGAACGGCTCAGGCTTTTCGGCCACTTCGCTCCAACCGTAGTCCCAGCGCGGTCTCAATTCCGGGCATCTTCCGGCACCTCGAGTAAATCCTCTCATCCCACAACGCTCCTCATCCAGCCTCGCTTTTCGCCGGACCGAGAAGAGTTTTCTTTTCTGCGAGAACTTCCAATGTTAGTCTACAAGAAATTGCCCCCCACCGGCTTCCGCAACAATGTCGCATCTCGACAAATCCTTGAGTCTCTGCGGCTGCTCCTGGCTGTTTGAGAGTCAGGGGTTTGGTCCGGCCGACTTTCCAGGCCGGGCAGCAGAAGCCAGGAGGCAACAATCCAAGAAAGATCTCCATGAGTATCAACAACGATCCGATCAACCATGATCCGAATAGAAGTCGAAGCATTACTCGCCGGGAATTGATCAAGCGAGGCTTAGCAGCGGGAATCGCCGTCGGAGCGTTTGGGCCAAATTTAGCGGCCGGCGCGCAACAGAGCAGCGGCAGTTCCACGAAACCTGATGACGTCGTGTTTGGAAAACTATCGAAGGCCTGGTCTGGCAAAACATTAAATGTCTCGTTAGTTGCCGAAGCGCGTTCGGACGGATTGAAGCAGATAGGCAAAGAGTTCACTGACGCTACCGGCGTTACGGTAAATATTAACATCTATCCTTACCCTACTTTGCAGGAACGGCAGTTCACTGCGGTCAATCAGCGCACTGGGAACGTCGACATCGTTCATGTGGATTGTGTCTGGATGGGCCAATATGCGGGTCAGGGCTGGCTTCACCCAGTCACCGACTTTGTTAAACAGACCGATCCAGAAGCGCTCAATTACGACGATTTCATCCCTCAGGTCCTTCACGAGCAGTGCATGTGGGAGGACACCCTGTATGGCCTGCCGTTTATTACGGCAGTCTTTACATTGTACTACCGAAAGGACATTTTTGAAAAGCATGGACTTCAACCGCCACAGACTTGGGAAGAACTGCGCGAGATTGCCCGGCAGATTCACGAAAAGGAGTCGCCCAATGGAATTTCCGGGCTCACAATGATGGCGAAACGCGGCGTACAGCTGGTTTGTACTCACCTCAACGTGCTTGGTTCGATGGGCGGTTACTACTACGATTCTAAGTTTGTCCCGACAATGGCTACCGATGCAGGGATAAACTCGATTGAATACCTGCGTTCGCTCGTCCCGTACTGCAACGAGGGGGTATTAGCGCAGGATTACGACGAATCAGCCGCCACTTTCAAGCAAGGTCGCGCGGCGATGAACTTGCAGTGGCAGAACGCAGCGCCGCAGTTCGTGGGTGAAGGTTCTAAGGTCACGCAGACGGTGGCCATCACGCAAGTGCCGGGAGTCAAACAAGGAAGCGACATCAAGCGGACCGCGACGACCGGAGGGTGGGACATGGGAATTGTCGCCGACTCGAAGAATAAGGAGGCAGCGTGGGAGTTTATTGTTTGGGCAACTAGCAAAGATATGGAGAAGCGACTCGCTAAATTCGGCACCGGCGCGAGAAGTTCGACCCTGTCGGACGCTGAACTCGGGAAGAAGTTCATTGAGTACCCGGCGACGTTTGCATCGCTAAAGGAATCGCTGGGCCGTCCGAGAATTCCGCAGTGGGTTGAGATGAGTGATCTGCTTGCCGCCCAACTTTCGAATGTCATGACCGATCAGGCGACCGCCAAGGTTGCATTAGAGAGAGTCGATGGCGCATTTAAACAACTTCTCCAGAAACGCACATAAGCAGCAATTCGTTCAGGATTTTTTTGATCCTCACAAGATTGGCCGTGAGCCAGGCCAGAGGTTTGTGACGCGAAGGTGACGATGTTGGCCCGGACCACAAAATCGGGGAATCATAAAATCATACTCCGCTACTCAAGGTCGCCGCTGGTAAATTGGATTAACCGGAGAGCGGCGACCTTGATGCTTTCTCCTGCCATCGTTCTTCTCCTTGGCCTGACAATCTTCCCTTCAATTTATTCTCTCGTCTTGAGTTTCGGCGATTGGCCGACAATGAGGCGGAACGCAGCGTGGACCTTTGAAGGTTTGGAGAATTACCAGACGGTCTTTACTGATCCGCGGGCTCTGAACGCCTTTAAGGTTACTGCAGTCTTCGTGGTCGGCACGGTCGGAGCAGAGACTCTTCTAGGTTTGCTCATTGCTCTCCTCCTCAACGGTCAACGACGCGGAACCGGGATTACTCGAACGATCATAATGTTGCCAATGATGACAACGCCGGTCGTCGTCGGTCTGGTCTGGAGACTGATGTTCAATACCGATGTAGGCTGGATCAATTTCCTTTTCCGGCTGATCGGCCTGCCTTCGCTAGACTGGCTCGGCTCGGCCTCCACCGGCCTGTTGTCTGTGATCATCGGCGAAGTCTGGGAGTGGACCCCTTTTGTGACATTAATCAGCCTGGCTGCTCTAAAAGCGATGCCTCTGGATCCGGTCGAGGCTGCGGTAGTCGATGGCGCATCACCCTGGCAGATCTTGCGTTTCATCACCCTGCCTTACCTGCTACCGACGATCGGCGTATGCGTGTTATTGCGAACAATTGATTCGTTTAAATTCTTTGACCTACTCTATGTGCTCACCGGAGGCGGCCCTGGGACTGCTAGCGAGGTAATTAGTCTCTACACGTATAAACAAGGATTCAACTTCTTCCATCTCGGTTACGCCGCGGCGCTATCCTACGTAACTCTGATTATTATCGTGATATTAGCCAATGTAGCCGTTTTTGCCGGGCTATTCCGACAAAGCAGATGAAAAGTGACTCAGAACATTTAGTCCAGCGCACTAAACTCCTTCGGATCGCATGGAAAATTCTTCGCCCTGTCTTGATTGGGTTTGTACTGGCCATTTTCCTGATCCCGATCGGTGCGATGATCCTGACAAGCTTTAAAACTCAAGGCGACGCCTTGAGCTGGCCGCCGAAGATCCTTTTCAAGCCGACACTTGAGAACTATCGAAACATTTTCGCTCTTTATCCATTTGCTGACTACCTTCGAAACAGCGTCAAGGTAACTATTGGTGCCACCGCACTTTCGCTTTTTTTCGGTCTGCCTGCCGCCTATGCTTTGGCGAGATTCCCGATTCGACGAAAGGAAGATATTGCAATGTGGTTTCTTTCACTGCGCATCTTGCCACCAATCGCCGTCGTCATCCCCTTCTTTATCATGTTGCGGAATGCCTCGCTTCTGGACGACCCCTTCGGTCTGATGGTTATCTACCTGACTTTTGACATCCCTTTTGTTGTTTGGGTAAGTCGGGGCTTCTTTCGTGAAGTTCCATCAGAACTTCAGGATGCCGCTTTGGTGGACGGTTGTTCTGAATTCGGAGCGTTTTTCCGTATCGCACTCCCACTCGCGAAGGGTGGCGTAGCAGCCACGGCGATCCTCACCGCTCTGTTCAGTTGGAACGAATTTATGTTTGCCCTGGTTTTAACCTCAACCGAACGTGCGATGACCATGCCAGTTGCCGTTACACTCTTTATTCGCGAGACTGGAATAGGCTGGGGAAATATTGGCGCAGCCGCCGTTTTGATGTTTTTGCCAATGTTCGTCCTTACCTTCGCGATGCAACGGCACCTGGTGAGCGGATTATCCTTGGGCGCGGTTAAGTGAAGCTATCCCCACTGCCCATTCAGCTTGTGCCCCCGATTACTACCACCGCCCTAGCGGCTAGTTCTTAAGGACGCATAAATAGATAGCATACTTTTGCTGTCTATGTATGATTCAGTGGATGCCAGCAGCCAACCGATTGTTAGCAATGGAAGAAGGTGATCTCGACGAATGCGATCGGATTGTCCGGAGCCGAAAGACGGCGGTGAATATCGCCAAGCGGGCGCAGATGCTTGTTTTAGCGGCGCGTGGTCTTTCCAATCGACAGATTGCTTTGCATCTAGGTGCTAACGAGCATGTGGTTGGTCGGGTGCGCAAGGAATACAGGCAGCGGGATTAGCTGTCTTAGAGGATCGAGCTCGTCCGGGGCGAACGCGCAGCAGTCGGGATGAGCAAAGCGTTCAAAAGGTGGTTGAAACGGTCTGCCAGGCGCCGGCTAAGGGGCTTTCGCGTTGGAGTGCGCGGACGCTGGCTGGGCATCTGGACATTCCTTCGGCCACCGTCAACCGCATTCTGCGGGAGAACAAATTACAGCCTCATCGGTTGCGGATCTTTACCTTTAGCCCGGATCCCCAATTTGGAGAGAAGTTGCTGGAGGTCGTGGCGCTCTACATGAATCCGCCAGACAATGCCGTTGTGCTTTGCATGGACGAGAAGACCGGTATCCAGGCACTTGATCGAACTCAGCCGATGCTACCGCTACGGGCCACTAAACCACGCAGTTGGACCAACGAATATGTGCGACATGGGACCCGCACGCTATTAGCCAGCTTAGATATTGGCACCGGAAGAGTCATCGCTCACGTGCGTAAAAGACGCACCAGCAAAGATTTCCTGGCCTTTCTGGACTCGGTGGTCAAAGAGTATCCGAACCAACGACTCGCTATCGTGCTCGACAATCTCAACACCCACACCAATGAAGCAGCCAGACAATGGTTAAAGACCCATCAGCTCGTGAGCTTTCACTACACCCCGACCCACGCTTCATGGGTAAACCTCATTGAATGCTTCTTCAGCATATTGACCCGTCAAGGTCTCCAGCAAGCTGTCCATCAGTCAGGACAAGAGCTAGAACATTTCCTAAAAAGATTCATCCAAGAGTACAACAAAAGATGCGGTCCATTTGAGTGGACTAAGGGTCCGGAGAAACTTCGCCGCATCATTGAATTAACTGAGCAATGGCAGTCTCAATAGTATGTTATGTACTTATGATACGATGTACTAGTGTCCTGTCCCCGAAATACGAGGTATTTTGCCGGAGGTCAATTGGCTGTTTTTCAAGGCGGTCCGAGCCGGACTGGCGGTAAAGCGCCCAAATCTGAGTCATACGGGTCGAGCGAGCAACGCGGAAAAACAGCCAGCTTGCCCCGCCCTTGAGCGGTTGCGGTGCAACTCTTTGCTGGGGTGTGACGACCCGAAATCTATGCCAATGGCTTCATTGATATTTTCCATAAATAATGTAAAATCAATAGATATTGTGTGAGAAAGATTTAAGCGTGCGCCATACCCGAGCCGTCGTTCGATTAAAGTGCGGTTTTTTGCTCCTTATTGGGTGCGCTGTTCGGCATTTGACTTGGCCGTTTGATCTGGAACGGCTTCCGCGAGTTATCCGGCTCTTCCCGGCCATTGACGCATGGATCGCCGTGGGTTCTTCGGAACATGAGTACCACAACGATAAAGGGCTCAATAGATGACCAAAAACGGGCACTACGAGCTGGAAAAGCGTGTTGCGGAACGCCCGGTTGAACTCGCTGGAGCAAGAGAAAAGTTACAGGCGGTGCTCGATGCGGCAACGCATGTATCGATCATTGCTACGGACACACAGGGACTAATCACGGTTTTTAATCACGGTGCGGAGCAGATGCTTGGGTACACTTCGGACGAAATGGTTGGCAAGCAGTCGCCGGCGATTTTTCATTTGGAATCTGAAGTACTTGCCAGGTGCCGAGAGTTGTCAGAGGAAATGGGAAAGCCCTTGCAAGGCTTCGATGTCTTTGTCGAGAAGGCCCGTAACGGCCAACGTGAGGAAAGGGAATGGACCTTTGTTCGAAAAGACCGCCAAACTTTGACGGTCAATTTGGCGGTGACCGCCTCGTACGATACGAATGGCACAATCGTGGGTTTCGTCGGCGTTGCGATGGACGTCACTGCACGCACCAAAACTGAGAAGATTTTGCGCGATCAGGCACTCATCCTTGATCTGGCCAACGACTCCATATTCATTCGAGACACCGAGGATCGTATCACCTACTGGAATCAGGGTGCGCAACGGCTCTATGGATGGAGCAAGGAGGAGGCTATGGGACACGTTACCCACTCCTTGTTTAAGACGCAGCTTCCGCAATCGCTCCACGACATTAACGCGCAACTTCTCTCTACAGGTCATTGGGAAGGCGAAATGGTGCATACTCGACGCGATGGCGCCTTGGTGACCGTAGCCAGCAGCTGGACGCTGCAACGCGACGAATCGAACCGCCCGATTTCAGTCATCGAGATGAATTACGACATCACGGCTCGCAAGAAGGCGGAACAGGAGTTGAAAAAAAGCCGGGAACGTCTTGACGCCATCCTCAACAGTTCCCTGGATGGTATCATCGTCTATGACGCGGTCCGAGATCAACTAGGCGCGCTTCGGGACCTGCGGTTCGCGATGATCAATCCGGCGGCCGAAGAGCTAATGCGACTGAACACTTCGGATCTTCTCGGGCACACCTTGTTGGAAAAATTCCCGACCTCCGCCGCCGATGGTCTGTTTGAAAAATTTACCCGAATTATTGAGAAAAACGTGGCTCTCGACTTCGAACACCAGTCCCTCTCTAGCGGTGCATCCCGATGGTACCGGCTTGCAGGAGGGAAATTGGGCGATGGACTCGTGCTGAGTTACACCGAAATCACCGCACGCAAGCAGGCGGAAGATCAGCTAAAATCTTTTGCCCGTCGGCTTGGTTTGGCAAACCAGGCTTTGCAGGCGGGCATCTGGGATTGGGATGTCCACACAGGCCTCCTCGTGTGGGATGAAAAAATGCATGAGATCTACGGCATTCCCAAGAACCTGCCAGTTACTTACCAGACGTGGGCGAACGCGGTGGTACCCCAGGATTTGGCGAAGATCGAGACCGTCCTGCAAAGCGTTATTGCCTCAAAGTCGCAGGGTTCTGGGGAATACCGCATCACGCTTCCGAATGGATCGCTTCGTTTCATCCAAGCTGCCCTGGGGACAGTTCTGGACGATACCGGTCAGGTGGCACGCGTAATCGGGGTCAATATCGATACGACCGATCGCAAAGAAAGCGAGGAGGCGCTCCGGCTCAGTGAGAAACGTTTTTCCAGTGCATTTGAGTATGCGGCCATCGGCATGGCCCTGGTGTCCCTCAAAGGGCGGTGGCTCAAAGTCAATCAAGCCCTGTGCGATTTGATTGGCTATTCCTCTGAAGAACTCAGCGACAAAACCTTCCAGGACATCACGCACCCCGACGACTTGGAGGCCGATCTAGCCAATGTGCGCCAATTGCTCGACGGTGATATTAGCTCTTACAGGATTGAGAAACGATACTTTCACAAGGAGGGGCGGGTGGTGTGGACTTTACTAGGTGTTTCCCTGCTCCGCGACCAACAAGACAAGCCCCTCTATTTTATCGCGCAGATCGAGGATATCAGCGAAATCAAACAGGCCATGATCCGGCAACAAGAGCTGACAGAAAAAGCTCAGGCCGCAAAGCGGGCCCAGAGCGACTTCCTAGCCGTCATGAGCCATGAAATTCGCACACCGATGAGCGGTGTCATTGGCATGACTGGACTGCTCCTCGATACCGGGCTGAGTGCCGAGCAACGCAACATAGCCGAAACCATCCGCGCCAGCGGCGAGTCGCTCCTTACTATCATTAATGACATTCTTGATTTTTCCAAAATTGAAGCGGGCCAGTTGTCCTTCGAAGAACTAGACTTCGACCTGCGCGGATTGGTCGAGGATACCCTGGAAATGATGGCTAGTCAGGCCCAAGTGAGAGGCATCGAACTGGTCGGCGGCGTGGACCCAGAAGTTCCCACAAAGGTGCGAGGCGATCGTGGGCGGGTTCAGCAAGTGTTAATGAATCTTATCAACAATGCTATCAAGTTTACGAAGTCCGGCGAAGTCGTCATCCGAGTGACAGTTCAGGCACAAACTGAAACGGAAGTTCATGCGCGTTTTGAAATCAAAGATACCGGCACCGGCATTCCACCCGAGACTCAAGCTCGCCTGTTCCAGACTTTCGTTCAGGCAGATAGTTCCACTTCGCGGAATTTTGGCGGCACAGGATTGGGGTTGGCCATTTGCAAGCGCCTAGCAGAATCCATGAATGGCAGCATCGGCGTGGAAAGCACGCCAGGCAAAGGTTCAACGTTTTGGGTCACATTTAAGTTCCACCGCCAAATCGAGGCCGAAATACAGCCTCAAAACATCCATCAATTCTTCGATGCACGTGTGCTGATCGTCGACGACAATGAAACCAGTCGACAATTCCTTCAAAAGCAAATCATCGCATGGCGGCTGCATACCGGATGCGCTGGCACCGGAGAGGAGGCGTTGGCGATGTTGCATCAATCGGTGGCCGAAAACGCCCCCTATCCGGTAGCGATCATCGACATGCAAATGCCGGAAATGGACGGCCTCGCCCTCGTCCGAAAGATCAATGCTGACCCACTACTTATCGCTACCCAGCTCATCCTGTTGACGCCATTTGGGAAGTCAATTTCGACCGACGACCTGAAAACGGTGAATGTTGCCGCCTGCTGTGTAAAACCAGTACGCCAATCCGCACTTTTCAACTGTATCGTTCAAGTGCTAACTCGTCCTGCCAACGCCAGTGAGCCCGCGCAACCGGAGCCTTTATTGAGCTCCACGGCGCCCCTGTCGCTACGGAAAGAGCGTATTCTGCTGGCCGAGGATAACCTAGTGAATCAACAGGTTGCTCTGGCCAATTTGCGCAAGCTTGGATACAGCGCCGAGGTCGCCACCACTGGGATTGAGGTGCTCAACGTTCTGGATAGGAAACGGTACGACATTATACTCATGGATTGTCAAATGCCGGACTTGGATGGGTATGAAGTCACAAGGGAAATCCGGCGGCGGGAAAGAAGCGGTAACCGTACTTGGGTCATCGCGATGACGGCCAACGCGATGGTCGGTGATCGTGAGAAATGTCGGATGGCTGGCATGGATGATTACATTAGTAAGCCTTTACGCCGTACGGAACTGCGCGCTGTGCTGGAACGATGTGCGACCCGACCGGTGAACTCCCCCGACGATCAAGCTCTGCGTGGTCTCTTGGAGGACGGTGAAGTCGAGCTTGCTGAATTGATGGCCAGCGCTCCGGCATCCATCGCTGACATGCCGCCTGCCTTCGAGAAATCCAACTCTACGGACCTTTGCTCTGACGACACGGAGCGATATCGCATGACGGCGGCGCTCGCCAGCGAGCGATTTCGCTTGTCCGCACTGATGGACAATCTCCCGGACAACATTTGGTTTAAGGATCGCGACAGCCGTTTTGTGTCGGTGAATCGCGCAATGCTTTCCTGGACCGGTTTCAAGGATCAATCGGAAATCATCGGAAAAACCGACCAGGACATCTTCACAGGGGAACACGCGGATGCGGCTCTTGCCGACGAGCAAAAAATCATCGCGACGGGCCAACCGATTGCCGGTCTTGAGGAAAAGGAGACTTGGCTCGACGGACATGAAACGTGGGTTTCGACCACCAAAGCGCCGTGGCGTGATGGAAGCGGTAACGTGATTGGGATCTTTGGATGGTCGCACGACATCACTGCGCGCAAACTAGGTGAAAAGAATCTGAAGGTGGTCAATGAGAACGCCGAGAAAGCTGACCGTGCCAAAAGCGAGTTCCTGGCCAATATGAGTCACGAGATCCGAACGCCGATGAACGGCGTTATTGGCATGACTGATTTGTTACTCGACGGCAACTTGGATCCGCAACAGCGCGAGTTCGCGGAAACCATACGCACCAGTTCGGACACCCTGCTGAAAATTGTCAATGATATTCTGGATTTCTCCAAAGTCGAGACAGGCAAACTGACATTTGAAATCCTCGATTTTGATCTGATTGAGGCTGTCGAAGGCACTTTGGACATGCTGGCTGAACGCGCACAGGGCAAAGAGATCGAGTTAGCCGGCACAATAATACCGGGAACGCCCACACGATTGCGTGGTGATCCTGGTCGGCTGCGACAAATTCTTATCAATCTCATTGGTAACGCCATCAAATTCACAGAAACAGGAGAGGCAGTTGTCCGCGTTTCCAAAGAGCGCGAAACCGAGAGATGCGCCGTGTTGCGTTTTGAAGTTCAAGACACCGGCATAGGTATTTCGCCAGAAGCTCAAGTTTGCCTGTTTCAACCATTTAATCAGGCCGATGGTTCATTCAACGCGCAAATACGGCGGCACCGGTTTGGGACTGGCTATCGCCAGGCAGCTGGTGGAAATGATGCAGGGTCAAATTGGAGTGCAAAGCCAAGAGGGAAAGGGTTCAACCTTTTGGTTCACTGCGCAATTTGAGAAGCAGGCGAGTGCCGTAAAAGCCCCAGAAAGATCCTTTCGCGATTTATACAATTTCCAGGTGCTCGTGGTCGATGACAATGCAACTAATCGCGAAATTCTTCGCAGCCAAATTCTTGCTTGGAGAATGCGAGCGAATAGCGCGGCTAGTGGCCCTGAAGCCTTAAAGCTATTGCGAGCGGCGGCGGCAGAATGCAAACCGTACGACTTGGCACTCTTGGATGTGCAGATGCCTGAAATGGACGGTTTGACTCTAGCCCGCGCGATTAAGGCTGACCCGGCCATTGCCGGCACACGGCTCATCTTGCTCAGCGGATTCAGCAAGCGGATCAACCCGGAAGAACCGCGGGCTGCGGGGAATACGGACTGCTGCTTTAAACCAGTGCGGCAATCCAGGCTCTTTGCATGTCTCGCCAACGCCCTGCTCGGACCTGCAACAACACCGCGAACTTTGGCGAAAGCTCTTATTGCACCCAGCCTACGGCCACAACAAATACGGGTCCTCATCGCGGAAGACAACACCGTGAACCAAAGGGTCACCTTTGGGCAGTTGAAAAAGCTCGGCTGCAGCGCAGACGTCGTTCCCGACGGCCTCGCAGTCCTGAAGGCGCTGGATCGCCTCCACTACGACATAGTATTGATGGATTGCCAGATGCCGGAGATGGACGGCTACGAAGCCACTCGACGTATCCGTGCCCGCATGGGCGATTTTTCCCAGCCCTATATCATCGCGATGACCGCTCACGCGATGCAGGGCGACCGCGAGAAATGTCTGGCGGCCGGCATGGACGATTACATTAGCAAGCCGGTGCAGTTTAATGCGCTCGCAGCCGCACTCGCCCGTGGACTGTCACCGGAAGCAAAAGCGGATCCGCTGAAAAAAGAGGACGATTTTGCCAATGGTATTGTGGAAAGCGCGATCTGCGAAGACACGCTGCAGAGGTTAAGGGAACTCGGTTCAAATATAGGGGATTCAACTTCTTCTCAATTGATTGAAACGTTTGCGTGCGAGGCGGCCTATCACTTGGGCGCGCTGCGATCGGCCGTCGCCAGGGGCGACACAAAACGGCTCCGCGAAGAAGCCCATCAGCTGAAGGGAGCCAGCCGCACTGTCGGCGCCCAAGTCATGGGCGGTATTTGCCAGCAGTTAGAGAATCCCGAGATCGCGCAAAACGCGGAAAGCGCTGCCGAACTGATCGTACGATTGGAGCGCGAATTTGACCGGGTTAAAAACCAAATAGATAGGAGATGGGAGTTATGAACAGATACGAAATTCGGTTCAACTTTCGCGGTCAGCCGATACAAACTTCGTTTGTAAACGCCGGTAGCTATCACCACGCTCGGGAAACCTTCGAAGGCATTTATCCCACCGCAACGCTCGGTTCTATTATCTGCCAAGGTCCGAGTCGTGAGCTGAATTACCTGTCTCTTCAGTCGGTGTCAGAGTTTACTTTAACCCCGAGCAAGTACTTGTTCGTGTCCCATATGGGGCCGAATGACTCCAATTCCATATGGTTCGATCTGGCGCTCAAGGCGTTTCAGGAGAGATACCCGAATGTGAAAGCGGAGTATTTGTCTACGAAGGAATACAGCGCGGAAAAGTACGTTCAGCTTATCGAGCAGGCGATATCAATGAAACCGGACGGGCTGGTCGTATCGATCACGAACGCTGCGGCCCTCGATGGTGTGCTGCGCCGCGCGATCAGCCAGGGCATCCCGGTCATCGCTTTCAACACACCGGACTTGCGCGACTCCGCCGCTCGAATTCCGTATCTTACCTTTGTTGGAACGGACTACTATCAGGATGGGAAGAAGGCGGGCGAACATGCTCTGGCGCATGCCAAGGCCGGCGAGATTCCAATGCCCGAAAAGGTTCTCTGCGCCAATGCGGACGCTACCCACGATGGACTGGCAGCCCGTTGCAAAGGAATGACTGACGCGATGAAATCTGCCGGGATTAAAACGGAAACGCTTGCCACGGACTGGGATCCGACGCGCGCGACGAATATTCTGAGTGCGTATCTGGCAAGGAATCTGGATGTGAATTACATCTATGCAGTGACCAGCGATTTGGGCCCGACGGTCAGGAACGTCTGTCACACAATGGGTCTGCATCCCGACTTGGGGGATAAGGCGCATCAGGTCACGATCATCAGCGTGGACGACAATCCGGTGTCACTCTCAGGCGTTAAGGCCGGGTACTTCCTTTCAACGGTCAGTCAAGAATTCTGGCTGCAAGGCTATGTGCCGTTGCAACGGCTCTATTGGTATCGCGAGTACGGGTATACCCCTGAGAGCGATATTCTGACTGGTCCGGTCATAATTGACAAAACCAACGTTGATCATTGGATCACTTTGGTGCAGGGCGTGATCGGTGCAGACAATTTTCAGAAGCAGATACCGTGGTGATGGCGCGGGCTGGTGTGCTCCGCGGTTCGTCTCACACCGCAAGCGCAAGCCTCACAAGGAAGCTTCTATACGGCTCAGCAAGAGATTAGGAACTAACCCCAGCAACAGGACAACGGCGCCGAGCAACGATAATAATAGTCTCTCGGTCCATCCTATCTCGATCGTTGTCACCTCGCTCGGAGGAGAGTCGACGAACATCGTTCTGACCACGACGAGATAATAGTAGAGGGATACCAGGCTTCCGCCTAAGCCAATCGCCACTAACCACACCATTCCCTGGTCTCGCATGACCACTGCGAATAAATAGAATTTACCGAAAAAACCAGCCAACGGTGGTAGCCCGGCCAAGGAAACAAGGAAAATCGCCATACAGACTGCGAGTAGCGGGGAACGGAAACGGAGGCCGGCAAAATCGGAAATGGCATCCCCCCCAGTCTGCTGCCGGACCAGTCCAACCACCCCAAATGCACCAACGAGCGTGAACCCGTAGATAGTCGTATAAAATAAGGTTGCAGCGAAGCCCTGGGATCCCGGCACGATTAGACCGAGAAGGGTGTAACCGGCGTGCGCCACCGCGGAGTAGCCGAGCAATCGACGCAGATTTCTTTGCGCCAGCGCGGTGATGCTCCCTACGACGATAGAGAGCGCGGCAACCAATGCGAGTAATGGAGACCAGCCCGCGACGAATCCATGCCAGGCTGCGCTCCCCTGGAGAGAACCAAATGCGACCAAAAGAATTCTTCCGAGCAGCAAGGAAAGCCGCTACCTTGGATCCAGAAGCAATCAAGGCTCCGGTCGGAGCCGGCGAACCCTCATAAGCATCGGGCGCCCAGAAATGAAACGGCGCCGCAGCGATCTTGAATGCCAGACCGGCGAGTATCATTACCACACCTACCCCTAGCAAAGGCGTGACGGCCTGGGTTGCGACCTTTTGTCCGATGGCATCAAGAACGGTGGTACCGCACATCCCGTAAACTAGCGACAGACCAAACAATACGAAGGCGGTGGCCGTACTACCGAACAAAAAATATTTGAGACCGGCTTCGGCGCTGCGTCGATCCGTCTTATTGAACGCGGTCATACGTAGAGCGGCAGGCTGGTCAGTTCTAATCCGATGAAGATCATCAACAGCTCTTCGCTACTAACCATGAGCATCAGCCCGATCGTAGCAAACAGGAGCAGCGCGATATATTCCGCGTGATGCGCTAGTCTTTCGCCACGAGTATAAACAACGGTACATAAGGCAAACACGAGGCAAATAATTTTAAAGAGAGCATTGAGCGGGCTGGCAACGAGCATGCCCCGGAAAAGGTCCGCATGCGCCGGTAAAATGAGCACCACACCGGCTGCCAATAACAACCCGATTACCGCTAGTAACTCGCATAGTCCCTGCCGCCGGGGACGGCTGGAATGAACGCCTAAGACGCCGAGCGCCGTTGCGGTAACAACCGCTTCGGGTAGAGCAAATTTAAGAAGAGTAAGATAATTCATCTGTTCAACCAACGCATCGTCTCGACCGCCGGCAGGATTCGATCGAGCAATAGGTTAGGGAAAAGTCCGACTACCAGAGTCACGCATCAACAGCAAACCCGCGCCGATTTTTTCCGGAACGGAAATCGGAACGTAGTCCGGACACTGGGTCGGTATCGGTTCGCCAAAAAAGGATTTTTTTAGCGCGCGCAACATAAATGCAGCGGTCAACGCCATACCGACGCCGGCGATAATCACGAGTGCCGGATACGCGCGCCAGGTGCCAATAAGGATCGTAATTTCCGCGGGGAATCCGCTAAATCCGGGAATCCCCATGGCTGCGGCTGATGCCAAGACGAACGTAAATGCCGCGAACGGAATTACCCGGTTCAAGGCCAGGCCCGGCAGGACGGTTAAATCCCGGGTATGGGTTCGATCGTAAATCATGCGGCCGACTACGGCAAATAATAGGCCGGCAATAATGCCGTGCGAAAACATTTGCAGTACGGCGCCTCCGACGCCAAGCGCCTGCGCCGTTGCTAATCCAAGCAATACGAATCCCATATGGCTAACGCTCGAATAGCCGATGACAAACTTCAGATCACGCTGCCGCAGCGCGATTGCCGCAGCATAGACAATGCCGATCACCGCCAATGTAGCGATCGCTCCGCTCCAGATATGAAATCCTTCCGGGAAGAGGTTCATCGACACTCGAAGCGCACCGTAAGCGCCGAGCTTCATCACGATGCCTGCCAGCAGCATGGAACCGGCCGTCGGAGCTGCGACATGGCCGGTTGGCGCCCAGGTATGCAGGGGCCAAATACCGGCAAGTACGGCGAAACCCAAGAACATCACCGGGAACGCCCAGAATTGGAATTGGGAAGAAAAATGGAATCGTGAGAGTTCTTGCAGATCCAGAGAGGCGCCGGTGGAATACGCAGCAAGCAAAGCGATCAGCACCAGGGCGCCTCCGAAAAATGAGTACAAAGCCAGCTTCATCGCGCCGTATGCCTTGTTGGTTGAACCCCAGGTCGCAATAAGGAAATACTTCGGCACGATTACCAGCTCATAAAAGAAATAAAACAAGAAGAGATCCGCACTCAAAAAGACGCCGTACGAACCACCAACCACCAGGAGCAGCCAAAAGAAGAATTCGTTCTGTCGATTTTCGATGTTCCACGAAAAGAGCACCGAACTGATCCCGATCAGGCCGGTGACCAGAGCCATGTGTCAGACTGATTCCATCGGCGGCGAGATGGTAATCGATTCCCAGCGACGGCACCCATGGTACCCGGATGATCGTTTGAAATTGAGCAAAGTCAGACACTTGGAGAAATGCGATCGCCGCAATACCGCAACCCGCGAGCGCTGCAACTAACGCAACCCATTTCGCGAAAGCCCGAGGCACAAGTAGCACAAGAACAGCCCCGGCAAACGTAAGGTAGATAGTATACGCGATCATGATCAGCCGAGTAGCCGTGCCATCTGCGACAACGGTGGAGTTAAAGACATTAAACAGGAATTGCGGAGCGATCCCGATCCAAAGCATCAGCAGCGTCACCGGTACGACGACACAGCGTTCATTGAACGTGAGTTCAGGAAATGCTGCACAATCGCGGGATAGCGGCCCGCTGAATACGATCTGCACCGCACGCAGGATTACAACTGCGGTAATCAACAACCCAATGACCGCAATTGAGGTCGAAATCGCAGAAAGAACGAAACGCTCCCTTGAAAATCAGGAACTCACCGATAAAGCCGTTGAGCCCCGGTAAACCGAGCGACGAAAACATCGCTACACTCATCCAGCCGCAAAGCAGCGGGGTGCGTTGCATCAAGCCACCGAAATCGGCGAGGCTGCGACGCCCGCAACGTTGCTCCAGTAAACCGGCATAGTAAAATAATGCAGCGGCAGTGAGCCCATGATTGAAGATCTGCATAAAGACGCCGCCTAAGGCAGCAGTGGTATCGCTCAGGGCTACCTCGCACTCGCAGCAGCAACGGCAAACAAGCCGAGCATACAGTAACCGAGATGGCTGAGCGACAAATACGCGAGCATCCTTTTCAGATCCGATTGCAACCACGCGACGAAAGCTCCAAAGACGATGGTACAAACCGCAAGTGCAAGCAGCCACGGCTCAATCTGCCTAACTTCCTGCGGAAGCAATGGCAACAATAGCCGGACAAATCCATAGACGCCCATCTTCGAAAGAATACCCGTTAAAATCATCGAGCCGCCAACCGGTGCGCTGGCATAGGCTTCCGGCAACCACGTATGGAATGGGACCAGGGGCACCTTAACAGCGAGTCCAACAAAGATCCCGGCAAACACCAACCAGACCGCTCCGTTGCCGAAATGTCCTACTAACGCCAACGCCAGATCGCCATTCCTCCCCAGCCCGGCCAGTTTTTCGAAATCGAACGTGCCGGTAGCGAAATAGATTGCCAGGAACCCTAACAACATCCCGACGCTGCCAAGAAACGTATAGATGAAGAATCTGGTAGCCGCAACATCGCGATTTGCATCACCCCATAACTTGATGATTAAAAATGCCGGGAAGAGGCTCACTTCATAAAACAGGAACCAGAGAACGAAATTCTGGGCTGTAAATGTTCCATAAAGTGTCGCCTGCAAGAGTAGCGTCAATGCGCAGAATGACCGTCCGCAGGGCTGAGCCAGCACGGCAAACGGAAGGATGAGAGACGTGAGCAGTACCAACAGCAAGCTCAGGCCGTCCATTCCAAGCACGTATTCTGCGCCGATCGCCGGAATCCACGGATGGCGCTCGACCATCTGGACAGCTCCGTTCGCTGAATCGAATCGACACCAGAGGATTACCGTGAGCAGAGCCACTAGGAAATTGCATGCCAGAGTTGCTGAACGCGCCGACGTTCGCGGTAACACGCCCACGATCAACGCCCCGGCTAATGGTATCAGGATGAGCGAGCTTAGAGTAACCATAGGTAAACAATGATCAACGCCAGCACGCCTAAGCTGATGGCTCGGAGATAGTTCTGGATTTTGCCCGAGTGCCAAACCGAAAGACGCGAACCAAACTGGCGAGTCAAACCGCAGCCGCCATCGACGCCATGATTGATCCCCTCCTCGTCACAGACAAGGGTTAATGCGGCGAACCGTTGAGCAATGGTGCCAACAAGTCGGACACATCCATCCAAGACTTGCCGATCAATCCAGGCGATTGCCCGAGCAATGGCAAGACTCCATGCCAGGATTGAATTTTCGTAAAGTTCGTCAATCCACATTTTCCGTTGAATGAAACCGAAAATTGTCGGGATCCGGCGCTCCAAGGGATCCATTTCCCCGGCGCCACGGTATATCCACACACCGGCGGCAACGCCACCGGCCACCAGAACCAAAGAGAGAATTAGAATCGGCTGAATTAACTGCCCGAGGTTCAGGGTGGCCGGTTCACCGGTAAGATACCCTTCCAGCCATGGCCAGGCCGGAGTTAACACAAAGCTGAAGAGCAGGACGCAGACTGCCAGAACTAGCAAAGGCACGGTCATGATATGCGGGCTCTCATGCGCGTCCTTGGACGCCGCCCGACAGCTACCGAAGAAGACGAACATCATCTGTCGCGTCATATAAAGCGCAGTAAGAAAAACGCCCAAGAGCATTAAATAATAAGGCAGGACCGACCCGTGCCAGTGTTGGGTTGCCGATCAAAATTTCTTCCTTGGTCCATGCGCCGGAAAAGATCAGCGGCACACCGCTCAGCGCCATCATGCCTATGCAGTAAGCGGCAAATGTCACCGGCATCAATCTGCCGCAGACCGCCCATCTTGCGGATATCCTGCTCGTTTCGGCAACCGTGGATAACTGAGCCGGAGTCCAAGAAAAGCAGCGCCTTAAAAAACCCGTGTGCCAGCAAATGCATGATACCGACTGCCACACCCCCGACCCCGAGAGACACCATCATCAAACCGAGCTGAGAGACAGTTGAATACGCAAGAATGCGCTTAATATCAGGCTGCGCCAACGCAATGAAAGCACCGATCAGAGCGCTTATCACTCCGATCCAGACCACTACCGTCAATGCCGGGGTAACCCCTTGCACCATACCAAACGAAAAAATCCGATAGACGCGGGCGACAAGGAATACTCCAGCCGCCACCATGGTGGCCGCGTGAATCAGCGCGCTCACCGGCGTCGGTCCTTCCATCGCGTCCGGCAACCAAACGTGCAACGGGAATTGACCGGACTTCCCGATCGCGCCGCAGAATATGAGCAATGCGACCCAGGTCGCACTAGGACCCAGAAGCAAAAGTCCCTTGGACTCCAGACAACCGCTGCCGTTGTCATAAAAGAGGACGGTGCCACACGCGCCATAGAGCCAAAGCAGACCGACGAAAAAACCGATGTCGCCAATCCGAGTAGTAATGAAGGCTTTTTTGGCCGCAGCCGCAGCGCTCGGCTTTTCAATCCAGAAGCCGATCAGCAAATATGAAGCGAGCCCGACCAGCTCCCAACAAACGAATAGACTTAACAGGCTATTGGCAATAACCAGTCCCAGCATCGCCGCAGAAAAAAAGGAGAGATAAGCAAAGAACCGCGCGAAATTCTTATCCTCAGCCATATAGCCGACGCTAAAGATGAAGATGCAGAGGCTGACCAAGGCGATCATCACTACCATGACGGCGGTAAGCGGATCCAACAGCCAGCCAATCCGCACCGCGGCCTCACCAAATGTAAACCAGGTAAAATTATAGAAACCTCGCCAACCGGGCGCCTGCATGCTCCACCCGAACGCGACTACGGCTAGTATCAGGGCGCAAACCTGGCCGGAGATGGCAACCCCTGCGGCCATAGCGCCGCGTCCGGGCGCTAAACAGAATGAGCAGCGACGCAGCCAGGGGAACCGCCGGAATAAGCCATAGATACTGTACAAACAAATTATTCATCCTTTGAGCTGATCGAGGCTATTCACCTGTGTCGTCCTGTAGTGACGATAGACAGCAATCACCAGCGCTAACCCCACGGCAGTTTCAGCCGCTGCAATTGCGATCGCAAAAAGGGTAAAGAAGATTCCGAGCGGGTGGTCGTGTGGTTGCGAATCGTACCGCCAGAATACAATAAAGTTCAGGTTTCCCGCAGCCAGCATCAGTTCGATTCCGATCAGAATGAAGATCGCGTGGCGCCGAGTTAGAGTCGCCATCAACCCGATACAGAAGAGCATCGCCGAGATGATTAAAAAAAAAGATACCACCGGCATATTATTGCTTCTCCTCCATCACAAGAATTAACGCACCGACCAATGCTGCTGTGAGCAAGACTCCCACAGCCTGCAGCGGCCAAACATAGTCAGTCATGAGGATTTGGCCGATACGGTTTACGCTCAGAGTAGCCAAATGCGGGGTCGGAATGCCGGTTATAGGGGTCTTGACAATAGCCCACATCAATCCACCGAACACAATGATAGCGACTAGAACGCCGCCCCAGGGTACACCACTTTTCTTCTCTTCGTCCCGTCGAGTCAGTAGAATGGTAAACACGATCAGCACCGCCACCGCTCCCACATAAACCAAAACCTGGACCAACCCGACGAATTCCGCGGCCAGCAAAAAGTAAAACGCTGCGACCCCCAAGAACGCCAGGACGAGATTTAACGCAGCGTGCATTAAGTTGCGTAATGTGGCAGCAGCCAAGGCACTGGCGAGAGTAACGATGGCGATGATGACGAGCACACTCATTCGGCGAAACGATATTGACGCACCGCAAATTTCTTCCGCGGCCAGAGCAACTTAGTTAGTGGCAAGTAAGCGACGACAACAATCGCTAACGACCATAACCAACCGATCAGGCCCCGTCCGGCATAATGCCATGCCGCGGCGGCTACGATGCAGACAAATGCCATCGGCAACATGAACTTCCACGCGAAGCTCATGACTTGATCCGTTCGAAGACGAGGTAACGTTCCTCGGATCCAGAGAAAGAGAAACAATAGGACGGAAAGCTTAAGGAAAAACCAAATATACGAGGGAATCCATTCCAACCAGGCGACCGGCGACGTCCACCCGCCAAGGAAAAGCGTCACGCCTAGGCCGCTCACGGCAAACATTCCGAAGTATTCTGCCATGAAGAACAAAGCGTATTTGAATCCGGAATATTCCATCATATGACCGGCAACAATTTCGGATTCGCCTTCAGGCAGATCGAAAGGGGTCCGGTTTGATTCCACAAGACCGGCAATGAAAAATAAGACAAACGCTACGGCGCCCCATGGTGTAACCGCGAACCAGTGCGGTACCGTGCCAAAGCTGTAATGACCCTGGGCCGCCACAATTTCGTCCGGTGACAACGACCCAGTGATCATCACCACAGGCAGGGCTGTCAAAATCAGGGGTAACTCGTAACTAACCATCTGGGCAATGGCACGCATTGCGCCTAGCATCGAGTATTTGTTGTTACTACCCCACCCGGCCATGAACACCGCGAGTTCGGCAGGCGCGCTCGCTGCAAAGAAAAGCAGAATTCCCCCGTCAATAGCAACCGGCGTCATATTCCTGCCGTACGGAATCACGCAAAGCGTCAGAATCGCCGCGGCGCACATTACCACCGGTGCAATGAAGTGAACAATCGCGTCAGCACTACGCGGCACGATGTCTTCCTTGATCAGCATCTTGATTCCGTCGGCGACCGGTTGGAATAGTCCGAAAGGTCCCACTCTGTTCGGACCATAGCGGTTTTGAATTCGCGCCAGGACTTTCCGCTCGATCACCGAGATCAGAGCAAAGAGCGCGAGAAAAACGGCTAGCACCACAGCAATGTTAATTAGGCTTGATATGACCTGGACAACCCCGGCGGATACCCCGGCACCGGTCAGCCAGGCTAATACCTGCTGCTTCGCGATAACAAATATCTGATCCAGGTTCATCAGCGTAAAAGTGGCCTATGCTTTCTTTTTCTTGGCCGCGGCGGCAGCTCGTTTTGCATCATCCGCTGCCGCCTCAGTTGGATGAATCTGGTGATAATAGTCATTCGATTTGGCCAAGTCGCTCTTATGGAGGAGTAGCGATTCGAACCGGCTGTGGGAGCTCCGTTCGAACACCTGATCCATTCTTATCGCCTCAAAAGGACAAACCTCTTCGCAAATCCCGCATTCCATGCAAACCGAGGTGTCGATATCAAACACCTTTGGATGTTTCAGCAGACGGCCCTTCTCGTCCCGGCTCGGAACGATATAGATGATCTGAGGGGGACACGCCTTTTCACAAAGGCAACAGGCGGTGCAACGCAGACCAGCTTCTTGGTCTTCGCCGTCGTAGACAAGGAAGGGATTCGTTCTGGCCCGGTCCGGTGTAAGTCTCTTCTCTTCCGGATATGGAATGGTTGTTAGACGCTCCTTCACATAGTAACTGCGAAAAAAATTCAAAGCAGTCACGCACATTCCTTTAAGAATCCCGGCACCAATCATAGCTAGCGATCCACCTCCCCGAGGACGATATCAATACTGCCAAAGATGACGATGACGTCCGCAACCTTGTGGCCGAGACATAGGTGCTCCAACAAAGTGAGATTGATGAAGCCAGGGGGACGAATCCGGCATCGGTACGGATTCTCTTTGCCTCCACTGATTAAATAGAAACCCAACTCACCTTTAGGCGATTCAATCCGTCCATACGCTTCGCCCACCGGCGCACGAAAGTTATACAGCTTGATCTTAGGATTCTGGATCGGACCGCTCGGGATATCCGCCAAGGCCTGTTCAAGGATCGAAATGCTTTCCCGCATTTCCAGGAAACGCAGCATTAACCGATCATAGCAATCTCCATGTTCACCCAGCGGCACACGAAACTTGAACCGGGGATAAATGCCGTAACCATCCACTTTCCGCACATCATAATCGATCCCCGACGCCCGGAGCATCGGGCCGGAAATGCCGGCATTGATCGCGAGATCGCCGGCCAGTTGGCCAATATTCTGCGTGCGAACCAGGACGATTTCGTTCGAGACAATGAGCGCCTCTAATTCGTCTAGAAAGCCTGGGAACGCTTCCACGACCTTTTTGGCCTGCTCGATCCAGCCCGGCGGAACATCGGTGCGACAGCCACCGAAGCGCATGTAGTTACACATCATGCGTGAACCGGACAACGCTTCGAACAGATCTAAAATCTTCTCACGTTCACGAAACGCATAGATTAGCGGCGTACCCCATGCCCCCATATCGCTCAGCAGGAATCCAATCAGTGAGGCATGATTCTGGAGCCGCGTTAGTTCCGCCAGAATCACTCGAAGGTATTCCGCTCGCTCCGGCACCTCTATGCCGGCGAGCTTCTCGACTGCTAGCGCGTACGCCCAGTTGTTCGTTATCGAACAAAAATAATCGAGCCGGTCTGTATACGGCATCACCCCAAGATAAGTATTTTTCTCTGCCAGCTTTTCGTGATTACGGTGCAGGTAACCGATCACCGGCTTCAGCTTCACCACGGTCTCTCCCTCGAGGGTGATGTTCATCCGGAAAACGCCATGAGTAGACGGATGCTGAGGTCCAAACGATATTTCAAGTAGCTCGCCCTCATGCTGGAACTGCGTCGCGGAC
This sequence comes from uncultured Verrucomicrobiae bacterium, assembly GCA_963736745.1. GTDB lineage: Bacteria > Verrucomicrobiota > Verrucomicrobiia > Chthoniobacterales > JAFAMB01 > JAFAMB01. The sequence goes on along the minus strand of CAVTQD010000002.1, from coordinate 106,759 downwards.
GGGGCATTCATCAACTCTGTCATGAGTGCTCCTCGATCTGGTGGCGCTTCGCCTTTGCTAAAACGTCCCCGTGCGGAGTTGGTTCGTACTCGTAATCGTCCGGCTCCTCATAATCCTTGCGCATCGGATGATCGGTGAATCCGTCCCACATAAGAATTCGCCGCAAGTCCGGATGGCCTTCAAAACGCACCCCATAAAGATCGAAGATTTCGCGCTCTTGCAATTCAGCGCTCCGAAACACCGGAGTTAAAGAAGGCAAGATTGCATTTTCAGCGCGGTCTACCGTTCGCGTCCGGATAATAATGGGACCTTGCTTCCGAGCGACTGAATAGAGGTGGTAGACAGCTTCAAGGTAACCGGCAAATTTTTCCTCTCTTGTTTCTTCAACCTCCTCTTCCTTACCTTCGACGACCTTCGTGACTTTCTGCTTGCGACTGACTACTCGGTCGAGCCAATCCACTCCAGTTACATTCGAACAGTAGTCGAGCTGTAGCTCGTCTCTGAGGAACGTCGCGATGGCGACCGCATGCGCATTATCCACCGCGAGTGAAGGTTGCCCCGCCAGACTCGGATTCGGCACAAGCTTAATCGTTGCCTCGGGCAAATTTGCTTCGAGCTGCGCTTTGACCTGTTCAATCGAATTCATCTTTAATCTCGTTTAATTAGTGGCGGGCGGAACAACGCCGTATTTGCCGGCGGCTCGAGATCATGCTCACCCAATGCAGGAATCGGAAATTCGCTCGGTTGATCAGGATCAAGAAACTCGGCTCGCGATGGTCCAGTGAGCTGTTGTCCGTCGATCTTATGTTGTAACTCGATTAAAGCGTGAAGCAGTGCTTCGGGTCTGGGCGGACATCCGGTGATATAAACGTCCACCGGAATATATCGGTCGATGCCTTTGAGAACGTTATAACCTTCTTTGAAAGGGCCTCCCGAAATAGCACACGCACCCATGGCAATGACATATTTTGGGTCAGCCATTTGGTTGTAGAGGCGGACAACCAGCGGCGCCATTTTCTTCGTCACGGTTCCAGCGACGATCATCAGGTCGGCTTGACGCGGTGATGAACGGAAAACTTCACTGCCAAAACGGGCCATGTCATATCTGGAGGCAGCGGCCGCGATCATCTCAATCGCGCAACAGGCGAGCCCGAACTGCATCGGCCAGATCGAATTGCGACGTCCCCAGTTATAGATTTCCTGGAGGGATGTCACGACAATGCCTTGTTTGCTAACCTCTTTTCTTAACTTTTCGTCAATTCGCGGCGTGGGTTCCATCTAGTTTCTCCAGCTCAAACAACCATTGCTCCAGGCCCAAACGAGACCTTCTACCAAGAGAACCAGGAACACGAGAATCGCGACAAAAGCACCGACGGGCAATCCGGTAAACGCCACTGCAAACGGCACCAGGAAAATTGCTTCTACATCGAATATCAGAAAGATGATGCAATACAGATGGTATCGCGCCTGAAACTGTACGCCCGCCTGTCCCGACGATTCGACACCGCACTCGTATATCGCGTTCTTGGACTCGCCCGGTTTCGCAGGCTGAAAAAAGCGGCGCCATAGCCACGCCAGCGCCAGCGGCATTAATGGAAATGCCACCGCTACTCCAATGAAAACAATCAGAAATAAATAAGGGTCAGCGATGTTCGTGTCCACAGGCTTTAGCATTCAACTTTATTAACCGGTCACACTGGCCCAACTTGTCGGCGGCTCAGCAATGGACCGGAGTTTTTGCACATGAAGCTTCTTTATCCCGCCTCTCGCCCAGGATCACCACTTCCTTTGACCAAATCTACCCATGGGTTGTCTATCGTGCCCATCCAAGGCACAAGGTCGAATCCGACCGTCGTTCATCGGTCTTCTCCGATTGAACCCACTTTAACCGGTAACTTTCAAAGGCCCGAAAACGACGACGAGAAGAAGAACGAGCGCGCTTCAATCAATTCAGCTTCTGCGGAGAGGACATCTCGTTCCTTACTCGGACGACGAACACGAGCAAGGAACCGACCAGGATTAAGCAATCCTTGGTCAAAGTTGGACAATCCTGGCTGAGATGTCTTCCAGTATCCGGGCTAGGACAATCAGAGTTATAAGAATATGAAGACCGGACTTTTAACAACGGGTTACCAACTGCTTCATGATCCTGTTCTAAACAAGGGAATCGCGTTTACTGAACACGAACGGGACGCACTGGGGCTCCGCGGACTCCTTCCGCCTCGTGTTAGTTCTCAGGAGGAACAGGTTTGTCGAGCGCTCGAAAACTTGCGTGCTAAGCCAACCGACCTGGAACGGTACATTTTCATGATCGCGCTCCAGGATCGGGATGAAACTCTGTTCTACCGAATGGTTCTGGACCATCTCGATGAATTAATGCCGATCATCTACACGCCGACCGTCGGCCGCGCATGCCAGGAATATGGGCACATTTTCCGTCGCCCGCGCGGCATCTTCCTTTCCATTCGGGATGCCGGCCGCATTTGCCAGGTATTGAGGAATTGGCCAAATAAAGATGTTCGGGTCATAGTCGTGACTGATGGTGAACGGATTCTCGGCCTCGGTGATCTTGGGGCAGCCGGAATGGGTATTCCGGTCGGTAAACTTGCTCTGTACACGGCTTGCGCAGGCATCGATCCGTCGGTTTGCCTCCCGGTAACGATCGATATCGGCACCAACAATGAAAAGTTGTTGAAGGACCCGCTTTACATCGGCCTGCAGCAGCGTCGGATTTGCGGTGCTGCCTATGATGTCTTTATCGACGAATTTGTCACTGCGGTTCAGGCACTATTTCCGCGTGCTTTAATTCAATTCGAAGACTTCGCGAACCACAACGCGTTTCGCTTGCTAAAGAAGTACCGGGATAGAGCCTGCGTTTTTAATGACGATATTCAGGGAACGGCTGCGGTCATCCTTGCCGGAATCCGCTCTGCGCTACGGATTACGGGGCAGGGGTTGGCTGCTCAAAAGTTTCTTTTCTTCGGCGCTGGAGAGGCGGGTACCGGTGTGGCGAACCTTATAGTGGCCGCCTTGAAGGAAGAGGGCCTATCCGATGTGGAAGCGCGCACCCGATTCTGGTTCATCGATTCACAAGGCCTCGTGGTGAAGAGCCGGAGCGATCTCGCCGAGCATAAGCTGCGGTATGCCCACGACCACGAATTCATCGCAGACCCTCTTTCCGTCATAGATGCTTTGCGGCCGACCGGAATCATCGGCGTTTCAGGTCAAGCGGGAATATTCACGCCGGAAGTCCTGAAGGGGATGGCCGCTATTAACGAACGACCGATGATCTTCGCTCTATCGAATCCGACCTCGAGAGCGGAGTGCACAGCTGAGGAAGCCTACAGCCTCACGAATGGCCGCGCCGTCTTTGCGAGCGGCAGCCCATTTAATCCAGTAGTCGTCAACGGCAAGCGATTTGTTCCAGGTCAGGGCAATAACGCCTATATTTTTCCAGGGGTCGGGCTGGGAGTAGTCGCCAGCGAAAGCAGATTAGTAACCGACGATATGTTCCTCGCTGCTGCACGGGCCCTTGCGAATGAGGTTTGCGAAGCCGATCTGGATCAGGGCCGGATTTATCCCTCGCTAAGCAGGATCCGCGAAGTCTCATTGGCAATCGCAGTGGCTACCGCAAAGGTGGCTTACAAACAGTGTTTGGCCAGAGCACCAAAGCCCGACGATCTGTCATCGCACATCAAAGCTCAGATGGTCGAGCCGTCGTACCGGAGTTACGTATAAATGACGCTTCTGTTTTGATATCCCAAGATTTCGCGCACGGATCGTTTAACTTTCGCCAGCAGCCGAAAAGTGGGGACAGGTCGATTATCCGGGGCCCTTTTCGGCACTTTGGCCTTCGTCGAGCTAATTGACCTGTCCCCTTTTTGCAGCAATTGACCTGTCCCCTTTTTGCACCAGTCCCCTTTTTGCACCACTTGACTTTCGTCAGCAGCCGAAAAGTGGGGACAGGTCGATTATCCGGGGCCCTTTTCAGCACTTTGGCCTTCGTCGAGCTAATTGACCTGTCCCCTTTTTGCAGCACTTTGGCCTTCGTCGATCTAATTGACCTGTCCCCTTTTTGCACCAGTCCCCTTTCTTGCATCAGCTATTAATGGTTATTGTGCACAGCGCATCGATCGTATTGTTGCTGCTTAGCTTGTGCCTATCCGCCTGCAATTCGCGATCCGCAACGGAAGCCGAGTTTTTCGCAGAGCGCAAAGCAATGGTGGAGGAGCAGCTCGCTGGCCCGGGACGCGATATTCATAACCGCCGGGTGCTGGACGCCATGGCCGCGGTGCCACGGCACGAGTTCGTGCCGAAGGCCCTATGGAAGGATGCCTATCGGGACGAGCCTCTGCCCATCGGCTACGACCAGACTATTTCCCAGCCGTTTATCGTGGCATTTATGACTGAGCAACTCGACCCCAAGCCAACTGACCGTGTCTTGGAGATCGGTACGGGATCTGGTTACCAGGCTGCCGTGCTATCCCGGCTGGTGGCGGAGGTTTACACCATCGAGATCATTGAACCTTTGGCAAAACGGGCCGAGGCGGATCTGAAGCGGCTCGGATACAACAATGTAAGAGTCCTCGCCGCAGATGGATATCAAGGTTGGCCGGATCGTGCACCCTTCGATGCCATCATCGTGACCTGCGCCCCGGATCAAATTCCGCGACCGCTCGTCGAACAGTTACGAGATGGTGGCCGGATGATCATTCCCGTTGGCCCTCCAGACAACCAGCAGCTTTACCTTTTGCGAAAGCACGGCACGGAGGTCGAGCAGCAAGCCAGATTGCCTGTGCGTTTTGTGCCGATGAGAAGGGCGCACTAGGCGCATCTTGTTATCCGAAGAGAGCTGAGACACCACTCAGCCATCGCCTGTGGCGTTTGCGGAACCCTGTTTACGCAGCAAGTGCTTTGAGGAGTTGTGTCACATGATCGACAGGCTTCACCTCTTTCAAGATTGCTTTTATCTTCCGGTCGGGTCCGATGAGGTATGTGGTCCTCTCGGTAACCATGTTTTCTTCGTCCCAGACCTGATACGCTTTTACTATCTCGTGATCCGAATCGCTCAATAGGGGAAAGGGAAGACCATATTTTTTGATGAATCTTTGGTGACTTTCAATGCTATCGGTGCTGATACCGAAAAGTTCCACTTTGGATTGGAGTTCACGCCAGGAATCGCGCAAGTCACAGGCCTGGGCCGTGCACCCTGGGGTATCGTCCTTCGGGTAAAAATACAGAACCAAAGTTGAATCGACGAAGTCGGCGAACTTCACCTCTTGGCCACCGCCATAGATGCCGCCGACTGCGGTTGCCTTAAAATCAGGAGCCGAATCACCAACCTTAAGTTCTATAGTCATGTTCGTGCTGGGCGAAGGTGTCACGTCTCACGAGCCTTCGCAAACCACTTCGTAGCTCCTGCCACTTACAGGTAAAGCGCGAATCCTGGAACGGGAGACCGCGGTCGAAGTGTCTCGAACGACTTTGGACCGTAGGGTGATGCGGGTCGGCAAAGTGCTACGTCGTTCCGTCCGCCTTGAGACATGTTGCCCGACGAGGACAAATCCAGCGCAGAAACCAAGCGCCTTTGGACCTGTGATGACCGAGCCACCGAGTCAAGGCGATCGGGCTAATCAACCAGGCAATCAACGAGGTCAACGCAGGTATTGTAGTCGGCGGGAGCCACGGAGACTAAGCTAAGCGAAACAATTTTGCTTGCCCTCGCGCAAATTGCGATCGCACCCTTTGAGGATAGATTGCGAAAAAGGCTTATGGAGACCAGATTTCCTCGTCAGATTCTCACTGTCGCCCTAGTCGTTGTCGCGTCCATCCAGACCGCCCGCGCCGATCAAGATCACATGGAAAGGGCGCTCAAATGCCCTGTACGGCGCGCGCAATGAGCTCAGCCAGGCTTCGCATGACAAAGGCCGCCACCGTGTCAATGCCATCGAGACAATCGACAAAGCGATCCAGCAAGTTAAGCAAGTTATTGCGGCCGGCGAAAGCCACGGACACTAAATAGACGATTACAAGTTTAATTGCCCTTTCGGGAGCGGCAGCTCTAGGAAATGCATTTGCTCAAAGCGGTTCGAGCCTGATCGTGGCGGGCCGTCCCCTTGCCTGCTTTTGCTCCCCTTTCTTGTTTTTTTGGCCCACGATCAATTTGCGAAATCTCGATTAACAATTTGTGCGTAACGTTCGCCGAGTATTTTGAGTAGCCGTTGAGCATCGCGCACTGCGTCAATCGGATCCCGCTCATACGCAGCTTTGATGGCATCTTTAAGCCAGTGAGAGATGCCTGGATCTGCAAGGACATCTTTGAGAGTCATAATTAGCTTATAACGGCGCCAGTTCGAAATAATTACGAATGTGCAAGGGGGAACACCGGAACACCACGATTTGGAGATGGTCGTTCGGTGACCGGACCGGAATCAACAGTACGCGCTTTGAGAGCAAATGATGTTGGGATTTATCGAAATTCAACTGGGGTTCGGGAGTTTCGCAATTCTTCTTAGCCCTAAAGAGAGGAAAGTATGGAAATTTCATAACATTTGCCGCTTCGAAATACTCCAAAAACTCCCTCCTTAAAATAGAACCAATGGAGTATCCATCGGGCCTTTCTATGGCGATCTTCTAATCAACCCGCTGTTATCGAGTAGCAAGCTCACAAGCTCAGGCTCTGACTTGTGCAGACGCATCGGAGAGAGCGTCCCTGTGAAAGACCAAGGAGGTCAGTTCTGCAACGAGATTGCGGTCCTTCCTTCGAGGCTCGCGGCGATGTGTTCGCCAAGAACATCGACAAAGCTGGTGTTACGATTGCCTGGACTGACGTTCACGAGAATGATGGCGGTGAGGAGTGGAGGCCTTCAGCGCGCCAGGGACCGGGATGAGCTATCAGACCAAGCGAGTCGGAGGAAGCGGATGTATGATAGATCCCGACTGCGTCGTGGCTATCTGGAGAGCGTCAGAAAGTCGGGGTCAAGTCACCTTCCGCTCTGGCTCCTCATTATTGGTTGCTCTTGTCTCGTGCGCGACCCGCCCAAGTCCGAAGTCAGGGGAAGGGCGGTTTCGGGGCGATAGAGTTGTTGTTATTGTCGGTGACCATATGACCGCCGATGACGACTGTTCCAAGTCCCCCCGCGGTGTTCTGAGTGCCGCCGGTGACGCTGGCGCCGTCGCCAGTGGCCGTGTTGTTCTCGCCACCGCTGACGCTTGGCGCCAGCGTTTGGACGAAAGTGCCGGTGGCGGTGCTGTTGCCGCTGGCGGTGTTGTTCAGGCCGCCTGTAACACTGGCGCCTTCGCCGATGGCTACGTTGTTCTCACCACCGCTGACGCTTGGCGCCTGCACAGGGACGAACGTGCCGGTGGCGGTGTTGTTGAGGCCGCCGCTAACGCTCGCACCTGCGCCGCTGGCGGTGTTGTTCTCGCCACCGCTGACGCTGGCGAATGGGAAGTTGGCGGTGTTGTTGAGACCGCCGCTAACGCTTGTGGCAATGGCGCCGGCGACGTTGCCATTGCCCTGGCTCGCGGTATTGCTCTCGCCACCGCTGACGCTGGCGTAGAAGCCGCTGGCGATATTGTCAAGACCGCCGCTCACGCTGGCCCCCAGATTACTAATTGTGTTCAACTCGCCTGCGAGGAGGCCGCCGAACGCGGCCATGGTGAACCTATGACCACTCCCGATTACCAAGTTATGTGACCCGCCGCGGTCGCCGGTATTCAGACCTGAGCGGCCGAACAAAGCTGGATCTTCGTCATAGCCAATGATTAAATTGCCAAGCCCACGGGGGTGGCCATTGTCGTTGGTCATGCCGGAGCCGCTGACGATATGAATATTGGCGCCCGTAAAGGTGATATTCGGTCCAATTACGCCAATCTCAGTTTTGGGATCAACGCTGACAAAAGGACCAAGTTTGAGCGCGGGATTCGATTGGACCGCGGCCAACCGCTTCTCCAGCGTGGCGTTGCTGGTTTGCAGACTGGTGTTGGCCGTCTGCAGCTCGCTGACTTGGCCTTGCAGCTTGGAAACGATTGACTGCAGCGAGGTCACCTGCGCCTGTAATGCCGCGATTTCCGCACGTATGCCTTTGTCGTTGTCGCCGCCCCCGCCGTGTCTGTCATGGTCCTCGTCCGCCCGTGCGGGCATGGGTGCCAGGCTGGAAAAGAAACCTGCCGCCACAATTAGGGTTGAGCAAGCGATACGCCGAAGATTTTTCCCTATTCCAATTCGCAAACCGCGGTTCGTTTCGTTAGCGGTCGCCCTAGCGCTTATATCTGCCCTGTTCACCGCTCCGATCGTGGCGCGATTGAGTTTCCTCTTTTGCATGTTTGACTTCTGTAAGCTGGCGCTGGCCGTCTTTTGACTTAGTTTATTCTCCATCGATGGGCTTCGCCGTTTCTCTTGTACATGCGCGAGAGCCGCGCAACAAGTGGGAAAGGAGCCATCCTATGAGCAAAAGAGGTGTGGCTGAATCCTTCCGAGAATTCAGCCACAACCCATGATATGCAAGTTGCTACGGCAAGGAGTCTGCTAGAAGCGCGCGCAGTAAGCAATAGCAAAATATGATTAAGTGCAATATTTCGCGCTGCGAGCCTAAATGAATCCGAATTTAAGGCAGCAATTACATCAGTTACTTCTTGTGAAAACCGATCAAGTGTCCCACCCGAAGAGCGACTGGGCGGTTGCCGGTTCGTGTATTTAAATGCTCCAGCGGCCCATCCGTGTTGAAAGATGGCTAATTTTCGGCGTCGTGTTGAGAAAGCAAGGTCAACGTCAAAAGTCGCTTAGCTTTTTCCAGAAACCGGGCGTAAGATAATGGGGAGGTGTTCGATGAACACCCAAAAGTTTCCTTTACGCGCCAACGCTTTTCACCGCCTTGGCTATTATGGCCACATCCCAGTGCTTTGCGCTCGAGGCAGAGCGGCTCACAGAGCACTTTTCGATAAGAGCGACCGTATTCAGAGAAACGCAAAAATTTAAGGATGGCCCGGTGATGGCCGAGTACCAAATTGCTGTTGCGAACGGCGAGATGGCCCTTACCACTGTGATTGTAAACGCGACAGCTTGCGCCCAGTGGCAGAACAGGGACGACGATTACCTCAATATCTATTGGAGAGATGGCCGAGGCTTTGAGTGGAAGCCGGGCGCAAGTCAGGGCATCTGCTACCCGTGCGACCAAACCCAAATGGAGAATTACTTGATCTTTTGGATTAATCGCGGCGGGCTTTACAATTACCCGTTAAGATATTTTCCCGCAAGTCAACCCGACGGCACGTACAATCTCGAACTCCCGGATAGTGATCCTCTTAAAGAGGATTATCCGAGCGTTAAGGTCACAGTCGTGGGAGGAAAAGTCTGGGTAAGCGAAGCCACACTTATGTGCAGAAAAATGCCAAATCAACCCATTGTATTTATAAGAGCCCTGCCCGACGTGATCGACAATTTTCAGATTCCACTCTTACCTAACTCCATCCAGTTCAAGCCAGCAAAGAATCCACTAGCCCAGAGAATGCAGTATCATGGCTGAACAACTATGCAAAACCGGAGGATCTCGATAGAGGAACAGCACTCGATTGAATCCTGGCGCTACCCCTCAGAAAAGAGGGCTTCGATCTAACCTACGTCATCAATTTTGGCATGAGCGCGGTGCCGGCCGCCGGTTCCGATGCTGGGCACACGAGCCCATCCGGCGTTATTCCGGAATCACTGACGCCCCAACTCGTGCCAATTCAGGGTTCATTTTGGGTGTTTTACCAGCATTTTCCTGCAAAATGCAAGAATATGGAAGGAAGCGCCTGGAAATTAAAAAGTCCCTCGGATAGAGGGACTTAAGAGTGGTTGCGGGGGTGGGATTTGAACCCACGACCTTCAGGTTATGAGCCTGACGAGCTACCAGGCTGCTCCACCCCGCGATTTTGTTGGAAAGCTACAGTGGCTCGATTTTGGCATCGCGCAACTTGATTTGTGGGTATTTTCAGAACAAACGGCGGCAACGATGTCGAAGCAACCGCAGCCATTACCTCGGTATCTGGATGCCCGGACGATTCTATCGTCGCGGTCCGGTCACAAATCCTGGGCCCGTGGTAGCATCACCAAGTCACGGATTGTTACATTCTGTGGGCGAGTCAACATAAATACGATGGCCTCTGCCACATCCTCGGAGCGAAGACCGGCGCCTTGCGCAACCTTTTGATCAATTTCGGCGGGATCGATCATGCCCCAAAGTTCATTGAGAACCATGCCCGGAGCCACCGCACCAACCCTTACCCCGCTGCTCAAGAGTTGGCGACGCAAACCGTGAACGAACGATTGAATCGCGTGCTTGGATGCGCTGTAGATTGGTTCCCATTGGATCGCCTGATGACCTGATATGGAGCTGGTGACGAGAATGTCACCGGCGCGCTCGGCCACCAAATAAGGCAACACGGCGTGCACGAGTCGAAAGACGCCAGTCACGTTCGTACTGATCAGTTGATCCCATGCATCGGGTTCCCCGTCGATAACATCCCCGGAAATATAAATTCCTGCGTTTGCCAGCAAGATATCGATCCTGCCGAACTTGCCGATCGCGCGTTCTACAATAAAGCGGATATCTTTTGGGCTGGTCATATCCGCCGGCACAACGATAGCTTCTGAGTCAAGGTCTTCCGCCAGGGCGGCAAGCCGGTCTTTTGAGCGAGCGGTCAAAACCTGTTTCACGCCATGTCTGGCGAGCTCGTAGGCGACAGCACGGCCGATGCCGGAACTTGCGCCCGTTACGATTGCGATTTTGCCTTTCAGCGATTCATTCATGGAGGGACCTTTGTTCGTAGACGATAAAAAAAACTAATCCAAGCGCTAAAATCGCTCAGAGTTCAATGTTCGGCGGTCTTCAATTTCCTCCTTCTGAATGCTCATTTGGAGGTGCGCTCGCTGTCTAGCCAGGCCATTTGCTCTTTCGGATAGCGTTCACCCACAATCGCTCCTCGCGGGGCGACCCGGTCTATCTCTGCGAGATCGTCAAGGGATAAATTGACGGCCACTCCCCCCAACGCTTCGGTTAGACGTTCGGTGGTTCGAGCGCCGATCAACGGAATGATATCTGTCCCGCGGGAGAGAACCCAGGCAAGAACAAGCTGGGCTAAAGTACAGTTCTTCCTGGCTGCGATCGCCCGTAACCCGTCGATCAGATTTTCGTTCCTGCGCATATTCTCCGCGTGAAACCGCGGATACATACCGCGGAAGTCTCCTTTGGAAGCGTCCGGCATTTTGGGCGTCGTACTCAGGAGCCCGCGCGAAAAAACACCATAGGCGGTAATGCTGATTCCAAGCTCGCGGGTTACGGGAAGAATAGCGTCCTCGATGGAACGAGTCACGACTGCGTACTCGATTTGCAGCGCGGCAATTGCATGAGTCGCATGCGCACGCCGAATGGTTTCCGGTCCGGCTTCCGAGAGTCCGAGATAACGGATAAAGCCGCGCTCCTTCATTTCCGCCATCGCGCCGATCGTGTCTTCGATCGGGACCTTCGGGTCAACACGGCAAGGCTGATAAAGGTCGATATAATCGGTTCCCAAACGCTTGAGCGAGTATGCGAGGAAATTTTTGACTGCCTCGGGACGCAGATCGAGGCCGGTAAACGCTCCGTCCGGAGTGCGGACGGCTCCGAATTTGACGCAGACGAATGCTTCGTTCCGTCGCGTTTTCAGAACTCTGGATAATAGCATTTCGTTATGGCCCATGCCATAGAAGTCGCCGGTATCCAGGAGACTGATGCCGCTGTCCAACGCGGCGTGGATGGTCTCCACGCTTTTGGTTTCGTCCGCCGGCCCGTAGAAATCGGACATGCCCATACATCCCAGGCCGATTGCTGAGACGACCGGTCCGGCGGTTCCCAGCGTACGCGAAGGAATAGCAGGTTGAGAAGGATCAATGCTCACGAGGCTGACAATCCGCGTCGAAATGACAAATGTCGAATCTGGTTCAATGAAATTTCCATCGCGCGTTGTTCGCGGCAGAACTGGTTCGAGTTCCGACCATCGCGCGTGAAGAGCAGGCGTTTCCGCGCGACGAGTTCGACCGCGTTATTTCGGAAAACGCGGCCAGAAGAAATTGCCGGGAGCACGTCGCTACCAAAGCGGGTCGCTCCATGTTAAATGCTATTCCATTGCCATGACAATTTTGTCAATTCAGTCCAGCGTTGCATACGGACATGTTGGGAATAGTGCCGCAGTTTTTCCTTTGCAACGAATCGGCGTCGAAGTCTGGCCAGTCAACACCGTGCATTTTTCGAATCACACCGGATATGGAGCGTGGCGAGGCATGGTTCTTCCTGCCGAAACGGTGGCGGACATTGTGCAGGGAATTGAAGAACGAGGGGTGCTCCAGGAATGTGACGCAGTACTCAGCGGTTACATGGGAGACGCCTCGCTAGGTGAAGTGATCCTTGACACTTTCGAGCGAGTCAAAAGGGCCAATCCCAACGCTATTTACTGCTGCGATCCGGTGATGGGCGATCTTGGCCGAGGATTTTTCGTCCGTTCCGGTATTCCTGAATTCATGCGGGACCGGGCTGTCCCGGCAGCGACAATCATCACACCGAACCAGTTCGAGCTCGAATACCTGGCCAACCGGAACGTAACGGACATGGAATCGGCCCTTGCCTCGGCGGATCAGGCCTTGGCATGCGGACCGAGCGTGGTGCTTGTGACGAGCCTGCGACGTCGTGATGTGAGCGGCGGGCGGATCGAGATGCTGGCCGTTGACTCGGACGGAGCATTTATAATTGAAACGCCGCTGCTGCCCGTGAATGTCAACGGTGCCGGAGATATGACTGCCGCTCTCTTCCTTGCGAATTGGCACAAATCCGGTTCTATGCAGATCGCTCTTGAGTTGACCACTGCCGCAGTATTTGCCGTGCTCGAAGCCACCGCAGACGCGGGTGCGCGAGAGATTCAGTTGGTCGGGGCACAAGAATCGCTGGCGAATCCTTTGAGGCGATTCAGGGCCGAACGGGTTCGATAAACATTGCGAAACCGCCGGACTGGATATCGCCTCGCCGGCAAGCAGGCGGAACGAACAGACAACAAATGACGGTGTATCGGAAGACGATTGCAATCGTGCAGAGAGTGACGAAGATACGCGGCTATCAATGGGAACGTGATGAGCGCGCGGGATTCTGGGAGGATTTCTATGAATAAAACGACGTTTCGAGTGGGCTGCGACCTCAACTACGAGGTCTCCGGGCCGAGCGCATTTATTTTTAATGTTGGCGTTGTGGCCAATTCGTTTCAATGCGTCCTGGATGAACAATTCGCGACTGCACCGTTCTATCAGGTCCAGGAGTCCCTCCCGCCGCTCGAGGAAAAAAGGCATCACCGTTTTTCATCGGCACCGGGGCCGCTTCGAGTATCCTACCACGCTACGGTCGAGTTGACCCATCAGATCCAGAAAGGGGACTATGTCCCCGAGTCTGTGCCGGCCGCGATGCCGTCAGAGGTCATTCCATACCTTTATCCCAGCCGATACTGCGAGTCGGATATGCTCGTGCGCCTTGCGCAACATGAGTTCGGGAAACTGCAACCCGGTTTTTCGCGTGTGACGGCAATCTGCAACTGGATTCATGACAATGTGGAATACTTGCGAGGAAGCACCAATCCGCTCACTTCTGCCTACGATACAGCAACCGAGCGAGCTGGCGTTTGTCGCGATTTCGCGCATCTGGCGATAGCGTTCTGTCGCGCGATCTCTATTCCGGCACGATTCGTGGCCGGGTATGCGTATGCTTTGCAGCCGCCGGATTTCCATGCTTACTTCGAGGCTTATCTGGATGGGGGGTGGTACATATTCGACCCGACGCGTCTTGCGCCTCAGACCGGGCTGATTCGCGTTGGCACAGGCCACGACGCCGCTGATACTTCTTTTGCGACAATATTCGGTCCAGCGACGTTCTCCTCCATGAAGGTCACGATGGAATTGCTGGGTGGTCCAGCGCCAATTTACACGACTGACGCGATTTCGACGTCGTCCCACACGCTTTCGTAATTGGCAGCGACTCGACTGCGGTGGCCTACCGCGCTGATGTGACGCCACTCTGGTCTCCTTGGAGGGAGAGACGTGTCGGCGACAGGGCGTGTCAGCGCATCAGCCCGAGTGGATTTCTCGACTTCTTGGATTCCCGCCTGCCGATGCAACGCTAAACAGCCAAAAACGGAAGCGGATTATTATTCGCCTTCGCCGACCGGCCAATACGCTTCTTACGCGGGAAGCGGATCCATGGCAATAAGCGTGCCCGTCCATTCTATCGAAGCCAGCTCTGTGAAAGAACGTGGGCTCCTTCTGACATTTCTGCGTAATGCAACTCAGTCTTGCGAATGCATCTTTTGCAATACACCGTCACATTTTGGCTTGTCTATATGCTTAATCATCAATACATATTTCGCATGGTGCCGAGGTAATAGTTTGGCGCCCGGGCGTCTGATGATAAGAGCTGAGTCAAAAGGAAGACGGACGATCGGAACTCTGGATGAGCCGGAGACCGAATTTTGCAGTTTCTCGAGGGAAACTCTTCGTTTTGACCAAACAATCCTTTTTTTGACTTTCTGGTCATAGTGTCTACCAAACAGTCATCTGGCCTTTCTTCATCTGCATGAGCGCTCCAGAAACATCGTTACGAGACCGGCAACGTCAGATGCGTGAAAACGCGATTCTCGAAGCGACGCACCGGTTGCTTGCCGAAAAGGGGTACCAGGGAATGACCATGGACGACTTAGCCACCCGAGTTGGCATTGCAAAGGGGAGCTTGTACCAACACTTCAAATCGAAGGAAGAACTCATCGGCGCCGCGCTGGTGTCGTTCATGGATCGAATCTCAGGCTATATCGACACTCTGCCATCCACGCAACCGGCGATCGAGCGAATCAAACTAACCTGCCGAAGAGCGCTTACCTTGCGGTTCCAAGACGGGTTCCCGGATATTCTTGGAGCAAAATCCTTCGTTAAGGAATCGCTGACCTGCCATCCGAAATACGCTGCTTCGACCGATCGACTGGTGGTAGCTCTAGCTGGATTATTTGATGCCGCAAAGAAGCAGGGAGACGTTGCATCGGATATTCCAACTGAGCTACTGGTTCATGCAACGATCGGCCGAATGCGTGAACCGGAACTCGATCCCTTAGTCGCGGAAGGTCGAGTGCAACCGGAGGAGATCGTGGAGTTTCTCGTTCAGATGTTCCTCGGAGGCGTGGTCACCGACTGGCAACGGTCTAAGATGCGGCGTGCCCCCCGAATTTGAAGGATGTCGGTGCCACCCGCACTCAAATTTTTTCGTCAAATGCCTTGCCCGCCTTTGAAACGCACAACGACTTGACCGTTTTCAACCCGGATTGAATCCAGACGCGAAAGGAACATCTCCCCGCCGGGCAAACGCCCACGTATCCCTTGTTCCAGAGTCTGCGTCACGGTATCGCGGTACCCTTGCCCTGTGAACAACCACGGGAGTCGATGCTCGTTCCCTTCGAGATCGAGACTGGTGATCTTCAATTCGTTCTTCTCGATCGCCAGCCGGGCAGCGATCTTGCCGTTGAAAAACCGGTCGCGCAAGGAGGGAAGCATCGGGATATCCGCCATGAAATGCAAAGGGACGCTCACCTCGGCAACGATCCAATCTTCATATGTCCGGAAGCGGAGATGCGGAATCAGATCGGCGTTTTTCCCGTCCGCGAAGAACCAGGCGTTCAAATCATCCGCAGTAAACTTGAATTCGACTTCATCCCCTTCTCGCAAGGCATCTTGCAGAGCCCTCCATTTCAACCGAGCCGCATTTTGCTCCCCAACGGAAGGGATCGGTTCGAACGAGCGAGGACGCGGTGAGGTCATCAGGTAGGCACCGTGGTACGTGGAGTAGGCCCCCCAAACCACCGCTCCAAAAATGATCAAGACCACGACCGCCAAAACCGCACAGCCACCCGCACAGAAACCGCCTTCAACGCGAAGTTTTCGTAAAGTCATCGCATCTCCGAAAATTTCCTTCGAACGAACTCTCGAACGGCTTCCCTCCACGGACGCAAAGAGAGGCCGGTAGTTTTCGAGAATTTGCCAGTCGCCAACACCGTGTAAACAGGACGGCGCGCCAGAAACGAAGTCATGGAGTCGAGAGTAATCGGCTGAACCTCGTGAGTCCTAAAACGAACTCCTTCCTGCCGAGCCGCATCAATTGCCGTTTGAGCAAACTCGCGCCAAGTGCATCCGCCTGGGTTGCACAGATGAAGGATGCCCCCGATGGGCAATTCGAAGAGGATCGGCCGAATCCATTGCACGAAGTCAAGAGTATAGGTTGGCGACGAAACCTTATCGTCGATCGCTGAAACCGTCTCCCGGCTCAGCGCTTGATCCAGCACTTGATCAACGAAACTTGGTTTATCCGGCCCGAAGACCCAGGAAACTCGAATCACCAGGTGGTCCGGATCGGTTCGGAGCAGGAGCTCTTCCCCAAGGCGTTTCGTTTTCCCGTAGACACTGATCGGGATGGCCGGATCCTCCTCACTGTATGGATGGCAGGCGGCGCCGTCGAAAACGTAGTCAGTGCTCACATGCAGACAACGGACACCTCTTGCCGCGCAGATCATACCGAGTTCGTCCACAGCACGCGCATTGATCCGATCTGTGTCAACTTCGTGCTGCTCACACCAATCAACGTTTGTGGCAGCCGCGGCATTGATGAGCAAATCGAACGTGATCCCTTCCAACTGCTGGCCAACCGGCTTTGTGAGGTCCAATTCCTGACGGCCGAAAGCAAGAACTTCATACGAATCGGCAAGCGAACGGCAAAGTGCGGCGCCAAGTCGCCCGTTTTTACCAACAATTGCAATCCTGCGTTTCATCCTGAATGCCGAACCTCCCGCCACCATGATTCATTCTGACGATACCACTCGATCGTTTCGGCGAGGCCCCGTTCCAGATCATGGAGCGCCTTCCAACCGATCTCAGCACGGATCTTAGCCGAATCGCTCGCGTACCGACGGTCATGGCCAGGCCGATCGGAGACGAATTCGATCAACTCCTCGCCCTTCCCCAAATGCAATAGAATCGCTCGAACGAGGTCCAGATCTTTGCGTTCGCTATCCGCACCCACGTTGTAGATCTCTCCAGGCCGACCTTGCATCAGAACGTCAAAAACGGCTGCACAATGATCCTCGACGTGGATCCAATCCCGAACATTCAATCCGTCTCCGTAAATCGGCACCGGCTCGTCAGCGAGTGCCCGCAATATGATGCGAGGCACAAGCTTTTCGGGGAACTGGTATGGCCCATAATTATTTGAGCACCGGGTCACGCACGACATCCTGAGAATAGGATTTGTGCGCCGCCAGCACCAGCAAATCAGCCGATGCTTTGCTCGCCGAATAAGGCGAACTCGGATTGACCGGACTTTGTTCCGTAAATCGGCCGGTCTCCCCAAGTGAACCGTAGACTTCGTCTGTCGATACCTGAACAAACCTTTTCACACCATGGCGTCTGGCGGCGCCCAGCAGATTATTCGTCCCAATGATGTTCGTATGAATGAAATTCTCGGGAAATGCGATGCTTCGCTCGACATCGCTTTCGGCGGCAAAGTTCACCACCGCAAAATAGCTGTGATTGGCTAAGATCCGGTCTATTCCTTTGAAGTCCGCAATATCTAAGCGGACGAACTCGTAGCGGTCTCCAAACTCGGAGTAAAAATCGGCCGTCGATTGCAGAGAACCGGGATAGCTCAGGGCGTCCACATTGGTAATCATCTCTGGCTGGTAATGCTCCAAAACGTACCGAATAAAATTGCTTCCGATAAATCCGCACCCACCGGTAACTAAAAGACGCATTGTCCGCCTTCTATCATGGCTTTCGGGAAGACGCCAGCGCCAGTCGGTTGCCATTGTTAGTTCGCAGTGCCAGTTGTCTGTTGCCAGTGAAAGCCTGAATCAATTTTGGGTCGAAAACCAGAACGACAACGACGACGATCAAGAAAGACGACCCACTGGCTGACAACTCTGCTATGCCCGAACTCTCCATCCGTTTTGCTTCCCCGGACGACGCGCCCGAAATCCGCCGATTGGTTTCCGAGCTGGCCAGGTACGAAAAACTCGAACACGAAGTGATCTCGAGTTTTGTCGATTTCCAAAGAATGCTCGCCGACCCGGACTCGAACGTTGAAGTCCTGCTGGCGTCCTGGTCAGCCGAGGCTGTCGGTTTCGCGCTGTTCTTTGAAAATTTTTCGACCTTCCTCGGCAAACCGGGCCTTTATCTCGAAGATTTATTCGTTCAACCCGAATATCGGACCAAAGGGTATCGGAACGGCGTTGATGATGCGTTTACTGGAAATCGCCAAAGAAAGGAATTACGGACGCGTCGAATGGGCGGTCCTCGATTGGAACGAGCCCGCCATCAAGTTCTACACCGAAAAGTTCGGCGCGAAACTTATGAGTTCTTGGCGGATCTGCAGAATGGTGGTCGGATAGTTGTCGTCAGTTGTCAGTGTCAGTTGCCAGTTGCCAGTGTCCAAGTGGTTGTCAGTAACGGATTCAGGAAAGCTCCGAATTCAATGGATTCGATTGCCAAGTTCCGACGACAATTCATCATTACTTGCTCCCCCCTGGCAACTGACAACTGGCACTGACAACTGACTGACTCCTACCTCATCACCATTCGCTCGGTCATTCGATCTTCCACCTGTTTTCGTTTCTCTTCAAAGGCTGCCTCGGTTTCAACTCGATTCAATTTCAATCAAAGGCAACGAAGTGATGGTCACTTTCGAGAAAGGTTTCGGAACGGCAAATCCGTCCCACGAATTGAATCGCCAGAAAGCCGAATACTCCACCAGCAACGGCATCAGGGGCACGTGGCATCTTTCCGAAAGAAGGAGGGCTCCCGGGCCAAGGCTGTATCGAGGGCCCCTGGGGCCATCCGGAGTAATGCAAAGATCGAACCCCGTTTCAACACTGCGGACGAGATCCAGAAGCGCAGCCGCGCCGCGGCGCGAACTCGATCCGCGGACTGCACGCATCCCGAAGCAGCGCACAAATTCAGACAGATAAGCGCCATCGCGACTGGCGCTGGTCAGGACGAGAAGCCCCTTCCGTTTCGGATAATAACGGCGAAAAACCACTGGCATGGCCAGGATGCGATTATGCCAGACCAAGATCACCACTGGTCGAGGGAACGGCTTATCGAGAAAACCCGCCTCATCGATCACTTTGTAGCGCAAGGTCGCGCACAACAGGTTCACGAAAATCGAGCCAAGCCAAATTAACCCGCGCGTCAGCGCCGGGAGTTGGTATATCCTCGTCGAGCGGGCCAAATCGGACATCCCGCCCCTATCGCCGTCCGAAGATTAGAGGTCAACTTCAAATCGTAACACCCTGGTCCGAGCCATCTTCCCCGTTCACCAGTGGTGCGACGGCATCGGTCATCCAGCAGTCATTGAATTCTCCTTCGTTCTGCTTCGAGAGAACAAAAACATAGGTTAGCTCCCGTCCGTCGGCGGCAACGACCTTCACGGCAATCTTTGCCTGGTCTTCGTTCACTTCAGATCCGACAATTAAGGAAGATCGGTTGTTCAGCATTGGCGCATACAAAGGGCCCTTCAGGATCTGAACAAATTTGTCCAAAGGTCCGGTCACCTGTTTGTTGGCAGGGGAAGCGAATCGGAACGCGCGTTCGATTCCAGCGTCCGATTTTGGTTCATCATTATGCTCAAGTGCGGCCATCTGGTATTGGACGACTTGTTCCGGGCTCAGCTGGGGCTTAGGCGTGAGATCGGCGAGTTGAGACACTGCTATCTCCAACGACCAACCCAGGGCAAAAAGGATGAGTATTACGATGAGGCGCACCTACGAATAGATTCGACGGATCCGGATGCGGCGGATGCCAATAAATTTGAGGAAGCGCGATTACGTCACGTGATTGTAACAATTGAGAGATTGCCGAGTTAAATGAAATTGATGAGTGGAGGTGGTAGCAAACCGCGTATGAAAAACTCCAAAATCTCGTTTCTTTTGTTGGCAACTCTGGCAACCAATTTCCTTCTCTGGTCGGCCTCTGCGGCTACGCAATTGCAGGGCGCGGGCGCCACATTTCCCGCTCCTCTCTATCAACGCTGGATCGCTGAGTATACAAAAGGGAATCCGGACGTGCAGATTAATTATCAAGCCGTGGGGAGCGGCGCCGGGATCAAACAATTCAGCCAAAACCTGGTCGCCTTTGGTGCAAGCGACGCAGCAATGACGGACAAAGAGATCGCCGCCGTCAAGCAGGGTGCCGTTCTGATACCCGCCACGGCCGGCAGCATCGTGCTGGCGTACAACCTTCCTGGCATCGACAACCTCAAACTTTCCAGAGATGCCTATATCGGTATTTTCCTCGGGAAAATTACGAAGTGGGACGATCCCGCTATCGTTAAAACAAATGAGGGAGTGAAGCTCCCTGACTCCGCTATCACGGTATGCGAACGATCGGATGGTAGTGGAACGACTTTCGTTTTCACAAAACATCTCAGCGCGCTTAGCCCGGAATTCAAGGACAAGATTGGCGAGGGCACGAGTGTAACCTGGCCAACAGGCGTAGCGGGAAAAGGCAATGATGGCGTGACGGCCCTGATCAAGCAGAACAAGGGCGCGATCGGCTATGTGGAGTACGGGTACGCGAAAAATAACAAGCTCACCTTTGCCGCCCTGCAGAACAAGGCCGGCGAGTTTGCCACCGCAACGACCGCATCTGGCGCAGCCACTTTGGCTAAAACTCAGTTCCCGCCAAATTTACTCCGTGCATGGCCGTCTGATCCAGATGGGAAGGACTGTTATCCGATCGCTACATTCACCTGGCTGTTGCTCTATCAGAAGTATGATAATGCCCCGATTGGTGAGGCCCTAAAAAAGTTTGTCAATTGGGGTCTCACTGAAGGCCAGAAGTTCTCCGAGGAACTTGGTTATATTCCATTGCCCAAGGAAGTCGTCGACAAAGATTTGGAAGCGTTGAAGACTGTGCAATAATCCGCCCCCAAGCCGGAAGAAGCCAAAAACTATGGCAGATGAGGAAAGAACGCGCGCGGTTGGCCACAAGATGAGAAGCATCAAGAACCGGCCTGACCTGTTCATGATTCTCACTTGGGTGGCTTCCGTCGCCGCCGTCGTTACCCTGCTCTGGATTCTTGAGAGCATCATTACGCCTGCTTTGCCCGCTATCCAGCAGAGCGGCCTGAGCTTCTTCACCAGCACAGTTTGGGACGTCAACAGGGACCGTTACGGCGCTCTGCCCTTTCTGATCGGAACGGCCGTGAGTTCCCTCATCGCTCTTATCATTGCGTTGCCTTTAGGGGTCTTCATCGCTCTTTTCCTAAGCGAGAATTTCCTGCCGCTGGCAGTCAGGCAGGTGATCCGGTTTGTCGTCGAGTTGTTGGCGGCGATTCCGAGCGTTGTGTACGGGCTTTGGGGTATCGCAGTGGTCATCCCGATTGTCCAGCAATATGGCGGATACCTCTCTGACCACCTTGGATTTATGCCACTGTTTAGCGGACCCGCCACTGGCAATAGCATGTTAACTGCAAGTTTAGTACTGGCGATCATGGTCCTTCCGACGATTACCGCAATCTCCCGCACTGCCCTGGTCGCTGTCCCATCCACCCTGCGGGAAGGCTCCTACGCGGTCGGCGCAACCCGTTGGGAAACAATTTTTCGTGTACTCGTTCCGACAGCCGCGCCAGGAATTGTGGCGGCTACGATTCTAGCCTTTGGCCGTGCGATGGGTGAAACCATGGCTGTGGCGATGCTGATCGGCAACAGTCCTCGTCTGAGTTGGTCCCTGCTATCGCCAGCCGGGACGCTGGCCGGACTTCTTGCTAACCAGTTCGGCGAAGCGCAAGGACTTCAGATCAGTGCTCTTATGTATGCCGCATTGGCTCTCGTTCTGCTGACCTTAGTCGTCAACATGGCCGGAGAGGCAGTCCTGCGTCGCGCCGAAAAAGCCACCGCCGGCATCCGCTAATGCCATGACAACCGCCACCACTTCAGTCGCGTTCCCCACCCGCTCTCTCAAGGCCGCTGACCGTCATTCGAGGACCAGAATTCTGAAGAACAGCTTTTGGACGGTCTTGTGCGTGACACTTTCCTTTTTGACCCTCATTCCGTTGTTTTCAATCGTTTTTTTGCTTTTGCAAAAGGGTCTCCCCCTGCTGACGCCATCCGTTTTCACCCAATTGCCGCCGGCGCCCGGTTTGACGGGAGGAGGTTTCGGCAACGCGATCCAGGGAACTGCAGCGATGGTTGGCATTGCGCTGCTGTTTTCGACACCGCTCGGCGTTCTTTCCGCAATTTATCTGAATGAGTACAGCCCGAAGTCACCTTTGGCGAGCGCCGTTCGGTTCGTCGCCAAGCTATTAACGGGAATTCCGTCCATTATTTGTGGTGTTTTCGCCTTTTCCGTCGTTGTGCTTTCGACTGGCACAGCTTCTGCCCTCGCCGGTGGGATAGCTTTGGCGGTGCTAACGCTTCCGACCATTCTTCTGACAACTGAACAAGCGCTCCTCGGAGTTCCAAAAACGCTCCGAGAGGCCTCGTATGGGCTCGGTGCCACCAAGTTCCAAACCATCTTCCGAATCGTATTGCCCGAGGCTCTACCGGCTATCATGACAGGGATTATGCTCGCGGTGGCTCGCGCCGCAGGCGAAACTGCGCCGGTTCTTTTCACCGCCGCATTCAGCCAATATTGGTTGAAGTCCCTCATGCAGCCGGCCGGTTCAATGTCAGTCCTCATCTTTAATTTTTCGACACTACCCTACGATTATCAGATTCAGATGGCCTGGACCGCGTCGTTAGTCCTGGTGGCCCTGGTGACGATGACAAACATCGCCGCGCAACTGGTATTCAGCCGGCCGAAACGCTAGCCGAGAATCTTTGCCTGCTATTTCGGGAACAGGACACCAGCGCGTCTTTGGGACGATTGTTCGCTGCGCCGCCGTCCACTCGTTGACCGACGCCGCCATTGGGGGGTAGGCGAGGCGTCCTCGCTTTTCATAGCTGCGAAGAGTGCAAAGCACGGACGCCTCGCCTACTTTCATTTTGGACGACTTTCCCTTCCGAACGTACTTTTCGTTATGCAGGCACCTGGACGCGTCTTTGATCTGCTTCAATACCAACTTGACCATTACCCACAGGTCGATGCGTTTGCCCAAAAGGTCGATGGCGAATGGAGAACCTTCTCTACAGCGGAATCACTCGAGGTCATTGCAGCGTTGGCCTGGGGCCTGCACATGACCGGCGTCCGGGAAGGCGATCGGATCGCCAATGTCACGGAAACAAACCGCGCCGAATGGTACTTTATTGATTGCGCGGTAATGTACCTCGGGGCTGTTCATCTGCCGATCTATCCAAATATTTGTTCCGAAGAATTCGAATTCATCCTCAGCGATTCTGAAGCCAGCTTGATATTCGTTTCGAGTGATCGCCTCTACCGGATTATCGCCCCACTGCAGGCAAAACTCCCTGCGCTACGGCAAATCTACACCTACGATCCAGTTGAAGGCGTCAGACAGTGGACACAGCTCAAAACCGCAGGTCAAGAAGGTCTCGGCGATCAAGACAACATAATCATCCTGGAAAAGATAAAGGCAAAAGTTGGTCCGGGAGATCTTGCGACACTGATTTATACGTCCGGAACGACGGGCACGCCAAAGGGCGTCATGCTTTCGCACTCGAATCTGATCATGAATTGCCTGGCAACAGCTTCCTTCGTACAGTGCGCGGCGCACGAGCGGGCGCTCTCCTTTCTTCCGTTGAGCCACATTTACGAGCGCACATTAATCAACATCTATGTGTATCTGGGGAAATCCGTCTTCTTTGCACAGAATCTGAATACTATGGGGGACGATCTCCGCGATGTGAGACCACACCTCTTCGGCGCCGTCCCGCGACTTCTTGAGAAGATCTACGAGAAAATCGTCACAAAAGGAACCCGTTTGAGCGGACTGGAAAGGGCAATTTACTTTTGGGCACTCCAAATCGGTTCACAATTTGAGCCTGAGGTGCCGATCAACTGGATTCGACGGCTGCAACTGGCGGTTGCTGATCGACTCGTTTATTCTCGTTGGCGGGAAGCGCTGGGCGGTCGTATTCGCGGAATTGTTTCTGGTTCGGCAGCATTGCAACCGCGTCTGGCTCGAGTTTTCTGGGCAGCACGCTTGCCGGTATACGAGGGCTATGGACCTACGGAGGCTTCTCCGATCATTTCGGTGAATTGTCCGGCGAAAGAGCGTTTCAAAATCGGCACGGTCGGTCCAGTCATCCCGGGGGGCGAAGTCAAGATCGCAGCGGATGGCGAGATTCTTTATCGCGGTCCAAACGTGATGATGGGTTACTACCACAGACCGGAGCTGACCTCAGAAGCCATTGACGACGACGGTTGGCTGCACACGGGCGACGTTGGCGAGTTCGATGGAATATTCCTGAAAATAACAGATCGAAAAAAGGAAATGTTCAAGACTTCCGGAGGCAAATACATTGCGCCGCAACAGATCGAAAACAGGATGAAAGAATCAAAGTTCATCGCCCAGATCATGATCGTGGGAGAAAATCGCAAGTTCCCCGCGGCATTAATCGTGCCCGCATTTGAAACAGTCGCAGATCATTTTCGCCAAAGACATGTGCGCTGGCACTCAAATCCCGAGATTGTTGAAAGCCCTGAAGTAAATGCACTCATCGAATCCGAAATCCGGCGATTGAACGAGCATTTCGGACACTACTCGCAGGTCAAAAAATTCGTACTTCTGAGGGAAGAATGGACATTGGCCGGTGGTGAGTTGACGCCAACCTTGAAGCTGAAGCGACGACAACTGCTTAACAAGTACGCAAAAGAAATCGGATCGCTTTATGCCCGTGAAGAACAGACAGCCGACAGTCTGCAAAATAGCGATGACGAGCGTGCACCGAAAGTCACGAGCGTACAATGAAACTCACAATAAAAAGGTCAGACCGGGATCGCCGGGCATGGTGTTATTGAATACGAATGGAAAAGACACGATCTTGCCACCCCGGAGACACTCCAAATTGTTTCGATTTTTGCATTGGCGCGAGCAACGAAAGGAACATTTGAGAATATACTCCAGAGGTCTATGAAAGAACCGGTTTACGTTGTGGATGGTGTACGAACTCCGTTTGCCAAGGCTGGCACAACTTTGGCGGATAGCGAGGCCGTGGATCTAGGCAAGACCGTCGTAAGGCTTTTGGTCGCCCGTGCTGGAATCGATGCGTCCAGGATCGAGGAAGTAATCATTGGATGCGTGAGCCAACCCCCCGATTCGGCGAACGTCGGTCGAGTAGTCGCTCTGCGAGCTGGCATACCCGAGTCGGTTCCGGCAATTACGGTTCATCGAAACTGTGCCTCCGGGTTCGAAGCGGTTACTCAGGCCGCGGAAAAAATGCTCGCCGGACGCGGGGATATATTTGTCGTGGGCGGCGTCGAAAGCATGTCGCAGATTCCCTTATTATATTCGTATGAAGCGGCTAAGAAGTTTAGCGCATTCGCTCGAGCAAAGAATCTTTCCCAGAAACTTGGCGCGCTGAGTAGCTTTCGTCCAACGGATTTTCAGCCTAGGATCGGCCTCCAGCTTGGAGTTACCGACCCTGTCTGCGGGTGCAACATGGGTCAGACGGCGGAGACGGTCGCCCGGGAGTTCGACATAACGCGTGAAGAACAGGATGCGTTTGCCATGCGGTCTCATCACAAGGCCATAGCAGCTCGAGAAAAGCTGCAACAGGAGATCACGGCCGTCTATCTGCCCCAGTCGAAAAACGCCCAGACATTCATGGACCAGGATAATGGTCCCCGGGAAAATCAAACGATGGAAGCACTGGCCAAGCTGAAGCCGGTCTTCGAACCCGAAACCGGAACTGTTACCGCCGGGAACTCCTCCCAGATTACCGATGGAGGCGCAGCTTTGCTTTTAATGACAGAACGCGCCCTGAAGGAATCTGGATTGAGCCCACTTGGCCGGCTCGAAGGATACGCTTATGCCGGGCTGGATCCCTCACGGATGGGTCTCGGCCCGGTTTACGCGATTCATCGAGCGGAGCAGAGGACCGGCCTGGGCCTCAAGGACGCGGAGATTATTGAAATCAACGAAGCATTCGCTGCGCAAGTGATCGCCTGTCAAAAGGCAGCAAGATCAGAAGTCTATTGCCGTGAACATCTGGGCCGCGAAATGCCGCTTGGTGAAATCCCGGATGAAATCCTGAATGTTAACGGAGGCGGGATCGCGCTGGGACACCCTGTCGGTGTGACAGGCTCCCGTTTGGTGTTGACGGCACTCAAAGAATTGCACCGTCGAAAGGCGGATCGCGCTCTCGTGTCGCTTTGTGTCGGAGGTGGACAAGGTGGCGCCCTGTGGTTGAATCGGAATTGAGGAGATCGCTGACGTGAACCAAAATATTCAACAGGAAGTATCGGATGCGGGAATCGCAATCCTCACATTTGATCGGCCCAATTCAGCGGCAAACATCTTCGATCAACGAACTCTGGACGAGTTACACCAACACCTGGATTTCCTCGAGTCTGAAAAGGGCTTGAAGGGTCTCATTATCCGGACCGCGAAATTGAAGATCTTTATCGCCGGTGCGGATCTCAACGCCTTCACCAAGGAGATCAGCGCGGAGCGCATTGCGGTTGTGATCGAGCAAGGTCAGAAGACGTTCGATCGAATCGCCAACCTCCCTTACCCGACGGTTGCCGCGATCCATGGCGCTTCTCTGGGAGGTGGATTTGAGATTGCCCTGGCGTGTGACTATCGTATCGCTTCTTCCGATTCCTCGACGAAAGTTGGCCTCCCCGAAACCAATTTTGGTATTCTACCCGCTTGGGGAGGTTCAACTCGGTTACCGAAGCTGATCGGATTGCCGAATGCCTTGGAAGCAATTATGACCGGTCGCCAGTACCCCGCTGAACAGGCGCTTAAGTTGGGAATGATTGATTCGGTCGTCCACCGGGAGCAACTGACGACCGTCGCGACAAAGAAAATCCAACAGAGTGGCGGCAAAAAACGCTCTTACAAAGTGCATATCTCTAATCAGCCGCCGCTTTCTAAGGTCATCAAATCGCAGGCCGAGAAAAAAGCCTTGGCTCGAACGCGCGGCCATTACCCGGCCCCGCTCAAAGCGCTGGAAGTTGCATGCGCAAGTCTCAACGTGTCTCACGAACAGTCATTGGCGAATGAGAAGAATCGATTTATCGAATTGGCGCTCACTGAGACAGCTCAGAACCTGATCGGGATCTTCCTTCTTCAGGGAAGGGCCAAAAAACTCATCTGGCCAAAAGAACTCGAATCCGCGCCGGCAGAACCGATGAAAACCGTGAATCGGGTTCTGGTCGTCGGTGCGGGCCTCATGGGAGCCGGGATTGCACAGTGGTTGAGCAGTCGCGGAATCCGCATCATTCTCAAGGATGTCGGACCGACTCCGTTAGGCAAGGCGATGCAATCCATAGCCAAGATTTACGGTGCGGCGGTCAAGCGGCATCTTTTTTCAGAAACCGATGCCAGGAACGCTTTTGATCGGATCCTTCCGACTTACGAAGAATTGCCTCTCCGCCAAATTGATCTGGTGATTGAGGCTGCAATCGAAAAACTCGATCTGAAACAGCAAATCTTCGCTGACCTCGAATCGAAGATACCTCCCGACCTCGTTCTTGCCTCGAATACCTCCGCCCTGTCGATTGACGCGATTGCAACATCTCTTCAACACCCTGAACGAGTTGTAGGCATCCATTTCTTTAATCCGGTGCATCGGATGCAACTTGTGGAGGTCGTGCGCGGCACAAAGACTGACGCGGCAACACTGAACGCCGCAATCCGATTCGTAAAACAAGTCGGCAAGCTGCCGATCCTGGTCAAGGATAGCCCTGGATTTCTTGTCAATCGTATCCTGCTTCCTTACATGGGCGAAGCGGTACGGCTGTTTGCCGAAGGTTATCGAATTGAAACCATCGACCGCACCATGCTGGATTTCGGGATGCCAATGGGCCCGTTGCGTCTGACGGACGAAGTCGGTCTGGACGTCGCGGAACACGTTGGAAAAGAGCTCGAGAGCCGCGTCAAGCATCTTGCCCCCCTGAATGGCGCGCTCGGCAAGATGATCGCAAAAGGATGGCTCGGACGGAAATCAGGAAAGGGCTTTTACGATTACGGCTCGGGCGGTGACGAACAGATCAACGGGCAATTGGGCGACTTGCAACCAACCGAACCCACGACGGTCAATGAGGGAGATGTGCGAGATCGGCTCGTACTTTCAATGATCAATGAGGCGGCCCGGACGATTGAGGAGAAAGTGGTGGATGCTCCCGAAGACGTGGATTTTGGAATGATTATGGGGACCGGATGGGCGCCGTTCCGCGGAGGTCCGCTTCGATATGCCGACCATCTCGGCATCGCGACGGTCGTCAGCCGGCTAAATAATCTTCGGGACCGTGTCGCGCCCTATTTCGAACCCTGCCCGCTTCTGGCCGATATGGCGAACAGAGCTTCAAGCTTTTACCCTCAAAAGAGAGCAATTCCTTCGTCTGAATCCGAACCCGAAATTTGAAAAGGTCGAGATGAAAGAGACGCTTGAGAAGCCTTTGGCCGTCGACGAAGAGCAGGCTCATGCGTCAGTGGCGGGACCGACTTATCCACCTATCGAAAGGAAGCCCGTGACTTTCGATCCGAAAGTCCTGCAACTCCTTCTCGACGGTGTCCACGCGGAGATCCGTAATTCTGTCAAGCAGATCATCACTCAACCGGAGTTTCGATATTATGCCGGCAATGATGTGAGCATATACCGGAAGCAGGTCCTTGCCTGGACCAGGCGGTTGGCCGCGGCGGGAATCGGCAAGATTTTTATGCCCCGCACCGTGGGAGGGGAAGCAAATCTTCCCAAATTCATCGCGGCATTCGAAGCGCTCGCATTCCATGACACCAGCTTGGTTATAAAACTCGGGGTCCAGTTTGGCCTATTCGCCGGAAGCATTCAGCGCCTTGGCACCGAATACCATCATCAAAAGTATCTGCCTGATGCCGCGTCAGCGACTTTGATGGGCTGTTTTGCGATGACCGAGATCGGTCACGGCTCTAACGTGCAGGCCCTGGAAACGCAAGCGGTTTACCAGCGCGAGAGCGATTCTTTTATTCTCCATAGCCCGACCTACTCAGCGGGTAAGAATTACATCGGGAACGCCGCTGAGGATGGTCAGTTGGCTGTTGTGTTCGCTCAGCTCGAGATGAACGGACAAAAACATGGTGTGCACGCCTTTCTCGTTCCGATCCGGGGAGAGAACGGTAATCTCCTGCCGGGAGTTAGGATCGAAGACAACGGACTGAAAATGGGATTGAACGGCGTAGATAACGGCCGGATCTGGTTCGATCATGTAAAAGTCCCGCGGATCGAAATGCTGAATCGCTTCGCGGAAGTCACGGCTGACGGCCAGTATCGCAGTGACATTCAAAGCCAACCAGCGCGCTTCTTTACAATGATCGGGACGCTTGTCAGTGGCCGGATCAGTATCGCGGCCACCGCAAACAGCGTGACAAAGAGCGCACTGGCAATTGCCGTTCGGTACGCCGCCCGCAGGCGACAATTCGGTTCCCGAAAAGAGACTAAGGAAACTCTGCTTCTGGATTATCCTGCTCATCAAAGGAGGCTCTGCCCGCTTATCGCAAGAGCTTTCGCACTCGACTTTGCCCTGAAATATCTGATCGAACTGAACGAGACAGTTCACTCGGGCAATTCGCGTTCGCTGGAAACTCTGGCTGCAGGCTTGAAAGCCGTTACCACTTGGAATGCCACTCAGACTATCCAGACCTGCCGCGAAGCTTGCGGCGGCGAAGGGTACCTCGCAGTAAATCGAATTGGCGCGCTGAAAGCCGACACAGACATCTACACTACCTTTGAGGGAGACAACACGGTACTGATGCAGCTGGTAGCGAAGAACCTGCTGAGCGAGTTCAGAGATAAACTCAAAGTGATGCGGCCGGCGCAGATGGCCGGGTTTTTTATTGATCAACGGCTGGCTGCCATCGCGAAGCGTAATCCAAGGTTCACCTTCAATATTAGTCCAAGCCATCTCCGCGACACCGATTTTCAAATCGTGATGTTCAGCTTTCGTGAGTCCGCCGCTCTCTTATCTGCCGCACAGGAGTTCCACAATTTGATCTCCAGAAAGCAGATGGACCAGCATGTTGCCTTTGCGCAGATGCAACGGGAGCTCCTTGATCTTGCCCATGCTCATATAGACCGAATGATCCTCGAGCGATTCGCTCGAGTGGTCGCTACGGTTCATTCGCAGCCATTGAAACAGGTGCTGAAGCGTGCGTGCGACTTGTTTGCGCTGTCGCAGATAGAGTCTAACAAGGGATGGTATCTCGAACACGGCGTACTCACAGGCTTGAAATCGAGGGCTGTCACCAGGCAGGTGGACAACCTTTGCCGCGAAGTCCGGCAGGAAGCAGTGCAATTGGTCGATTCGTTCGGAATCCCGGATTTATGCCTGGCCGCACCCATCGCGCTGTAAGCCAAACCGAATGGACGCCCCGAAATAGCATGACCTTTCCGAGACGCCGATACGTCTCCCGTGGCCCACGTTCAATGTCGCCCGGAATTCTCCGACAATTTGCCAAGCGGCCCCCGCACAGATCGATAGCACTCCACAAAACCTGGCGCGAAATCCTCAGGTCGCGTTGAAATCCAGTCATCGACCATGTCCAGCCTGAAAAATCCGCCCGTTTCAATCTCGTGCTGATTCCAATGGAACGGGCCCTCATGGATCCCGGCAAAAATTTCGATGAATTCGTGACCGGTAGCCTCGGAAGCCGGTACTCTGCCTAGTTTTGCAAGAGTCGCCGCCACACCGATTTCTTCCTGCAGTTCCCGCGTCCCGCAGTCGCGGTACGATTCATCAGCGTCTACGTGACCCGCAGCACTCGAATCCCAGCGCCCCGGGAATCTGTCTTTGCGATGAGAACGCTTCTGCAACAGCAGTTCACCCTGATGATTTACCAGTAGGATATGCACCGCCCGGTGCAACAGATTCTCCCGGTGAATTGTTGCCCGATCCACCGACTTGAGCGGTCGATCGTCTTCATCGACGACCGACAGGAGCTCGCAAGGATCCCCCCCATAAACGACGGACGGTTGCAGAAAATTCAGAATCCCGATCCACTGATTGAGTGAAATATCTTCAGCCCGAGCGCTTAAAGGAAGAGCTTCCGCGAGTAGGGCAGCCTCAATTCTTTTTGAATCGCCGAATCGCTCTAAAAGCTTTCTCACTTGTTTTCGGCGTTCGGAAAATCCTGCTTTCACCAGTTCGGAAAATTTCACGGCGTCGGTCTCTTTGAGCTCTCCAGGGATTCGCCGCCTTAGCAAAAGAACAACGGAATCGACCTGCGGCTTAGGGAGAAATACCGAAGGCGGCAGCGTCTTTAACCGATTCACTTGCCATTGCCTCTGGATGATCACGCTCAAACTACCGTATGCCTTGCTCCCCGGGACCGCACTTAGCCGATCCGCCATCTCTTTCTGCACCGTAAAAATCATTTGCTGAAAGGGACAAGGATCCGCTGCGAAATGAAAGAGCAGAGCTGATGATAGGTAATAGGGGAGATTCCCTATAACTTTCGCTGGACGCCGTAGAAAATCGACCCGCGTGTCGTACTCCAAGGCGTCCCCTTCGATCACCTCGACGTTTGGATTATCAAACTTCTCTCGAAGATACCTGGCAAACGCGCGATCCTTTTCCAGCAAAGTTGCCGACACCCCATAACGCACGATTTCCTGCGTCAAGGCACCAAGGCCGGGACCAATCTCGATAACATGATCTCCCGGCTCGATCTCGAGTTTTTCAACAATCCAATATGCGAGATTCTTATCATGTAAGAAATTCTGCCCCAGCGATTTACGTGGAGAAGCACCCAGTGAATCCAACATGGATATGATCTCACTTATTTTCAATTGGCAGATATTCTGCTGTGCGAAGAGGTCGCTAACATGTTCTCGCGTTTGCCAGACTTTCTCACAGGTTATTCACAAGCATGTTACCATGCTTTTCCGCACCTTCTGAAGGCTATGATGGGGTCCGCTTACGCACCTTTGGCAACTTTCGATGATGGAAAAGCTTGCGAGCCTCTCCGACCGAGATTCCTTCGATAAAGTAACCAATCGCCGACCGGCCGATGGCGTAAGTCCCCGCCGCCGCGACTCCCCCGGAGATAGCGTTTCCCCATCCCGGCAACAGCTTGGCAGCGGCGCGCGCCCCTTCTCGGAAGACCATTCCCACTCCGATATTGAGTCCCAAGGCTCCAAAAAACTCGGCTGCAGATTTCAACCCGAGTTCACGGCCGCTGACGTGCATGATTCCGGAGACCATCGCAAACTGAATAGCTGTAAGGATCGGAAAGTCGGCAAATGGAATCGGCTGCACGCCAATCGCGGCACAGACGGTTGTCAGCGAGCGAACCAGGTTCTGCGCGATTTCCAACTGAACCTTTTTTGCACGGACCAGCCTCGCCATCTCAACTTGAGCATCTCCGGGTAGCTCGCGGCTAAGCACTTCCCCCAACACATCGAGATTCCGCCTTTCGTCGCGATCCGGATCGATGGAGCCATCCACTCTGAATCGGACGAAGGAACATACCGCGACGCTCTTGACGAAATGCGCAGACAATTTCCCAGGAGCGCTCAACCAGGCCTGTAGCTCAATTCGACGGGCTTCGACGACATCCTGCGGAGTCGAGGCGGGAAAATCAATCACTCCGATCAGGCCAGATTTCGATTGGTGGCTTAACTCTGCCATCTCGAGCAAGCGGATTGTCTGTTCACATTCGAGACCCAGATCAAGCGGTTGGTTTCCATCGACCAGAAACATAAAAAGATCCGGACTTTCCTCGGAAATCGCGCCGGCAAGACCGTTCCAGGTCAGGCTCGTCTCATTCAGTCGGCGCCCATCGAGGATTTTGAAGCCGCCTCTTCCTCGAAACTCGTATGTGACCCAACCTCCCATCTGTCTCGTCTCAACCATTTGCAGGTCGCCGCCCAGTAAGCCGGAAAGCACGGCAGATGCATCAACTTTCGGTTTACCAACCAGCACAATCCTGGCGAGTCTTTGCGACAGAAAGATCTCTTTAATCGGTTTTAATTCCCCGATCACCGCATTCTGTAGAGGCCCGGGCAATTTGGCGATTATCGCTTCGAGCCTCTCATAGATGGAGAGCAGCGTTTGACGATTCATTAAATTTAATTCAAAGAACCGTCGTTTTCGCCGGACCCAGTTCAGTCAAACGCATAAGCCTTTTACGAATCGAGTACTTGCAGCAGCTGGGCAACGTGCCCAGTCGATTTCACTTTCTTCAAGATCGCTTTTATCTTCTGATCGGTCCCGATGAGGTAGGTCGTTCGCTCGGTTCCCATGTATTTTTTCCCATACATGCTTTTCTCGACCCAAACCTGATACGCCTCGACGATTGCACGATCCGGATCGCTCAACAGCGGAAAGGGAAGCCCATGCTCCTTGATGAACTTCCGGTGACTTGCTGCGCTATCCACGCTCACGCCGAAAAGTTCGACCTTGGATTGGAGTTCCCGCCAAGAGTCGCGCATTTCGCAAGCTTGAGCCGTGCATCCCGGGGTCCCATCCTTAGGATAAAAGTAAAGTACCAGTGTTGAGCCGGCAAAATCCGAAAGCTTCACTTCTTGGCCATTACCGTAAATGCCACCGACTGCCGTAGCTCTGAAGTCGGGAGCAGGATCACCAATCTTAAGTTCCGTAGTCATGTCTGTGCAGGCAAAGCTGTCACGGCTAATGGCCCTTCGCAATCCACTTTGCCGCTCCTTCCCCGGCGATCGTTCCCGTCACGAAGCAGCCTTGCATCAAATATCCTCCGGTCGGGGCTTCCCAATCAATCATTTCACCGGCACAAAATACGCCGGCCATAGAGCGCAACATCAGATCGTCGGTGAGTTGGTCCCAAGGCACGCCGCCGGCACTTGAAATCGCCTCAGAAATCGGTCGGGGACGCTCGAAAACAATTCGACACCGTTTTACCGCTGAGATCCAATCGCTCAGGGTCTCCGGATGAGCAATTTCTTCGATAAGCGCGGCCGTAGCGGTAGATAGTCGCCATGTTTTGACCACCTCTTCCTTGATGGGTGCCCCGCTCCGTACGCGTTCCTTGAGCTCCGCAGCCGTGCTGCCTGGTTTGAAGTCAATCTCGATCTCCGGAGAAACTCTCAGTTCAGGAGTCAGTTGGTAGATTGCTCCACCTTCCAATCCGTACTTGGTAATCATCAGTTCGCCCTTCACCGCCTTGTCGGCGCAGGTTACCAGAAGATTCTTGAGCGGTTTTCCATCGGCAACACTCAGGAACGATTCGGACCAAGGATGCTCCCAACCGACGTTGGAGGCTACAAACTCTTTCACTTTCACGCCCAGCCGTCGAAACTCTTCGAGCCAAAGGGCATCCGATCCCGTCTGCGGCCAGGAAGCTCCGCCAAATGCAAATACGACGGCGTCGGCAGTAACAAGCTGATATTTTTTTCCCCGCTGGAACACCAGGTCGTAAGGGCCGTTGCCGAGCATCTGGTGAAATCGGCGGCCCATCTGGAAATCCACCCCAAGGGCGTCCAGCCGTTCCAACCACAACTCGAGAATCATTGGTGTGCGGATATTGCGAGGAAATACTCGGCCACTTGTTCCGACGAATGTTTCCACTCCAAGTTTTTTAAACCACTCCCGAAGATCGTCCGGAGAAAAATGCCGCAGCAAAGTAAGCCACCGGTCGGGGCAATCGTAGCGCCGGGCAAAAACGTCGAGCGGTTCACTATGTGTGATATTCAAGCCACCCCGGCCGGCTACCAGAAATTTTCGACCGGGGGACGCTTTCTGGTCGAAAATGGTCGTGCGAATTCCCTTCTGGGCAATTACTTCCGCGGCCCGCAGCCCAGCAGGCCCCGCTCCGATGATAACAGCAGAGACACTGTTCAACGGCTAAGTTCTAACATTCGGATGATTGGAAGCTCGGCCCGTTTGCGTAGCGACTCGGGTAGCAAAATTTCTGGCGCCAGATTTGCCAGGCAATCTCGCAGTTTTTCCAACGTATTTTTCTTCATGAATCGGCACTCGGCACACGCACATGTCTCAGTCGGGCCAGCAATAAAGGTTTTTCCCGGGATCTCTTTTTTTAAGCGGTGGAGCATACCTGATTCTGTCACGATTATGAAGGCGTCGGCTTTTGAATCGCGACAATAATTTACCATCTTTTCCGTCGAGCAGACCTCATCCGCCAATATCCTGACCGCAAAAGTGCACTCCGGATGAGCGACGACTGGCGCAGCCGGATACTGTTGGCGAATCGCTCCAATGCTGTTCTTGGTGAATTCCACGTGAACATAGCAAGCCCCCCGCCAGAGATCCATCTTACGGCCCACTTTCTCCATCACCCAGCTTCCCAAGTTCTGGTCCGGCACAAAAAGAATGTTCCGATCCACGGGAGCGTTCTCCACGACCTTCACTGCATTTCCACTAGTGCAAATGATATCAGAGAGCGCCTTCACCCCAGCGCTGCAGTTAATGTAGGCGATCACATAGTAATTCTTGTCGGCATGTTGCTGGAGGAATTCTTCAAGGCTTTCCGCCGGGCAGGACTCAGAAAGAGAACAGCCGGCATCCAAATCCGGTAAAATTACCCTCTTGGTCGGATTGATGATCTTTGCCGTCTCGGCCATGAAATGCACGCCGCAGAAAACAATGACATCCGCATCGGTTTCTCTGGCTTTGTAACTGAGGCCCAATGAATCGCCCACATAATCCGCCAGGTCCTGAATCTCCGGGATCTGATAATTGTGGGCCAGAATAATGGCGTTCCGCTCGTGTTTCAGATGCAGAACCTCGGCCGCCAGATCATATCCCTCTTTAAGTGCAACCATTTCATCAAAATTATCATTCCGCCTTCCGCCCTTAGCAACTCTGTTTTCGGGCTAGTGTACCGTCTCCTATATTCCTTGAGTTTCGTTGCGTTCAGAATGAGTCGTCTGCGAGGCGGTCCGAGCCGGACAGGCGTAGGAAGGAGCATATCTGGATCGATACGTGACTGACGAGCAACGAAGCAGCCGACCCATTTTCAAGGCAACCCTCCGGGCCGCGGCCAATTGGCTGTTTTTCCGCGTTGCTCGCTCGACCGTTATGATCCAGATAGCGGCACTTTACCGCCAGTCCGGCTCGGACCGCCTTGAAAAACAGCCAACTGACCTGCGGCGAAACTCAAGGGATTTAGGAGACGGCACACTAGAACTAGATCGGAATTACGTCGACTAGCGA
This sequence comes from uncultured Verrucomicrobiae bacterium, assembly GCA_963736745.1. Classification (GTDB taxonomy): domain Bacteria; phylum Verrucomicrobiota; class Verrucomicrobiia; order Chthoniobacterales; family JAFAMB01; genus JAFAMB01. The sequence continues at coordinate 70,425 of CAVTQD010000002.1, read as the reverse complement.
ATCCGCAGCAAGCTTCTGATCTGGTTCCAGGCGGCAAAGCGCGTTTGCCTGCGATAAAGCAAAGAGTGCGTGCGATTCTTGTTTTCCGACGGGTTTGAAGGTCCCCTCTTGATAAACGCCTCTAAAATAGTGGGGCCGATCGCCGCGATTTACAATCTCCTGTTCAAGGCGCGCACGCGCATGAGGTAATTCCAGCGAGGAACGGCCACCCAACTTCCAGAGCGCCGGTCGCACAAAGAGCAGAAAAGTTACAAATGCGGAGACGGGATTGCCAGGCAACCAAAGACCAGGGTGTTTCCGAGTCGCCCGAACATGAATGGCTTGCCTGGTTTGACTGCCACTCTCCAGATCTCCAGTTCAGCACCGAGTTTTTGCAATGTCGGTTTAACCAAATCCTTCGCGCCGACCGAAACACCGCCCGCCACGACAGTTGCATCGTAGGCCCGCGCTCGTTGGAAACTCTGCAATGGGCTTCCTCCAAATCCGGCACGATATCGAAGACCTTTCCCTCGGCACCCGAAGCGGCCACAAGCTGAGCCAGTAGAATCCGATTTGTTTCATATATCTCGCCTGAATTAATTGGCTCGCCTTGTGATCTGAGTTCACTTCCAGTCGCCAAAATTGCCACGGAAGGACGCTTAAAGACCGTTATTTCGCTCAAGCCCTGCGAAGCGATGGCAGCCAGTCTCGGCCCGGTCAAGAGGTCTCCTTTGGACGCGACCTTTTGGCCCTCGCAAAGATCACCACCACGTGCCCGGATATTTTCCCCACTGGTCACTTCCTTCGCGGACGAGGATAGTTCTTTCATCCGCGTCGACATCCTCCTGCATGATCACGGCGTCAGCATGGCGAGGAATCGGCGCGCCCGTGTAAATTCGGATCGCCTCCCCTCGCCCCACACTTAATGCGAGATCCCCCCCGGCCGCTTGTTCGCCGCGCACCAGCAAGCGCGCTCCTCTGGTCGCATCTTGCGCGCGGACAGCGTAACCGTCCATCGTTGAGTTATCAAAACGAGGCAATGCGACTGTCGAAAAGATGTCCCGCGCGAGCACCCTGCATCCGGCCTCCCAAATCGGAATATTTTCAACGCTTGGCGGTCCCGCCGACCGCAGTACCCGATCCAAAGTTTCTCGTTCGTTCAGCAGCATTCCTAACCAAAACGCAGACGCTGCAAGGAAGCAAAAAATTAGAGAAGGAGACAGAAGTCAGGAGTCAGAATTCAGGAGTCGTGATCCGGTCGTCATTCTGTAACTCCTGAACTCCTGAACTCCTGACTTCTGACTCCTGACTTCTGTCTTCTGTCTCCGCTATTCTTTGTCCACAGCGGTAATTTCGAAATTTGCTCTGATTCGCAGATCACGCGATGATGCCCCGATTGAGATCTCGTACTTTCCTGGATCTGTCCTCCATTGACCGGTCCGAGAGTCAAAATAGGCAAAGGACCTCCGGCCAAGCGAAAGGGTCGTCTGCCTTGATTCGCCCGGTAACAAGAAGACCTTCGCAAATCCCTTCAACTCTCTAACAGGCCGTTCCACCGCCGGTTGAGTAGCGGCTACATAGAGTTGCGCGACTTCTGCGCCAGCTCGATCACCGATATTTCGAATCTCGAATGAGACCTTCGCGTTGCAGGAATCCGTCCGGTCGCCCGGTTCGATTTGCAGGTTTGAATATTCGAATTGGGTGTACGAGAGGCCAAAGCCAAATGGAAACAACGGATCGATCCCCAGATGATCGTATCCTCTGTATCCGACGAAAATTCCTTCGTCATAATGGACGCTTTCGCCGCTGTCATCGGAAGGATAAGACTCGAACGCAGGGTTATCGTTCTTATTGGCTTCGAATGTCACAGGAAGCTTGGCCGAAGGGTTGACATCGCCGAACAAGATTTTCGCCAGCGCGTTCCCTCCCTCCTGCCCCGGGTACCAGGCATGCAACAGCACCGGCACCTTTTCCAGCCATCCCTGCATGTCAACATTCCCTCCCGAATTTATTATCACAATGGTTCTGGGATTCATTTCCGCAATGCTACTCACCAAGCCATCTTGTCCATCCGGTAGTTCAAAGGTGCGGTCGAAACCTTCGCCTTCGTTGCCGTTGTCGAAACCGACGCAAACAATCGCAGCATCGTAATCGCGAATGGCGTCGGGAACCTTGAGCGATGCCCAGCCAAACTGCGCAATTGCGCCGCCTCCGCCAGTATTCTTGTACTCTACTCGCAAGCCGATAGGTTCGGCCAGCTTCCAGGAATCTTGTGGTACGTCTGGACGCGCAGCGTGATCGCTCCAGTCGTTGATGATCACCTTCTCATCGAGGAAAACTCGAATTCCTGAATCCGCTCTCGCCCGAAAGACGTGCAGAGAGGAGGAGTTGCTTTGGATGAAGCCAGTCCATCGCACGGTGAATTGTGTCGGCAAAACGGCGTGCGCAGAATCGTGTGTCGACCAATCGAAATTGATCCTTTGATCGATCCGGTCAACAATCGCAGCGCCTGAGAACGTGAGGTTCGAAAAATACTCGGCACGCAAACCCGTCGGCCAAATGCCCGGGTCGGTCTTCATGCACAAATTGCGAGGTGCCAAAATTGCCGACCCCGACACCGAAATAGTCGACGCTCGTTTCTGGTCCTTTGTTGTTCATCAGGCCGTCAAGCACACTCACAGCGTAGTATGGGTTGACGTACGAACTTCCCCAACCTGCAGGAACCCCCGGATGCGCGTCAGGTCCTAAAACTGCGATCTTTTTTATCCTGGCCCGATCCAACGGCAAAGTATTCTTCGCGTTCTTCAGCAGCACGATCCCTTCTTCGGCAATCGCCAACGCGGCTCTGCCGCTTTCCGGATTATTTTCTGGAATCGATCGATCCCGTTGCGGGCGATCGAGGTATCCCATTCGGACGATCATTCGTAATATCCGGCGTACCTTGTCATCGATCTGTTGTTCGGTAATTTCTCCAGCTCGGATCGCCGGCAGCAGATTCTTCGAGTTCATCCATGACCCGGAGGGCATTTCCAGGTCCAAGCCGGCTCGCACCGGCCCCAATACGCTATGGGTGGCACCCCAATCCGACATTAAAACCCCATCGAATCCCCATTCGTTCTTCAGCAGGAAATTATTGAGGAAACCGTTCTCCGTACAGTAATCGCCGTTCACTTTGTTGTAGGCGTCCATTACTGCACCGACTTTTGCGACTCGAACGGCAGCCTCGAACGCCGGCAAATAAATCTCGCGCAAGGCTCTTTCGTTCACGATCACATTGATGTTCTGCCGATTGATCTCCTGATTGTTCGCTGCGAAATGTTTAACAGTCGCGGTGACGCCCTGACTCTGGACCCCTCGAACGAATGGCACTACCAGTTCCGAGGCCAAATAAGGATCCTCTCCGGAGATATACTCGAAATTTCTGCCGCAGATCGGTAGGCGGTTGATGTTCACCCCGGGAGCAAGCAAAACGTGTATTCCCCGGGCCCGACAGTCCCGTGCGATCGATACCCCCTCCCATTGAGCAAGATCCCGGTTCCAGCTGGCCGCCAGCGCGATCCCGGCCGGATAACGAGTACTTGGTTTGTCCTGTCTGACACCAAGCGGCCCGTCGGACATCCTAATCTCCGGCAGACCGAGCCTGGGAATTGGCCGAATCGACATAGCATTGACGCCCCCGATGTAATCGAGTTTCTCCTCAAGCGTCATCTTCCCGAGGAACTTTTCGACTCGTTGATCTTCGGAGTCAGCCGCTCTTCCAAGCAAAGCGACACTAAGATTGATCGATAGGCAGACAAAAAGGCTGAGACCGCGAATCAAGATTGCCAGCGATTGCATCGCTAGCTCTCCTCGTCCGGGCGAAACTCCCTTCGCAAGTGGACAACTCGGTCATTAAACTCGTAAGCATCGATTTCCGCCGGCCGGCTGTCGATTTCCGCCAGAGCCCGGCTATGGAAGCTTTTACGCTGCTTCAATACTTCCAAGGCAACCTCATACGAATCTTTGACCGCGTCTTTCATGTTCCCGTTATTCATCTGCAACGCTACTGGAAGCAACGTGCAGGCGAAATGATCGAGAATCGTGATCGCATCATCAGTTTTCATGAGACGAGTCTACCAATGCGGTCGCACCAATCAACCGATCGCGCATATTCAGCCTGGGGTTTCGCTTTGCAGGATGGAAATTGTGGTTGGCGAACCGTCTGCACGACATGTAAAAAGCCGTATGCCGGTGTCGGTCCTGATTTTTGTCCTGACTTTTGGTTCCGTCGAGATGCTATTTGGTTGGGGCGCGGAAGGGCACCGGGCGATCGGGACCCTGGCTCAGGAGCTGATCTCCCCAGAGACGCAGGTTAGAGTGCAGCAATTGCTGAATGAATGCGGAGAGAGGGATCTTGCCGCCGCATCGACGTGGGCAGACGAAGTCCGCCAAAATGCGCGTTTCGACCGACCCCGCCCCAAAGATGCCGAAGCTTTCAATCAACAATTTCCAGATAACAAAAGCTGGCACTTTGTCGATTTACCGCTCGGGACCAGTTCATTTTCCGAGGCAGAACGATTTATTCACGGCAGAAATGACGTCATTCACGCAATCGAGCGTTGCATCGCGGTTCTGGAGGCGCGCGAATCGGTATTTGGAGAACTTAGCCGGACACAGGCGCTCCGGCTCCTGGTTCATTTTGTCGGAGATATCCATCAACCGTTGCATTGCGGCAGCGGTTTTTACCGACTTAGTGACACAGAACCGCCCGTACTAGTTACAAATCCGGCAGAGGCGTTTGGCCTGCCGAATGACCGTAGCGGGAACGATCTGTTTTATGGACCGCGGGCGGAGCTTCACGCGCTCTGGGACTCCGGGCTCGTCGAGGAGATCGCGGACACATTCGATTTCCGCTCCCTCGCGGCGCTCTTAAGACAGGAATATCTTCGCCGTTCATGGCCAGAAACGCCGGGCGACTATCATCGCTGGGCCGAAACATGGGCATTAGAGTCAGTGAAATTGGCAAATTCGGCGTATGCCGGAATCCGATTCAACGCAGTCGAAACCATGGGCGAACCGAATTTTCTTTGGATCTCGATCACATTGCCGGCTGACTACGAGAAAAAAAATACGGCCATAGCCGCCCAACAACTGACAAAAGCCGCAGCACGATTGGCGCAACTCCTGGATCGGCTCCGGTGGCCATAGTCTTTCGGGAAAAAGTGGGCAGGCGAGAAAGAAAAGCACCTGACTTGCCGACGAAACTCTGCTTTATACGAAACGACATTGAATTGTTTTGCTTAACGTCAGACTGAAAACGGACGATTGATTGTTACAATGAGTTTTCATCGATGGTATCTGCCGTGCGTTCGCTTAGCCTCGGTGCTGGCCTTCATCTTGGTTGTGAGTGTCTCCGCCCAAGCCGATGACACCTGGCACAATGTCTATCACAGTCTGAAGAGATTCTTCACCGGCAAGCCAAGCTCAACCCCGATCGTTCATCACCGAGTCAGACGATCCGAAGACCACGAGAAAACCAATCCTGCGACGGAACCTACGCCTTCATCTGCCGAGAGTTCGCCTTCACCGGGCGCTTCCGCCACCCCACGTGTCGTCATATTGCCGGCGACGTCGCCAACTACGGAAGCGTCTCCAGGAACGGAGAACTCGGTACGTGCACCCGAAGTTGCCGCCAAGCCCGAACCTTCACCCCAAATAGGGGCCGTCTTGCGTTCGCTGTCCGGGCCAACACCCGTGAGCAGTCCCACCGCACTTCCATCCCCGGCCCCCGGCGCAGGAAACACCACTGCCAACTAGCGAATTCGTCGCCTGAGCCGACAGTCGGCCCGTCAGGCTTCACCGCCGGCTTGCATCAGCTTTAGTCGAACACGAGGGCGGCAGCCACGGCGCAAAGAGTACTTTGGCGTGCTCGCCGGCGAGAACACGGCCGCGGCAAAGGGCCGTTGCTCAGTTCAGGCTAAATCGTACCCTGTTGGCCGGCACCCAAGGGCGGAATAGTCTCCTTTTTAGTGGCGGCAAGGGCTTTTAGCCGCTGCTCCTTAGCGAAGCGCCTTTTCCGATGCCTGAGATTCACACGACCTTTATATGCTCCCATATTATTTCTGAACTTACTCTCATTCCCGTAGGAGGGCGATTGTTTAGAACTTCACTTCAGCTCGCCGTGCTGATTCCTTACTCCATATCTGAGGCGCCAAACCCGATCGAATCCCTAAACTAGCTATCCACCTTCCTTTTATGGCCCTGTTAAAGTCATCTCTCACTCAAAAATTGTCAGTTTCTCTATTTTCCTGGAGCGTCGGGTGCGTTATAGTCCGCGCGTTCCTTCCCCCCAATCAACCCCCCGAATTCCCCCACACAGGGAGATCAGCAATAAAAAACTCTATGAGATATTCAAGCAAAATCAGGCTCTTGGCGGCTCTTGGTCTCGCGTTCGCCGCGCTCAGTCCTGCGCAGGCGGCTGAAAAACATCTGACAATTTTGATGGCCGTACCCGGCATGGACTTTCCGTTTTTCGTGCACATGGTGGACCAAGCCAAAGACGAAGCAAATAAGATCGGCGGTATCGACCTCATCGTGGGTGATGGCCAGCGCAGTTCGCCCAAGGAGACCGCGGACGTCGAGGCAGCGATCACCAAAGGGGTCGACGGTATCATGATCAGCCCGAACGACGTCGATGCTCTGGCGCCCGCAATACAAGAAGCGGTCGATGCCAAAATTCCGATCGTTACCATCGACCGCCGGGTCAACAAAGTCCCAGGCATCCTCGCGCATGTCGGGGCCGACAACGTTAAAGGCGGCGAAGCGCAAGGCCAGCTAATCGAGAAGCTGTTTCCGGACGGCGCCAATGTCATGAACCTCCAGGGACAGTCCGGTGCCAGCCCGGCAATCGACCGCAATAAGGGGCTGCACAATGTCCTCGATCTGGCCAAGGACAAATACAAATTCATTTTCGAAGACACCGCTCGCTTCGATCGTGCGACGGGCCTGACGGTGGCTGAGTCGGCCCTTGCGGGCATGTCGAAGCCACCGGACGTCATTGTGGCCGCGAACGATGACATGGCACTTGGCGCGCTTGAGGCGCTGAAGGCCCGTAACCTCCTCGGGAAGGTGAAGCTGATCGGCTTCGATGCTTTGCCCGAGGCGCTTGGGCAGATCAAGGCCGGCAATCTAACAGCCACTATCGAGCAGTTGCCCGGCGGCCAGGTGCGAGGGGCGCTTCAGACTTTGGTAGCATTTCTCCGGGATGGCAAGAAGCCGGACCAGCAGGTGATACTCCTCACTCCGATTGCCATCACAAGCGATAACCTCAATCAGGCCGAGCGGCTGAATGAGTTGAAATAGGCTTCGGGATTCGGTGCGGAGCGGCGACAATTCGGTTGCGGAGCGCCGACGCTTCGCTGTAATACTGGGCGCAGTCTGACGAGTTCGGGCTGCGCCTCTTTTGATCAGTTGCTCTCGGCAATTCAATGACCGAACCACTGCTAAGGATGACCCTGATCGGCAAGCGATTTCCTGGTGTCCAGGCCCTCGACAATGTCGGCCTGGAGGTGCTGCCGGGCGAAATCCACGCGCTACTCGGTGAGAACGGAGCCGGCAAGTCGACGCTCCTCAAGATCCTTTCCGGCGCCCAGCAGCCAGACAGCGGCACCATCGAATTCGGCGGACAGAGGGTCACGATGACCTCGCCGCATGACGCGCAGCGTCGCGGCATTGTCACCATCTACCAGGAGTTCACCCTGGCGCCTAACATGACAATCGCGGAGAACGTCTTCATCGGACGCGAGCCCGGCCTCGGTGTTTTCGTGAACTGGCGGAAAATGGCGGCGGAGACGCGCGCGATCACCACGCAGCTCGGCCTCCAGTTGCGGCCAATGTCTATCGTTCGCGACTTGAACGTCGCAGAGCAGCAGATGGTGGAGATCGCCCGGGCGCTATCGATGAAGTCGCGGCTGATCGTCATGGACGAGCCAACATCGGCACTTTCGTCGACCGAGGTCGAAAAGCTCTTTCGCATCATCCGCGATCTCAAGGCGCAGGGCCTTAGTATCATTTTCGTCACCCATCGCCTGGAAGAGGTCATGCAGCTCTGTGACCGCTACACCGTCCTCCGCGACGGTCACCTGGTCGGCAGCGGCTCCATCGCCGACACTTCCATTGATCACATCATCCGACTCATGGTCGGCCGTCAGGTGGCTGCGCTTTTCGCTCATCGCGAGAGAGCGGCCTTCGGCGAAGTCGCGCTCAGGGTTGAGAGCCTGAGCCGGCGGGGTAACACACAGGACCAGAACGCGACCGTCCTTGCCGATGTCGGTTTCGAAGTACGCCGGGGCGAGATCCTTGGCATCGCCGGGCTCGTCGGCGCCGGACGCACCGAGATGGCGCGGGCGGTGTTCGGCGCCGACCCGTTCGATACCGGTCGCGTCATCGTCAACGGCCGCGAGGTTCATATCCGCTCGCCCCAGGACGCCATCCGCCACGGGATCGGCCTGGTACCGGAGGACCGCAAGCAGCAGGCGCTGTTCCTGGCGCTTGCGGTGCGCCCCAATCTCAGCATGGCGTCCCATGGGCGAATCACACGCTGGGGTATATTCATCGACGAAGTGGCCGAGCGCGAGATGGTCGAAAAGTACCGCAAGGCGCTTAACATCCGTATGGCGAGTCCGGAGCAGTTGATCGCCAGTCTTTCAGGCGGCAACCAACAGAAAGTCACGCTCGCTCGCTGGCTGGCTTTGCGGCCGAAGGTGCTCATCGTCGATGAGCCGACGCGCGGCATCGATGTCGGGGCTAAGGTTGAGGTCCATAACCTCCTCTTTGACATGGCGCAAACGGGCATCGCGGTGATCGCCATCTCCTCAGAACTGCCTGAGGTGCTTGCGATTAGCGATCGCATCGTCACCATGCGCGAAGGCCGCGTCACCGGCGAGATCACGAGAGAGGATGCCAACGAGGAAATTTTGATGTCGATGATGACATTGCACGCGAAAGCGGCCTAGAACTGAAGGAGACGATGACCCACGAAACGCGCTCGGACCAACAGGCACCTGTCAAGACAGACATTATCGGTTTTCTGGCTCGCTTCGCGCCACTCATCTTTCTGATCGTGCTGATGTCCGCCTTTGCCATTGGCGAGCCGCGATTCCTCACGCCTCTTAACCTCTTCAACATTCTCCGCCAAGTCTCGATTTACGGCCTGCTCGCGGTCGGCATGACCTTCGTTATCCTGACTGCTGGCATCGACCTCTCGATCGGCTCGCTGGTCGCCTTTGCCGGCCTGGTCGCGGCAGCGGTGTCGAAAGGCGGCCTCTCCAATCGCTTCAACGTCGGCGCAGGCCAGGAGGCGGCAAGCCACGGATGGTATCTCGCTGCCCTCGCCGCGATCGGGGTCGGGCTTGTCGGAGGGTTCCTGCAGGGCTTTGCAATTACCCGGTTAAAGGTGCCGCCGTTTGTGGTCACCCTCGGCGGCATGTCTGCGTTTCGGGGCGGGGCGCTTCTCTTCGCGGCGGGCGGTCCGATCAGCGGCTTCGAGCCGAATCTCGTCTGGCTGGGCCAGGGGCGCATCCTCGGTCAGGTCCCGGTGCCAGTGATCGTTTTCCTGGCCTTTGCGGTGCTCGCCCATATCGTGCTTCGCTACACACGTTACGGCCGCCAGGTCTACGCCGTCGGCGGCAACCCGGAAGCAGCACGGCTATCGGGACTGAACGTCCGCGTCGTGACCACAAGCGTGTACGTAATCATGGGCTTTTTCGCCGGCCTTGGTGCCTTCGTGCTGGCGGCACGGCTGAATTCCGCCGAAGCAGTCGCCGGGACTGGCTACGAGCTCACCGTCATTGCATCGGTTGTTATCGGTGGCACCAGCCTTTTCGGCGGCGTCGGCACGATCTTTGGCACTGTGATCGGCACCATCCTCATCGGGGTTCTGCTCAACGGACTGGTTCTCATGAACGTCTCCGCCTACATTCAGCAGATTATTATCGGCATCATCATCGTGCTTGCCGTTGCTTTTGACACCTTCGCCAAATCGCGCCGCCGGACGTCCTGATTTCCGCCCGTGAACTGCCGGGATGATCGGAGGGAGTGATCGGAGGGACAGGTCAAAGCAGGATGATCAAAAGGACAGGTCAATATCATCGGGAGTGATCCGTCGAATGATCGAGGGACAGGTCAAATATCGTTGGTGATCGGAGGGGACAGGTCAAATCGCCGGAGAGCAGACTTTCTATCACGGCGGATTTCCAATGCAGGAGATGGGCGCCCTCAGGGCGGAGCCATCGTGGCAAAATATTGTTCACAAGCGCAAAAGCCTCCTGCCCTAGGTTAGTGATCGGAGGGACAGGTCAAATTGCCGGGGAGCAGACTTTTTATCACGGCGGGATTTCCAATTGGAGGAGATGGGTGCTCTGAGGGCGGAGCCATCGGTGGCAAAATATTGTTCACAAGCGCAAAAGCCTCCTCCCCCTAGGAGCTTCGGTTTGGCCACGCTCAGGTATCTTGCAATTTGGGAGCAGTACCGCTGCAGATGATGTTGGCTGGAATTCTTACCTGAAAGCAACCATCAAGCCCCAATCAGACGAAATGTCTATTAACTGATATTACCCTAGACTTATGACCCGCTTATCAATTACCGAAGATCCCGGAGAGGAATTCACCATTCGAGGGCACAACACTGTCATTGACGCAGACGATGACGAGGTTGTTTTTTACAGCGATGTCACCAAAGTTCACGTGGTTCCTGAACGCGAGAGTTTCACCATTCAGGTTGTTACGCCTGACTTCGTGGTGGAAATGGACTTCGCAGATGCTGAAAGTGTTCGTGAAGCCTTAGGTCAATTCGAAGCAAAAAAGGTTTTAGAAGTGAATTCTGATGCGCCAAATGCGGTTCGAATCATGCCCTCAAGTTCGCAACCTACCGAAGCATGAAGAGGCTAGTTGTTCCGCGCACGTCTGCCACTGCGCATCCGATTGGCCAAGACAACGATGGGAAGGGAAAAGAACCATGGGAGGGGACCAGGCCATGGGAGGGGACAGGTCAAATAATTGGGGTGAATATGTAAATTTTTAGCTACACTTTTATTATATGTTGTGTACTTTGACTCCTGTTTATGCGTTTCCCGCGAGTCAAAGCTGAGGGTCAGAGTTTTTACCATTGCATTTCAAGAATCGTTGAGGGGCGCTTCATCTTCGGGATTTCAGGAGGCCGTTGTTTGGTGGCCGAGAAATTTCTCTCTCTGATGCGCCGCCTGGAGGCTTTCAGCGGTGTTCGGGTTCTGACCTACTCGCTGATGGCCAATCATTTCCATCTGCTTTGTGAAGTGCCTGAACCCAAGCTCTTGTCAGAGACCGAGGTGCTCGAGCGCATTGAAGCCGGCTACGGCCCGGAACGTGTACAGATGCTCCGAGAGCAATTGGCGCGCTGCTCTGAGCAGCCAGATGGAATCGATCAGGTCAAGCGCCTGCTGGATCCTTATCGCAGGCGCATGAATGACATCTCGATCTTTGTCAAAGAGCTCAAAGGCCGCTTTGCCCAATGGTACAACCGCCGCCACGGCCGTTACGGAACCCTGTGGGCCGAGCGCTTCAAGAGCCTTCTACTGGAAGAAGGCCGGGCAGTGGCGACCGTCGCCGCATACATCGATTTAAACCCGGTTCGAGCCGGTCTGTGTGAGGATCCCAAGGACTATCGCTACTGCGGATATGCTGAGGCGCTGGCCAAGGGCTCCGCTGCTGCCCTTGAGGGTATCAAGACTATTTTGGATCTGCCACAGGCCACGTGCTCCAAGCAACTCAGCTCAGAGTATCGCAAGCACCTGTTTTTGAGGGGCGCTGCTGCCACGATGAACAACCCGCCGGCATTTGAGTTGGCCAAGGCTCAAGAGGTCGTCGAGCAGCAAAAGGGCGAACTTTCGCTCCAGGAACGGTTGCGTTGCAGAATTCGCTACTTTAGCGACGGAGTCATCCTGGGCAGTCGCTGCTTTGTGGACTTTCATTGTCAGCGGCTAAAGCAAAAGATCGGATTCAAGCGCAAGAGTGGCCCTACCGCCTTAAAGATCCTCGGTCCCGCCACGCTCTGGGTCTTTCGCAACCTGCGAGTCAGGCCATTCGGTTAAGATTGTCCCGACTTTCGCTTTCCCAACCGCGCACCGGCTCCCAACTGAACGTTTTCGAGCGGAGCCGAGCTACAGCAACGTCTTTCAAAAATCGGGAGTCGTTTACTTCCGGAGTCGCCCCTGAGCCTGCACTCGACGCTCTGATCCAAACCGTCTCCTATTTGAAGTTCATATTTCACTTCTTCAAGGCCGAGGTATTCGTCCACAAACTTACCCGTCCCCTTTGAATCTTGTTTGTGTGTCCTCTCTGTTTCGTCCGTTCTGTTGTCTTTTCGACCTTTTCTAATTGTATTTGACCTGTCCCTTTTTATGTGGGTTTTATGTGACCTGTCCCTTTTTTGAGTGGGTGTTGAGTGGTCGCTCTTTTGATGCTCAGCGTGACTTGTGTTGCGATCGGTTACTGTGCACTTTGTCGTCGTGAATGATTCGATGCGGTTTGTCGTTGCTGGTCTAGGCTGGTGGGGACGCTCGTGGACGGAGGTCTTGAAAATACATCCGAAAGTTCAACTCATTGCCACTGTCGATCCTTCCACCAATGCACGAGATTGGAGTCGAGAGAACTTGTCGGTCCCGCACTTTACGGACTTGGACAGCGCATTTCACGAAATTGACGCCGATGCGGTTCTGGTCACGACACCTCCGAAATTCCATTGTCCTGTCTTGATTAAAGCGATTGAGAATAGAAAACATGTTCTTGTCGAAAAGCCGCTTGTAACATCGCCTGAACAGGCCGCTGAAATTTCAAGCGCCATCGAAAAGACTGACTCCAAGGTGATGGTCGGGCAGGGATATCGATTCATGGACAGTGCAACAATTCTCCGGCAGGCACTCCAGAGCGGGAAAATCGGTGAACTTCAGGCAATCCGAATCCTCTTTCGCCAATATATTCCTGACCTGTTGGAACAAGATCATCCGCTGTATCAACTGCAACACTCGATCCTCTTAGACATGGCGAATCATCATTTCGATCTGATCCGCTACCTGACACAACATGAGTTTTCGAAAGTGACCGCATTTGAGTATGAAACTCCTGATAACGCTTTTCGATATCCGTCGAGCGCTCTTTGTCTGCTGACTTTGGAAAGCGGCGTCTCGGTGGTATGGGATGGGGATTGGTGCCGCCGTGATCCCCGGACTTCGTGGGAAGGAGAATGGGAATTTATCGGCTCGGAGGCGAGGATGTTCTGGCGAGGAGAGCAAGCCAAAGAAATAAAGAACCGGTTCAATCCAGTGATATTTATCGAACGCCCCGGAGGTACGCTGGAACAGATTCCTTTTGTTGAGTCGATTGGGGACCGGCGAGTTCCGGTCCTGGATCACTTCATTGAATCGATCACGAATGGGAGACAACCCGAGCCTAGCATATTTGATAACCTGAAGATGCTCCGCGCTGTTTTTGGCTGCGTCGAATCGTCGACCGTTAGACATGAAGTTTTCCTGAACTCATAACGGGTAACCTCAACCGACGAAGTCACAACCATGGGAACCGAAAGGCCTATTGTGCGGACGCACAAATTCCAGCTGCACTTTCATTTTATGCGCTGATTAGGGGCTTTCTCGGCCAGAAGAAGCACTGTACTGATCAGGGATGCGCGTTAGTCAACCACCCAGAGCGGAAAAGGCTGCCCTCTTTTAAGACCGGGGTTTCGATGGTAGACAAGGTCCAGCCATCCCCGTTGATACGAGCCGAAGTGTGGTGTGTTTTCTCCGAAACTAAGTTCGTCAAATGCGCGCTGGCATTTTTCGGACTGGACTTGAACGGTAATGAGGTATTGATCGCCGAGCTTGTCGGCACTTAGGACTATCGCGGGAACTCGCGTCATTATTATTTCTTTGGGGATACATTCTTCCAAGTTTTGTTTTTCTCTCTTCAACGGCTTGGAAGTTAACTTCATCCCCTTTGAAGCGAACGCACAAGGGATGACGCTCGAGCGATCAAGATGCACTAATCATAATCCTGATACGTGTCACAGGCAATCACATACTGAAATAACGCTGTCAAGACGAAGTGCTCATTCCCCCCTTTTCGGACGCCGGCGTCCGCCGGCGCGAAACGAAACACCGTCCTGGTTTTAGTGCACCTTCTCCTAAATCCCCAACAGAAGCGCGCCAGGGTCCAACTCAACAACCTTCGACAAGGAGTTTGAAGCGTGGCCGGAGGTAACGTCAGGGCGGATTCAAAAGCTGACTCCGACCTGATTCTGGGTTAACTCAAAGAAAATTATGAAAACCAATGTTCTGGGAAATTCGGATCTGGCCATTACGCCTGTCGGCTTTGGTGCGTGGGCCATCGGCGGCGATTGGGAATTCGGGTGGGGCGCGCAGGATGACGCGCAGTCCATCGCGGCTATTCATCGCGCGCTCGAGCTGGGCGTGAACTGGATTGATACCGCCGCCGTTTACGGTCTGGGCCATTCCGAGGAGGTCGTTGCCCGAGCCTTACATGAATGGCAGGGACCTCGGCCCTACCTCTTCACCAAATGCGGCATGATCTGGAACGAGCAGGGCAAGGTGGATTACTCACTACGCGAGGAATCCATCCGTCGCGAGTGCGAAGCCAGCCTGCGCCGGCTCAAGACAGACGTGATTGACCTATACCAGATCCATTGGACGGCGGACGACTTGAATGAGACCATCGAAGGCTGGACGACGCTCGCGGCCTTGCAAAAGGAAGGCAAGGTGCGCTGGATTGGCCTGTCCAACGCCAGCGTTGAGGAGATGGAAAGGTTGCAGGGCGTCGCCTGCATCACGTCGCTGCAACCGCCGTATTCACTCATCCGGCGCGATGTGGAAACGGCGCAGTTGCCGTGGTGCCAACGCGAGAAAGTGGGTGTGATTGTTTACTCGCCAATGGCTTCCGGACTGCTCACAGGCGGGATGACGCGCGAACGCCTTGCCGCGCTGCCCAAAGCCGACTGGCGCACAGGGAACGAACAGTTCAAGGAACCGAAACTCTCCGAAAACCTCAAGCTAGTCGAACGCCTGCGGGCCGTCAGCACCCGGCATGGCCGTACGCCGGGTGAAACCGCCATTGCCTGGGCGTTGCGCCATCCGGCGGTAACCGGCGCGATTGTCGGCGCGCGCAATTCAAAGCAGGTAGACGGCGTCATCGGTGCTATGGATTTCCGGCTTACGCCGTCAGAAATCGCCGAAGTAGAGGGCCAATAAAAAAGAAAACTCCTCGCTGCAGTTTTATTTTCACGGACGTTCACGAAACTGCTGCCGAAGCCGACGAAAGCGGCTCTCGAACACCATGTCGTATAGTGGCATTTTTTCCGGGAATAGGATCGCCGCCTGAACGCGCAGGTGAAGCCGCTCGATGTCGATCTCGCGCTCGGAGCAATCGCTTGCAACGATCAAGAAGCAGAGCCGGTCGACATGGCGCTGGAGATTTTGATAGGCCTGTTGGCTGGGCTCCGTAATTCCAATTAACACAGAATCGAGCCTTTCTCAAATATCGACGCGACGCTCGAGGTCGATCCCGTCATGAATTAGAATAACATCGAGTAACGTTGAGTCATGAAAAAACCTACGTTCGCATCCCCGTCGATCGAATACGCCCCTGCAACTGATTGGGATCATAACGGTGACAAGGAGGGCCCCATCTAAAAGGTCGCGCGCGATATTGTCTACCGCGATGAGGTTCAATCCGCTCGATAGGAATTGCAGCGAAAGCACCGCCAGAACCAATCCAAATATGGTTCCGGATCCGCCGTTGGGATTAACGCCGGCCAGGATATTGATGAGCACGCTGAGTAACAAATAAGACGTGCCGTAATCGGCGTTCGCGCTATTCGCTCGAGACAGAATCACTAACCCTGCGCACGCCGCTGTGATTCCGCTCAAGGCGTAGGTCAGCACGAGCACTCGGAAGGTCGGAATGCCAGCGAAAGGAGCGGCCCGCGAGTTCGTGCCGTAAAGACGCATCTGCTTTCCGAGCGGTGTTCGAACGGTCACCACCTCGATGATAACAAGCGCGAGAATAAAAATCAGCAGCGGTACGGGAATTCCAAGTACTGAACCGTTTCCGACGTTCGCGTAACGCGCTCGGGATACCCGTGATCGAACTACCTTTCGTCAGGATGATCGAGATGCCAGCGAAAAGTTGCAGCGTGCCGAGCGTTGCGACAATCGCCGGGAGCCGGCACATGGCGACCAAAACTCCGTTAAAAATCCCGCACAAAGTCCCTACCAACAAGTGCGACCGCGGCCGCCACCAGCATAAATTGCGGCGGTCCACCGCGCATGGTAAAAGCCGCGAGGATTCCGCACAAATTCGCCACACTCACCACGCTGAGATCGATACCGCCAGTGAGCATCGTCGGATGCATCGCCAGCGCCAGGATAGCGAACTCCGGAAATTGATATGCCATCGAACTCAAATTATCAGACCGACAGGAAGGCGCCTGGCCGGAGCACGCAGAAGATCACAAAGATCAGCACCGTGAAGGCAGCGAGCTGGATCAGATATCGAGCGTTGCCGGACATTGACGGGGCACGGCGACCTAACTTAGACAAACGATCCTTTATCCGTTTAGACGCCCTTCAACTCAATGTTCTTTTCGTCCAGCCTCTTTATGAATGGAAAACCGAGGGGCCCGCCGGCGCGACCAGCCTCGCATTTCGCCTTTTATTTGACACTTAGTATCCGAAATCTCTATTCTAGCGGCCGCAATCGCCGTTTCTTGTTTTAGTTCCAAAGCGATGCGCTTTCGGACCCCCCAAATCAATCCTATTTAAAGCACCATCATGAAACACAAACTGCTGTGTTCGCCTGCTTCTCCTTGGCCTTACCCTTACGCTCATTCTCTCGACCTCGAGTCGGGCTGCAGATAAAGAAGACCTACAACCTCGCCACCGTTGTCAAAATCATGGGAATCAACTGGTTCAACCGGATGGAAACCGGCGTGAAAAAGTTTGGGCAAGACACCGGAAATCAGACTGCGGAGCTTGGCCCCGCCACCACCGATTCCGCGCAACAAATCCAGATTGTTGAGGACCTGATCGCTAAGAAAGTGGATGGGCTCATTATCGTTCCGTTTCAGCCCCAGCCATGGAACCTGTTCTGAAAAAGGCGATGGAACATAAAATCGTCGTTATCACCCACGAAGCATCGGATATTCAGAACGCGAACTATGACATTGAGGCCTTTGACAACAAATCTTACGGAGAACATTTAATGGAGGCGCTCGCCAAACTCATGAACTACGAGGGCGAATACGCCGTTTACGTCGGCAGCCTGACCTCGAAGACGCACAACGAATGGGTCGACGCCGCGGTCGCGCTGCAGAAAAGCAAATATCCGAAGATGAAGCTGGTCGCGGACAAGATTGAAACCAATGACGATCAACAGGTTGCTTATGCCAAGACCAAGGAACTCCTCAGAGCGCATCCGAATGTAAAAGGATTCGAGGGAAGCGCTTCGACGGATGTCGCTGGGATCGGTCTTGCCGTCGAGGAGGCCGGGATGGAGGATAAAACGGCCGTCGTTGGTACGAGCTTGCCGTCCATTGCCAAAAAATATCTGCCGACCGGTGCTGTGGATATGATCTCTTTCTGGGATCCGGCGGATGCTGGTTACGTGGCAAACAAAATCGCGGTGATGGTCTTCAATGGGCAGAAAATCACCGATGGGATGGACCTCGGCGTTAAAGGGTACGATAAAGTAAAGTTAGCTCAACGACAACAAAATCTATGGCCAAGCCTGGACAGATGTAACCAAAGACAATTTGAGTCAGTACGACTTTTAGTCGGTAGTGACGCGCTTCGCCGCTCGCGACGGTCGACATTAGCCGGAAGCGGGCGGGGCGCGCGTCATCCTAGGATTCGGCAACAAATTTGCGTTCAGCTGTTTAACTTTGTCGGCCGAATGCCGGACAGGCAGAGGCGATACCTCTGCCCCACAATATCCTTTGGCTTCGATCCTCGCGGAACATATCTCCAAGACGTTCACCCACGTGCCGGTGCTCAAGGACGTCACCTTAATCGTAGAGGATCGTTCCATTCATTGCCTGGCCGGGGAAAACGGATCCGGAAAATCTACGCTGATCAAAATCATCGCCGGCACGATCGATGCCGACCACGGATCAGTGTCGATCGCCGGCCGAGACGTGACACGCGTGAACCCCCTTCACCGTATCAGCCTCGGCCTCAGCGTCATTTACCAGGATTTCTCTCTGTTGCCGAATTTATCGGTCTTCGAAAATATTACTTATCTCGACAGCGTTTCTGAGCGCCGCAAATGGGTTCGCTTTGGAGTCCTTCGCAGGAAAGCGCAGGAAATACTCTTCCCGAATGAATGTCCGAATTCCGTTGGATGCTCCGGTGGAAGAGCTGTCCGTTGCCAGT
The DNA here is from genome assembly GCA_963736745.1 of uncultured Verrucomicrobiae bacterium. Lineage (GTDB taxonomy): Bacteria > Verrucomicrobiota > Verrucomicrobiia > Chthoniobacterales > JAFAMB01 > JAFAMB01. Next base: position 51,994 of record CAVTQD010000002.1, on the reverse strand, counting down.
CAGCAGCTTGTTGCCATCGCGCGAGCGCTTTGTCACCGCTCCACGGTGATCATCATGGACGAACCGACGTCGGCTCTTACACGTCGCGAAGTTCGAAATCTCTTTCAAATCGTTCAGGCCGTTCGGCAAACAGGCGTGACCTTTATCTTCGTCACCCACAAGCTCGAAGAGATTTACGAGATCTGTGACCGCGTTACCGTGCTGCGGAATGGCGAAGTCGTTGCGAATGGTCCGATCTCCGAATTCACCACCGACCATCTAAGCGAGGCGATTACCGGCCGACGGATTCAAATTGAACGCCTTCAACCGCCGCCTCCCGATAGGGCGGCTCCCCCGATTCTCGAGGTGGAAGATCTCACCCGCGAACCCGATTATCGCCTGGTAACTTTTCGGCTGTGGCCCGGCGAGATCTTGGGTTTGACCGGATTGCTTGGATCTGGCCGGGCGGAGCTGGCGTTGAGCTTAGCCGGGAAAAATCGAGCAGAATCGGGCCGGGCTCGATTTCTCGGCTCTGAGTACTCGCCCCAGAACATTTACGCAGCCCAACGTCTTGGCATCGCTTACGTGACCGACGATCGGCTCTCCGAGGGTCTCTTTATGGAACAGGAGATCTTCGACAATATCCTCATTGCAAACCTGGGAGAAGCGGTGCCGAAACGGGCTACTCGACTTCGCTAAAATTCGAAAAGATGGCGAGAGAGTACATCCGGCAACTCAGCGTGAAAGCTCGCGACGGACGCGACCCGGTTCAGACGCTCTCTGGCGGCAACCAACAGCGTGTCCTGATTGCCCGATACCTCGATCTGAAACCAAAGATTCTGATTCTCAATGGGCCAACCATTGGCGTCGACGTCGGCTCCAAGCGCGAGATCCATCAAGCTGATTGCCGATCTGGCTCGAAATGGTACGGCGATTATCGTCGTCTCTGATGATATGCCCGAGTTGCTCGCAGTCTGCCATCGCGTTCTGGTGATGGTCAATGGTCGGCTCGCCGCCGAACATGCGACTGCAGATCTGGACTTGGAGACTTTGTCTCGCGAAGTAACCGCCGAACGATAGATGCGCTGGGCCTTCCATTATCTTCGAACAAGCGAAGGCGATCATTTTCCTAACGACGGTCATTCTCTGTGCCGCAGTCGGTTTCATGAATCCTATTTTTTTGAGCGCTCCGAATCTTCTCGACCTTGTGCGAAACAGCATTACGACCGGGTTGTTCGCGCTCGGAGTGCTGATCGCGCTTCTTTCTGGCGGCATCGACGTCTCATTCACCGCCATAGCCGCCGTTGCGATGTATGGCACGGTAAAGCTTTTCGTTCAGCTAAATCCAAATGCGCCGTTGATCCTGATCTTCCTGGTTGGTGCGACGATTGGAGCCTTGCTTGGAACCATCAACGGCATCTTGATCGCGTTCTTCCGATTGCCAACTCTAATCGTTACCCTCGGCACGCTGGGTCTCTTTCGCGGGTTTCTACTCACTTTTCTCGGGACCCGACACATCGTGGATTTGCCAAACTCGATGATCGACTTGTCTCGCACCTATTTATACCGCGGAAAGCTGGCCGACGGCAGTTTCTTCAGTCTTCCGGCAACGACACTCGTCTTAATCGGCGTCATTATCTTCATCGCCGTACTGCTTCGCTACACGGCGCTGGGACGCTTCATTTACGCGCTTGGCGGGAGCGAAGTGGCTAGCTCGCGACCTGGGCATTCCGGTGGCGAGAACGAAGCTCTTCATTTATGTTCTCATCGGCCTGATTGCCGGGATCACCGGGATTGTTCACAGTTCCCAGGCGCGTGTGGCCAACCCGTTTGATCTCGTTGGTTCAGAGCTTAATGTCATCGCTGCAGTGGTCCTCGGTGGCGCCCGGATCACCGGCGGCCGCGGGGGGTCTTCGGCACGATACTCGGAGTGTTTCTCGTTACCATCATCAACAATTCGTTGGTTCTGCTGAATGTATCATCCCTCTGGGACCGCTGTGTGATAGGCATTCTGATTATCCTCGGTGCCGGCGTGCCTCTTCTCCTCCGACGCCTCCAGTCGGGACAACGCCGTCCGCCTGCCTCGTAGGGCGCGTCCCCTGAAATGAAGCTGTTGACGTGGCGATGATTACCGCGGGTCGTGCAAATCATCTATTCGAATTGGATTCGGGCGATGAAAGCGCCGCAGAGCGGAAGTTGCTAATCATAGATAATCAGGGAACTGGGCAGCTACGCTGCCGGAGCCTCATCCCCAACAAAAACTCTCAATTGAAATCGGCGCCAGCTAATCGGTTGCTAATCGATCGAAATAGTTTGGCGCAGAGCGATGCGCCTGGGTCAGGTAACCCTTTGCTGCGTTCCTGAAGCCAGGAAGCGCGGCTAACTTGCGACTGCAACGGAGCGGTTTCCTGAACGGCTCGTTCCGCAGCGTCGGCGGCAAGGTCAAAGGCTTCCTGCGCAGCCTTTACCATCTTGGACGGCTTTAGCCAATGCGTCACATGCCGGAAATATGGCGTCCAAAATTGTTTTGTCACCAAGCTGAGCTTTGCCGCGTCGCTGAATTCCCTCAGCCGCAGCGCGGCACATTGCTACCGCATCGCTGAGCGTGACGCTCGTCTTCCCTGCCACAACCTTGCCCGCTCGCAACCAAGCCGTTCCCATCAATGTCCCCATAGTGGAAGCATTCGCGTTCATAAACGCGACACCAGCCGCAGATAAGAGACTTCCAATGTTGGAGGTTTGAGTCTGGTCGCTTTTCTGGCAGACTTCCCGAATGGCCTGAAACCCCATCTTTGTCGTTACCCCAAGATCACCATCGCCAAGTGCGGCATCCAGAGCCTGCAACTGACCCTCAGCTGCAATCATGTCTTCCGCGACGTGTTGCAGCAGCACTACCAGCTTCGCTTGTGGAAAATCGTTCGGCACCTGGTCATGCATAACGCGCATTCTGTTTCGTACCCGAGCCGCAAACTAGCGTCAGACCTGCAAAAAAAATGGTGACGACGCTGGCGCGTCCAGGAGCGGTTTCAGCTCGTCGTCCAACTTGAGCAACGTGATCGAGCAGCCTGCCATCTCGAGCGAGGTGGCAAATTCACCAATGTATCGGCGATAGATTTTCACCTGCTGTGATGACAAGATGTGATGCACCTTGCGATAAACGATGTACAGCTCTTCCAGCGGTGTAGCTCCTAGTCCATTTACTAAAACCGATACTTCCTCCCCACCCTGAAATCCAAAATCCGCCAGCAACCGTTCAACGATGTCCGCAGCAATTTCGTCAGCAGACAAAAGCTTTCCTTTACGAATCCCCGGTTCGCCGTGAATGCCGATCCCAATTTCCATCTCGTCATCCGCCAACGAAAACGTTGGTTTGCCCACTGTCGGTAGCACGCACGGCGTCAGTCCGACGCCCATCGTACGGCAGTTGCCTGCCGCCCTCAGTGCGGCAGCCTTTACTTGATCGAGAGTCCCCCCGGCCTCTGCCTTGGCCCCTGCAATTTTGTAGACGTAGAAGAGGCCCGCAACACCACGACGATTGGCGCTACGCTGCGGCGGTGCACTCGCCACGTCATCCGCGACGAGGACAGTCTCAATCTGTATCCCGTCAGCATCGACGATCTCCGCAGCAGCGTCGAAATTCAACACGTCACCGGAATAATTCCCGTACAGATAAAGGACACCGTTGCCTGAATGGACCCCACGCGTAGTGGTCACAATCTGGTCCACGGTTGGACTGCTGAATACATTCCCGATGGCCACGCCACTCGCTAATCCTCGGCCTACGTAACCCAGAAAAACCGGCAGGTGGCCGCTCCCGCCTCCGGTGACAATTCCAACCCTGCCAGCGACCGGTGCGTCTGCCCGCACGATCGCACGATTGGTACCTCCAGAGGACCTCAGTCTGGTCGGGATGGGCAAGCAACAACCCTTCAAGCATTTGGTCCACAAATGCACCGGGTTCATTCATCAACTTTTTCACAGTTAGGCCTTCAATAGGGTTTCTTGAGTGCTCGGCACATTGTATCAGTAAGGTGCAAACTCGGAACACTTTTCTTTCATTTCTTTGGTGAAGGCGAGGGACTCATCGCCCTGAGATTTGGGCCCGGCACCCAACCTCCCGACGAGACGTCTCAGACGACGCCGCAAGGGGCTTCCACCTTACGTTCTCGTTTGCCTGGCAGCAGACTTGAGACCTGGCGGAGCGGGCACCGGAGCAATAAACAAGCCACGGCGCGTTTTTATTGGGAGCAAGGCAACCGAGAACTAGCTTCAGCCAACTAACGGAATGTCGGTTCATCGCCTATCTCGTAGGATTAGAAAATGAATGCAGCACTTCTTGGGAAAAGGTGTGCCGGCGGCATCCAAGACGAGCAAAACCGAATTGCCCTTAGCGATGAACGAAATTTCGAACGTCTTCTGGAGACGGCTCTGCCTCTGGTCCGGCCATTTGTCCGTCGCATGAAGCGGAGATTGCCGCGTAAATTTGAAGTCGATGAGCTTGAAAATGTCGCGGTGACCAGCTTGCTAGCGGCAGCGCGCGATTATCGCGCTTTGCAAGACGGTAATTTTGTCGTTTATGCGGTAACCCGAATTCGCAGCGCCATACTTGATGAACTTCGGCGGACGGAATGTGCGTCGAGAGTCACGCGCGCTGCATCGTGCTCAACGCTCAACCAAGTTTCCGGCAAAACTCGCTCTGTCGCATTCCGCTCGATTCAAACTCCGACATCAGCCGCTGGATATCCTCTAGGCTTCGTCGCTTATGCCCAGAAACTTCTGCGCTTTCAGTCACCTCAGGCCGTCGCAGCGACGCGCCAGCATCGTCCAACCCAGGTTACTTCGCACCGTTCTAAGTAACAATGATATAAGTTGTTTTTTGGGATATCGCCAACGTGGAATGAGTCTACGGATGCGCAGGGTGCCTAAGGGCCAGCAAGAGTCTGATGAATCTGATCGAGCAGGTGTTTCTTTCGTGCGGGATCGGTTTCTCGTTCATAATCGACTAGAAGCTGTTGTAGCTTAGCCGTTTGATCCGCTTGCTTGGCAGCGGCGGCCGCCTGGGCTTGCGCACTGCCATCGCCTCGCACGGCGGTGAGCAAAACTTCGACGAGGCGCTGTAGAATTTGTTGTACGGCTTCTGCCGCGTAGCCTCCGAGAATGGCGAGGACACCTGGTGCGAAAGAAAATTCGTTCTTACCTTGGAACAGGGTCGTGACAAAAGGACGCAAAGCCGTGGCAAGAATGAGGCCTGCGATGACGCCAGTTATGAATCGCGCAACATAGATCGCGTTATATTTTGGATCGAAAGATCGCGTGCTCAGGTAAGGCTGCGTGTTGAGCAGGATGTAAAAAGCGGCACCGAGTCCTGCTCCGAAAAGAATATTCAATGGCGTCAGCCAAAAACTAATGTCTTTCCATTCTGGCATCGAAGGCGTGACTTAAGAATTCGGTTTGAGAGTGGGTGCCGGAGAGGATGTTGGCGCCGCAACGGCTGTTGATGTCGGAGTTGCGCTTCTCGCCGCGTCTTTTGCGGCAGGTATGATGGAAGTGGCTACGAAACCAAATGCACAGATGGTGGCGGTAACAGCGGCAGCTTTCACAAGCGTCGGCATTCCTCCAAGAAAGTGATGCTTGCCGGGAGGCGGTTCGGAAGCTTGCAGGGTGAGAGCGGTGGCTGGAGCCACTACACGGGAGAGTTCGGCATGAATCTTTAGAATGAACGCACCAATGGGAAGCGCCGGTGTTGCCTCCTCTGGTGCCGTCCCGGCAACCTTGGTTGGCTGGTCCATCGAAATGAGTTTTGTCGGAATCGCCGCAATCGGGTCTGACGACAAGCCTTGCGTTACCAAAACGCGATCCAATTCGCCGATGTTATCCCGCAAATCATCGGAAAGGGGGAGGCCTTCCTTCAGAGCAAAGCGCAACATTATGCGGCAATCCGAAAGTAGGTCTGAAGGCGCCTGATTGGCATTGCTCGGAGATGCTGAGATGCCTGATTCTAAGTTTGTATCCACGGATTCAATGATAATAAACAGCAGGTTCTCGATGTGCTAGCAGTTCAAAGGGGGACGAAATCGTGGTTTTCTGCTTATCTCAAGGTTGCCGGAGCATCCTTTGGCCTTGCTATGCAACGATAGGTAACTGCTTGCAGGTCGAGAGAAAAGAAAATTCGTCGAAATTCGAGTGCGTACCAGGATCAGCCTTTACTAATAGGTATGTCTTAATAGACCTTTCGCGGCTAGACTTTTTGCGGAAGGCTCTGTGCGCCTGAACGTTTGGGACTTTGAGCCCTAGCCGCCGAAGGTCCCGACCAGACCGGCATAGAGGCCGAAGCCCACCGTCATCAGGATCACTATGCCGACCAGCCAGGCATAAGGCCCGGTCAGACGGTAGGGTGCCGGCAGCGCCCGGCGCGCCAGCAGGAATAGAAAGCCTAGCACGACCGGAAGCAATAGCGCATTCATGACCTCGATCGCCACCGAGAGGCGGACCAGATTGACTCCCGACCCCACCACCAGGCCAGCGGCGATCAGGGCAGCGGTGAAGATGCCATAGAACCAGGGAGCTTCCCTTGGGTGGTCGGACAGCGACCGACGATATCCGGCGACCTCTCCCAACCCCCAGGCCGCAGTCAGGCAAACCACAATGGTTGCGACCAATGCCGCGCCACTGATGCCGAAGGCAAAGACAATGCGGCCTACTGCATCGCCCAGGAAAGGGGTTAGGGCATTAGATATCTGGGGCACATCGTTCAGACTGGCCCCCGCGTCCGTCTGCCCGATAGTCGCGGCGACCGCGATCAGCACCGAAGCCATCACCATCTGGGTCACGACCGCCCCCACGGCGGTGTCCCAGCGTAACACGTTTAGATGCCGCACCGTCAGCCCCTTATCGGCCACAGCCGACTGCTGGTAGAACACCATCCAGGGCATAATCACGGCACCGATGTTGGCGGCCGCCAGGTAAAGAAAGCCGTTGTCGCGGAGCGGAATCGCGGTGAGTTGGGCAGCGATCTCCCCTATCTGAGGTGCCGCCTTCCAGGCCACGCCGAGGAACACCAGTTCGAAGAGCCCGAACATGATGGCGATACGCTCGACCGAGCGATACGAACCGGTGCAGACCATGATCACGATCATGGAGATCGTTAAAATAAGCGTCAACCAGACCGGCACGCCGAACAATTGAGCCACTCCGGCCAACCCGCTGAATTGGGTGACCAATGCCCCCAGGCAGGCTACCGCCAAAGTCGAAACCGAAAGCCACGCCCAGGAGCGTCCGAAGCATTCACGGATCAGCTCACCGTGGCCTCGTCCGGTGACCGTCCCCAACCGGGCCGTCAACTCCTGCACGACGAAAAGGATCGGGATCAGGATGGCCTGCAGCAACAACAGCTTGTAGCCCCACTGGGCTCCGCTTTGGGCGGCTGTGATGACGCTGCCGGCGTCGGTATCTGCCAGCATCACCACCAGGCCGGGACCAGCGATGGTCAGCGTCTGCCGCCAACTGGAGGGCACGGCATGGTTGGAGTTGAGGATCAAATCGCGGTTCATTCCGAAGACCTGGGCGCAAATCAAAAAGTGATCGTCGACCGAATTCCAAGAACAGCCGCATTTTTGGACCCGTTCTGAGCACTCGGCGTCCAGATATACTGGAAGTCTGGTTGTAAAGTCCACCATGGCGCGATAGAGAAGTTGTAAGTTGCCTCGAGAACAGTTTCGCTGCTGTAGCTTTGATTACCCTGCAAAACTTGAGCATTGCTGAATTCCTGACTGATCGAGGAGTACGCAACTGCAATTCCCGCGACGTCATCCGTCCTTCCTGGAATAAATCCTCTGAAATTGAAACCTCCGTCAATGTACCAATTGACAAAATTGATATCAGCCGGCGCCCCGCCCCCTCTGACAAATATGTCCAAGCTTCGGCCGCCCGATCGAATGATCTCCTGATCAACCACACCGTAAATTCCGTAGTCAATTCCCCCACTCTTCAGGGATCCAGTCCCCAAAGCCGCTTGTGCCTGAGAATTCCAGGTATCGAATTTTCCGGTGTGCACGAAAGAACCGACTTTATACGTGCCTTTCAATCCTCGATCGCCGGGCGATTGGCCTAACAATAATCCTATTTCCGAAAAAATCAGGGCTCCGTCCGTGGTGCTTAAAGGAAAGTTGACGCCATGGTTATTCTGCTGCTGGCTCTGCGCATTGCCATCGTAAATCCCGGCCTGGAAATAGAATTTGGAAGTAGGCTGTATCGCTATTCTGACACCGGGTACGGCCATCGGGTAGACGGGGGCGTTTGGAAGATTGTTAGCAACCAGGGTAAACGCGCCGAACGTGCCGCTCAAGAAAAGGGAGGAATAACTCGATGAAAAGAATTCTGCATCCGCAGCGAGCATCCCTGCCCGCACGGATGCTCGCTGCTGCCAGAAGGATTGTTCAAACCAGAGCTCTTGTAATCGGATCGTATTGAACCCTGAAATATTGCTCGTATTGCTGATATCACCGACATACTGCGCAGAGAGGCTCGGTCCAAAAATCCAAAGGCTGTTCGCGTGAATTGAGCCGCCGGCCCACCAGTTGGTCAATCGTTCAAGGTCGATATTGAGCCCCATGTTAAGGACACCGTCGAATATAACACCCTGGCGCATACCGCCCGAAACGTTTCCCATCACTTCTGTAATTAGAGTCGGTGAGATGGTAAAGCCATGGTACATATTCTGGTTGCGCAGATCATTCATGTCACCTAACAGCAGCGGCCGCTCCCAGATTGTTCCTGGCTGATAGTTAAGGCCCTCAGGTCCGGTGTGAAGGCCAGCTTCCGGGGCGGTCCGCCAGGAATGACATAATCCGGGCCTGGGAAAAGGCTCGTTGCAGCAAGGTTTTTCTCAACGCCTCCAAGCAACCCCAAACCGAGAACGAGCATTATTCGTTTCATTTATTGAAGAATAGTTTTGTGAATGAGTGGAGTGCTATGCAGTCGCAACAGCTGACACCATCTCGCGTTTTGCGACCGCTGAACGCCACCGAGTGATGAGCCAGGCGCCCCCGACGTAAACGAGAGCCAGAGGCGGGATACAAAAGCCTTCCAAACTGGGGTAGAGCCCAAGCCAAAGGCCGGCCCAATCTGGTATATGCACGTTTGCAATTGGATGCACCGGTATCCAACCCACAGTCTGAAACAGACGAACGGTCTGACCGATGAAGCTTACCATGATGGCAACTACCAGAGCCCAGTGAAAACCAAGAGCTTGCGGTAAGGAAGTTTCAGCCCGAATTTGAAAGTCGATAACCCTATTAAAGCGATACACAAAAGAGCAGCGCTACCTCCTATGGCAACTGCCGGTATGTTTCCCTCAAGAAGCAGTGATTGAAGAAACAAAGCTGTTTCAAATCCCTCTCGATAGACTGTCAAAAATCCGACCCCAAGTAATGCCAGGCTCTCCCAGCGAGATGATGTAACATGCTGCGCTGCCTTGGAGAGAGAACGTAGTTTCGCATTCCAGCCGGTCCAATAAAATCGGTGAAAGACCCAGTTTGTGACAATAAGCAGGATAATTACCGCGAGCACCGAAACGACTGCTTCGAGTCTTTCTCCGAACCGGCTTAACGACTGGATCACGGAACGCGACAACCAGAACGTGATCATCGTGACTAACACTGCCAGCCAGGCGCCAAGCCAGATTCCTTTGCGGGTTTGCGCATGATCCCGACCACGTAACCCTGCCAATAGGGCAGCAAGGATCACGACCGCTTCCAAGCCCTCTCGACCAACAATGCTAAAGGCGGTAAATCCGACGGTCGTCGGCGAGATCGCCACCTTGAGCAATTCCATGCATCGATCCAGGTTTTGGAGCGCGCGGGAATAAGCCGCTTCAAGCTGCTCCATCGGAGCCCTGCTATCCAGCAAGGCCTTAATTCCAAGATTTGAACCGTCTCCCTCAATGAAACTGCGTTCCGAAGCGTACCCCAGAGCGGGATTACGCGGCAGAACTCTTGGTTCGATTTCGGCATCAAAAGCGGTATAGGCGTCCAGTCGCTGAGATTCCGCCTCCTGCCAACGATCGGATTTCGCCGCCGCTAACGAATTGCCGAGAGAAGTTCGTACCTCCAACGCGGTTTCGTCAATTACATCTGCGACATCCCCGGTTCGACGGGCGCTGATCTTGAATTCGTTCTCGAGAATTTTCGCTATCGAGTCCGCTTGATTCTGGATTTTCTCTTGCGGCGCGTAATGAATAAGCATCGATCGTAGACCAGCCAGTTCGTGGTCCAGAAGATGGCGATACTCTTGGTAAGCTTTTGGCTCCTCCTGTTTCCAAACGGGAGCCAACTGGTTTACCAAAGTCTGCGCTTGATCGCTGAATTGTGTCGCTTCCCGATACTCCAGCGGAATGATCAACTCTCCGTTATGCACTCCGTTTTGGTATTCGCGTGGAACAAGCCTTATAAAACGGATCAGCAGCCGCTGCATTCGGCCAATATCCTTTTCGGTCAGAAGATTCGGCAAGACGGACTCGATTTCACTACGCCACGCCTCGATCGCGTCGGCGTTCTGCCTCAGAACGGCATTGCCGAGCCATTTCATCGGTCCAGGCAAAGAACCAGGGAGCTTCACCCCTCCGGCTTGCAGCAAGAGCAGGGGAAAATCTGCCAAGGCGCGAATTTCCGCGCTATACGCTTCAATGACCTCTTTTGTCTCAATGTTCTGGGTCACCTGCTCCTGCGTAAAATCGAGCAGTTGTCGAACACGCATCGTTTGCCATTGCAGATACTCCTTTGCCAACAAGTGACTGACCTCAGGGCCCTTTGCCCTATCGATGTCCGGTGTTTGCAAAAGCATTTCGCCAGCGACGCTGTTAGCGAATTGAGGAAGAGTAATCAGGGTTCGCCATGTCAAGGCTCCTTGAAGATCGCCCGCTTTCTGGCACCGGAGCATTTCCAACGCTGCTATATGCTCGATTCGTGCACGTGCCTGGCCGATTTGTGCAGCGGTGGACAGACTTTCCTTATCGACATCGATCAGTTGGAGCGTTTCCGCACCGCGGAGATACATTTTCAGCCCGTCCAATAGCCCAGCGACGTCTACAGTCGAAACCGTCGTCCCGGAGTAACTATCCAGCAACGCGTCGTCTAATCCTCCCTCGATCCTGTGAAAATCGTCCGCTAAATCGGCTCGACAGGTGAGTGCTGTCGCAAAAGCAATCGAAACGATTGCAGTGCCGGCCCGCAGTATGACATGTCGAATCGTCTTCAACGGAAAAGGACACCCGAATTGAATTGCAGTCGCGAGAATCAGCTCAGAGTCGGTTTTGGCGGGATTCTGAGATTTAATATTGCCGCCAGTTGGCGGAGATGTGGATCGAGCTGATCAGTCAGCGTTTTAGCCTGGAAAGCCAATTCTTCGATCTGAGGAATCGACATTTTGCCGCCACTGCGTTTGTCCCGTTCATCCACGCGCTGGAGAAAGCTTAAAATGCCGTCATATTCATACTTAAGTTGCTTTGCCAATGCAGGGTTCTGGGTTTGGACCCGCGGCAGAATGGCGTTGCAGACAAGGGCCAGACTGGACATGATCCCTTGCATATCGAGAACACGGCTTTCGGCGACATACCGACCTTCAGACGCAATCGGGTCGTATCGTGAGTTTTTCCAATCATCGAAGTACCCATTTAGAGTGGGCGTCATCCAGATAAGCGCACCGACGCATTCATCCATTGTGGGCTGCCAAGCCCCAGCAACTGCAAGCAACTCGTCGAGCTTGCGCGCACATTCATCAGCGGAAGCAGTCAATACATCTGCGCGCGGCAGGACCTGTACCGGTTTCAATTTCTCTGCCGCAGCTGGACTAAGCTTCTTGAGCAGATATGATTTGGTTCCCCAGAGCGCCGGTTCGATGACGTAATGAAAAAGATTGCCACTTCGGTCGCTGATCATCTTTCCATCGCGTGTCTTCAAAACCATCGGGGAGTATGGTGAATCGGTCGATGCTTCGGACTTGGCGACACCTCCATCAAGATAAGTGTCAAAAGCCACCATGGCTTTGGTACCGGCGGTAATGCCTTCGATCGTTTCGTACCCGTGGTTGTGGTAGACGCGGTAATCGTCCTGCATCCTGGCGATCAGTTGCAGAAGCTCCGGGCCCTGCTCGAGTGCTGCGCGGTCGTAGTCCCCTGCCCACTTGTCGATAATCGCCTGGTAAGCATTTGCGTTCGAAACATAATCGTGCGCAGCAGCGTCCATTCGCTCCAATTTAAAAACCAGGTAGCCTTTGATCTGCGCCAATGGATCGCTCGCTCCCGGCTCCAGCAGCGAAATGCACGCCGGAAAGGATCAAAAACAGACAGGCTGTCAGGACTGCTCGGTATAACTTTAGTCGATTGCCAAGCGCTTTGGACGTCGAAACCGGACGTCTTTGCTCGGCCAACCGAGCGATGGTCACGCCATTTTCGGCGCTGAAAGAGCCGTGAAGACCTTCATCGCGAGATATGAGCAGCGCATGAACCGGGGAACAACGAACTAACTCTGGCACATTCATCGCTATTGATAATGATTCTCATGAGCAATAAGTCAACACGGAATTTCTATCTTCGCAATGATGTCAGATCCTCAAGTTGTTCAGCCCGCCAGAGGGGCTACCGAGTGCAGCAATGGGTTAAGGAACTCGAGGTCCCGCGCCAACGAGGGCCGCGCGGAATTTGCATTCCTTACCAAGGCTTTCTCTGTTGTGGGCGGGACTTCGAGGAGAGACGGCAAAAAGCATGAATCATGCATGGAGGCTGGCAAGCCGCCCCGGTTCGCCCATCAGAAGCAAGTTTGCATCGCCGATTTTTTCTAAAATGGCTTTAGAATCTCGGTAGCTTGCGTGAGGGTCTCCTATGAACACGAAATTCGAAAGTTCATCCGAGCTGATGGTAACTCGTAATTCTGCCGCAAACCGTTTCGAGATCACGGTCGGAGGGCTTTTGGCCAAAGTCGATTATCGCATGTCCGGCAACCGCATGATCATCACCCATACAGAAGTGCCGGCGGCCCTCCGAGGAAGAGGCGTTGCAGAGCAATTAGTTGCAGCTGCAGTGCAATACGCGCGGAAAGAAGGGCTTGAAGTCGTTGCGGAATGCGACTACGCAAACCGATTTCTCAACCGCGACGTGACCGCATCGTCGAGCGGGAACATTTCCGCAAAATCAGACTGATCTTCGACCGAACAGCACCCTGAATGCGAACCCTAAAATCGCCGCTTCGTGGAAGGAACTCGTGGATCGTTTCGGCGCGGCCGTGAAGTAATTTGCTTGAGCCAAAAAAGGGTACTAGTGCATCGTCTCACATGTAGCTGGCATATGGCCGCAGGTCAGTTGGCTGTTTTTCAAGGCGCGAGCGACGAGCATATCTAGATTGATACGTAAGGAGCGAGCAACGCGGAAAAACAGCCAACCGGCCGCGGCCCGGAGGGTTGCGTTGAAAATGGGCCGGCGGCTACGTTGCTCGTCGGTTACGTATCGATTCAGATATGCGCCCTCCTCACGCCTTGCCGGCGGCCCATTTTGAACGCCACCATATGCCAGCTACATATGAGACGATGCACTAGCCCAGGACCTGATCAATCCAGTCGAACGCGACGGTCTCCCAAAGGGTCACTCCCAGGCCGCAGCAATGTCCGCCTGCTCCCTCGGATTCCGCGAAGCGGCGGAAGCGTTTTTCACAATTCAACAGGTCATAGAGCCATTGGCTTTGGGACGCGAAATCGCCTTCGCCCTCCGTCACCAGCGTAGGACAGCGGATCCCCTGGACCCGGTCCTGAACGCTGTAGCGGGGTTGCATGCGGAGAAAGTCGCCCAGCGTCTTGGCTCCGAGAGTGGCCATGCGCGCACCGTAAAACTCCCTTTTGCGCGGGTCCTCTAGTCGCCGTTGCAGGGCGGCTTCCACATTGGGGTCAGCCGCGAGAATCCGCGTCCAAGCGTCCTGATCGAATATGGAAGGCACGATGCGCGACACAAACTCCACTTGCCCAGGGTCGCATACCAGCGCGGCAAGTCTTTGCTCGGCAGAGGCGGCGCGTGGTGCGAGGTAGCCCGCGAAACTGCGCCCTATGAGGACAAGGCCTTTGGGATCGACCCCCGGTTGCTCCAATAGCCAGTCCACGACGGGAGCAACGACCGATTCGAAATCGGGCCGCATCGAAACGCGGTATTCATATAACATGCCCCCTTGGCCGGGACCATCCCAGAAGAGAACGTTGTAACCGCGCGGAAGTGCCATATAGCCCGTAGCCGCATAGCCGGCTTCCGCAGTTGAATCGAAGCCGCAGGGTGCTAAGACGGTGGGCCTTCGGGTGTTGCTGCCATCCGGCCGCAACAAGTAGGTGGTCATCCAGCCGCCGTCAAACGGGAGCGCCGCTATGGTGGTGCACCAGGGCAGAAGCGGAAGTGCGGCACGGAAGGATGCCCGATGCGCGCGCCAACCCTTGAGCAGGCGCGGATCCTCGAGGTCGTGACGGATGAAGAAGATCGCTTGTCGCCAGTATTCGGTCGCACGCAGGAGGGCCTTCGCGGCGCTGAGTTGGTGGCCGGCCCGCAGGCTATCATCTGCGAGTTGAGTCGTCCTTTCGGCCAAGCTACCCCATTCCGAGTACCAACGGTCATAATCGCCTGGTGCAACACGCCCTGCCGTCGCCATGACCTCGCCGAGGTCGGCTGAGCCTGAGCAGACCGCGTTCGCGGTGCGTTGCAGTTGCGCATCCATTTCGCTGTCTTCAAGCAGGAGTTTCATGCGGGCAGTTTAACGATCGGGAAAGGCCGGGAGAAACGCGCGTCACCGGATGGCATATCCGCCATCCACGACGATGGTTGTCCCGGTGACAAAATCAGAAGCTTGCGACGCTAGAAAGATCGCGGTCCCTGCGCATTCATCGGGATTACCCCAGCGACCGGCCGGTGTCCGACTAATGACTTCTTGGTACAGAGGCGTCGTTTTAACTGGTGCGGTCATGTCGGTTTCAAAATATCCAGGCGCAATGGCGTTCACTTGGATATTGAACGGCGCCAGCTCGATCGCCATTGATTTTGTCAGCTGAACTAAAGCTCCTTTTGAAGCGCTGTAAGATGGAACCACTCCGGAACCGAAGAAGGAAAGGACGCTGGCGATATTGATGATTTTTCCTTGATGCTGCTTCACCATCGATTGGGCTGCAAACTTCGAGAGTAAAAAACAGGCTTTAAGGTTTGTTGTCATGACTTGATCCCAGTCTTCCGGAGTGTGATCGAGGGTACTCCGGATAAGGGCGACGGCGGCATTGTTAACCAAAATGCTGACGGGTCCCAACGCCTGTTCGATCCTTTCCAGGGCAGGCTGAAGTCGGCTATGCTCTGCAACATCAACGCTCAGCGCGCAAGCAGGTGCTCCAAGCGCCTGAATCTCACCCAGGACGCATTGATTTTTCTTCTCGTTGCGCGCCAGAATTGCCACCGCAGCTCCGGCTTGGGCCAAGCCTAGTGCGATACCACGACCGAGACCGCCGTTCCCGCCAGTGACGACCGCGACGCGTCCGCTCAGATCAAATAGTCTAGTTGATTTCATGTCTGTTTTTCCTCCGGATTCTGTTCCTTCGCGGACTTGATCTGATCCGCGGCCGTTGGCTCATAGCCAACAATCTGCGCTTCGGCAATCACGACCACCGGAGACCGTAGCCATCTGATGAAAATATTCACTCGAAGGAAAGAGGAAACTGACCTGCGACTTAGGGCTGGTCGGAGGTCTGGAATCTCGTGCGCTGGTCAGGAACTCCGGGTTGCAACACCATTCGATTATATACATAACGCTCTGCTTCTTTGTTTTCTCTATTTTGCAAAAAATATTACTTTTCCTCTTTGTGTTTTAGTCTTTTCCTATTCCGGATGAGCCACGCGGCAGCTTCCGGCACAGAGCAGCGATCTGGACTCGGTCAAACCGGAGACAGAAAATATGATGCAGGGGTAAAGTGGTATTTCTAAGCGTAACTTTCCTCGTTCTCGCGCCACCCGTGTTCACTCGCGGTTCAATTCATTGTCGAGCTATTCCATCCCGAGTCTGTGGCCTCCCGTCCGTGCCTCTGGCCCGCACACGCACTGGCATGAGACTTGCTACCAAGTAGGCAACCACAAACAGAGGGGGAAGTAATGAAGATTTTTCTAGGATTATTGCTTGTGGGCGTAAGCGCGCTAGCCGACCAGGCGCCCAACAGCGGGCAAGAGAAGCCGGTCGTCATTCAAGACGGGCCACCGGCACAGACATACATCGAGACGGCTCTTTTTCAGCACCTCGATAAGCCGCCTTATCTTTTTATACACGCTGAAACTCCGTTCTTTGCCAAACTACTCGTCGGCAAGAACGTTTGGATCGCGCTCGTCGACTTTTATTGCGGGCTCAATGAACAGCAACGGCTTCACTGTGTTACCGTTCTGGTATTTGACCCGTTAAGCAACGGGCACTGGTTCATGACGCCCGAACAGCTCACCCAGGCAAGCAACGAAAGTCCGATCTAGTGCACCAAGTCAGTGACGTGCAGCACTAGGCGACGAGCCTCGGCGCTCGATCGCAAGAACCTCGCGCGGAGTTGTTAGTCTAACCTATTCACCAAGCGCACGAATCGAGCTGGTGAGACCTCTTGGTTGCAACATTTTCACAATATGCAGCCGGTGCGACCAGCGATATCGAGAATCTACATTGCAGACTCTGCGCCTCGTCTGAGCGGGCACTGACTTCGTTCTGCGATCGGTCCCATGAATCGAGTAAAGGTGCTCTCCTGGGATGGCGGTGAACGGTAGGCTACTTCAGCAATCGGCTCTATTGAGCCTTGACTCGTCTCTCTACTGGACGAAAAGTTTCGGCGAAAGTCTGGGAGGCGGCAACACATAAAATACCCCTGGCGCTAAGCTCATGCTTCCTGTCTCATCCCCGGAAACTTGACTTCCGTCACCACCCTGACTACGAGTTGCCCGTGCACGCCCCGTTTTGCGTCGCTGGTCGTCCGTCTCATTAAAGGCAATTTCTATCGGATTTCCATTGTCTTCTAGAATTTTTCCTAAGGCCGACACGATTGCTTTGTGAAATTCCCTTGAATAAGAAAACTTAAACACCTGTGGCAGCGTACCGGCCGAGGGGTTCGCAAACCACCATTTCTTTTCATTTTCCCCTTCCAGTCGCATCCACATATAAATCGCTCCCGGATCGCTTGCTTTCCCGTCAGGTTCGTCTACTCGAGCCCAAAATAATATCGCTCGCTTGTCGGTAATAGATCCAAGGTCCGCTGTCTTGAAATAGCCAAGATAGCTGTCTAAGGATCGCCACATTTGCAGACTTACTAAAAGAGTAACAACCATCGCGAGTAACTTGACCCACCATTTTCCCTTGATACCGATGATTATCCACAAGAGTATCGCTGCGAGAAAAACAAAAGCGGCAGGAATGATTAACGTTTGCATTGATTATTGATTCTGCGCCAAGCCGCTCCGGATCAAGCTTTTCGGCAACTCGTTTATATCGGCTACTTCTCCGCTCTTCGTGAGGGTAAATCGAAAGGCGGTCTCTTCTTGCTGTTGCTCAGTAAGCGTTAGCACTCTCTCGTGAATCTGAACATCCTCTCCCTCGGCTACCTTATACAATGTTACGATGACCTTCGTAGGAGTCCGAGCTGCCTTGCGGTACATGTGCACATTGACGATGTATTCGCCCTCGATTATGCCTCGGATCTCAACCTGCTCTTCGTTGTAGGCAGATTTAACCACTCTACCGTCCGGTAATGTGACCAGATCGTTGCTCGATCCGGTATCGTCCCGGTTCAAATTCATTAGGCCGTCCTGAAGCCGCTTAAAAAAGACCAGGTGCGAATACGGATCACTCACGTAAGTGTCAACGTCGTCGTCGGATTCGCCGGCCCAAACTACTTTCATCAGAAAAAGTGCGCTACTTTTAAGCCGTTTTTGCGCCGACTCGGCCGATTCTACATTTATGGCCAGAAGACTCACTTTCAGTAAAACGGCAAAAACGAGAACTAGGTTGATGCACACATCAACCGTAGCGATCCCCGGAAATTCCCCCCTTTTATTCATGCCCTTTTAATAACCCTTGAGAACGTACGTCACCTCGTGCGCGATCAGGTGATGCTGCCACGACAAAACGCTTCGAAAGAAGACCCCCGTAATCGTCGGAATGAAGGCAATCCCCAGGCCCACCAAGGAGTTACTCATTATCTCTCTCAGATGAGAAGGGTCTAAGGCGCCTCCTAAACCCCCGCTCCCTGTCATGAAAAAATAGATTCCGGTGATAGCGCCGAGCAACCCGATATACGGACATTCGTTAGCAGCAAAGCTGATATTATCCGCCTTATGATTTAGTTCCGCCAACTGCTTGTGCAATCCCGAAGCTTGCCCATCGTCCGCCTCTTTCAATTCGTCTAAAACCTTGTCCGTTCTCCAAGAAATTAATCCGCCGTAAACAGTAGTGATAAAATAGATCATTACGATAGCGAGGACCATTGCCTTACCAACAAGACTCAAATTTTGGGTTTGCGTAGCGCCAAATGCCGTCGCTAAAAAAATTATCGCCACGGTTAACATGTTGGTTAAGCACCATTTCAAAAACAATTGTCGCTTTTTCGTATGCGCGTGTGCCGAGTTCTCTATCTCGGAGTGAGACTGGGTCCAGGGGTCTCCATTCTTTATCTTCATCATCATGTCCTTTTCAGAGCATAGCCAATCTTTCGATTCGGCATATAAAGGTAACTGCCCTATCTGTCCTTTTTTGAGCTCAGCCATGCAATGCTTAATAGCAGGAACCATGCCACTACGGAGAGCCCGATCGGGATCATGGATTGGGCCCTTTCCCAGTGTTGCTGCTGGAAAAATTTCTGCAGTGCCAGGACGTGTTCGCCAGTTGATTATTTGGCGAAACGAGGTTTCAGGTATTCTCGAAAGCAAGCGGCCACCGTTGAAGGCGACCTGCCGACACCTCGGGTGAACAGTGCGGGTCTGCTGCCAGAGATCCGCAAGTTTCAGTGGGTTCTAGCCCGGATATTTCATCGTTTTCCAGTTTTGAGCATTTGTTCGGGTGACTAATCGTGGACAGCCGAGGAGCGAGACTAATAAGAGGATTTTGCGATGATCTTTCAACGCTGGAAGACACCGCGGGCACAGCCTCCATTTTTTATCAGGTGCCGGGGCCAGCACCATCGGAAGAGTTACCCGTAAAAGTAAGCTAGGCAGGACTTGAAGAGGTCTTGGAGCGGAAAGGCACTGGAGAACCAGATTCTTACCCGCCTGGTGTTTCGCGTGATCACCGCACCGATCTTCAGTAACTTGAGCCGGATGGTGCCCACTTGCGCACGAGCCAGTTCCGTGGATTTTAGGCCAAGCCGACGCAAGGCTTCTAATAACACGTAAGCACAACTAGAAAGCAGCAACCGGAACTGATTGGGCCACCAGTAATGACAGCTGGTCCGATCGCTGAAGAGTCCGAGCTGTTGTTCTTTAATGCGGTTTTCCATCTCCCCTCGAGCACAGTAGATCTTTTCGTAGAGCATTTGTGCGTCCCCGATCAGATTGGTGACCACGAAACGAGGATTGGCTCCTAAAACAGTGTGCTCGGCTTTGGCAATAATGCGTCGCTTCTTATCCCAAGTACCGGCCCGGTATTTGAACTGTTTAAAGAGCCGGACTTTTTCGCCGCTTTTTTGATGTTTGCGTTCGGCGCGCTGCCCCAGTTTGGCGCTCAGAGCCTTGAGCCGATCATTCTTGGCGATCCCTACGATGTAGTCAACCTGGTGAGACTCGCACCACCGTAACATTTTCCACCGACAGAACCCGCTATCGGCACGCAGGATAATTTTTACTTCCGGCCAATGTTTTCTCAGCGCACTGACTAGCTTGGATAAGATCGCCCAGGCATGTTTGGCCGGATCGATGTTACTTGGCCGCAGATAACTGACCAGCAGCTGGTCTCCGCAAAAGACGTAGAGCGGCAAGAAGCAGTAATCATCGTAGTAGCCGTGGAAGGCTCCGCCCACCTGCGCGCCGTGCACCCGGTCATCGGTGCAATCAAAATCCAGGATCAGTTCTTTGGGAGGGGCAGAAAAACTGCCCACGAACTGTTCAAACAATACTTGATGCATCAACCAAGCTTCCTTTCGCCCAGCCCGATTCTCCAATCGGCATAAGGTTGAACTGCTTCCTAACTCCTCGCTCCGATCTGTGGCTGTCTGCCAGAGCAAATCGTGCCGTAGAGAGTCATGATCATTAAGGTCCTCATATCCCAGCGCCAAGCCATAGATGCGCTGGCGTAAAAGACTCTCTTGGGAATGTTGAATTAAGAGCGGGTTCCGTCCGTCGGGCAAAATCCCGTCTAATTGCTTTGTAAAACCTAGCCACCGATCAACCTGGCGCAGCAGCATCAACCCACCGTCACTGCTAACTTGCCCTCCGGCGAAATTCGCCTCGATTTTTCTTCGACCTAAAGCTGGAAATTCAAATCCAAGTTGGTTATCTTGTTCCACTAGCGAAGCTTCCTGTTTAGTTGTCTTTAACCATCTCAACCATAACAGGTTACTTAAAAGGCTTCGCTACTTTTTTGTTCAAAAGGGTGAAAAATTGGGGCTAGTCTTCGGCGCGGCCTACGAGTTCGTATAAAACATTAGAGTACGAAAGTGATTCTGGAATATTTTCGAAGGTATCCTGACATCTCAATTAGTGTCAGGCTACGTATGGCAAACATTCTGATAAAGCCAAGGGTTGTCGAAGTGGTCTTTGGCCGAACGAGCCAGGCACCAATCACTACTGGAAGGTCTAAAAAATCCAATGACGGGCCGTTGGCAGGTTAGTCAAACTCCATGCAAAACAAATGTATTTTTAGTATTAACCGACGATACCGATATCGGCTCGTACACACATGGGAGCCGCTTTTTGCGCCAAGGTTTTGCACCTGGATCGGTCTCAATCCAAGTCTCGCAAATGAAACGCAACTCGATCAAACACTTCGACGCATTCGGGCCTTTTCCGCTGCCTGGGGATACAATGGATTCATCATGACAAATCTATTCGGCTTGGTGTCGACCAATCCTGACAGACTTTACACGGAAGTGGATCCGGTCGGCCGTGAAAACGATCGACACATCCTTGGTGCCGCTCAAGAAACCGGAAAAGTGATTGCCGCGTGGGGCGTCACCGGAAAACATCAAGGCCGTTGCACAGCTGTTTTAGAGAAGCTCTCCGGATTCGACTTGCTTTGTCTCAGAAAAACGAAAGACGGATTTCCAATCCACCCGCTCTATGTGGCGGCGGCCACTGAGCCGACGAAATACTCTGGCTGATAAGTGGATCACGAAAGACGCTCTAGCCTGCGACTTATCGCCCGATCCTTAGGCTGGAATTTCGCCCTGGAAAACCGCGGCTAAATCGGTATCCCTATATGTGACAGTCAACGAAGACGAGATACTCGATGAGACAAAGGATGGCTAAGCGGATCCATCCCGACGTGCGGATCGGACACGTGCACTTAAAAGTCGCTGACCTGGATCGGGCGCTTAGCTTTTATCGCGATCTGCTCGGTTTTGAGCTCACGCAGCGTTCCGCGAGCGGAGCTGCGTTTCTCTCGGCCGGAGGCTACCACCACCATATCGGACTGAACACTTGGGAGAGCCTCGGCGGGAATCCCCCGCCGCCGGGATCGACGGGATTGTATCATATCGCGATTGCCTACCCGACGCGTAACGAGCTCGCGGACGCACTTCAACGACTCTTGCGCGCCGGTATCCCGCTCGAAGGCGCGTCCGATCACGGCGTGAGTGAAGCACTTTATCTGCGGGACCCGGACGGTAACGGGGTTGAGCTCTATTGGGATCGTCCACGCGAAGAGTGGCCGCGCACGCAAAATGGCGAGCTTGCAATGGTCACTGAGCCTCTGAATTTAGACCAACTCCTATGGACGGTTGATGAGAAGTGAATTGCGAAACTGGCAAGAACATGCCCATCACCGCACTCGATCCGAAAACCGCCTTGGTCGTTATCGATATCCAAAAAGGAATTGTCGCTTTCCCAACTGTCCATCCCGCCCCGGGCGTAGTGGCTAACATCGTTCGATTGACGGATGCGTTCCGCGAGCGAAAGCTGCCGGTGGTCTTGGTCCATGTAGGCTGGGCCGCGGACATGGCGGATGCAATCAAAACCCGAGCCGAAGCGAAGCCGCCATCCCGACCGTTGGGTTCCGGCTTTTTCGAATATGTCGACGAATTGAAGGCCAATCCCGCCAGCGACATTCTGATCCACAAGCGGCAATGGGGCGCGTTCTACGGCACCGATCTCGACCTCCAGCTTCGCCGGCGCGGGGTAACGAATATCGTCCTTTGCGGGATATCGACAAGCATCGGCGTGGAGTCGACCGCGCGCGACGCCTGGGAGCGCTCCTACAACCTCAGCTTCGCGGTGGACGCGATGACCGACATGAACGCCGACGCGCACGACCGTGCGCTAAAAATCATTTTCCCCCGAATTGGAGAACTCGGCACGACCGACGAGATCCTCGGAAAGCTACGAACTTAGCTGGGGGCCACCAATTTACGTCTGGCATGTTCGACACGATCGATCATTCGCTCATCTGTGCCTCCTCCTGCCTGGCGGCCGGGTCTTGAACCCGCAGAGCTATCATTCCGCGTTCCACATTTCTTCCACCAGACACGAAGAGGCTCTTGCGGAGGATGAATCTCTATGAGGCTTGCGTCTCTGGCAACCAAAATAATCGCCGATTTTAAGGTGTTTCCAGGGTCATGCAGCTGTCCACAGCCCTCTGAGAGCATACCGTGGAGATCACGATCTGAACCGTTCCGCTCTTTGTGCTCTGATTCCCGACAAATGGTGCACACTACCGCTTAGACTGGCTGTAAGAGGCTCCCAATATCATGCAATGTGCAATTGGCTTTACCGGTCTTGGCTTTTTCGCCTATGATTGCGGCTCAATTCCAAGAAAGGCACCCCCCATGAAAGAGCAACAAAATATTGATCTGGTAAAAAAGCTCTATGGAGCTTTCGGCAAAGGAGATATCGAAACGATAATGGACCACCTTGCCGATCAACTGAGTTGGCGATTTGATGCCCCCTCCGTGATCCCGTATGCCGGCGAACACGATACTCCGAACCAAGTGAGAGAAGGGTTTTTCGGTACCCTGGCGAGCACTCAGAAAGATCATGCTCTTAGGGCTGACGAATTTATCGCGCAGGATGACACAGTGATCATGGTCGGTAGCTACGGCGCGACCGTGGCCGCTACCGGCAAGCGTTTCGATCTTCCGCTGGTGCACGTTTGGACGGTCCAGAATGGCAAAGTAAAGCGTTTCTTGAACTTCACCGACACGGCGAGGGTTGCCGAGGCCTATACGAAGAATTGAGACCTGATTGATCATCGCCAAGGCCGTATTTTTCGTGCACTTTATGCGCACATCGATATGCGTGCTTGAGCAGGAAGGCGAGCGCTACGCACATCAGAGGATCTTCGAGTGGCCAGGTGAACGAATCGGGGTCTTCTATTAAGCGCTCGCCCGCGTCGCTAAATTCATCCAACTGGAGTTCCAAGGCTTCGATCGCAAGGGGGATCAATGTTGCGGGTTGCAGAGAGCGCTCTTTGGTATAGGCCCTGACGCTCTCAATCACCTCTGGCGGAAATGTCAGGACAATTGGCGCGATCCGGGCCTCGGCATGCATTTCGTCGAACGTCTCCAATATCGTCTGCTCCAAGTTATCCGGTGGGTCAGGTTCTTTCATTGGTCCGGGGACGAGAGTTTACTCCACGGCGGTTTAGATTTCCAGCAAAGGTGAAGGCGGGACGGGGAACTAACGGGAGGTCCGTCCGCTCTTCCCGTTTCATGAGGCGGCGGACGCAGAAATGCTTGTTTTGCTAAAACGCTTCTCGAGCAATCCGGACGTTCAGAAAGCGAGGGCGGAATCCGACCGGGCTCAAAAAGTCGAAGAGAAATTCCATCCGGTTGTGTGTACGCGATCTTAAGTCGAGACTCCTTTGATCTTGCACCGAACGGCAAAAAGCTCGGCAGATCCTCAGCCTTCGGAACCAACACTCATTTCTTCAAGTCGCGGATACCTGACGCCCTGCGCAGATATTCTTGGTGATTCCACCTGCTTGAGAAGCCGTCGCGTCCCGAAATTCTTTTGGGAATTACTTCTAAACACTTAACGGCTTCCTTCAAGGAAGCAACGAGCGTCTCCCGAGCTTCCGGATTCGCCCAGTCAAGCCCGTCATCTTTTTCTGGCGCGGCTAGGCAGTTCAGAGCATAGAAAAGCGCTTCCAAAAGATCAGTGCGTGGATTGTGCCATCGCTGCTGCTTTTAGCCAATCCCTTGAATGCAGAACCTAGCACAGTTGACATTAGGAGCGTACCTAACAAAAGGGAGATTTGAAAGCTACCGTCTACGGCGCTATGCGCGAGCCAATTTTCCGGCCTACGCCAGTACCCCGCGTAGATCAAAGCTTCGGGCACACAGAGGAACCCGGCCGGTATGACAACGCCCAGGACCAACATGGTAATTGGGGTCGAGCCCCTAACCTTCTGCAGTGTCTTCATCTTCGATCACGACGGTAGCGGATCCCAAAAGCGGCCACCGATCGATTTGCGTTTTAACCGAACTTCAGCGACGTTCCATAAGGTGAAAAGTCTCCCTTTCTAGAACCCCTGGCAGCGCAAGGATCTGAAGGGACGGCAAAACAAATTTCCCAGGAGAACCCCATGAGCGAGAATCTCAACCTGCTCCGGCAGAAATATTGCCGGCCTTGCAGCTTCACTGGCCAAAGAACTTATCATCTCTTTCCCTTGGAGGAAGAGTGCGAGCAAGGGAAAGCTCTGCTTGCGACAGCACCAAAAACGCTTTTTCATCTTCAGGAGTTTGATCCGTACGGTCTTCAACAGACCTATCGAGACGAAGCTAGTGGTGCAGAATTACCTGTCTTCGCTGTCTTTGACCTCGAAGGAAGCCATCGATTTACTTTCGAAGTCACTACGGATTCGCT
Source organism: uncultured Verrucomicrobiae bacterium (assembly GCA_963736745.1). Taxonomy (GTDB): domain Bacteria; phylum Verrucomicrobiota; class Verrucomicrobiia; order Chthoniobacterales; family JAFAMB01; genus JAFAMB01. Next base: position 26,982 of record CAVTQD010000002.1, on the reverse strand, counting down.
CCTCACAATCAACCAGTCTAAGGGCCTATCCGCGTACATTCCTTTGCATAAGACCGAAGCATTCGTAAGGAAGATCAACGATCGCAGAATGAAATCCGAACGGGCACTGACCCGACTCTCTGTATTCCTGGGAATATTCCCTGTATTAGGTTTTCTCGTGTCCCACACCACCACAATGATAGGAGCGGCGGTGCCCTATGTCCTTGTGGGCGGATGGGCCCTTGGCGCATTCCTCTCATACCTGCTGAGCCTGTTTGTGCTTAACCGGTTTTGTCCGTGGAAGAAATTGGTCATCACCGCAGAATTTAACGGTATTCTGCCGAAAGAAGTTCGAGAAAAGGCGCGGACGGCCAAGGACCACTTCGACAGCCTCTATCTCATCGTAGACCAGCAGCATCGCTGGAACAGCGTGCTACTCCCGGATCCGAGACCACGCGTATTAGACCCGCTTTTAATCGGCGAGCTCAAGCAAGGCCGCGGGCGCAGATATTATCTGATCCACCAGTTCGATCTCACCGAAGCTGAGCAATACCTCGCCGACGAATTTGCTACTAAGTCGATGGCTTTTGACGGCTCGCCGAACGACTGAGGACTAACGCACCGGATCTGATTACCCTGTGATGGCTCCAAAGGCTTAACTAGCGAATTCAATGTCTGAACAACGTGCTTCGGGTTTCTTAAATGCTAGAAGTCGAGCGACAGCGTTCTGTCAGCGCTATGGTTTGAGAGCGCCAATCCTCCAAGCACCAATGGCGGGTTCGTGTCCCCCCGGCCTAGCGGCCGCCGTGACGAACGCAGGCGGTCTGGGAGGGATGGGTGCGCTTATGACGAGTCCTGAGGGCATTGCCGAGTGGGTGGCGGAGTTTCGCTCCCAGAGTAGCGGCCCTTTTCAGTTGAACCGTTGGATTCCACAGCCGATGCCCGCGCGTAATCCAGCGGCGGAAAAACGGGTGCGGGATTTCCTTGCAAAGTGGGGGCCGCCGGTTCCCGCCGAAGTTGGTGATGTGCACTTCCCTGATTTCGAACAGCAATGCGAAGCCTTTCTTGCCGCCGAGCCCATCATTGTTTCGTCGATCATGGGCCTGTTTCCAGCAGCATTCGTGAGCCGACTAAAAGATCGCAGGATAGCGTGGTTCGCCTGCGTGACGACGCTTGCTGAGGCGCGAGAGGCCGAGCGCGCCGGAGCAGATGCCGTTGTGGCCCAAGGACATGAAGCCGGTGGCCATCGCGGCTCTTTTGACCAAGCCGCGGCCGAGCGTCAAGGCGTCGGCCTCATGGCTTTACTGCCGCGGCTGTCGGACAAACTCTCGATTCCTATCATCGCAGCCGGCGGCATCGGGGACGGCCGCGGCGTCGCCGCCGCGCTGACCCTGGGTGCTAGCGCCGTACAAATCGGCACGGCTTTCTTGCGATGTCCGGAAGCTCAGACCAACGCTGCGTGGGCCGGTGCGCTAGCTGAACTTGAGCCAGAGGCAACGATCCTGACACGCGCCTTCAGCGGTCGGCTCGGCCGCACTATTGAGACCGACTATGCGCGCGCGGCCAACTCGCCCGAGGCTCCCAGGCCGGCTCCCTATCCGGCCCAAGGCGGCCTGACCGCACCCATGCGGCAAGCCGCATTGGCCGAGAACGACGTTCAGCGAATGGCGGCTTGGGCGGGACAAGGCGCGGCGCTCGCGCGCGCCGAGCCTGCGGCCGATTTGATACGACGGATTTGGACTGAAACTCAAGCGCTGTTACCCTGAAGCGGCCTTGAGCCCCCCGAGCCTGCAGTGACACTTCGCCCGCGCTTCTCTGCCGCGGCCATCCGACCGGCTGTTGAACCGATTCCGTCCGCTTGCGCTTCGGTCATACTGGCCCTTTGGAAGCTTTGAGCGTCTCAATCACAATACCCGAATCGCAGGATCGTGTGAAAACGGCCAGCTTTGCTTTCACCGGCGCCACAAGCCGTTTGTGTTCATGGGCCGCTGCAAGTACCCGTAAGGCGCAGCCGTATCGGCAAAGCCACTAGATTCACGAGGGAAAAGCACCGGTGAGGCAGGGATTCGAACCCTGGGTACCCTTTTGAGGTACAACGCTTTAGCAAAGCGCCGCTTTCGACCGCTCAGCCACCTCACCTGGATTTGCGGTGGGAAGGCTATATCCACGGAACCTTGGGCGTCAAACGAAACCTTTGACCGCGAATCAATTGCTCGACGAGGCAGTCGAGTCAGGTGGCCGGACTCAGCCCGTAAGTCTCGGGCTACCCAAGATTCTCGCTGAAGCAGGATCTCGGCTGAATTGTGCAACTTTTCGCACCTGGCCTGTGTCCTGTTAATGAAATTCGACCAATCGATATGAAGAACAACATTATCAATTTCAATCCGCAGGAGGATAGGCAAGAAATCAGGAGCCAAGGCAGCTGGATACGGATCGAAAATGAAGCCGCATTCGGCCTGATCGAATCGCTACTGGTTCTCTGGCTCGGCGCATGGTCGCTATTTGCTGGTTTCGAGTTCCTTCGGTCCACTGGTATAGCGGTATTTTAATTCGAGTACCCTGAGGCTTCACGCTAACATGATCGCAACCGCAACGCTCTCCCTGTCCCAATTCCATGATCGGGCGGGTTTTGGGTTAGACAGAGAAATGGCGGACGATGAGGAATTTGAGATGTTTGTCCGGAGCTACCAAAACATGGTATTTTCGGTTTCCGCCAGGATTGTGGGCAACCTTACTGATGCGGAAGACATTACCCAAGAGGTCTTCATCAAGGCCTACGCCCGTTTCAACCAGTTGCGAGACAGCGGCACCGTCGGAGGATGGCTTAAAACTGTTGCGACGAATCTGTCGATCAATCACCTCAATCGTTACCGTACGCGATGGCGCTTTTTATCCGAGCATCCTGAAACCATCGAGATCACTACGGAAATCGAAAGGGAAAGCGATCGGAAAGAGGCCTTGGAGTTGGCGATCCGAAAACTTCCTGACGCCCAGCGGGTGCCGCTCGTGCTATTCCATTTTCAGGAGATGAGCTACGAGGAGATCGCGGCGAAACTTCACGTATCGCTGGCCAAGGTGAAGTCTGATATACATCGAGGACGCGAAACTTTGAAAAAGCTGGTAACGAAATGAGCGATCCAAACAAAGACTGGCTCGAGGAAGAGTTGGGGAACCTTCGAGACTTGGAAGCACCAAGAACGCTTTTACCTGGCGTAATGAAGAAAGTTCATCAACGCGCAGGAAAACCTTGGATGGCACGCCTGGTTCAATCCCGGATCGATCTGTTTCGTTCACTTGTTCTCGGAATTTCTCTGGTTATGCTCGGGATTTTGCTTGTGGTAAATCCGGCTCAATTTCTCTCTCAATTACCTGGCGCCTCAACCCTCTTGAATTTGATTCCTTTGCTGCTGGATGCCGCAAAAGCAGAGTTGTTCCACGCTAAGGTTTTCGATTTTTCAGTGCTGGAGTTGCTCGCACCGGTGATTTTACTTAGTTATATCCTTCTCGTTGCGACTGCGTCCGCCATCCAGCACCTGGCGAGCGCGCGAAAATGAAATTCTTCATCCGAACCGTGCTCATCTGCCTGCTGGCCTGTATCGCATTGTCGGAGGTGCAGGCCGAGCTACCAGGAAGTCCGCGACGGGCTTGTATTAACGTCTTTTGCCGATCGCTCCACCAGGCGCAACTGGTCATTGGGGCTCTTTCCCAATATTCATTGTTACGAATTCGGGTGGACGAATCTTCCGACCCACAAATCGGCGATGACCACGCGCCAAGGAATAGGCATAGCCACGGCAAAGGCGCCGCCGACGCCATCGTGACCGGAGAATCGTATAGACTGGACGCCGGAGAATCGACAAAAGGGGCTGTGATTCTCATCGGTGGCACCGGGGAAATCTACGGCACCGTGAACGGCGACTTGGTCCTCATCGGGAGTAAAGCTACCCTTGCTGGAACTGTAAACGGCGATCTAGTCACGATCGGCTCCAATCTGACCTTTAATTCAGGCGCGGTTGCCAACGGCGACTACGTTTCGGTTGCTTCGGAAGTAAAGGGCGAACAAGAGCTGACGGCGAACGGCGAGCGCGTCACGTTAAATACCTATTCTCCCGTAGTGCCTTTCATGAAAGAGGCATTCACCAGCATCGTTCAACTGCGACCCATGGCGCCCACTTCGATCTTTAGTTGGACCCTGGCGATTATCATGCTGATCGTTCGTTTGATTCTCGGCCTGATCTTCCCAAAAGTCTTCGCCGGAACCGAAGTCATTGTCCGGGATCGTCCGGGCCCTTCGCTTTTAGTTGGCTTGGCCATAATTATCGGTGGAGCGGTCCTTTCGTTTCTGCTGGCCATCACGGTTATAGGGATAATAGCCCTGCCGTTTCTAGCGCTTGCTTTCTTGATTCTAAATATTTTTGGTTGCACGTCGGTCTGCTATTCAATCGGGAAGCGAATCGCTCCGCAGGTCGCAGCGCGCAGCTACGCCGTGTACGTCTGGATCGTCATTGGAACCGTCGTGATATGGGTACTCTACTGCATACCAGTCATTGGATTCATCGCGGCTGGACTGGTATCCCTTATCGGTCTCGGCACATTCGGAATCTATCTCGTTGAACGGCTTCAATCCAATATGCCGCGACCGCGGCTTCCAATGACGACGCCGGATAACGCGGAGAATTCACCGGCCGCTCATTCGAGTCCCCTGGCGCTTCCCCGGGCTGAACCCGCAATGGTGATCGGCGCGCCGAGGGCGCAATTTCTTCCGCGTCTCTTTGCAAACATCATTGATCTGGCTGTTCTTTACGCGCTCCTTTCTTCGCTTCATCTTACTCACGCCACTATTCCGGTCTGGGTGCTCTACCGCTTCGGCATGTTTGCCTGGAAAAGTTCAACCCTGGGGCAGATCGTGTTGAATCTCCAGGTCCAGAAGCCGGATGGCAGTTCCCTGGTCTGCGATTATTCAGGAGCTCTGATTCGCGCTTTGTCCAGCTTGCTCTCGCTAATTCCCCTTGGTCTCGGATTCATCTGGATCTTGTTCAATCGAAACCTCGAAGCCTGGCACGACAAAATCAGCGACACTCACGTCGTCCAGCTAAGCCCGAGCGCCACTCGATCCACCACTCCGCCTTCTTCGACCGGCCCTACTACGCCGCCGGCACAGACGATGTAGATCGCTCGGGAAATCTCACGAGCCGAAAATGCTTATGAGATTTTCGGGCTATAAGCCATCTAGTGCACCAAGTCTGAGGTTCGTATCGCAGCGTTGGGAGCCGCAGACTTGGTGCACTAGGAAGCAGCTCGGCAAGAACGTTGGATTTGTATCGGAAGGAACAGGGTGTCGAGGCATTCCACAGGTTTTTTGAGGTACCACAGTCTGTCTCCCTGTGGCGCGCTTGCTTTTTTGCTCAAATCGTTCGAGGACTGCTATCCTATGTTTCTGAGTCGCTCAGTCGTCACCAGCTCCTTTTTGGTTCCGACCATCGTTTTTGCCATCGCAAATCCTCCGCAGGCACCGGAAAAACCACACGAAATTACTGAGATCGGACAAACCAGGGACGATCCTTTTTTCTGGCTCCGGGAAAAGGATAACCCTGAAGTGTTGAAATATCTGCAAGCCGAAAATCGCTACACTGAGAGCGCGCTGAAGCACCCGGGAAAATTGGAGGAAACTCTTTACAATGAAATGCGTGGGCGAATTAAGGAAAATGACGTTTCGGTTCCCGAAAAGATTGACAGCTATTACTATTATTCGAGGACAGAAACAGGAAAACAGTACGCGATTTTCTGTCGAAAAAAGGCGAGCCTTGACGCGCAAGAAGAGGTCCTTCTTGACGAGAACGAATTGGCCAAAGGTCAGAAATATTTTCGGATCGGAACATTAAGCGTCAGCCAGGATCACAAGCTTCTTGCGTACTCGACAGATGTGAACGGCAGCGAAACCTACGTCCTCCGAATCAAATCTCTCGAAACGGGGCGTTGCTGCCGGAGGAAATCAAAAACTGCAGCGACTCTTTCGTATGGGCCAACGACAACAAGACACTTTTTCTACGACCAACTTGATAACGCTCATCGGCCGTACAAAGCTCTCAAACATGTTTTGGGAACAAGTCTCGATCAAGATAAGACGATATATGAGGAGAAAGATGATCGTTTCTTTCTCGCGATATCTAAGTCACGCAATGAAAAACTGATTTTCGTTTCGGTCGAGAGTGAACTCTCCAGCGAGGTTCGTTTCCTAGACGCGGATCGACCTGCTGAGGAGTTGAAGCTTATCCGGCCACGCGAGAATGACCTTCTCTACAATGTCGAAAATCACGGTGACCTTTTTTTTATCGTCACAAACGAAAATGCTAAAAATTTTAAGATAGTCGAGACTCCGGTGGCGTCACCAGGCAAGGAAAATTGGAAAGACTTCATTCCTTACGATCCGGAAGTCAAAATTGAAAGTGTAGATGCTTTTGCGAATTATCTGGCCATCTCGGAGCGGCTCAAGGGACTTCCGGCGATTAAGATCTATGATCTCAAATCCGGAGAATCGCACGAAATCAATTTCGATGAGCCTGCCTACGAAGTCTCGCTTGATCGCAACCCGGTATTCGACACCAACATTGTGAGAATAGACTACAGTTCTTTTGTTACCCCGGATTCAGTCATTGACTACGATATGACCACTCGCCAGAAGAGAGCTTCGAAAGGAGAAGACGGTGCTTGGCGGGTACAAAAAGAGCGACTATGATTCAGAGCGGATCTTTGCCAAGGCGGAAGATGGCGTCGAAGTCCCGATTTCGCTCGTCTACAAAAAAGGCTTCAAAAGAATGGCGCTGCACCGCTGTTGCTTTGCGGTTACGGCGCCTACGGGATATGCTCGGACGCGGAATTTCAACTCAAATACGATCAGCCTGCTAGATCGAGGGTTTGTTTTCGCCATTGCGCATATCCGTGGCGGCGGAGAGCTCGGCCGAAGTTGGTACGAAGACGGGAAGCTATTAAAAAAGAAGAATACATTTTCTGACTTCATTAGCTGCGCTCAATATCTGATTGATCAACACTACGCGGCACCGAAAAGGGTAGCGATTCTGGGCGGAAGCGCGGGTGGTTTATTGATGGGAGCGGTGATGAACATGCGTCCTGACCTGTTCACAACCGTCATCGCCATTGTCCCATTCGTCGATTTGCTTAACACGATGTCAGATCCTTCCCTGCCACTCACGGTGACCGAGTACGAAGAATGGGGCAATCCCGAAGATCTCAAAATACTTCGATTACATGGCGTCCTATTCGCCCTATGACAATGTCCAGGAAAAACAATATCCCAATTTGTTAGTGACAGCTGGGTTGAACGATCCGCGCGTTAGTTATTGGGAACCTGCAAAATGGGTAGCGAAGCAACGCACGCTGAAGCATCAAAATCGAGTTCTGCTACTGAAAACGATATATGGGCGCCGGTCACGGCGGCGACAGCGGTCGGTTCGACCGGCTCAAAGAGACCGCCATGGAATACGCTTTTGCGGTAGACACGCTGCGCGTGGAGACACGCCAAAGAGTGTGCGCAATCCGGTACCAGGGCGGGATCGATTATCCAGGTAAGTGGTGCTCGGGGATACTTTACAGCTCCAATCTCCATTCCTGCATCAGAGAACGACGGCTGAATTGACTCTTGGCGAGCGCGCGATGCATGGAGACACTTAGTGCATCGGCTTCCGCGCATAGACTTATATGCCCTTGATGCTTCATCATGGACCAAGCCTCTACGAGCAGAAACGAAGCAATGTTCCGCCCACGATATTCCGGAATGACTCCAACAAAGCCAACGGTCAGTTCTCCAAATGCGACTACCGGAAAGATAATCCCAACGTTGTTTCCCTCAGGACCAATAGCCACCCGCCACCAGCACCGTTCGTATCTGGTAGACTCCATCATTTGCAGCGTCATTTCTGCGTCCGCAATGCCGCCGAGGCTGTCGCCGATAATATTCAATTTGTGAATCGGAACAACTCTCTGACGTCTTTTCAATGAGCGCAATTATTTCGGCCCGTTTAAAATCACCGACTTCGGCGGATCGATAACCCCGCACCCCAAGTCTGCGGGTCCTGTGGATTCAAACCGCACTACCTTTCTACTCGGGTAAAATTGCGCCTCAGAGATGACAGCCGCATCAGGAGAATCCTCCGAAATGGTATAATAAAGTTCGCGAGCCCCGAGGGTTCCGGCCAACTCGATCGCCAGCTTCAAAAGGCGAAGTGAATCAGTTCTCTCGTTGAATTCGCCATGCAATCGGATGATCTCCAATGGAATGTTGAACTCACTGGGGGCGGCAAGGGCCAAGGCGCCCGACAATACTCCGGCTTCAAACCCGAGGAGAATCCATTCCGGCTTGGTACAGGAAAATACGCAACAACCTGGAGAGGCGGTTCCACGCTCCCTCACCCAGTTCCGATCGGAGCATCTGCATATCGGATTGGCGCGCAGGCCTGTAGAGGCAACGTTCCATCGGTATTTCGGAGGATGTAATCGAACCTGCGTGTTTAAATCCGTTTTAAGAAAAAAATGCAGTGCGCTGGTGCCTTGGTATCGCCAAGAAATGCAAGGTGTATCAGATTACTTTGGCGAGAAGCCCAAGCTGGTCTGCGCATTTTTTCATCGCATCTAAAACAATTTGAATGTGTTGGTCGAGGGTAACTCCCAGGCGGAGTTGCCGCATGTTCAATTTCTTCGCGGTTCACAGGCGCGGCGAAGGCTTTGTCCTTCCATTTCTTTTTTACGGATTTCAGCTCGACGTCGAGGATGCTCCTCGACGGACGAACAAGAGCCACTGCGATCAGAAATCCAGTCAATTCATCCACAGCGACAAGCGATTTCTCCATAGAGCTCTCAGGTTCTGTTCCCGTGACCTCTGGGGCATGGGCCAGGATCGCTCTGACGACGACCTCGTCGACCCCTTTCCCCCTGAGAATCTCTGCGCCCCGGTTCGGATGTCCGCTTGCGGATACGTCCGGATAACGCTCGTAATCAAAGTCATGCAGCAATCCGACAACACCCCACAAATCCGCGTTGCTCGCCAAAACGATACGCGTAAGCGCGCATTGCAGCTTCACAAGATAACATATGCCTGCGGAGCGACTCGCTTTCCGTAAATTCGCAAACCAACAGCCAGGCTTCTTCTATGGTTGGAATCATTGTGCAACAATCACCGTGAATGCGAGTACCGGGGAAGAGCTTTTTTGGGCAAAAGCCCAATCATATGCAATTGACCCTTTACTCATCTCGCGTTAAACGTCGTATGCTCGGAAAGGCAGGAATGAACACGGGTCAATGGGAACCGAATATTGTTAACTGGCCTTCGATTGAAGGTTCTCCCATGCCACTGGGAGTGACTTACATACCCGAAGAGAGGGCGTATAATTTCGCGCTTTATTCCAAAAACGCGACCGAGGTGACGCTCCTTCTGTTTAAGGAGGGAAACCATGTAACACCAATCGTCGAAGTCTGGCTGGAGCCGTTGGGCCACAAGACAAAACGTGTTTGGCATTGCAGGTTGAAAGAGAATCGATCTCCTCCGCGCCAGCCACTATGCCTATCGCGTAAATGGTCCCAACGACGACGGTGCGAATTACAGGAACGCTTTTGATCCAGAAAAAATATTACTCGACCCCTACGCAAAAGGAGTTTATTTCCCGCCGACTTTTAGTCGAGAGGCGGCAAAACGTCCCGGTGCAAATGCGGGTCAGGCACCACTCGGGATTTTTCGTTTTCACCGCGCGAATTTCGATTGGAAAGGAGACAAGTCTCCGCTGCATTTCTCAGACGCCATTATCTACGAGCTTCACGTCAGAGGATTCACCGCCAGCCAATCAAGCGGCATCGCTCAACCGGCCCGCGGCACGTACGCTGGTTTGATCGAGAAGATTCCCTACCTGAAAGAGCTAGGTGTCACAATCGTCGAGTTGATGCCTGTTCATCAATTCGATCCTCAGGAAGGTAATTACTGGGGGTACATGACTTTAAATTTCTTCTCGCCGCACCTCGCCTACGCCTCGAATCGGGCGGAGGCAAACAATGAGTTCAAAGAAATGGTGAGAGCGCTCCACGCGGCTGGAATCGAAGTAATTCTCGACGTGGTCTACAATCACACAGCGGAGGCGGACCACTCGGGACCCACCTACTCTTTCAAAGGGATCGACAATGCAAGTTTCTATCTTTTGACGCACGATGCTGAGCAGCCGTATTCAAACTTTTCCGGCACCGGCAACACTCTGAACTGCGCCGATCCATTCATTCGCAATCTGATTCTAGACAGTCTCCGATACTGGGTAACGGAAATGCACGTGGACGGTTTTCGCTTTGACCTGGCGTCCATACTCACTCGATCCGAGGATGGTTCGATCGATTGGAACGACCCACCGTTGCTCTCTGCGATCCGCACCGATCCAGTATTGAGCAAGGCTCGTTTGATCGCTGAGCCGTGGGATGCCGGCGGAGCCTATCAACTAGGCACAAGCTTTCCGGGCATGTTCTGGCACCAGTGGAACGGCAAGTTCCGAGATGATATCCGCCGATTTGTCCGAGGAGATCTCAGCTTTGTGCCGCCCGTAATGCGCCGACTGTACGGTAGCGACGATCTTTTCCCGGACCGTATCGAAGAAGCGCGTCGCCCATTTTACAGCATCAACTACATCATTGCACACGACGGACTTACGCTATACGACCTGGTTTCATACAACGAACGGCGAAACGGTGCGAATGGCCATCAAAATACCGATGGACCGGCAGACGACTATAGCTGGAATTGCGGATTCGAAGGGGATGACGGTGTTCCGGTTGACGTCATTGCTCTGCGAAAACGGCAGGCGAAAAATTTCTTTTGCCTGCTGATGCTCTCCAACGGGATACCCATGTTTGCTGCCGGCGACGAATTTCTGCACACCCAGGGGGGGAACAACAATCCATACAACCAAGACAACGAAACGACTTGGCTGAACTGGGATCGGCTTCGCACTAATTCCGATGTTTTCCGTTTCTTCAAGCTTATGATCTCCTTTCGCAAAGCGCATCCGACCATTTGCCGCAGCAGATTCTGGCGGGAAGAAATCCGGTGGCGCGGGGTAGGGTCAACGACAGATCTATCCTTTCACTCGCAGAGTTTAGCTTACTATCTCAACGGCAAATCACAGCAAGACCTCGACCTTTACGTCATGATCAATGCGTACACTGAGCCGCTCAGCTTCACGATCTTTGACGGTCTGCAAAAGCCCTGGAGCCGTGTGGTGGACACGAGCTTCGAGTCCCCGCAAGACATCCTTGCGCCTGGAAGTGAAGTCACGGTCATCGGGTCGAAATATCTGGTCGAACCGAGGTCTATCGTGGTGTTGACACAGTAGCGTGAAGACCTGACGAGCCAGCTCAGATGTCTTGCACAATGTTAACCAGGCGCTCCCACTGAAGTGAGAGCGCCTCGAGTTCCTGAGTGAGCGAGGCTAGCTCCCTGCCAGCTTGAGCGGGGCGCACAGAGTTCTCGTAACGGTCGGGCTGCTCCAGAAAGCTCGTCAGCTCTTTTTGGCGTAATTCCAGCTCCAGGATTCTCTCCTCGACTGCTGACAAGTCTCGTTCAAGCTCTTGTTTGGCCCGGGTGCGGCTTTGGCGCGCATCAGCTTCCAAACGCTTTTGTTCCCTGGCCTTTGGACCAGATCCAGAATTGGTCTCGGCTATAACCGATCTTCCATCAGCTACGAGACCGGCAATGGCAGATTCGTTCCCGGTCTTTTCGAGGTAATAATCATAATTGCCCGGATAGAACGTCAAAACTCCTCCTCGAACGTGCAACACTGAAGACGCAATCGATTTGATGAAATAGACATCATGACTGATGAAAACCAGAGTTCCCTCGTACTGTCGGAGCGCTTGAACCAGAGCGTCAATGCTTGCCATATCCAGATGCGTCGTCGGTTCGTCCATCAGCAGAAAATTAGGGGGATTAAGCAACAGCTTTGCCAGCACTAGTCTGCTCTTCTCTCCGCCGCTAAGCACGCTTACCCGCTTAAAGACCTCGTCGCCGCGGAACAAGAATGCTCCAAGCAATGTCCGCACGGTCTGTTCCGGAACCTGTTTACCGCAATCGGAAGCTTCCTCCAAAATCGAATGGTCAAGATTCAGCGTGTCAACGCGGTGTTGAGAACAGTAACCAACATGAACGTTGTGCCCCAATTCGCGTGATCCGATTTGGACAGGCAAAACCCCGGCCAGAAGCTTCAATAAGGTCGATTTGCCGGCCCCATTCGGACCGACGAAGACCGTGCGCTGACTGCGTTCCACGATATAATCGAGGTCCTGGTATACCACGTTTTGACCGTAAGCGTGACGGACGCTCTTGAGTTCGATCACCTTCCGGCCGCTGCGTTCCGGCTGCGGAAAACTGAACGCCACATGTCGTTCACCGGAGTCCGGCGCGTCAATTTTGGCCATTCTATCGATTTGTTTGCGCTTGCTTTGCGCCTGCGACGCTTTGGTGTTTTTTGCCCCAAACCGATCGATGAACGTCTGCAACCGTTTGATTTCTCTTTGCTGGTTCTTATACGAAGCCAGAACCTGTTCCTGCCGTGCAGCTTTCTGGGCTACGTATTCGTCGTAATTGCCGCGGTACGATATCAGCTTGCGTTGATCGATCTCGACGATTCGTTCTGCGAGCGCGTTCAGAAATGAGCGGTCGTGCGAGATGAGGAGAATCGCCCCGGAATAAGCGCAGAGATAGCTCTGCAGCCAAACGAGCGATTCCAGATCGAGATGGTTTGTCGGCTCATCGAGAAGAAGCAAATCCGGCTCCGAAACGAGCAGACGTGCGAGGTGCGCTCGCATAATCCAGCCACCGCTCATTGATCCGGCCTGACGCGCATAATCTGTTTCTCGGAAGCCCAAACCTCTGAGGATTCGTTTGGCCTTCGCTTCGACCTGCTGGTGATCAGAGGAGAATGAAACCTCCTTGTCCAGTTCGAGAACTTTTAATTCTGGATCGTGAGACAAAGCTGTCGCCACCTGCAATACAGTCTCGTTACTGACCGGCGCACTTTCCTGCGGAAGGAACCCAACTTTCACGCCGCGCTGCAAAGCCACTTCGCCCGTGTCGGCTTCGTCTAACTTCAACAGCATCGACAACAAAGTCGTTTTCCCGGCGCCATTCGGTCCGATCAACGCGATCCGCTCGCCACGATTCACTTGCAGCGAGGCATCTTCAAAAAGAACCTGGCCGCCGAAGGACTTTGAAAGCCGCGAAACGGTCAACATAATGCCGGGCAGGAAGTGATCGACGCTGTGTCTGCTATCAGTGGCAGTGCCGGTAATTGAACATTTCAACCCGGTGCCGGCAGATCCAACGTTTGCAGCGTATCCGATTAGGGTTATTGCGCCAATGCGTCCAACACATCGCGAGCCTGCTTGTCAGTCGACGCATGAGTATCCAGCCAGACCAATTTACCGTCCTTGAACAAATATGCCTGACGCGTGGCGAGGCTGTTCATGATAAGAGGTACGCCGAATGCCGAGGTAACCTTCTTCTCCCGATCTGATAATAACACGAACGGGAGATGTTCCTTCTCTTGAAACTTTTTTTGTGAATCCACCGTATCGAGACTGACACCAAAGATTTTCACCCCTTTGCTTTGAAGGTCAGTGTAGGCGTCTCGGAGGCTGCAGGCCTGAGCTGTGCACCCTGGAGTCATCGCTTTCGGGTAAAAATAGACCAGGGTGTATCCGCTGCTCCCCGCCTCAGCCAGGTTGACTATGTTTCCATTTTGATCTTCAGCCGTTACAGCAGGAATGGCATCCCCGATATTGAGTTTGCCATTGGTGCGCTGATTCGACACCGCTTTGACGACCATGACCAAGCCGGCTAGCAAAAGGAGCGCTGTGAATAAGAGTCTCATACCTAATAAAATAGCCGTTACCCATCCATCGTCCAGTGTCGAACACAGACCAAGCCGCAGCATACTGGTCCGAGATGCGCGCAACGACAGGCAATCCGGCCTTCTACGGCTTTTGTTCCTGCAGCATTTTCTCGAATTTCTTGACCTTCGGCGCTACGACCAAGCGGCAATATCCCTGGTCTGGGTTTTTCGCAAAATAATCCTGATGATATTCTTCCGCTTTGTAGAAAGCATTTAACGGCGCGATTTCGGTCACGATGGGATCGGGCCACTGTTTTTGCGCTTCAGCCTTCACCTTTTCAGCGACTACCTTCTGATTCTCATCCTTGTACAGGATAATCGACCTATAGGAAGTCCCGACGTCCCCACCCTGTCGATTCAAGGTCGTAGGGTCGTGAGCTCGAAAAAATTTCCGAAGCAAATCCTCATAGCTGATGACAGCGGGATCAAATTCAACCTGAATCACCTCAGCGTGACCGGTTGTTTCGCTACACACTTGTTCGTACGTCGGATTCTTGGTCGTTCCTCCGGCGTAACCTGACAGCACGGACTTAACTCCGTTGAGTAGCTTAAACTGAGCATCAAGACACCAGAAACAGCCGCCACCGAAAACAGCCGACTCCAGTTTCGGCGAGGATTTTATATCGTTCATTTGAGCAAGGGAAACTCTGTCCAATGTTGTGAAACAAGCAAGAATCAATAACGCGAAAGTGATCTTCATATGACCGATAGACGAGTAAAGGCTTCCACCGCCACAGCCGGGATCAAACGGTTCCTCAAACAATTCTGTGGCTCGTCAGAAGTAGATGCCACAGAAGGCAGGTTTATTCCGACGACGCGCTATGGCGCGGTCCCTTCACGACGAGAACAGGGCACGGCGCATGTTCTACAACACGCTCGGCGGTGCTGCCAACAAGTAACCGCGTAATTCCACCCCGGCCGTGCGATCCAATGATGATCAAATCGACATTGAAGTGGTTTGCCATTAGGACGATCTCATCAAAAGGATATCCCACGCGCAGGTAAGATTGGACTTTGATGCCCCGGTTTGACAGCTCTAGTGCGAATGCTTCAAGGTTTTCCCTCGCCTCTTGCTCCGCGAAATCGAGTTGCGACTGGACCTCCGCGGAATTTTGCTTTCGGCGCGCATAGGGAGACACCACATAGTCGGGTATCTGGAAGACGTGCAGAAGGTAGATGGTCGAGTTGTGCCTGGAAGCGGTTCTCGTCGCGTACGAAATGGTCCGTTTGGAATGCTCAGAAAAATCAATCGGAACGAGAATTCTATCGTAAGTGAGGTCACCTTCATCCGTCGCTCGAGGGCGTTCAGCGAGCGCGGCATTTTCGGTTGAAGATGGCTTCGGGAGAGAGTCTTGCGTCATAACAGGTTTCGAGCGGAACGCTAAGTCATAGATTGCAAGAAAGCACGCACTTATGCAGTGACCGTTAAGCTCTTTTCTGTTGGAGCGAAGCCGTCATCTTTTGGATCTAGGGCCAGAACAGATCATCGGCAGAGAACGCGCTCCAGGTGCGCCGTCTCCTGATTCCGTGGGCTTCTTTGCGTACCGGGAATCAGGAGACGGTGCACCTGGGAGTCTTCGGTTGGCAGAAATCAATTGATGATGGATATTTGCGGCTCGGTGACTCATCCATCGTTTGTTCCGTGCCCGCGACCGCATGCCTCCGAAAAACCCCGGCGCCCGGATGCGAGCTGCAAGCGATACGATGCGCCCCGTGAAAACTGCACGAACTATGACAAGGCGCTTTCAGGACCGAACCGAGGCGGGGAGGTTGCTTGCGAAAAAGCTGAGTCACTATGCCGATCGCAAAGATGTTCTTATTATGGGAATGCCTCGAGGCGGCCTGCCTGTTGCGTTCGAGGTCGCAAAGTCGTTGCGGGTCCCGTTGGATGTCTTTATCGTGCGAAAGCTTGGCGTACCGGGCCACGAAGAATTGGCGATGGGCGCCATCGCATCCGGCGGTATTCGCGTCCTCAACGAGTCTGTAATCCGCTCGATGCGAATTTCGGAGGCGGTCATCGATGCCGTAACGGGAAGAGAGCGAATTGAACTCGAACGGCGCGAATGTGCCTATCGAGGACAGCGGGTTGCCCCAATCGTAAGACAAAAAACAGTCATTCTGGTAGATGACGGCATCGCTACCGGTTCAACGATGCGTGCCGCAGTCGCGGCGTTGAAGCAACAACAACCGGCGCGAATCGTCGTTGCCGTACCGGCAGCGCCGATAGAGTCCTGCGAAGAACTCCAACAATCGGTGGATGAATTGGTCGTGATCGCCCGGCCAGATCCATTCTACTCGGTTGGCCAGTCGTATGAGATCTTCGGCCAGACTTCTGACAAAGAAGTCCAAGAGCTGCTACAGCACAGCGGTGGGCATCCGCCAGACGCCTAAGAGGCCGACCGCAGTGGGCGTCCGGCCAACTGCTTCTTTCAAGCACGCGGCGATCGCACAAATTCTGCTGTTCCACAGCAGAGACAAGTCCGGTACCCTCGGCACGATGAACCCGATCGGATGGCTTCGCGACAAGAGTCGGCAACTCCTCCAACTTAAGGATAAGGCCCACTCGATTGCTTTGGGCACAGCAATCGGAATGTTCTTCGGGTTCATACCGCTCTGGGGATTTAAGACGTTGCTGGCACTGGGCGTGAGCCGGCTGGTGCGAGGCAATCTGTTGGCGACGGCGATTGCCGCGACCCTGCACGACGTTGCCCTCCCTTTGATGCCGTTGCTGCTCCGATGGGAATACGATATAGGCTATTGGCTTTTGAGCCATCCCCATGAACTGCCGCCCAGCCTGCATTTGTCGCATCACAACCCTTCGGTCTGGTTCCACTGGTCGACGTTTCTCACTGTGGGCCGGCCTTTGCTGCTCGGCGCATTGGTTATTGCGGCGCCTGTCGGGGTTGCCACTTACTACATCACCCTCGTCTTAGTCGAACGGTATCGACCCGGGGCCGGTGCATCGATTGAGGATAAATCGTCCGTTTAACTCCACACGCAAACCTCGAATGAAGGCGACAGAGACAAGCCTTCAACTGTTTATGTATTTGCACCGTCTCCGGACGTGCGACGCCGGATCGCGCGGGAGCGCGACCCTACCATGCCGCAACCGGATCGCGCGGAAGCGCGATCCAACCGGCCGCAGCGCCATCGGCTAACCAAACGTCAAACCCAAGGGCTTGTTCGCCGCTAGGCGCGCGAGCAGGCGCGCGACGATTGCGATACCCATAGCGGGCACAATCGATGGCGCCGCCGGCGTCGGTAGGGACGCGCTCCCGCGCGTCCGGCGCTCCCCGTCTCGACGCTTCTTTTTGCCCATTCCGCGAACGCGCGCTTGCCATTGGCTTCCGTTGTTTATGCATTTGCACCATCTCCGGACGTGCGACGCCGGATCGCGCGGGAGCGCGACCCTACCATGCCGCAACCGGATCGCGCGGGAGCGCGAGCAGGCGCGCGACGATTGCGATACCCATAGCGGGCACAATCGATGGCGGCGCCGGCGTCGGTAGGGACGCGCTCCCGCGCGTCCGGCGCTCCCCGTCTCGACGCTTCTTTTTGCCCATTCCGCGAACGCGCGCTTGCCATTGGCTTCCGTTGTTTATGCATTTGCACCATCTCCGGACGTGCGACGCCGGATCGCGCGGGAGCGCGACCCTACCATGCCGCAACCGGATCGCGCGGGAGCGCGAGCAGGCGCGCGACGATTGCGATACCCATAGCGGGCACAATCGATGGCGGCGCCGGCGTCGGTAGGGACGCGCTCCCGCGCGTCCGGCGCTCCCCGTCTCGACGCTTCTTTTTGCCCATTCTGTGAACGCGCGCTTGCCATTGGCTTCCGTTGTTTATGCATTTGCACCATCTCCGGACGTGCGACGCCGGATCGCGCGGGAGCGCGACCCTACGTCATCGGCTAATCAAATCGCCAAACCCGGCTTGTTCGCCGCGAGGCGCGCAAGCAGGCGCGCGACGATTGCGATACCCATAGCGGGCACAATCGATGGCGGCGCCGGCGTCGGTAGGGACGCGCTCCCGCGCGTCCGGCGCTCCCCGTCTCAACGCTTCTTTTTGCCCATTCTGCGAACGCGCGCTTGTCCATTGGCTTCCGTTGTTTATGCATTTGCACCGTCTCCGGACGTGCGACGCCGGATCGCGCGGGAGCGCGACCCTACCATGCCGCAACCGGATCGCGCGGGAGCGCAACCCTACCATGCCGCAGCCGGATCGCGCGGGAGCGCGATCCTACCGGTCCATCGGCTAATCAAATCAACGCCCACTGTCCCTCAGAGGCTTTTCGACTTCCTCTTGGTGCCAAGCGAGTGATCGCAGAGAACCGTCACGGAGCCTCAGCGTTGCCGGATCATAGACGGATCCGTCACAGTTTCCCGCCCGGAAGATTACGACGTCATCTGCAATGACCAGGATCTCCTCTTCTTCACTCGATACCACGAGAACCAGGACGTCATTGTTCTCTGCGGCCAGATGACGGATGATTCGATGAATCTCACCCTTTGCGCCGATATCCACGCCCTTTGTTGGCTCGTCAAGAAGAAGAAGTTTCGGTTTTTGGCGGATGGCCCGCGCAAAAAGCACTTTTTGCTGGTTGCCGCCGGACAGCCTGGCCATCGGGCCATCCAAATTGCCCCTGGTTCGCACGTCCTGAAGCGCTATTGACGTATCACGTCTCATGAGACCGCGCCGCAACCATTCGAACTTAACAAAATCCTTCAATACCGGCAGGGCAACGTTCAATTTTGCATCGAGCTGAGGTATAAAGCCGTCCTTTTTCCGGTCCTCCGTGACCAAGACCACACCGCGTCGGGCGGCGTGTCTTGGACTCTTGGGTCGGTACGGTCGGCCGAATAGCGTGATGGAACCGTTGACGAGCGGTTCCATACCAATGAGCGAGCGCAAAAACCTCGAGCGTCCGGAACCGACCAAACCGTAGAGACCCAGCACCCTTCCGGGCCTCGCCGTGAGGTCGACACGTGACAAGTGAACTGTTTCAAGACCGCTGACAATGAGTGCCGGTTTTTCTTGTTCGTCCGCGATTATACGCTGAACCGGCGCGGCGCCTTTTGAGACTCCCTGCTCGGCTTCTTTTCCAGTAATCGCGGCGATGAGATCGGCGCGCGTGACCGCATTCACTAAGCCGCTGAGGGCGACCCTGCCATCAATGAGCGCAGTGATGCGATCTGAGACCGCAAGCATCTCGTTGACCTTGTGACCGATCAATAAGATGCCGACTTTCTCCCGCTGAGCTAGATTTCGCAACCATTCCAGCAGTCTGTTAACCTGCCCTACCTCGAGTGAGGCCGTTGGCTCGTCCAACAGAAGAAAACGCATATTTCGATGCACAGCGACTGCGATTTCCACTAATTGCCGCAAGGCAACGCCGAGGTCGGCGAGTTTCATCAGCGGATCGATATCGAGCTCGAATCGCTCGAGCAGTTCGCGAGTCTCCTGTTCCATCGCATGCCGTCTGAGAACTCCGGCCCGAGTCAGTTCCGCGCCCAGGAATGTGTTCTCGACAATGGTCAACTGAGGGAGCAGCGATAATTCCTGGTAGACTGTCGAAATACCGGCACCTATTGCATCAGCGGGACCGTCGAATGAAACGTCTCGACCGGAGATTCTCAGATGACCTCGTTCGGGGCGGATGACGCCGGCGAGCACCCGAAGCAAGGTACTCTTTCCGGCGCCATTGTGGCCAACGAGGCCGTGGATTTCCCCCGGTTCCACGGCGAGAGAAACCCGATCAAGGGCCGTGAGATCTCCAAATACTTTCGTTACCTCAATTGCTTCCAGCCCGCTTTTGGACTCCGCGACCACTGTAAATAAACTCCCTGTTCTTTGGCTTAGCCTACTTCGCCCGGAGCGGGTTTCCCATGAGTAATGATCTTGAGAGGTCGAAGGACCTGTTTGGGAACTTCCTTGCCATCCAGGTAATCCCGGATCTGCTTAAGGGTGATCTTCGCGTACTCGTACGGTTCCTGAGCCGCGGCCGCAGGATACTGCGGCTCGATTGGAAACTCAGAGATAGCGAATCCGTAGACCTTGGCATTCGCGTTCAGGCTCTTCACCGCACGGAGTGCTCCCTGGGCTGCCGGCCCGGTATCCGCCCAAATCAGGTTAATGTCCGGATGCGCCTGGAGCATCTCGGTGGTCTTCTGCAGGCTTACATCCGGCTTGACTAACCCATTAACTTCCTGAACAACTTTCACATTCGGATTGCCGGCGAACACTGACTTAAAGCCGTTCGAACGTTGAACAGTCGGGATTTCGTTCGGTTCGGTCACGATACCAATCACCAGTTTAGCGTCGGGTCCGTAGTCCTTGAGAACCTGCTCCCCGATTTGTTTCCCTCCTGCGAAGTTGTCGGCACCGACGTAATCAACGATCTCTGCGTGTTGGGCCGCTAAATCCTTCTCTGAAACAATGACGTTTACGGTGAATACCGGTATCCCCGCTTTGTAAGCAGCCGCAGCTTCCGCCGCAGCCGGCCCCGATTTTACGCCGTTTAATGCCAGCGCACATATCCCCTGCTGGATAAAACCCTGGACCTGTGAAAGCTGTGCCTCATTGTCGTCGTTAGCGATTTGAATATTCACCTGGAAACCAAGTTCCTTGGCGCCGTCGATGAAACCCTGCCGCATCGCCACGTAGTAGGGATTGGTTGTGTTCGGCAACGCAACGCCGATCAGCGGCGTGCCGGACTGGCACGATTTTGGCATTAACCGCGGACTATCCGCCGCCTTTAGCGCAGACGCGACAGGGATGATCCCAAGGATCACCGTTACCCATTTTAGCATTTTCATATTTCTTCCTTAACCTATACTCTTGTTCGACTCGAATGTTGTTCTCCCTTTGCTCCTCTTTACATAACTAACCATCCTGGTTTTTGGCGTAGCCACTACGCCTCCTGCTTCCCTCCGCTCACGATCTGTCTTCTTCTCGTGACCCGGATCTGAAATTGGATTGTGGAGTACCCTGTTTTCCGGTGACGTCCTCTGCAGCCGGCGTCGTCGTGCCCTGCTCGTCTTGAACTGATTTCCCAGCGGCTTTCGAGCGCAGCACCTGCACCGCACGGCGAACCTCGCTAAAGCGTCGACGATAAGTGTCAAGGATCACACCAAAAAGGATGATCAACCCAATCACCAGCGGCTGCCAGAAACTCGGGACACTTAATAACGTCATACCGTTCGAGATCGTCGCAATCAGAAGAGCACCTAACATTGCGCCAAGCACGGACCCGACTCCGCCAAACAAGCTAACCCCACCAACGACGGCCGCTGCAATGGAGAAAAATAATTCGTTTCCTGTCCCGGCTGATGGGTAACCAACCATCAGGCGCGAAGTGGTGATGAGGCCACCCATCCCGGCACAGAATCCACTGATCGCATAGACCGAAATCGTGGTGAACGCCACGTTCACCCCAGCAAGTCCCGCCGCTTCAATGTTACCTCCCACGGCGTAGATATGAACGCCTAATCGTGTTCGTTGCAGCACGAGATAGCCAATGAGGGCCGCAATCGCCACTAACACAACGGGCATAGGAACTGTCAGGAACTGACCATTACCGACCACGGAGAAGCGCTCATCCGCAACGGTGATGCTCTGCGCTTCGGCGATAATCATCGGCACTGAAGTTGCCACACCGTAGGTGGAAAAGGTTACGATGAAAGGTGGGATTTTCAGGTAGTGAATGATTGCTCCGTTGACCAAACCTAGAAAGGCTCCAGAGGCTAGGGCAACCGAGGCCGCGAGAGGCCAAGTCAGTCCAAGCTGCATCATCACGGCACAAAGCACGCCTGTCATTCCGACCGTCGAACCTGTCGATAGATCAATGCCGCCAGTGAGAAGGACAAATGCCTGACCTAAGGCAAGAAATGCTATAACTGAACCGTTTAGAAGAAGTATGCGGATGTTGCTATACATGCGGAAACGGTCCGAGAGCAGGCACATGACCAGGAACACCACCAGCCAGACCGAAAGAATCCCAATTTCCTCACTTAGTCTTCGACGACGCAAGCATGACCTCCTTATCAACCAATATCCGATCGCGGTTTCATAGTTCGCAGCACACTTCTGCGGGGCGGGCATCGACGCCACCCCCCAGCGGACGCCCAGCATCGTTGGATCGCGATTATCGGGACCTCTGACCGAAATCGCCGGCGGTAGCTGCTCGAACTAATGCTAGCGGCGGGATAGGTCATCAGTCCTTACCGAAATGTTTTTGCACCTCCATCCGGTAGCGTTCGCGGACCGCTTGACGTGGAAACTCGAGATCCGGTTCCGCGGCTAACTCGAGGTCCGGCGCCCAGCTCCTGGCAATTTTTGATATCGGCTCTCCAAAAAGAGCGGCAGCCGCCTGCACCCCAGCGCCAGCCGCCGCAGCCTCCGCGATCGTGGCAACCCAAATCGGTTTGCCGGTAAGATCGGCTAATGTTTGTCTAAAAGACCTTGACCTTGCCGCGCCGCCGGTGAGGATGAAGCGACGGTCAAGTCGTATCCCTTGCCTGGCTAACAAATCCAATCCTTCAAGCAAACCGCAGAGTACACCCTCTACTGCAGCACGAGCCACTTCCGCTCGCGTAGAATTTGAACGAAGATTCAGCAATCGGCCGGTCGCGTCAGGAAGGTCAGGTGTTCTTTCGCCATCGAGATAAGGGATCAGAATGAGTGAATTATTTGCCTGTCGCGGCTCCAGCGCCAAAGAATCAAATTCTTGGACGGTGACTCCAAGCAGCCGGCGAATACAGTCCGTCACTTTCGCGGCGTTGAGAGTCGTCACCATCGGCATGAATCTCCTTGTTGCGTCCGCGTAACCGTTGATCGCGCCCGATGCGTCTTTGACACCGACCGGCGTCACACTGTAGACCGTGCCGCTGGTGCCAAGCGACATAACGGTGTCGCCTTCCTCGATTCCCAGACCAAGGGCGGCGGCCATGTTATCACCCGTGCCCGCTCCTACCAGGGCGCCGTTGAGTTCCGAAAAAGGAATTTGCCTGATTTTGCCGGCGGCCTCCGCCGATTCAACGATCGCTGGAACTTTTTCAGAATCTACGCCGGGCGTGGCCAGGCCAGCCAATTCCAGGTCCCACTTGTTTGAAAAAGGATTAAAATATCCTGTCCCGGAACAACCTCCACGCTCGGTGACTTTATTCCCACTTAGCTGATAGATAATGTAGTCAAATGGCAACATGATGTGCGCCGCGCGACCGACTAGTCCCGGATAACAGCGTTCGGTCCAGGCGAGCTTCGAAACCGTCATGGCCGGCCCCGGTACGGAGCCGGTTCGGTCAGCCCAATCGCCAGGCGGCAATAGCTCGCGAAGCCGCGCGGCATCGGGCGCCGATTCCGTATCGTTCCAGAGTTTTGCCGGGCGTAATGCGACATTGTCCTTATCTAACAGAACTAATCCGTGTCCCTGTCCGCCTACCGAAATTGCGGCTATCTGAGCAAGCCAAGGTTGCAACTGTTTTAGTGCGTCCATCAGCGCACTCCACCAAGAGGCTGGATCTTGTTCGCTCCGAGGTGGCGTTGTGGGTGGATGAGGAGCGCGCGCTTCTCCGACAACTTTGCCGTCAGCGAGCTGCCGCAAAACGACCGTGCTGGACTGCGTGGAAGAATCGATTCCGGCCACCAGTGCGCGCGCCATCGTTAGGCTTCCTCCTGGTTAAGCCGATCAAGAGTCTGTTCGGCGTTCTTACCGACCGCTCCGGACGGATGCGTGAAAAAGAAGTCACTCCAGGAATATCCGCGGGCTGCCCGTGTCACTTCCACCAGCGCGTCAAGCAAAGCGGCGGATGCCAACGAACTTCCTGTGGCCACAACGGAACCGAGATCCGATTCGGCCGGAAGGCGAAGCTGCAGGACATGATCGGCCAGGTGAGCAAGTTCGGATTCTGGCGCGGCGGTGATGACAATCACGGCTGCTGAAAGTTTGCCAGCCCTGCGACAAAACTGATTCAATTCTTCGGACGCCCCTCCTTTGGAGATCGCGATGACGACGTCATTTTTTTGCAGGACGCCGAGGCCGCCATGGAGACCGTCATTTGGTGATAGATAAAACGCAGGAGTTCCACCGACCGAAAAGAGGTGCGCGGCGCGTCTTGCGATCGTTCCGGAGGTGCCGCTGCCGGTGATCAGCAGTTTACCGGAGCAGGCGAGAAGAACTTCCGCCACAGCGACGAAGTTCTGGTCCAGGGATTCCGCGGCGCTGAGCACGGCAACGGATTCAGCGGTGATGACTTGACGGGCGCGTACCAGGAACTCTTGAAGGTTTGGGGGAAGGCTCATTGAGCGAGATAGCACGAGATAACGTGAAATACAGGGATTTGTCAATTGAGCGTCTATTCGCTCATATAAGCAAACTCACCCAGACGTGGATCTTTCGCATACAATGAGCCTGCTTTTGAATCGCGCCGGCTTGAGATACCGGCTCCATCATTGGGAGGTCGGGAAGCCTGCGATACGCAGAGCGCGATCTACTCTAAAAGCCGGCGTGCCACACCTGCATCGGTCACCAGCGTGGTGATCCAGTTTCCTCGCAAGGCAGCGAGAATTGCGTTTGCCTTCTCCAGGCCACCTGCGATGCCGATGATCTCCGGAATTCGACGAAGTTGCTTCGCATTTATGGCCAGACCGACCTGATCCAACGGACTCGGGACTACTTGTCCGGCGTCGTCAATCAAAGTTGCGCACACATCGGCACGCACGCCGGCAGCGAGCACCTGTTGCCTCCAGGTTTCGGAAAATGTGTTGTGTAGACAGGAGACGGGCGGATTCCAGGACCCAATGCCCGCGACAAGAACATCGATTCGATCGTACCAATCCAACACTTGAGCGACAGCCGGTTCTGTCCTTAACCGCTCAACGAGAGAGGGATCTTCTACCCACATCGGCAAAAAGACCGGGTAAGCAGTGCCATTACCGGCGCTGGCCATGCGATAGACCAAATCCGCCGAGTTTTGAGGGAATTCCAATGAAGCCAATCCACCTGCCACTTGCACGACGTTGACCTTCGGCAATCGAGTGATTGCCTTAGCCGTCGCGGCGAGCGTGCGGCCCCATGCGACACCCAACACGCAACCATCGGTCAACATTTCTTCGAGCAGCGAAGCTGCCACCCGCCCCAATGGCTCGATCAACGCACTGCAGGGTAGATCGGGACCGGCCAGCACGAGCGCACTTCGCAGTGAATACTTTTCCCGCAAACGGTCGGACAGTCGTGCGTCAAGTTCACCTGCCTCGTCGATTTCAAATCGCACGACACCCTCTTCAATCGCCTCATCGATCAGGCGAGCAACTTTGAATCTTGAAATCGCGAGATCTTCAGCAATCCTGCTCTTTGTGTGTCGCTCGAGGAAGTAACGTCGGGCGACCGTAATCGCCTGGATTCGCTGCAACGGCCGTCGGGGCATCCAGTCTCCTTTTCGTAAGAGAGTCAGTAGATTCGAGGCCCGAGTCAACTCCGGGGTAGCGGAGTTGTCAACTTCTCCCATTCCCAGCTCGTCCCCGAATCGAAACCGATCATATGAGCGAATTGACGCTTACTTGATGAGGCTCGGCATTTCACGTTATTTTTTGTTGAAGCAAATTATTTCTCTGTACGGCCTTCCCGATCGCGCCTTCTGAACTCAGCCTATTGGAATCTAACGCTTTCGCATTTAGTTGCGATGCGACTGCCCGGCAGGATCAACTTTGGCGTTTGACAAGTCTGTCGTATAAGCCGGAAAATCGCTCCGCGGCACGATCGTTGCGAACGGCGATCGCCAGCGCCTTTCTCTGGCCGACCAGAACCACGAATCTCCTGCCCCGCGTCATTGCAGTGTAAACCAGGTTCCGCTGCAAGAGGAGGTAATGCTGCATGGCCAAAGGCACGACAACCGCCGGGAATTCCGATCCCTGGCTTTTATGGATTGTGATGGCGTAGGCCAGCGATAGTTCGTCCAGTTCGTTGAAATCATAAAGCACAACCCGCTCCTCGAAGCGGATTGCCAATTCGCGCTCCTCGGGATCAAGGCTGACAACTTGGCCGATGTCCCCATTGAACACCTCCTTGTCGTAATTGTTCTCGGTCTGGATCACCTTGTCTCGCAGCCGAAACTGGCAACCGAAGCGCTCGACCACCGGTTCGTCGCCACGCCGCGGGTTTAGCCCGTCCTGCAGGAACACATTCATCGCGCGCGCGCCAAGGCTGCCACGGTTCATCGGACAGAGCACCTGTACGTCAAGAACCGGATCAAGCCGCAGCTTCCCAGGAATGCGTTCTTTCACAAGTTCCAGGATCGTTGGCTGGATGCTTTCCGGTTCCTCGCGATCGATAAAGAAAAAATCTGATTCCTCTCCCGGTTGCTGCAACTGCGGCATTTGCCCGGCGTTGATGCGATGAGCGTTGATAACGATCCGGCTCGAAGCTGCCTGGCGGAAAATTTCCCTGAGGCGCACCGCCGGAACGACCTCGCTGCGAATGACGTCGGCCAGCGCTGAGCCCGGCCCGACGCTGGGTAACTGGTCCACGTCGCCCACTATCAAAAGGTGGGCGCGTTCCGGCAAAGCCTGGAACAGCTTGTGCATTAGAGGCACATCGATCATTGAAGCTTCGTCTGCCACCAGCACGTCACACTCCAAGGGGTGCGCGGCGTTCCGGGCGAAGCCGCCCGAAGCAGGTTGGAACTCCAGTAGTCGGTGAATGGTCTTTGCCTCCACCCCAGTGGCTTCACTCAGGCGCTTTGCTGCACGCCCCGTCGGCGCACACAGCAAACAACTGAGTTTTTTCGCTCGCAGGATCAGCAAAATCGAATCTACCAGCGTCGTCTTTCCGACACCGGGTCCGCCCGTGATTACCAAAACGCGCGACTCGAGCGCTTTTTGAAGCGCTTCTCGCTGTGTCGCCGCCAGATTCTTACCCGTCTTCCGCTGGCACCAGGCAATAGCTTTCTCAACATCGATTGGCGGCAAGCACGACGGCGCGCTAGCCAACTTCCTCAACAAGCCGGCGATGCCATCTTCGGCTCGCCTCAAGTACGGCAGATAAATGAGATTGTGACCGGAAATTGGCTCAAGC
>CAVTQD010000001.1:0-26170 GCA_963736745.1 uncultured Verrucomicrobiae bacterium | reverse complement strand
GACATTCCAGCAGCATTTAAACTCGCGCAGTTAGTGGAACTTTGTAAATTGCCGGTTTGCTGGAGCCAGGCTGTGATTGAGCTATGAGGATATGCTTTAGAGGCGCTGCGGAAGGACGAAGAGTTTATCCTTTATCGCGGGCGGAGGCAGGGCGATGCGTCTCAGATCCTCGTGCTTTCGCCGGTTGCGGAGCATCCCACGCCGGAAAGTACGGCTGGACCACGAATGCTCTCTTAGAGAAGTGCTGGATCCTGCAGGGTGGCCCGCCCGATCGCGGTGGTTCGCCACGCGGACCGCACGGTGCTCGAGTTGGAGGATCCGGGCGGGGTGCCTCTCGATGAACTGCTCGGTAGTCCATTGGACTTAGTGATTTTCTTGCGTCTGGCTGTCAGCCTTTCGGCCGCGATAGACCACTTGCACGAGCGCGGAATTATTCATAAGGACATCAAACCAGCCAATTTCTCGTAGACCCCGTAACAGGCCAGTGCTGGCTAACAGGGTTTGGTATCGCTTCTAGGCTTCCGCGCGAACGTCAGTCGGCCGAACCTCCCGAGTTTCTCGCCGGGACGCTCCGCCTATATGGCGCCCGAGCAGACTGGACGTATGAATCGCTCGATCGATTGCCGGAGCGATCTCTACGCCCTCGGTGTCACGCTTTATGAAATGCTGACCGGGAGTCTTCCTTTCACGGCGTCCGATCCGATGGAATGGGTGCACTGTCACATTGCGAGACAGCCGGTGCCGCCCGGCGAGCGATTTGAGACGATTCCGGCTCCCGGTCTCTGCAATCATCATGAAGCTGCTCGCCAAGACTGCGGAAGAGCGGTACCAGACTGCGGCCGGCGCTGAGAGTGATCTTCGACGCTGCCTTGTAGAATGGGAAACACGACAGGGCCGTATCGAACGGATGAATTCCCGCTTGGCGAACACGACACTCCCGACCGGCTGTTGATTCCCGAGAAATTTACGGACGAGAGCGTGAGATCGAGACTTCCTTGCCTCCTTCGACCGCATCGTAGCCGGCGGCAAGCCGGAGTTGGTGCTGGTTTCGGGATATTCCGGTATCGGCAATCCTCCGTGGTCAATGAGCTCCATAAGGTGCTCGTTCCGCCCCGGGGCCCTTTTTGCGTCGGGCAAGTTTGCCACTATAAGCGTGACATTCCTTACGCCACTTTAGCCCAAGCCTTTCAAAGCCTGGTCCGCCCCTTCTGAGTAGAGCGAAGCCGAGCTGAGCAACAGGCGCGACGCTCTTCAGGAGGCGTTAGTCCAAACGGACAGCTCATTGTGGATCTGGTTCCCGAATTGAAGCTCATCATGGAGAACAGCCGCCAGTCCCTGAGCTTCCGCCTCAGGACGCGCAAGGCCGATTCCAGCTGGTGTTCCGGCGATTTATCGGCGTATTCGCGCGGCCGGAACATCCGCTTGCCCTGTTCCTCGATGATTTGCAATGGCTAGACGCGGCGACACTCGATTTGATCGAGGATCTGTTGACTCGGGCCGGATGTGCAGCACTTGATGTTGATCGGCGCCTACCGAGACAACGAAGTTAATTCCACCCATCCGCTGATGCGCAAGCTCGAAGCGATCCGCAAAGCTGGAGCGAAAGTGCAGGAGATCGTACTTGCACCCCTGACTCTGTGAAGACCTGGGACGATTAATAGTGGATTCTGTTCGCTGTGACCCAAAGCGCGCTGCTCCTCCCGCCCAGCTGATCATGACAAGACGGGTGGCAAACCCATTTTTCGCCATTCAGTTTATTTCAGTGCGCTTGCAGAGGAAGGTCTGCTTCATCTTCGATCATGACAGCACGACAATGGGTCCTGGGACCTGAATCTGATTCACGCCAGGGTTATACCGACAATGTGGTGGACCTTCTGGTCGGGAAGTTGAACCGCCTACCTGTTAATACTCAAGAGGCACTAAAAGCGTTTGCCTGTCTGGCGCGGATGGGTGTAGAGATGAGCACACTCGCCATCATTCACGGGCGTGTCTTCAATAGCCAGGACGGCGACGAAGAGCCTGACCTTCGGAGCCAGGCCTCCTCCGCTTTTCGAGGTTCAGGCGCGCCCCCCAGAGACGAAGCCACGCTGCTATGGCGGAGCGACGGCGGGATAACGAAGGAGGAACATCAGAAGAAAAGCTGCACTCGGACTTGTGGGAAGCTATGCGCCTCGAGTTTAATGCTTATTCTGCGTTTGGAGGGCTTGTATCAATTTATTCGTCGTCCAGTCAGAAAAAGCGCGGTATTACGATGATCCCGGAAGAATCACGCGCCCAGACACAGTCTGCAGATCAGGGCGCGGGCTATTTGGCCACACGACGCCTGAGAGGCGCGAAGGGTTGTCTTCGAGATCGTTAATCAACTGAACCGCGGGGCGGTCTTGATTTGCTCGCAAGACGAACGCGAGCAGCTGGCCGAGTTAAACCTTATAGCAGGTAAGCGCGTAAGGCCTCTACCGGCTTTGTTCAGCACTCAATTACCTGGCAGCAGGTGCGAGTCTTTTAGACGACAGCGCTTGGGACCGCCGGCATGATCTGGTCTTCGCTCTGGAATTGCCGCGGGCCGAATGTGAATTCCTCACTGGCCAGACGGCGGCGGCAAATGAACGTCTGATAATGCTTTCGTCCCGGGCTATCGACACGGTCGAATTAGCAGCAGTCACGTGCCTACGGATAGATCATTTCACGGCGCTTGATCAGATTGCACGCGCGGTTGACGTTTTTCTCGACTACTTCCGGCACCTTGGTGTTGAATGGTCCCGTCATCCCACGGAGGAGGAGGGCCGGCGCGAGTACCAGCGAATATGGTCGCAGCTGGGAACCCGGACGATCGAGGAGCTCGTTGATCTGCCTTTAATGGCGGATCCAGCCTCTCTCGGGACTCTGGATGTTCTAACGAAGATTTATGTCCCCGCGGTTTTACAGACGCGAATCTTCTTTCCTGGACTGTGTGTTATGGAGTGAACCTCAGTCTGGAACGGGGCAACAGCGACGCCTCGTGCCTCGCTTATGTATGGCTAGGCAAGATAGCCGGAGCGTACTTCGGCGATTACCAGGCCGGTGTGCGATTTGGACAACTGAGCCAGGAACTCGTCGAGAAACGCAATTTGAAGCGGTTTCAAGCGCAGACTTACCTGTGGTTTGCACAGAATATTGCTCCATTCACAAATCACATCCGGAGTTGCCGTGAGCTAATCCGCTGGGCGTTGGAAAGTGCCACCAAATCCGGTGAGATAACCACGGCTTCGTACAGCTTTGATATCCTGATCACGAATCTTCTGGCAGCGGGGGATCCTCTTATTGAGGCACAACGCCAAGCCGAGGAGGGAATCGTGTTCTCTGGCGAACTCGTTCCGGTTTCGGCAGCGATCTCATTAGCGGACAGCTAGGATTTATCCGGACTCTCCGAGGTTTAAATGAAGAGTTCGGCCATCTCAGACGACGGACCGACAGCGAGGCGCAGCTCGAACGCCACTTTGCAGACCAACTACCGGACAGGACGGTGGCGGCGTGTTGGTACTGGATCCGAAAGCTGCAAGCAAGATTCTTTTCCGGAAACATGCTTCGGCCGTCGACGCAGCCGAAAAGGCGCGACCATTACTTTGGTCATCGCCGGCTAATTTCGAAACGGTGGAGTATCATTTCTTCAGTGCGTTGTCTCACGCCGCATTGTCCGACTTCGGGCCATCCGACGAGCAGCGGCAACATTTAGAGCTGATAGTAGCTCACCACAGGCAACTCGAAAATTGGGCGATGAATTGTCCTGAGAATTTTGTGAACCGGGCCGCCCTGGTCGGTGCCGAGATCGCGCGGATCGAAGGCCGCATACCCGATGCCATGGACCTTTACGAAAAGGCAATCCGCTCAGCCCAGGCAAATGGTTTTGTACACAATGAAGCGCTCGCGAACGAACTCGCCGCGCGTTTCTACGCAGCACGAGGCTTCGAAAAGATCGCGAATGGTTACTTGCGGGACGCCCGATACGGATTTCTTCGTTGGGGAGCCGACGGCAAGGTGCGGCAACTCGATGACCTATACCCACAGCTTCGGGTGGAAGTGCCGATCCCTGGCCCCGACCGGCACGATCGGGGCGCCGGTGGAACATCTGGACCTTGCGACGGTACTCAAAGTGTCGCAAGCCGTGTCGGGCGAGATCGTCCTCGAAAAGCTGATTGACATGTTGATGCGCACCGCGATTGAGCACGCAGGGGCTGAGCGCGGCGTGTTGATTCTCCCCCGAGATGTCGAGCAGCGGATCGAGGCTGAAGCCACGACCAGCGGGGACGCAATCATCGTGCGTTTGCGAGCAGCAGTCGCGTCCGATGCTGCGGTGCCAGAATCGATCGTCCATTACGTCATGCGGACCCAAGAGAGTGTGATTCTGGGCGACGCATCCGCCCAGAACGCGTTTTCTTTCGATCCGTATATTCGGCGGCACCACGCCCGGTCAATTCTCTGCATTCCGTTGATTAATCAGGCCAAACTGATCGGTCTGCTTTACCTGGAAAATAGCCTGACCCCTCATGTCTTCACTCCGGCGCGGCTTACCGTGCTGAAACTGCTTGCGTCGCAAGCCGCAATCTCGCTCGAGAATACCCGTCTTTATCGCGATCTCGAGAAACGCGAAGCAAAGATTCGGCGTCTGGTCGATGCCAACATCATGGGCGTCTTCATCTGGAACTTTGAAGGCCGGATTATTGAAGCCAATGAAGCGTTTCTCCGAATGTTAAACTGCACCCGTGAAGATCTCGTCTCGGGTCGCCTGAGCTGGAGAGAGCTAACGCCCCCGGAATGGCGCGACCTTACCGAACGGGGTGTAGTACAACTAAAGGCGACTGGTATTCTCCAACCGTACGAGAAGGAATACTTCCGAAACGATCGTTAGCCGGGTACCCGTTCTAGTTGGCTCCGCCGTTTTCGAGGAAGGTCGGACGAAGGTGTCTCTTTCGTGCTCGATTTGAGCGAACAAAAGCGTGCCGCGGATGCTCTTAGGCTGAGCCAGGCCAATTTGGCGGAAGCGCAGGCCGAGTTAGCCCACGTCACACGAGTCACAGCGCTGGGAGAGCTGGCCGCCTCGATCGCTCATGAAATCAGCCAGCCGGTGGCCGCAGTCGTAATGAATGCCGACGCTACTCTGCGCTGGTTGTCTGGGGTTTCGCCTGACCTGGACGAAGCCCGGGAAGCGATTCGTCGAATTGCTCGCGATGGAAAGCGGGCCGGAAATGTTATTTCACGGCTGCGGTCCCTCTTTAAGAAGACTGGCGCGGCAAAGGACCGGCTGGATCTAAATGAGGTCATCGAAGAAGTTGTCATCCTGACCGAAAGTGAAGCGCGCAGAAACAAGGTCGTATTGCGGAAGGAACTGGCCGCTGACCTTCCGCCAGTGTTGGGAGACAGAGTACAACTACAGCAGGTGCTCGTTAACCTGATCCTTAACGCGATCGAAGCTATGGCCTCGGTGGAGGATCGGGTTCTGTTCCTTAGGACGCAACCGGATGAGGCGCGTCAGGTCCGGGTTACGGTGCGAGACTCAGGAATTGGCTTTGATCCGCAGAATGCTGAACGAATCTTCAATGCCTTTCATACTACCAAAGCGAGCGGCATGGGCATGGGGTTATCGATCAGTCGTTCTATCGTTGAAAGTCATGGCGGACGGCTCGGGCCATGTTGAACGATGGTCCCGGCGCAACGTTTCAATTTACTATTTGATCTAGTTAGTCAGGTTGGCGGTCGGCAGTTGCCCGTGGAGCGCTACCTCGCTTACGCCTTCGCCAAGCGACTCGACTGGGCGCGGTAAGCAGCGAGGCGGCTGTGGGCGGAGCGATCTGGCCGCACTTTCGTCTTTGCTCTCTAGCGTAGGATGTAGTCAATCAAAATGCCGGACTGATACGTTCGTCTAATAGTTTCGCCCGAAGACTCCGAGATAATTAGTTAAAAGCCGCCTACTAACTCGGAGGCTTTAACTAACGGCAATCAGAAGACGAATAACTATGAAACTCAAAAAAGATACGTTTCTACATGAGGGGGGTGCTATCACGTGCTCGGCGACATCGGTTTTGCATTTTAACCTGGGGTCGTCGACTGGTACGTGATGAACCGGGTAAGCATCCGGCGAAGACCGCGTTTCGAATTAGCCCGCCATCCCAGGCCACCCACGATTTAAATCAGTAAACTATTGCACCTAAATTAAATCGCTACGGCTGCAACGCTGATATCAGTTTCGGATTTATTCCTGACCGAGCGAAGCGGCCCCGCGGGCCACTAATGTTAAATTGTTCAAGCTGGCCGGGACGGCTCACACGTAGAGATCAATCGGTCCAGAGCTGTTTTCCATGAGGTCTTCCTTGGTGTCGGCGAGCATTATTTCGTAGGCGGCTCGCACTCCGGAGAGGAAGGCACCGTGGACCGTTGACGGGAAGTATTGGGAGGTCGCTTCGCCGGCGAAGAAAATCCGGTTTTCGACGGGCATGCCGATCTGGCGGCGCAAGCTTTGTTTGGAGCCGACAGGGACATAGGAGTAGGAGCCGAGGCTGTAGGGATCCTGGTTCCAACGTGTGACCAGGTATCCGCTCGGCTCGGGGATCTCCTTCCCATACATTTTCCGCAGCGATACCATCAGGGCGGCCACGAGTTCGGAGTCGCCGCGGAGTTCGTTTTTCTGGCCGGCCGCGCCCGCGCTGAAGGCTAGCAAAACGGGCCAACCGGCGATTTTGTGGAAATTGACGATTTCGGGCCAGTCACAATCCGAGCTTCCCATATAGCCGATCAGCTCGTAGTCTTTGTCCCAGAAAACCCCAGCGAATTTGAGGAAGATTTTGTTGAAAACGCCCATTCGGGCTTCGCGGATGGCCTCGCGTTTGCTAGCGGGCAGGCTCGGGTTAAAGGCGACTCTCCCGGCCTGCAGGACGCCAAGGGGCACGGTGACGAGTACGCGATGAGCATGGTAGCTACCATGGTTGGTCAGGACGTCAACGAGTGCGCCCGAGTAATCGATTTGCTTCACTTCGTGCCCAAGGAGGATTCGGGAGTCCGAGGCTAGCTTGTCGGTGAGCTGGCTGTAGCCTTGCGGAAATACCCGATCGTGTCCGGCAAAGTTGAGAGCCTTGTCGTGTTCGAGCAGGGACACTTCGGATCGTGGACCGGCCCACTCGTGCTCGAGATAGGTGCGGGCGATGAAGTTTAAGCATCGGCGTTGCCCAGGATTGAAGTTCTGGGTGACGGCAAATTCCTCCTCCACGGCGAGGAGGGACATCTCCCGGCCTTCCGTCTGCTTGAGGGCAATGAAATCGAGATAGTCGGCCATCATTTCGGAGATCTCGACGGTCTCCTGGCTGCTGAGGCGGCGGCCGTCCTCGTCATAGAGGGCGACAGATCGGTAGCGAGCGGGGGTAACGCTGGAGATATCCGTGCGTAGAATTTCAATCCCGTGCCGTTTCGCCAGCCGCGAGATGGGGTTGTCCTCGAAACCGTGAATCCAGGAGGCTCCCAAGTCGGCCGGCACGCCCAAATCGCGCGAGGTCCAAATGCGGCCGCCGATCCGGCTGCGAGCTTCGAGCACCAGGACATCGTATCCATCGATGCTGAGATCCCGCGCGGCAGCCAACCCGGCGATTCCAGCCCCAATGACAATGACTTCGACTTTCTGTCGTGTTGGGCTCATGGAGATATTTCCCGTACTGCATGACAGCGTGATCCGCCGGTGATTGTCGATTGTTTTCATCTTCGCCGACGGATTAGGCGAAATGACGCTTACGTCCCGATGGGAGGCGTTAAATTCCGGGGCAAGCCGGGATCGAATGTTCGCATGAACGATCCGACACGATTTTCCCTTACCAGCTCCGGGCGACATCGTGTGACCCAGTTCCGGCGACCGTGTGCCTTGGCGAAATGCGGCTCATCTAGGCCGAATGGCCGAGGATTGCCCCGGAATTTTACACTCTCGGCAACTACGGCTTCGCCAAAGGACTTGTGGGTTGTTCTTCATGAACGGCTGAATTTCTTTGCCTCGCCCAAATCGGGGCGAGGTGGTCGTAGATCCCGTCAAATGCTTCCTTCTTGGTAGACAAGACTGGCGAAAAGTGGATGGATACCCAACTCGGCAGCGTCGAAGTGGCCATCGAAAAGGCCCGTTCGGCGGCATTGGCGCTGGCTCAAACTGGCGCCAACCTGTCAGAAAAATCCATTTTGTAGCCCTTTTTCTGGTTTATGATATGGACTCTCCTGGCTACTTACCGGTCTTCGAATTCTCGCTCTATGTTGCGGGCGCGGGTGCTGCATTCTGGCACTACGAACAAGCCCTCAAAGTAGACAAATCCCCTGTCCGCGTTTTCGCGCCCACATCACCATTTGGTGTATCGGTCGCTTCGGACGCCGCAGTTAGCCACTCGTTGTCGATCTAACAACCTAGGTTGTCCTGTCGCACCTTGGCTCCCTCTCTGCCATAGACAAACAGTGCAGCGGGCCGTAGCCTGAATCCAGGCTGGTACGAAAATCTTCGTGCCTTCCCCCAAACTGGAAAGGTGTTTTTATGACTCAAGCTGCTGTAACGCACTGCCGGATGTTTGTCGATGGGCAATTCGCCGATACCTCAGGCCGCAAGACTATTCCTGTTATCAATCCTTCCAACGAAGAGTACATTGCGGAAATTCCAGCGTGTACCTCCGCCGACGCTGACGCGGCGGTGTCAGCCGCGGAGAGAGCGCAAAAAAGCTGGGGAAGGCGTCCAGCCGTCGAGCGTGCAGCTTATCTGCACGAGATCGCGGATCTGGTGCGAGCAAACGCCGATGACATCGCGCACACATTGAGCGAAGAGCAGGGCAAAATTCTTTCGCTTGCCAAAGTCGAGGCGGATTTTACTGCGTCGTACTTTGATTACATGGCTGAATTCGCCCGCCGATACATGGGCGAAGTGATCCAGAGCGATCGTCCCAACGAGAATATCCTGCTTTTTAAAATGCCGATTGGCGTTATCGCAGGAATCCTTCCCTGGAACTTTCCATTCTTCCTGATCGCCCGCAAAATGGCCCCGGCGCTAGTGACCGGAAATACCATCGTAATTAAACCGAGTTGCGAGACTCCGGTGAATGCCTTCAAGTTTGCTGAGCTGGTTGCCAAATCCGGTCTACCTAAGGGGGTATTCAACCTCGTTTTCGGTTCTGGTACCGTAGTTGGCCATGCGCTGGCTTCGAATCCGAAGGTTGGCATGGTTAGCTTGACAGGGAGCGTAGAAGGCGGCGTGGAAGTGATGCGCGCGGCTTCCGAAAATGTCACAAAGGTCTCGTTGGAGCTTGGAGGCAAGGCTCCGGCCATCGTTACTCCGAGCGCCGATCTCGATCAGGCTGCCACTTGTATCCGGGCGTCGAGAATCATCAACACAGGTCAGGTTTGCAATTGTGCCGAGCGTGTTTATGTGCACGAATCGATAGCGGACTCGTTTATCCAAAAGATAACCCAGGAGATGGCTGCCACGACTGTCGGCGACGTATTGACCGACGGCGACGTCGAGATGGGACCGTTGGTTAGCAAGCATCAACTCGAAAGCGTTTCGGCGGCCGTCGAAAAAGCGGTAGCAGAAGGAGCCAAAGTCGCAACAGGTGGCAAACGGATCGGAAGAAAAGGGTTCTATTTCCAACCGACCGTGTTGACTAACTGCAGGCAGAAAAGCGCTATCATGCAAAAGGAGATCTTCGGACCAGTGCTGCCAATCGACACCTATCACGATCTTGATGAAGCACTCGAAAAGGCGAATGATTGTGAATACGGTCTGACCTCGTCCATTTATGCGAAGGATCTAGACACGGTGATGCGTGCCTGCAACGAACTGCAGTTTGGCGAGACTTACGTGAATCGGGAAAACTTTGAAGCGATGCAAGGTTTCCATGCTGGATGGCGCAAGTCGGGCATCGGTGGAGCTGACGGGACGCATGGCCTGGAAGAATACCTTCAGACCCATGTTGTTTATCTCGACTACGACCGCGAGAAAAAATAGGGACGTTACCAATCATTCCGATTTTCGGTGATTGAGTGGAGACTCGCTGCTGTGCAGCGGGGCTCCGCTCAAACGCTCCGACAGAGCCACCTTCTTTGAAAAGCTGGCCTCCTGATGTTGACGCGCATCGGCTGCCCCGGACACGGTTCAGGCGCTGGAAGTCGGTCGACTCTCAGGGTGTTCAGCTGCGCCGTCGTCGACTACCAAAAGATTCGTTTTCTCGTGGCACGAACCCAGTTGACCAAAAACGCGGACGAGTGGCCAGATGGGGTTAGCCCGTTATGCGTTGTCTCGATCCCCCAGCGCGTCAGGTCCCTGGCGTAGGCACACCTCCATTTCTTGGCCCGTACTTCACCGCAAAGGCGGGAATGGACGCTCTCGCGATAATTCCAGAACTCATCGAGACATGATTGCTGCTCAGACATCGGCAATTAATGGATCTTTCGTTCTATTTACCATTCTCTCTGGATGCTGTAGTGATGGCGACCCTAACGACCAGAAAGGAATGTGATTTATGGGTGCCTCTCTTTATGACACAGCTCTGCCTGTTTATCCGACCCCTATTTATTTCTATCTTCGTTACAAAATCTTGATTGACGCCGGGTACAACAACGAGAAAAGGCAAGTCCCTCGGAATGAAGCGCAAATTCTCGACTACAATATTCACGCGAGAAAAGTTTTCGAGGAGGTCTTAGGACGTAAGACGGGCCGGATTATTGTCGAAGGAATTTCTTCTAGCGGATTTGACGTAGTAGTGATGCCGTGGTGGCAGAACAGTTGCAACGCTACGACAATTTCGAGGAAGCACATGGAACGGGGTTATGTGAACGTTCATATCGGATTCACGCCTGATGAATCCTGCTTCCTGGACGCCAAAACCAAGGACTTCAAGCCGGGAGGCTCACCGGCGGAAGGCTTGTTCCATGAATTGGTCCACGCCTTTCGTTTTGTAAGTGAGAAAGGGTCGAAGCGCAAAGGGCCCTCAATTCCTTCGACATCGCTAAAAAAGTATCCAGAGTACGACACTGAGGAGGATTTTTTTGCGGTTCTCATTACTAACATCTTTTCATCGGAGACAGGTCGACCGTTGAGAGCCGGACATGACGATAATGAAGCCCTTCCGTCTCATCTAGCTAGTAATATGGGTTTTCTCGCGGTAGAAGCCTACGCACGACTGGTGGGGCAGTTCTGCTCCGATCATAAAGCTGTTAGTGCACAACTTGCTGGCGTGCCAAGCGATTTTAATCCGATCGCGGAATATCTTTACCCAAGCCCATGAAGTTCTAGAAGCCTGAGCTCGCCGAAGGGGGTCAGCCGTGAATAGCGCGAAGATAAGCAGAGTTTGGGATGGTATAATGCCCCGCAGGGGCCACGCGGCTCAGCCCGGGGTTTCAACCCATAAGCGTAAGCCTGGGAAAGCCAATCTTGAGCTCTCGCACAGAAATTCTTTCTGTCGTTTGCAATAACACAAATATTCAGTGTAGCAATCACTTCGCTCCCCATTGCTTGATCTAATGATATCCTCTCGAACAAGAGTTTGGAGCTCTGCCGTACGGACAACTCATTCCTTCATCAGGGAGCAATATGCGTTAGTTTGGCCCGCGTGAGCTCACGCCCATGCAGGGCGACTCGTCTTGGCAAAGCGCGCGCACGGCGTCGCGGAATAAGTCGCCGATTGTACTGGTCCTTTCATCGGACATTAGTCTCCCTCACAAGCGGGCTAAGGAACTTGAGCCAACGTCTCGTCTTCATAGAGTATCTTCTGGGTAGGCCGTGGAGTCGAGCTTTCCGGTGGTGAGATAGCGATCTGCCCTAAGCGCGAAAGCGCTTGCTTGGCATCCGTGTCACCGAGGTCGGCGGCCATCTGGTACCACTCGCGGGCTTTGACGTAATCCTGGGCGACGCCCTGTCCGTTCTCGTAGAGCACGCCCAGATTGTACATGGCTTTCGCATTGCCTGCGGCGGCCGCCCTTTGGTACCAATTGCGCGCTGGGGTATAGTCCCTGGCCACGCCTTGGGCATAGTAGTAGAGTTCACCCAACTTGTTAATGGCGTCCGCATTGCCAGCGTCTGCTGCCTTCTGGAACCATTCGCGGGCTTTGTCGTAATTTTGAGGGACTCCCTGTCCGTTCTGATAAAGCACGCCCAAATTGCACATGGCCTCCGTGCTGCCTGCGACGGCCCTTTGGTACCAATTGCGCGCTGGGGCATAGTCCCGGGCTACGCCTTGGGCATAGGAGTAGAGTTCGCCCAAGTTGTTCATGGCATCCGCGTTGCCAGCGTCTGCGGCTTTCTGGAACCATTCGCGGGCTTTGTCGTAATTTTGAGCGACGCCCTGTCCGTTCTGATAGAGCACGCCCAAATTGTACATGGCCTCCGTGTTGCCGGCGTCGGCTGCCCTTTGATACCAATTGCCCGCTTGGGTGTAGTCCCGGGCGATCAGTCCGCTGCCCTTCTCGTACATCCAGCCCAAGCTGTACATGGCGTTGGCATTGTCTGCTGCTGCGGCCTTTTCGTACCAGTCGCGCGCTCGGGTGTAGTCCCGGGCCACGCCCCGGCCATAGTAATAGAGTTCGCCCAAGTTGTTCATGGCATCCGCGTGGCCAGCGTCTGCGGCTTTCTGGAACCATTCGCGGGCTTTGTCGTAATTTTGAGCGACGCCCTGTCCGTTCTGATAGCGCACGCCCAAGTTGTTGATGGCATCTATGTCGCCTGCGGTGGCGGCTTTTTGAACAAGTGGCAGTGATGCATCGAGGGTGGCATTGTACCTAGTCTTGATGGTCACTTTCTCCTGGAGAGGCGTTGCGCTGATCGACGGACTGGGGATCGCCGCTGCGACCGGAATCGGCGTAAGGGTAGAGGCCGCGACCGGCGCAGCACTTGGTCTTGCGACGGCAATGGACGCGGTCGGATTCAGCGTGATTGCCGGAGTCGAGACCGGCGTTACGGCCTCGGCGGAGGGTGTAGGAGTTACCAGTGGCTCCGGTCCGGGGCCGCCGAAGCGCGTCACACTAACCAGCGCCAGAGCGGTAATCAGCGCGCCACCCACGACTGCACCGACGACCAGATTTCGTTTCGGGGACCGAGCGGGTGGTGGAGAGGAAGCTACAGCGGATATGCTCGCCAGTGACTGCGCCGCAGGCGTGAACGAACGTTCCTTGTCTGCCAAGTTCTCTTTGAGCGCTTTCCAAAATGCTTCGCAATTGGGATGCGCCGGATCGGTAGCGAGACATGCCCGGCGCAAGGTCTCGTTTCCTGCTTGGTCCAGCTCCGGCAACGGCGTGTACTTCTGAGAATTGGCATCCCGAATCGAAGCATGACCGCTCAAAAGCTCGTACACCAGCCGCCCGTAAAGTCGCACCGCTTTGCTTCCCCTGATTCCCGCTTGGGCCCGGGTCATTGACAGCAGCCGGCTTGCCGGAACAATTGTCTGTCGATCCCAACCATTCCGGCTCCGGAACAGCAGGGGCGCCAAGCTTAAAGGATTTAGGAGGAGGCGGCAACGGCTCCATTCCCGGGGATCGCCACGAGCGAACTTGGGAAACTCCTCTGGAGTGATCTCCGATGGGCATGCCACAAGGATCTTTCGGACGCTTAGATCGACAAGTCTTAGCCCTTGGCTCGAAAGGAAATCGACCGTGGATGCCAACGGTCCGAGCAGCGCCAGCAGCTCGTCCGAACGCAAGGAATGCCGCCAGCGCAGCAAGTCAAACAGCAGAAACCCATGCACCCAGTCCCGCACTAGCCATGGTCCGGGACTACCGCGCTCCACTCGCCAATACCGAACCAGATGCGGGTGAGTCGCCTGGCGAATCACTCCAATCTCGTTTTCCAGGAGATCGAGCAGCGCCGGGTCGGCAGCGATGCCCGGATGAACCAACTTGAGTACGACCTCGCTGGGCTGTCCGGCCGCCGCTCTCTCGTCTTTGGCATGAAAGAGACGCCCACCATTGCCTTCCCGTTCTTCAGAGACCAGTCGGTAACGGTTGGCGGCCAGCGCGCCAACATCAACCGCTAGATACATGTCAAACAATGGTGAAGCCGGCGCTGTCAGCAAAACCGGTTCAGCTTGGCGCTCCACCGCCGGCTCAGCTTGGTCGTCCAATTGAGCCTTTCCTACTTCTGCCGCAAGCCGTTCGGGCACCGCACCGAATTCGGAA
The DNA here is from genome assembly GCA_963736745.1 of uncultured Verrucomicrobiae bacterium. Classification (GTDB taxonomy): domain Bacteria; phylum Verrucomicrobiota; class Verrucomicrobiia; order Chthoniobacterales; family JAFAMB01; genus JAFAMB01. Next base: position 12,022 of record CAVTQD010000001.1, on the reverse strand, counting down.
GCCAGCTTGGCAGCCGCCGCTTCAACTGCCTCTTGCAATTCGTCCGGCGTTTGAAACCGCTCGTTACGGTCTTTTCTCAGCATTCGCTCCAGTATCGCGATCACTGGTTGGGGCACTTGGGCCAACTGCTCGAACGGAGGTGGTTTCACGACCTGCGCGATTAGGACCTGTCCGACTGTTCCGGAGAAGGGTCGCTTGCCCGAAAGCAGGTACCAGAGGGTCACGCCCAGAGAATAGATGTCGGACCGGGTATCGAGCGTTTCCATCTCGCATTGTTCCGGACTCGCAAAGGCGGGGCTGCCGAGAAAATCCCGGGTCCGCGTGATCCGGGTTGCATCTAGCGCCTCCGTGCCTGTCCCCGTAGCCAGTCCGAAATCGATCAGCTTCACATCGAGTCTGGCGGCCCGGTTGGTCACTGCCATCACATTACCAGGCTTAATATCACGATGGATCAACCGGTGGGCCTGCGCCGCTTCCAAGGCTTGCGCCACTTGCAAGACCACTCGCAGCGCGGTTGCGGCTGGCAGTGGACCACGCTGCGCGACGTAGCGCTCCAGGTCCTCGCCGTCGACAAATTCCATCGCATAGAAGTAGGCATCGCCTTCCTCGCCGAAATGAAAAATGGTGGCCACGTGCGGATGATGGATCAGGGCGGCAGCTTGGGCCTCACGCAGGAAACGCTGTCTGGAAGCGGGACTACTCAACGGTTCGGCAGCGATTACTTTCAGGGCGACCGGGCGGTTCAGCACCGTGTCGATTGCTTTGTAAGTAACCCCCATCCCTCCTTTACCAAGCCGGAATAGCGAACCATCCGGGCGCCGGAGAACGCGAAAATGAGCGAAGGCTTCTGGCGCGTCGCCATCCGTCTGCACTTCCGGGTCTGATTCCACCGCCTCTCTTTGGAGTCGTGGAAATCTTTCAGACAGATCATGGATCTTGATACCGACTCGGTTTCCTAGCATGAGGAAGAAAGTTGTTTTGCTTAGTTGTAGATATGACCGAGGTGCTCGATCCGCATGCTATCACGATAGTCAACGCAGCTGATTCAGCGTGGGATATTCAGCTTAACCGTGATCGTCGCCGCCGTAGGAAACCACGCTAAACACCTACTTTCAAAGTCAAACTAACACCCCTCAAAAATGTCTGCATAAGCAGTGGTTCAGGCCAAGTGCCTGTCGAGGTAGTTTCGGAGCAAGCCAATCGTTTGCGTGTGGATTTGGCAGATCCGAGACTCGCTTAAGCTGAAGCAGGACGCAATTTCGGAGAGCCGCATGTTCTCGTGATAGTACATGGCCAACACCCTCTTTGGCGTATCCGGAAGTTCTGCCATGCGTTGGGTCAGCAGCGAGAGAACTTCTTTGCGATCCAAAACATCCGGAGCCAGGGTACAGGAATCATTCGGTATGGTTTCGTGCATCGATTGGTCCTTGAGTTCAGACTGTTCAGGAGTGTCGTCCATCGAGATGAGCCTCACCGGGCGGACTTCTTCCATGAGATCGGTTAATTCGTCTTCAGTCATTTGCATTTCGGCGCAGAGAGAGTCCCGGCTGATGCTCCCACCTTGCTCTTGTTGCAACTTGGAGATGGCTGAACTGAGACGCCTGGCTTTCGATCGGCTGGGGCGGCTAATCCAGTCTGTCCTATACGGTTCCATGCGTTCGGTTGTCTTTCTGATTAAATATCTCGTCTGGGAAACCGTTCAGGGCAAGGCTTTCGGCTCGAAGATCGGCTCTGAGAGCCGCTCTCGCCCGTTTGCTGGCCGCCAGCAGATGCCTGCGGCGCGATTGAAATGGTCCCGTGGGAATTTAAAATTCCGCGGTGGAACTTTGCGGCATCAAGGCGAAAACAGGTGTCCGCACGGTAATTTTTTTGCAAATCGGTCCTAGTGTCTTGTCCCTGAAATACCTCGTATTTGTATCTGTTTAGCGTCTTCCCCCAACCGTCTTCGTCGTCGACGTGTCCGCGTGTCGGCGTAAGAGAAGAGCCTGCGAATGGACGAACGCGACTGGTGAATTCCGATCGAGCCGAGATCTAAATCCAAGGTAACGTCGCCTTTCTTACGACACGCCACTACGCCGACACGCCGGTACGAGGATTGAGGGGAGTCTTTAGGGACAAAGAGAACAAAACAGGGGGTCAAGGGTCAGCCGTGAATGGCGCGAAGATAAGCAGGGGTTGGGGATGGTATTATGCCCCGCAGGGGCTACGCGGCTGAGCCGCTGTAGCCCCTGCGGGGCATAAAAACACCAAGCGGGATGGCTCCCCCCAACCTCTGAGGTCGTCCGTCAAGTGGAAGAGGTGGGAGGATTCCTTTTTGTAACGGCGTTAGCATAAAAGGATTCGCCGTAAGGCCTGTTAGCATTCCAGCAGGCGAAAATAACGGTCTAAGGGCGCCGGCCTGGTGGGTGCTTCCCACAGAGTTAAGGTTCGATGAACTCGTCCTAACCTACGCCATATTGTTGGTCTCGATATTCAAGGCGGCAATCGAATCGCACAGCTTTAGAGGGTCTTTCGTACCATTTACGAGATGCCCATAATTGCCTACCAATACCGCGTCTTAAATTTCCTTAGACCTGAATCGCAAAAAAATAACGAAGGAATGCAACAGCAACAATTAATTCGATACCCACATGAGTGACCTTTTTAACAACCTCAAACTCCTCGACAGAAAGCTCGCGGATCGTTGGAATATCCGGACGCGCGACAATGTCAGGCATATTCTGACCCCGGCGGATATCGACTTCATCCTCCGCGACCTCATCAGATCCGCCCGCACCACCGACATTACCGCCGATCAGGGCGAGGCGATCATCATGATGTTTCAATGCGAGCGTGGCGGCGAATTCCCAGAAAAGTGGCGCGGCCTTCGATCGTATCGTCCATTATGTCAATATCTGGGAAAAGGCCTTCCGCCTCAACCTGCAGCCGGTCCTCGACGAGGGACAACTGCAGCAGCTCGCCGATTTACTCGGCAATGGCGTCGTCAGTATGATCACTTTCAAAAGTCCGGGCACGAATATTTCCTATGCGCCGTTCGATTACCTCGCGGTCGGCCAGCTTATTGTCAATCGCGACGTCAAAGTCTTCATGAGCCACACCGGTGGGCTTTCGGCCTTGGCGGATGACACGGCAACCTACATCTCCAACCTGAATTACCTCATGATTTACGGTATGGATCCCCGGAAGAGGCGCGTCGCCATCGTGCATGAGGCAACCCATGTCATTCAGGACTGGGAGGACGTTGCGAGCTTAACTCACCACAGTGAGGCCGACGCTTTCATCGCTGAGTCCGTGGCCGAGCTTGTCTTATATCCGGACTCGCGCGACCCCGACGATGGCGATGTGGAAAAGAAAGCTCTCGCGGCGGCGCAAATGGTGATCGACAAGACCGCTATCGACAGCAGCAATGACTGGCAGACGGCCTATAGAAGTGTCGTTACGGCCGTTGGTCGGCGCTACAAGAAATACGGCCAGCGCACCATCGAGGTTGAAAGAGGCGAGGGTACGAGCGAAAGCACGAAATTCACTGAATTGGTGCAACAAATTACCATGATCTACCAAATTGGCGGTATCGCTCTGAGTCTGGGCGACTTGGGGAAGAAGGTATTGAAAGCGATTCCATAGGCGACCGGGTCGCACTCTTGGCTCCGTTGCTTCTGCATCTCGGCCACGCAGGACCGGAACTTACACTCGCCACCGGCGCGTTCCTCGTGGGATATCTGCGGCGATTCGGGCTCACCGGGACCGGTTTCCAGTCAGCCGTTTGATTCGGCTCAGCCCTTTGTACTTAGGTGGAGGAACTGACAGCATAGCCGGTTCTGGCGTTTCTAGCGGTTCCCATCGTTGACCTGTTTCGGCGACCGCGTGTGAAAGACATTCGAGAGCTTTAGAGTCCTGGAACCGCACTGTTTGGGATATTAGAATGAGTCGATTAGTGATCTAGAACGTAAGGCTGCCTGCAAAGCATTGCCGCTGGCTTTTGTTCGCAATGGAATTCTGCGCTCTTCGTCCGGAAAGAGATCAATAAAATTGTCGGCTGGCATGCAGTCGATACCCTCAAAATCGATCATCACGCCGTGGTGGAAGACGCCCGAGCGCAAAGTCATGTCAACCAAGTCACCGTTCGGTGCAAAGGAGACACTAATTGGGCCCTGTCGAAGATTAAGACGTTTGGGCGCGGTGAAAAGCACCGTTTGTTCGGAGAGGACTTCCGTGTCGTCAATGAGCTCGACACGAAGCAGAAGATCCGGCGCTCCATGTCTAACTATTTGCGCTTGGAAATCGATAGAAAACTGGCGAATCGATTGTCCGTAACGGAGTGCCACATTCTTCTGATTCTTTTGCAGCGGCTCTCCGTCAATGCGTAATAGGTGCCACCGCAGGGTCGCCGCTCGATCTATCAAACCGTCGAAGATCGTGTAGATATGCAGGTCGTTGATGGTGCTCAGAATCTGATTCCCTTTGCCGGCAATTTCGTCACCGGGCACGTGCACCGAGACTAGTGCCGGTGCGAAGGCTCGCTGTATCTCGTAATGGAGTGCTTTCCACCGTCCGCCGAATTCGATACTGCTCCAGGACGCGCCTGGCCAACAGTCGTTGAGTTGCCAGTAAAGCGCACCCATCGTCTGCGGCATCGACCGGCGAAGATGTTCGACCGCTACCTTGACACAATAAGCCTGGTTCAGTTGAGAAAGATAAGCGAGGGCCGCGTAATCCTTCGGGAACCGATATCGCTTTGAAACGTAGTCGAAAATGATTTCATTCCCCGCTGCATTCTTCTGGTGGTTCTCCATTTCCGGTCCCTGGATATTGAACCGATCCGGAGAACAATATGTCGCTGCTACCTGAGGCGAGCTGTAGGACTGCATCCCAAATTCGGAGCAAAAGCGAGTGGACTGCTTCTCATAATACTTGGCTGGTTTCCGGAGATGCCAAACGTCCCAGAGATGGGAGTCGCCGCCGTGTTCGCTGTTTGGGCCTTGCGCATATCCAACGGGATTATGAGGTGACGAAGGCCAGTACGCGGTCGTTCCATCACATGCGGCAACGATCTCAGGGAGCAAATCGTAGAAGAGAACTTCATACGCTCGCTTCCGTTCCTCCGTTTTTCGGATTTCGTCTGGCTTTAGTTCAAGTTCGTTATTGCCGCACCAGAGTGCGAGCGATGCGTGATGCGCGAGGCGTTTGATTTGGAATGCTGCTTCCCGATGTACCGACTGTAGAAATGTTTCGTCTCCAGGGTAAAGTGCGCAGGCGAACATAAAATCCTGCCAAACTAACAGTCCCTTTTCGTCGCAAAGATCGTAGAACAGATCCTTCTCATAGATCCCTCCCCCAGACGCGGAGCATGTTCATTCCAACAGCCGCGCTGGAATTGATCAGATCCTTGTACGTCTCAGGACCCGCCTCGGTGACAAAGCTATGCGCAGGAATCCAATTGGCTCCTTTGGCAAAGATGGGTCTGTTGTTGACCTTGAACTGGAAACATTCGCCAAAAGCATCTTGATGCCGATCGAGCTCGATTGTCCGCAAGCCAATGCTCTTTTCCCATCGATCAACGGTCAGGCCGTTCTCCGCAAGGATTTCGAGGCGCAGGTTGTAAAGGGGTTGGTCGCCGTGCCCGTTCGGCCACCACAGCCGGGGGGATCGAATTCGAACGGACGGGCCCGAGAATCTTTCCAGGAGGGTGCCGTTGAAATAAAGCGATCCCCGATATTCAATCGGACGGTCCGTCGCGAACTCAGGTCTTAGTTGAAGCTCGGCGTCTCCATGCGCATGGACCTGCCTTATCCTGACAGTTTCGATCCTGTTGTGATTCCAGCCTTCGAGTCCAATCGGCAAATAAATTCCGGAGGTAGCAAATCGCGGCCCCCAATCCCATCCGAATGAGCAAGGCTCCTTGCGGAGGTGGGACGAACCGCCCACGGGGTCGTTCCATTCCTCGGCGTCACCAGGCTTTTGGCGCTGGCGAATGATTCTTAGCGGACTCGCGAACTCTAGCTCGAGAATGTTCCCAAATTGCTTCAGCCCGGCATGAATATCATAACGGTACCCCTTAAACATGTTGTCGGTTCGAGCGACGAGACCATTGTTGAGCCGAATTTCAGTCACCGTGTCCAGACCCTCGGCAACAAGCTCGAGGTGTTCGTGGTCGGGAATTTGGAGATCGAATTCGGTCTGATAGATCCAATCTTTTTCTTCGATCCACTGAAGACACGCCTCGTTGGCACCCCAAAATGGATCCGGTATCAGACCATTCCGAAACAGGTCCATGTGAACGCAGCCGGGCACTTGGGCGGGATACCAAAAGCCGTCATGGAGCAACTTCCAAGGACCAACGAGCGGTTGAAATTGGCGAGGCATGGGTTTGGGCAGAGGAACTTTCAAGGCAGCAGGATTCGTTATTTTAAAGAAAATCGCTCGGGTGTCACCGTGAACGGTACAATCAAAGTCCTTCCTGGAACGGACATCGGCTCATCCCTTAACGGCTCCCGCGCTGAGGCCGCTGACGAATTGTTTTTGGAACAGGAAAAAAACCGCCACCACGGGCACGGTCATCAGGAAGGCAGCGGCCATAGTGCTTCCCCAGTCCACGGTGAACATGGTGGCAAATTCGGACAGCCCGATCGGCAAGGTTTTGGAGTTATCGGTGTTCGTCAACACGGAAGCGAGAACGAACTCGTTCCAGGACATCAGGAACGCGAACAACGCGATCGATATGATGCCTGGCAGGGCCACCGGCAGAACGACCTTCCTTAGCGCCTGCATGCGGGTGCAGCCGTCAATGATAGCGGCTTCGTCCAGTTCAACAGGTATGGTAGAGAAATAGCTCGCCGACATCCAGGTGACCAGCGGCAGCGCGGTCGTCAAATGGGCCAGAGCGATCCCTATCTTGGTGTCGAGCAAGCCGACAGCGTCGAAGATCTGGAAAAATGGGACGATCAGCGCGATCAGAGGGATAAGCTGGCCTAACAACATAAACAGCGACATCGCCCGATTGCCGCGAAAATTGAACCGAGAGAAACCGTATCCGGCCAACGTGCCGAGCACCAAGGCGGTGAAGGTCATGAGGGCCGCGATGATGATGCTGTTAAGCGCATAACGCGGAATCCCGCTATTGAACATCACTTTGTGGAAATTTGACAACGTGGGCGCTCGCGGCAGCCAGCGCGGCGGCACTTGAAATATCTCGACGTTCGGTTTGAAGGCTGTGCCAATCATGAGTGCGACCGGAGCGAGCGCAAAAAATAGCAGTGCGATCAGAATCACATAAGCGATAACTGTACCCAGGGTGCGAGCGTTGCTTTTTTGTACCAAAACTCATGCCTCCTTGGTGACGCGCAGCACGTAGATCAGCGCGAAGAACAGACTGACTGCGAGCAGCAGACAGGACGCCGCCGAGGCTGCCGACAGATTAAAGTCACGGAAAGCCGAATAAATATAGATCGGCATCGTTGAGGTTGCGCCAGCAGGGCCGCCTTGGGTTAGAATCCAGATCGCAATGAGCGAATTGAGCGCCCAGACGACCAAGATCAATGTCACGATGAACATCACATTTCGCAGAGCCGGCAGGATGATGTAAACCGCCTCGCTAAACCAGCCCGCCCCGTCCACGCGCGCCGCATCCAGCACACTGCCGTCGATCGATTGGAGCCCCGCCGAAACCATCAGCATGACGAAAGGAAAAGTCCCCCAGATCTGCAGCGCGGCGGTTGCGCCCAGGGCCAGCCCCGGGTCGGACAACCAATTGAGCGGCTCTTTGATCACCCCGATGCTTTGCAGCACGTGATTCAGCATCCCGAATTCGCTGCTGTAGAACCATTTCCAGACGATTGCCGCCGCGACATGGGGCACGATCCACGGCAGGACGAGCAAAGATCGCAAAAGCCCGCGCAAGCCGATACCGCGCACCTGCAATGCGAAAGCTCCGGCGACTCCCAAGACAAGCGCCCCAGTGCTGGTTATGACGACCCAAAGAAAAGTGTTCCACAAGTAGGCCTCCATCCGCGGCAAGCGAAAGAGTGCGGCGAAATTATCCAGCCCAACGAAAGCCTTGCCCTTGGAGGTATCGCCAAACAAACTTGCACTGACCACCGAGTAGGTCGGGTACACCGTGAGGAGCACTGCGACGGTCACGCCGGGTAAAACGAAGGGCATCCACGCGAACTGCTCTGGCAGCCGCATGCGCCGGAACGCTGCCCTGGGTCTTGCCTGCTCCATCGCCCGATTAACTGGTCTTCGGGGAAATCAGAGGCTGCCGTTCATCTGCGCGTTGGCATCCCGCATGGCTTGGGCGGAGGTCTTTTTCCCGATAACCGCTGCTTGGATGTTCTCGAACAAAATCCGTTCGAGCTCGTTCCATCTCGGGTGATTTGGCATGTTCTCGGCGCGCCCGATCTGGACGACGAAAGGCTGCAAATAGGGGCTGTTATACTGCTCGTACTTCAAGGCGGTATAGCTGGCAGGAAAGGTGGCTGTAAGGCGTGCCTGGTTTTTGGGCTGCCCGACGAAACCAACGAACTGCTCAGCCGCCTTCTGCTTGGACGAATGCGCGGGGACGATCAATGAGAAGCCGTCAACGGTCGTAACGCCCATCCCGTTCAAGCCTGGCAGAAATCCGGTGCCGAGCTTAATGCCGGCTTCCAGGATTGGCTGCACGTCAAAAGGGCCGGAATAATACATGGCGATTCGCCGGTTCAGGAACAACTCGCGCAGCCCGGTATTGTCCACCTCAAGCGAGGATGTTGGCGCGGCGCCGGTCTTGAACAGGTCAGCCATGGCGTCCAGCGCGCCGATTGCCTCCGGCGTGTCTAGAGTAAAGCGGGTCTGATCCTGGTTGAACAGCTTCCCGCCGTGGTCAAACAACAGCGGCAAATAGCGCTCGACCCCGTTGTTAACATTGCCGAGCGGCCAGGCGATGCCGTACTGCATGGTCTTGCCGTCCTTGGTGACGGTCAGCTTCTTGCAGTATTCCACCAGCTGCGCCCACGTTTGTGGCGGATGTTCAGGATCCAGGCCGGCGGCAACGAATAGATCCTTATTGTAATACAGTCCCGCACCGTCGTGGCGGAAGGGAACGCTGTAATAACGGCCCTCATATTCGCCGGTCGCTAGCGCCGAGGGAACGAAGTCATCCTTTCCGAGTTTGGTCACAACGTCCGTGAGATCCGTCAGCAAGTTCTTACGGGCGTACCTCAACGTACGCGACTCAAGTTCGGTGATCACATCGGGCGCGTTGCGCGACTGCTGCAGACCGACCAGGATCTTCTGCGCCATCGTATCCCATGTGGTGATAACGATTTCAACCTTTTCGCCGGGATTGGCAGTTTCATAATCGGCCACGATGGCGCGAGCTGGTTTTTCGTCCCAGTTCGGCAACCACCACGCGATGGTTTCCGCGTGCGTAAATGTCGCGCCGAGCAGAACTGCGACGCCGAATATCAACTGTCGTTTCATAGTTTTCATCTGTTCGCTATTCACTGAAAGCATCCACATTTTTGATACACTTCCGCAAACGATCTACCGCAAATGGTTCCGCATAATTGAACCGGAAATTTGCGTACACTGCTGGGGGTTTAAACGCTTAAAGAGACATATTACCTTTATATTCTAGGAGTCAATCAACGAACGCAACAGCGACGCACTCACAAGTCTGTTGCGGGCATCACGTCCTTGCGCTTCCGTTAGACCGGCGATCTCCACCGTCAGAGGAGGCCTGAATCCCTCGATCGCGCAGACTGCCGTCGCATTGAGTAACCACATTAGGTGGGCGCGGCATTGAAACACCTCTCTTTGATTATCTCTTATTTCGCTCTCTGGCGAGTGCGGCATCCAGGCGAGCGTTTGACTTGTGTGACAGCGTGCAAAGGACTTGCTAAATACTTCCTTCAAGGGAGCAATACCCCTGCGGAAGCTTTCACGAAGCTAGCGTCGGCAGTCTCTGATGTCGCCACCCTAAGTAACGCCGCAAGCGGTCTAGTGCTTTTTGTTGATAAAAGCTGGCTTTGTTGCGCGATCGAGCCCGCAAGGGCGCGTTGAGTAAACTCAAAATCAATCTTGAGGCCGTGACCGTATAGGCCTGAGTGTTGCCCGTTAGAAGGACAGTCCTGCCTTGTGTGTTCGGCTTCCTGAGAACGGTCCATAGCCGGCAAACAGAGCGCGTAGTTTCTCAAAAACATCACAATGTTGGGGTGCTCCGCGCCCGGCGTCTTTTCCTGGGTCATTAGCGCCCGTTGGCAAAAGGGTTCGGCCTTCGCGTATTGCCCTTGGCGGACGTACAGCAGCGCCACGTTGTTGAGGCTGACTTGGTTCTTCCGTGCGGAGGCAGTGAACCCATGGGCGATCGGCGGGGCCGATCTCAACGAATATGTTCGCGTTGCTCTTGTCCTTTGTTTCAGTAACGAAGCTGCCGTCGTTCGCGCGGAAGGCGAAACCGCCTGCAGCAAAAGATAGACGGCGTCTTCCAGCCGCGCCTCCGCAGACCGCCAGTGGACGTTTAAGGCGTTATGTTGACAGGCACCGCTTTAGTGTTAACGCTCCAACAAGCCATTGATCTCACGCATCTGTTCGCCGGTCAGAGGCCCATGGCCCAAGGCAGCACAGTTTTCTTCGACCTGCGCGATGGTTCTGAAACCTGGAATCGGTAGCGTCCGCTTGCTTCGTCCCCAGAGCCAGGCCAACGCTCCCTGGGCTAGCGTACGACCTTCGCTCGAGAGGATATCACGCACGGCTTCGAGCTTTTTCAACCAGACGGGGTTCGGTTGGCCATTGGTGAAATAGCGCATCCATTCAGGACTGTGTCTACCGCGCACATCATCTATCGGCAAGGTTGCCCCGGCGCTGAATTTGCCCGTTAGCAGCCCCATTGCCAGCGGCCCCCGGTTGATGCTGGCCAGGTTAAACTCCTCACAGAGGGCAATGAGCGCTGGATTATCGTCCAGCACATTCATCTGGTGCTGGATCGCCACGCAGTTTTGCCCTTCGGCAAAAACGGCGGCGCGTTCGGGAGAATCCGTACTCCACCCATAGGCGCGAATTTTTCCGGCTTGCACCAAAGTTTCCAACGTATCGCGCACTTCTCTAGCCTGCTCCGCCGGACGATCACCCCAGTGAAATTGGTAGAGGTCAATATACTCCGTGCCCAAACGCCGCAGTGACGCTTCGCACGCTTGGCGGATATAGTCCGGGTCGGCACTGATGCCCGTGACTTGTTTACTATTTTCGTCGAACTGGTTGCCAAACTTGGTTGCGATGACAACTTGCTGACGGCGACCTGCCAACGCACGGGCTAAGACGCGCTCACTGTGCCCCGCCCCATACACATCAGCGGTATCAAAAAAATTCACGCCCAATTCTAGCGCCCGGTGGACAGCGCCGATCGACTCTTCATCATCGACTTTGCCCCAGCCCACAGGGGTTTCGCCCGCCCAAAACGGTCCACCAATGGCCCAACAGCCAAGCCCAAGCGCGCTGACCTGGATACCCGATCTCCCCAATTCTCGGTAAAATGTAGCTTTCACAAATCTATTTTTGCTTTTTTGTCGCCTCCTGTGTGCGTGACTTGAGGAAATATTGAGGCAAGCATTGTCACAAAAAAATGAAGGAACGTAAACCGCGTTTATGATGAGGGAAGCGCATTCGCCGGAAGTTTCCGCGTGCACTACAGCGTTTCGTGGAAGGCCAAGTAGATCAAATTAACTTCCTCAAATTAACTTCCTCGTCGAACTCGGGCTCCGTCATATTCTCGGCCTCCAGATCTGCGTCGCAAAGACTTAAGAAATCCTCCGCCACCTGGACGCAATCCCATTCCAACCCTTTGGCCCGATGGACCGTCGCGCCCTCTGCGCGCTGCATCGAACAAACTGTGCAGTGATTGCTGACCAATGCGGTTGCCGAGTAGGTCGTAATAGTAGCGCATTGTAACACGGCCTTCCGCATCGCCCGAGCGGAAAGCCAAAAGCATTGGCTTCGACTGACGTCTTTGGCGAAGATGCGGTAGCCGCTTGGAATAACGGCAAATCTT